>CAXYDM010000001.1:0-22833 GCA_964275595.1 uncultured Flavobacteriaceae bacterium
TCTAATAAATTATGACCATCTTTTTCGGCCAACTCAGTTGAAATTCCATGAATTTTTTCAGAATCATATGGAATATTATAGTCATCAGGTTTAATTAAAAAGTCTTTATTTTCAATACAATTACCTAGACTATCGTGAACTTGCCAAGCTAATTGAACACAGCGAGGCCAATTATTGACATCTGAAACAGGGGCATTCCATTTTTTAGGTAACCCTGTGGTTTCTGTATCAAATATTAAATACATTAATTAATCTGTTGTTTGCGTTAATGGAAGTCTGTAGAAAATTCCTTGAGAAATATTAACAGTTGATTCCCCAGATGAATTGTAAGCATTAAAAGTAAATGTTCCACTAACCTTAGAATCGGCAGTTATTTCATTAATGGATATCTCTCCATCACTAAAATAAGCTATGCTGGCTATTCCATCGTTTAACGTTGAGTATTGAATTGTATCTTGGTATGTAGCTTCTCCAATTATATTATCTCGAAGATCATAAACTCCAACCGTTATTGATGGAAATCTTAAACTAATAGTTGAATTAAAATCATTTCCTGTAATTATTCCCTCTCCTAAAGCATTCGTGGTTACATTAAAATTTGATGCCTCCCAATTATTAGAGCCATT
The DNA here is from genome assembly GCA_964275595.1 of uncultured Flavobacteriaceae bacterium. Classification (GTDB taxonomy): domain Bacteria; phylum Bacteroidota; class Bacteroidia; order Flavobacteriales; family Flavobacteriaceae; genus SGZJ01. The sequence continues at coordinate 627 of CAXYDM010000001.1, forward strand.
AATACTAGCCTGAAATGCTGGAATTCTATATTCAATTTGTGATGAACAACCCAAAACTAAAAAAGAAACAAACAATATATTGATGATTTTTTTCATAAAATTTTAATATTTATATAAAAGTAAAACAAAAAAACAAAAGAATTAATTAGAATTAGAAAATATTATTATATTTGCGCTCTCATTAATAACGGAGGTCGAGAACCCCATAAATTAATTATTATGCCAGTAAAAATTAGATTACAAAGACACGGTAAAAAAGGAAAACCTTATTATTGGATAGTTGCAGCTGATACCAGATCAAAACGAGATGGTAAATATTTAGAAAAATTAGGAAGCTATAATCCCAATGTTAACCCCCCAATAATAGAATTAGATATTGATGGGTCTGTAAAATGGCTTCAAAATGGTGCTCAACCCACTCATACTGCTAGAAACATTTTATCTTACAAAGGTGTAATGCTTAAACACCATTTGTTAGGTGGTGTAGCTAAAGGTGCTTTAACATTAGAAGAAGCAGAAACAAAACTAGCAGCTTGGTTAGAAGAAAAAATATCTAAAATTGATTCTAAAATTAGTTCTCTTGAAAAAGAAGAAGCTAACAAGAAAGCTAAAGAATTAGAAGCTGAAAAACTAGTCAATAAGGCTAGATCTGAAGCTCAAGTAGCTGCTGCTGAAGAAGCTGTTGCTGAGAGTTGCTGAAGAGGTTGTTGCTGAAGAAGCTGTTGCTGAAGAGGTTGTTGCTGAAGAAGCTGTTGCTGATGAAGCTCCTGCTGAAGAAGCTCCTGCTGAAGAAGCTGTTGCTGATGAAGCTCCTGCTGAAGAAGCTCCTGCTGAAGAGGTTGTTGCTGATGAAGCTCCTGCTGAAGAAGCTGTTGCTGATGAAGCTGCCTTGCTGATGAAGCTCCTGCTGAAGAGGTTGTTGCTGATGAAGCTCCTGCTGAAGAAGCTCCTGCTGAGAAGCTGTTGCTGACGAAGCTGTTGCTGACGAAGCTGTTGCTGACGAAGCTGTTGCTGACGAAGCTCCTAAAGAAGACAAATAAATATTAAAAAAACATTTAATACATTTATAACCTGTTAATTTAAAATTAACAGGTTTTTTTATATGAAAGATTATTATTATTTAGGAAAAATAACTAAAAAATACAGTTTTAAAGGTGAGGTGTTATTAAAAATTGACACTGACCAACCAAGTTATTATAAAAAAATAAAATCTTTATTTATTTATAAAGAAAACAAATTGACTTTACATAAAATTGAAGTTGCTAGATTTCATAAAGACAGTCTTTTAAGATTAAAATTTGAAGGAATTAATTCTGAAAAAGAAGCGAACTCAATAATTAATTGTGATATTTATTTACCAATAAATAACCTACCAATTTTGACAGGTAATAAATTTTATTATCATGATGTAATAAATTATCTAATTATAGATGAAGACTTTGGAGAAATAGGGAAAATTATAAGTATTAAAGAAAATATTTCTCAAGATCTTTTTGTTATAGATCATAATAAAAATGAGGTTTTAATTCCAATTCATGATGAATTTATAGTTGAAGTTGACAAAAAGAAAAATCAAATAATTGTAAAAACACCAGAGGGACTTATAGATTTATATATAAATTAACTTAACTCTTTTAATGATTTCATATGAATCTAAATTTCAATGTTGACTCTGACATACGTAAAGCGGAAACCTTACCTGCAATTTTTTATAAAGACCCAGAGTTGTTTGAAATAATTAAAAAGAAAATATTTCTAAGAACTTGGCATTGGATCGGAGATGAAAATCTAATATTAGAAAAAAAATCACTGTACCCTTTGATTTTATTAGAGGGTTACTTAGATGAGCCTCTATTACTTTCAAGGACTTCAAGCAACAATATTAAATGTTTATCAAATGTATGTACTCATAGAGGTAACTTGCTGGTCCTAGAGCCATCTAATTCATCTAAGATTAGATGTATGTATCATGGAAGGCGTTTTAAAAATGATGGAAAATTTGAATTTATGCCTGATTTTGAAAAAACTAAAAATTTTCCAAGAGACTGTGACAATCTACATGCTTTTCTTGTGAAAAGTTGGAATAAATTACTTTTTGTTGGCTTTAACCCTATCATTGACATTGATAAAGTTGTTGACATTATGGATAAAAGAATTGGATTTTTGCCATTTAGTATGGCGAAATTTGACTCTTCTCTTTCTCAAGATTTTAAAATAAATGCCCATTGGGCTTTGTACTGTGACAATTATCTAGAAGGTTTTCATGTTCCATTTGTACACAAAGACTTAAATGAAATTTTAGATTATAATAGTTACGAAACTGAAATTTATGATCATTGTAATTTACAAATTGGATATAGTAACAATACAGATGATTGTTTTATTTTTCCAAAAAACCACGTTGATTATGGAAAAAATATAGCTGCATACTATTTTTGGATTTTTCCTAATATGATGTTTAATTTTTACCCTTGGGGTCTTTCAATTAATATAGTTAAGCCAATTAATTTAAAATTAACTGAAGTTGAATTTAGATCTTATGTTTTTGATAAAACAAAACTAAATAAAGGAGCTAGTGGTGATTTAGGAAAAGTTGAAAAAGAGGATGAGTTTGTTGTTCAAAACGTACAAAAAGGAATAAATTCATCCTTTTATAAATCTGGAAGATATTCAGCAACTAAAGAAAAAGGGGTTCACCACTTTCACCACTTAATGTCCAAATTATTAAAGTCTTAATTTATTGTTAATTCTATTAAAAAAAATTATCACTAATACCATAAATCACCAAGCTTTGTTTATTTTTGTTTAATCAAAAAATCAATTTTATGAAACCAGATTTATTTGAAGCACCTGATTATTATAATTTAGATGAACTACTAACTGAAGAACATTTATTAGTTCGTGATGCAGCTAGGGAATGGGTTAAACGTGATGTTAGTCCAATTATTGAAAAATATGCTCAAAAAGCAGAGTTTCCTTCGCAAATCGTAAATGGTTTAGCTAATATTGGAGCTTTTGGTCCTTATATTCCTGAGGAATATGGTGGAGCAGGACTTGATTATATTTCTTATGGATTGATAATGCAGGAGATAGAAAGAGGGGACTCAGGAGTTCGATCAACAGCTTCAGTTCAATCATCACTTGTTATGTTTCCAATATGGAAATATGGGAACGAAGAACAAAAGATGAAGTATTTACCAAAACTAGCTTCTGGTGAATGGATGGGCTGCTTCGGCTTAACAGAACCTGATCATGGCTCTAATCCATCAGGTATGGTGACTAACTTTAAAGATAAAGGAGATCACTACCTACTTAATGGTGCTAAAATGTGGATTTCGAACTCTCCAATTGCTCAAGTGGCTATTGTTTGGGCTAAAAATGAAGAAGGAAGAATTCATGGATTAATTGTTGAAAAAGGTATGGATGGTTTTTCTACTCCTGAAACCCATAACAAGTGGTCATTAAGAGCAAGCTCTACTGGTGAATTGATTTTTGATAATGTTAAAGTTCCCAAAGAAAATATTCTACCTAACAGATCAGGCCTTGGAGCTCCTTTGAGTTGTTTAGACTCTGCGAGGTACGGAATTGCTTGGGGTGCAATTGGAGCAGCTATGGATTGTTATGATACTGCTTTAAGGTATTCTAAAGAAAGAATCCAATTTGGTAAACCTATAGGTGGATTTCAATTACAACAGAAAAAATTATCAGAAATGATTACCGAGATAACAAAAGCACAACTATTAGCATGGAGATTAGGTGACTTAAAAAATAAAGGTAAAGCTACTACTGCTCAAATTTCGATGGCTAAGAGAAATAATGTAGAAATGGCAATTAAAATTGCTAGGGAGGCTAGACAAATTCTGGGTGGAATGGGTATTTCCGGTGAATATTCAATCATGAGGCATATGATGAATTTAGAAAGTGTAATTACATATGAGGGTACACATGATATTCATTTACTTATTACTGGATTAGATATTACAGGCTTAAATGCATTTAAATAAATCACATGACAGTTGAAAAAATCAACAATTCTATTCTAAATTATAGACGAGAATTACTAGACCATAATTTATATTCAAATATTAAAACAATTGATGACTTAAGAGATTTTGTCGAAATTCATGTTTTTGCAGTATGGGATTTTATGTCGTTATTAAAGTCTCTGCAAAGAAAATTAACCTGTACCACAACTCCTTGGATTCCTAATAATAATTCCCAAACAGCATATTTAATTAATGAAATTGTCCTTGCTGAAGAAACCGATATTAATCAAATTGGTGAAAGAAAAAGTCATTACGAGCTATATTTAGAAGCGATCGAAAGTTTTGGTGCAGACACTAATGATATCGATTTGTTCTTAAATAACTTAAAGAACGAAGATGTTATTAAAACTATTAAATCTTCAAGTATTCCAAATGAAGTTAAAGATTTTTTAGAGTTCACTTTTAATATAATTGAAGAAGGAAAGCCTCACAAGATTGCTGCAGCTTTCACATTTGGCAGAGAAAACCTTATTCCAAGTATGTTTACTGCAATATTAAAAAACTTTCAAAAGAACTTTCCTGAGCAAGATATTTCAAAATTGATATACTACTTTGAAAGACATATTGAATTAGATGAAGATGAACACGGACCTATGGCTCTACAAATGGTGCAAGAATTAGCGGAAAATGACCCGATAAAATGGAAAGAAATTGAAGAAGTATCAATTGAAGCTCTAAAAAAAAGGATTGGGTTATGGAATTCAATTGAAAATATTATTGTTAGTAAAAAGGTTTTGGTTTAAATGAAAAAAATAATTATATATATTATTGTCATAAGTGTATATAGTTGTGATATTTTTCGAGACGCAGAAGATATGGGTATTTTTCCTCCAACTAATTACAAAATATTATCTCTTGGAGATAGTTACACTATAGGTCAAAGTGTTTGTGATGAATGTAACTTCCCAGTACAATTAAAAGATTCATTGCAAAACACATTAATCATAGACACTTTAAATGTTGAAATAATTGCGGTTACAGGATGGACAACAACAGCATTAATTAATAGTCTAGATCCTGTACTTGAAAATAATAGTCCAGATAATATTTTTAAAGAAAATGATTTAGTCACTTTGTTAATTGGAGTTAATAATCAATACCAAAATAGACCATTCGAATTATATGAAAATGAATTTCCTGAGTTAGTAAATAAAGCTATAAGTTTAACAAAATCGCAAAGTAGTAATGATTTAATAGTCATATCAATTCCAGATTATGCATATACTCCTTTTGGGCAGTCAGGACCTAATCCCTCTGTTACAAGCCAAGAAATAGACATGTATAATTCATTTGCTGAGAATCATTGCTTAGAAAATGGAATCAATTTCATTAACATAACTGACATTACAAGACAAGGATTGATAAACCCTGCTCTTGTTGCAAGTGACAATTTACACCCCTCTGAGCTAGCTTATAGAAAGTTCGTAGAGAGAATATTTCCAGCTGCACTAGAAAAAATATTAGATTAATATTCTGGTGCAATTCTAATTATCAAATCTTTTAAGTCTTTAGTAATAGGAATTTGACATGAAAGTCTACTGGATTTTTTTATATGAAAAGCTTCTGAAAGCATGGCTTCCTCTTCATCAGATTTATCATTTAATTTATGAAAAGATTCTATGTAACATTGGCATGACGCACACATAGCCATACCTCCACAGACACCAATTGATGCATCATCTGCTAGTTCATAAGACTTTATTAACTCCATAATATTCATAGACATATCCAAAGGTGCTAAAACATTATGTTTATTACCTAACCTGTCTATTATAGTAATATTAATATCTGTCACTACGAAATAGTTTTAACAACAGCTTTTTCAGCCTTTTTATGCGTACCATCAAAACCTTCAACTCCGGAAACAGTTGTATACTTTAATAAAAATTTTTTATTTGGATTTAGGATTTTGTATGCACCTTGACACATTAAGGCAGCTTCATGAAATCCACAGAGAATTAACTTCAACTTTCCAGGGTAAGTGTTAACATCACCAATTGCAAAAATTCCAGGAATATTAGTTTGGTAATCTAAAGAATTATTTACTTTAATTGCATTTTTTTCGATTTCTAATCCCCAATTAGCAATTGGACCTAATTTTGGAGAAAGGCCAAAAAGAGGAATAAAAAAATCTGTTTCAATCTCTTCTGTTGATTCATCTGGGTTTTGTATAATAATAGATTCTAAATTATTTTTTCCATTTAACCCTACTACTTCAGCAGGAGTTATAATATTAATCTTATTAAGATTTTTAAGTTGTTGCACTTTATCAACTGAGTCAAGAGCACCTCTAAATTCGTTTCTTCTATGTATTAAAGTAACTTCAGAAGCAATGTCGCTTAACACAACTGCCCAATCAAGTGCTGAATCACCTCCACCTGCAATTACAACTTTTTTATTTTTAAATAAATTAGGTTCTTTTATGAAATATTCAAGACCAAAGCCTTCATACTTTTCTATATTATTTATTATTGGTTTTCTAGGTTCAAAACTACCTAAACCACCAGCAATAACTACAATTAGAGCAGAGTGTTTCGTCCCTTTATCTGTAGTTACTATAAAAGAATTGTCTTGTTGTTTATCTATTTCCATAGCTCTTTCACCAAGGGTAAATCCTGGTTGGAATTGAGAACATTGTTCCATCAATTTATCAATTAAACCATCAGCTAATATCTCAGGGTAGGCTGGTATGTCATAAATGGGTTTTTTTGGGTAAATTTCAGAACATTGCCCACCTGGATTTGGTAAAATATCAATTAAATGACATTTCATTTTTAACAATCCTGCTTCAAATACAGCAAATAGCCCAACAGGTCCAGCTCCAATAATTAAAATATCAGACTTTATCATTTAAGATTCAATATTTATGACATTTTCAATTTCTGGAGCATGTTTTTTAATAGTCATCTCAACTCCTGATTTAAGGGTCATTTGATTAATAGTACAAGTAGAGCAAGCTCCTTCTAATTTAACTTTAACAGTGTTTTTTTGAATTTCGATTAATGAAATATCACCACCATCTTTTTGAAGAAATGGTCTAATTTCATCTAATGCATTCTCGATTCTCTCTTTAATGTTTTCAGACATAATAATTTATTTATTGTTAACAGCTGAACAACCCGCCATAGTTGTGATTTTAATTGCTTCTGAAACTGGAAGGTCTTTATTTCTTTTAATAACTTCAGAAACTATATTTTGTGTAATTTTTTTTAATTCTTGGCTAATAATTGTCTCATTTTGCATCGCTACAGGTCTGCCAAAATCTCCAGCCTCCCTTACACTTTGAACTAAAGGTATATACCCTAAAAATGGCACTTGAAGATCAATAGCTAAGTTTTTTGCACCATCCTTACCAAATAAATAATATTTATTCTCTGGAAATTCTTCAGGTATAAAATAAGACATATTTTCAATAATCCCTAAAACAGGAATATTGATTAGATCTTGCTTAAACATAGCTACTCCTTTTTTAGCATCTGCCAAAGCTACATTTTGTGGAGTACTGACAATTACAGATCCTGTAATTGGTAATGCTTGTAGTATACTTAAATGAATATCTCCTGTTCCTGGGGGTAAATCAATTAATAAAAAATCTAATTCACCCCAGTTAGCATCAAAAATCATTTGATTTAGAGCCTTGGATGCCATAGGTCCTCTCCAAATAACAGCTTGGTCTGGCTTAGTGAAAAAACCTATAGAAAGAATTTTAACTCCATAATTTTCTACAGGCTGCATTTTGCTTTTTCCGTCTATCATAATCGATTTAGGTCTTTCTTCAGCAACATCAAACATAATTGGAATAGAAGGACCGTAAATGTCTGCATCAAGAAGTCCAACTTTAAATCCCATTTTCGCAAGTGTAACAGATAAGTTTGAAGTTACCGTAGATTTCCCTACTCCTCCCTTTCCAGATGCAATTGCAATAATATTTTTTATGCCAGAGATCTTTTTTGATGTAATTTGATTGCTTTGCTTTTGCGCAACAACATTCTTAAAATTAATTTTTACTTTGAAGCGTGAAAGAGATTCTGAGCTAAAAAATTTATTAATTGTTAACTCAGCATTTTTCTTAGCCTGAAAAGTAGGTTTGGATATATTTACATCTAAAATAACTTCATCAGAAAAATTTACAATATTAATGAACGTACAATTATCAATATTTGACTCATTTAATTCTTTAAGTATTTCTATTTTATTAATTTTCAAAGTCTCTAGTTATTTATGCAAATATAGTACGAAAACTTGATTTTAATAAATGTATTAGCTTTATAGTTCATGACATGGGTCCCAATATAGTGAGTCAAATCTATTAACCTGATTGTCAACAATTTCAATTCCTTCACTTTCTAAAAGATCTTTCATTAAATTAGATCCAAAAAAATGATGCTTTCCTGTTAATAGACCTACTTTATTTACAACTCGGTGTGAAGGGACATCAGCCATATTATGGGATGCATTCATCGCATACCCAACAGCTCTTGAACTCTTAGCAGAGCCTAAATATTTTGCGATAGACCCATAATTAGTTACTCTTCCATATGGAATTTGTTTTACAACCTCATAAACTCTATCAAAAAAATTATCAGTATTTGGAATCAAAAAACTAAATTTTAAATTTTATAAATGTTATAGGCTTGTCATTATTTAAAAATAAGTTTTCATAATGCGTTTTAATTTCTGTGGCTTCTTTTGGACTACCCGATCTTTTGTATATATCGTGATTAGAGTATAATATTTCAGCGCTTTTCATTGCTTGTAAAAGACCTAAAGTATAACCATGTAAAAACTCGCTATCAGTTTTTAGGTTGATAGATCCTTTGTTGTTTAAAATTTGCTTGTATTTATTTAAGAACTCTAGATTAGTTAAACGATGTTTTGTTCTTTTATATGTGATTTGTGGATCAGGAAATGTTACCCATATTTCAGAAATTTCATTTTTTTCAAACAAATATTCAACAAGTTCAATTTGAGCTCTAATAAATTTAACATTTGGAATGTTCTTTTCGTTAGCTGTTTTGGCTCCTCTCCAGAACCTAGCTCCCTTAATATCTATACCAATAAAATTAATATCAGGATTTTGTCTTGCAAGTTCTACTGAATACTCCCCTTTACCACACCCTAGTTCTAGTGTAATTGGATTAGAGTTATTGAAAACTTTTTTAGCCCAACTGCCTTTAAATTCGAAATCGCCAGAAAGTAATTCTTGTCTGGTAGGTTGAAATACATTATCAAATTTTTCGTTGTCTTTAAATCTTTTAAGCTTATTTTTACTACCCAAATCTCATTTTTTTAAAAAAATTAATTTAAATCTTTTGTTAAAGTGAAAGAAAATTCACTCCCAATTCCAAATTTTGATTCAACATAAACATTCTCATTGTGAGCATCAATTATATGTTTAACGATAGATAGTCCTAACCCAGACCCTCCTTGTTTTCTAGATCCACTTTGGTCTACTCTATAGAATCTTTCAAAAAGTCTTGAAAGATGCTCTTTTTGAATACCTTCTCCGTTATCAGTAATTCTAACGATTAACTTATCAGATGTAATAGATTCTAAACTAACCTCTGTTGTTCCTTTGTTGGTTCCGTATTTAATTGAATTAATAATTAAATTAGTAATTACTTGTTGAATTTTATCTTTATCTGCAAAAACAATAATTGGTTCTGAATAAAGTTTGTTAAAAATCAGCTTAATATCTTTTTTTTGAGCTTGAATTTCTAACTCATCATAAGTGTTTTTAATAAGCTCAATTATATCAAATGAATCTTGTTCTAAATTTAAAGTTCCCGATTCTAACTTTGTGATCATATCTAAATCCTTAATGATATAGATCAACCTTTCAACACTAATTTTGGCCCGATTTAAAAACTTATCTCTAACCGAATTATCGTCTATAGCTCCATCAATAAGATTTTCAATATATCCCTGTATAGTAAATATTGGGGTTTTTAATTCGTGTGCTACGTTTCCAATGAACTCTTTTCTAAACTCTTCTCTTACCTTTAGAGATTCAATTTCTAATTTATTATCCCTACTGAATTCACTAATATTATCCAATAACGATTTCATATCTGTAGTAATATCAGGTTTGGATAGAGAAATAGAATCAATTAAATTTAATTCTTTATATAAGTTTTTAATTTTTGAATAAATAAATGCCTCAACTCTTGACTGAATTATTAAAAATGAAATGACAAACACTAAAGCTGCTAAGAAAATGAGTTGAAAATAAAGATAACTTATGCTAGATTCTATCCAAAGAAATGTTCCCACGATAAGTGAGATAAACAATGAAATTGCAAATGATGTCTTAATTGCAAATGAATACGAATTTTTAAATTTAAAGGACATTAGCTTACAAACTTATACCCAACACCTTTTATAGTTTTAAACGAAGAGTCTCCAATTTTTTCTCTTAATTTTCTGATGTGAACGTCAATAGTTCTATCTCCAACTATAACGTCATTACCCCAAACGATATCTAAAATCTTACCTCTTGTAAAAACTGTGTTAGGACTTGATGTTAACAAATATAGTAATTCAAATTCCTTTCTAGGTAAGGAGATATCAATACCTTTAAGTTTAACTGAGTATTTTGATCGATCAATAATTAAATCGTTTATCTGAATTATTGTTTGATTATCTCCAGAATTTTTTCTGCGCAAAAGGGCTTTAACTTTACTTAATAATACTTTTGGTTTTATAGGCTTAGTAATATAGTCATCAGCGCCAGCTTCAAATCCAGCGATTTTAGAAAAATCTTCAGATCTAGCGGATAAAAAAGTAATAATTACATCTTTTAAATTATTAGATTTTCTAATACGGTTACATGCTTCAATCCCATTCATTTTAGGCATCATAACGTCCATAATGATTAAATCTGGAATAATTTTTTCAGCGATTTCAATGGCCTCTAAGCCATTATTTGCTTTATAAATTTTAAATCCACCAGATTCAAGTGAGTAAGATAAAATTTCTAATATATCTGGCTCATCATCAACCAATAAAATTTTATAAACCATATTTAAAGCTGTGTATTATTTACAAATATATGAAGTAAATACTATTGTAAATAAAAATAATTAAATGATAACAATATGATAACATTAAATAAATGTTCAATTCTTGTAACGATATATATTATTTTAAATACTTTTGAATATATGATAAACATTAAGGATATTTTTAAAATAAAAAGTGAAGATGAATTTGAATTAATGGCAAATAAAATATTTGAATTTCAATTTAATAACAATAATATTTATAGATCATTTTGTGATTTAATTAATAAAAGCCCGTCTGATGTTACAAATTCAAAACAAATACCTTTTTTACCCATTAAGTTTTTTAAATCTCATAAAGTTATAAGTTCTAATAAATCCATAGAAAAGACATTTATTAGTAGTGGTACAACAAAAACTAATTTTAGCAAACACCATATAACAGATCTCAAAATCTATGAATCTAGTTTTGAAAATTCGTTTAAATATTTTTTTGGTGACATTAAGAAATATACAATTTTAGCTTTGCTACCCTCATATTTAGAAAACGAAAATTCATCATTAATTTACATGATAAATAAGTTAATATTAAAGACCAATAATAAAAATAGTGGTTTTTATCTCAATAATTATGATGAGTTAAAAGGCAAATTAATATCACTAAAAAATGAAAAAGTTTTATTGTTTGGTGTAACTTTTGCATTATTAAATTTAGTTGAAAAATTTAAATTTCAATTACCTAATCTAACTGTAATAGAAACTGGTGGAATGAAAGGTAGAAGAAAAGAAATAATTAGAGAAGAACTACATTTTATAATAAAACAAGGTTTTGGTACTGATCTAGTTTGCAGTGAATATGGAATGACTGAGCTACTTTCTCAGGCGTATTCACAAAAAAATGGAATTTTTCAGTGTCCTCCGTGGATGAAAATACACATTAGAGAACCACAAGATGCTTTATCTTTCAAAAATAATGGGTTAACCGGGGGGGTCAATATAATTGATTTGGCAAATATTAATTCTTGTTCTTTTATAGCTACAGAAGATTTAGGTAGAAATAAAAGTGAAAATGAATTTGAAATTCTTGGGAGGTTTGACAATACTGATATTCGTGGATGCAACCTTATGGTATAGTATTATATAAATTTTATTATAAAAGTATTTCTTTTACCTTTATTAATTATTACATATTTATCATTAATCAAATCTTTAGTTTGAATTAAATAATCTTCTTTAACTTTGTATTTATTAATTGAAATTGAATTTTCTTTTAGAGCTCTTCTTGCTTCTGAATTAGAACTTAAAAAATCTGTTTTAGAAGATAAAGCAGATATCATATCAATACCTTTCAACAATTCAGCTTTACTAATTTCTATTAATGGGACCCCTTCAAATACATCTAAAAAAGTGCTTTCATCAATAAGTTCAATATCTTGCTTAAATGTCTTACTATACAATATAGAAGATGCCTGCTCAGCTTGTTTAAATGAGTTTATAGAATGAACAATAATTGTTATTTCTTTTGCTAAAACTTTTTGGAGTGATCTTCTATGTGGCTCTAATTTATGATTATTAACAAAGCCAGCAATTTCTTTTTCATTTAAAAAAGTAAATATTTTTATATATTTTTCTGCATCTAAATCACTAGTATTTAACCAATACTGGTAAAATTTAAATACTGAAGTCTTATTGGGGTCTAACCAAATATTTCCACCTTCAGTTTTACCAAATTTTGCACCATCAGATTTAGTGATTAACGGACAGGTTAAAGCATACCCTTTCCCTGAATCAACTCTTCTTATTAGTTCTGTACCTGTCGTAATATTACCCCATTGATCACTACCACCCATTTGTATTGTACAATTATAATTTTTATATAAATGTAAAAAATCATATCCTTGGACAAGCTGATAAGTAAACTCTGTAAAACTCATTCCGGCTGAAGATTCTGATGAAATTCTATTTTTAACTGAATCTTTAGACATCATGTAGTTAACAGAAATATGTTTTCCAATATCACGAATAAATTCTAATAATGTGAATTTACTCATCCAGTCAAAATTATTTAGAATTAATGCACTATTTTTTTCTTTAGAGTCAAAATTCAAAAAATGAGATAGTTGTTGTTTTATTGCTTTTTGATTTTTAGATAATGTTTTTTCATCCAATAAATTTCTCTCAGAAGATTTTCCAGATGGATCCCCGATCATACCTGTTGCACCTCCAATCAAAACGATAGGCTTATGGCCAGAGCGTTGAAAATGGGCTAATAACATAATGGGGACTAGACTTCCAATATGAAGAGAATCAGAAGTTGGGTCAAATCCAGTGTAAGAAACTCTACACGAACCATCTAAATGATCACTGATTCCAGGCATTTCATCATGAACCATCCCTCTCCATCTAATTTCTTCAATAAAATTTTTCATCTATTATTCAGTCTTTATAACAAAATATAAAAATAAGTAATACTAATTTGAATTAATTAATTTTATTTTGGAAATACTATCTATTTTTATTGTATCAATTAATATTTTATTTATTTTACTTTCTTTAATTAATTTTTTACTCAGTTCTCCAGATATTTGTTTTAATATATCAATGCTGTCACTTATGATATTTTTATTCTTTTCAAGTTTAATTTTTACATTATCATAAATCATTTGATACGTTTTTAAATCATTAGAGTAGTATTCATTACTTCTAGCAAATAATGTACTGTCTATAGAGTGTTTGTTAAAAAGGTATTGCTCAGGAATTATTCCATTATTTTCTAAAATACTTTTATTAACTCCTTTAGCAACATTGATCAAAGTCATGTCATAGATAATATCAACCATTTTTTCTTGAGAAATTAAATCAATTGGGATAGGTTTTTGAGTTAGGCTATTATTACATCCTAAAACAAAAATCAAAATAATTATAACTTTTAATTTGTTCATCTTTCAAATGTTAGCCTTTTTCCTCTAGTTTCATTAATAAAAGAAGCGTTTTTATAAATCAACTTTCCATTTATAATTGTATGTGAAATTCTAGATTTAAATGATTTTCCTTCAAAAGGAGACCAACCACATTTATATAAAATATTCTCTTTATTAACTGTCCATGGATTATTTAAGTTAAAAATAACTAAATCGGCAAAGTAACCCTTTCGAATATAGCCTCTTTTTTCAATTTGGAAAAGAATGGCTGGGTTATGGCACATTTTTTCAACAATCTTTTCAAGGGTAATTTTATTATTATGATAAGCTTCTAACATTGCTGGAAGTGCGTGTTGAACAAGAGGCCCGCCAGATGGACAGTTCAAATATTTAGATTTCTTTTCTTCTTTAGTATGAGGAGCATGGTCAGTTGCAATTACATCGATTCGATCATCAAGTAATGCTTTCCAAAGAGCGTCTCTATCCGTTGAACTTTTAACAGCAGGGTTCCACTTTATTTTTGAACCATATTCATCATAATCAGAATCGGAAAACCATAAATGATGTATACAAACTTCAGAGGTTATCTTTTTGTCTTTTAACTTCTGTTTGTTTGAGAACAACTTTGTTTCTTCAGCAGTTGAAAGATGAAATACATGTAACCTTGCCCCTGTTTTTTTTGCTAAATTTATAGCATTTGAAGAAGATATATAACAAGCTTTTCTACTTCTAATTAAAGGGTGAAATTTCATTGGAATATCTTCACCGTATTTTTCTGTGTATAGTTTTAGATTTTCTCTAATCGTTGACTCATCTTCACAATGCACTGCGATAAGCATATTTGTCTTAGAAAATATTTTCTCTAAGACGTCTAAATCATCAACTAACATATTTCCTGTAGATGAGCCTAAAAATAATTTTAATGCAGCTACATTTTTAGTGTCAACTTTTAAAATTTCATCTAAATTATCATTCGTTCCGCCAAACATAAATGAAAAATTTGCAAGTGAATCCTTTGATGCTATTTCAAATTTTTTCTCGAGTTCGATTACTGTTGTAGCCTGAGGGTTAGTGTTTGGCATTTCAATAAATGATGTTATACCTCCTGCTACTGCAGCTTTTGATTCAGATTTAATATCAGCTTTATGTGTTAATCCAGGTTCTCTAAAATGCACTTGATCATCAATAACTCCAGGCATTACAAAATTGTTTTCTGCATCAATAATTTGAACAGAAGATGATTTTAAACTAATTGAACTAGAAACTTCTTTAATAATTTCGTTTTCAATAAAAATATCTGAAGACACAATTTTTCCTTCATTAATTAATCTAGCATTTTTAATTAAAATCTGGTTCATTATCTAAAATTTGATGTTAAATATTTTTTTTATTCTCATCCCGATTACTCCAAAAATAGCTTCGGAGATTATACTGCCATTTAATTTTGAAACACCATTTACTCTATCTGTAAAAATTATAGGGACTTCACTGATTTTAAAATTTTTTAAATATGATTTATATTTCATTTCAATCTGAAAAGCATATCCTGTAAATTTAATATTATCTAAATCAATTGACTCTAAAACTGATTTTTTATAACATATGTATCCAGACGTTGGATCTTTTATATTCATCTTTGTTATTACTTGCACAAATAAAGAAGCAGTATAAGATAAAATTATTCTGCTTAAAGGCCAATTAACAACGTTGATACCATTAATATATCTTGAACCAATTGAAATGTCATAGTTTTTTTCAAGAATTGGCTCTAATATTCTTTTAATATCCATTGGGTTATGAGAGAGGTCAGCATCCATCTCAAATACATAATTAAATTTATTTTTTAGAGCCCATTTAAATCCGGCTACATAGGCAGTGCCAAGACCTTCTTTTTGTTGTCTTTTTAATAAAAATAATTGATCTTTAAATTTTAATTTTAACTCTTCTACTTTTTTGAATGTTAAATCTGGAGAGTTATCATCTACAACTAGAATTTTTATTTTAGGGTATAAATTAATAGTTGAAATAATAATTTTTTCAATGTTTTCAATTTCATTATATGTTGGAATGATAATTAAAACATCCTTCATGATTACATATTTTAGTAAAAATAGTTATTTAGTAGATTATTTTTATATAATATTCTTCATAATTTAGCTTTGATGATAAGAGACTATATTTTATTTGATGGATTTACAATTATTATATTACTAAATGTTATAATTGTTACAATTGCAAAAACATTGAATAATTCTAAATTCAAACAATTTCTTTTTATTTATTTAAATAATTCATTTTTAAAGTTTAAATCCAATGATAATAGTTTTTTGAGTAGTTTTAACAGTTTACTTAATGTGAACTATATTATTTCACTTAGTGTCTATATATCTATTCTTTTTTCTAACAACTTATACGGTTTTAATAATAATTTTGAAACCTCTATATTCTTTACAACTTTAGTTTTTATTGTTGTATTTATATACACGAAATATTTTATTGAAATATTAATTGGCTGGGCGTTCAATATAAGCAAGTTTGTTGTTTCATTTAATTTACAAAAAAACAGCTTTAATAAATTGTTAGGTATATTTATAATTTTATTGAATTCATTAGCAATTTACAGTTTTCCAAACTCAATTATATTTATAAAAATTAGTATATTTTTTGTCATTTCACTCTACGTAGTTGGGCTTTACAAAGTGATAAGATTGAATGATAATTTAATATTATCAAACATGTTTTATTTTATTTTGTATCTTTGCACTCTTGAAATTGTTCCTATTTTATTTATTATAAATGAATTAATATAGTTTCAAAGTCAAAAAGGTAAGCTATATGAAAGTTAAAACTATTCTTGTTTCTCAAACTAAACCTACAATACCACATTCTCCTTTTTTTGAATTAGAAAAAAGTAGAAAAATTAAAATTGACTTTGAGCCTTTCATTCATGTAAAACCTGTTTCAGTTAAAGAAATCAGACTACAAAAAATTGATTTAACAATGTTCACTGCCATTATTCTAACCAGTAGATATGCTGTAGATCATTATTTCAGGGTGTGTGAAAAAATGAGATATAAAGTACCTGATTCAATGAAATATTTTTGTCAATCTGAAGCAGTAGCTTTTTACTTACAGAAATATGTGGTTTACAGAAAAAGAAAGATCTATGTTGGACAAAGAAAATTTGCTGACTTGTGCCCTCTAATTGAAAAATATAATACAGAGCGGTTTTTACTTCCAACCACAGATAAATTAAAAGCGGAAGTTCCCAAACTACTAAATGAATTAGAAATTAATTGGAGACAATCTGTATTTTACAGAACTGTTATTAGTGATTTATCGCATTTAGCTGATGTTTCATACGATATTTTAGTTTTCTTCAGTCCTACTGGAATACAATCTTTATTACACAATTACCCAGACTTTAAACAAAATAATACAAGAATAGCTACTTTTGGAGCTATTACTAAAAAAACGTGTGAAGAAAATGGACTTACTGTTGATATATCTGCCCCCTCAAAAAAGTTTCCGTCCATGACCATGGCACTTGATGACTATATTAAAAAAGTCAACAAGAAAAAGTAAAAATTGTATTATCTACCATTTGGAGCTCCTGACATAATTTCATCATTTGAATAAGATTCAAACTGCTTAAAATTAGTGACAAATGAATTTGCTAATTTAAATGCAGTTTTATAATAATTCTCATCGTCATTCCATGTCTTTCTTGGGCTTAATACTGATGTAGGTACGTTTGGACAAATTCTTGGTTGGTTTAAATTAAAAACTGAGTGTATGTGGTAATTATTTTTATTAGCCTCCTCTAACTCTCCACTTAAGGCAGCATTTATCATAGCCCTTGTGTATTTCAATTCCATTCTTTTACCAATACCATACGGACCACCAGTCCAGCCTGTGTTAACTAACCAAACTTTAACAGCAGATTCGTTTATTTTTTTAATTAACATTTGTGCATACTCAGCAGGGTGTAAAGGCATAAAAGGAGCTCCAAAACAAGCTGAAAAAGAAGGTTGTGGTTCAACTACACCAGCTTCAGTTCCTGCAACCTTACTTGTATATCCTGAGATAAAATGATAAGCAGCTTGACTCGCTGATAATTTCGATATTGGAGGTAGAACTCCAAAAGCATCAGCTGTTAAAAAAAATATATTTTTAGGTTTGTTTCCAATCGATGGTTTTTTTATATTTTTAATAAAATCAATTGGATAACTAACTCTTGTGTTTTGAGTAATTGAGGTATCAGTAAAGTCTACTTTGCCATTTTTATCTGCAATAATGTTTTCTAAAAGCGATCCTTTCTTGATAGCATTATAAATATCAGGTTCACTTTCTTTATTTAGATTAATAACTTTTGCATAGCAGCCTCCTTCAAAATTAAAAACCTGATGCTTTTTACTCCAGCCGTGCTCATCATCTCCAATTAATTGCCTAGATGGATCAGCAGAAAGAGTTGTTTTCCCAGTTCCAGATAAACCAAAGAAAATTGCAGTATCCTCATTTTTACCAACATTTGCGCTACAATGCATAGGCAAAATACCCTGGTCAACTGGAAGTATAAAGTTTAGGACAGAAAAAATGGATTTTTTTATTTCACCAGTGTAACCAGTTCCTCCTATAATTATAATTTTTTTGGAAAAATTTATAATAGCAAAGTTTTCACTTCTTGTCCCATCTGTTTTTGGATTAGACTTGAATCCTGGAGCATTAATTAAAAGCCAATCTTCCTGAAAGTTTTTAAGAATTTTTTTTTTCTAATCTTAAAAACATGTTATTGGCAAAAAAATCACTGCTTGGTAATTCACAGATTGTTCTAACATTGAGTCTAGAAGTATCTAAAGAGCAAACATAACTATCTCTAACGTACAAATCCTTTTCGGCTAAGTAATTAGTAATTTTTATATATAATTTCTCAAAATAAGATTCATCAATTGGAATATTAATATCACCCCACCATACTTTTTCTTTTGTAGTACAATCTTTAACAATATATCTATCTTTAGGAGATCTTCCGGTAAATTTACCCGTATTTATAGCTAAAGCCCCAGAATCCACTATAACTCCATGTTTTTGACTAACTATAATTTCCTGTAATTTATCTATCGGAGTTTGATAGAAACAATTAGATTTAAATAATCCGTATTTGTCTAAATTCATTTATTATATTTAAATGTATCCTATCAAATGTATGAATTTATTAAGAAAGTTAATTATATAAGACTTGAATTATTAAAATATTAAATTTATAGTATTACTTTTATATTCATGAGAAAAATACTAATAATTGGTTCTGGAAAATCCTCTTCTTATTTGATTAAATACCTGTTAAATAAATCTGAAAAAGAAAATTTATTTATAACAATAGCTGATAAATACATTACAAATACTAAAGTGTTATTAAACAGCCATTCTAAATCTAAGGCAATTGAACTAGATGTGTTTGATGATGAATCAAGAGAAAAGGAAATAATTGGTGCGGATATTGTCATATCAATGCTTCCTGCTAGATTCCATTTAATGGTTGCAAAAGACTGTATTAAACATAGCAAGAATATGTTGACTGCATCTTATATAAATGAAGAAATGCTTGCTTTAAATACGAGGGCTATAGAAAAAAATATAGTAATTATGAATGAAATTGGTTTAGACCCTGGAATTGACCATATGAGTGCAATGAAGGTTATTGATCATATTAAAGAAAAAGAAGCAAAAATTACTTCATTTGAATCTTACACAGGAGGGTTAATGGCTCCTGAATCTGATAATAATTTATGGAACTATAAATTTACATGGAACCCAAGAAATGTAGTACTTGCAGGTCAAGGTGGACCTGCAAAATTCATTCAACAGGGATATTATAAATATATACCTTACAATAAACTTTTTAAAAGAACACAAAAGTTAAAAGTCGAAAATTATGGAAGTTTTGAAGGCTATCCTAATAGAGACTCTTTGAAATACAGAGATATTTATGGCTTAGAAGATATCAAAACTCTATGTAGAGGTACAATTAGAAAAGTAGGATTTAGTGAATCCTGGGATGTTTTTGTTCAACTAGGAATGACAGATGATAGTTACTTAATTGAAAATAGTAAAAATATGAAGTTTAGAGATTTTGTAGATTTATTTTTACCATACAATGCAAAAGAAAGTGTTGAATTAAAATTACAAAAACTATTAAAAATTTCTGAAAAAGAACTTATTTGGAGTAAACTATTAGAATTAGATATCTTTAGTGACCAAAAGACTATAACATTAGACAAAGCAACTCCTGCACAGATATTAGAATTTATTCTTTGTAAAAGCTGGACATTAGACCCAAATGATAAAGACATGATTGTAATGACCCATAAATTCGTTTACGAACTAAATAATAAAAAATATCAAATTGACTCAAATATGGTTTGTATTGGAGAAGATCAAACGTATACAGCAATGGCAAAAACTGTTGGACTTCCACTAGCAATTGCAACTTTAGCAATTTTAAATTCTAAAATAACCATCAAAGGAGTACAACTACCAGTAAAAAAAGATATATATAACCCTATTTTAAAAGAATTAATTGAATACGGAATAGAGTTCAATGAATATGAGATTCCGTTTCTAGCTTAAAACTAATATAACTAGTGATCAAATTTTATGAAGAATATAAATAACACTATAACTATTGATGGTATAGATAAGGAGATTATTAGATCGCTAATGACTAATGCTAGGACTCCTATTTTAGAAATAGCAAAAAAAATTGGAGTTTCAGGAGCTG
Source organism: uncultured Flavobacteriaceae bacterium (assembly GCA_964275595.1). GTDB lineage: Bacteria > Bacteroidota > Bacteroidia > Flavobacteriales > Flavobacteriaceae > SGZJ01. The sequence goes on from CAXYDM010000001.1 coordinate 21,376, forward strand.
CAATTCACCAAAGACTGAGAAAACTTGAGAATTCTGAATTAATTAATGGTTCAAAAATTGTAATTAACCATAAAGTTCTTGGATATAAGACGATGGCATTTATTGGTATTTATTTAGAAAAAGCAGGCAATAATGCAGCTGTTGTTCGTGAATTAAAAAAAATTCCTGAAGTTTTAGAGTGTCATTACACAACAGGTAATTGGAGTATTTTGACAAAGATATTATGTGTAGATAATGAGAATTTAATGCAAATATTAAATAAAAAAATTCAAACCATTAACGGTGTTTCCAGAACTGAAACATATATTTCTTTAGATCAACAAATTGATAGACAAATTGCTATTTAGAATACTTTTGAGATTTAATTATAAAAAAAGGCCAGGGAACTATTAGAGAAATACACCAAACTATTGCTGCGACTTCTTCCGAATATAAAAAGTATGTAACTGTAAATATTATAGTTGAGTAAAAAGTTAATTTTATAAAAAAACTTTTAAAAAATTTTAAGTAATTAATTAAGTCAAAGTTATCTCTTTCTTTATCTGACATTGTATTATATCCTGCTAATAAATATTTAGCATTTTTTGGATTAAGGTAATAAGCTAGTCCTAATAAAATAATATTTACAAAGATTAGAGCTAAGATCACACTACTAAATTAATTATTTTTCCAGGAATAACAATTACTCTTTTTGGAGACTTACCCTCGAGCTTAAATATTACCTCAGCGTCATCCAGAATAATCTTCTCAATTTCTTCTTTATTTAATTCTAAAGATAGTTCAACCTTTAGCTTGACCTTACCGTTTATTGATATTGGATAAATCTTAGTAGATTCAACTAGCATAGTAGGATCAAATATTGGAAATGATTCGAAAGTAATTGAATTTGGATGTCCCAACATTTCCCAAAGTTCTTCGCAAATATGAGGGACAAATGGAGATAATAAAATTAACAGAGGTTCTAGTATTTCTTTACTATTACATTTTTGAGCTGTTAATTCATTAACAGCTATCATAAAGCATGAAACTGGTGTGTTAAAGGAAAAGTTTTCAATATCATTTTCCACTTTTTTTATTGCAGTATGTAAGCTCTTTAAGTTTGCTTTGGAAGGCTGTGAATCAAGATTTTTAAGGCATTCAACGTTAGTGTAGAGTTTCCATAGTTTTTTTAAAAAATTATGAACCCCTGAGATTCCTGCGGTATTCCATGGCTTATACTGCTCAAGAGGACCTAAAAACATTTCAAACAACCTTAAACTATCCGCTCCATACTGTTCGCAAATCATATCTGGGTTTACAACATTATACCATCTTTTTGACATTTTTTCAACCTTCCTTCCAGCTTTAAACTTATCATTTACTAAAAGAAATTCAGCATTTTCAAATTGTGGCTGCCAAGACTGTAATGCGTTAATATCAACCTCGTCTGAACCATTAATTAAACTAATATCAATATGT
>CAXYDM010000002.1:0-24748 GCA_964275595.1 uncultured Flavobacteriaceae bacterium
TAGCAATATTTAGTATTGTAATGATTATAAAAGTTTTAAATATTAAATATTTACCTTCTGTAAAAATCAATATATTGTTTTTTTTAATTTTAATTTTTTCAATTTCAAATTCTCCAACATTAATTACTAAAACAAATAAAAGCTTTAAATCTATAAATACATTAAACTTATCTGAAATTGAATTATATACAAATTATTCACTGTCCCCTGAAATAATTTGGAGTTTTGGAAAAAAAATTAAAAAATTAGATAATATAAAAATTAAACAATTAAGTGAAGAGAAGATAAAATTTGGATTACTAACAAAAAATCCTATCACAGTTAATGACACAATATTAAATGAATCAAACTACACAATTAAGTTAGTTTCTAAATACGATTTAAACACTCAAAAGAAAAAAAGTAGATTGATTACTTACTACCATTTATTTGCTCCTAAATAAAATAAAATTTTCTAGTATTTGATAAGTAGTTATTCCAAAAAATAACCCAAAAATTAATCCAAATAAGGTATCTAAAGGAAAATGTACTCCAAGGTATATTCTACTATAGGAAAATAAAAATACCCAAAGAATTAGAAAATAATTTAAAGCTTTATAATCATTAGTTTTAAACAGCTTATATAAAAAAATAGAAATGGCCATAGAATTTGAGGCATGAGCAGAAAAGAAACCATACTTACCACATCTTATATCTATTGATCTTAATAGTGTATTTAAAGTATCATCTCGACAAGGCCTGAGTCTTTGAAAATAATCTTTAACAAGATTTGTAAATTGATCGGTAAAAAGTATTAACAAAGAAATAAATAACAAAATAAATAAGGCTTGTCTTAAGGAGAATTTTTTAAAAATAAAGTAAATGACTAAAATGAAAAATGGAATAAATGTTAATTTATCCGTTAACATCAGCCATAACATATCCCAGTTATTAGAACCAAGATTATTTAGGTAAACAAGTAATTCTCTATCAAGATTTAAAAAAAATTCTAACATAACTATTCATATCTAGTAACTTCTCTATCGTAAAATATAGATGCTTCTTCTATAAGTTCTTTAGTTTGAGTTAAAAGTTCTTTTTCATCAGAATCACTAAAATTCTCGAACCATTTAATAGAGTCATTCTCTAAGTTCAAAATAAATCTTGGATATTCAGTATGTATAATGAATATTGAATCAGGAAAATCCGTATTGTCTCCTAAAATAAACTTAGGTAAATCCATATTTTTAGTTATTTGTAATTAATCTATTTGTTAAAATATTAAACCTAATATACAATAAAGTAGCTGCAATTGTTAACCCAGATAATAGACCTATCCAAATACCCTCGCTACCAAGCATATCATCAGAGCCTAAAAAATAACTAACGGGAAATCCAATTAACCAATACGCTACAAATGTAATTAAGGTAGGGATTTTTACATCCTGCATTCCTCTTAAGGCTGCTAAAATGATTACTTGTATAGTATCCGATATTTGGTAAACAGCTGCTATTATTAATAGCTTAGAAGTAATCTCTATAACTTCCAGATTATCTTTATAGTTTAATGTGTTGTTTAAATCTATATATATATAAGGGAGTAAATCACTAAACAATATAAAACAAAGAGCAAAAAATAATGCTAAAATCAAACCTAATAATAAAATAGAAAAAGAAATTCTTCGTAAATCAACATAGTTTTTTAATCCTTTTTGATTCCCGACCCTAACCATGGCAGAAACACTCAATCCACTAGCAATCATAAAGGTCATTGAGGACAAATTAAGAGCAATTTGATTGGCAGATTGTGGATTTTCCCCTAATAAACCACTCAACCAAATAGCTGTTGTGAAGAAAAAAACTTCAAATACCATTTGTAAAGAACTAGGAATACCAATATCTAATATTTTTTTAAACATTAGTTTATCAATCTTAATTTGCCTAATGTCATTTAAACATTGTTTAATTTTTGAATTATACTTTACAATAAGTATTAAAAATACTAGCATCACAGTCCTTGAAATAAGGGTTCCAATCGCAGCACCCATAATACCCATTTGAGGAAAACCAAACTTTCCGAAAATCAAAACATAATTAATTAAAACATTAATAACGTTAGCAATAACTGCGGCATACATAGGATATATAGTTAACGAAAGGCCATCGCAAAATTGTTTAAATGCTTGAAATATTAGTAATGGAATTAAAGATATAACAACAAGCTCTAAATAAGGTAAAGCCAACTCTACAACTGCTTCAGGTTGATTCATTAGCAGCATTATATCTCTAAAAAAAAATATAGATAAAAACAACAATAAACTAAGTGCTGTACATAGTATGATACCATGAACAAAAGTAGATTGTAATTTATGATGATTATTTTCAGAGTCAGCCTCAGCAATTAAAGGAGTAATAGCAGAAGAAAAACCTATCCCAATTGCCATACCAATAAAAACAAAACTATTTCCAAGTGAAACTGCAGCTAGATTAGTTGGATCAAGTTTACCAACCATAATATTATCAACTAGACTCACCAAAGTATGGCCAAGCATACCAAGCATTACTGGTAAAGATAATTTTAAGTTATAACTAAATTCTTTAGTGTAATCTTTTAGCACCTATCTCTTTTTTGAACTTTTAAAATATTGCATTTCATAGTCAAAACTCAGTTTACCAGAAGATATTTTTAATAACTTTTTCTTTAGCAGCTGTTTTTTAAAACTTGATAACTTGTCCGTAAATAAAAGTCCTTCAATATGATCATATTCATGCTGAATAACTCTAGCTAATAAACCATCAAAAGAAGCAGTATGTTTATTAAATTTCTCATCAAAGTATTGAATTTTTATTTCTTTTTGTCTTAAAACACTTTCTCTTATATTTGGAATACTTAGACAGCCTTCTTCAAAACTCCACTCATCACCATTTTCATCTAATATTTCAGGATTAATAAATACTTTTTTAAAAGATTTTAATAGGCTTCTATCTTCATCGCTCAAACTTTCATCCTCTGAAAAAGGACTTGTATCTACAATAAATAGTCGAATTGATAAACCTATTTGAGGAGCTGCTATACCTACACCATTAGCATTATACATTGTTTCAAACATATTTTCGATTAACTCCTTTAATTTAGGATAATCTTTATTTATGACTTCTGCCTTTCTTTTTAAAACAGGGTGTCCATAAGCAATGATAGGTAACAACATATGTAATAATTTTTTGTAAAAATACAATACTTATTTATAGAATGAATAAGTAATTAAATTTTTCTACTATGTAGATAATCTTGTAAAATTATTGTAGCACTAACCATGTCTATAGTTGCTTTAATCTTTCTTTTTTTCTTTTTTAAACCTCCATCAATCATAGCTCTAAAAGCTAGTTTTGAAGTAAATCTTTCATCAAACCTTTCAATAGTTATTGTTGGAAAATTAATATTAATAATCTTGATATACTTTAAAATTAAAGGTTCTATTAAAGAATTCTGATTCAACATGTTTTTAGGCATTCCTACTACAATTAATTCTACATCTTCATTTCTGAAATAAGTGTTTAAAAAATCAATTAAATTATCTGTTTCAATTGTAGTTAGTCCAGAGGCAATTATTTGACTTTCATCGGTTACTGCTATTCCGCACCTTTTAGAACCAAAATCTATTGAGAGTATTCTAGGCATAGTTATACAAATATAGGGCAACCGATAAATAATTTATTATATTTTTTTTAATACTTGATTAAATGATTCTATAATAGAATTATATTTGTTTATATAACTATTATAATGGATTTAAAACAAAAAATTGAATTAGCATGGGACAATAGGGACTTATTAAATGATTTAAGCACTATTCAAGCGATAAAAGATACTATTGACTTACTTGACTCAGGAGAATTAAGAGTTGCTCAATTAAATGAGTCTAAATGGGTTGTTAATGAATGGGTGAAAAAAGCTGTGTTATTGTACTTTCCTATAAATAAAATGATTACTCAAGAAGCTGGTCCACTAGAGTTTCACGATAAAATTCCTTTAAAAAGAGATTATGCAAAAAAAGGAATAAGAGTTGTTCCAAGTGCCATATCTAGGCATGGATCTTATATTTCTTCTGGTTGTATCTTAATGCCAAGTTATGTTAACATTGGAGCCTATATTGGTAAAGGCACTATGGTTGATACGTGGGCTACAGTTGGTAGTTGTGCTCAAATTGGTGAAAATGTTCATATTTCTGGAGGTGTTGGAATTGGAGGAGTTTTAGAGCCTGTCCAGGCTTCACCTGTTATAATTGAGGATAATGTTTTTCTAGGTTCAAGAAGCATTATAGTTGAGGGTGTAATTATTAGAAAAGAAGCTGTTCTTGGAGCTAATGTAGTTTTGACTGCTTCAACTAAAATTATTGATGTAACTAATGATGTTGCCAAAGAAATTAAAGGTGAAATTCCTGAAAGATCAGTGGTTATTCCTGGGACAGTTCCAAAAAAGTTTAATGCTGGGACTTATAATGTTCCTTGTGCTCTAATTATTGGTAAACGAAAGGAAAGTACAGATAAAAAAACTTCATTAAATCAAGTTTTAAGAGAACATAATTTAGCTGTTTAAACAATCGGTTTATGAAAACAATATTGGTTGATGCCTGGAACACATTTGTAAAAAATAATACTATTGATTCTGATATTTATAAAATATTAGAAAGTTATGAAAATCAAAAAATAATATTAACAAACGCAAACAATAAAGAACTTATTAATTTAGGGATTGTAAATATGCCCTATAAAGTTTTCAGTCTATCACATAATCCTAACAAGGATGATAAATTATATTTTATAAAACTTATTGAAAAGTATAATTTAATTATTTCTGATTTAGTTTATATCGAACACAATAAAGAAGCTGTCAAATCAGCAATATCTTTAGGAATAAAAACATACCATTATAAACCTCAAGAATCTACTGATGAACTTTCTCAATTTTTATTAAAAAACATGTAAGTGGCGTATAATATTACTTTATCTAACAAAAACAAGGAGATTGCTGAATCACTTTTATTAGAGGTTGCTAAGTCTCTTGACAAATTAAACATAGAATATTGGTTAGAAGGTGGAACTTTATTAGGTATTAAAAGAGAGTCTAGACTTTTACCTTGGGATAATGACCTAGATTTATCAATTAATAAATCAGAAATTGGTAAAATAGATAAATTGATAGGTGATTTAAAAATAAAAAAATTAAGAGTTAGAGTTAGAAAATTTAGTGAACCATCTGAGGTTTTTAAAAAAAATGATATTAGAATAATTAAAATAAGAAATAGACGATTTTTTAACCTATTAAAAGGTAAGGTTTGTCTTGAAATATTTATTAAATATCCGAAATCTGATAAATCATATTGGATGATTGGAAATATAACTAAAAATGTTCCATCAAAATTTTATTCAAAATTTAAAACAATAAAGTTTAATGGCTATTCTTATTCTATTCCTTTTCTTACAAAAGAATATTTAACTTACAGATATGGAGATTGGGAAAAACCTGTAAAAGAATGGAATACTTTTGTCGATGACAAAGCTCTAAATTAAATTTTGCTAATGGACAATAAGCCTTTCAAAATTGTACTACTTACATTTGGAGTGTAAGTAAAATATTCGACTGGGCAAGAAGTTTTTGGATAGCGACCTTTCCAATCGTCACCAACAGAAATGGCGTCAATATTATATTTATCTATAGCTTCTTGCTTATTCTTGTTAGTTTGTGGTACAACCATATCAACATATTTAATAGATTCAACAATCTTTACTCTCTCTAAAAATGGAATTACAGGTAATTTACCTTTTTCTTTTAATATTAATTGATCGGTAGATACACCAACAATAAGTTTTTGACAAAGGTCTTTAGACTTGCTCAATATATTTAGGTGACCGTAATGAAATATATCGAAACAGCCTGTGGTATACATATTCTTATATTTTTTAATTAAGACCTTACTAGAAATAGTAACCATAGATTTATTATTAAAAATAATTGAAATATCATCTCCATATTTAACAAAAAGGTCATCAAATAGCTTGAATATATGATTAGAAAAAGCTGATGTAGTATGAATAGAAAAACTATTTGAATCAATAATACTAAATTGAATATCGGAGTATTTTGTTATTAGTGATAGTAAATATTTCTTTTCCATAATAAAAATAATATGTAAAATTACAAAAAACAAATCTTAAGATATCATTCAAATTAATTATTATAACTTTGATAAAATTAATCTGAAAATATGAAAATTATAATTCTAGCTGCTGGAATTGGGTCTAGGTTAGGAAATCCTTTTCCAAAACCTCTAACTAAATTAAACAATAACAAGAGTATTATGCAAATGATGACAGATAACATATCTTATGTATTCGATACGGATATAATTAATGTTGTTGTAGGGTTTAAGAAAGATTTAATTATGGAAAGCTTTCCAAATTTAACCTATATCTACAACCAATATTTTGATCAAACCAATACAGCAAAGAGTTTATTAAAGGCAATAAAGAAAAATAAAGGAGAGTCAATTTTATGGCTGAATGGAGATATTGTTTTTGATAAAGATCTTTTTATAAGGTTGAAAGAATACATTGATAACGATATTTCTTTTGTAGCTGTAAACACAAGTAAAGTTGCTGAGGAAGAAGTTAAATACACCGTAAAAGATGAATGTATAAAAGAGTTATCAAAAGAGGTTAAAAATGGATTAGGTGAAGCGGTTGGAATAAATTTTATTTCTGCAAATTATGTAGACTTATTTATAAAAAGACTAGAGCAATGCAAAGATAACGACTATTTTGAAAAAGCTTTAGAAACAGCCATAGAAAAAGACGGATTTAAAATTAAGCCTGTAGATATTTCAGATTTTAATTGTATTGAGATTGATTTTGAAGAAGACCTAAAAAATGCAAATAATTTAATCTAATGAATTCTATTTTATTTTGTAAAAATAAATATGCATTTGGAATATTAGAACCAATACAAAAGGAATTAAAAAATCTAAACTATGACTTTATATGGTTTGTTGACAAAGAAATACTAAGTGACTTTCCCTATAAATCAGATCCATATACCACTTCTATAAAAGAGTTAAAAAATTATAATAGTGAAGCAATTTTTGTATGTGGAAACGCTGTGCCCCACTATCTAAAAGGAGTCAAAACTCAAGTTTTTCATGGTTTTGCCGGAGAGAAGAAAGGTCATTTTAGAATAAGAAGTTATTTTGATTTATACCTAACTCAAGGTCCATATTTTTCAAAAGTATTTTTAACTAAAAAGAAAATACACAAGGATTTTGAAGTTATAGAAACTGGATGGTCAAAAACAGATAATTTATTTAGATTAAATTCTGAGTTAGATAAGAAAAAACAAGAACTATTAATTAAGTACAAAAAAGATAAAGTAATTTTATATGCACCAACTTTTTCTCCTAAATTAACTTCTGCCCCACATTTAAAAAAAGAAATAATATCAATAAGTTACAGTAATTATTTGATTCTGATAAAGTTTCATCCTTTAATGGATAAAAAAATAAAAAATGAGTACAAACAAATAGCTAAATTAAATTCAAATATTTTAATCTATGATGATAATGATATTACAGATTTATTGAAAATATCTGACCTATTAATTAGTGACACTTCTTCTGTAATATATGAGTTTAGTCTTTTAAATAAACCTGTAATTACCTTTAATAATATTTCAAAAATCAAATACTGGCAAGATTCCAAAAAATACATAAATTTAAAGTCTCTTATTGATGATAATTTGAATAATGATTGTTTTTTAGAAAAAAGAAATGAATTAATAAAAAATTATCATCCATATGTAGATGGAAAATCTTCTCTTAGAATGGTAGAAGCTGTTAAAAAACATATATCAACATATGGGGTACCTCAGAAAAGACGAGTATCTATTTTAAGAAGATTAAAAATTTATAAAATTTTCGGATTTTAAAACTTGAAGTTTTTTAATTTTTTTAGCCTACTTCTGTTTGAGAAAAATTTGTTTGAATAGAATAACATTTTTTTGTAAACAATATCAATATCTATTTTATATAAACTAGCATATTGCTCACTAAAAATCTTTAATACCTTCGAGTCCTGAGTTAATCTGTTAAAATTTTTCATTCTATCATCAAAACTCATTTTCTTAAATTCCATTCTATTTAAATCAATTAGGTAAAATTTATACTTATTTTCATTTATTTTAATTAGTGTATTACCTGGTGAATGGTCTAAATAATTTATATTATTTTCATGGAGCTTATATGTAAATTCAGAAAATAACTGTAAAATTTTTTCACGATTTTTAAAATTATAATCATTGATTACTTCTCTGATTGAAAAATCATATTCAATATTTTTAGAGACATAATAACTATTTTTTAAAAATAATTTTGTTTTAAACTCAAAATATGCAATAGGTTCTGGTGTATTAATCCCAATACTTAATAGTTTTTGAGCATAGCTGTAAGATCTCTCAGCCTTACTAGATCTTAATTTGTTGTATACAATTGCATTAAAAATATTAGGTATTTTAAATGACTTTATGTTATATCTAATCTTATCAGATTCAAAAGACTTTATTACATTTCTTGAATCTTTAATTACAACCCCTGATTTAGTGAAATTTTTGATAAAATTTTCAATAACATCGCTATAAATATTATAATCCGTATTTATTAATTTAACTTTTATCAAAAGGTTATTTTTATATTTGATGTAAATATATTTATTAATGGGTAATATTATTAACAAAGAGGTTGAAAAAGCTGCTAAAATTTTAAGGAATGGTGGTATTATAGTTTACCCTACAGATACCGTATGGGGAATTGGATGCGATGCTACCAATGAGGATGCAATAAAAAAAATTTATAAAATAAAGCAAAGAGATTCATCAAATCCAATGCTTTGTTTAATAAATAAGGCTTCAATGTTAAATAAATATCTTAAATCAGTACCAAAGGAGTCCTATAAGCTATTACATGAAGCTTCATCACCAACTACCATAATATATAACCATTCAATTAATATCTCTAAGCAATTATTTGGAGAAAATGATAGTATAGGTTTTCGAATTGTTAATCAGGAATTTTGTGGAAAGCTCATTGAAAAACTTGGGAAACCAATTGTATCAACTTCTGCAAATATAAGTGGTCAAACAACTGCACATAATCTAAAAGAAATTAACACCAATATTTTAAAACAAGTGGACTATGTCGTAAATTTGCCAAACACCAACTCATCTAATATAGCATCTTCAATTATTAAGATTAATTTAGACGGATCAATTTTAAAAATTAGGTAATAAATTAAGAAATGATTTATACAGAAGCTTTAAAAAATAACATATTTTCTCTTATCAGCACTTGTGCAGAGGAATTAAACTTAGAATGTTATGTAATAGGAGGTTTTGTTAGAGATTATATTATTAAAAAATCTATTCCAAAAGATATAGATATAGTTGTAGTTGGAGATGGGATTGAATTTGCAAATTATGTGTCAAAAAAAATAAAAAATACTCCAAAGGTTACCATTTTTAAAACTTATGGTACAGCTATGTTTAGATATAATGATTTGGAAATAGAATTTGTTGGAGCTAGAAAAGAATCTTACAATGAAAACAGTAGAAATCCAAAAGTAGTAACTGGCACACTGGAAGATGATCAAAACAGAAGAGATTTTACCATTAATTCCATGGCTTTTAGCTTAAACAAAAAACACTATGGAGCTTTAGTTGATCCTTTTAACGGGTTGAAAGACATTGAAAATAAATTAATTAAAACTCCGCTGAGTCCAGAAGTAACATATAATGATGATCCTCTTAGAATGTTGCGAGCAATTCGTTTTGCTACCAAACTCAATTTTGAAATTGATAAAAGCTCTTTAAAATCTATTGAAAGTTTATCATCAAGGATTAAAATTATTACAAAGGAAAGAATAGTAGTAGAATTAAATAAAATATTACTCACTGACAAACCATCTATTGGCTTTACATTATTAGAAAAATGTGGGCTTTTAAAATATATATTACCTGAAATAACTTCATTAAAGGGAATAGATGAAATTGAGGGGCAAACCCATAAAGATAATTTTTACCATACTTTAGAAGTTTTAGATAATATTTGTCAGCACACCAATGATCTTTGGCTTAGATGGGCAGCTCTTTTACACGATATCGGAAAAGCTCCGACGAAAAGATTTAGTAAAAAAGTAGGATGGACTTTCCACGGACATGAATTTGAAGGATCCAAGATGGTTTATCATTTATTTAAAAGAATTAAACTCCCTTTGAATGACAAAATGAAATATGTCCAAAAATTAGTATTTATGAGCTCCAGACCAATTGTTTTGGCTCAGGATATTGTAACAGATTCTGCAGTTAGAAGGTTAGTATTTGATGCTGGTGATTACGTAGACGACCTTATGACTCTTTGTGAGGCAGATATAACCACTAAAAACGAAAAGAAATTCAACAAATACCATAATAATTTTAAACTTGTAAGAAATAAAATTATCGAGGTAGAGCAAAGAGATAATATTAGAAACTTTCAACCACCAATAACTGGAGAGGAAATCATGACTACCTTTAAAGTTAAACCATCTAAGGTTATTGGAACATTAAAAGAAATTATTAAAGAAGCAATATTAGAGGGTGATATTCCGAACGAATACAACGCTGCTTATGAGCTTATGATCAATGAAGCAAAAAAACTAGGTTTAAAAGAATGAATAAACGATTTAACCAGCTTACTAAAATCTCGTTAGTATTAATCTATCTAGTAATTATTGCTGGTGCAATTGTTAGAATGACAGGGTCTGGAATGGGATGTCCAGACTGGCCTAAATGTTTTGGCTACTTGATTCCTCCAACTGAATCAAGTCAGTTAATGTTCAAATCATTTCATGATTATAATAAAGGAGAAATGATTCTTCTAAATTCTGAAAATTTCTATACTGCCATTAAAGATTTTAAATCTGAAGAGTTAATTAATTTGAATAATTGGAATTTATTTGAAAAACACGATTATGTTGTTTATGATCCTGTACACACTTGGATTGAATATATTAATAGACTCATAGGTGCATTAGCAGGTATTCCAATCCTCTTTTTTACATTAATCAGTATTTACCATTGGAAAGATTACAAATATCTTACTATAGTATCTATACTTACTGTATTTGGAATGGGTTTTCAAGCATGGCTAGGTAAAACTGTAGTAGATTCAAATTTAGCACCATACAAAATAACTGTTCATATGTTAATGGCATTAGTAATTGTTGCTTTAATATTAGTTCTAATAGTTCAAACAAAAAAAGTAAATAAATTAGACAACCAATTATTTAAAAATCTAGTCATATTTTCAATAATACTAACACTTGTTCAGGTGGCAATTGGCACACAAGTTAGAGAGTTTGTAGATGAACAAGTTAAACTAATAGGTTATGATAAATCAAATTGGCTCACAGGGGTACCATTAAAATTCTATGTACATAGAAGCTTTTCAATTCTAGTACTGTTAGTGAATTTGTATCTTTTTTACTTAAATAAAAAATTAAGTTTAGGATATAATAAAGTTAATTATGTAATCTTTTTTATAGGTGTTGAAATTGCAACTGGTATATTAATGTATTATTATGATTTCCCAATACTAAGCCAACCAATTCATTTAGTTATAGCTACTATAATTTTTGGATTACAGTTTTATATTTTACTAGAATATTTAATTAGAAATAAGTTAATTCGCAAAATAGAAATAGAATGATTTACAGATTAAGGGTAATACTTGACAATGATACTGATGATGATATTTTTAGAGATATTGAAATTAATAAATCTGATAATTTAGAGGACTTTCACAATTCAATTACACAATCTTTTGGTTTTGAAGGTAATGAAATGGCGTCCTTTTACTTAAGTGATAATGAGTGGAATCAAGGGGAAGAAATCTCTTTGTTTGACCTAGGTGATATTGGTGAAACTAATAGGTTGATGAGCGATGTTTTAATGGACAGTGAGATTAATAAAAACAACAATAGAATAATCTATGTTTATGATTTTCTAAATCTGTGGACCTTTTTAATTGAGTTAGTAGAAATTGTTGAGCTAACCAGTGGAGTAAATTATCCTAATCTAATTTTTTCAAAAGGTCAAATACCAACTACAATTCCGGAAAAAAAATTCAAAGCTGAAAAAAGATTTGAAGACGAGAATGAAGATGATGAGTTAGAAGATTACAATGAATATGATGATTTTTATAATTAAATAGATTTGATTTAACTAAATGGACTTTAAAATACACTCTGATTTTAAACCAACTGGAGATCAACCAGATGCAATTAACCAGTTGACAAATGGCGTTGAATCTAATGAAAAGTATCAAACTCTTTTAGGTGTAACAGGTTCAGGTAAAACGTTTACCGTTGCCAATGTAATTGAAAATGTTCAGCGTCCTACATTAGTACTAGCGCACAACAAAACTCTAGCAGCACAATTATATTCAGAATTCAAGCAGTTTTTTCCAAATAATGCTGTCGAATACTTCGTTTCTTATTATGACTACTATCAACCAGAAGCATATATGCCTGTTAGTGGTACATACATAGAAAAAGATCTATCAATAAATGAAGAGATAGAGAAACTTCGATTAAGTACTACTACTTCCCTTCTATCTGGTAGAAGAGATATAATCGTGATTGCATCGGTGTCTTGTTTATATGGAATTGGAAATCCTGTAGAATTTCAGAAAAATATAATCGAACTTGTAATAGATCAAAAGATATCTAGAACTAAGTTGTTAAATAGATTAGTGCAGAGTCTATATTCAAGAACAGAGGCTGATTTTAATAGAGGAAACTTTAGGATTAAAGGAGACACTGTGGACGTTTTTCCAGGATATGCGGATGAAGCGTATAGAATTCATTTTTTTGGAGATGAAATTGAAGAAATTGAATCCTTTGATCCTATTAGCAACAATAGGATTGAAAATTTTAAAAAATTAAATATATTTCCTGCTAATATCTTTGTAACATCTCCTGATATATTACAAAATGCAATCAAAAACATACAAGACGATTTAGTATTACAGCATGATTATTTTAAAGAAATAGGAAAGCATTTAGAAGCTAAAAGATTAAAAGAAAGGACAGAATTTGATCTAGAAATGATCCGAGAACTAGGCTATTGCTCAGGGATTGAAAACTATTCAAGATACTTAGATGGTAGAAACCCTGGTACAAGACCTTTTTGTTTACTGGACTATTTTCCAGATGATTATTTAATGGTAATAGATGAAAGTCATGTAACGGTTTCACAAGTTCATGCAATGTATGGTGGTGATAGAAGTAGAAAGGAAAATCTAGTAGATTATGGTTTTAGACTTCCTGCAGCAATGGACAATAGACCATTAAAGTTTGAAGAATTTGAGAGTTTACAAAAAAATGTAATCTACGTAAGTGCTACTCCTGCAGATTATGAGTTAGGTAAAACAGAAGGAATATATACAGAACAAATTATTCGACCTACAGGACTATTAGATCCTATAATTGAGGTAAAACCGAGTGAAAATCAAATCGATGATCTAATTAACGAAATACAAATACGAGTAACAAAAGATGAAAGAATACTGGTAACTACACTTACTAAAAGGATGGCTGAAGAGCTTACTAAGTATTTAACTAAAATTGATATTAGAACAAGATACATACACAGCGATGTAGACACCCTTGAAAGAGTGGAAATAATGCAAGACCTTAGAGAAGGTGTATTTGATGTTTTGGTTGGGGTAAATTTACTAAGAGAAGGTCTTGATTTACCAGAAGTATCGTTAGTCGCAATTATTGATGCAGATAAAGAAGGTTTTTTAAGGTCTGCAAGAGCATTAACACAAACAGTTGGTAGAGCTGCTAGACATTTAAATGGAAGGGCTATTATGTATGCAGATCGAATTACTAAAAGCATGCAAAAAACTATCGATGAAACTAATTACAGAAGATCTAAGCAGATAGAGTACAATAAGAAAAATAATATCACTCCTACTGCAATTAAAAAATCTTTAAACAATGCTTTAACAAAAAACAAAGAAAAAGATAAAGAAGATTTAAAGTTAATAAATAAAAGAAACGAACATTATGTCAATAAAAAACAAGTAGACAAAAAGATTCGTGAAGTTAGAAAATTAATGGAAGGCTCTGCAAAGAATTTGGACTTTATAGAAGCCGCAAAGTATAGAGATCAAATTAAGGAGTTACAGCAGGTAAAATCCAAAAAATTTAGCTAGCTAAAACTTTTTGAACTTTTTGAGCAGCTTCTTCAAATTCAACTGCGCTTTGTACATCTAATCCAGAGTTATCAATTATTTCTTTCGCTAAATCCGCATTGGTTCCTTGTAGTCTAACAATGATTGGTATGTGAATAGAATCCTTCATGTTATTATACGCGTCAACAATTCCTTGAGCTACTCTATCACATCTTACAATACCACCAAAAATATTAACTAAAATAGCTTTAACGTTAGGATCTCTTAAAATAATTCTAAATGCAATTTCTACTCTTTCTGAATCCGCTGTTCCACCCACATCTAAAAAATTAGCTGGCTCACCTCCAGATTGTTTTATAAGATCCATAGTAGCCATGGCCAGTCCAGCACCATTAACCATACAGCCAACATTTCCATCTAAATCAACATAATTTAAACCAACCTTATTAGCTTCTACTTCAATTGGATTTTCTTCTCTTAAATCTCTAAGTTCAGCGTAATCCTTGTGTCTAAACAATGCATTATCGTCAATAGACACCTTAGCATCTACTGCTAAAATTTTATTATCACTTGTTTTGAGAACTGGATTGATTTCAAATAATGAAGAATCTGATTTATCATAAGCATTGTAAAGAGAGACTACAAATTTGGTCATTTCCTTAAAAGCCAAACCACTTAACCCTAAATTAAATGCTACTTGGCGAGCTTGAAATGGTAATATCCCCGTAGATGGATCTATATCAATTGTGTGAATTAAATGAGGAGTTTCTTCAGCAACAGTTTCAATATCCATACCACCCTCAGTAGAGTACATAATCATGTTATTTGCTGTAGATCTATTTAAAAGTACTGACATATAAAATTCACTTGTTTCTGACTCACCAGGGTAATAAACATCTTCAGCAATTAGAACCTGATGTACCTTTTTACCATCAGCAGAAGTTTGAGGAGTAATAAGGTTCATGCCAATAATATCATTTGAAATAGATTTAACTTCATCTAAGTTTTTAGCAAGTTTAACACCACCTCCTTTACCACGACCACCTGCATGTACTTGAGCTTTTATTACAAACCAACTTGTGCCAGTTGATTCAGTGAGTTTTTTTGCACATTCTACGGCTTCATCAGAATTTTGAGCAACTAAACCTCTTTGAATCCTAACTCCAAAACTACTTAACATTTCTTTACCTTGATATTCGTGTAAATTCATAATTGGTATATAATAATTAGCATGGCAAATGTAATTAACCTCAAGGATATGACCAACATTTAAAGTTAATATATATTAACATTAACTTTAAAACTATATCTTTAATATGTGGATAAAAATTTTATAAAAATAATTAAATTTACCCTATTGTTTTCTTTGATTTTCATGGAAAGTTTTTATGCTCAATCTATAAAGTCAATTTTAAAAAACAGTAAGTCTGAATTAGTTAATTATGTATATAAAAACCAAGAAAAATTTGAAGTTCAAATAATATTAACTGAGTTAAAGAAAAGAAGAAACAGATTTACAATACACAAGAAAAAATTTAATGCAGATAAAAATAACTACTTCTACCCCGCTAGTTCTATAAAACTTCCAATTGCATTATTAACTTTTGAAAAAATAAATGAAAATCCTAATTTAAACATTAATAGTGAATTTTCAATTGAAGGTGACTCTATAATTACATCATTCAAAAAAGAAATAACAGATTTATTTATAATTAGTAGTAATGAGTCTTATAACAGACTATTTGAATTCTTAGGACAAGACTATATAAATAAAAAGCTTAAACAAAAAGGATTTAAGGACTTTAGTATTTCTCATAGATTATCAACTGAAAAATCAGATAATTTAAAAACAAAAGAAATTAATTTTTATAGTAATGGAGAAATATATCAAATTCAAAAATCAATCAAAAACAAACCTGTAACAAAATTAAATTTAAAAAATTTAAATAAGGGGGTTGGTTTTATATTAAATAATAAACTGCAAAATAAAGCAATGGATTTTTCTAGAAAAAATTATTTTTCTATCAGTGAATTGAATAATATTTTAATCTGTTTGTTTTTTCCTGAGGTTTCAAAAAATAAAAATTTTAGTTTATCTAAATCACAGAACCTTTTATTAAAAAAGTTAATGTCTTCAACTCCTTTTGACATGGGGTTTGATAAAAATATATATCCAAATAATTATAATAAATTTTTTATTTACGGAGATAAAGATGGCATGATAAATGATAATATTTTTAATAAAGTTGGTAATGCCTATGGGTACAGTATAGATAACGCATATATATACGAAGAAAAATCAGATCGACACTTTGTATTAACTGCATCTATTTATACAAATGGAAATAATATTCTTAACGATAATAATTATGAATACGATGAAATTGGTATTCCATTTCTAGCAGAAATTGGTAGATTATTAACCAATTACAATATTAGGCAATAATTAAACCTTCTATATTTATTTTAAATGTTATTTTTGACGAGCTAAAAAATTAATGACTGGAATGATTAGAAAAATATGTTTACTTGCATTACTACTATTCAAATTATCTTTCAGTCAGGATAATCTTCCGCCAGAAATTTTTTCTGAGGGAAATGAATTTTACTGCCCATTGTCTGAACAGGCCATAGTAACCTTTTTTGACATAACAGATCCTGATGATGAATCTATTGAGGCATTATATATTCAGATATCACAGGGATATGTACAAGGTGAAGACGTTCTTAGTTTAACTGGTGTACACCCAGGTATTCAAGAAACTTGGGATCCAGTTTCTGGAAAATTAGAACTTAAAGGACCTGGTGGAGCTGAAGCCTTATATGCAGATATAATCCCAGCTGTTTATGATGTTAGATTTAGTAGTATTAATAATAACCCAACAGATAAGTTCTTTTCTTTTACTATTGGAGATACAAATTACCTAGAAGAAACTGGACATTATTATGAATTCATTAGTCTTGTTGATGTTACTTGGACAGACGCAAAAGAATTAGCAGAAAACCTAACATATTATGGTCTAGAAGGATATTTAGCTACAATTACAAGTGCAGAAGAAAATCAAATAGCAGCTGTTCAAACTAATGATGTTGGCTGGATTGGCGCTAGTGATTTAGCTACTGAGGGAGATTGGAGATGGGTTACTGGCCCTGAAGGGTTAGAAAACAATGGAGATGGATTACCTTTTTGGAGTGGACTTGGCTCACAACAAGGTGGAGTAGCTGTTAATAACGGTAATGGAAGTGAATATTCAAATTGGAATGGAACAGAAGAACCTAATAATGCTGGCCCCGAACATTACGCTCATGTTACATCTCCTAATGTTGGCAATATAGGAACATGGAATGACTTACCTAATCCAGCCTCAGGAGGGGGGAATTATCAATCTAAAGGGTACATTGTAGAGTATGGAGGTATGCCAGGAGATCCAGTTTTGAATTTATCTTCAAGTACTAATTTACTTGCTCCTATTGTTGAAATAAGTGATTTTAGTGGATGTCTAAATGAATTGACAGAATTAGTAGCATCCTCAAATATTGGAGATGGAGATGTTTACTGGTATGATAGTCAGATTGGTGGAAATTTAGTTTTTGAAGGAACAAATTACAACCCTGATATAAGTGAAACAACTTCGTTTTTTGTGTCACCTTTTGCTGATGGTGAGTGTGAGTACATTTAACAGAATAGAGATTGATGCTGTAATTAATCCAAGTCCAACTCCAGTTGCGCCAGATGTTATGGTTGACCAATGTACTTACACTGTTGAAGAATTAGTGACTGAAATCTTAATTAATAATGAATGTGCAGATATTTCCAATATAACTTTCTCTACAGGGACTAATTTTGATGATGTAAATGGAATTGGATATTTTAGTGAAATTTCTGATAATTTTGAATTTTCACAAGGGATAATATTATCATCCGGTGATGCTAGTTTAGGAACTGGTCCTAACCCAGGAATTGGTAATGAAAGTAGTGGAGATTTTGGATGGCCAGGGGATATTGACTTAACTACATTATTGGAACAAACTGACAGTGCAAATGATAACACCAACAATGCTTCTGTAATAGAATTTGATTTTGTTCCAATTTCCAATAACATTAGCTTTAGATTTATTATGGCATCTGAGGAGTATGATCAAGGAAGTTTTGAGTGTAGTTTTTCTGATATATTTGGTTTCTTTTTAACTAACGAAGATGGAGTAACCACAAATCTAGCAGTTTTACCAGATTCAGACACTCCAATATTAGTTACTAACATTCACCCAGACAATGGAGTCTGCGGCGCTGCTAATCCAGAATATTTTGGTGGTTATGTTGCAGAAGGAGAATCTCCTATTGCGTACGATGGTTATACAAGAGCATTTACTGCTCAATCTGAAGTTAGTCCCAGGCCAAACTTATCATATTAAACTAGCAGTTGCAGATGCTGGTGATAGCGCTTTAGATACTGCTGTATTTCTTGAGGGGGGGAGTTTTGATTTAGGGATTGATTTAGGTGACGATATACTTATTGAAAACGGCTTAGCTCCTTGCCCTGATGATACTTACACTATTGATACTTTTACTGAAAATGGAGATTATACTTGGTTTAATAATGATATCGAAATTGAAGGAGAAAATTCGTCAGTATTAGATGTTACTGAAACTGGAAATTACTCAGTTAACATTTCTTATGGCGAAACTTGTAATTACACTGATGATTTATTTATAGAATTTTATATTCCTCTTATTATTGAATCTCCCGAAACATTACTTTCCTGTGATAATAATTTAGTCGATGGTTTTGGATTATTTGATTTATCACAACAGACAGAACCAATATCAGCAACAATTACAACTATACCAACTATCACTTATTTTGAGACCTTAGAAGATGCTGAACAAGATATTAACGGTATCGACAATATTGAATCTTATCAAAATATTACTCCTTTTAATCAAACTATTTTTGTAAGAATAGTTGAAAACACATTCCCAAATTGTTATTCAACCACATCGTTTGGATTAACTACAATCAACCCTCCTATCATCACCATACCTACTGCATTAGAGGAGTGTGACAATGATTATGATGGTATAGATGTATTTGATTTATCACAAAGGACAGATGAGTTACTTGGTGGTCAGGTTAATGTTAGTGTTTCTTATCACGAGTCTCAAGAAGATGCGGATAATGCAGCGAATGCAATCGTAGATCCTTATACCAACACAACTGCAGATTCTCAAAATGTATTTGTTCGTCTAACCGATGATATTACTTTCTGTTATGCTACTACTACCCTAGCGCTTGTTGTAAATCCTATTCCTGAAGTGATTGTTCCTCCAGTTATTGAAGTCTGTGATGATGATTATGATGGTATTAGTACTTTTGATTTGGTTTCTTTAGATCCAACTATATTAAATGGTCAAACTGGTATTAGTGTTAGTTATTACGAATCTCAAGCAGAAGCTGATACAGCGACTAACCCATTAGCTAGTCCGTATAATAATACTTCACTTAATACTCAAGAACTTATTGTTCGTCTAGAAAATGATATTACAGGTTGTTATTCTACTACAACACAAGGTATTATTGTAAATCCACTGTCTTTAATTGAAGTTATTGATTATGAAATTTGTGATTATGTCAATCCTGGTGATATGATCGAGGTCTTTGATATTATCTCTTACATAGATGATTATTTTAGTTCGCAAAATGTGACAGAAACCTATCATGGTTCTTTGGTAGATGCAGAGTCTGGCAATGATCCTTACACTACTGCAGAACTAACCAATTACTCTAACTCTGATTCTGCATCAGAAGAAATATTTGTTCGATTAGTAGATAACGTAACCGCTTGTGTGACTACTGGTTCTTTTAATATTGTAGTTAATCCATTACCTAATGTAATTGTTAATACCGATTTAGTACAATGTGATATTGATGATGTTCAAGATGGTATTTCTATTTATAATTTAGAGGAAGCTGCAGAAAACATTGTTATACCAAATGGTCCTGGTGATAGTTCAGATAACTATGTACTTACCTTCCATTTATCGCAAGAAGATCTAGATGCAGGTATAAATGCTATACCTAACCCAACTTCTTATGTAAACCTTACTCCACTGCAAAATATCTATTGTAGAGTACAAAATATAGCAACAACTTGTTACACAACTTCATTCTTTTATTTAGAAACTATCTTTAATCCTATTCCAGAAGATGCAGGATTAATTGTGTGTGATAACAGTGAAGGAAATGGAAATGATTATGATGGACTTGGTTTGTTTACTCTTAGTAATGCAAACGACTATGTACTATCTTTAATTGTAGCGAATCCTAATAATGATATCACAAGCCCTGATCAATTAACCATTGCTTATTACGCAAGTGAAAGTGATGCTTTATTAGAGCTTAATCAATTACCTAATCAGTATACTAGTGAAGTGCCTGATGCGCAAACAGTATATTTAAGAGTAGAAAGAGATAACGATTGTTTTGGTATTAACTCCATGCTAATACAAGTATTACCTGTTCCTGTTTACAATGAAGTTCTAGACGAGATTCTGTGTACGTATACTCCTGGAACTATTGATATTGATTTAAATGATTATAATGCTCAAGTACTTGGAGAACAAAATGCAGAACAAGTGATTATTACTTATCACAACTCTCAGTTAGATGCAGATACTGGATTTAATGCATTAGCGAGTCCCTACACTGTAAATGGTGAAGAAACTATTTTTGTTCGCGTAGAAGTAGAAGATGGCGATCCTTTTGTTACAGCTTGTTTTATCTCTAACATTAACTTTACCCTTACTGTAGAACCTAGACCAGTATTTATTGCTCCTGAAGACTTAATTGTTTGTGATGATGATGGTACTATAGATGGTCTTACTACTATTGATATCTCTGTACAAACAGAAACTATAGCAGCTGGTATAGCTGAAAATATAGTTACTTATCATGTCTCACAAGAAGATGCCGATAGTGGAGAGAATCCTTTAGAAGATTTATACACAACAGTAACTCAAGATTCACAAACTATTTTTGCCAGAATCGAAGATGATATGACTCCTATTACAGGTTGTTATTCTACTACGCCTGTGAATTTAGTTGTAGTTGGTCCTCCTGCTGCCACTACTCCATCGAACTTAGAATTCTGTGATGCCGATGCAGATGGTTTTGGAGTATTTACTCTTACTGACGCAGATGCAGAGATTACAGGAACTTTATCCAACTTAGCGATTAGCTATCATGAGACTTTTTCCGATGCAGAGAATAACCTATTCCCTATTATTGGAGATTACAACAATATTGTTCAGTACCAACAGACTATTTATGTCCGTATTGAAGACACCACTATTAGTACAGACTGTTTTACTTACTTAGAGCTTTTAATTGTAGTAAACGATGTTCCACAGATTGAGACTGAGCCAAGTGCATTGGAGGTTTGTGATAACGATACCGATGGCTTTGGTTTATTTGATTTAAGTCTTGCTAACCAGGAGATTTTAAACGGACTAGATCCACTAGACTTTGAGATAAGTTATTACGAGACTCTAGACAATGCCAATGCAGAAACTAATCCAATAGCGACTCCTTTAGCCTATACTAATGTATCTGCCTTTACACAAGATATATATGTTCGTGTGGAGAATATCGCAACAGAATGCTACAACACTACTGCTTTAACGCTTATTGTAAACGAGCTTCCAGTACTTATACAGCCAGATCCTTTAGAACTTTGTGATGATAACAACACAGGAGATGAAGTAGAAGAATTTACTCTAGAAGATAGTTTAGCACAAGTACTTAATGGTCAAACAGGAATCAGTATTACTTTCCATGAGACTCAAGAAGATGCAGATACAGGAGATGCTCCAATCTTTAGCCCATATACTAATATTGTTAACGCACAGACGATTTATCTTCGTGCAGAGAACGATATCACAGGCTGTGTAAATACGATCACTTTAGATCTTAGAGTTAATCCACTACCTAGCCCAGTTACCGTAGAACCACTAGAGGCATGTGATGTAGATGCGGATGGCTTTACTAGTTTTGATCTAGAGAGTGTATCGGAAGATATTATTAACGGAGAGCTGGATATTTTTATAACTTACTATGAGACTTTAACCGATGCAGAGAATGCACTAAACCCTTTAGCTAGTCCTTATGATAACATTGTCCCTAACCAGCAAACACTATTTGTTAGAGCAGAGAACAGTATAACAGGATGCTTTAGTATTGTAGACTTAGAACTTATCTCCCTCCCTTCACCACAACTACCTATTGTTATTGAGGATATTATTATATGTGATGATGATTTAAACGGATTCTTCCAATTTGACTTAACCCAGAACACTGCACTTATATTAGGTACTCAAGTAGCATCAGAGTTTAATCTTTCTTATCACATCTCTCAAGAAGATGCAGATACAGGAGATAACCCTATTGTAAATCCAGAGACTTATAATAACCTGTCTAATCCACAGACTATTTATGTACGACTGGAGAGTATAGAAAACTTATGTGTATCTACTGGAGAGTTCGATCTTATTGTATCGCTTCCACCAGATGCTATACAACCATTACCGTTAGAGATTTGTGATGACATCATTGCTGATGAGACAACGGTCTTTGATCTAACAGTTAAAGATGAAGAGATTACTGGTGGGAACCCTTGGATTGTAGAATACTTTGAGACAGAACAAGATGCTATGGCAAACACCAATGTTATTGCAGATCCAGAGGCTTATACCAATACTGCTGTAGGTACTAATGCATTAAACCCACAGACTTTATTTGTTAGAGTTACCGATCCATCTACAACATGTTATTCTTTTGTTACACTTACAATAAGAGTACTTCCTAACCCTACACCAAGTATTGATCCAGCTAATATTGAGCTGTGTGATTACGATGCTTCAGGAGATGAGTTAGAGGTATTTGATATTACGATAAACGAGGCATATATTATCAATGGAGAAGAAGGCGTGAGTGTTACTTATCATGAAACACAAGAGGATGCAGAACTTGGAGAGAATGCCATAGTAGATCCTACGGTCTATACAAACATAACTCTTGGTCAACAGACTATTTATGTAAGGGTAACTAATGATATAACAGCATGTTATACGATCGTTACTTTTGATCTTGTTGTTAATCCATTACCAGATGTATCTGCTGCAGATCAGTACATTGCTTGTGAGATAGATACCGATGGATTCTTTGACTTTGATTTAGATACAGTAAGCGCATCAATACTAGGAACACAAGACCCTTTAAACTTTACCGTTACTTACCATGAAACACAAGAGGATGCTGATAATGGAGATAACGCTTTAGTTAGTCCTTACACTAACCTTACTAATCCACAACAGTTATTTGTAAATATCACGAACAATACTACAGGATGCTTTATCGCAGTACCTAGTATTACAATCGAAGTACAAGAAGCTGCACAGGCCAATAGTGACTTAGATCGTATTAACTATATCATCTGTGATAATCTAGCAGATAATGATGGCTTTGGTACATTTGATTTAAGTACTCAAAACGAGGAAATATTAGATGGACAAGACCCTGCTAATTTTACTGTTACCTATTACGATAACCAAATTGATGCAGAACTAGGAACCAATCCATTACCAAACTCTTATGAGAATACAAGTAATCCTCAGATTATCTATGCTAGAGTAGACAACGATACTACTGCCGATGCGCAGTGTTACGCTACTACCGACTTAACATTAATCGTGAACTTACTTCCAGAATTCTTCCTAGAGGATGTTTACCTTGGATGTGTTAACGTAAATGGATCCGAACTATTAGATCCTGTTGTAATGGATATTGGACTTGATCCAGCTCTTTATAGCTTTGAATGGTTCGACCCAACAGGAACACTCGTAAGCACTAGTGTAACCTACACTCCTTTAGTGGGTGGAACATTTACTGCCGTTGCTACAAACTTAGCTACTGGATGTGAGTATACGGTTACTACTTTAGTAGACCCAAGTTCACCGCCAGAAGTAAGCGCAGTGGTTACTACAGAATTTTTTGCCGATCTACATATTATAGAAGCTTCTGCTAGTGGAGAAGGAATTTATGAATTTAGCTTAGACGATGGACCATGGCAAACTAGTGGAACCTTTGAAGATGTTACCCCTGGATTCCACAGCGTTATCGCTAGAGATATAAATGGTTGTGGTACTGGATCAACACAAGTACTAGTGATTGATTATCCGCACTTCTTTACACCAAACGGAGATGGATATAACGATACATGGCGCGTCGAAGGAATAGAAACTAGACCACTTGCCAAAATATATATCTACGACAGGTTCGGTAAACTACTAAAACAACTTAGTCCACTTGGACCTGGATGGGATGGAACCTTTAACGGAGAAAATCTGCCAGCTACAGATTACTGGTTTACGATTAGACTCGATGTAGTCTTCGGAGATGCTGAATCTCTAATCAAAGAATTTACAGGTCACT
>CAXYDM010000003.1:0-19833 GCA_964275595.1 uncultured Flavobacteriaceae bacterium
TTGAGGCTAAAGTGACCTGTAAATTCTTTGATTAGAGATTCAGCATCTCCGAAGACTACATCGAGTCTAATCGTAAACCAGTAATCTGTAGCTGGCAGGTTTTCTCCGTTAAAGGTTCCATCCCATCCAGGTCCAAGTGGACTAAGTTGTTTTAGTAGTTTACCGAACCTGTCGTAGATATATATTTTGGCAAGTGGTCTAGTTTCTATTCCTTCGACGCGCCATGTATCGTTATATCCATCTCCGTTTGGTGTAAAGAAGTGCGGATAATCAATCACTAGTACTTGTGTTGATCCAGTACCACAACCATTTATATCTCTAGCGATAACGCTGTGGAATCCAGGGGTAACATCTTCAAAGGTTCCACTAGTTTGCCATGGTCCATCGTCTAAGCTAAATTCATAAATTCCTTCTCCACTAGCAGAAGCTTCTATAATATGTAGATCGGCAAAAAATTCTGTAGTAACCACTGCGCTTACTTCTGGCGGTGAACTTGGGTCTACTAAAGTAGTAACCGTATACTCACATCCAGTAGCTAAGTTTGTAGCAACGGCAGTAAATGTTCCACCCACTAAAGGAGTGTAGGTTACACTAGTACTTACGAGTGTTCCTGTTGGGTCGAACCATTCAAAGCTATAAAGAGCTGGATCAAGTCCAATATCCATTACAACAGGATCTAATAGTTCGGATCCATTTACGTTAACACATCCAAGGTAAACATCCTCTAGGAAGAATTCTGGAAGTAAGTTCACGATTAATGTTAAGTCGGTAGTAGCGTAACACTGCGCATCGGCAGTAGTATCGTTGTCTACTCTAGCATAGATAATCTGAGGATTACTTGTATTCTCATAAGAGTTTGGTAATGGATTGGTTCCTAGTTCTGCATCAATTTGGTTATCGTAATAGGTAACAGTAAAATTAGCAGGGTCTTGTCCGTCTAATATTTCCTCGTTTTGAGTACTTAAATCAAATGTACCAAAGCCATCATTATCTGCTAGATTATCACAGATGATATAGTTAATACGATCTAAGTCACTATTGGCCTGTGCAGCTTCTTGTACTTCGATTGTAATACTAGGTACTGCGATAAAGCATCCTGTAGTATTGTTCGTGATATTTACAAATAACTGTTGTGGATTAGTAAGGTTGGTGTAAGGACTAACTAAAGCGTTATCTCCATTATCAGCATCCTCTTGTGTTTCATGGTAAGTAACGGTAAAGTTTAAAGGATCTTGTGTTCCTAGTATTGATGCGCTTACTGTATCTAAATCAAAGTCAAAGAATCCATCGGTATCTATCTCACAAGCAATGTACTGATCTGCAGCAGATACATCTGGTAATGGATTAACAACAAGATCAAAAGTAACGATCGTATAACATGCTGTTATATCATTAGTTACCCTTACATAAATAGTCTGTTGACCAAGAGTTATGTTTGTATAGACCGTAGGATCTACTATGGCATTCTCTCCAAGTTCTGCATCCTCTTGTGTTTCATGATAAGTAACACTCACGCCTTCTTCTCCATTGATAATATATGCCTCGTTTATCGTAATATCAAATACCTCTAACTCATCTCCTGAAGCATCGTAATCACACAGCTCAATATTAGCTGGATCAATACTTGGTGTAGGGTTAGGAAGTACTCTTATTGTAAGTGTAACAAAAGAATAACATGTTGTAGATGGATCGGTAACTCTAACAAATAAAGTCTGTGGGTTTAATGCATTGGTACCTACAGCAGTATTGGTATAAGCCTCTGGATCTGCAATAACATTGGTGTTTGCCATAGCATCTTGTTCTGTCTCAAAGTATTCTACAATCCAAGGATTCCCACCAGTAATCTCTTCATCTTTAACTGTTAGATCAAAGACCGTTGTCTCATCAGCAATGATGTCATCACAAATCTCTAACGGTAATGGTTGTATAGCATCTGGTGGAAGCGATACAATAAGATCGAACTCTCCAGTAGATACACATAAGTTTTCTATACTCTCCAGTCGTACATAAATAGTCTGTGGATTAGACAGGTTATTATAAGTCTCTGGATTTACAATAGGGTTATCTCCTGTATCTGCATCTTCTTGAGAGATGTGATAAGAAAGATTAAACTCTGATGCTACTTGAGTACCTAATATAAGTGCAGTGTTCTGGGTTAAATCAAATTGAAAAAATCCGTTTAAATCATCATCACATATAATAATATCCTCAATAACAATAGGTAGTTGTGGCGAAGGGAGGGAGATAAGTTCTAAGTCTACAATACTAAAGCATCCTGTTATACTGTTCTCTGCTCTAACAAATAGTGTTTGCTGGTTAGGGACAATGTTATCATAAGGACTAGCTAAAGGGTTTAGTGCATTCTCTGCATCGGTTAAAGTCTCATAGTAAGTTATAAAAATATCCAGCTCTCCGTTAATAATATCTTCCGATACACTCTCTAGATCAAAACTAGTAAAGCCATCCGCATCTACATCACATGCCTCTAGTGGTTCTACGGTAACTGGACTAGGTAGTGGATTAACTCTAAGATCTAAAGTGATCGTATTTACACAGCCTGTGATATCGTTCTCCGCACGAAGATAAATCGTCTGTGCGTTAACAATATTAGTATACGGGCTAAAGATTGGAGCATCTCCTGTATCTGCATCTTCTTGAGTCTCATGGAAAGTAATACTGATTCCTGTTTGACCATTAAGTACTTGTGCTAAACTATCTTCTAGAGTAAATTCTTCTACTTCATCTCCTGTGTTGTTATCATCACAAAGTTCTAAAGGATCTGGCTGTATAAGTACTGGAAGCTCGTTTACAATAAGCGTTAAAGCAGTAGTGTTGTAGCATTCTGTTGCGATATTCTCCACACGAACATATATATCTTGTGTAAAGGCAGATACATTAGTATAGGCTAAAGGAGTCGCTATTGGATTAGTTTCTGCATTGGCATTGTCTAGAGTCTCGTAATAACTTATCTCAAAGTCTAGTGGATCTAGTCCGTTTAAAATCTCCTGGTTAGCAAGACTTAAATCAAATAAACCAAAGCCATCGGTATCGTTATCACAAACCTCCAATGCACTTGGCTCAGTCTCAATCTGTGGAACATCGTTTACTACAATTAAAAGCTCTAAGTAAGTAAAACAGTCTGTACTAATAGTGGTGTCTTCAATACGGACATAAATAGTCTGTTGGTACTGAACAATATTGTTGTAATCTCCAATAATAGGGAATAGGTTATTCTCTGCATCGGAAAAAGTCTCATGATAGCTAATCGCTAAGTTGGATAAAGTTCCTGTAATCTCTGCATCTGCGTCAGTAAGAGTAAATACTCCAAAACCATCTGCATCGGCATCACAGAATTCTAAGTTCGATGGAGTAGTGGCAGCAGGAGGACCAACTACAACTAAATTCACAGGCGTAGTAGAATAACAACCTGTAATAGGAGTCATATCATCTTCGATTCTGGCAAAAATAGTTTGTGAATCTTGAGTTACTGTTGTGTATAAATCTTCTAAAGGATTCTCTCCACTATCGGCATCTTCTTGTGAGACATGATAAGTAACTATATTTTCAGCTATACCAGCTGCTATAGTTTCTGTTTGTACAGAGATATCAATAGTAGTAAGACCATCTATAGTACCATCATCATCACAAACAATTAAGTCTTCAGGAGCAATAAATACTGGTCTAGGTTCTACAGTAAGGGTAAAGTTTATATTAGAGATAAAACAAGCTGTAACAAAAGGATCGCCATCTTCTACTTCTACGCGAACAAAAATAGTTTCTTCACCATTTACAGTGTAGGGACTCGCTAATGCATTAAATCCAGTATCTGCATCTAACTGAGAGTTGTGATAAGTAATAATCACTTGTTCTGCATTTTGTTCTCCAAGTACTTGAGCATTATAATCATTTAAATCAATATCAATAGTTCCAGGAGTATACGTACACAGAATCTCGTCTAGAACTTCATTGTAAACAGGAACAGGTAATACTTGTATTAGCATGGAGTTAATACCAAAACAATCGTTATCTCTTTCTACTCTTAAATATACTGTTTGCGCATCAGGCACTTCACTAGTATACTGATTAGGTAATTGATTAAGCTCTAATAAAGCATCACTTTCACTTGCGTAATAAGCAATGGTTAATTGATCAGGGCTTGTGATATCATTATTAGGATTTGCTACAATTAAAGATAGTACATAGTCGTTTGCATTACTAAGAGTAAACAAACCAAGTCCATCATAATCATTTCCATTTCCTTCACTGTTATCACACACAATTAATCCTGCATCTTCTGGAATAGGATTAAAGATAGTTTCTAAATAAAAGAATGAAGTTGTGTAACAAGTTGTTGCTATATTTTGTACTCTACAATAGATATTTTGCAGTGGAGTAAGGTTTACATAAGAAGTTGGGTTAGGTATAGCATTTATACCTGCATCTAGATCTTCTTGCGATAAATGGAAGGTAAGTACATAGTTATCTGAACTATCACCAGGACCATTTGGTATAACAATGTTTTCTGCAGCTTCCTCTAAATTATAAATAGAAATACCATCTTGAACATCATCGATATCACATTGTACTAAATCGGTATTAACAATTACATTAGGTAATGGATTAACTACAATATTAAAAGAACCAGTAGTCACACAAGCGGTTACGTTATCTACTAATCGAACAAATATTTCTTCTGATGCAGAATCAGAGTTAGAGTAATTGGTTAGTTCTGCAGTAGTGTAAGGATCATTGCCAGACTCTGCATCTACCAAAGAACCATGATAGGTTTCTGTCACATTTTGCGAACTAAAATAATCATCTATGTAAGAGATAATATCAAAGACCTCGATCATATCACCAGGATTGACATAATCACAAATTTCATAATCAATAACTTCAATTAAAGACAGTGGATTTACAATAATACCTTGTGTTGTAGTAGAATAACAACCTGTAATATCATTTTCTAGACGAACAATAAGTTCTTGAGTATTAAGTGAAGTATTATTATACGGACTAGCTAATGGGTTAGTCGCTGTATCAGCTTCTGCTTGAGATTCGTAATAACTAACACTAATACCAGTTTGACCATTTAATATAGTTGGATCTAAAGAAACCAAATCAAAAGTACTAATACCATCATAATCATCATCACAGACTTCAATAACTGGAGGAACAATCACTTCAGGAATAGGATTTACAACAAGCGCTAGGGTAGTAGTAGCATAACAGAAAGTAATATCATCGGTTAGACGAACAAATACATTTTGAGAATCTGCAGTTGTGTTGGTATAAGGATCTACGATTGCATTCGCTGCATTATCCGCATCTTCTTGAGACTCGTGATAAGAAACACTAACATTAACCTGACCACCAAGTAACTCATCTGTCCTTTGTGATAAATCAAATACATCTATACCATCATAATCATTGTCACACTCCTCTAAGTGGAGTTGGTATGGTGATGATAGGTAGTGGGTCTATTAAAATTAATGAAGGGTTTGATATAACTCCACAACCATTTCCTTCTCTATTGATTATAACCCTAAAACTAAAATTATCGAAAGAGAATGGAGTGTTATTGATTTCTAAAATTGCATTATTTGATCCAGTATAAGTAGGGTTGTCTGTGATATCAAACCAATCAATACCGTCAACACTGGACTGCCATTGATAAGAATCAACTAATTCAACAGCTGAGTCTAAGGTATTTAATACAACTGAAATTTGTATTGTAGAATCTTCGCAAACGGTCAATGTTTCAAGAGGTTGTTCTACAATAGATAATGGTGCATTAATTAAATAATCATCAATTGATAAAGTATAACCATCAGTACCACTAATAACCAAACCTAATTCATTTACAGTTACTGGTGAATCTCCAAGAATTCCATCAGAGTCTCCGTCTGAGAAAGCAGCTTCTAAAACATCTAAACAATCATCTCCATCTGAATCTAAATCAATATAATTATAGTTTTCATCTTCATCAACATTTGAAAGTGAGTAATTTATCACTCCGCTATCAATAGAATTTTCTAAATCATCAGAGAGTCCATTACTTCCAAAATTTACACCATCTATAATTCCATCTAAGTTAGCGTCCAAAGCATCAGTTACAGCTTCCTGTAAATCATATATTCCATCATTATCAGAATCAAGATCTAAATAATCTTGAACTCCATCTTCGTCAAAATCTAATGGAGATACACCACTAAAAATATCATCATAACCATCTTGATTTTCGTCAATATTAGAAAGTGGTTGGTATAAAACTCCATTATATTCTACAATATCTAAAATCCCATCATTATCGCTATCAACATCACTAGAATCAACAATCCCATCATTGTCAGAATCTGTAGGAAAGCAAGTTGCAATCATTTTAAATGAGGCTGCATTTTCTATTTGCCCTGAGTTAAAATGAGTGAATTCAATTGAATTAGTAAGGTGCGTGTAAAGTTTGTACGTTGCGTCAGCAGTATTTAAATTAGTTCCGTTTAACTTGAAACGAATTTCAAAATTAGAGAATGAGGTAATACCAGATTCATAAATTCCATCAAAATTAGTATCAATCAATATTTGATTATCTGGATTTAAAATTGTAATTGATTTAGAAGGGGGAACATTAAATTTAAAAGATTCTTCATTATCAAGATCTGATGTCCAAAAGGCACTTTGAAAGTCACTTTGCTCAATACTCAAACTAACCTCAGAACTAAATGAAATATTGGCTGTATTAAATCCTTCATATTCAACTGATATACCTTCTTCATTTAAATCCTCATAAACAGTAGGTGCAAGTGATGAAAAATCACCAATATTGTTGCCGTCCCAAATCAACACATCAGGTAATGCATTTGGTGAACTAGTTAGTTCCCAACTAACAGTTGCTAGATTTTCACCGTCATTGCCAATTGTTCCATCTATATCACCAGAAAAATCTATATTTTTATCCCCAAGAGATTCCTCACAATTTAATATTCCATCATTGTCAATATCTATATCTATGTTGTCATTTACTCCATCGGAATCTGTATCTGGGGGACATGCGCTAACTGGAATATTATCAGATAATAATAAACCAGGACAATCATCCACTGCACCGGAAATTTGATAAAAGCCAGCTTCAGTTGGAGTAAAACTATTTCCAATAGCACCATCAATTATTTGGCCATTAAAATACCATTGGTACTCATCAAATGTTGAAATACTATTTAATTTTAATTCTAAATTAGGAATACAACCCTCATTTTCAATATCGATTTCATCAAGTACTATTTCAGGTTGGTACGCAAATCCAGAGTAATACCCTCCAAATGAAGCATATTCATATGCTCCAAATGAAGCTACATATACTTGATTTGTAGATTCAACTGATACATTTCCTGTTAACCCCTCAATTGTATAAGTTTCGAATTGTGGATTTGCAGTAACTAACTGAGCTGTAGAATTGAAGTTAGATATATCTTCCCCATTTATTAGTACTGTTGAATTTGTTTCTGTAACAATCGTCATTACTCCACTAAAGAGCTCACCTCCAATTTCATTTATTGCAGGAATATTATTAACACTCTTAGGAGTCTGACAATTAATAGGAGGGACAAAAAAAAGTCCAACATTTGCTACTCCACCAGTTATTCCAAAACTTCCTTGAGAACCAGGTCTTAAGCCTCCAAATGCTTGATATGCAAATACAGGCTTTGAAGTACTTACGTACATATTGCTAGATTCGTTTGTAGCTGGCTGGTCATCTAAGTTTGCATCAGGATCAATAGGGATTCCATTGTTATTTTCTGGATATCCATCGTTGTTAACATTTCCAAAACCAGAATACTCATCAATTGTATAGCTTGATCCATAGTTAATAGATTCTATTGATACATATTCACCAGCAAAACCTAATGTTGTATAAAGATCTCCATTGACATAAACTTCTGTATTATCTTCATGAGCAACAATCAATGGTCTTTCTACTTCGTCAGGACCAACACCTCTAACAAAAATATACTCAGATCCAATTCTTTCAACTGGAACAATTTGATCAATTCCTATATCTTGCCCACCTCCATCTGTGTCAATATTGGAGTTATGTCCAGTTAAAGATCCTGAATTAACAGCTATTAGTTTATCAGATTCTACCAGTACTCCAATTAAACCTGTAGCATTTGCAGTATTAGCATAAGGAGATATAGCGATGACGTAACTCTCTCCAGAATTTAGTAATATATCATTGGTTGGAGTATTATTAAGTATAGTTACTCCTTGTCCAAATTCTGAAAAATTAACTGTTGTATTATCTTGGGTAGCTAAAACACTAACAAAATTGATGTAATTAGATTGAGAATTACCTAAGTTACCTTCATTTTCAAAAGTACCGATTCTAAAGGTTTTACCAAGTCCCGCAAGCCCTTTACTAACAAGACTTCCTGCTTGATAATAACCTCCACTAAACATTCTTGCAGAAACATAAACTAAATCTTCAGCTTCAACAATAAATCCTTTATCTGTGAATTTATCAACTGCGTTGGCTGTTAATGCTATTAAATTAGTATTGGCGTTATTGCCAATAGAATATTCGTATGGACTACTATTTGATATACTGAAGGTGGTGGAAGTTCCTCCAATTGGGGTGATAGTAACATTAAAAGGGATCTCATTTGGGGTGGAAACATATAAATATTGGTCTAATGGATCTGCTGGTCCATTGCCGGTAGATGCTACAGGAGGAATGTAATGTGTCTTACTAAATTGAGAAAACGATTTAGTTGAAAATATAAATAATATTAATAGTATAAATAGTTTTATATTCTTTAAATAACTCATTTAGTCAAGTTTGTAATTAGTCCAATAGATTAAATTATTCTAAGGGTAAATATAAAATAATATATCACTAATAATAGTTAAAAATTATATAAAAAAACCGTTATCAAACTGATAACGGTTCTTTTACAATAAAATTTTAATCTTATTTAATTATATCATAGCTTCTTTTGATAAAGTTAGTTAACTCTTCACCTTTTAAAAGGCCATGAGATAATTTTGCTAAATCTAAACTTTGACTAATTAGTCTGGATTGTTTTTTCTTAGTCTTAGTTCCAAGAATCTGCCCAACTAGTTCTGAATTTGTGTTGACAGTAAGGTTAAACATTTCAGGCATATTACCCATGCCAAACATTCCACCTCCACCTCCTGTTTGTTGCATTTCTTTCATTCTTCTCATAAACTCTGGTTGAGTAATAATAAAAGGATCTGCTTCACTGTCCATACTTTCAAGTTGTACAGTAAATTTCTCAGAAGGGATTTCTTCTTTTAAAATATCTTCTAATTTCTTTTTCTCATCATCAGATAATTTGGAAATTTTTGTATCATCTTTTTTAATGAGATTATCAATGTGATCAGAGTCTACTCTTACAAACGAAATCTTTTCTTTTGAACCTTCTAGTTTTTGAATTAAATGCCCAATAATAGGAGAATCTAAAAGTAAAACTTCATAACCTTTCCTTTTAGCTGTTTCGATATAACTGTGTTGATCAACTTTATTAGAAGCATATAAAACAACTAATTTATCATCTTTATCTGTTTGACTGTCCTTTATTTTATCTGTCAATTCAGAAAAAGTAAAATATTTATCATCAACTGAGGGATATAAGGCAAATTTGTCAGCTTTATCAAAAAACTTTTCATCACTCAACATTCCATATTCAATCACAATCTTAATATCATTCCATTTTTTTTCAAAATCTTCTCTACTGTTTTTGAATAACGAATTAAGTTTATCTGCAACTTTTCTGCTTATGTAAGAAGATATTTTTTTAACTGCCCCATCAGCTTGTAAATAAGATCTTGAAACATTTAAAGGAATATCAGGTGAGTCAATAACTCCTCTTAACATAGTTAAAAACTCAGGAACAATTCCTTCCACGTTATCAGTCACAAACACTTGATTTTGGTAAAGCTGAATTCTGTCTTTTTGTATATTTAGATCATTATTTATTTTTGGAAAGTATAGAATACCTGTTAAGTTAAAAGGGTAATCAACATTTAGATGAATATTAAATAAAGGGTCTTCGAATTGCATAGGATACAACTCTTTGTAAAAGCTTTTGTAATCTTGATCTTCTAAATCTTTAGGCTGTTTAGTCCAAGCCGGATTAGGATTGTTGATGATATTATCAACAGTTACTTTTTCTGCAACTGCTTCTTTTTCAGCATTTTCAGGAAGTGGTAAATCTTCTTCTTTAGTTCCAAATTTAATTGGTATGGGCATGAACTTATTATATTTAGTTAATAGTTCAGTCACTTTAGAATCTTCTAAAAATTCTTTTGAATCTTTATCAATGTGAAGAATTATTTCAGTTCCTCTTTCTTTTTTGTTGGATTTTTTTAATGTAAAATTTGGTGATCCATCACAAGACCAGTGAGCAGCATCATCTCCTTTGTAAGATTTTGAAATAATTTCTACTTTACTGGAAACCATAAAAGCTGAGTAAAATCCTAATCCAAAGTGCCCTATAATTCCTGAATCTTTAGCGGAGTCTTTATATTTTTCTAAAAATTCTTCAGCACCAGAAAATGCAACTTGGTTTATATATTTTTCAATTTCATCTGCGGACATCCCCAAACCTTGATCAATAATATGTAATTTCTTTCCTTTTTTGTCAATTTTAACTTCAATGATTGGATCTCCGTATTTAATCTTTTCTTTACCTACAGATGAAAGATGTTTTAATTTTAATGTTGCATCAGTAGCATTACTTATTAGCTCTCTTAAAAATATTTCGTGATCACTGTAAAGAAATTTTTTAATTAATGGAAATATGTTTTCAACAGAAACATTAATATTACCTTTTTTCATTTTTTTAATTATTTATGTGTTTATAATTAATATTCAATAAGAATGCCAAAGCATTTAAACTGACAAACTGACATTTATTATTAAAATTTATTAAAGCTAAAATATTTATTACTATTTGTGATTTAAAAACCCAGATTAGAAATAGCATCACTAGTAGGCTCGTAATGGTAAGATCTCCAAAAGAAAGTTGTTTGTTCATCCTTTTTATATTTCCAAACAACTTCTCCATCCATCGTGACTTCCCAAAATCCATAATCTGATTCGGTAATTAAAGTGTTACCATTTGATAACCTGATCGCTCCGCAAAGTTTATTAGCATAAAGGTTTTCATCAGTAAAGCTCCATACAATGTTTGGTTCATTATTATAATTTGGTAATAAATCAAAATTTGTTGGCATTTCTAGCTCATATATAGTTGATTGTTGATCAGCAAGTCCGTTAGCATAAATTAAGATATTTCCCTCACCAACTTCACCATCTTCCAATAAGTTAGGAAAGTGTTGTTTATCAAATATTTTATTTCCCAAGCTGTTGTAAGTATTAGGATTTCCAAAACGATAAATTAAATCTCCACCTTTGTCATAATTACCTCCACTAGATGAATTAGATTCATCCAAAGTTGTACTATGGTCTATTACCCAAACTTCATCATAGTAGTTAACACTCAAGTAAATTAAATCATTACTTTCATCATAATCAAGTCCATTGGCATGCATTATATCTCCATTAATAAAAAAATTCCCACCAGGTGGATTATCAATTGTGTAATTAATATTAATTTTATTTGGGTTTTCATTAATATCACCATAGTTAGGTAGGCTTTCAAACTTATCTTGGATAATATGATTCCAACTATTCCATTCCCACACAACTGTATTTGAAGATCTGTTAATTTCAATTATTTTTTCAATAAAAATATCGTTTTCAAAATCGACTCCATTTTCAACTGCAATTTGATTTTGAATTCTTTCCCAAACAATCATAAGAACATTTCCATTTGGCAAAATTTCCACATCGTGGTGAGCTATACTATTGTTATCGCTAACTGTATATTCCCAAATTGTAATACCACTGTTGTTAATAATTTTTGCAGTGCCACCAAATCCTCCAAAATCTATCGATGGGTTTCCATCTTTAAATAACCCAATAATACTACCGTCATTTAAAAGTTCTAAGTCATTTCCAGTTGTGTTTGTAAAATTCCATGTAAATATTTTATCTCCTTCTTTGTTCAAAAGATATGACGTGGTTGACGAATTTTCAACAGCTAATATATAGTCATTACTAATCAAATCAGGATTGTAGACTTCAATATTTTCTGTAAGAACTAATGGGGGTTCATTAATTGTAATCGGTAAATCTTCATCTTTGCAGCTGTAGAGAACAAAAATCAAAAGACTAACATAAATTTTAGATTTCATTTCTATTTTTTTATCAAATATAATCCAATGTATGTTAATGTTCCATTAATTGGGAGTAATTCATATCCAAAGTTATAAAAATTACTTTTTGCGTAATTAATTGAGCATTCCCACAATGTATTATTACATTCAATATCACTATTAACAAATAAATAGGTATAAAGCGAAGGAGAATAACTTATGATAAACGTTAAAATTGGCGCCAAAATAACTACTGAAATTAATTTACGTTCATCTATTTTATATTTTGTAAATAATCCAAAAGAAAATAAACCAAGAAGAGGTCCATAGGTATAGCTAGCTACCCTTAACAAGCTATCAATTACATTAGAGCTCAAAAGGTATTTGAAAGATATAATTATTATTACAAGAATTAAACTCATCCAAATGTGAACTTTCTTTCTTAAAATTAATTGCTCTTTTTCAGTCTTTTTTTCAAAGTCGATAAAATCTATACAGTAAGAAGTTGTTAATGAAGCTAATGCACTATCGGCACTACTGTATGCAGCAGCGATTAAACCTAATATAAATGTTAGAGATAGCACAATCCCAAGATCTCCGTTAAGTGCAATTTCCGGAAATAACAAATCAGTTTTTAATTGTCCATCTAACATCGGTATTTGTATACCGTTTTTTGCTTTGTAAATAAATAACAAACTACCTAAAATCATAAATAGAGTAGTTACAATTACTAGAACAACACTGAACCATAACATGTTTTTTTGAGCATCTTTTAATGATTTACATGCTAAGTTCTTTTGCATCATATCTTGGTCTAAACCAGTCATGCAAATAGTTACAAAAGCTCCACCAATAAAAGATTTGAAAAAATATTCTCTACTATAAATATTATCTAAATAAAAAACTTTGTTATAATTAGCAAAATCCTCAGAGTTTATATAATCAAAAAATGTCCAATTTAAGCTGTTTAATATTTCATAAATTGAAATACCTACTGCTAAAAGCATGAATAAAGTTTGTAAGCTATCTGTCCAAATTATCGTTTTTATCCCTCCTTTATTTGTGTAAATCCAAATTAATAAAACAGAAATAATAACTGTGACAAAATATGGAATACCCCATTTGTCAAAAACAAATTGTTGCAATACAATAGCTACTAAAAATAACCTAAATGAAGCCCCTAAAAGTCTCGAAATAAAAAAATATACAGCACCAGTTTTATGTGCCGTATAACCAAATCTAGTATTTAAATATTCATATATTGATGTAACATTTAATTTGTAATAAACTGGGAGTAATACCTTGCTAACGACTAAATAACCAGCAAAGTATCCTAAAACTACTTGTAAGTAACTAAATTGCGAGCTTTCAATCCATCCCGGAACTGAAATAAAAGTAACTCCAGAAAGGGAAGCACCTACCATCCCAAAAGCTACAAGATACCATGGAGCTTTTTTTCCAGCTTTAAAAAAATCTAAATTATTATCATTTTTAGAGGTTAATTTAGAGATTAACAACAATACACCAAAATATAATGAAATAACTATTAATATGTGTCCTGAACTCATGTATGTAAATATATCAAAATACATATTTAAAGTTATATATTATAAAATATAATTTATACAACATTTATAAATACAATCATTTAATTTGTAAGTTTGTTTTATGGAATTCTCATCAAAATTAATTCAAAATGCTGTTAATGAAATTTCTCAGTTACCTGGTATAGGTAAAAGAACTGCTCTAAGGCTAGCATTACATATGTTAAGACAGCAAAAGACTCAAACAGAAGACTTAGCTAAAGCTTTAATATTGATGAGAAATAATATTAAATTTTGTAATAATTGTCATAATATTTCTGATTTTGATACTTGTGAAATATGTGCAAATCCAAAAAGAGACAATTCAATTATTTGTGTTGTTGAGGATATTAGAGATGTAATGGCAATTGAAAGTACAAGTTCATTTAAAGGTTTGTATCATGTTTTAGGTGGTAAAATATCTCCAATGGATGGTATAGGTCCAGATGATTTAAATATAAATTCCTTAGTCGATAAAGTGAAATCAGGTGAAGTTAACGAGCTTATTTTTGCCTTGAGTTCTACAATGGAAGGGGATACTACTAATTTTTACATTTTTAAACTTATAAATAAATTTGATATCGTAACATCCACAATTGCTCGAGGCGTTTCAGTTGGTGATGATTTAGAATATGCTGATGAAATTACTTTAGGAAGAAGTATAACAAATAGAATCCCATTTGAAAGTTCAATTAAAATTTAAATAAATTGGTTTTATCCGTTATTATTGTAAGCTATAATTCAAGTTCATTTCTTGAACTTTGTCTTTACAGTGTGCAAAAATCATTACTAAAAGCTAATATTAAATTTGAAATTATTGTCGTAGATAATTCTTCTACCGATGATTCGTGTAGTTTAATTAAAAATAAATTTCCATTTGTATTACTAGTTGAGAATGAAGTAAATTTAGGATTTTCAAAAGCTAATAATATTGGAGTAAGTAAAGCTAGTGGAAAATATGTATGTATTTTAAATCCAGATACGGTTTTAAAAGAGGATACTATTACTGAAATTTTAGACTTTTATAAATCTGATATAAAAGTTGGTTTTGTTGGATGTCATATGATTGATGGAGCGGGTATTTTTTTAAAAGAAAGTAAAAGAACTATTCCTAGTTTTTTTAGTTCATTTATGAAAATAATTGGTATTTCTAAGTTTTATTATTCAAGCTTAGAAAATGAAGAAAGAGGATATGTTGATGTATTAGCTGGTGCATTCATGTTTACTGAAAAGTATATATATAATCAAGTTAATGGTTTTGACGAGGATTATTTTATGTATGGAGAGGACATAGATTTATCGTATAAGGCTTTAAAAAGTGGTTATTTAAATTATTATTTAGGTGATGTTAAAATAATTCATTTTAAGGGTGAGAGTACCGATAAGAATTTAATTTATTTTAGCAGGTTTTATAATGCCATGTATATTTTTTACAAGAAACATTTTAATAAATTTTTAGCTTCCAAGATAGTTGTTTGGATTTTGATTAAGTTTTTGATTTTAATTAAAGAGTTATCATTTTTGACTTCAGCTAAATTCAACTTCCAAGATTCTAATGTTATTTATGAAAATAAATTTTTAATAACTAAATCCTTAACAAACAATTTTAATTTTAAAGCTACATTAATTGGTCTAAATCAATTATCAAATAAAAAAATCAAAAATTCTTTATTAGTATT
The DNA here is from genome assembly GCA_964275595.1 of uncultured Flavobacteriaceae bacterium. Classification (GTDB taxonomy): domain Bacteria; phylum Bacteroidota; class Bacteroidia; order Flavobacteriales; family Flavobacteriaceae; genus SGZJ01. The sequence goes on from CAXYDM010000003.1 coordinate 15,500, forward strand.
TGATCTTAATACTATTTTGCTTTCTGAAATTATTTACCAGTATGAGCATTTGTCAAAAACTAATAATTTCAGAATTATTGTTCCAAATACAAGCTTTTATATTGGAAGTGACTTTAAGCATAAAAAAGGTCAAATTGTATATTTTTAGGATAAAATAAATTACAGCCTTCACCCCCTTTTTAAACGAATTTTACTTAATTTTGTGTATATATAAAATCTGATCTTAAATGTCAAAATTTGAATTAAAATTGCCAAAAATGGGAGAGAGTGTTGCTGAAGCTACGATCACATCTTGGCTTAAAGATGTTGGTGATCAGATTGAAATGGATGAAGCTGTTTTAGAAATTGCAACTGATAAAGTTGATACTGAAGTTCCATGTGAGTTCGAAGGAATTTTAATCGAAAAATGTTTTGAGGTTGATGATATTGTTCAGGTTGGTCAGACTATTGCAATTATTGAAGTATCAGGATCTGATTCTACTGAAAAAATAAGCGATCCAAAAGAAAGTGTAACACAAATAGCTGATAATACCAATGAGGAATCGATTTCAGCTCCTGTTCCTACTTTTACTTTAAATGAAGCTAAGCCACCAATAAAATTTAGTGACTCTGAAAGGTTCTTTTCTCCTTTAGTCAAGAGCATAATGAAAAAAGAAGGTATTGACTTAAAAGACTTAGAGCATATTAAAGGTTCTGGTAAAAATAATAGAATCAATAAAGATGATATATTAAAATTTTTAGAATCTAATACTTTAATTAAACCTAAACTGAATGAAACTAAATTAGATAATAATATTAATTTTCAATCCGGTTTAAAATCATCAAACCTTATTGATGATAGTGTAATTGAAATGTCTAGAATGGGCAAGCTTGTTTCTAAGCATATGGTTGATTCATTACAAACATCTGCCCATGTTCAGTCTTTTATTGAAGTTGACGTTACTAATGTATGGAATTGGAGAAATAAAGTTAAATCTGATTTTGAGAAAAGAGAAGGTGAAAAACTTACATTAACTCCTATTTTTATGCAAGCGGTTTCTGTTGCTTTAAGAACCTACCCTATGATGAATATCTCTGTAGATAATGATAATATCTTTATAAAAAAGAATATAAATATAGGAATGGCAACATCTTTAGCAGATGGAAATTTAATTGTACCAGTTATAAAGTTTGCTGATCGATTAAACTTAGTTGGTATGACTAAATCGGTAAATGACCTAGCTCAACGAGCTAGAGCAGGAAAATTAAACCCTGACGATGTTCAAGATGGAACTTATACAGTTACAAACGTTGGTGTTTTTGGAAGTATAATGGGTACACCTATAATCAATCAACCCCAAGTTGGTATTCTGGCTTTAGGAGCAATTAGAAAAATGCCATCAGTAATTGAAACGTCTGAAGGTGATTTTATTGGTATTAGAAATAAAATGTTTTTGTCACACTCCTATGATCATAGAGTTGTTAACGGAGGTTTAGGTAGTCAGTTTATAAAATGTATTAAAGACTATTTGGAGGCATGGGACATTAATACAGAGATTTAAAAAATTCAACTTAATGAAATTAAACCTATCTAAACCAATTTGTTTTTTTGATCTTGAAACAACAGGAATAAATATATCCAAAGATAGAATAGTTGAAATATCGATTTTAAAAGTATTTCCCTCGGGAAAAGAAGAGATACATACTTGGTTAGTAAACCCCGAGATTAATATTCCTGATGAAGTTGTAGCAATTCATGGAATTTCTAATGAAAAAGTCCAAGACTCTCCGATTTTTAAAGACTTAGCTAAAGAAATTCATCTTTTAATTAAAGATTCTGATTTAGGAGGATTTAATTCTAACAGGTTTGATATTCCATTATTGGCAGAAGAAATGATTCGAGCTGATATTGATTTTAGCTTAAAAGGCAATAAATGTGTTGATGTTCAAAATATATTTCATAAAAAAGAAAAGAGAAACTTATCTGCTGCTTATGAGTTTTATTGTAATAAAGAATTAATTGGTGCGCATAGCGCAGAGTCAGATACAAAAGCAACCTATGAAATTTTAAAAGCACAAGTTGAAAAATATGATGATTTAGAGAATAGCATTCCTTTTTTATCTAACTTCAGTTCAAGAAGTAAATTTGCTGACCTTGCTGGATTTATTATTTTTAATGAAAAAAATCAAGAATGTTTTTCATTTGGCAAGCATAAAGGGAAATTAGTTCTTGATATTTTAAATACAGATTCTGGTTATTTTAACTGGTTGTTAAATGCAGATTTTCCACTTTATACTAAAAATACATTAAAGTCCATAAAATTAAAATCGCTCAATAATAAGTTGTCATAAATGAAAATAATCTGTATTGGAAGAAATTATGCTGACCACATTAAGGAGCTGAAAAATAATCGGCCTACTGAACCTGTTATATTTTTGAAAACAGACACTTCAGTTATTTTAAAAAATCAACCTTTTTTTATTCCAAGCTTCAGCAATGATATTCATCATGAGGTTGAGCTTTTGATAAAAATAAAAAAAATAGGAAAATTTATTGATCCTAAATTTAGTCATAAGTATTATGATGAAATATCTTTAGGAATAGACTTTACTGCTAGAGATTTACAGTCAGAATTAAAATCTAAAGGATTACCATGGGAGAAATCAAAAGCATTTGATGGATCTGCTATGATTGGAAAGTGGGTAGACAAATCAAAGTTTAAGGACATTAATAATTTGACTTTCACTCTTGAAGTAAATGGAAATTTAGCTCAAAACGGTAATACTTGTTTAATGTTATGGAATATCGATGAGATAATCTCATATGTGTCTAAATATTTTACACTAAAAATTGGAGATGTCATATTTACTGGAACTCCATCAGGAGTTGGATCAGTAAATATTAATGATCAATTAATTGGAAAAATTGAAGATGAAGAGTTTTTTAAGTTAAAAATAAAATAATGACAGCAGAAATAATTACAATTGGAGATGAGATTTTAATTGGTCAAACAATTGATACAAACTCAGCTTTTATAGCCAAGGAGTTTAATAAAATTGGTTTATCTATCAATAGGATATCTTCAATTATGGACAGAGAATCAGATATTTTAGATACTTTAAATTCTTCCATTAATCGTTCGAATATTGTAATAGTTACTGGTGGCTTAGGCCCTACTAATGATGATATCACTAAAAATACAATTGTTAAGTTTTTTGATGACACTCTTGTGACCAATCAAGTTGTATTAGATAATATTAAATTTATTTGGAAAAAATATATAAAACAACCACTGTTGCAGGTTAATATTGATCAATCTTTAGTTCCATCTAAGTCTCATGTTTTTTTAAATACTAAAGGGAGTGCACCTGGTTTATGGTTAAAAAAAAATAATACAATTTTTGTTTTTTTACCTGGTGTACCTTTTGAAATGAAAGAATTAATTAAAACCAGTGTTGTTCCAAAGATTTTGAATGAGTGCAATCTACCTCATATAATTCACAAGACAATACTTACCTATGGAATGGGCGAGAGTAGTATAGCTGAGATTATAAAAGATTGGGAAAAATCTTTACCCACTGAAATTAGCTTTGCCTATTTACCAAGTCTTGGAAGAGTTAAGTTAAGGCTTTCAACAAAAGGAAATGATTTATTAAAAATAACTAATAATATTAATTTGTATGCTGATAAATTACTACCCTTGATTAAAGAAATATTTGTTGGATATGAGGAAGATGAGTCGATTGAGAAATTAATTGCTAATAAATTAATTTCTAATAATTCAACAATTTCTTTTGCCGAAAGTTTTACAGGTGGAAAAATATCTGATTCTTTAGTTTCTGTAGCTGGTGCTTCTTCCTTTTTTAAAGGTAGTATAGTTTGTTATTCCACAACTTCGAAAGTAAATAATTTAGGTATTAAAATGGACCTAATAGATAAATATTCTGTTGTCAGTAAAGAAGTAGTTGAATCTATGGCTTTAAATGTTAAAAAAATGTTTAATTCAGATTATTCATTAGCTACCACTGGCAATGCAGGTCCTACAAAAGGGGATTCTAATAAAGAAATTGGTACTGTTTATATTGGGGTTGCAACTCCAGAAAAGGTTTTTTCATTTGAATTTAACTTTGGTAATTCAAGAGAAAGAGTAACTGGAAAGTCAGTCAATAAATCTTTTGAACTACTATTAAAAGAATTATTAAAAAATTGACATATAATATTTGTCATATATTAAAGAATTTGTAAATTCGCACCTCGTAATTAAGAATATTTATAATAAATTTATAAGATTATGTCTAGAATTTGTGAATTAACAGGTAAAACTGGAATGGTTGGAAACAATGTTTCTAAATCC
>CAXYDM010000004.1:0-33293 GCA_964275595.1 uncultured Flavobacteriaceae bacterium
TACTTACTTAGAGCTTTTAATTGTAGTAAACGATGTTCCACAGATTGAGACTGAGCCAAGTGCATTGGAGGTTTGTGACAACGATACCGATGGCTTTGGTTTATTTGATTTAAGTCTTGCTAACCAGGAGATTTTAAACGGACTAGATCCACTAGACTTTGAGAGTAACTTATTACGAGACTCTAGACAATGCCAATGCAGAAACTAATCCAATAGCGACTCCTTTAGCCTATACTAATGTATCTGCCTTTACACAAGATATATATGTTCGTGTGGAGAATATCGCAACAGAATGCTACAACACTACTGCTTTAACGCTTATTGTAAACGAGCTTCCAGTACTTATACAGCCAGATCCTTTAGAACTTTGTGATGATAACAACACAGGAGATGAAGTAGAAGAATTTACTCTAGAAGATAGTTTAGCACAAGTACTTAATGGTCAAACAGGAATCAGTATTACTTTCCATGAGACTCAAGAAGATGCAGATACAGGAGATGCTCCAATCTTTAGCCCATATACTAATATTGTTAACGCACAGACGATTTATCTTCGTGCAGAGAACGATATCACAGGCTGTGTAAATACAATCACTTTAGACTTAAGAGTTAATCCACTACCTAGCCCAGTTACCGTAGAACCACTAGAGGCATGTGATGTAGATGCGGATGGCTTTACTAGTTTTGATCTAGAGAGTGTATCGGAAGATATTATTAACGGAGAGCTGGATATTTTTATAACTTACTATGAGACTTTAACCGATGCAGAGAATGCACTAAACCCTTTAGCTAGTCCTTATGATAACATTGTCCCTAACCAGCAAACACTATTTGTTAGAGCAGAGAACAGTATAACAGGATGCTTTAGTATTGTAGACTTAGAACTTATCTCCCTCCCTTCACCACAACTACCTATTGTTATTGAGGATATTATTATATGTGATGATGATTTAAACGGATTTTTTCAATTTGATTTAACCCAGAACACTGCACTTATATTAGGTACTCAAGTAGCATCAGAGTTTAATCTTTCTTATCACATCTCTCAAGAAGATGCAGATACAGGAGATAACCCTATTGTAAATCCAGAGACTTATAATAACCTGTCTAATCCACAGACTATTTATGTACGACTGGAGAGTATAGAAAACTTATGTGTATCTACTGGAGAGTTCGATCTTATTGTATCGCTTCCACCAGATGCTATACAACCATTACCGTTAGAGATTTGTGATGACATCATTGCTGATGAGACAACGGTCTTTGATCTAACAGTTAAAGATGAAGAGATTACTGGTGGGAACCCTTGGATTGTAGAATACTTTGAGACAGAACAAGATGCTATGGCAAACACCAATGTTATTGCAGATCCAGAGGCTTATACCAATACTGCTGTAGGTACCAATGCATTAAACCCACAGACTTTATTTGTTAGAGTTACCGATCCATCTACAACATGTTATTCTTTTGTTACACTTACAATAAGAGTACTTCCTAACCCTACACCAAGTATTGATCCAGCTAATATTGAGCTGTGTGATTACGATGCTTCAGGAGATGAGTTAGAGGTATTTGATATTACGATAAACGAGGCATATATTATCAATGGAGAAGAAGGCGTGAGTGTTACTTATCATGAAACACAAGAGGATGCAGAACTTGGAGAGAATGCCATAGTAGATCCTACGGTCTATACAAACATAACTCTTGGTCAACAGACTATTTATGTAAGGGTAACCAATGATATAACAGCATGTTATACGATCGTTACTTTTGATCTTGTTGTTAATCCATTACCAGATGTATCTGCTGCAGATCAGTACATTGCTTGTGAGATAGATACCGATGGATTCTTTGACTTTGATTTAGATACAGTAAGCGCATCAATACTAGGAACACAAGATCCTTTAAACTTTACGGTTACTTACCATGAAACACAAGAGGATGCTGATAATGGAGATAACGCTTTAGTTAGTCCTTACACCAACCTTACTAATCCACAACAGTTATTTGTAAATATCACGAACAATACTACAGGATGCTTTATCGCAGTACCTAGTATTACAATCGAAGTACAAGAAGCTGCACAGGCCAATAGTGACTTAGATCGTATTAACTATATCATCTGTGATAATCTAGCAGATAATGATGGCTTTGGTACATTTGATTTAAGTACTCAAAACGAGGAAATATTAGACGGACAAGACCCTGCTAATTTTACTGTTACCTATTACGATAACCAAATTGATGCAGAACTAGGAACCAATCCATTACCAAACTCTTATGAGAATACAAGTAATCCTCAGATTATCTATGCTAGAGTAGACAACGATACTACTGCCGATGCGCAGTGTTACGCTACTACCGACTTAACATTAATCGTGAACTTACTTCCAGAATTCTTCTTAGAGGATGTTTACCTTGGATGTGTTAACGTAAATGGATCCGAACTATTAGATCCTGTTGTAATGGATATTGGACTTGATCCAGCTCTTTATAGCTTTGAATGGTTCGACCCAACAGGAACACTCGTAAGCACTAGTGTAACCTACACTCCTTTAGTGGGTGGAACATTTACTGCCGTTGCTACAAACTTAGCTACTGGATGTGAGTATACGGTTACTACTTTAGTAGACCCAAGTTCACCGCCAGAAGTAAGCGCAGTGGTTACTACAGAATTTTTTGCCGATCTACATATTATAGAAGCTTCTGCTAGTGGAGAAGGAATTTATGAATTTAGCTTAGACGATGGACCATGGCAAACTAGTGGAACCTTTGAAGATGTTACCCCTGGATTCCACAGCGTTATCGCTAGAGATATAAATGGTTGTGGTACTGGATCAACACAAGTACTAGTGATTGATTATCCGCACTTCTTTACACCAAACGGAGATGGATATAACGATACATGGCGCGTCGAAGGAATAGAAACTAGACCACTTGCCAAAATATATATCTACGACAGGTTCGGTAAACTACTAAAACAACTTAGTCCACTTGGACCTGGATGGGATGGAACCTTTAACGGAGAAAATCTGCCAGCTACAGATTACTGGTTTACGATTAGACTCGATGTAGTCTTCGGAGATGCTGAATCTCTAATCAAAGAATTTACAGGTCACTTTAGCCTCAAAAGATAGAGTTTATCTATTTACTTATAATAATATATAAATAGTAATGAAAAATACATATCGTACTATTGATATAAAGTCTGAATATTTACTTAAAGAAAAACAAAGTAAATTTTATGGGTATGCCTTTCCTGTCTCTGATACTGAAAAAATAAAATATTATATTCAATCTTTACAGAAAAAACACCATAGTGCAAGACATTTTTGTTATGCTTATCAAATTGGGATAGAAAATACTGTATTTAGAGTAAATGATGATGGTGAACCACGCAACAGTGCTGGTATGCCTATTTATGGTCAAATACAATCATTTAATATTACTAATATTCTAATCGTAGTAGTTCGTTATTTTGGAGGTACTAAGCTGGGTGTAGGAGGATTAGTTTCAGCATATAAAGAATGTGCTAAAGCAACTCTTGAGGCAAATAAAATCATTACAAGAGAAATAACTATTCCAATTCAACTTAAATTTAACTACTTGCAGATGAACAATGTTATGAAGATAATAAAGGAATATAGCTTAGAAATTATAAATCAAGAGATGCACACAAACTGCACTTTTGATATAACAACAACTAAGACGAATAACAAAGCTGTTTGTTATCAATTAAATCGTTACCCAGAAATAGAGGTGATTTTTTTAGAAAAACAACACTAATAGTATCTTATAATACTGTAACAACTGATAATTTTATTACAGATTTTTCCTTATCTAGATTTATGTTGCCCAAGAACCCTGCATCGAACATTTGATGTGTATCAGTTAAACTAAATTTTTCAAAAGAAAGATCAATTCTACTGTTATTAATTTTATATCCTAAACCAAGTGAAAACCCTTTTAAATCATGATTAGTGATTCCTCTAGGACTTTCTTCAAATTTATATCCAGCTCTGTAAGACATTCTGTTCTGAAGAATTTCTGCTCCAATTCTATAACTAATTGCTTGATCTAGAGAATTCGATATTATATTATTTTGTTCAATAAAATGAGGGTCATTACTAGGATTAAACTTGATTGAACTATAATCTTTTATAGAGTAATCAAAACTTAAAAGCCCAATTTTTTTGAAAATCAATGCGCCACTTCCTGTTATTTTTGAAGGAGTTTGAATTTTATAGTCTTGAAAAACATTAATAACATTTGGGTTTAGACTTTGTTCTATTACTACTGCGTCAAATTCATTAACTTCAAATCTAGTTGTACTTAAATATTGAGAAGTTTCTTCCGTAATGGTATACCATGTTGGAGAATCATATGTAAAACCTAATCTTAAAACATCATTTACTTTTGCAATAGCTCCTAATTGAACTGATATTCCTTCTCCTAACACGGATAAGTTGTTTTCAAAGCCAATATCACTTACATATACTCCTACATCTTCACCAACATTATTATTAGTTTCTAACAGATATGTTGATTGGTCATAATCAATCGAGTGTAGGTTAAGGTTAGCGCCAACAAATAAATTATCTCCATATTGAAATGCAATATTTGCATTTACTTTAGAATTATACCCTCTAGATTTGAAATAATAATCTTGATAATATCCATTATTATTAGCATTATTTACATTTGAATAATAAGAGTTATTTGATGGATCATCTACATCCTCTGGTTCAATTATAAAAGATTCATATCCTAAAAAAGCCTGTTGATTTGCATAACCGAAATAACTCCCAATTTCTGAATATGCTTGCGTTATTGACTCTCCTTCAAATGCAGAAATTTCATCTAGTGGAAGACCTTGTGCATAGGATAAAAAATAACTATCAACGCCGTTAGTGTTTATTCCAGATGTATTAAATTTATTAAAATTATTGCTAGTTTGTTCGTAATTTAAACTAATTGTCATTTTTTTCCACTTTGACTTAGTTATATTATTAAAGACTAAAACTCCTCCTAATTGACTTAAGTTGAAATTAGATTTAGTGTCAATATTTGACTCCATAGCGTTATTAAGAGAATTATTAACAAGATCTGAGTCATTAGATGTTTTGTAATTCGAAACAGTAAATGAAGCTATTCCTTTACTAAAAATTGCAGAGCCAGCTGGGTTAATACTCACAGCAGATAACTCCCCACCTAAAGCTCCAAAAGCACCAGACATTGCCGAGAATCTAGCCGAGCCTTCAACTTTATCATTTGAATATCTTAACGCATCAAAAATATTTTGAGAGATAATAAATTCAGTTCCAAAAATAAAGATTAAAGAGAGAAAAAATTTATTCATTTTTTTTAAATTAATATGTTAATTACCTCCACCTTTTCCTCTGCTTGATGAACTAGAGCTACTACTTCTTGATGGGCTAGAAGAATTAAAACTAGGACGACTAGAGCTTGAGCTATTGTAACTAGGTGAGCTATTGTAACTAGGTTTAGAATTGTTATAACTAGGTTTAGAGTTATTATAGCTAGGTTTTGAATTATTTCTAGGTTTGCTGTTATTTGCTGGAGCCCAATTAGAATTAGGTTTAGAAGAACTACTAGGTTTAGTGTAATAATTCGGCTTTGTAGCTAAAGTTTTATTTAATTGTTCAACTCTTGATGTTCTATCTCTTAGGCTGGAATTTATCATATTGTCACTAATTCTTGACTGACTAGTGTAATTATTTTTTGAAACCCTACTACTAAAGCTACCAGATCTACCACTAAGAGAAGATGATGAACCTCTTCTTCCTGAGACATTGGCTACATTGGTATTTCTGTAAAAACTATTGTAGTTGTAGTAACCGTTGCCATACCAATTTCCAGGCCATCCACCATAATTATATCCATATCCATACCATCCCATGTTATTCCAAAATGGGAAGAATAATCCGTTGTGAAGGTTGTAATGAAATGGACGAGTCCAAAACATATCATACCCATAACCCCAACTGTGAAGTCCGTATCCAAATACATTTCCATATCCATAACCGTTATTCCATAACCAAGAGGGGTAATTACTTCTTGAGCCACGAATACTATACATGGAGTGTCCTCCTAGCATATTAATAGTCACATTTGTTTTATTATCTCCCCAAGGTCCATAAGTGACGTCAGTTGAGTCATTTTCAATATTTGCATCACTGTACTGTTCAGCATCAGTAAATAAAATATCATTTTCATTATTAATTAATTCGTATTCTTTTGACTTTTCACTAAAAGCATTTTTGTAAAATGTGTTTTGAGAATTTGCTAGTTGCTGAACTTCAAGAACTTGAGTAGTTACAACCTTATCATTTTCATAAATATCATCGGTCATAACACTGGAGTTTTGATAGCTTCCACATGCAGTTATACTGATTAAGATAAATATGTTTAAAAATGATCTAATTGGGTTAGAAAAATAGTATAATTGCATATCAAAAGTATTTAATTGTTGAACTAATTAAAATTAATTAGTTTTGTAAAAAACAAACCTTACAACTACTACATTGCAATAGTTGTGCCACAATTTACGAAAGAATGAGTAAAAACCTTACATCTAGAGAAAAAGATTATTCAAAATGGTATAATGAATTAGTTGTAAAAGCTGATTTAGCAGAGAACTCTGCTGTAAGAGGATGCATGGTTATAAAACCTTATGGTTATGCAATATGGGAAAAAATGCAAGGTGAGTTAGATAGAATGTTTAAAGAAACTGGTCATCAAAATGCATACTTTCCTCTTTTTGTTCCTAAGAGCTTGTTTGAAGCTGAAGAAAAAAATGCAGAAGGTTTTGCTAAAGAATGTGCGATTGTAACACACTACAGATTAGAAAACGACCCAGATAATAAAGGTAAGTTAAGAGTAGATCCAAAGGCTAAACTTGAGGAAGAATTGATTGTTAGACCTACTAGCGAGGCGATAATTTGGAGTACTTATAAAAATTGGATTCAGTCTTACAGGGATCTTCCAATCCTTATTAATCAATGGGCTAATGTTGTGAGATGGGAAATGAGAACAAGGTTGTTCCTTCGTACTGCAGAATTTTTATGGCAAGAAGGTCATACTGCACATGAAACTAAATCTGAGGCATTAATTGAAGCAGAAAAAATGAACTCAGTTTATGCTGATTTTGCTGAAAATTTTATGGCAATTCCAGTTGTAAAAGGTTTAAAATCAGAAAGTGAAAGGTTTGCTGGTGCAGAAGAAACATATTGTATTGAAGCTTTAATGCAGGATGGAAAAGCCCTTCAAGCTGGTACTTCACATTTTTTGGGTCAAAATTTTGCAAAAGCATTCGATGTTAAATTTACAAATAAAGAAGGTAAGTTAAATTATGTTTGGGCTACTTCATGGGGAGTTTCGACTAGGTTAATGGGTGCACTTATCATGACGCATAGTGATGATAAGGGGTTAGTTTTACCACCAAAGTTAGCTCCATATCAGGTTGTTATCGTTCCAATTTTTAAAACAGATTCGGAGTTTGAAAAGGTTTCAGATTTAGCAAATAAAATAACCAAAGACTTACAAAAAAGTAATATTTCGGTGAAGTTTGACAATAGAACTACATACAGACCAGGGGCTAAATTTGCCCAACATGAACTTCAAGGAGTTCCTTTAAGAATAGCGATAGGTCCTAAAGATTTAGAAAATAAAACTGTTGAATTGTCAAGAAGAGATGATTTTTCAAAAAGTATAATCTCTATTGATTCTATTGATTCTCAAATACCAAAAGTCTTAGACGATATTCAGCAAAGTTTATTTTTAAGAGCTAATAATTTTAGGTTAGAAAATACTACTGAGGTTAATTCTTTTGAGGAATTTAAAGAAGTCTTGAAAAATAAAGGCGGTTTTATTTCAGCTCATTGGGATGGTAGTTTAGAAACTGAAAATAAAATTAAGCAACTAACAAAAGCTACAATAAGATGTATTCCTTTAGATAATGACAAATCACAAGGAAAGTGTGTGTTTTCTGGTAAAAATTCAGATCAAAGAGTTCTTTTTGCTAAAGCTTACTAATAATTTTTTTAAAAATATCTATTAGAAGTTGCAACATTTAAAAATAGTTGTATTTTTGCACCCGCAATACTTTTATTAATACTTTTAGTAGTGCATAAAAATAGGGCCCGTTCGTCTATCGGCTAGGACGCCAGGTTTTCATCCTGGTAAGAGGGGTTCGATTCCCCTACGGGCTACTAAAATTTAACAATAAGTATTTTAATACTTTTAAAAAAAAAATTATGGCAAATCATAAGTCTTCTATAAAAAGAATAAGAAGTAATGAAGCAAAACGTCTTAGAAATAAGTATCAGCATAAAACTACAAGAAATGCTATAAAAAAGTTTTGTGAATTAACAGCAAAGAAAGAGGCTGTAAAAACTTTACCTTCAATTATATCCATGATTGATAAACTAGCTAAGAAAAATGTTATTCATGCTAACAAGGCTTCAAACTTAAAGTCTAATATGACTAAGCATATTGCATCACTATAACAATAAAATATACTTATAAAAAAAACCAACAAATTTGTTGGTTTTTTTTTGCATTTATTTGAATTTAAATAAATCTCTACCCATTCATTGAGATAAGAAATTCATCATTATTAAGAGTTTGTTTAAATCTATCATTAATAAATTCCATAGCTTCTACAGGATTCATGTCTGCTAAATATTTTCTCATTACCCACATTCTTTGAATAGTTTTAGCATCTAATAATAAATCATCTCTTCTTGTACTGGACGATGTTAAATCAATTGCTGGGAATATTCTTCTATTAGAAATTTTTCTATCTAATTGTAGTTCCATGTTTCCAGTTCCTTTAAACTCTTCAAAGATTACCTCATCCATTTTTGACCCAGTTTCTGTTAATGCTGTGGCAATTATAGATAATGAACCACCATTTTCAATATTTCTAGCAGCTCCAAAGAATCTTTTTGGTTTATGTAAGGCATTAGCATCTACACCACCACTTAAGATCTTACCAGAAGCTGGTTGAACAGTGTTGTATGCACGTGCTAATCTTGTTATAGAATCTAAAAGAATTACCACATCATATCCGCATTCAACTAATCTTTTCGCTTTTTCTAAAACTATATTTGCAATTTTAACGTGTTCATGTGCTTCTTTATCAAATGTTGAAGCAATTACTTCACCTTTAACATTCCTTTGCATATCTGTAACCTCTTCTGGTCTCTCATCAATTAAAAGAATCATTTGATAAACTTCTGGATGATTAGCTGCTATAGCATTTGCAACATCTTTTAATAGCATTGTTTTACCAGTTTTAGGCTGAGATACAATCATTCCTCTTTGACCTTTTCCAATTGGTGAAAATAAATCCATAATTCTTGTAGAGATGGTATTACTTTTATCTGCAAGGTTAAACTTTTCTTGCGGAAATAATGGAGTTAAATGTTCAAATGAAACTCTATCTCTAACAACTTGTGGATCTAATCCGTTTATTTTATTCACTTTGATTAGTGGAAAGTATTTTTCACCTTCTTTTGGTGGTCTCACATTTCCAAGAACAGTATCTCCTTTTTTTAAACCAAATAATCTAATTTGTGATTGTGATACATATATATCATCGGGAGATGATAAATAGTGATAATCCGAAGATCTCAAGAAACCGTATCCGTCTTGCATTAAATCTAATACACCTTCACTTTCAATAATTGCATCAAACTCAAACTCAGGTTCACGGTATCTATTTCGATTATCTTTATTGCCGTTATCTTTGTTATTATGACGATTGTTATCGTGTTTATGAGGTCTAGGTCTTGGAGTATGCTCTGAATTTGGTTTGTTTCTCGGAGTACTATTTTCATTTTTTTTAACCTTATTGATCTCAATCGTTTCATCTTTTTGATCTGATTTTTTTTCGATAGTCTTTTCAGTTTTAGAATTATTTTCCAATTTTTTAGCCTCTACAGGCTTTCTTAATTTAACTGGTTTTCTTCTAACTGGAGGTCTTTTAGCTTCTTCAGTGGGATTATCCGCTTGATGATCTAGTATCTTGTAGACTAAATCTAATTTCTTTAGAGATTTAAATTTAGAAATACTTAATTTTTCAGCTATTTCCTGCAACTCAGGTAGCTTTAATTCTTTTAATTTTGAAATTTCAAACATTTTTTGTTTTTATGTTTATTAATAATATTTTTCTGGGAAATTTTTTATGAAGTATAATTTTTTGAAATAATAAATATATTACATGTAAGAAGTAAGTAATAACAATGCAATTATACAACTTATTTTTTAATATTGATTATTTTTGATCATAAACTATTATTTTTGATTTTCAATTTAAATTATTTGTTATGATCCAAAGAATTCAATCATTATATCTATTTGTAGCTGGTTTATTTTATTTTCTTTATTGGTTTTTTGGTTTAGAGTGGTATGAGAAAGGATACCCAATTATAATAGATTTATTCAATGGTGCTAATGAGATTGATATAATTTTAGTACTAATATCTTTTATTCCTCTGTTAATTTCTGTAGTATGTCTATTAACTATCTTATTATTTAAATCTAGACGTTCTCAGATAAGACTTTCGTTGATAAATTTTAGATTTAGTTTGTTTATGTGCTTATTTACTGTCTTTTATTTTTATCATTCATTAAGTGCATTAATTGATTTAATGCCTTCGATTTTGCTCGAATATTTAATGTATGCTGCTATATTGAACCCTTTCTTGTCAAGTTACTTAATTTTTTGTGCCATTAAGGCAATAAGAAAAGATGACGATTTAGTAAGTTCAATTGATAGAATTCGCTAGTTTATTGTCTTTTAAATTCAATAACTTCTAAGTTCTGAATTTTGCTTTTCATTATTTCAAACCTTATCATAGTTCTCACTTGATGAAATCCATGTTTGCCTATTGCTCCTGGATTGATGTGTAGACAATCTAATTTCTTGTCGTTAATAACCTTGAGTATATGTGAATGACCGCATATGAAAATATCTGGTGGATTAGTATAAATTTCCTGTCTGATTCTTTGATTGTATTTATTAGGATAACCGCCAATATGAGTTATCCATATTTTCATTTCTTCAATCTGAAATCTTAAATTTTCTGGGTACTCAGCCCTAATTTTATTATTGTCTATATTTCCATGCACAGCTCTTAAAGTGGTTACTTTTTTTAATTCATCTGTAACTTTTAATTCTCCTATATCCCCAGCATGCCAAGTTTCATCTGACTGTTTTGCATATTGAATTATTCTTTGGTCAATATATCCGTGCGTATCAGAAATTAAAAGAATCTTTTTCATTTTTATTTTATCAAGTTAATCTCTCTATATTTGTTATGCTAACAAAAATATTAATTTGTTTTGAGATATTTTATGGATCTTTCTTATGATGGCACTAATTATCATGGTTGGCAAAATCAACCTGATGCTATTTCTGTACAAAGCTGTATTGAAAAAGCATTAAGTCTTTTGGTTAAAGTTGATACCCCAATTTATGCAGCGGGAAGAACTGATTCTGGCGTACACGCTGTTAAAATGTGTGCTCATTTCGATTCCATAAAGCTTACTGATATTAGTAAATTATTACACGATTTAAATTCATTTTTACCAAAAGATATTTCTATTAACGATATTTATGAAGTAAATATAGATTCTCATGCTCGATTTGATGCCTTGTTTAGAGAGTATGATTATAAAATATCACTACATAAAAATGTTTTTAATAACAACAGAAGCTATTATATCAAAAATGTTTTGGATATTGAATTAATGAATGATGCTTGTCAGATTCTATTAAATTATACAAATTTTAAATGTTTTTCTAAATCTAAATCTGATGTTAAAACTTTTAATTGTGATTTGGTTCATGCAAACTGGAAACTATATGGGGATGAACTGATTTTTAAAATTAAAGCAAATAGATTTTTACGCAATATGGTTAGAGCAATTGTTGGTACACTTGTTCATGTTGGATTAAAAAAAATTAGTTTAAAAGAATTTGAGAGAATTATAATTTCTCAGGACAGAACTAAAGCAGGACCATCAGCTCCTGCACATGCTCTTTATCTGACAAATATTACTTATCCTAAAGAAATTATATTTAATGAATAAAAAAGAAAACATAATTAACATTTATCTATTTAAAAGACTTCTAGCTTTTGTAAGCCCCTATAATTATATTTTTATTTTTTCTCTTTTATCTGTTTTTGGATTAGCTGTCTTTGGTGCCCTAAGGCCCGTTGTATTGGAAAAAATATTGGATGAAAATATTTCTCAAGGACTTAGCGATGGATTTTTACAATTAATCGTTTTGATGGGTTTTCTTCTTTTATTGGAAGTTATCTCAAACTATTTATTTATATACTTTGCAGGCTGGTTAGGACAATCAGTAGTTAAAGATATTAGAGTTTTATTATATAACCACATAATTAATTTTAAAATGAAGTACTATGACAAGTCATCTGTCGGAGTGCTTATTACTAGATCAGTTACTGATATGGAAAGAATTGCTGATATATTTGGTCAAGGACTTTTTATGATATTTAGTGATATTTTAAAAATGCTCATTGTCGGAATTGTAATGTTTATTATGAACTGGGAATTAAGTATAATAGTATTCTTAACATTGCCATTAATTTTATTTGCAACAATAATTTTTCAAAGATATATGAAAGTTGCTTTTGAAGAAGTTAGGTCAGAAGTTTCAAATTTGAATTCATTTGTACAAGAAAGAGTTACAGGAATGAAAATTTTACAATTATTTACTAGAGAAGATATTGAATTCGAAAACTTTAAAAAAATTAATGGTAGGCATAAAAATGGGTGGTTGAAAACAGTATGGTATAATTCTATTTTTTTTCCAATAGCAGAAATTTTATCTTCCTCAACTTTAGGAGTTATTGTTTGGTATGGTGGAGTTAGTGTTATAACAGATAACACTGCTTCAGTTGGAGAGTTAACGGCATTCATTATGATGATTCCCATGATGTTTAGACCTCTTAATCAGATAGCTAATAAGTTTAATACTTTACTGATGGGTATGGTAGCAGCAGAAAGAGTATTTAAAGTTATTGATACTAAGTCAAGTATAATTGACGAAGGTAAAATATCGGTTAAGACTTTCAAAGGTGATGTTTGTTTTCACAATGTAAATTTTTCTTACATTCCTAATACTCAAGTTCTAAATGAAATTTCGTTTAATATAAAAAAGGGATCAACGGTTGCTATCGTCGGGTCTACTGGGGCAGGTAAAACTTCTGTGATTAATTTGTTGAACCGTTTTTATGATATTGACTCTGGTGAAATATCCATTGATGGAATTAATATTATGGATTATAAATTATCTTCACTTAGAAAAAATATTGGCATTGTATTACAAGACGTGTTTTTATTTTCCGATACAATATTTAATAATATTACATTAAAAGATGAAAATATTAGTATAAATGAGGTCAAGCTTGCAGCTAAACAAATAGGTGTACATGATTTTATTATGAGTTTACCGAATAATTATTATTACAACGTAAAAGAAAGGGGTATTATGTTATCATCTGGTCAGCGACAGTTAATTGCATTTTTAAGAGTTTATGTATCAGATCCTCAAATACTAATCTTGGACGAAGCTACTTCCTCTATAGATTCTGCTTCAGAAATTTTGATTCAAAATGCAACTGAAAAGTTAACAAAAAATAGAACCTCCTTAATAATTGCTCACAGGTTAGCGACTGTTAAAAAAGCTGACAATATTATAGTAATGGATTCTGGTAATATTATTGAACAGGGATCGCATAAAGAGTTAATCAATCATATGAATGGTTATTATAAAAAACTATATGATGTTCAGTTTCAAGTAAAGAACGTAAGTTAATTTAAGTCACCTTTTATTAAATCACTTAGTGTATTTTGGTTATCATAAGAAACAAATTCACCATTTTTTATGTAAGATATGTGACCAGTTTCTTCTGAAACAACAATAGCTAATGCATCTGTTTTCTCTGTAATTCCTACAGCTGCTTTATGTCTTAGTCCAAACCGATTTGGTATTTGCTTATCATTATTAATTGGAAGAACTACTCTTGTAGCTTTTATAGTATTGTTAGCAATAATTACCGCCCCATCATGAAGAGGACTATTTTTAAAAAAGATACTTTCAATAATTGATTGAGTTACAGAAATGTTCATTTGGTCACCAGTTTCAAGTAAAAAATTTAAACTGTTATTCCTTTCTATAATTATTAATGCACCAGTCTTGGATTCAGACATGTTTTGACTTGCATTGACAATTGAATTAATGTCGGTAGCTACGTTTTCTTGATTTTTAATGAAGTTGAATTTTTCAATAAAAGAGCCTTTTTTTGAAATATTTGCAGATCCAATCATTAATAAAAATTTTCTTATCTCAGGTTGAAAAACAACTATTAGGGCTATAATACCTACACTCATAAATCCATCTATAATAATACTCAATAACTTCATATTCAGAAAATCTGTTATTCTCCAAGTAAAGTAAATAAGTATTATACCAATAAAGATATTTATAGCTACTGTTCCTCTAAGTAATTTGTAAGAAGAGTAAAGAAGTAATGCGACTAAAAATACATCTGCAAAATCAACTATAGAAAAATTTAATATTTCTTTAAAAACATCCATTGACTGATAAATATACACATAATTATTGTTTATTAAATTGGTTTGTAATCTTTATACATTCCATAGCTTCTTTAACATCATGAACTCTGAGAATAGAAGCGCCGTTTAATAGAGCTACGGTGTTCAATGTTGTACTCCCATTTAACGCATACTCTGGTGTAGTTTCTAGTAATTTATAAATCATAGATTTCCTGGACAAACCAACAAGAATAGGTAAGTCTAGAGATTTAAGTAAATCCAAATTTTTAAGTAAGCTATAATTTTGGTCTATATCTTTTGAGAACCCAAATCCAGGGTCTACAATTATATCATTAACTTTAGCAGATCTAGCTGCTTCTATTTTCATAGAAAAGTAATAAAGTATATCTTTTATTAAGTTGTTATATTTATTATTTTTCATCATATTTCCTGGCATTCCTTTCATATGCATCATGATATAAGGTGCATTGTGTTTATGAGCTATTTTTAATATTTCAGTGTCATATTCACTAGCAGTTATATCATTTATAATTGAAGCACCTGCACTTAAGCATTCATCTGCCACGCTGCTTCTAAAAGTGTCGATAGATAAATTTGCTTTTGGGAACTCTTTAGCTAAAAGTTCTACGATTTTAATAATCCTATTTTTTTCTTCATCCTCAGAAACATGTGTAGCTCCTGGTCTAGAACTGTATGCTCCTAAATCAATAAATGAGGCACCATCATTTAACATTTTTTCAACTTGATTTAATATAGTCTTTTCATTATTATACATATCTCCATCATAGAAAGAATCCGGTGTGAGATTTAAAATACCCATCACTTTTGGAGATGAAATATCAATTAATTTTCCTTTGCAATTTATATTCATTTTAATTTACATATAATTTAAAAACTACTAACTTTTAAAAGTTTAATATTGAATGTTTGAAGTTTATAAATATTTAAGCGAAATTTACGTAAAATTCATCTTAGTTATGCAAAATACTATAAAACAATATGATTATGTTATTAACCAGTGCAGAGAGCTTTTTTCAAAGAAAATGAAAGATTATGGATCTGCATGGAGAATCTTAAGATTATCATCTTTAACTGATCAAATATTTATAAAAGCACAACGAATAAGAGGTTTACAGCAAAATAGTACAAGAAAAGTTGATGAAGGTCAATATTCTGAATTTATTGGTATAATCAATTATTCAATAATGGCCCTAATACAAATTGAGATGGGAGTTGTGGAAAACCCAGACTTAAATTTAGAGGAATCTTTAAAATTATTTAACAATCACAGTGAATTAACCAAATCCTTGATGGTAGATAAAAATCATGATTATGGTGAGGCATGGAGAGATATGAGAGTTAGTTCCTTAACAGATTTAATTCTACAGAAACTTTTAAGAGTTAAACAAATTGAAGATAATAAAGGAGAGACTTTGGTCAGTGAAGGAATTGACGCTAATTATCAAGATATTGTTAACTATGCAGTTTTTGCTCTAATACATTTAAAAGAATAAATTATGAAGTACTTAGTTACTATTTCGAGGCTATTTGTTGGTCTATTATTTATATTTTCAGGTTTAATAAAAATTAATGACCCTGTTGGGTTTTCCTTTAAGCTCGAAGAATATTTTGGGCCAACTGTTTTTGATATTGAATTCTTATTACCATATGTATTACCAATGGCAATATTTATTGTCATTTTAGAAGTTTTACTTGGAGTATTTCTTTTGATTGGATTAAAAAAAGAATTTACCGTTTATAGTCTTTTTGCAATGATAGTATTTTTCACCTTTTTAACTTGGTACTCGGCATATTTTAATAAGGTTACTGATTGCGGGTGTTTTGGTGATGCTATTAAACTAACTCCTTGGGAATCTTTCACTAAAGATTTAATACTACTGGTATTAATTGTTATAATGATGATGGGACTTAAGTATATTAAGCCACTTTTTACAAATAAATTATTATTGTACTTCTTTCCGGTAGTTTCTTTCACTTTATGTGTGGTAATTGTAAATCAGGTACTATCACATTTACCATTAATAGATTTTAGACCCTATAAAGTAGGTGCTAATATTATAGATAATATGGTAATACCAGAGGATTCTAAAAAGGCAATATTTCGATACGATTGGCTTTTTAATGTTGAGGGAGAAAATAAGGTAATATCTACTAGAGGTAATTTTCCAGATGTAGAGGGTGAGTTTATTTCTGTAGATACTGAACTCTTAGAGGAAGGATACGAACCACCTATTCATGATTTTTCTATGGAATTAGATGATATTGATTATACAGATGTACTTATGCTTGAAGACAAACTTTTAATTTTTGTTTTTTATAATATATCAAAAATGGAGAAGGATGCGATAGATGGATTAAAAGAAACCATTAAACTAGCAAATGAAAATGATTTTAAAATAATTGGTCTTACTGCGTCTGGTTTAATTGATGTTGATAGTTTTGAATCTAACAATAATATTGAATTAGATTTTTATTTTTGTGATGAAACTGCACTTAAAACTATAGTAAGATCTAATCCTGCTGCAATAAAACTACATAAGGGAACAATTATTCAAAAAACTCATTGGAATGATTTTCAAGCCTTAAATTTAACCAACCTTTAAATGTACTTATTAAATAAATTTTTATATTCTATAATTACTTTATTTGGTGTCGTTACAGTTATCTTTTTTCTCTTTAGTGTTTTGCCAGGAGATCCTGCACAAATGATGTTGGGTCAAAATGATAATTCAGAGCAGCTTATCAATATCAAAAAAAAGTATGCTTTTGACAAACCAATTGGCAAGCAATACTTACTTTATATTAATGATTTATCCCCATTTTCAATTCATTCTAAAAACATTGATGATTACACTTTCTTAGAAAAGAATAAATATAATTACAAAACTATTTTTCAAACCAACTCATTTTTTTTTGTAATTAAATTTCCATATTTGAGAACATCATTCACAAAACAAGGTAAAAATGTTAGTGAAATCATTAAAAATACACTTCCCAACACACTTATTTTAGCAATTTCTTCAATTATTATCGCCATAGTTATTGGTATTTTATTTGGGGTTATATCTGCATTGAATAAAGATAAATTTATTGATAATTTTATTCAATTTATCAGTACAATAGGGATGAGTGTACCATCATTTTTTAGTGCAATTATATTTGCATGGGTATTTGGCTTTATTTTAAATGAGTATACTAATTTAAATATGACGGGAAATATTTATGAGCTAGATGATTTTGGGGAAGAGTATATCTTTAATTTAAAAAATTTAATTCTACCGTCAATTGTATTAGGAATTCGGCCATTAGCAGTCATTAGTCAATTAATGAGAAATGAATTGTTAGATGTGTTATCTCAGGATTTTATTAGAACAGCGAGATCTAAAGGTCTTACGGAATACCAGATTATTAAGAACCACGCTATAAAAAACTCTTTAAATCCTGTAATAACTGCAATTTCTGGATGGTTTGCATCTATGTTAGCCGGGGCAGTTTTTGTTGAATATATATTTGGTTGGAATGGTTTGGGTAAAGAGATTGTAAATGCCTTAAATACATTAGATTTGCCTGTAATTATGGGTTCTGTATTGGTGATAGCATTTATGTTTATTACAATCAATATTTTAGTAGATTTTGTATATAGATTTTTAGACCCTAGAGTTAAGTTAAATTAAAAAATAAAAAAATGTCAAGAAAAAAAATTGTAGCAGGAAATTGGAAAATGAACAATGGTTTACAAGAAACTAAACTTTTAATAAATGAATTATTAAGAGAAACTAACCATTCTGGATGTGAAGTTATGATCGCTCCTTCATTTGTAAGTCTAAAGACTGCAATAGATTCGCTAATCGATAAAAATATTGAAGTAGTTTCTCAAAATGTACACCAAAATATCAATGGAGCTTATACTGGTGAGGTTTCTGCAAAAATGTTGTCAAGTATTGGGATTAAGACTACAATAATTGGCCACAGTGAAAGAAGAGAGTATTTTAATGAAACACATGATTTATTAAAACATAAAGTTGATACTTCACTAGAGAACTCTATGAGAATTATTTTTTGTTTTGGTGAACAACTAAAAGACAGAAAAACTGACAACCATTTTACTATTATCTCAAATCAAATTTCAGAATCTTTATTTCATTTAAACTCTTCAGACTGGGATAATATTATTTTAGCATATGAGCCAGTTTGGGCAATAGGAACTGGAGAAACTGCAAGCTCTGATCAAGTTCAAGAAATGCATAGTTTTATAAGAAATTTTATTTCACAAAAATATAGTACTGAATTAGCACAAAAAGTATCTATCTTATATGGAGGTAGTGTAAAGCCTAATAATGCAAAAGAAATATTTTCTATGGAGGATGTAGATGGAGGGTTAATTGGTGGAGCTTCATTAAATTCTACAGATTTCTTTTCAATTGTAAACTCATTCTAATGTCTGAGAGTCTTTTTGTTTGCTATGATTTTAAAGTTGAACCCTTAAATCCTGGTTGTGAAATTCTAATAGCTCAATTAAGTCAATTGGGCTTTGACAGTTTTCAAGAAAATAATGATGGTATTTCCGCATATATTGACTCTACTATATTGTCTTCTGTGCATGTTGAAGATATTCAAATTTTAAATTCAATTGAGTTTGATATATCCTTCGAATTTTATAATGTTAAAAAGCAAAATTGGAATATTAAATGGGAAAGTAATTTTGAACCTATTTATGTAGATAAAACTTGTTGTGTTCGAGCTCCATTTCATAAAAAAAGTAATTATAAATATGACTTAGTTATTGAACCAAAAATGAGTTTTGGTACTGGGCACCATGAAACTACATCAATGATGATAAGCTTTATTTTAGCGAATAGTTTTTCTAATTCATCAGTCTGTGACATTGGTAGTGGTACCGGAGTTTTAGCAATTTTAGCAGAAAAAAGAGGTGCAACTAAAATTGATGCGATTGATATTGATAATTGGTGTTATTTAAATTCTATAGAGAATATCGAAAGAAATAACTCTAAAAACGTTAATGTTTACGAAGGAGAAGTTCATAAGTTAATGCAGTTTACTTATGATAACATTTTTGCTAATATTAATTTAAATGTATTGTTAGTTGATATACCTATTTATTCTAAAATGTTAAATACTGGTGGACTACTTTATTTAAGTGGGTTTTATCAAAGAGATATTAATAGTATTGAAAAAGCTGCAAAAAGCTCAAATCTTTCCTTGGTGGAATCTAAAGTTAAAAATCAATGGGTTGCTTTAAAATTTGCTAAAACAAATCGCTAGCCAGCACATTGTGCAAAAGAGCTGTAGCAACTTTCATTAAGATTGCTTTTTTTTATTGCTCCAAAACCTCCAGCAACATCAATTAAGTTTTCAAATCCTTTTTGTTTTAGAATAGAAATAGCAATTACTGATCGGTATCCACCAGCACAATGCACATAAATATCATCTTCTTTATCAATATCATTAAATTCATTTCCAATAATACTCAAGGGTTTATTATGACTAGCTTCAATATGGTTATTGTTGTATTCAGAAACTTTTCTTACATCTAAAATATTTATTTTATTAACTTTTAATGTGTCTACAAAAGAAGTTGCTGACACTGAATTAAGTTTAGTGATTTTATTTTTATTTTTTTTCCATGTTTGGAATCCTCCTTTTAAAAAGCCAATACAATTGTCATATCCTATTCTTGAAAGTCTTGTTATAGCTTCTGTCTCTTTTCCTACAGGAGTTATTAAAAGAATCTTTTGATTGATATCTTTTATTAATGTTCCAACCCATGGTGCAAATGTGCCATTTAAGCCGATAAAAAGCGAATTTGGAATGTGTCCATCTATGAAGTCTTTTTGATTTCTAACGTCTAAAATTATTGTATCCTTTTCTGCTGCAAGTAACTCAAAATTATTGATTGCTAAAGGGATTGAATTTTTTTCTAAAACTGTTTCAAAATCAAATAACCCTCTTGATTAAGTTTTACATTTAATGGAAAGTATGCCTGGGGGTTCGGGTAAATTATCGGTAAGCTCTTTTATAAAAGCAACTTTTGAAAAGGATCCATTAAGTGCGTAATTGATTTTTTTCTGATTAGCCAATGTGTCCACAGTTTCTTTCATCATATTTTTACCACAAGCTGATCCAGCTCCATGACCTGGATAAACCAGTAAGTTCATCAGAAAGTGGTTTAATTCTATTGTTAACAGATTCGTATAAAATACCTGCAAGTTCTTCTTTTGAAACACCCATATATCTTTGCGCTACATCTGGAATACCAACATCTCCCAAAAATAGTGTGTCTCCAGTGAATATACAGTGATCTTTTCCAAATTCATCTTTTAATAAATAAGAAGTGCTTTCTAAAGTATGTCCTGGTGTATGTATTGCAGTTAAAGTTATTTTTCCAATTTTGAACTCATCATTATCCTTGGCTATTATTGCATCAAAATCAGGATTTGCATTTGGTCCATAAACAATTGAAGCACCTGTTTTTTTAGAAAGGGTTAGATGGCCACTAACAAAATCAGCGTGGAAATGTGTTTCAAACACATATTTAATTTTTGAATTTGATTTTTCAGCTAATTCAATATATTCGGAAACTTTTCTAAGTGGATCTATTACTGCTGCTTCTCCATCACTTTCAATGTAGTAAGCACCTTGTGCAAGGCATTTTGTATATATCTGTTCAATTCTCATAGTCTAACTTTATTCAATGCAAATATAATATACTATTAACTAAAATAATAAATAATAAGAGCCCCAATAATTAGGCCTTTTAAAAAAGAGATCCACATTGCTGTATAGCTACTCATTTTCCAAAATTCTAAATTTTTTTTCACCAATTTTTTATGCCAAGTAAAGAAAATCATAATTTGTAAATCTTTTTTCTAACTCTTAATATAAGAACTCCTAGGATTATAAAAGCAATTGTTTGCCAAATAGTTGTGCCAGATCCAATGGTCATAACTGCGATACTAAAAAGTTCAAGATCTACCTCTCCAGCCCATATAAAGCATACAATAGCTAATATTAACATTAAAATAGATAGTGATTTTTTCATTTTTTTCATTTTATTTGAATAATCTAATTTAAGGATTAATTAATTTAGTTATTAATGGATTTAAATATATTTCATATTGATGCCTTTGTTAGTGAATCATGCAAAGGAAGTACTGCTTGTATAGTCTCTTTAGATAATTGGCTTTCTGATGAGATACTTTTGAAAATAAGTAAAAGAAATTCTGTTCCAGAAACTGCATTTATAATTATTAAAAAAAATAAAATACTCCTAAGATGGTTTACTCCAGAAATTGAAATGGATTTATGTGGTCATGCAACCTTAGCAGCTGCTCATTGTATAATAAGTGAGTTCAAATATAATTTTGATAAAATTATATTTGAAACTTTTAGTGGAAAACTGGAAGTTCTTGTAAAGAATAATACTTATCAATTAAACTTTCCATCAAGAAATCCAGTGCACACTACTCTTCCTGAGATTATAAAAAAAGCTATCAGTATTCAACCCAAATTTGTTTTAAAGTCTAGAGATTACATTTTGGTTTATGAAAGTGAATCTGATATTCAAAATATAACAATAGATCAAAATATATTTGATAAAATAAATCTGGATCCAGGTGGAGTATGTGTTACGTCCATAGGCAATCATTCTGATTTTGTTTCACGATTTTTTACACCACAATCTTTAATACTAGAAGATCCAGTTACAGGATCTGCACATTGCTCATTAGTTCCTTACTGGTCTGATATTTTAAAAAAAGATACTTTAAAAGCTTTACAAATCTCACAAAGACGAGGATTATTAATGTGTGAAAATATGGGTGATAGAGTTATTATCGGAGGTAAGGCAAGTACATTCTTTAAAGAAATTGTGAGTTTAAATTCTATCTTATAAAAACCCTCCATTTTATTTGGATTTGTTCTAAATAAACATAATTTTGTTGCTTCAAATATTTAATAAAAAAAATAGAATAAAAATATAATTATATGAAAAGAATTGTACTATTTATATCAACGATCTTAGTTTTGTTAAGTTGTGGTGAGACCCCAAAAGAGTCTAATGAAATCAATTTATATAGTCAGAGACACTATAAAGTTGATGAGAATCAATACGAAGCCTTTGAAAATGAAACTGGCATAAAGATTAATGTTGTAAAAGCTAATGCTGATGAACTTATTGAGCGTCTTAAAAACGAAGGAGAAAATAGTCCTGCTGACTTATTTATCACTGTTGATGCTGGGAAGCTTCAAAAAGCTAAAGATTTAGATTTATTACAAAAAATATCTTCTCCAATAATTAATCAAAATGTAGATGTTGATTTAAAAGATGTCAATGGATACTGGATTCCTATAACTTATAGAGCTAGGATTCTTGTGTACAGTAAAGATAGAGTTAAATCGGACGAATTATCCACTTATGCTAATTTAACAGATGAGAAATGGAGAAATAAAGTTTTAGTTAGATCTTCTTCCAATGCATACAATCAGGCATTATTATCATCGATTGTAGCTAATAATGGAGTAGACGCTGCCTCAAAATGGGCTAGAGATTTAGTAAAGAACTTTGCTAGAGACCCAAAAGGAAATGATAGAGATCAGGTAAAGGCTATTGCAGCTGGGCAAGGAGACGTTGCTATAGTTAATTCTTATTATATTGGACTTTTACTCTCATCAGAAAATGAAGAAGAAATAAAAGCCGGTAATTCTGTTGGTGTCTTTTTTCCTAATCAAGGAGAAGATGAAACAGGAAGTCACATTAATGTTTCTGGAATTGGATTGATTAAGAATGCTCCTAATAAAGAAAATGCAATTAAATTAATGGAATTTTTAACAAGTGAATCTGCTCAAAAAATTTATACAAATACTAGTTATGAATATCCGGCAAATCCAAATGTTGAGCCAAACGAAATTGTAAAAAAATGGGGATCTTTCAAAAAAGATAAACTAGATTTGAACCAATTAGGTGTTTTTAGAAATAAAGCCATCGAAATATTTGATAAATCGGGTTGGAAATAATAAAAAAAATTGTTCAATTAGAACATAAGAGATGGATTATAGGTAGTAGTTTAATAGCTTTAATTCTACTTCTACCTATAATATTTCTCTTTAGTAATATTTTTGAAATTGAACAAACTGCTTTTGTATATTTATGGAAAAACCTTCTTTTAGATTACAGTTTTAATACATTTTACTTAATAATTATAACTAGTTTTTTTGCTTTACTATTTGGTATTTTTCCTGCATGGTATGTGAGTAATTATAAATTTAAGTTTAGAGTATTTTTTGATATAGCTCTATTTTTACCTTTGGCAATTCCAACATATATAATGGCTTTTACTTACAGTGATCTTTTGAGTTATACCGGTCCATTACAATCTTTTCTAAGAAATAACTATCCTGATTTTTCTAACATATTCAATAAGGATTATTTACAGATTGAAATTTTAGGAATTATACTAGGTTTAGCACTATACCCATATGTATATACAGCCTCTAGAGTATCCTTTAGTTTAATCGGATCAACATACATAAATATGTCTAAAAACCTTGGTCTTTCCTCTACAAAACTATTTTTCAAGGTTATTATTCCACTCTCAAAACCTGCAATATTTTCTGGTTTGTTTTTAGTTGTTATGGAAGTGTTAAATGAGTATGGAGCAGTAAAATATTTTGGGGTGAATACCTATACAACAGGAATATTTCGAGCTTGGTTTTCAATGGGGAATGAGAACACTGCAATCCAGCTTGCTTGCTTACTAATTTTTTTAGTTTTTACTATTTTGTTTATTGAGAAATTAAGTTATAAAAAATCTAGATTTTATTACTCTGCAAATTCAAAAATAGAAAAGCTAAGCACCCCAAGTGCTAATAAATATATTTACATATATAGTTTGTGTTCTCTACCATTTATATTGGGGTTTTTAATACCGTTTTTATATATATTGAATAATAGTATTATCAACATTAAAAATATTGATTTTTCTAGATTACTCGAGCTTAGTTTAAATTCCATACAAGTTTCAACAATTTCGACTGTTTTAATAATAATTACCGCACTACTATTTCTTTACGTTGAAAAGATATCTAAACTAAAATTTAACACATTTATAAGTCAAGTTACATCCTTAGGATATGTCATTCCTGGTGCTGTAATAGGATTAGGAGTTATTTTATTATTTACTAAAGTTCCTATGCTTAATTCCTTTTCATTAGTTGGATCTTTTTATGTTTTAATTTATGCATACGTTTTTCGTTTTTTAGCTGTTGGTAAATCCCCAATTAAATCAAGTCTTGAAAAGCAACCTGATTCTTATGATGATACTGCTAAAACACTTGGACTGGGACCATTTAGAATACTTCAAAAGATTCATTTCCCAATAAATAGACTTGCTTTAATAACTGCATTTATTGTTACCTTTGTAGACTTATTGAAAGAATTGCCAATAACATTAATACTTAGGCCATTTAATTTTGACACCTTAGCTACACAAACTTATGAGTTTGCTATTGAGGAGATGATGGTAGAGTCTAGTACTTACTCATTAGCTATTATTTTAATTGGTAGTGTTATGCTGATATTTCTTGAAATATATTATTAATAAACAAATAAATGCATCTTAGAGTAAGTAATCTTATTAAATTTTATAATAAAAAAGACCCACTTATTGAGTCTTTAGACTTTTCTGTTGAAAAAGGTGAAATTGTTTCTTTCTTAGGGGAAAGTGGAGTAGGTAAAACAACTTTTTTAAAATGTATTTCAGGTTTAGAAAATATAAATTCTGGATCTATAGTTCTTAATGACAAAACCCTTAATGATAAAGATGTTTTTGTTCGACCTCAAGATAGAAAAATAGGTTTTGTTTTTCAAGATTACCCACTTTTTCCTCATTTGAATTTGAAAGATAATATAATATTTAACCTTGATAAGAAGTATATAAAGAATTTAGATTATATGTTGTCATTAACAAATCTATCCGATCTCACTGATAGATTTCCACATGAGCTCTCAGGAGGTGAACAACAAAGAGCATGTATTGCTAGAGCATTAATTAGAGAGCCTGATTTATTACTGTTAGATGAGCCATTTAGTAATCTAGATGTAGCTATAAAACATTCTATTAGAGATGAGATTTATCAAATAATTAAGACTACTAAAACTACTACAATATTAGTAACTCATGATATTAATGATTCACTTAATATTGCTGATAAAATATTGGTTTTTAAAGCTGGTAAACTTCAACAATATAGCGATCCAGTTGAGATGTATTGTAAGCCAGCAAATTGCTATTGTGCAAGAATATTAGGTAGTATCAATAAATATGAAATGGATAGTAAGCCGTACTATATTAGACCTGAAAAAATAAATATTGTCGAAAAATCTGAAGTTAAACTTATTGTTGAAAAATCTTTATTTCAAGGTAAAGAATATAATATTACTGCCAAATATGGACAAGAAAGTTGGAATATATTTAGCTCAGTATCTTACAAAAAAAATGAAGTTATTTGTGTGAGTTTTGAAAAAGACGATTTGATTTATTTCCCACCAAATTGTCTCAATTATTTTTAAAATTTCAACTCCAAAGTTACATAGTAGTTGCGCGGTGGTGAAGGAATAATTCCAGGTCCAGGATATCCTGTTGCTCTTCTTACAAAGTAATGATTATCTAATATGTTATTTATTCCAAATTCTAATTTATAGTTTTTAAGTCTATATGATGAAGAGAAATCAAGTATATCATACGCTGGAATTTGTCCTATAACCCCACTTAAATTACTTTCTATAGAATTAGAGGAATCGGTAAATTGGTTAGATAAGTATGTATATTGAATATTTAATAGTAGATTTTTATATCCAATTTTTGTCCCAGTTTTTATATTTAGCTTAGGAACAAACTCTAATCTTTTACCTGCAATACCATTAGTCTCAGACTTGATATATTCTGATTCAATTACTGAAGTATTAATAAAGTAATTAAAAATAAAATTATTATCTCGAATAAATATTTTATTTAAATTAAAATCTATAATAGACTCTACTCCAAAAATTACTGCATTTCCAACATTTCCTCTTTGACTTTTTATATTTCCATCTGGAGATACAATTTGAGTAAAACCAATTCTATCATTATAAAATAAATGAAATAGGCTGATATCATAAGAAATTAGTTTTTTATTATTACCTCTTATACCTAAATCGATTGTATACCCTTTTTCGTCAGATATGTCTGGATCTATAACAAATGCAGGATTAAAAATACTAATATCTGAGAAGGTCACAGATCTGTAATTTTGTGATGCATTAGCATACATTTCTATGTACTTATTTGGTTTATAGCTACCTCCTAAACCAAATAATAAGAAAGATCTTTTTCTTGTTTGATTTTCAAAAACTGTATTGTCGAATATCACATTTCCTGCATTGTCAAAATTAATTTGACTATAATATCCGTCACTTTCAGTTTTTATATTTTCATATCTAATCCCTGGAGTTAGTGAAAATCTATCTGATATATAAAATATATTTTCTGTAAATAGTGATATATTTTGATTGGGATATTTATAATTAGATTGATTATTGTAGTATGGATAATCTTGGTATTGAAAGTCAAAGTTAGGACCATATCCATCAGTTCCAGGACCTTGAACAGATGTGTTATTAGATTTATAGTATTTAAGGCCAAACAAGAATATAGATTTCTTGTTTAGAAAATTATAATTATGTAATAATCGAGATTCAAAACCATAATTATTAAAATCCCCTTTTATTAAATCTCTTTCTTCTCCAGAATCTATTTGATCAACTCTATTATATCTAACTCCTAGGGCATTCCTCTGTGAATTTAATCCAAAAAAATTGAAAGAAAAGTTTGTTTTTTCTGAAATTTTATGCTCCAGTTTTATATTGTAAAGAAACCACTTCAATTCAAACCAATTTCTTGCTCTATTAGACTGAAAAGGGCTTTGATTAAACATGCTATCTGAAAGACCACCTGCTTGTTGAGCTAAATAAGTAAGATAACTCACCTCGGACGATAATTTTGTTTTCTGATTAAAATCATATGCTAAATACAAATGTGAGTTTGTTGAGTCATAGCTTGAATTGTCTCTAAAACCATCTCCTTTTTTAGTGTTTACATAAGCAAAATAACTAAGTTTTTTATTAGTACCACTTACACTTGTAAAGTTTGTATATAGGCCATTGCTTCCTAGAGTATTTCTAGCAATAACCTGCATAAACTTATTTTTTACTGGCTTTTTTAATATGAAATTTACTAGTCCGCCAAATTGTGTTCCATATTGTAGTGATGCTGCACCTCTTACAATTTGAATTTCTTCAAGAGCCTCAGCAGGAGGAGAGTAATAACTTTCAGGATAGCCTAAAACATCAGCACTCATGTCATATCCATTTTGACGTGTATTGAAATTTGAAGTTCTATTTGGATCTAAGCCTCTTCCCCCGATATGAATTTGCAAGCCTGCATCATCGTTTTGAAAAATATTTAAACCAGCTACCTGGCTATAGATTTGTCTGGAATTGTTTGAAGCTAAATTTGCCATAGATTGATTTACTAGAATCACTTCTGATTTTTTTCCAGCATAAAGAGATGTACCTACTACGTCATTTAATCTTTTTAATTCAAAAGTTTTTCTATTTATTGTAGTCACTACTACTTCGGATAGCTCTTCTATAAAAACTGGAAATACTATATCAATATTATAATCTTTGTCTAGTAAAATTTGTTTTTCAATAAAAGGCCTACCTTCCAAATAGTAAAATAAACTTAAGGTGTCTGATTCAGAGTAAAACTCGTAATAGCCTTTTGAATCTGAGATGGCTAATAAACCAGAATCATTATCATAAATACTTACATTACTGATTTTTGTGTTAGAGCCTTCTTCAGAAATAATTCCAAAAACTTTATTACTCGCATGAGAGAACATTGAAAGTAAACTTATAAAAATAAATATTTTAAAAACCCTTAATTTCATCGTCTATTGGAATTATCCATTTTTTATTTTTAAATGACTCTTTTTCTTTATAAAGATCTACTTCCGAGTTTACAAAACGTTTATTAGACCTTCCGTTCAATGATACATAACTATCTGCATATACTTCAACATCTGAGTAGCCTTTTGATGTGTAATGATCGCCTAAAAAGTGCGCATATTCTAAAATAAAGTCTGGCTGAAAACTCATTTGCTTTTCTTGAAATGAAGTTAAAAACTCTTCATTATTTACATAAAAGTAAGATTCGCTATTTTTACTTTTTATTTTAAAAGTTGTGTAACCTATTTTCTCAACCAACATAACTCTCCAAGAAAACCTATAACCTTCCTCGCTCCAAAACAATTCACTTGGATATAATAGATATCTAAAGGGCAAAAATAGTTGAATTACAAAAAACACAGAAATTATTGACAACACAATTTTCCTATTTTTTATAGTTATACTTTCTTCTTTTATTTTTTTATTAATAATAAACTTTTTTCTAATTGGCTCAATTATTTTTTTAATCCATTTAATTATTTTTTCATGAACATTATAATCGAAGAATATAAGAGAACCAACAATCATAATGTATGGAAACATTCCTATAGGAAAGAGAACTCCGGTAAAGAGATGAAAAAATATTACAAGAACGAATCCAATTATTCTAGTCTTTTTGTACAACAATAAAAATGGGATTGATAAATCATAAAACATACCACCCCAGCTCATAAAATAATGAACCCATTCTTGCTGCATGAATGTCTCACCAATTAAAGGGATATCATATTTTGAAGGTAACCATAACTTTAAAGGCATGGCATTGAAAAGCCAGTCTGAGTTAATTTTTGCTAAGCCAGAATAAAAATATACAATTGAAAGTAATAGTTTGATGCAATCAATTGACCATTTGGGATATCTTTATAGCTTTTTTTTCTTAAAATATTATCTATTGAGAAACATGCATTAGCAGGTAAAAAAATCATTAAAAAACTTAGAATACTTATAAAGTAATAATGATTCAAATATGTAGTCTTATCAATTAATTCTATGTAGGTAAAGGACAAAAAGAACAAAACCATTGAAGCTCTATATTTATAACCAATTGTTATAAAAATTGAGCTAATTATACAGATAATAAATATTATGTAAGTTGTAATTCCCTAAATCTTTAACCCAATCAAATCCATAGTATTTAAAATGAAATTTAGGTTCAATGTACAGTGTATAGATCCATCCTTTATTCCAAAATCTAAGAATACTATATAGCATCATTAAACCAAACCCAATTCTAAAAACAGCTAAAGGACTAGAATTAGTATTTAAATTTATATAGTTATTGATTTTTGAATTCATATTTATAAAAAAAAGATTCTCTAATATAGTTAGAGAATCTTAAAAGAAATTTAATTATTTCAAAATAATTTAGTCACCATCTGCATCAACGTAATCAGTTGGGATTTGTAAAACAGAAAGCATGTCTGTTTTCAACAAAATAGTTCCTTGTTGAATTGCATCATAAGCTTCAAGTACTTGAATATTATTTGTTGAAATTTGATTATAAAAATTATCATCGAGCCCATTTATTAAACTTTCAGCAATATTAAACTGATCTAGTATCTCTGTCGATAAATCAGAGTACTCTGCAGTTGAAACTTCTGATATATATTGTCTTAAACTAACTCCTCCGTTTCCATTATAAAAGTTTTTAATAGCTTGAAAACCTTCTAAGGCTAATGCTTTGGAAATATTTTGATTATGAAAAGCCTCAACTTTATCTGGCAAAGCTCCACCAGAAAATACTCCAGCCGGTATACCAAATTTATTAGCTCTAAATCCCTTTTCGTAATAGTAGATAAAGTCATTAGTCATTTTATTTACACTAGAAGTAGCGGTATTTTCAACCGAACTAATGAAGGTGTTTCTATAACTTTCCCAATCTTCAACTATAGGGTTGGTGTTTTGAAGCATTTGGCTGATAACCTGTGATAAATAGGATAAATATTGAGGTTCAGTATTATATTTTGAAAGAATAAGTTCATCACTGGCTTCAATTCCATACAATAAGTAATCAAGCGCAGGAAAACCTTGTGCTGAGTAATTATTACTATTATTAAAATCAGTGTTACCATTTTGAATATTTAACTCAATCCTTGAGACTGTAGTAGGGTAAATATTCATTTTAGATTTATAATAGTTTTCTTCTGCAAGTCCAATATCAAACATTTCTACATATTGCCATGACATGTAAGCATTGATAAAACTAGACCTAAGATTATCAAGATTTTGTTGATTTGTTGAATTAGCAAATGTATTGCCAGATTCCTCTAATAATATTAGATTGTTTGTTAAAGTTGTGTAAGATGGACTGATAAAGTTATCGGCCCAATTTGTAAGCATTTCAGATTTTTGTTCCCATACTTCACTAGAGCTATCGTCGCTGTCAGAACTACAGGAAAAAATCAGTAAAGATATTATGAATGTAAATGAAAATATTTTTTTAATCATAGCTTGCAAATATAAAGAACTCAGCATCGAATTTTTCGTTACTGAGTTCTAAAAAAAAGTTAAAATTAGTCAATCATTAAAGTATTTCCGTAAGCAGCTTTAATTACAATAATCATTGCTGTAATATCGTCTTGATCGATATTATGAAAATCAGATAATGAAGTGTCCAAGAAATTTTCAACATCTGCTTTAGACATGTATGGCTCATCATTACCATTATTAGTAAATTGTAAGCTTAATATGAATCCATATGCTTCAGATAAAGAGTGGTGAGCTTTAGCTGCATTTCCTTCTTCAACTTTAGCCAAGTAATCATTTAAATAGTGTACTGCATAGTACCCAATTACTTTAGATAATTCAACTTGAATAATATCAGCTTGTGCTTCTCTAAGATCATAATCTCTATTAACAATTGCAGTTCTTCCCATAATAAATGCATCATATACTGTTTGACCAATGCCTGGCTCATAACCACCTTCAGCATTTACTTTTTTGAAATATTTCATAAGTAGGTTACCTGAACCCGCTGGCGCACTTCCTACAGTCGCACCTACGTCATCTAAATCACCTTCTTGTCCATATAAATATCCAAATCCTTCATCCCATTTGTGTTCCATGTCTGTATAAGGTTTCCCATCAGATAATACGCCATTATCGTTGTCATCAATTCTTGTTCCAGAATCTAATTGATTTGGATGAATATAATTGTTAACGATTTGGTCTAAAGTAAATGCACCAATTAATCCTTTAAAAAATAACTGATCTAATTCTTGACCCTCAGCATTAATTTGGTATGTAGAACCTCCATCAGGAGAAGTAATTGAACCAGGCACTCCAGGTGCTGCATCCATATTCCAGTTTGGAGCTACGCTATATGCAAAATTAATGATATATTGGTTGAATCTTTGCTTAGTAGTAGCGCTTCCTGCTAAAGTAGATGAAGCTGTTTTACTACCAATAATTTTTGATGTTCCATTTAATAAATCATTAGCAAACCCTGCTGAAGAACCGTCAGATCCATTAAACATTAAGTCTAATCCAGATTCTGTGGATTCAGAGGAGTTTAATGCTGCATATAATTCATCTGCTTGTTCTAGTCTAGTCGTTTGTCCAGAGTAACTAATCGTAGATTCTCCATTTCTTTCAAAAGAATATGTTTCTGGAGCTTGAATAGTTGGTATAACTGGGTCATTGTTGTCATCATCATCATCACAAGATGTAAAAGTGAATGAAATTAGAATTAATGGTAATAATATTAAGTAATTTTTCATTGTTTTATATTTTTTATTAATTATAAGACATCAAATATATTACAGGATCTTTATTTAACAAAATTTATTTAGACTAATTTTAAATAATATTTTTATTAAATCTAAATAAAACAATTTTTCTTGAAGTTATTATTGAATTATAATTTGTTAAAACTTAACGATTTTAAACTTAAATAGTATTTAAATACGTTAATAGCTTTATTATATCTTCTTCTTTTTTTAGAGAAATTGAAGTAGATTTTATAAAGGCGTCCATATTGGAAATGTCCCCTTTATTTAGCTCTAAAGTTTTGTAAATTGCTTTTTTCTTTAATTTTATTTTAGTAATCACTCCTTTAATCATTAGATAATAACTTTCAGATTTGACATATTTGTCATTTGGTCTATTAACCATAGGATCCTTGGAAGCTTTAATCAATTTTATATCAAAGCCTTTCATGAATTTAACATTATCGTCACTATAAAATATTTCAAATATTCTATTGGATTTCTTATGTAATATATTTTTAAAGACTTTGTTATCAATTTCAATTTTATCTATTCCATCAAATGAAAACGATAGTACATCTTCGGATTCAGTTATTTTGGCATCAAAGCTCATTTTATTCAAATTAAAATTAACTCTTTTAACAAGAAACTTATCATCCAAAACTTCTATGTACTACAGCGC
Organism: uncultured Flavobacteriaceae bacterium; assembly: GCA_964275595.1. GTDB lineage: Bacteria > Bacteroidota > Bacteroidia > Flavobacteriales > Flavobacteriaceae > SGZJ01. The sequence continues at coordinate 33,119 of CAXYDM010000004.1, forward strand.
TTTGTTCCCAATTGTCAAATAAGTATATCGTACCTTTTGTTGGTGTTACTCTATTGTAGAAGACTCCTGTAAAGCCACCAGATTTGTCAGTATCAAATCCACTCCACTTGTTCGGATCATTATCTTGACCAAAAGTAGCTAGTGAAATAAATAATAATAATAGATTTAGTTTTTT
>CAXYDM010000005.1:0-73489 GCA_964275595.1 uncultured Flavobacteriaceae bacterium
CCACTGAAGAAGCTAAAAGACCTCCAGTTAGAAGAAAACCAGTTAAATTAAGAAAGCCTGTAGAGGCTAAAAAATTGGAAAATAATTCTAAAACTGAAAAGAATATCGAAAAAAAATCAGATCAAAAAGATGAAACGATTGAGATCAATAAGGTTAAAAAAAATGAAAATAGTACTCCGAGAAACAAACCAAATTCAGAGCATACTCCAAGACCTAGACCTCATAAACACGATAACAATCGTCATAATAACAAAGATAACGGCAATAAAGATAATCGAAATAGATACCGTGAACCTGAGTTTGAGTTTGATGCAATTATTGAAAGTGAAGGTGTATTAGATTTAATGCAAGACGGATACGGTTTCTTGAGATCTTCGGATTATCACTATTTATCATCTCCCGATGATATATATGTATCACAATCACAAATTAGATTATTTGGTTTAAAAAAAGGAGATACTGTTCTTGGAAATGTGAGACCACCAAAAGAAGGTGAAAAATACTTTCCACTAATCAAAGTGAATAAAATAAACGGATTAGATCCACAAGTTGTTAGAGATAGAGTTTCATTTGAACATTTAACTCCATTATTTCCGCAAGAAAAGTTTAACCTTGCAGATAAAAGTAATACCATCTCTACAAGAATTATGGATTTATTTTCACCAATTGGAAAAGGTCAAAGAGGAATGATTGTATCTCAGCCTAAAACTGGTAAAACAATGCTATTAAAAGATGTTGCAAATGCTATAGCAGCTAATCATCCAGAAGTTTATCAAATGATTCTTTTAATTGATGAGAGACCAGAAGAGGTTACAGATATGCAAAGGAATGTTAAAGGTGAAGTAATTGCTTCAACATTTGATAAAGAAGCACATGAACACGTTAAAATTGCAAATATAGTTTTAGAAAAAGCGAAAAGATTAGTTGAATGCGGATATGATGTGGTAATTCTTTTAGATTCTATAACAAGATTAGCACGTGCATACAACACTGTTCAACCAGCTTCTGGTAAGATCTTAAGTGGTGGTGTAGATGCTAATGCCTTACATAAACCAAAAAGATTCTTTGGAGCTGCTAGAAATATTGAAAATGGTGGTTCATTATCTATAATTGCCACAGCATTAACAGAAACTGGGTCAAAAATGGATGAAGTAATCTTTGAAGAGTTTAAAGGAACTGGAAACATGGAACTACAATTAGATAGAAAAATATCTAATAGAAGAATATTCCCAGCAATTGATTTAACATCGTCCAGTACAAGAAGAGATGATTTATTATTAGATGCTAAAACTATTCAAAGAATGTGGGTAATGAGAAAATATTTAGCAGACATGAATCCTGTAGAAGCTATGGAATTTATTAATGATAGATTTAAACAAACTCTTAATAATGATGAATTTCTTATCTCAATGAATGGGTAGAGATTTATTTAAATTCAAATAAATGCAAAAAAAAACCAACAAATTTGTTGGTTTTTTTTATAAGTATATTTTATTGTTATAGTGATGCAATATGCTTAGTCATATTAGACTTTAAGTTTGAAGCCTTGTTAGCATGAATAACATTTTTCTTAGCTAATTTATCAATCATGGATATAATTGAAGGTAAAGTTTTTACAGCCTCTTTCTTTGCTGTTAATTCACAAAACTTTTTTATAGCATTTCTTGTAGTTTTATGCTGATACTTATTTCTAAGACGTTTTGCTTCATTACTTCTTATTCTTTTTATAGAAGACTTATGATTTGCCATAATTTTTTTTTTAAAAGTATTAAAATACTTATTGTTAAATTTTAGTAGCCCGTAGGGGAATCGAACCCCTCTTACCAGGATGAAAACCTGGCGTCCTAGCCGATAGACGAACGGGCCCTATTTTTATGCACTACTAAAAGTATTAATAAAAGTATTGCGGGTGCAAAAATACAACTATTTTTAAATGTTGCAACTTCTAATAGATATTTTTAAAAAAATTATTAGTAAGCTTTAGCAAAAAGAACTCTTTGATCTGAATTTTTACCAGAAAACACACACTTTCCTTGTGATTTGTCATTATCTAAAGGAATACATCTTATTGTAGCTTTTGTTAGTTGCTTAATTTTATTTTCAGTTTCTAAACTACCATCCCAATGAGCTGAAATAAAACCGCCTTTATTTTTCAAGACTTCTTTAAATTCCTCAAAAGAATTAACCTCAGTAGTATTTTCTAACCTAAAATTATTAGCTCTTAAAAATAAACTTTGCTGAATATCGTCTAAGACTTTTGGTATTTGAGTATCAATAGAATCAATAGAAATTATACTTTTTGAAAAATCATCTCTTCTTGACAATTCAACAGTTTTATTTTCTAAATCTTTAGGACCTATCGCTATTCTTAAAGGAACTCCTTGAAGTTCATGTTGGGCAAATTTAGCCCCTGGTCTGTATGTAGTTCTATTGTCAAACTTCACCGAAATATTACTTTTTTGTAAGTCTTTGGTTATTTTATTTGCTAAATCTGAAACCTTTTCAAACTCCGAATCTGTTTTAAAAATTGGAACGATAACAACCTGATATGGAGCTAACTTTGGTGGTAAAACTAACCCCTTATCATCACTATGCGTCATGATAAGTGCACCCATTAACCTAGTCGAAACTCCCCATGAAGTAGCCCAAACATAATTTAACTTACCTTCTTTATTTGTAAATTTAACATCGAATGCTTTTGCAAAATTTTGACCCAAAAAATGTGAAGTACCAGCTTGAAGGGCTTTTCCATCCTGCATTAAAGCTTCAATACAATATGTTTCTTCTGCACCAGCAAACCTTTCACTTTCTGATTTTAAACCTTTTACAACTGGAATTGCCATAAAATTTTCAGCAAAATCAGCATAAACTGAGTTCATTTTTTCTGCTTCAATTAATGCCTCAGATTTAGTTTCATGTGCAGTATGACCTTCTTGCCATAAAAATTCTGCAGTACGAAGGAACAACCTTGTTCTCATTTCCCATCTCACAACATTAGCCCATTGATTAATAAGGATTGGAAGATCCCTGTAAGACTGAATCCAATTTTTATAAGTACTCCAAATTATCGCCTCGCTAGTAGGTCTAACAATCAATTCTTCCTCAAGTTTAGCCCTTGGATCTACTCTTAACTTACCTTTATTATCTGGGTCGTTTTCTAATCTGTAGTGTGTTACAATCGCACATTCTTTAGCAAAACCTTCTGCATTTTTTTCTTCAGCTTCAAACAAGCTCTTAGGAACAAAAAGAGGAAAGTATGCATTTTGATGACCAGTTTCTTTAAACATTCTATCTAACTCACCTTGCATTTTTTCCCATATTGCATAACCATAAGGTTTTATAACCATGCATCCTCTTACAGCAGAGTTCTCTGCTAAATCAGCTTTTACAACTAATTCATTATACCATTTTGAATAATCTTTTTCTCTAGATGTAAGGTTTTTACTCATTCTTTCGTAAATTGTGGCACAACTATTGCAATGTAGTAGTTGTAAGGTTTGTTTTTTACAAAACTAATTAATTTTAATTAGTTCAACAATTAAATACTTTTGATATGCAATTATACTATTTTTCTAACCCAATTAGATCATTTTTAAACATATTTATCTTAATCAGTATAACTGCATGTGGAAGCTATCAAAACTCCAGTGTTATGACCGATGATATTTATGAAAATGATAAGGTTGTAACTACTCAAGTTCTTGAAGTTCAGCAACTAGCAAATTCTCAAAACACATTTTACAAAAATGCTTTTAGTGAAAAGTCAAAAGAATACGAATTAATTAATAATGAAAATGATATTTTATTTACTGATGCTGAACAGTACAGTGATGCAAATATTGAAAATGACTCAACTGACGTCACTTATGGACCTTGGGGAGATAATAAAACAAATGTGACTATTAATATGCTAGGAGGACACTCCATGTATAGTATTCGTGGCTCAAGAAGTAATTACCCCTCTTGGTTATGGAATAACGGTTATGGATATGGAAATGTATTTGGATACGGACTTCACAGTTGGGGTTATGGGTATGATATGTTTTGGACTCGTCCATTTCATTACAACCTTCACAACGGATTATTCTTCCCATTTTGGAATAACATGGGATGGTATGGATATGGATATAATTATGGTGGATGGCCTGGAAATTGGTATGGCAACGGTTACTACAACTACAATAGTTTTTACAGAAATACCAATGTAGCCAATGTCTCAGGAAGAAGAGGTTCATCATCTTCTCTTAGTGGTAGATCTGGTAGCTTTAGTAGTAGGGTTTCAAAAAATAATTACACTAGTCAGTCAAGAATTAGTGACAATATGATAAATTCCAGCCTAAGAGATAGAACATCAAGAGTTGAACAATTAAATAAAACTTTAGCTACAAAGCCGAATTATTACACTAAACCTAGTAGTTCTTCTAAACCTAATTCTAATTGGGCTCCAGCAAATAACAGCAAACCTAGAAATAATTCAAAACCTAGCTATAATAACTCTAAACCTAGTTATAACAATTCTAAACCTAGTTACAATAGCTCACCTAGTTACAATAGCTCAAGCTCTAGTCGTCCTAGTTTTAATTCTTCTAGCCCATCAAGAAGTAGTAGCTCTAGTTCATCAAGCAGAGGAAAAGGTGGAGGTAATTAACATATTAATTTAAAAAAAAATGAATAAATTTTTTCTCTCTTTAATCTTTATTTTTGGAACTGAATTTATTATCTCTCAAAATATTTTTGATGCGTTAAGATATTCAAATGATAAAGTTGAAGGCTCGGCTAGATTCTCGGCAATGTCTGGTGCTTTTGGAGCTTTAGGTGGGGAGTTATCTGCTGTGAGTATTAACCCAGCTGGCTCTGCAATTTTTAGTAAAGGAATAGCTTCATTTACTGTTTCGAATTACAAAACATCTAATGACTCAGATCTTGTTAATAATTCTCTTAATAACGCTATGGAGTCAAATATTGACACTAAATCTAATTTCAACTTAAGTCAATTAGGAGGAGTTTTAGTCTTTAATAATATAACTAAGTCAAAGTGGAAAAAAATGACAATTAGTTTAAATTACGAACAAACTAGCAATAATTTTAATAAATTTAATACATCTGGAATAAACACTAACGGCGTTGATAGTTATTTTTTATCCTATGCACAAGGTCTTCCACTAGATGAAATTTCTGCATTTGAAGGAGAGTCAATAACGCAAGCATATTCAGAAATTGGGAGTTATTTCGGTTATGCAAATCAACAGGCTTTTTTAGGATATGAATCTTTTATAATTGAACCAGAGGATGTAGATGATCCATCAAATAACTCTTATTATTCAAATGTAAATAATGCTAATAATAATGGATATTATCAAGATTATTATTTCAAATCTAGAGGTTATAATTCTAAAGTAAATGCAAATATTGCATTTCAATATGGAGATAATTTATTTGTTGGCGCTAACCTTAACCTACACTCGATTGATTATGACCAATCAACATATCTGTTAGAAACTAATAATAATGTTGGTGAAGATGTAGGAGTATATGTAAGTGATATTGGCTTTGAAAACAACTTATCCGTGTTAGGTGAAGGAATATCAGTTCAATTAGGAGCTATTGCAAAAGTAAATGATGTTTTAAGATTAGGTTTTACATATGATTCTCCAACATGGTATACCATTACGGAAGAAACTTCTCAATATTTAAGTACAACTAGATTTGAAGTTAATGAATTTGACGCAGTAGTAATAGAACAAAGTCTAAACCCAAATGTGATTAATGTTTTTCAAGACTATAAAATTCAAACTCCTTCAAAAATAACAGGAAGTGGCGCATTGATTTTCAAAAAAATTGGGCTTTTAAGTTTTGATTACTCTATAAAAGATTATAGTTCAATCAAGTTTAATCCTAGTAATGACCCTCATTTTATTGAACAAAATAATATAATATCGAATTCTCTAGATCAAGCAATTAGTTATAGAATTGGAGCAGAAATTCTTCAGAACAGAATGTCTTACAGAGCTGGATATAAATTTGAAGAAAGTCCCAGAGGAATCACTAATCATGATTTAAAAGGGTTTTCACTTGGTTTAGGATATAAAATTAATAACAGTAGAATTGATCTTTCTTTTGAAAAATTTAGTTTAACTGATACACATCAAATGTTCGATGCAGGGTTCTTAGGCAACATAAATCTAGATAAGGAAAAATCTGTAATAAAATTATCAGTTGTTACAGTATTATAAGATACTATTAGTGTTGTTTTTCTAAAAAAATCACCTCTATTTCTGGGTAACGATTTAATTGATAACAAACAGCTTTGTTATTCGTCTTAGTTGTTGTTATATCAAAAGTGCAGTTTGTGTGCATCTCTTGATTTATAATTTCTAAGCTATATTCCTTTATTATCTTCATAACATTGTTCATCTGCAAGTAGTTAAATTTAAGTTGAATTGGAATAGTTATTTCTCTTGTAATGATTTTATTTGCCTCAAGAGTTGCTTTAGCACATTCTTTATATGCTGAAACTAATCCTCCTACACCCAGCTTAGTACCTCCAAAATAACGAACTACTACGATTAGAATATTAGTAATATTAAATGATTGTATTTGACCATAAATAGGCATACCAGCACTGTTGCGTGGTTCACCATCATCATTTACTCTAAATACAGTATTTTCTATCCCAATTTGATAAGCATAACAAAAATGTCTTGCACTATGGTGTTTTTTCTGTAAAGATTGAATATAATATTTTATTTTTTCAGTATCAGAGACAGGAAAGGCATACCCATAAAATTTACTTTGTTTTTCTTTAAGTAAATATTCAGACTTTATATCAATAGTACGATATATATTTTTCATTACTATTTATATATTATTATAAGTAAATAGATAAACTCTATCTTTTGAGGCTAAAGTGACCTGTAAATTCTTTGATTAGAGATTCAGCATCTCCGAAGACTACATCGAGTCTAATCGTAAACCAGTAATCTGTAGCTGGCAGGTTTTCTCCGTTAAAGGTTCCATCCCATCCAGGTCCAAGTGGACTAAGTTGTTTTAGTAGTTTACCGAACCTGTCGTAGATATATATTTTGGCAAGTGGTCTAGTTTCTATTCCTTCGACGCGCCATGTATCGTTATATCCATCTCCGTTTGGTGTAAAGAAGTGCGGATAATCAATCACTAGTACTTGTGTTGATCCAGTACCACAACCATTTATATCTCTAGCGATAACGCTGTGGAATCCAGGGGTAACATCTTCAAAGGTTCCACTAGTTTGCCATGGTCCATCGTCTAAGCTAAATTCATAAATTCCTTCTCCACTAGCAGAAGCTTCTATAATATGTAGATCGGCAAAAAATTCTGTAGTAACCACTGCGCTTACTTCTGGCGGTGAACTTGGGTCTACTAAAGTAGTAACCGTATACTCACATCCAGTAGCTAAGTTTGTAGCAACGGCAGTAAATGTTCCACCCACTAAAGGAGTGTAGGTTACACTAGTGCTTACGAGTGTTCCTGTTGGGTCGAACCATTCAAAGCTATAAAGAGCTGGATCAAGTCCAATATCCATTACAACAGGATCTAATAGTTCGGATCCATTTACGTTAACACATCCAAGGTAAACATCCTCTAGGAAGAATTCTGGAAGTAAGTTCACGATTAATGTTAAGTCGGTAGTAGCGTAACACTGCGCATCGGCAGTAGTATCGTTGTCTACTCTAGCATAGATAATCTGAGGATTACTTGTATTCTCATAAGAGTTTGGTAATGGATTGGTTCCTAGTTCTGCATCAATTTGGTTATCGTAATAGGTAACAGTAAAATTAGCAGGGTCTTGTCCGTCTAATATTTCCTCGTTTTGAGTACTTAAATCAAATGTACCAAAGCCATCATTATCTGCTAGATTATCACAGATGATATAGTTAATACGATCTAAGTCACTATTGGCCTGTGCAGCTTCTTGTACTTCGATTGTAATACTAGGTACTGCGATAAAGCATCCTGTAGTATTGTTCGTGATATTTACAAATAACTGTTGTGGATTAGTAAGGTTAGTGTAAGGACTAACTAAAGCGTTATCTCCATTATCAGCATCCTCTTGTGTTTCATGGTAAGTAACGGTAAAGTTTAAAGGATCTTGTGTTCCTAGTATTGATGCGCTTACTGTATCTAAATCAAAGTCAAAGAATCCATCGGTATCTATCTCACAAGCAATGTACTGATCTGCAGCAGATACATCTGGTAATGGATTAACAACAAGATCAAAAGTAACGATCGTATAACATGCTGTTATATCATTAGTTACCCTTACATAAATAGTCTGTTGACCAAGAGTTATGTTTGTATAGACCGTAGGATCTACTATGGCATTCTCTCCAAGTTCTGCATCCTCTTGTGTTTCATGATAAGTAACACTCACGCCTTCTTCTCCATTGATAATATATGCCTCGTTTATCGTAATATCAAATACCTCTAACTCATCTCCTGAAGCATCGTAATCACACAGCTCAATATTAGCTGGATCAATACTTGGTGTAGGGTTAGGAAGTACTCTTATTGTAAGTGTAACAAAAGAATAACATGTTGTAGATGGATCGGTAACTCTAACAAATAAAGTCTGTGGGTTTAATGCATTGGTACCTACAGCAGTATTGGTATAGGCCTCTGGATCTGCAATAACATTGGTGTTTGCCATAGCATCTTGTTCTGTCTCAAAGTATTCTACAATCCAAGGGTTCCCACCAGTAATCTCTTCATCTTTAACTGTTAGATCAAAGACCGTTGTCTCATCAGCAATGATGTCATCACAAATCTCTAACGGTAATGGTTGTATAGCATCTGGTGGAAGCGATACAATAAGATCGAACTCTCCAGTAGATACACATAAGTTTTCTATACTCTCCAGTCGTACATAAATAGTCTGTGGATTAGACAGGTTATTATAAGTCTCTGGATTTACAATAGGGTTATCTCCTGTATCTGCATCTTCTTGAGAGATGTGATAAGAAAGATTAAACTCTGATGCTACTTGAGTACCTAATATAAGTGCAGTGTTCTGGGTTAAATCAAATTGAAAAAATCCGTTTAAATCATCATCACATATAATAATATCCTCAATAACAATAGGTAGTTGTGGCGAAGGGAGGGAGATAAGTTCTAAGTCTACAATACTAAAGCATCCTGTTATACTGTTCTCTGCTCTAACAAATAGTGTTTGCTGGTTAGGGACAATGTTATCATAAGGACTAGCTAAAGGGTTTAGTGCATTCTCTGCATCGGTTAAAGTCTCATAGTAAGTTATAAAAATATCCAGCTCTCCGTTAATAATATCTTCCGATACACTCTCTAGATCAAAACTAGTAAAGCCATCCGCATCTACATCACATGCCTCTAGTGGTTCTACGGTAACTGGGCTAGGTAGTGGATTAACTCTAAGATCTAAAGTGATCGTATTTACACAGCCTGTGATATCGTTCTCTGCACGAAGATAAATCGTCTGTGCGTTAACAATATTAGTATACGGGCTAAAGATTGGAGCATCTCCTGTATCTGCATCTTCTTGAGTCTCATGGAAAGTAATACTGATTCCTGTTTGACCATTAAGTACTTGTGCTAAACTATCTTCTAGAGTAAATTCTTCTACTTCATCTCCTGTGTTGTTATCATCACAAAGTTCTAAAGGATCTGGCTGTATAAGTACTGGAAGCTCGTTTACAATAAGCGTTAAAGCAGTAGTGTTGTAGCATTCTGTTGCGATATTCTCCACACGAACATATATATCTTGTGTAAAGGCAGATACATTAGTATAGGCTAAAGGAGTCGCTATTGGATTAGTTTCTGCATTGGCATTGTCTAGAGTCTCGTAATAACTTATCTCAAAGTCTAGTGGATCTAGTCCGTTTAAAATCTCCTGGTTAGCAAGACTTAAATCAAATAAACCAAAGCCATCGGTATCGTTATCACAAACCTCCAATGCACTTGGCTCAGTCTCAATCTGTGGAACATCGTTTACTACAATTAAAAGCTCTAAGTAAGTAGCACATGCAGTGGTGATAGTTGAACTCTCAACACGGACATAAATAGTCTGTTGATACTGAACAATATTGTTGTAATTACCAGTAATTGCATTAACATTATTTTCTGCATCAGCTTGTGTTTCGTGGTAAGTGACAACTAGACCTGTTTGACCAGATATTATTTCTGCATCGGCAATAGTTAAATCAAATACTCCAAAACCATCTGCATCGGCATCACAATATTCTAGAATTGGAGGTGTATTTGCTGCAGGAGCAGATTGAACATTAAGATCCATACTAGTTGTAACAAAACAACCATATATGATATCAGCAACTCTAATAAATACGGTTTGAGGGTTAGATATGTTAGTGTAAGGTAAGGGTAACTGGTTATCAGCTGTCTCTGCATCCTCACTAGTTAAATAGTAAGTAACTGCATAATTAGAATTACCATTTGTGATTTCTGAATTTTTAATACTTAAATCCATTGCAACAAAACCATCTGCAATATTATCATCACAAACTTCAAATGGAGTTGGGTCAGATATTACAGGTAAAACAGCAGACGTAATTTCAATTAATGATGTAGTTGGACAAGATCCAACTGTTGTGTAATTAATAAAATAAGTTGATCCATATCCACCACCTGTAATTGTTCCAGTTGAAGAATCTATTACTGCCCCATCCGTCGGTGCTGTATCAAATGCGAAAGTTCCACCTGCTAAACCAGTAATAGTTGCTGTTCCTCCATCACATGTAGGTGTCATCTGCAAAGGAAGAATCGTCTGCAATAATAGATGTTACAGAAACTATAGTAGTAGTTGGACAATCTCCATTAGTCGTGTAGCTAACTGAGTAAGTAGTATCGTAATCTCCTCCTGTAATTGTTCCAGTTGAAGAATCTATTACTGCCCCATCCGTCGGTGCTGTATCAAATGCGAAAGTTCCACCTGCTAAACCAGTAATAGTGGCTGTACCTCCATCACATGTAGGTGTCATCTGCAAAGGAAGAATCGTCTGCAATAATAGATGTTACAGAAACTATAGTAGTAGTTGGACAATCTCCATTAGTCGTGTAGCTAACTGAGTAAGTAGTATCGTAATCTCCTCCTGTAATTGTTCCAGTTGAAGAATCTATTACTGCCCCATCCGTCGGTGCTGTATCAAATGTGAAAGTTCCACCTGCTAAACCAGTAATAGTGGCTGTACCTCCATCACATGTAGGTGTCATCTGCAAAGGAAGAATCGTCTGCAATAATAGATGTTACAGAAACTATAGTAGTAGTTGGACAATCTCCATTAGTCGTGTAGCTAACTGAGTAAGTAGTATCGTAATCTCCTCCTGTAATTGTTCCAGTTGAAGAATCTATTACTGCCCCATCCGTCGGTGCTGTATCAAATGTGAAAGTTCCACCTGCTAAACCAGTAATAGTGGCTGTACCTCCATCACATGTAGGTGTCATCTGCAAAGGAAGAATCGTCTGCAATAATAGATGTTACAGAAACTATAGTAGTAGTTGGACAATCTCCATTAGTCGTGTAGCTAACTGAGTAAGTAGTATCGTAATCTCCTCCTGTAATTGTTCCAGTTGAAGAATCTATTACTGCCCCATCCGTCGGTGCTGTATCAAATGCGAAAGTTCCACCTGCTAAACCAGTAATAGTTGCTGTACCTCCATCACATGTAGGTGTCATTGCAAAGGAAGAATCGTCATCTTCCACAGATGTTACAGAAACTATAGTAGTCGTTGGACAACCACCCACAGTAGTATAGCTAACTGAATAAGTAGTATTGTAATCTCCACCGGTAATTAAGCCAGTTGTAGGGTCTATTACAGCTCCATCGGTTGGAGTTGTATCAAATGCAAAAGTACCTCCAAAAAATCCAGTGATATTAGCAGAAGCACCATCACAGGCTGGGGTCATTGCAAATGAAGAGTCATCTGGTGGATTAATCTGAAAACTTAAAATATCTGAATCGCCTATATTAAAACATCCTGTAGTTCCTATTACATCTATCCGTGGGTAAAATACTGAACTATTAGAAATTTCATATGGCATTTCTAATGCATTAATACCGTCATAAGCATCATCATAGCTTAAGTAGTAAGAAACTAAATAATCACTTTCAGCTTGATCTCCTAAAAGTTGAGAATTAAAATTGTTAAGATCATAATCAACAAAACCATCATCAGTTTCATCATCACAAATAAATAGCTTATCCACTGGATTAATTAAAGGGGGGTCAGTAACATTTAGAGTAAAGGATTGAGTTTCATAGCAGTTTGATTCTAAATATTCAACTCTTACATAAATATTCTGCTCGTCAAAACCTGCATAATTAATATAATCTACTATAGAATTTACTTCACTGTCTGCATCTTCTTGGGTTTCATAAAATGAAATAATTAAGTTATCTGGTTCAGCGGCAATTGAAGATATAAGACTTTCATTGTCTGTAAAGTCAAAAAATAAATCAGAAGTTAAAGGATCACATATATATAAGTTAATTGCATCTTCAGTTACAATCTCCTGATTAACATTTACACATATAGTCTCTGAGTATTCACATCCAAAATCATCCTGGACTACATAAGTATAACATATTTCTCCAGGATCTGTTGGAGTAACAACAATATTATTTCCTTCTACTGACACTATTGATGGATCATCTAACCAAACTTGTGAAATTATTTCAGAAGGCGGAGCTGATAAAGCAGGGTCAAAATCAAGATTCCAAGAAAAAATCGTTCCATCATCTGCTGCCCAACTGTCAATTACTGTAAAGGTCCAGTCTCCATTTAAAGAAGTTCCTAAAAGATCTACAAATGATGATCCATTTGAAGCGCCATAAATTCCTGCTGGAACAGTTGTTCCTCCTGTAGAAGAAATATCTACTGTAGATGAGGGTGTGAAACAATATTCAAAACCTGTGCCTGGATTTCCATTATCAAGTTCGTCTGGAATTCCTAATGAGGTTCCCGGATCGTTTCCATCACCATATTGTGCAAAATAAACAGATTGACCATTTGGAGCTGTCAATAACATATCTAAATCTCCAATAAACGAATGCTCTATAACAACGCATATTTGAATAAGCTGTGAAATATCTGAAAACTCTAAACCATCAGCATAACATTCAACTGAGATTGTGGACTCATAGGAGGCTTGTTGTCCAGTACTTTGAGTATCTTCAAGCCAAGTTTCTTCATAAATTTCAGGTGCACAATCTTCTAATTGTGTGCTTTCTGCAACACCAAATAATGTTGTTGAATCTCCAAAACAAAGTTCAGTTTTTCCAGCTTCAGTACCTGTGAAATCAATTGATGGAGCTACAATTACAATTTGAGTAATTTGCAATGAAGAGCATCCAAGTGGATTAGTATCTGTTATAACTAAACCGGCCGAAAAAATTCCAGATTGCTCATAAATCTTACTTACTGTTAGTCCCTCTGCTGTTGTTCCATCACCAAATTCCCATGCAAAGATTGCCCCTTCACTTGTGTTAGAGAAATCTCCTGATGCCGTGAATGTCACCTCTTCACCTGGACAAACAGTCACCTGACCTTCAACATTTGGCTCAGGAAAAACACTATCTATAGAACCAATAATTTCTTGACATGGTTCATAACATGAAATATTTGCTGCAAATCCAGTTGTATTTGCTGCAGCATTACTAAAAAATTCAACTGTTATACAGCCAGATGCATTTGTAGCAGTTATAAAACCAGGGCTTTGAGTAGCATTTCCTGAATAAGTTGTACCTGTTCCAGTATTATCAGGTCCATCGTAGATTGTTAAAATATCCGCATTAAGCTGTGTGCTAAAAGAGGTGAAATCTAATTCAATATTTTGACCTGGGTTATCTGGACAAATAGTTATAGAATAATTTTCATTACTTGAATAGTTTCCATTTCCACCACCTGAATCAAATAATGTTCCAGAGCAGGTGTTGACTGTACCCCCATCACTAATTAATATATCTTGAGATAAACCAATAAATGGTAAAAGCATAAAATAAAGAAGTAGATGCTTTTTCATATATGGTTTAATTAAATTTTGATTTAATAACAATTAAATAATTAGTATTGTCTACTCTATAAATTAATCTTCTTTTTGAATTAAAATTAAAATTATAAACCAATGGATTAAAACTACCCTTATTAAAGGATGGTGCTATGATTTTATTATTAAAAACATCAAAAACTGGGACAGATGATAAAAGCGGGTAATTTGAAATATCCTTTACATCTTCATTTTGAACAAGAACTCTATTTCTAAAAATATGTTTAATATCCTTAACTCTAGAAGGCTTATCCATGACATACTTTTTTAGTTTATCACCATAGACATATTCAAGTTTTTGAATTTCTAAATTTGTAAACGGTAGTTCGATATTTTTAGGGTAGTCAATAACCCAATTGTATGAATATTTTTTATTAATATCCACACTTATTAAATTATTGTTTTCTTGTGCAAATACCAAATTAATTGAAAAATAAAATATAATAATAAAGTTGATTTTACTCATCAATTTCAGTTAAAGTTCTAGCTAATTTAAATTAAATTTTTAGATAATAGAAATTATAATAAATTTAACATTTTATATTATTAATAAATACCCAACTGTAGTAATAATTACTATCTTTGAATTACGTTTAATTTAGAAATTTTACAGTTAAAATGAAAGAAAATAATTTAGCAAAACAAATTGATAATTTCGGAGACGATCATATAGGGTCTTCATCTGAAACACCATTAAGAATTGATGCTTTTGACATATCTGATCAAGAAAAAATTTCAATTATTGAAGAAAATATGAAGAATATTCTTCACACACTTGGTCTAGATTTAACAGATGATAGCTTAAAAGGCACTCCAAAAAGAGTTGCCAAAGCATTTGTTAATGAGATTTTTGGAGGTTTAAACCCTATAAAAAAACCTGTGTCTTCTACCTTTGATAACAAATATCAGTATAGTGAAATGTTAGTAGAAAAAAACATTTCTGTATACTCCACTTGTGAACATCATTTATTACCAATTGTTGGTAAAGCACATATTGCTTATATTTCAAATGGCACAGTGGTAGGTCTTTCAAAAATGAATAGAATCGTAGATTATTTTGCAAAAAGACCACAAGTTCAAGAAAGATTAACGATTCAAGTGGTAAAAGAATTACAAAGTGTATTAAACACTGATAGTGTTGCTTGTGTAATTGATGCTAAACATTTGTGCGTAAATTCCAGAGGAATTAAAGATATAGGCTGTAGCACAATAACAAGTGAGTTTGGCGGTGAATTCAAAAAACCTGAAGTAAGAGAAGAGTTTTTGAAATATATTCAATTAGAAACTTCTTTTGAAGGTTTATAATTCTTAACTTTAATTAATGTCTACTTACCAAGATAACAAACTACATATATACAACTCTTTAACTGGCAAGAAAGAAAAACTTAAGCCAATTAACGAAAAAAGTGTTGGAATGTACGTATGTGGTCCTACTGTATATAGTAATGTTCACCTAGGCAATGTTAGAACATTTATGTCATTTGATATTATATATCGATATCTTCTTCATTTAGGCTACAAAGTTCGCTATGTTAGAAATATTACTGATGCTGGGCATCTTGAAAATGATTCAGATAATGGAGAAGATAGAATAAGTAAAAAAGCTAGGCTTGAGGAAATTGAACCAATGGAAGTTGTTCAAAAATACACTGTAGATTTTCACAATACTTTAAATCAATTTAATTTACTTCCACCTAGTATTGAACCTACTGCAACTGGACATATAATTGAGCAAATAGAGATTATAAAAACTATTCTTAAAAACAAGCTTGCTTATGAAGTCAATGGGTCCATATATTTTGATGTAATAAAGTATAATAAAACAAATAATTATGGAATTTTAAGTAAAAGAAATATTGAAGACTTAGTTCATAACTCTAGAAAATTAGATGGTCAAATTGATAAAAAAAATCCTCAAGATTTCGCACTTTGGAAAAAAGCAGATGATAGCCATATAATGAAATGGAACTCTCCGTGGGGATTAGGTTTTCCTGGATGGCATCTAGAATGCACTGCAATGAGCACTAAATATCTAGGTGATAATTTTGATATTCATGGTGGTGGAATGGATTTAAAATTTCCACATCATGAATGTGAAATAGCACAATCTATCGCATGTAATAACACTAGCCCCGCTAATATTTGGATGCATGCAAATATGCTGACATTAAATGGCAACAAAATGGCTAAATCTACTGGGAATAACATTTTACCAGGGGATATTTTATCAGGAAACAACTCCATTTTAAATAAACCGTTTTCTTCTAGTGTTATACGTTTTTTCATACTCCAAGCTCATTACAGAAGTGTTTTAGATTTTAGCAGTGAAGCAATTGAAGCTTCTGAAAAAGGATTTAATAAGCTAATGGAAGCTCAAAAAAGTTTGAGTAAATTAAAAAGCTCAACTTCCTCAGATTTTGATATTAATAATTGGGTTACAAATTGTTACAATGCTTTAAACGATGATTTTAATACTCCTATATTAATTGCAGAACTATTTAACTCAGTAAAATTTATCAATCAGGTTAAAATGGGGAAATCTAAAATATCTATAAATGATTTGAAAATTATTCAAGAGAAATTTAATGAGTTTGTTTTTGATATTTTAGGCTTAGAAATTAATACTAGTTCTGATTCCAATTCTGACAAACTAGATTCTGCAGTGGGCTTACTAATTGAACTAAGAAACCAAGCTAGGTTAAATAAAAATTATGCTTTAAGTGATAAAATTAGAGATGATTTAAGTAAAGGTGGTATTACATTAAATGATAGTAATAACGAAACTACATATTCAATTAATTGAAAATGAAAATTCTAACTTTACCTTTAATTTTTTTAATTAAACTTTATCAAAATTTAATTTCACCTTTTACTCCAGCTACTTGTAGATTTCAGCCTACATGTTCACAATATTCAATAGAAGCATTAAAAGAACATGGAGTTTTTAAAGGTTCGAAATTGATGATTGTAAGAGTATTCAGCTGTCACCCTTGGGGTAAATCAGGATATGATCCTGTACCAAAAAAAGATATTAAAAAATAAAATTTATAAAATATGTATGCATTAGACTTAGTTTGGAACCCTTCTTCAGAGGGTATTAACATATTTGGAAAGTTCACTATTCATTACTATAGTTTAATGTGGATAGCTGCATTTACGATTGGGCATTATTTAATGAAAAAAATATACAAAAAAGAATCTTTAAGTGAAGAAAGCTTAGACTCTTTATTTATGTATACTATTCTAGGTACTATCATTGGAGCTAGATTAGGTCACGTAATTTTTTACCAACCAGAACTATTTAAACAAGACTTTCTAAGTGTTTTTCTTCCTTTTAGATTTAATCCTTCTTTTCAATTCACTGGTTTTAGAGGTCTTGCTAGTCATGGAGCAGCCATTGGAATAATTTTTTCAATGTACTTATATAACAATAAAGTCTTAAAGAAGAATATTTTATGGATTTTAGATAGGCTTGTTATTCCTGTCTCAATAGGGGCTGTGTTTATTCGAATTGGAAACTTTTTTAATTCAGAAATAATTGGCCATAAAACTGATAGTATATTTGGGGTTGTATTTAAAGCAATCGGAGAAACGGAACCAAGACATCCTGGTCAACTATATGAAGCATTTGGATATCTAATTGTATTTATAATAGTTTATTTTACATATTGGAAAACTTCAAAAGCATTAAAATCCGGCTATATGTTTGGTTTATTTTTAACTCTTTTATGGGTAACAAGGTTTATTGTTGAATTCTTTAAAGAGGCACAAGTCACTGGGAGAGAAGACTGGGTTCTTGGAATGAACACAGGTCAAACACTTAGTATTCCATTTATATTACTCGGTATTTATTATATGCTTAGAAAATGATAAAAATATTAAGAGTAATTAGCTATTTAGAAGGTATATCATATGTTTTATTACTATTTATAGCAGTACCGATAAAGTATTACGCCAATGATCCATCTCTTGTTAAACTACTTGGAATGCCTCATGGGCTTTTATTTGTTGCTTTCGTTATAGTATCTTTAATGAATAGCAAAAAATATGATTGGAGTTTTATAAAAACTGTATTTGTATTAATTTCTTCAATAATTCCTTTTGGAACATTTTATGTAGATTATAAATACTTCAAAACTAATGCACAAAGGGACTAAAGGTTATTAGCTTTCTAACTTTAAATTAAAAAAACCTCAACAAATTATTGAGGTTTTTTTTTAAAATTTATTTTACTGATTTACCAATTGTATCACGCATAATTGGAGTTGCTATAAATACTGAAGAATATGTACCTACTAAAACACCTACAATAAGTGCAAATAACAAACCTCTTAGCGAGTCTGCCCCTAAAAAGAACATTGACATTAATACAACTAAAGTTGTAAATGAAGTATTTAAAGTTCTACTTAGAGTACTATTTAAAGCAGAATTTACAATTTTATTAAATTCCCATGTTGAGTGCTCATCAATAAATTCTCTAATTCTATCAAATACTACAACAGTATCATTTAGCGAATAACCAATTACTGTAAGTATAGCTGCAATAAACGCTTGATCTATTTCCATATTAAATGGCATGTACTTATATGTTAACGAGAATATTCCAAGTACTATTAATACATCATGAAAAACAGCAGCAACTGCCCCAAGAGAGAATTGCCATTTTTTGAATCGGAGCAAGATATATAAAAACACTACTACTAGAGAAGCTAAAACAGCCCATAGTGAGGATTGTTTAATATCATCTGCAATAGTTGGACTCACTTTACCAGAAAGTACTTTACCCACATTATTTTCAGCATTTAAAAACTCTGTGTAAGAATAATCTTTCGGCAAAAATTTAACTAAAGATTTAAATAATTTATTTTGCACTTCTTCGTCAACTTCTGCAGAGTTTTCATCTACTTTATATTTAGTTGATATTTTTAGCTGATTCGCTGATCCAATAGTTTTAACTTCTGAACTACCAAACATTGCGTTAGTTTCTAACTTAACATCTTCAGTGCTTACATCTTGTGCAAACCTAACCGTATAAGTTCTACCTCCTACAAAGTCAATACCTTGATCAAGTCCTGTCGTAAATAACGAAGCCAAACCTGCAGTAATAATTGCTCCAGAGATTAAGTATGTAATTTTAGTTTTTTTAAGAAAATCAACTGAGATATTTCTGAATAGACCTTTGGTAAGTGAAGTTGAGAAATCTAATTTCCCGCCTCTGTTTGTGTTCCATTCTATTAATATTCTTGTAATAAAAATAGCAGTAAATAAAGAAGTTAGAATACCAATTAATAAAGTAGTTGCAAAACCTTTTATCGGACCTGTACCTAAAGAAAATAATATTAATGCTGTTAAACCAGTTGTAATATTTGCATCTAATATAGAAGACAAAGCGTTTGCAAAACCATCTTCAATAGCAGCAACTTGTTTTTTACCTTTTATTATCTCTTCTCTTACTCTTTCATAAATAAGAACATTAGCATCAACTGCAATACCTATTGTAAGTACTATACCAGCAATTCCTGGTAATGTTAACACAGCTCCTAAACCTGCTAGAACTCCGAATATTAGAATGATATTCAAAACAAGGGCAATATTTGAATATATACCCGCTTTACCGTAGTAAAATATCATCCACAATAATACTAATAATAGTGCTATAATAAAAGATCTAGAACCAGTCTCTATAGCTTCTTTTCCAAGTGAAGGACCAACTTCATCAGCTTGAACTATATCTGCAGAAGCAGGAAGCTTCCCGGCTCTTAAAACATTAGCTAAATCAATTGCTTCTTCTAATGTGAATGTTCCTGATATTTCAGAATTACCTCCAGAAATAGCGCCAGTAGTTACACCCGGAGCAGAATAAACAGTCTCATCTAATACAATAGCAATTTGACTTCCTTTAGTAAAAGCGTTACCTGTCATTTTTTCCCAAACCTTGGCACCCTTAGCATTCATTTGCATACTTACTGTAGGCTCTCCGGATGGAGAATATGATTGTCTTGCATCCGTAATTACAGAACCACTTAATTCAGGTTTGTTATCTCTATTTCCTTGAAGAACATATAAATCTGTTAATTCATTTCCTTCAATATCTAATGTTGGAATTCCCCATACAAACTTAGCATATCTTTGTTCAGCAGAAAGCAAAGATTTAACCTCAGGCATTTTAAGGTAATCCGTAATTTTTTGTTTTTCTTTAACTTTAAAAGTTGCAATAACAGGACCTCCAGCATAACCAAGTAAAGGGTTGTTTGGGTAGCCAGGAATTGCATCCAAAATTGGGTTAACATCAACAAAAGTTGAATCTGAATCAGTTCCTAATAAATCATCAATTTCACTATTAGCGTCATCAGAACTTACTGATACTTCCTCGGAATCTACCATTGATTTAGCTACTTCATTTGCTTGTACTATAAAATTTAAAAAATCTTGACCTTTAAAAGCATCCCAAAACTCTAATTGGGCTGTACTTTGAAGTAAATTTTTAACTCTTTCAATATCTTTAGCTCCGGGTAATTCTACTAATATTCTTCCTGAATTACCTAATCTTTGAATATTTGGTTGAGTAACTCCAAACTTATCTATTCGTTTTCTTAAAACTTCAAAAGCAGAAATAATAGACTCGTCTATTTTTTCTTTGATTATGGGTTGTACATCTTGATCGTCCATATCAAAAGTAATTTCCTCACTCAAACTTCTGTTAGCAAAGATATCAGGAGAAGCAAGTTTGGTATCTCCTTTAATTGCATCAAATGCTACGAAAAAATCTTCTAGATAAGTGTTTTGGCTATTTTTTTGTATTTCTTCAGCATCAACAAGTGCTTGATTAAATAAAGGATCTCTACTATTATTGGATAGACCTTTTAAAATATCTTTTACAGAAATTTGAAGAATTACATTTATACCACCTTTTAAATCTAGACCTAAATTCATAGCTCTATCCTTAACTTCATTAAAAGTGTAATCAGATATTCCTATATCAAAAACAGATGTATTAGATAAAGAATCCAAATAATTAGCTTCAACTAAATTTCTTTGTTTATCAAAATCAGTTTGTGATTCTGATACTTTATTTATAGCATACTTAGCTGCATTATCTTCAACCTGATTAGCTTTAAAAGTAAAGGATAGCTGGTATATACTAACCAAACCAAACATTAAAGCAAATAATTTTATTAATCCTTTATTCTGCATTGTGATGTATTTTATTCAATTTAAAAACGAGCAAATATATGATTTAACTAATAAATTGACAACAGAAATGACTCATTTCTAAATTCATCAATTAACTGGAAACAAAAATAATCCAGAATTTTAATAATGATTTATAAAGCTAAAAGATTATTTGTTTTCTTAACTCCTTCGGCACTTTCGTGTAAATGCTTCAAATCAGCTTCGCTTAATTCTATCTTAACTATTTCTTCAATACCATTTTTTCCAAGGATTACAGGTGCACCTATACAAAGATCGTTAATTCCATATTCACCTTCTAAAAAGACGGAGCACGGAAACATTTTCTTTTGGTCACAAGCAATTGCTTGAACTAATCCACTTACGGCAGCACCAGGTGCATACCATGCAGATGTTCCAAGTAATTTTGTAAGTGTTGCTCCCCCTACTTTAGTATCTTTTTTTACTTTTTCAAGCCTTTCATTAGAAACAAATTCAGAAACATTTATACTATTTCTTGTAGCGTTTGAAATTAAAGGAACCATTCCCACATCACTATGACCACCGATAACCATGCCATCAATATCACTAATTGGTGCATTTAATGCTTCTGCTAATCTATATTTAAATCTTGCAGAGTCAAGAGCTCCACCCATTCCAATAATTTTATTTTTAGGTAAATCTGTTGTTTTATGCACTAAATACGTCATTGAATCCATTGGATTACTAACAATAATTAAAATAGTATCAGGGGAGTGCTTTATTAGATTAGATGTAACTGTTTTCACAATTCCTGCATTTATTCCAATTAATTCTTCTCTTGTCATTCCAGGTTTACGAGGTATTCCTGATGTAACAACACAAATAGAGCTATTTGCTGTTTTACTGTAATCATTGGTAGTACCAGTAATTTTAGTATCAAAATTATTTAATGAAGCTGTCTGCATTAAATCCATTGCTTTACCTTCAGCAAATCCTTCTTTAATGTCTAATAAAACAACTTCAGAAGCAAAATCTTTTATGGCTATATATTCAGCACAACTAGCACCGACTGCTCCAGCACCAACAACAGTTATTTTCATAATTATATTTTTATTAGTTAAGCATCTATGTTAGCATAGATAGCATTCTTTTCGATAAACTCTCTTCTAGGCGGAACTTCATCGCCCATAAGCATAGAAAAAATTCTATCTGCTTCAATCATGTTTTCAATTTCAACTTGTCTCAAGGTTCTAAATTCAGGGTTCATTGTTGTATCCCATAATTGAGAAGCATTCATTTCACCTAAACCTTTATACCTTTGGATTTTAACACCATCACCATACTTTTGCATAATTAGATCTCTTTGATCATCATCCCAAGCATATTCTTTTTTAGCGCCTTTTTTAACCAAATATAATGGTGGTGTAGCTATATATATGTGACCTCCTTCAATTAACTCTTTCATGTATCTAAAAAAGAAAGTTAAAATAAGTGTAGCAATATGACTACCATCAATATCGGCATCACACATAATTACAACTTTATGGTATCTAAGTTTTGTAAGGTTTAAAGCTTTTGAATCTTCTTCTGTTCCAATTGTAACCCCTAGGGCAGTGAAAATATTTTTAATTTCTTCATTTTCAAAAACTTTATGTTGCATCGCTTTTTCAACATTCAGTATTTTTCCTCTAAGGGGAAGTATTGCTTGAAAAGCTCTATCTCTGCCTTGTTTGGCAGTACCACCAGCTGAATCTCCCTCAACAAGAAAAACTTCACATTTAGCCGGGTCTTGTTCAGAACAATCAGATAATTTTCCTGGCAGTCCTCCTAAACTCATGACAGTTTTTCTTTGAACCATCTCACGAGCCTTTTGGGCAGCAGTTCTAGCTTGAGCTGCTAGTATTACTTTTTGTACAATTATTTTAGCATCATCAGGATGTTCTTCTAAATAATCTGTCAACATTTCTGAAACAGCCTGACTAACACTAGAGGAAACCTCTCTATTTCCAAGCTTGGTTTTAGTTTGCCCCTCAAATTGAGGTTCTGCTACTTTAACAGAAATTATAGCAGTTAGACCTTCTCTAAAATCATCTCCTGAAATTTCAAATTTCAATTTATCTAACATCCCAGATCCATCGGCATATTTTTTTAGTGTATGTGTTAAGCCTCTTCTAAAACCTGAAAGGTGTGTTCCACCTTCATGAGTATTGATATTGTTAACGTAAGAATGTAAGTTTTCTGAATAAGAAGTATTGTAAGCCATCGCTACTTCAACAGGGACACCATTTTTTTCTCCTTCGAATGAAATAACATCTTTCATTAAAGGCTCTCTATTTCCGTCTAGAAACTTAATAAACTCTTTTAACCCTTCTTTTGAATGAAAAGTTTCATTAATAAACTCACCTTTTTCATCCTTATTTCTTTTATCAACTAGAATTACTGTAATTCCTTTATTTAAATAAGCTAATTCTCTTAATCGAGATGCTAAGATATCGTAACTGTACTCAAGGGTTTGAGTAAAAATAGTAGAATCTGGCTTAAAAGTAACCATTGTACCTCTCTTGTCAGTAGTACCAACTTCTTTAACAGGGCTTAATGATTTACCTCTGACATAATCTTGTTCATATATTTTACCATTTCTATAGACAGTAGCTTTCAAACTCTCTGAAAGTGCATTTACACAACTTACACCTACTCCGTGAAGACCACCAGAAACCTTATAAGAATCTTTATCAAATTTACCACCAGCCCCAATTTTAGTCATTACGACTTCCAAAGCAGAAACTCCTTCTTTTTTATGAATATCTACCGGAATTCCTCTACCGTCATCAATAGTTGTTACAGAATTATCTTCGTTTATTACGACAGAAATCTCATTACAATGACCGGCTAAGGCCTCGTCAATTGAATTATCTACAACCTCATAAACTAAATGATGTAGACCTCTTGTACCAACATCACCAATATACATTGAAGGACGCATCCTAACATGCTCCATTCCTTCCAGAGCCTGAATACTATCCGCAGAATAGCTTTGCTTATTTTCACTCATAAATTATATTTTTAATTGAATTTTTTTTAATAAAAAAACTAATGAAAAATTAACAGTTTATTTATTCTTGTAAATATAAAAAAAAGTGAAAATTTTTAAGCTATTTTATTCTTAAATAACCGTATAAGTTATTAACAATTAAAGAAGTAAAAATCGGCTTAAATTACGACTTATATGCATCTTCATGAACCTGAACAATTGCCCTTCCTGAGGGTTCATTCATGTTTTTAAATGCTTCGTCCCATTCTAGCGCTATTTTAGTACTACAAGCTACTGAAGGTTCCTGAGGAACACTCAATGCTGCAGCCTTACTTGGAAAATGAGACTGGAATATTGAACGGTAAAAATACTCTTCTTTAGATGTGGGTGGCTGATTAGGAAAATCAATTTCTACAGATTTCATTTGGTCATCTGAGACTGAACTATTGACTAATTCCTTTAATTTATCGATCCAACTGTAGCCTACACCATCACTAAACTGCTCCTTTTGCCTCCAAACAATACTTTCAGGTAAATAATCTTCAAATGCTTTTCTTAAAACCCATTTTTCCATTCTCTCTGAATTAATCATTTTATCATTTGGATTAATACTCATTGCCACATCTATAAATTCTTTATCTAGAAAAGGAACTCGCCCTTCAATTCCCCAAGCAGCTAAACTTTTATTGGCCCTTAAACAATCATACATATGTAACTTATTCATTTTACGAACGGTTTCTTCATGAAATTCCTTAGGGTTTGGCGCTTTATGAAAATATAAGTATCCACCAAATAGCTCGTCTGCACCTTCACCAGATAATACCATTTTAATACCCATTGATTTAATAACCCTTGCCATTAAATACATTGGAGTTGAAGCTCTTATTGTAGTGATATCATAAGTCTCTAAATTATAAATAACATCTTTAATAGCATCTAAACCTTCTTGAATTGTGAATACTATCTCGTGATGAATTGTACCAATGTGTTTAGCAACCTTTTTAGCAGCAAATAAATCTGGAGAACCCTCAAGTCCAACTGAAAAAGAGTGCAATTGAGGCCACCAAGCATCCGATTTATCTCCACTTTCAATTCTCTTTTGAGAATATTTTTTTGCGATTGCCGAAGTTATGGATGAATCTAATCCGCCAGAAAGTAAAACCCCATAAGGAACATCACTCATAAGCTGCCTATGTACCGCTGACTCAAGAGCATCTTTAACTAATTTAATACTCGTTTTATTTTCTTTTACTGCTTCATAATCACTCCAGTCTCTAGAATACCACTTAACAAATTCTTTTTCACTGCTGTGATAATAGTGTCCAGGTGGAAAAAGTTGAATTTTCTGACACTTTCCTTCTAAAGCTTTAAGCTCAGAGGCAACATAAAAAGTGCCTTTTTCATCCCATCCTATATAAAGAGGGATTATACCAATATGATCTCTAGCTATAAAGTACTCATCATTTTCTGCATCATAAATTGCAAAACCAAAAATACCATTCATCTTATCTAAAAAAGAAGAACCATATTTTTTATATAAAGCTATAATAACTTCACAATCACTGTTAGTCGAAAAATCATAAGAACCTACAAACTCTTTTCTTAAATCAGAATGATTATATATCTCTCCATTTGCTGCTAAAACCAGCTTTTTATCTGAACTAAAAAGAGGTTGTCTTCCGGATTTAGGATCTACTATAGCTAATCTTTCATGAGACATAATAGCATTATCTGAACTATAAACACCACTCCAATCAGGACCTCTGTGTCTAATCTTTTTTGACATCTCTAATATTTCGGGTCTTAAAGATTCTGAGGGTTGCTTTATATCAAAAGCACAAACTATTCCACACATATTATATATTTTAAGCAAATATGCGTATAATATTAATATTATATACATAATTATAATATTTGATTACATATATATAAATTTATACATTAAATACTATATATTAATAACTTATATGCTGATAAAAAGGACTTAAGTTGAAATAAGTAATTAAGGAATATTAAGGTACTTATGTGTCTGAAGAGAAACTTTCCATTTTGGGTTTTGCATTACATAATCAACAATAAGCGGCATAACCTCATCTCTTTTACTCCACTCAGGCTGCAAAAACAAAATACAATCCGAATTAACTTTTGCAGCTTCATTCTCAGCAAACTTAAAATCACTCTTATTAAATATTATCATTTTAAGCTCGTTTGCAACTTGATATATTTCTTTTTTTGGTAGTTTTCTTTTTTTAGGAGATAAGCAAATCCAATCCCAATTACCCGAAAGATCATAAGCTCCAGAAGTTTCAATATGCACGGACTTATTTTTTGCGTTCAACAATTTAGTTAGTATAGTCATATCCCACATAAGTGGCTCACCTCCTGTAATAACAACAGTATCACTGTACTGCTTCGTGTTTTCAACAATCTCAGTAGTAAGTGTAGGTGGATGAAGAAGTGCATCCCAACTCTCTTTTACATCACACCAATGACATCCAACATCGCAACCTCCAAGTCTAATAAAATAAGCAGCAGTTCCTTTATAAAAACCCTCTCCTTGAATTGTGTAAAATGACTCCATTAATGGCAACATCTCTCCTTTATCAACTAAATTTTTAGTATTATTATCCATCGATTGCAAATATAAATTTCTATTTATTACAAAAACAATTAAGTGACATTTATTTAATGAAAATAATTAAACATAGAGGGCATAAATAATTATATTTACAAAACATTAAAGAATTAAATAAAAAAATGAATAAAATTATAATCTTAATAATTGCAACTACAATTATTAGCTCATGTTCCCAGGAAAAAGATCCCTATTTAATTTCAAAAAACAGCATAGGGCATGTGAGTGACACTACAATGATTAAAGATTTAATTCAAATTTTTAAAAATGATTCAATAAGAAATGATATCTCTGGAGATAGCTTTACTGGTAAGTTTAACGATATAACAATACTAGATAAAGAAGGAAATGAATTATTAGAAATTACTCCTAAAGAGGACCTAGACTACACTTCTACAGCAAAATTAATTAAAATAATTGATCCAAAATATAAAACAAAAAAAGGAATTAGCTCTAGTAGCACATTCAAAGAAATAAGAGACAACTACAACATAAGCAGCATTCAAAACAGTCTAAGAAATCTAATTATTTCAATCAACTCAGCTAATTTATATTTCACAATTGACAAGAACCAACTCCCGTCTAACTTGAGATATAATTCAAATATTGATATTGACAAAGCTCAAATCCCAGATAATGCTAAAATTAAGGACCTTTATCTAGAATGGATAAATTAAATGGAAAAAGAACTAATAAGATTAAATAAGTATTTAAGTGAAATTGGATATTGCTCGAGAAGAGCTGGTGATAAACTTATTGAATCTGGGAGAGTATTAATAAACAATGAGATTGCAACTTTAGGTCAAAAAGTAAACACAAACGACGAAATTAAAATAGATGACAAGATTGTCAATGTAAAGAAAAAAAAGAAGATTTATTTAGCTCTAAACAAACCAATTGGAATTGTTTGCACCACAGATACTAGAGTTGAAAAAGATAACATAATAGATTTTATAAATTACCCTGAAAGAATATTTCCAATTGGAAGATTAGACAAACCAAGTTCTGGGCTAATTCTACTTACAAATGATGGTGACATTGTAAATAAAATTTTACGAACAGAACACAACCATGAAAAAGAATATCTGGTTAAAGTAGACAAGGCTCTTTCTCAAACTATTATCGATCGAATGTCAAAAGGTGTCCCAATACTAGATACCATTACAAAGGAGTGCAAAATTAAAAAATCAGCAAGCAATGAGTTTAAAATTATTCTAACTCAAGGTTTAAATAGGCAAATAAGAAGAATGTGTGAATATTTTAATTATAAAGTTATTTCATTAGAGAGAACTAGAATTATGAATATCAAATTAGACTTACCAGTTGGAGAATATAGAGAACTAACAAAAGAAGAAGTAAGCTCCTTAAACAAACTAATTGACAATGAATAAATTAACACCTTTTCACTTAGCAATTCCAGTAGACAACCTTTCAAAGTGTAGAGATTTTTATAACCAAATATTAGGCTGCAAAGAAGGCAGAAGTAGTGATCACTGGGTAGATTTTGATTTTTTTGGACACCAGCTCGTTATACATTATAAAGAAAAATCAATTGAAAAATTACATGAAAATCTTGTAGACGGAAAAGATGTTCCAGTGCCTCATTTTGGAGTCGTATTAGAATGGAATAAGTTTCAGGAATTATCGATTAGACTTAAGTCTAAAAGTGTGAGATTTATTATTGAACCTTATATACGATTCAAAGGTCTTGCAGGAGAACAAGCGACTATGTTCTTTAAAGATCCCTCCGGAAATGCAATAGAATTTAAATCTTTTAAAGATTTCAATCAAATTTTTGAGAAGTAATTAATTACTACCTTTTTGAAATCTTCCTTATTGTAAGTCCATTTTCAGAGTATATTCTAATAAAATATATTCCGCTAGATAAATTATCAGTTGTAATAAAACTGAAATTTGAATTAATTTCCTTTATTTTTTTACCTAAAATCGAATAGATTTCAACTTTAGAAATCGCAACGCTATTTGAATCAATTTTTAAAATATTTGTAACCGGATTGGGATATAATTTAAGTGAATTCTCTAATGTTTCGTCATCTACACTTAATTGAACATTTGAAAAAGAACTTCCGTTCCATTCCCAATGTAGAGAATTCCTTATAACCGAATTTACTTGATGAATTCTCGGTTGAGACTCCACTAAATCAATTTGTCCATTGTTATCAATATCCCTCAGAATAATCCAAACGTAACCAGGCTGAGAACCATCATCTGAAAGTCTATAATAGTCTGGAAGCCATTCTACGGTCATATCTTCAAATTCTCTGTTTCCCAATCCTTGAAAAACTTGGAACAATTTACCAGTCCTCTTCATTACGTGTTTCTGAGTATATTGCAATATCATTTATACCATCTCCATCAATATCATTGACTGCATAATCATGTGATACAGAAATTCTATTTCCATTTGGTAGATAATCAAGCTGATCCAAATCATTAAATAAAGCAATTGAATTATTTACAAAAAACTTTCCAGAATCATTTCCCCAAAAAATAGATGGACCTTCTAAGTGTGGTTGAGTAGGTTCATTCTGATAACTTCCTCCTATGATTAAATCGACATATCCATCATTATCTAAATCTGTCATCTCAGAACTCCAAATACCATAAGGACCAAAGTTTCCGTCTGGATATAAAAACCCATCATCAAACCCCTCAATGATTTCACTAATCCATTTCCAAGTAAAATTTGCATTCCCATCATTTATTAAGAATCCATCTAGTTCTCCACTATGAGCAAAAAACAAATCAAGATCACCATCGTTATCAATGTCTCCCGAACAAACGGTATGGGATTGCATATCAGGACCATCTCCTATTAATCTAAAAGTGTATGAATTATCTGAATTACTTAAAGTAATGGTGGGTTTTCCTAAACCAACATCATGTGCACCTTGAGGACGAACAACATCAGGTTTACCATCACCATTAAAATCTCCTACGATTGTTTTTCTTGAATGACGTGCTTCACTAGAATCCATAAAATTTATATCAACTGAAATGTTAAAGTTTTCAGTATTTTCATCGTAAATTAAAAAGTGTTTGTTAACATTTTCTCCATCTGCTAAATTTGAATAAATCATTATATCTTGATATCCATCAAAATTAAAATCTGCATATGCACTCGATGTATTGCCATGGCTTAACACATCATATTCAAATCCATTACTACTTAATGCTTGGTATAAATCAATCCAGTCTGCATGGTAATTCTCCCAGTCATGAGAAGGAATATTATAATTGTTTTGGCTACTTAATTGAATGGAAATCATTAAAAATAGAAAAAATAGATTTTTCATTTGATTTTTTTTTAAATATAAGAAATATAAGTTTATGCTACTTACAAGGTTTATAAATATCTAAATTCATCGTTAAAATTTAAATATAATTTATTTAATAAATGCTTGAAGTGTGTTTTTTAAAAGCATTGCTATTGTCATTGGACCAACACCACCTGGAACGGGTGTGATGTAACTTGACTTTTTAGAAACATTATCAAAATCTACGTCTCCAACAATTTTATAACCCTTTTTAGAATCATCCTTAACTCTTGTGATACCAACATCCACTATAACCACCCCATCTTTTACCATATCCTCAGTAACAAAATCTGGAGAACCTAGTGCTGAAATAATTATATCAGCCTGTAGAGTCAATTCTTTTATGTTTTTGGTTCTACTATGCGCTAAAGTAACTGTAGAGTTACCAGGGTTAGACTTTCTACTCATAAGTATACTAACTGGTCTACCAACAATATCAGATCTTCCAATGACTACAGTATGTTTTCCAGAAGTCTCTACTTTATACCTGTCTAAAAGCTCCATGATTCCATATGGTGTAGCTGAAATAAACGTTGGTAAATTAAGTGCCATCTTTCCAAAATTAGTAGGATGAAAACCATCTACATCTTTATCTGGATCAACAGCCATTAATATTTTTTGAGAATCAATATGTGATGGAAGCGGCAATTGAACAATATAACCATCAATAGCATCATTTTTGTTAAGTTCCTTTACCTTCAATAGTAATTCAGCTTCAGTAATTTTCTCAGATAATTTTATAAGAGTTGAGTCAAATCCGATTCTTTTACAAGCCCTTACTTTACTACCAACATAAGTCAAGCTAGCTCCATCTTCTCCCACAATAACAGCAGCTAAATGAGGGGGTCTTGAACCTTTTGCAACAATTTCTTTTACAGAAATAGCTATCTCATTTTTTATATCACTACTTGTTTTTTTACCGTCTAGAATTGTCATGGAATTATCTTTTCATATTTTGCATCATTTGCATCATCTTATTAGCACCACCACCTTGCATCATCTTCATCATTTTACTCATTTGAGTAAATTGTTTTAACAATTGATTGATTTGCTGAATTGAAGTGCCAGATCCTTTACCGATACGTTCTTTTCTTGATTTATTAATTAGTGATGGATTAGATCTTTCTTTAGGTGTCATAGAATAAATCATCGCTTCAATATACTTAAACGAATCATCATCTACATCTACATCTTTCATCATCTTGCCAGCACCAGGAATCATTCCAACTAAATCTTTCATATTCCCCATTTTCTTTATTTGGTGAATTTGTTTTAAAAAATCATCCAAACCAAAAGTATTTTTTGCAATTTTTTTCTGGATTCTTCTAGCTTCTTTCTCATCAAATTGTTCTTGCGCTCGCTCCACTAAAGATACCACATCACCCATCCCAAGTATTCGATCTGCCATTCTGGAAGGATAGAAAACATCAATTGCTTCCATCTTCTCTCCAGTACCTATGAACTTAATAGGCTTATTTACAACTTGTTTTATTGAAAGAGCTGCACCTCCTCTGGTATCTCCGTCTAATTTTGTTAATATAACTCCATCAAAATCTAAAACTTCGTTAAATGCTTTTGCTGTATTTACAGCATCTTGACCAGTCATAGCATCCACAACAAACAATATTTCTTGAGGATTAATCGCTTTTTTAATGTCTGATATCTCATTCATCATGAGTTCATCAATTGCTAATCTACCGGCAGTATCAATTATAACTATATTGAAGCCATTTGATTTTGCATGTGCTATTGCAGCTTTAGAAATAGAAACTGGATCTTTATTTTCCGGATCACTAAATACCTCTATACCTAGTTGATCTCCCAAAACATTTAACTGCTCAATTGCAGCTGGTCTATATATATCACAGGCCACTAATAATGGCTTTTTATTTTTCTTTGTTTTTAAATAATTAGCAAGTTTACCAGAAAATGTGGTTTTACCTGAACCTTGTAATCCAGACATTAAAATTATAGATGGCGAACTGCTAGTATTTAGCTCTGAGGCGTCTCCGCCCATAAGTTCTGTCAACTCATCCTTTACAATCTTCACCATTAACTGGCCAGGCTTTAAATCAGTCAAAACATTTTGACCAATTGCTTTCTCCTTTACATTTACAGTAAATGCCTTAGCAATTTTAAAGTTGACATCTGCATCCAGTAATGCCCTTCTAACTTCCTTTAATGTTTCTGCAACATTAATTTCTGTTATTCTACCATGACCTTTTAAAACCTGAAGAGCTTTATCTAACTTTTCGCTAAGATTGTTGAACATATTAAAGAATTATTTAAAAAACCAAATTTAAGAATTTAAGACATTATTTAGGTTAAATCTTAAGATTTATTCTTAAACAAATTAAACATAACTAGTACATGAGGGAATGTAATAGCAGCCAAAAAAGAAAAAAACAAAGAAATAAATAGTTTTTCGTCATTAACAACATAATAAAGCACAAATAAAGATACAATGGAGACAAGCCAATAAAGTGCCGAATTCTTCAGATAGAGAACAAGGTTATCTGTATTAAATTCACTATGAAGTTCTATAATTTGATCTCTTAAAGACGGAATTGAATGCCAAATAATAAAATATATTGCAAATCCTGCAATTAGTGAAGCTATATTAAAAATCACAGATAATAAAATGATTAAAATTATTTCTTCAAAAAAATTAAAAGTTATTATTTTTTTGTGGTGCATCACAAAAGACAATATTATTGTTAAGGCTAATGAAGCATACAGCAATATTTTTAAAAATTCATGTGTAATAAAAACATTAGTGATTTCATTAACAATAACTATAACCTCGTCTGATGAATTTAAAAATATCATAGAAAATATTAACATACCGTAGGAAGTATAATAAAGAGATAAAACAGAATTCTTAGGATTACTTTTAGAAATAAAATGTTGTTCTCCAAAATGATAAGAACTAAAAATAACAAATAAACTCAAGGCTATAAATGGAAGAAAATAAAACAAAACAGCTACAGAAGCTACCATTAATACATAAATTACAAAAATACTGAAACTTGAAATATTTGTATTGGACTTAAGACTATGATTTATTAGCATAATATCGTTAGAGCCGTGTAAAATTCCAACGGTTAGAATCATAATATAAGCGATATTTGACTCAATAGCAGCACTTATTTGAGTAGACAGCCATAAAGAAAAAAAAGAGCTGACTATTAATACACTATAAAAATCTTTATTAGAAAAAATGTTGTTACTCAAATATTGGTTATTAAATGTCGTTGAAATGTACAAATAATATTTATTATTAAATTGATAAATATTAAGAAAACAATGAAAAAATAATTGAATTATTTAGATCTATATATGACATAAAAATCATTTATATCTCCTGTAAATCGCTGTATTCCAGATAATTAATTCTATTATAAATATAAAATGTTAGATTAATTTACTAACTTACTAGTAACTAACTAATAAAAAATTAAACAAAATGGACAAAATTAAAGATATTTTTAACATGGTAGTTGACTCTCCAAATATGGTCAACTCTAAGCTTCCTTGGAATTCATGGAATTCATGTATTGAGGAATCCGAAAACTCAATTGCTGGATGGATCGGTAAAATTTTTAGTATAGGAGCCTTCTTATTTCTATTAGGTATTTTATATGCAACTTTAAACCCTCTTTGGAATGGCGGGTTTGATGGTAATGATGCCATGGGCATTATCGGGATGTTAATTGGAATGCT
The DNA here is from genome assembly GCA_964275595.1 of uncultured Flavobacteriaceae bacterium. Classification (GTDB taxonomy): domain Bacteria; phylum Bacteroidota; class Bacteroidia; order Flavobacteriales; family Flavobacteriaceae; genus SGZJ01. The sequence goes on from CAXYDM010000005.1 coordinate 33,952, forward strand.
TTTATGGACATACGCAGCTTTTCCTATTTCAAAAATAGTGAGTAATGTTGGTGATAATATTGGGAGTTCTAAAAGTGGTATTATTCATCTAATATTTCTTGACCTTCCTGTGTCTATTATAAAGGTTGCAGGATATGTTTTAGCAATGGTTGGATTATTTGCTGCAATTGGAGCTACATTAAGTTTTGTTACAACATTAAATATTGGAGGTGGACTTGCAAACATGACTGCTGGCTTAGTCGAAATGGCTTCAATGGGAACCACCGCTTTATTTGGAATGCTATCCGATTCACCAGCTTACGCAATTGCAGACGCAATGGATGCAGTATTGAATCCTGATCTTAGTATGTTAGGATATGGTGGGGATGCTTGGACTATTGCCGGAGCAATGGGAGTTTTTGCAGCATTTATTGGTGTATTATTGACATTGATAAACCTGTACATTAACATTGTTATATACAAATTCTTCTTTGGCTTAGTTTCAACCTTAGTAAATTGGATTAAAGGACCATACTTACCTTTCAAATCTTTATAGATTATATTTTTTTAAAATAATAAAAAAAAAAGGACCCCAAGCTGGGGTTCTTTTTTTTTATTTAATCAATAATTTAAGAAGGAAATAACTATTAATATCGTAATTTTTAGTGTCTACATTTAATGATTTAGAAATTATTTAGTATTTTAGCCTTTAACTATTAATTTTTAAAATAACAAATATGAATTATTTAAACTTTATTGCAATGTCAGTCCCTACGGATGGCACTGGATTTACGTTCTGGCTTGGAGCGATGGCTATGATGGCAGCATCTGTGTTTTTCTTCTTGTCAATGAACGGTGTTGATGCTAAATGGAGAACTTCTCTTTTAGTTTCAGGATTAATTACATTTATTGCAGCTGTACACTACATGTACATGAGAGATGCTCATGCAGCTGGAGATAGTACTACTGTATTTAGATATGTAGACTGGATCTTAACAGTTCCATTAATGTGTGTTGAGTTTTACTTAATACTTAAGGTTGCTGGAGCTACTAAAACTGATATGTGGAGACTTATTGGTGCTTCTACTTTAATGTTAGTTACTGGATTCTTTGGTGAGTCTGGATGGGACAATGGAGCTTTATCTCCTGCATTATGGGGAGCACTTTCAGGTGCAGCTTACTTCTGGATTGCATACGAAGTATGGTTAGGTGGTCTTAAGAAACTAGCAGTTGCTGCTGGTGGAAATGTACTAGCTGCTCACAAAACTTTATGTTGGTTCCTTCTTGTTGGTTGGGCAATATATCCTGTAGGATATATGGCTGGAACAGCTGGATGGTACGGTGATGCAGGTCTTTTATTTGGTATGGATGTATCAATGGAAGTAATCTACAACATTGGTGATGCTGTCAACAAAATCGGATTCGGTCTTGTTGTATACAGTTTAGCTGTTAAAGAATCATAATTTAAAAGATTCAAATTAAATAATAAAAAAAGGCTGCACATTGTGTAGCCTTTTTTTTTGTGCAATATATTTAGTAAATACTACATCCTTTGAACAACACCAATTCCCAATAAACCTAAAGCATTTTTAATAGTAAAAGAAACTGATTTAGATAATTGTAATCTAAACATTTTTCTATCTTCAAATGACGTTTTTAATATCGGTAAGGATTGATAAAAAGAATTAAACACTTTTACTAAGTCATACAAGTAATTAGCAACTAACGCAGGACTTTGAGTGTTTGCCGCATTTTGAATTGCCGTAGGAAAAGCTAACAATTGTTTTATTAACTCTTTTTCTTTAGGATCTAAACCTCCTTTATAACTCTCATTACTAACAGAATCTACTTTTCTTAAAATAGCCTGTATTCTAACATAGGAATACTGAATAAAAGGACCTGTATTTCCTTGAAAATCTACAGATTCTTTTGGATCAAATAATATTCTCTTTTTTGGATCTACTTTCAAAATAAAGTATTTCAAAGCTCCCTTTCCAATAGTTTGATAAACATTATTTTTTTCGTTATCATCCAAGTCTTCCAACTTTCCAAGTTCAGAGGATATTTCTTGAGCTGTATGGGTCATTTCTACTAATAAATCATCTGCATCCACAACTGTACCTTCTCTACTTTTCATTTTACCACTTGGCAAATCCACCATTCCGTAACTTAGATGATGTAAGTTTGCTGACCATTTGAAGCCTAATTTTTTAAGAATCAGGAACAAGACTTTAAAATGATAATCTTGCTCATTACCAACAGTATAAATCATTGAATTGATATTAGGGAAATCTTTAACTCTTTGAATAGCTGTACCAATATCTTGAGTCATGTAAACAGCAGTTCCATCGGATCTTAAAACAATTTTTTCATCTAAGCCTTCATTTGTCAAATCACACCACACACTACCATCATCTTTTTTATAGAAAACATTTTTACTAAGACCTTCTTTTATAAATTCTTTTCCTAATAGATAGGTATTACTTTCATAATAATAATTATCAAAATCTACTCCAAGATTTTTGTAAGTTTCTTCAAAACCTTTGTAAACCCATCCATTCATTGTCTTCCAAAGCTTTACAGTTTCTTTATCTCCGGACTCCCAAAGCAAAAGCATTTCTTGTGCTTCAATTAAAATAGGTGCATTTTTTTTCGCATCTTCCTCGGAGTAACCATTTTCTAATAGAGATTTAACTTGGTTTTTATATTCTTTATCAAACAAAACATAATACTTTCCAACTAGCTTATCCCCTTTTATATGTGTAGAATCAGGAGTTTCTCCAGACCCAAACTTAATCCAAGCTAACATACTTTTACATATATGAATACCTCGATCATTTATTATCTGAGTTTTTAAAACATTTTTACCGGAGGCTTTAAGTATTTGAGCTACACTATATCCCAATAAATTATTGCGAATATGCCCAAGATGAAGTGGCTTATTAGTGTTAGGAGAAGAATATTCTACCATTGTACAATCATCAGAAACTGGTTTAATAAAACCAAAGTCATCTTCATTTTTAATTGAATTAAAATTATTTAAATAATAATTATCAGCAACAACAATATTAAGAAAGCCTGAAACTACATTAAATGAAGTAAATGATTTTTCATTCTCTAATATATAATTACCTAAACTGTTTGCAAGCACAATTGGGCTAGTTTTAATAAGTTTTAATAAAGGAAATACAACTATAGTCAAATCACCCTCAAAATCAGGTCTTGTGGGCTGAATTTCGACACTGTCAATCTTTAATTCGTATAGTTGCTCGATTGCTTTAAGTGCAATTGCTTGTAAAGAGGATTCAATATTCATTTTATTCATTATAACTATAAATATAATATATTATTAATTTTATATGGATTTTGGCAAAAACACCTCTGCCATCATACATCTAGCACTTCCACCCCCATATGTCTCAATTGTATTTAATGAGCTAAAAACAATTTTAACATACTTGTTTATAATATCTTTTTGAAAACTAGTTAACACATTATATGCAGATTCACTCATAATCAATAAAGGATTATTATTTCTACCCAATATTTGCAACATATTACCAGCAAACGAATTCACTTGATTTTCTGAAATTTCAATAATTTCTTTTCCATCACCTTTTAAATGTGAAATTACATTATTTCTCTCTTTTTTATTATCTATACAATCTAAACATATAATGACAAAATTATCAGCAACACACATCATAACATTTGTGTGATAAATCAACTCTCTTACTTCTTTAACCGACTGAAATGCACTAAAAATAATTGGAGAATATTCAAAATCTTCACAGAATTCAATCAATAAATCTTCATTAGATCTTTCTGAAATAGCACAGTAAGCTTTTTTATTTAATCTATCTAAAACTATACTTCCTGTACCTTCTAAATATATGTTTGATTCTTCTGCAAAGGAATAATCAATAACATTATTAATAGGATATCCGTTTTTCTCAATGCATTTTACTACATCTTCTCTTCTTTCGTTCCTTCTATTTTTTGCAAACATAGGGTATAAAGCAATATCACCATTTGAATGAAATGAAATCCAATTATTGGGAAATACCGAATCTGGTGTATCAAACTTATCATCATCTTGAAAAACAATAACATTAACACCAAAAGATTTAAGCTTTAATACAAAATTATCAAATTCGGTTTGAGCAGTTAAATTAATTTGATTTGAATTACTATTAAAATCATTAGCCTTTTGGTAATGATTGTTAACAGCAGTTTGAACATTATAATTAAATGCAAGAGGCCTAATCATCAAAATAGTATTTGTACTTTGTATATTCAAAATCAAATTATTTTCTAATTAATGGCATAGTTGAACATCTCAACAAACCTTCTTGTTTAGCAATTTCTGAATAGCTTATCTTTTCCACCTTAAATCCATTTGAAGTTAGCCATTCATTTAACCTATCAAAATTATTTTCAGAAACAATTACGTTTTCAGAAATTGAAAACACGTTACAACTCATATTGTACATTTCTTCTTTAGTAGTTTCAAAAATATTATCTTTTCCGAAAAAATCAACTAACCATTCATACTCATCTTTTATTAAAAAACCACCAGGGTGAATAATTGCTTTGTTTGTTCCAATTGGCTGGAAACAACAATCTAAATGAAGAGCATTGTCTTTTGGAGAAGTATTTGATTTTCTTAATTCAAAAGTCTTTATAGACTTATTAGGGAAATTTACTTTTATTTCATTTACAGCATTTAAATTCGTTCTTGCAGTTATATAATTAGGATAATCTTCACCAGAGTACACTCCAATAAAAACATAATCATTAAATAGTATTACATCACCACCTTCAACATGACTGTCACTGCTAAGTTTAATAATATTTTTGGATGGAATTTCGCTAAGTATATAATTTATAGCTGACAATTCTGAAGATCTATTATCAATCATGTTAGATAAAACAATTTTATCTTCAATAACAAAAGAAATATCTCGTGCAAAGATCTGATTATAATTATTAATTTGATCTGGCCTATATACCTTTACACCATATTTCACTAAAATATTTTCAAATGAATTTAGCTCATTTATCATATCTTTTTCAATAGGATATGTACCGTTTAAAATATGTTCAATACTTTTCGGATCGTAACAGTCTTCTATATTTGGGGTTGGGCCATTAGAAATCGCAGAGCCCAATATTACAGACACTAATTCAGATGTCTCGTTGTTAATATTAATTTTTAACATATGTAAATATACTAAGAAAGAAATAGAGTAAAACCTATATTATCTTTTTGAAATTGGAGTATATTCTCTATGATTTTCTCCAGTGTAAACCTGTCTTGGTCTTCCAATTGGCTCGTTTCTAAGTCTCATTTCTCTCCACTGAGCTATCCATCCAGGTAGTCTTCCAAGAGCAAACATTACAGTAAACATATCTGATGGAATTCCCATTGCTCGGTAGATAATACCAGAGTAAAAATCAACATTTGGATATAAACTTCTATCTACAAAATACTTATCACTTAATGCTTCTTTTTCTAAACCTTTAGCTATATCCAAAACAGGATCAACTATGCCAAGATCATTTAAAACCTCATCTGTAGCTACTTTTATTATTTTAGCTCTAGGGTCAAAACTTTTATAAACTCTATGTCCAAAGCCCATTAATCTAAAAGGATCTTCTTTATCTTTTGCTTTTTGCATATACTTATTTGTATCACCTCCGTCTTCATTAATCGATTCAAGCATTTCTAATACCGCTTGATTTGCACCTCCGTGTAATGGTCCCCATAAAGCAGATATTCCTGCAGAAATTGAAGCAAATAATCCAGCATGTGAAGAACCTACAATTCTTACAGTTGAAGTTGAACAATTTTGCTCATGATCAGCATGTAAAATTAAAAGCTTGTTTAGTGCGTTAACCAAAATTGGATTCTGAACATAAGTTTCATTTGGTTTATTAAACATCATCTTCAAAATATTTTCAACATAACCAAGAGAAGTATCTCCATAATCTAAAGGAAGACCATTTTTTTTCCTAAAAGTCCAAGCAATTAGCACTGGAATTTTACCTAAAACTTTTACTATTGTTTCGTAAAGTTCAGTTTTACTCCTATCATAATCGATAGTGTTTGAAGTAGGATTAAAGGCGGTTAGTGCACTTGTTAAAGATGATAATATACCCATCGGGTGGGCTGACTTAGGAAATGCTTCTAGTATTTTTTTAATATCCTCGTCAACAATACTTTCTCTTTTAATATCATCATTGAATTTCTTATACTGCTCTTCTGTAGGCAGGTTACCATAAATTAATAAATATGCAACTTCTAAAAAACTAGCATTATTAGCTAAATCTTCAATCGAATAACCTCTATATCTTAAAATACCTTTCTCCCCATCTAGATAAGTTATTTTACTTTCACAAGAAGCAGTATTTTTAAAACCGGGATCAATAGTAGTAACTCCACCTGTTAGAGCTCTTAACTGTTTAAGATCAATGGACAGTTCATTTTCAGAACCTAAAACAAGAGGGAAATCAAATTCCTGATTATTTATAATAAGTTTAGCTTTTTTTGACATTTGGATTTTTGTATTAAGGAATGCAAAAGTACAAAATATCTACGAATTATTAAAACATAGAAAACTATGCCTTAAACACACTCGCTTGAGGAAAGAAAGCTTTAGACCCTAATTCCTCTTCGATTCTTAACAACTGGTTGTACTTAGCCATACGATCGCTCCTAGAAGCAGAGCCAGTCTTAATTTGACCAGTCGTAAGCGCAACTGCTAAATCAGCAATTGTATTATCTTCTGTCTCACCTGATCTGTGAGACATTACAGATGTAAAACCAGCATTATGAGCCATTTCTACAGCTTTTATTGTTTCCGTAAGGCTACCTATTTGATTAACTTTAATTAGTATTGAATTAGCAATTGATTCATCAATACCTCTTGAGAGTCTTTCAACATTAGTTACAAATAAATCATCACCAACTAGCTGAATTTTATCACCAATTAGTTCCGTTAAATATTTCCAACCATCCCAATCATTTTCATCCATTCCGTCTTCTATAGAAATAATCGGATATTTTGAGGCTAAACTTGCTAGGTAGTCAGCTTGCTGTTTACTAGTTCTCACTTCTCCTTGATCACCTTCAAATTTCTTATAATTATACAAATTGTTTTCATAAAACTCTGCAGCAGCACAATCTAATGCTATCATTATTTCTTTACCAAAAGAATAACCTGCATTTTTCACTGCTAAAGCAATAGTATCTAAAGCATCTTCAGTTCCTTCTAAGACGGGAGCAAATCCACCCTCATCTCCTACTGCTGTACTTAATTTTCTACTTTTTAAAACTAGCTTTAAGTGATGAAATATTTCACTACCCATTTGCATTGCATGTGTAAAAGATTTTGCAAGCACTGGTATAATCATAAACTCTTGAAAAGCTATAGGGGAATCACTATGTGAACCTCCATTAATAATATTCATCATTGGAACAGGTAATGTACACACATCCTCTCCACCTATATATCTGTATAATGGAATTTTTTTCTCCGCTGCAGCTGCCTTAGCAACTGCTAAAGAAACTCCTAAAATTGAATTTGCACCTAAATTAGATTTATTGGGAGTACCATCTAAATTTATCATTTTAACATCAATTTCAGTTTGATCAAAAACAGATAATCCAATTATTGAAGGTGCTAAAATATCATTTACATTATTTACCGCTTTCATCACTCCTTTACCCATATAATCAGAACCACCGTCTCTTAATTCAACTGCTTCGTGTTCACCAGTTGAAGCTCCTGATGGTACAGCAGCTCTTCCAATTAAACCATTTTCAGTTATAACATCAACTTCAATTGTTGGGTTACCTCTTGAATCAAAGATTTGTCTAGCATGAATTTTTTTAATATTGGACATAAGAATTTTTTATAAATAATCTTTACAAAAATATTAATTATATATAGATTTTTATCTATTAAATGGGGATAATTAACGAAAACGTAATAGTAAAAAATTTGACAATCAATTACTACCTACTCATATTGTCAACAAATTGATCAAACAAATATGAGGAATCATGTGGGCCAGGGCTAGCCTCTGGATGAAATTGTACAGAAAAGCAATTACTATTTTTAAGTTTTATTCCAGCTACTGTATCGTCATTTAAATGAATGTGTGTTATTTCTACATTTTCATTAGCAAGAGATTCTTCTTTATTTACAGCAAAACCATGATTTTGAGAAGTGATTTCTCCTTTACCAGTTATAAGGTTTTTAACTGGATGGTTTATACCTCTATGGCCATTATGCATTTTATAGGTAGAAATTCCATTGGCCAATGCAATAATTTGATGACCTAAACATATACCAAACAAAGGTTGATTTTGTTCGATAATTTTCTTTGCAACCTCTTGAGCATTTTTCAATGGCTCAGGATCTCCAGGTCCATTAGACAGAAAATAGCCGTCAGGATTCCACTCTTCCATTTCATCAAATGATGTATTGAATGGGAAAACTTTAATATATACATCTCTTTTAGCTAAGTTTCTTAAAATATTTTTTTTAATACCTAAATCCAAAGCTGCTACTTTGTATTTAGAACTTTCATTGCCATAAAAATAAGTAGATTTAGTAGATACCTTAGAGGCAAGTTCTAAACCTTTCATAGACGGAACATCTGTTAATTTCTTAGATAGAGAGTCTACATCATCAACATCTGTTGTGATAACAGCATTCATAGCGCCATTATCTCTTATATAACTAACTAAAGCCCTCGTGTCAATATCAGAAATTGCAAAAAGATTATTCTTATTTAAAAATTCCTCTAAAGAACTATCAGCTAATTCTCTAGAATAATTATAACTGAAGTTTTTACATATTAAACCCGAAATTTTTACTGAATCAGATTCTGATTCATCATTAACTACTCCATAATTACCAATATGTGGATTAGTCATAATCATTAACTGACCAAAATAAGAAGGGTCTGTATAAATTTCTTGATAACCAGTCATTCCTGTGTTGAAACAAACCTCTCCAAATGCAGTACCTTCACCAAAGACAGACTTTCCATAGAATATGGTTCCATCAGACAGTAATAAAATTGCTTTTTTTCTTTTCTTGTATTCCATGTAATGTAAACTACAGTAAAAATAAATATAATAATCAATATTATAATTATTAATGAATAAAAAAAGAGGTTAAATTATAACCTCTTTATTAACAATTTTAAATATCCAAATTAAGAAATCACATAAATATTATATATTACTGTAATATTCTAAAAGTTTTATTATGTCATCTACTTTCTTTAAAGAAAGATTATTTGACTCGATAAACATATCAAGTTTGGATGTACTTAATTTATCAATGTTAAGAAGCCTGTAAATAGATTTTTTTTTAAGTTTAACATCACTGATAGATCCATTTATCATTATAAAAAATTCTTCACCACGCACATACCTGTCATTGGGTCTATTAACCATAGGATTCGCAGATCCGGAAATTAATTTAACATTAAATCCCTTCATAAATTTATACTGATCTGTATCATATAACATTTCATATACTCTGTTATCATCATCATAGTAAAAGTTCTTGTACGTCTTATTATTTATTACAATTTTTTTGATATTGTTAAATGTAAATGAAAATATAGAATCTGAATCATTCATTTTTGCTTCAAATGAATTTCTCTTAAGATTCAAATTAACTCGTTTGACAAGAAACTTTTCATCTGAAATAGTATGAATTACCGCAGTGTTATTCCAAGATTCAAACAAATGAATAGTACCATCTATATATCTTTTGGGATTATAGAACATCATGGAGTTTCCATAACTAGCGCCTTTCCAGAAGCTAATTGGGCATAATTTTCCATAGCTTGGCTACCGACCAGATTCGACAGAATTGTCTGAGCAAATGAAAGTGATACAGAAAACAAAAATGAAATAAATAAAAGTAAATGTCTCATAAAAAAAGGGTTTTAGTTCTTTAAATGATTTGATTGGAGTTCTATTTTTCTTCAGATGGTTCAGACTTTTCATCAGTTGTTTCATCATCTACACTAGCATTGACATCTTCAGTAGCTACTTCAGAAGTTTCATTTGATTCTTCAGCAATATTTGTTGGCTCAACAACTGCTTCAGTAGTCTCAGTAGGTTCTACTACATTAGCATCATCATTTACTGTTGATACAACTGCTTCAGATGATTCTATTTGTACATCATCAACTTTAGGTGCAGTACTTTTTTTACGTCTTCTAGTAGAAGATTTTTTCTTTTTACCAGCATCGTAAGTTTCATTATAATCTACAAGCTCAATCATTGCCATATCAGCATTATCTCCAAGTCTGTTACCTAATCTAATAACTCTAGTGTAGCCGCCCGGTCTATCAGCAATTTTAGCCGAGACGTCACGAAATAATTCAGCAACGGCTTCTTTTTGTCTCAGTCTAGAAAAAACTATTCTTCTGTTTTGAGTTGTATCATTTTTAGACTTAGTTATAAGAGGCTCAACAAATTGTTTTAATGCTTTAGCTTTAGCAGTAGTTGTATTAATTCGTTTGTGTTCTATTAAAGAACAAGCCATATTAGCCAACATAGATTTTCTATGAGCTGTTTTTCTTCCTAAATGGTTTATTTTTTTTCCGTGTCTCATTATTCAATTTATTTAAACTCTAATAAAGTTAGTCTTTATCTAATTTATATTTTGTTAAATCCATTCCGAAATTTAATCCTTTAACAATCACTAGTTCCTCAAGTTCGGTAAGAGATTTTTTACCAAAGTTTCTAAATTTCATAAGGTCATTTTTGTTAAATGAAACTAAATCACCTAAAGTATCAACTTCTGCAGCTTTTAAACAATTTAAAGCACGAACAGAAAGATCCATATCAATCAATTTAGTCTTAAGTAATTGACGCATGTGTAATGACTCTTCATCATAAGTTTCTGTCTTAGCAATTTCATCAGCTTCAAGAGTAATTCTTTCATCTGAGAATAACATGAAATGGTGTATCAGTATTCTAGCTGCATCAGTTAATGCGTCCTGTGGGTTGATAGAACCATCTGTCATGATTTCAAAAACTAACTTTTCGTAATCAGTTTTTTGCTCAACTCTAAAGTTTTCAACAGAATATTTTACATTTTTTATAGGAGTAAAAATAGAATCTGTAAAAATTGTTCCAATTGGAGCCGAAGATTTTTTATTTTCTTCTGCAGGAACATAACCTCTACCTTTTTCAATAGAAAGCTCCATTTGAATTTTAACTTTAGAATCTAAGTTACAAATCACTTGATCAGAATTTAAAATTTGAAATCCAGAAATAAATTTTTGAAAATCCCCAGCAGTAATTTTATCTTGTCCTGAAAGAGAAATAGAGACAGTCTCATTATCAACTTCTTCGATTTGTCTTTTAAAACGTATTTGTTTTAAATTTAAAATAATTTCAGTAACATCTTCTACAACACCAGAGATTGTTGAAAATTCGTGATCAACTCCTTCAATTTTTACTGAAGTTATTGCGAAACCTTCAAGAGATGATAATAAAACTCTTCTAAGAGCATTACCAACTGTTAAGCCGTAACCAGGTTCAAGTGGTCTGAATTCGAATTTACCATCGAAATCAGTTGAATTAATCATTATTACTTTATCCGGTTTTTGAAAATTTAATATTGCCATAATACTTTGTATATTAATTATTATTTTGAGTACAATTCAACAATGAACTGTTCGTTAATATTTTCTGGAATTTGAATTCTTGCAGGGATTGACACATAAGTTCCTTGCATTTGATCGCTATTCCATGTGATCCATTCAAATACGCTTGAAGAATTAGAAAGTGCTCTATCTATAGTTTCAAGTGATTTAGACTTTTCTCTAACAGCTACAACATCTCCAGGCTTTAGACTGTAGGATGGTATATTTACTATACCACCGTTAACAGTGATATGTCTGTGAGAAACAAGTTGTCTTGCTCCACTTCTTGAATTTGATAAACCCATTCTGAAAACAACATTATCTAATCTAGATTCACAAAGTTGTAATAAAACTTCACCTGTAATACCATTAGCAGCGGTAGCTTTTTTAAACATGTTTCTAAATTGCTTTTCTAAAATACCATATGTATATTTAGCTTTTTGCTTCTCCATTAGTTGTACAGAGTACTCAGATTTTTTTCCACGTCTACGGGTATTACCATGTTGACCCGGAGGGTAATTTCTTTTTTCGAAAGACTTATCTTCTCCGAAGATAGCCTCACCGAATTTTCTTGCAATTTTTGTTTTTGGACCAGTATATCTTGCCATTTCTTTTGTTTTTTTAGAGTAACTATGAATTAAGGTCTTAATCTAATCCTTCGATAGTATTTTGTCTCTTGTTTATACTTAATTATTATTAAACTCTTCTACGTTTTGGAGGTCTACACCCATTGTGAGGAGTTGGAGTCACATCAATGATTTCTGCGACTTCAATACCTGCATTGTGAATAGATCTAATTGCTGACTCTCTACCATTTCCAGGACCTTTTACATATACTTTAACTTTTCTCAACCCAGCATCTTTTGCAACACCTGCTGCATCTTCTGCGGCTAATTGAGCAGCATAAGGAGTGTTTTTCTTTGAACCTCTAAAGCCCATCTTACCAGCAGATGACCAAGAGATAACGTCTCCTTTTTTGTTAGTTAATGATATTATAATGTTGTTAAATGAAGCAACAATATGTGCCTCACCTATAGAATCAACTATTACTTTACGCTTTTTAGTACTTGACTTTGCCATATTACTAATTATTATTATTTAGTTACTTTTTTCTTGTTCGCAACTGTTTTTCTTCTTCCTTTTCTAGTTCTAGAGTTGTTCTTAGTTCTTTGACCTCTTAATGGTAAACCAGATCTATGTCTAATACCTCTATAACACCCAATATCCATTAATCGTTTAATGTTTAATTGAGTTTCAGATCTTAACTCACCTTCAATAGTGAAAGAACTTACAGCCTCACGAATTTTACTGATATCTGAATCAGACCAGTCATTAACTTTAACGCTGTCATCAACACCCGCTGACATCAAAATTTCTTTTGCACGAGTTCTACCTATTCCGAAAATATAGGTAAGGGAAATAACTCCTCTCTTTTGTTTTGGTATATCTACACCTGCTATTCTTGCCATAATTAACCTTGTCTTTGTTTAAACCTTGGATTCTTTTTGTTTATCACATAAAGTCTACCTTTTCTACGTACGATTTTACAATCTGCACTTCTCTTTTTTACTGAAGCTCTTACTTTCATGATTTATTAATATCTATATGTTATGCGAGCCTTAGATAAATCATAAGGACTCATTTCTAATTTAACTTTATCTCCTGGTAATAATTTAATATAATGCATACGCATCTTACCAGATATATGTGCAGTCACAATGTGACCATTTTCTAATTCTACTCTAAACATTGCATTCGACAATGCTTCTATTATTGAGCCATCTTGCTCTATTGCTGCTTGCTTTGCCATTAGATTCCTGTTTTTCTATTTTTACCTGCCTTCATTAATCCATCGTAATGTTTATTTAACAAATACGAATTAACTTGTTGCATAGTATCAATGGCTACACCAACCATAATTAATAAAGATGTACCTCCAAAAAATAATGCCCATCCTTGTTGAACGTCCATAAATTGAACCACAAAAGCAGGAAATACGGCAATTAATGCTAAAAACACAGATCCTGGAAGTGTAATATGAGACATAATTTTATTCAAATATGTGTCTGTCTCTGTACCAGGTCTGATTCCAGGAATAAAACCACCACTTCTTTTCAAATCATCTGCCATTTTACTTGTTGGAACAGTAATAGCAGTGTAGAAAAAAGTGAATATCATTATCAATAGTCCAAACACAACATTATACCATAAACCAAAAATATCACTAAAATTAGAGATCATCCATTGGCCAATAGAGTAGTCTTTTAACAAACTAGAACCTCCAATTAAACCAGGTACAAACATTAATGCTTGAGCAAAGATTATAGGCATCACTCCTGAAGCATTTAATTTTAAGGGTAAAAATTGTCTAGAACCTGAAATATTTTTTTCATAACTCCCAGATGCTGTTCTTCTAGCATATTGAACAGCTATTCTTCTAACAGCCATAACTAAGTATACTGAAGCAAGAATTATTAACCACCATATGACTAGCTCAATTAATATCATCATTAAACCTCCATTAGATCCAGTAACTCTAGCTGCATATTCTTGTATAAATGACTGTGGCATTGTAGCAATAATACCTACAGTAATTAATAAGGATATACCATTTCCAATTCCTTTATCAGTAATCTTTTCTCCTAACCACATTGCAAAAATACAACCTGTAACTAATATAATAGTTCCAGTAAAAAAGAACAATGGACCTTGGCCAAGCAAAAATGCTTCTTGAGGAATACCAAACATTATGTCTAAACTGGCTAAATATCCAGGGGCTTGAACCAAGCATATACCAATAGTAAGCCATCTTGTAATTTGAGTGATTTTTTTCTGACCACTAGCACCTTCTTTTTGAAGTTTTTGTAGATATGGAATCGCAATTCCCATCAGTTGTACTACAATTGAAGCTGATATATATGGCATAATTCCAAGTGCAAATACAGAAGCATTTGCAAAAGCTCCACCAGTAAATGCATTTAACAATCCAAGTATACCTTCAGACGTTTCAGACTTTAAACTACCTAGCATTTCTGCATCAATACCGGGAAGAGTTATTTGTGCACCAAAACGGTAAACAACTAACATAAACAAAGTAAAAAGAATTCTGTCTTTTAACTCAGTTATATTCCATATATTTTTTAATGTATCTATAAACTTCATATATAATTATAATGTTACTGCTTCTCCTCCAGCTGCTTCAATAGCACTTTTTGCTGAAGCTGTAAATTTGTGAGCAGTTACTTTAATTTTTGCTTTTAATTCTCCTCTTCCTAGAATCTTTACTAGTTCATTTTTTCTAGCTAATCTTAATTCAACAATAGAATTAAAATCTAATTCATCTTTAACTTTCTTATTATCAACCAATTCTTGAATAACATCTAAATTTATTCCTTGATATTCTTTTCTATTAATATTAGTAAAACCAAATTTAGGCACACGTCTTTGTAGTGGCATTTGCCCACCTTCAAATCCTATTTTTCTAGAATAACCAGATCTTGACTTAGCTCCTTTATGACCTCTAGTAGCAGTACCACCTTTACCAGATCCTTGACCTCTACCTATTCTTTTACTGTTGTTATTAACTGATCCTTCAGCAGGTTTTAAATTACTTAAATCCATTCTGTTTTTTTTATTAAGCTTCTTTAAAAGAAACTAAATGATTAACTTTTTTTATCATACCAAGGATATTAGCAGTCGCATTATGTTCAATACTTTGACCAATTCCTTTAAGACCAAGAGCCACTAAAGTTCTCTTTTGTCTCTGTGTACGGTTTATTGCACTTCTTTGTTGTGTTATTATTATCTTCTTCATCTTATTATCCGTTAAAAACTTTTTGTAAAGATATACCTCTATTTTTAGCTATTGTATTAGCATCTCTCAGATTCAGTAAAGCCTCAAAGGTAGCTTTTACTACATTATGCGGATTTGAAGAACCTTGCGATTTAGATAATACATCATGTACTCCAACAGCTTCAAGAACAATTCTCAATGCACCACCAGCAATTACACCAGTACCAGGTGCTGCAGGAATTATATTAACTCTCGCACCTCCAAATTTACCTTTTTGCTCATGCGGAAGAGTTCCTTTTATAAGAGGAATTCTAACTAAATTCTTTTTTGCATCCTCTACTGCTTTTGCAATAGCACTTGCAACATCTTTAGATTTTCCTAATCCATGACCTACTACTCCATTACCATCTCCTACAACAACAATTGCAGAAAAACCAAAAGCTCTACCACCTTTAGTAACTTTAGTAACTCTTTGTACACCAACTAAACGATCCTTAAGATCTAATCCACTTGGTTTTACTGATTCTACGTTTTGATACATATTATTAAAATTTAAGTCCTCCTTCTCTAGCACCATCTGCTAAAGATTTCACACGTCCATGATATAAATAACCTGCTCTGTCAAATGATACTTTACTAACACCTAACTTAACAGCTTTTTCTGCTAATGTTTTTCCTACTAATGAAGCAATATCTTTTTTGCTTCCTTCAGTAGTAATAATTTCCTTTTCTCTAGAAGAACAAGCGCATAAAGTTTTACCTGAAACATCGTCAATTAATTGAGCGTATATCTCTTTATTACTTCTATACACAGATAGTCTAGGACTAATTGCAGTACCAGAAATTATTTTCCTGATTCTGTTTCTAATTCTTTGTCTTCTATCTTGCTTTGTTAATGCCATAATTCTATTTTTTTTAAGCAGATTTACCTGCTTTTCTTCTTACTTGTTCACCTACAAATCTTACTCCTTTACCTTTGTAAGGCTCAGGACTTCTAAAGCCTCTAATTTTAGCTGCTACTTGACCAATAAGTTGTTTATCAATTGATGTTAATTTAACAATTGGATTTTTTCCTTTTTCAGAAATAGTTTCTACTTTGACTTCAGGAACTACTTGTAAAACTATATTGTGAGAAAAACCTAACGCTAAATCAAGTTTTTGACCTTGATTAGTTGCTCTATAACCAACACCAACAAGTTCTAATTCTTTAGTCCATCCAGTAGTAACTCCCGAAACCATGTTACTAATCAATGCTCTATACAAACCATGTTTAGCTTTATGATCTTTATGTTCAGAAGGTCTAGATAATATAACAGAATTTTCTTCAATTTTAATGGTAATATCTGAAAACTCTTGTCTTAATTCACCTAACTTACCTGCAACTGTTACAACATTTTCTTCAATGTTTACAGTAACACCTTCGGGTATCGATATTGGGTTATTTCCTATTCTTGACATTATCTTATCTTTAAATTAGTATACGTAACAAATTACCTCACCACCTACATTGTGTCTTTTTGCTTGCTTAGCCGTCATAACTCCTCTTGAAGTAGAAACGATAGCAATTCCAAGACCATTTAAAATTCTAGGTAAGTCATTAGAATTTGAATATTTACGTAAACCAGGTTTACTTAGTCTTTGTATTTTTTTGATTACAGATTCTTGACTCAGTTTATTGTATTTAAGTGCAATTTTAATTACACCCTGAACTGTAGAATCTTCAAATTTATAACTTAAAATATATCCTTGATCGAATAAAATTTTAGTAATTTCTTTCTTTAAATTAGAAGCAGGTATCTCAACTACTCTGTGTTTAGCAGCGACAGCATTTCTAATTCTTGTTAAATAATCCGCTATTGGATCTGTATACATAGTTTTTAATTTTATGATTATGGTTTTTAACTTTTTTGTTAAACCTTTAACCAGTTAATATTACCAGCTGGCTTTTCTTACACCTGGGATTAATCCTTTATTTGCCATTTCTCTAAACATAACTCTAGATAATCCAAAAGTTCTCATGTAACCTTTAGGTCTACCTGTTAATTTACATCTATTATGCATTCTAACAGGGGACGCATTTTTTGGTAACTTTTGTAATCCTTCAAAATCTCCAGCTGCTTTTAAAGCTTTTCTTTTTTCAGCATACTTTGCTACTGTTTTTGCTCTTTTTACCTCACGGGCTTTCATTGATTCTTTAGCCATAGTTTAATTTTTTTTAAATGGTAAACCTAATTCAGTTAATAATGATTTTGCTTCCTTGTCTGTATCAGCACTAGTAACAAAAGTTATGTCCATACCTGAAATCTTGTTGACTTTATCAATATTGATTTCTGGAAAAATAATTTGCTCTACGACACCTAAGTTATAATTACCTCTACCATCAAAACCAGTAGCTTTGATCCCATTAAAGTCTCTAACTCTAGGGAGAGCAGATGTAACTAAACGATCTAAAAATTCGTACATTTTCTCTCCTCTTAAAGTTACTTTAACTCCAATTGGCATACCTTTTCTTAGTTTGAAGGTAGCAACATCCTTTTTAGAGATAGTTGCGACAGCTTTTTGGCCAGAGATATTTGTAATTTCTTCGACAGCGTAGTCAATTAATTTTTTATCAGATACAGCAGCACCTACACCTTTAGAAATAACTATTTTCTTAAGTTTAGGGACTTGCATAACATTTTTGTATCCAAACTCTTCCTTAAGGTTACTAATAACCTTATTATTATATTCTTGTTTTAATCTTGGTACGTAACTCATAATTATATTACTTCATTAGATTTTTTTGAAAATCTTACTTTCTTATTATCATCTATTCTATATCCTACTTTTGTTGTTTCACCAGACGAGGTCAACAAAGAGACATTAGAAACATGAATAAAAGCTTCTTTTTCAACTATTCCACCTTGTGGGTTTTGAGCATTAGGTTTCATATGTTTTTTAACCATATTTACACCTTCAACTAATAACCTATTTTTATCAGATACTATTTTAAGTACTTTACCTTCTGAACCTTTATTGTTCCCAGTAATTACTTTCACATTATCTCCCGTTTTAATTTTAATCTTTTTCATAATAATTTATTATAATACTTCTGGTGCTAAAGAAACGATCTTCATAAATTGTTTATCTCTTAGTTCACGTGCAACAGGTCCAAATACTCTTGTTCCTTTCATTTCTCCGGCTGCATCTAAAAGAACACAAGCGTTATCGTCAAATCTGATATATGTTCCATCAGGTCTTCTAACTTCTTTCAATGTTCTAATAACAACTGCTGTTGAAACTTCACCTTTTTTTACTGTTCCATTTGGAGTAGCAGCTTTTACTGAAACTACAATTTTATCTCCAACCGAAGCATATCTTCTTTTGGTACCTCCTAAAACTCGGATAGTTAAAACTTCCTTAGCTCCAGTGTTATCGGCAACTTTTAATCTTGACTCTTGTTGTAACATAATTACTTAGCTCTTTCAATTATTTGTACTAATCTCCAACATTTAGATTTACTTAAAGGTCTTGTTTCCATGATCTTTACAGTATCCCCAATATTGCAATCGTTTGTTTCATCGTGTGCAACATATTTTTTTGTTTTTAACACGAATTTACCATACATAGGGTGTTTAACCTTTTTAACTTCAGAAACAACAATAGATTTCTCCATTTTGTTACTAGTAACAACTCCTACACGTTCTTTTCTTAAATTTCTTTTTTCCATTTTCAATAGAATAAGTTTATTGTATTTCTCTTTTAGTTATCTCCGTGGCTATTCTAGCTACAGTTCTTCTTAATGTTCGAAGCTGTATTGGGTTTTCTAAAGGAGATACAGCATGAGTCATTTTTAACTCACTATAGCTCTTTTTAGATTCTCCAAGTCTTTCGCTTAGCTCTTCGTTTGATAATTTTAATATTTCTGACTGTTTCATTTTAATAAATATTAAGCTTCGTAATCTCTTGCAATTACAAACCTAGTTTTAACTGGTAATTTTTGTGCAGCTAACCTTAATGCTTCTTTTGCAACATCTAATGGAACACCACCTACTTCAAATAAAATTCTACCTGGTTTAACAACAGCAGCCCAATATTCAACAGCACCTTTTCCTTTACCCATACGAACCTCTAAAGGTTTTTTCGTAATTGGCTTATCAGGAAATATTTTAATCCATAATTGACCTTCTCTTTTCATAAATCTAGTTGCTGCAATTCTGGCAGCTTCTATTTGTCTAGAAGTCAAAAAATTAGAATCCAATGATTTAATTCCATACATTCCGTTAGAAAGTATAGTTCCTCTACCAGAATTTCCTTTCATTCTTCCCTTTTGGACTTTACGATATTTTGTTCTCTTAGGTTGTAACATTACTTTTTATTATAATTTATTTTCTTCTTCTTGATTTATTTCCAGCATTTCTACCACCAGACTTACCTTGTTTTTTAGATAATCCGACTAAAGGAGATAATTCTCTCTTTCCATACACTTCACCTTTCATAATCCAAACTTTTATTCCAAGTCTACCATAAGTAGTATGCGCTTCAACTAATGCATAGTCTATATCAGCTCTAAAAGTCGATAATGGAATTCTTCCATCTTTATAGTGTTCGTTTCTTGCCATTTCAGCACCATTTAAACGACCACTAATTTGTATTTTAATACCTTCTGCATTCATTCTCATTGCGGCAGCAATAGACATCTTAATAGCTCTTTTATAAGAAATTCTATTTTCAATTTGTCTAGCAACACTGGATGCAACTAAATAAGCATCTACTTCAGGTCTTTTGATTTCATAAACATTCAACTGAACTTCTTTTCCTGAAATCTTTTTTAATTCTTCCTTAAGTTTATCAACTTCCTGACCTCCTTTACCTATAATGATACCTGGTCTAGCAGTTGTAATTGTAACAGTAACAATTTTTAGAGTTCTTTCAATTATAACTCTAGAAACACTTGCTTTAGCAAGTCTTACATATATGTATTTTCTAATTTTATCATCTTCAGCTAGCTTATCACCGTAATCATTTCCACCATACCACATAGACTCCCAGCCTCTAATAATTCCTAATCTATTCCCTATTGGATTTGTCTTTTGTCCCATTTATTAAATGCTTTGAGTGTTATTTTTAGAATCTAGCACAATAGTAACGTGGTTAGATCTTTTTCTAATTCTATGAGCTCTTCCTTGTGGAGCTGGTCTTAATCTTTTTAACATTGAACCACTATCAACCGTAATTCTAGAAACATACAGCTCAGCATCCTCAACATTTAAACCTTCGTTTTTTGCTTCCCAGTTTGAAATAGCAGATAAAAGTAATTTTTCTAATCTTCTAGAAGCTTCTTTTTGGCTAAATCTTAATATATTTAATGCTCTATCAGCCATTTTTCCTCTGACAAGATCAGCAACTAAACGCATTTTTCTAGGTGATGTAGGACAGTTGTTTAGCTTAGCAAAAGCAACTTTCTTTTTCTCAGACTTGATAATCTCCGCCATTTTAGTTTTACGACTTCCCATAACTTTTATTTTTTTCCTTTATTTTTAGCACCCATGTGACCTCTAAAAGATCTTGTAGGAGAAAACTCACCCAATTTATGACCAACCATATTCTCAGTTACATAAACTGGAATAAACTGACGTCCATTATGAACAGCAATTGTTTGACCAACAAAATCTGGAGTAATCATACTAGCTCTAGACCAAGTTTTGATTACTGTTTTCTTATTACTTTCAATATTTTTAGCGACCTTTTTATCCAATTTATAGTGAACGAATGGTCCTTTTTTTAATGATCTTGACATAACTTAATTATTTCTTTCTACGTTCAATAATGTATTTATTACTTGCTTTAGTTTTAGATCTTGTTCTATAACCTTTTGCTGGAATACCATTTCTTGATCTTGGGTGACCACCAGATGATTTTCCTTCACCACCACCCATTGGGTGATCAACTGGATTCATAACTACTGGTCTAGTTCTTGGTCGAATACCAAGCCATCTAGATCTACCGGCTTTACCAGAAACTAATAATTGGTGATCTGAATTAGACACAACACCTATAGTAGCAGAACATGTTTCAAGAATTAATCTAGTTTCTCCAGAGGGAAGTTTAACCGTAGCAAACTTGCCATCTCTAGCCATTAATTGAGCAAAAGCACCAGCACTTCTTGCCATAACAGCACCTTGCCCAGGTCTTAACTCAATACAAGAAATAATAGTACCTAATGGTATTTTTGATAAAGGCATGCAATTACCAATTTCTGGTGCAACTCCGTCTCCTGAGACAACGTTTTGACCAACTTTTAAACCATTTTGAGCAATCATATACCTCTTTTCACCATCTTGGTAACATAAAAGGGCAATAAATGCAGTTCTATTAGGATCGTATTCAATTGACTTTACTTCAGCTGGGATTCCAGACTTATCTCTTTTAAAATCAATTATTCTATATCTTTTCTTATGACCACCACCTTTATAACGCATGGTCATTTTTCCTTGACTATTTCTACCACCAGATCTTTTTTTCGGAACAAGTAAACTTTTTTCCGGCTTATCAGTTGTAATGGCATCATAGCCATTTACAACTCTAAATCGCTGTCCTGGTGTTATTGGTTTTAATTTTCTTACTGACATTTCTTTCTAATTACATGTTAGCATACAAATCTATAGACTCACCTTCCGCCAGTTGTACAATTGCCTTCTTAACAGCATTTGTTTTACCATGTTGGATACCTGCCTTTGTGTGACGAGTGTTCCTGTCTGGACGGACATTAATAGTACGAACTTTTTCAACAGAAACGCCATAAGCTTTTTCAACAGCTTTTTTTATTTCTACTTTGTTCGACTTAACGTTAACTTGAAAAGTGTAACGATTGTTTAACTCACTATCGTTAGTAGCTTTTTCAGTTATTATTGGTTTAATCAAGATATTCATATCTTACTTATTTACTTAAATTTAATTCAATTCCCTCTAATGCACTTTCTACCAACACTAGTTGGTCCGCATTTAGTAATTTATAAGTACTTAATTCTGAGTAAGTTATAACTTCAGAGCCCTTTAAATTACGCGATGACAAATATACATTATTATTCGAAGCACCAAAGACAAATAAAGATTTTTTACTTTCTAAATTAAGAGCCTTTAAAACAGATGTAAAGTTTTTAGTTTTAATCGTCTCAAAATCAAAATCTTCCAGAACTGTTATTGCTTTATCATTAGCTTTTAATGTTAGTGCCGTTTTTCTAGCTAAACGCTTTAAATTTTTATTAAGCTTAAAGCTATAATTTCTAGGTCTTGGTCCAAATATTCTACCACCACCTCTAAAAACACCAGATTTAATACTACCAGCTCTGGCTGTACCTGTACCTTTTTGCTTCTTAATTTTTCTTGTTGAACCTGTGATATCTGCTCTTTCTTTTGCCTTGTGCGTACCTTGACGTTGATTAGCTAGATATTGCTTAACATCCAAATACAGAGAATGGTTGTTAGGCTCAATTCCGTAAACATCTTTAGAAAGGTCTACCTTTCTACCTGTGTCTTTTCCTTTATAATCTAATACAGCTATTTTCATTATTTCTGAATTGTTACATAAGAATTATTGTGACCAGGAACACAACCTTTTACTACTAAAAGATTTTTCTCTGGAACTACTTTATAAACTCTTAAATTTTGAACCTTTATTGTTTCTCCACCCATTCTACCGGCCATTTTCATTCCCTTAAATACTCTTGCAGGATATGAAGCAGCACCAATAGAACCTGGCGCTCTTAATCTGTTATGTTGACCATGAGTAGCTTGACCTACACCAGCAAATCCGTGTCTTTTAACAACACCTTGAAATCCTTTACCTTTAGAGGTTCCAGAAATATCAACAAATTCACCTTCATTAAAGTGATCTACATTTATACTATCTCCTAGTTTGTACTCCTCATCAAAACCTTGAAATTCAACAACTTTTCTTTTGACAGATGAACCAGCCTTCTTAGAATGGCCAATTTGAGCCTTCGTAGAATTTTTTTCAGTCTTGTCATCGAAACCAAGTTGAAGGGCTTCATAGCCATCTACTTCTTTAGTTCTGACTTGGGTAACAATACAAGGACCAACTTCAATGACAGTACATGGAATATTCTTTCCATTGTCGTCAAAAATACTGGTCATTCCTATTTTTTTTCCAATTAACCCAGACATATTTTATTTATTTATTATTTATATTTATTATTAAAAATTAAGGGCCAAAATAAATTCAACCCTTGAATGTATTTTTTTCCGTTTTTCTTTCGCGAAACGCTCCAGACATGTTATCGAGACAAATCTCGATTAATGTTAATTACACTTTAATCTCAACTTCAACACCACTTGGTAATTCTAGTTTCATTAATGCATCAATTGTTTTTGATGATGAACTATAGATATCAAGTAATCTTTTATAAGAACTTAACTGAAATTGTTCTCTAGCTTTTTTATTAACGTGCGGAGAACGTAATACAGTAAACAATTTTTTGTGCGTAGGTAAAGGAATTGGTCCTGTAACAACTGCACCAGTGCTTTTTACTGTCTTAACAATCTTTTCAGCAGAATTATCTACTAAATTGTGATCGTATGATTTTAATTTGATTCTTATTTTTTGACTCATAGTTTATATATTATGCTTCACTAGTTCCCCTAGCTTCTTTAATAACTTGTTCTGAAATACTTGATGGAGTTTCAGCGTAATGTGAAAATTCCATTGTAGATGTTGCTCTACCAGATGAAAGTGTTCTTAATGTAGTAACATAACCGAACATTTCAGAAAGTGGAACAGTAGCTTTAACCGTTTTAGCTCCAGCTCTATCTCCCATATCACTTACTTGACCTCTTCTTCTATTTAGGTCACCTACTATATCACCCATATTTGCTTCAGGAGTAATTACTTCTAATTTCATTATAGGTTCCATAATAACAGCCTTAGCAGCCTTAGCAGCATTTTTAAAACCTAGCTTTGCAGCTAGCTCAAATGAAAGTTGATCAGAATCGACATCATGATAAGAACCATCTTTTAAAGTTACTTTCATAGCATCAACTTCATAGCCGGCTAATGGGCCGTTAATCATAGCTTGTTTAAATCCTTTTTCAACAGATGGAACAAATTCTTTAGGAACGTTACCACCTTTTATTGAAGATACAAACTCTAATCCTTGCTTTCCTTCTTCTGCAGGTTCTAATGTAAATACAATATCAGCAAACTTACCTCTACCACCAGATTGTTTTTTATAAACTTCTCTATGATCTGCAGCTCTAGTTATTGCTTCTTTATACTCTACTTGAGGCTGACCTTGGTTAACCTCAACCTTAAATTCTCTTCTTAATCTATCACATATAATATCAAGGTGTAATTCACCCATACCAGAAATAATAGTTTGACCAGATGCTTCATCAGATCTTACAGTAAATGTTGGATCTTCTTCAGCAAGTTTTGAAAGTGCCATACCTAATTTATCTACATCAGCTTTAGTCTTAGGCTCAACAGCAATACCAATTACTGGATCAGGAAAGTCCATTGATTCCAGTATAACAGGATTTTTTTCATTAGACATAGTATCACCAGTCTTAATATCCTTAAATCCAACAGCTGCACCTATATCTCCAGCTTCGATAAAATCTATAGCATTTTGTTTATTAGAGTGCATTTGGTAAATACGTGATATTCTTTCTTTTTTACCAGATCTATTATTTAATATATAAGATCCAGCTTCTAATCTACCAGAATAAACACGGAAAAATGCAAGACGACCTACAAAAGGATCCGTTGCAATTTTGAATGCTAAAGCAGCAAAAGGCTCTGTAACGGCCGGTTTTCTAGAAGTTTCTAAATCAGTTTTAGGATCTATACCTATAATAGCTTCTTTGTCTGTTGGAGATGGTAAATATCTACATACAGCATCAAGTAAAAATTGTACACCTTTATTTTTGAAAGCAGAACCACATATCATAGGAATGATAGACATATCCATAACTGCTGCTCTTAGCGCTGCATGTACTTCATCTTCTGTAATAGAATCTTCATCTTCCATGAATTTTTCTAGAAGATTTTCGTCGTAACCAGCTACTTCTTCAATTAATAGTGCTCTATATTTTTTTGCTTCTTCTTTTAAATCTTCAGGGATTTCAATAACGTCGAATGTCGCTCCTTGGGTTTCGTCATGCCATACAATGGCTCTGTTTTTTACTAAATCAACAATTCCTTTAAAATCGTCTTCATCACCAATATTTAATACAATAGGAACAGCATTTGAGCCTAACATTTCTTTAACTTGTTGACAAACACCCATAAAATCAGAACCTTGTCTATCCATTTTATTGACAAAACCAATTCTTGGAACTTTATAATTATCTGCTAATCTCCAGTTAGTTTCAGATTGTGGCTCAACACCATCAACAGCACTAAATAAGAAAACTAATCCGTCTAAAACTCTTAAAGACCTATTCACTTCAACTGTAAAGTCAACGTGACCAGGAGTATCAATAATATTAAAATGGTATCCGTTAGCATCTGCAGTAGGCTTACCATTTTCAGTTGGGAATTCCCAGTTACAAGTTGTTGCAGCAGAAGTAATTGTGATACCTCTTTCTTGCTCTTGCTCCATCCAATCCATTGTAGCAGCTCCATCATGAACCTCTCCAATTTTATGAGAAACACCTGTATAATATAAAATTCTTTCTGTAGTAGTAGTCTTACCAGCATCAATGTGTGCAGCAATACCAATATTTCTTGTGTATTTTAAATCTCTTGCCATTGTGATTAGAATCTAAAGTGTGAGAATGCTTTATTGGCTTCAGCCATTTTGTGAGTATCTACTTTCTTTTTAACTGCACTTCCTTCTTCCTTAGAAGCAGCAAGTATTTCTGCAGCTAATTTTTGAGCCATAGACTTTTCGTTTCTTTTTCTTGAGTACCCTATTAACCATTTCATGGCAGTAGATATTTTTCTGTCTGCTCTGATTGGATTAGGAATTTGGAATGTTGCCCCACCAATTCTTCTACTTCTTACTTCAACATGCGGCATAACGTTAGTTAATGCTTCTTTCCAAATTTCTAATGCAGTCTTTTCTTCATCTGTATTTTTAGATTCAACTACATCAATAGCATCATAAAATATTTTGAATGCAGTTGACTTTTTACCTGACCACATCATCATGTTAACGAATCTAGTAACTAGTTGATCGTTAAACTTTGGATCTGGTAATAATGGTCTTTTTTTTGCCTGTTTTTTTCTCATTTCTTCTAATTAAAACTTTTAATTACTTCTTTGGGCGTTTAGCTCCGTACTTAGATCTTCTTTGCGTTCTTCCTTCCACACCTGCGGTATCTAAGGCGCCACGAACAATATGATATCTAACTCCCGGTAAATCCTTCACCCTTCCACCTCTAACCAATACTATCGAGTGCTCTTGTAAATTATGTCCCTCACCTGGAATGTAGGCGTTTACTTCTTTACCATTAGTTAACCTTACTCTTGCTACTTTACGCATAGCAGAGTTAGGTTTCTTAGGTGTAGTAGTATAAACACGAGTACAAACTCCACGTTTTTGAGGACATGAATTTAAAGCAGCCGATTTACTCTTCTTGGTTATTTTGGTTCTTCCCTTTTTTACTAACTGTGATATTGTTGGCATATTATATTATAATATTTTTTTAATTTCCCCTATTCATAAGGAGCGTGCAAAGGTAGAAATTTAAATGAATTATTCAAATCTTAATTATTAAATTTTACAAGTTTTTTCAAAATAGCTTAAAAACACACTATATTAAGAATATAAGCGTTTCAACATATATCACAAATTAATTATGAATAACTACAGTAAATTATTGTTTATTATCCTTTTTACAGTCTTTCATACTAACGCTATTGCTAAAAGACCAACATTAGAAAAGAAGATCGACAATATTGGCAATCAAAGAGTTCTTTTTATTAATTCAAATAAAAATGAGATCAATTTAAAAGATTTATCAAAAAAAATAGACAGCCTTAAAAAGCAAGGTTATTTTAACTTGGAGATTCTAGCAAAAAGTTAAAACAGATAGTCTTAAATATAAAGTAACAATTGACTTAAATCAGAAATTCGAAAACATATATATATATGGTGAAAGTAGAATGATAAATTTTAAGGGTAAAGATGCAAAAATCATTGAAGGCAAAAAACACTACAGCATAAAAATTAATGAATTAGAGAGTTTTTTAACAAGGTCTAGTAAAGATATTGCCAATAAAGGATACCCGTTTAATAAAGTGCAGCTAAATGATATTAAAGACTTTGATAATACAAACTTATATGCAAGCATAAACGTTAAATTAAACGATAAAAGAAAATCAGATAAAGTAGTAATAAAGGGGTATGAAAATTTTCCAAAAGCTTTTTTGAAACATTATCTAAAGTATTCAAATAAAGATGATTTTAATTTTGATGTAATTAAAAACAAAAGTGAAGAAATAAATAAACTTGGGTTTGTGCGTCAAATAAAAGATCCAGAAATATTATTTAAAAAGGATTCCACAATTATATATCTGTACTTAGAGAAAGTCAAAAATAATAGCTTTGATGGATTTATTGGTTTTGCAACAAATGAAGAAAATGAAAAATTAGAAATAAATGGCTACATGGACATTAGGCTTCACAATACACTAAATTATGGGGAGAAAATAAACGTCAACTACAGAAGCACTAATGATAACGATAGGTTTTTAAAAACCAATATAACTACACCATATATATTTAATACTGCTCTAGGTTTAGAATTAGACTTAAACTTGACAAAAAAGGATTCAACTTATATAAAAGATGAACAATCGGTTGGGTTAAATTTTTTAATTAAAAATAAGCATAATCTAAGTTTTCATTTGAGTACTTTAAACTCTACAAGTTCTTTAGAAACTACTAATGAATTAATAAAAGATTACAAATCAAATTTTAAGAAAATAAAATATGATTTTAAAAAAGTAAATATTAACAACAAATTAATTCCAGTTAAATTTTTAACTAGTATAGAATTATCAACTGGAAAAAGGAAAGACAATTTAGAAACAAAAACTCAAAATAGATATTTCACAAAAACCTTTAATAACTTCAACATAACAAAAAGTAGTAGTATTTACCTTAATCTAGAAGCATATGGATTAAACTCAAGTAAT
Source organism: uncultured Flavobacteriaceae bacterium (assembly GCA_964275595.1). GTDB lineage: Bacteria > Bacteroidota > Bacteroidia > Flavobacteriales > Flavobacteriaceae > SGZJ01. The sequence continues at coordinate 62,556 of CAXYDM010000005.1, forward strand.
TACTACTTAAACGAAATGTTATTATTTGGTGGCATCAACTCGATTAGAGGTTTTGAAGAAAACAGTATCGCCACCAACAAACTCTTTTTGATTAATACCGAATATCGAATAAAGCTAAATAATGACATTTATATAAATACAATATTTGACACAGCATATTATGAAAATACACTTGCAAATATTAGGGATAATATATATGGTGTAGGATTTGGCTTAAACATAAATACAAATTCAGGTGTATTTAGATTAAACTATGCCAATGGAATAAGAAAAGGGCAAGACATCGATTTAAAGCTGTCTAAAATTCATGTTAGCTTTTCCAATATTTTCTAAAAAACCCTTTTTATGGTTAATTATAGACCATATCATCAGATATATGTTAAATAGATCACCTCAATTAAGCAATATATAGCATAAATAAGGTAAAAATTAACAAATATTAACGTAATAAAAAAAGAATCTATATGGTTAAAACGAGGGACGGCGAGCTAAATTTATTGGAATAATGTTGTTTATTTAACATTTATTTATGATTTTTGTGTTTAGACTAATACAAATAAATTATAAACATGAAAACAAAGTTTAGTGGAATTCTAACGCTTTTACTAGCGTTGGTTGTGCAAATGACATTTGCACAAGGAAAAGCAGTTTCAGGTAATATTTCAGATGAGTCTGGAATGCCAGTTGCTGGAGTAAACATTATTGTACAAGGTACATCTAACGGTACTCAATCAGATTTTGATGGTAATTATAGCATCATGACTGACGAGGGCGCTGTACTTACATTTACTTATCTTGGATACTCTACAGTGAGTTTAACTGTAGGATCTTCGGATACAGCAAATGTAACTATGAGCGAAAATGTTGCAGAACTTGATGAAGTTGTTGTAACAGCTCAGGGTATTTCAAGAGCAAAAAAATCTCTTGGTTATGCTGTTAGTGAAGTATCTGGTGAAGAAATGGAACAAAGAACAGAAGGTGATGTAGCCAGAGTATTATCTGGAAAAGCTTCGGGTGTTGCAATAACATCTGCGAGTGGTACATCTGGATCTGCTACCAATGTAGTTATTAGAGGTTATACTTCTATTAACGGTAGTAACCAGGCCTTATTTGTTGTTGATGGTGTTCCTTTTAGTAGTGACACAAACGCACAAGGTGGGTTCTTAAGTGGTAACATTGGTTCAAGTAGATTTTTGGATTTAGATCCAAATAACATTGCTAGTGTAAACGTACTTAAAGGATTAGCAGCAGCTACATTATATGGTACTGCTGGTAAAAACGGTGTAATTGTAATTACTACTAAATCTGGATCTGCAAGTAACAAAGGTCCAAAGAAAACTGAAATTACAGTTAGCCAATCTTATTTTGTTAATGAAATCGCTTCAATGCCTGATTATCAAAACAAGTATGGTGGTGGATTTGATCAATCATTCGGTTGGTTCTTCAGTAACTGGGGACCTGCTTTCGCAAGAGATGGTGTAGACGGTTGGGCAAATGACCCTGCAGGAACAATTATTGACACTGATGGTGTTGGTACAGTAGAGCATCCTTATGGATCTTCTGCATTCCTTAACAACTTCTTAGGTGGTAACAACGTTTTAAATAACCAGTATACTGGCCAGAGATATGCTTGGCAACCTTACGAAAGTGTTGAAAATTTCTTTAGATCAGGTGGAGTATCTAATACTAACCTATCTATTGCTGGTCAATCTGATGATGGAACAGTTTCTTACAATGTGAACTACGGTCACTTAGATGAAAAAGGTTTTACTCCAGGAAATGGAATAAGAAGAAACACTTTATCTATTGGTGGTAGAGCTAAACTTTCAAATAAATTTACTGCATCAGGTTCGATAAACTACACTAACAACAGTGTGATTTCTCCTCCTGTAGCATCAAGTAGAGGTAACGGAACATTAGGATGGTCAACATTCGGTAATGTTTTCTTTACTCCTAGAAACGTTGATTTAATGGGATTACCATTTGAAATTCCTGAAACAGGAGGTAGTATCTACTACAGAAATGGTAACGATATAATCAACCCAAGATGGTCAGTAAAAAACTCACAAGGTGGACAGGTAACAAATAGAATATTTGGTACTGCTCAACTTAACTATGAGTATAATGACAATTTAACATTCACTTACCGTTACGGTTTGGATTGGTATAATGAAAGAAACACTTCTTACTCAAATAAAGATGGTGTTAACTTTAATGAAGCAATTTTCGGATATTTAAACAGTTGGGATAATAATGTTTCTGTAAATACTCACTATGCGAGTGTTAATGGTAACTATGATTTATCTGATGAAATTGGAATGAGTTTTGTTGTAGGTGCTACATCTCAAAACAGAAGTTATGACAGAGAAGGTGTTGCAAATACCGGACAAATTGTTTTCGGTGTTTTACAATCATTTAACTTTGAAAACCAAACCCCAATATCTTATCACGGTAGTCAAAACACAGTTGGTGTATTCGCTAGTACTGATTTAGATTACAACGATTACTTGTTCGTATCTTTATCTGCTAGAAATGATTGGGTTTCAAACTTACCAACGGAAAATAACAGTATGTTATATCCAAGTATGAGTGTATCATTTTTACCTACTGCATCCAACCCAGACTTAAAGTCGGATAACTTAAGTTATTTAAAGGTTAGAGCTAGTTACGGTACATCTGCAGGATTTCCTGGAGGTTACCCAACAGTAAATACTGTTAGTCAAAACACTAACGTAAATGGTGGTCTTAACGGAGGTATAATTACTAACTCTGTTAGTGATTTTCAAGCTAATCCTGATTTAAAACCAGAATTACTTGGTGAATTAGAGTTTGGAGTTGATGCAAGAATGTTTAACAACAGACTTGGAATAAATGCTTCTTACTTTGAAAGAACAAGTACTGATTTAATCGTATTCAAACCTTTACCAACATCTACTGGATTTACATCCACTCAAGATAACATCGGTAAGGTTGAAGGTGATGGAGTTGAATTAGATTTAGACTTTGATGTAATGGAATCTAACGACGGTTTAAATTGGAATGCTAGAGTAAACTTTACTACTAGTAATTCAATTGTAACTGAACAATCGGATGATCAAATTATCTTTGCTGGTAGACAAGAAGCCTTTTTAGGTGGAAATGCTGCTATACAAGGTGAGCAATTAGGTGTTATTGTAGGTTCAAGAATCGAGAGAAATGATTCAGGACAATTTGTTGTAAATGCTTCTGGTAACTATGTTATCGAAGAAAGTATGTCAATAGATGCAAATGGTAACCAAGTTACTCCTGGAACTGAAGGTTCTAGATCAATTACTCCAATAATTGGTAATCCAAATCCTGATTATGTAATGAACTTGATTAATACAATTTCTTACAAGAACTTTAATTTAGGATTCCAAATGAGCCACACTTCTGGTGGAGATATCGCTACATCTACTGTAGCAACTCTTCTTGGTCGTGGTGGTGTTGTTGAAGACAGAAAGAATACATTTATTCTTCCTGGTGTGTTAGGTGATGGAACTCCAAACAACCTGCAAATCAACAACTCTTCATATTACTTTAACAATGTATTATTTGGCCCTAAAGAATTATCTATATACGATGGTTCTGTACTAAGATTGCAAGAAATATCTTTAGGTTATTCATTCCCTCAAGACATGTTAGACAAAACTCCTTTTGGAGCTTTATCTATTACTGCTACAGGATTTAACCTATGGTATGATGCATACAATGTGCCAGATGCTACAAACTTTGACCCTAATGTTGCGGGTACAGGTGTAGGTAATGGTAGAGGATTTGATTATCTTAATGGACCAAGTTCAAAGAGATACGGAATCAGTCTTAAAGCGTCATTTTAATAATTATAAAACAATTTAATCATGAAAAAAATATATAAATATTTATTAATGACAGTCGTTGCTTCTAGTACGATGTTCTACTCTTGTGATACACTAGAGATGGAAGATCTTACTGATCCTAACTCACTGTCTCCAGATTTAGCAAGTGCTGATCTGTTACTAAACAACATTCAAGTTTCTTACCTTTCTGCTATGCAGGACATGCAAGCTAATGGTGCGGCACTAGGTAGAATCTCAAATATGTTCGGTAGAAACTATTACAATAACTTTGGTAGTGGTACTGTTAGTACTGCATGGTACCGTTTATATGCGGGTATGATGCCAGATATCGCAGCTATCGAAGGGTTAAACACAGATGGATTATTAGATTTCCACATGGGAATATCTAAGATCATGCAATCTCACGTTATGATGGGACTAGTAGATTCTTTAGGAGATATTCCTTGGAGTCAAGCAGTTAATGCTGCTGAATATCCTTCTCCAACAGTAGACTCAGGTGAGTCTGTATACGCTGCTGCAGTTGCGATGCTTGGTGAAGCTGCTGGGTACTTAGGTACTGCTGGTGGTGGTAATGATTTATTCTACGGAGGAGATGTCTCTAAGTGGGTTAAATTACACAACACTCTTTTAATGCGTGCTAACTTAACAACTGGTAACTATGCTGCTGCATTAGCTCAAACTAATGTTATAGAGTCTGCTGCAGATGATTTCGAATTTAAATATGGAGATCAAGAATTACAACCTGATACAAGACACCCATGGTATGGTTCTGACTATACTACTTCTGGTGCTAACATTTACCAATCATCTTGGTTAATGGCTCATATGGCTGGTTCTGCTGAAGATTACAGAAATCTATTCTTTGATAACTGGCAACCGGGAACGGAAGCTCGTTTAGGAGATCCTAGAAGAAAGTACTATTTCTACAGACAGACATGGAATACACCTGGAAATGATAGTCCGCTATATTTAAGTGGTGCTGCATATTTATTCCCGTTAGATTTTTCTAACACGAATGAAAATGGTGAAACACTTCAATGTTCTTTACAATCAACTCCTTTCCACTTACAATTAACTCCAGACGAAAGTACTTGGTGTTCAAATCTAGGTGGGTACTGGGGTAGAGCACACGGTAACGATGAAGGAACACCTCCAGATAGCTTTACTAGAACAGCTGTAGGAGTTTACCCTGCAGGTGGTAGTTTTGATAACCAACCGGATGTTCAAATATATGACGGCTCTTTAGCTGCATTACCAACAGGTGCAGTAGCACAAGGTGGTGGTGGTGGTGGTGCCGGAATATGGCCAATCTACTTATCTTCATATGTTTCATTTATGAAAGCTGAAGCTGCAATGTGGCAAGGTGATACAGCAATGGCTGCTACTTACCTAGAACTAGGAATGAATCAATCAATGGCTAAAGTAACTGGAATGATTTCAGTAGATCCTGATGCTGATGTTGATAGCGCTCCTTCTGCTGCATGGGTTGCTGAATATGTTTCTAACAAAGTGGCTGAATTTAACGCGGCTCCTGCATCTAGTGCTCTAGATGGTTTTGGATGGCCAGTTGAAAAAGATAAATTAGACATTTTAGGTGAAGAATATTTTGTGGCTATGTATGGTGGTGCAAATGATGCTTGGAACTTCATGAGAAGAACTGGATACCCGAGAACTCTACAGAGATCTCTTTCTGATCCAGCTGAATCAGGATTATTCCCAAGAACAGGTGCATACCCAAGTAGTGAAATAAGTGCTAATCCAAATATTGTACAAAGAGGTGATAATAACACTCAAGTATTCTGGGATAACGGCGCGATAAATCCTGCTAACTAATTTTAAAAACAAGAAACTATGAAAAACATATTTAAAATTTTAATCTGTTCTCTATTAATGGTGTCATTCTCTTGTCAAGAAAGTGATAACACAATTGATACAGTATTAGATTACGAAACTGGAGCAATCCTTAGAACTATTTCAGTAGAAAATGCGGTTCTTAACGCAAGTGATCCTTCTAGTGCCTTTGTTGTTACTGTTGAAGAACAGGATGAGCAAGATGGTGCATTATTGGAATCAGTTAATGTTTATGTTGAATTAAGAGATTTGACTACTGATTACACAACACCTGCTACAGGAGATAACTTAGCAATGAGTATCCCTGCAAGTGAATTTACTACAGGACCTGTAGGACTTCCAAGAACAACTGTTAATCTTACATTTGGAGATGCAGCAGCTGCTTTAGGTTTATCACTTGATGAGCAAAATGGATATAATCCTGGTGATGTATTTATTGTAAAATTAGAAGTTGTATTATCTGACGGTAGAGTATTTGGAGCTAGTTCGGCTTCAGGAATTATTACTGGTGGATTCTTCTCTTCTCCATTTCAATATAATGCATTATTAACATGTTCTCCAATGCCTGGTACATATGTAGTTGATATGTATGATAACTATGGTGATGGATGGCAAACTGGAAATTATGCACATGGAATCAGCATTGATATGGACGGAGTAGTAACAGAAGTTGCTATGTGTTCTCAATGGGGTGATTACGAATTTCCTTGTGTACCAACATCTGACGGATATTATGCTCAAGCTACTGTAGAAGTTCCTGTTGGAACTGGTACTGCTAACTGGTCATTTGAAGGAGATCAATACGGTGAGATAGCATTTGTTGTTACTGCACCTGACGGATCAATAGCATTTGCTGGACCTAGTGGACAAAATCCACCAACTGCCGATGATTACGGAACTACAGCTGGAGGTTTATTACCTATTGCAGTTTGTGCACAGTAATAAAACTAACATTGTTTAAAAAAAAGAGCTTTATTTTATAAAGCTCTTTTTTTTTATGTTTATTTTTAAATAATGAAATACATATTTCAAATATTACTAATTAGCTTAATAACACTAATAGGCTGTAAAAATGATACAGACTATATAGTTGAAAAAGACGATTCTAAAATATATTCTTCATTTGAAAAGATAGAGTCTAGTCATAGTAATATAGATTTCATCAATAAAATAACACCAAGTTTTGACAATAAAGCTAATCTGTTTGATTACGACTACTTTTACAATGGTTCTGGTGTTGGTATAGCAGATTTTAATAATGATGGCTTAAAAGACATTATATTAAGCGCAAATCAAACTAATAATAAGATATATATCAATAAAGGAGATTTGATATTTGAAGACATTACTTTAGGTGCTAATATTAATGAAAACAAAAAATGGTCAAGTGGCGTCGCAATAGCAGATGTAAATAATGATGGGTGGATGGATATCTATATTTCACAAGGTGGACCAAATTCAGCAAGCGATAGAAAAAATTTACTTTACATAAATCAAAAAGATTTAACTTTTAAAGAACAAGCATCAGAATATGGCTTAGCCGATCAGGGAATTAGTACGCAATCTGCATTTTTTGATTTTGATAAAGACGGAGACTTAGACTGTTTGGTTATGAACGAAAACAGTTACTACGGGATAGATCCATTACAATTCTACACGATTCTTAAGGATAAAGAAAAGCTAAAATTAAACTCTAGTCAATTATATGAACAAGTAAACGGGAAATTTATAAATATTACTGAAAAATCTGGACTTTTAAAACCAAGTTTTGGATTAGGTTTATGTATTAGCGATATTAATAATGACAATTGGTTAGATATTTATATAGCAAATGATTATTATGTTCCAGATGCAATGTATATAAATAATAAAGACGGAACTTTTTCAGATAATATCAAACAAAACACAAAACAAGTATCCTTCTTTGGGATGGGTGTAGATATAGCAGATGTTAATAATGACAACCTAAAAGATATATTTGTTTTAGATATGGCATCAAGTGATCATGTAAGGTCTAAGACACTGATGGCATCGATGAGTGTTTCTAACTTTGACCTTCTAACAAAGAAACTAAACTTACCTTATCAGTATATGTTTAATTCTTTACAATTAAACATGGGTGATTCTAAATTTCACAATATTGCTCAGGTTTCTGGCTTATCTAAGACAGATTGGTCTTGGGCAGGGTTGATATTTGATTATAACAATGACTCAAATGAAGATATTTACATAACTAATGGGTACAGAAAATATGCTTCTGATAATGATTCAAGAATAAAAATTAATAAAATTAAACAACAATATAATAATAGAGTTCCTCTAAAGATAAAAGAAGATCTATACAACATGCTACCATCAGAAAAGCTGGCAAATATTCTTTATGAAAATAATGGCACTCTAAAATTTAACGATGTTACCTCCTACTCAGACCTAAACCAACCTTCTTATTCAAATGGTGCCGCATATGCAGATTTAGACAATGACGGAGATTTAGATTTAATTGTAAATAATATTGATCAAGAGGCATTTTTATTTAAGAATAATTCGATTGAAAATAATAAAGGAAATTTCTTGAAAATAAAGTTAAATGGAGTTCTCTCAGAAAGTTTTGCTAAGGTTTCCATTAGCTATGACGGTAGATATAAAACAAAAGAATCCAAAAGAGTTAGGGGATATTTATCTTCTGTGGATGAAGATATTCACTTTGGGCTAGGAGAAAAAAATAGTGTAGACTCAGTCGAGGTACTTTGGAATTCAGGAAAATCAGAAGTGAAATATTTAAATGATATTAATCAAACAATAGTTTTTAACGAAAATGATGCTAAAAATATAAAATCTTTAGATACTGAAAAAACTAGGGTATTTGAGCAAACAAATGCAATAGATTTCAATCATGACGAGAATTATTTTAATGATTTTGAAAAAGAAATATTACTACCGTATAAACAATCTACCTTAGGTCCATTTATTTCAAAGGGGTACATAAATGGAGATAGCTTAATGGATATTTATATTGGAGGAAGTAAAGGTACTAGTGGAAAAATGTATTTAAATAACGGAGAGAACTTTCGTCTATAAACCAAGTAAGATATTTTTAAATGATTCTAATTATGAAGACATGGAATCATTATTTATTGACATTGATTCAGATGGAGATCAAGATTTATTCGTAGTTAGTGGTGGCTCTGAATTTAATGAAAGATCAATAGATTTGATAGATAGACTATATATAAATGATGGAGATGGAAATTTTAGCAAATCAAAACAGGACGATCTAAACAACTACACTATTAGTGGTAAAAGTATATCAAAAATTGATTATGATAAAGATGGAGATTATGATATAATAGTAGGCAATAGAATAAAACCTCAAAAATATCCTCTGCATGAGCCATCAATTATATATGAAAATGATAATGGTATTTTAAATAATGTAAGCAACAAAATCGCACCAGAATTAGAAGATTTTGGTATTGTTAATAAGATCGTAACTACAGATTTTGACAATGATGGATGGGAAGACTTCATTGTTGTTGGAGAATGGACTCATATTGGTATTTTCAAAAATAATGAAGGAGTTTTTACAGATATTTCTGAAAAAAGTGGTTTAAACAATCTGTTTGGCTGGTGGTTTAATATTCAAGAGACTGATATTAATAACGACGGATTAAAAGATTATATAGTTGGAAATATCGGTAGTAATATAAAGTTTAAAACAAGTGCCGAAAAACCTCTTAGAATTTATGCAGATGATTTTGATAATAATGGAACTCATGACCTTGTTCTAAGTTATGAATATGAAAACAAGTATGTTCCACTAAGAGGAAAAGAGTGTTCAACACAACAAATGCCATTTATAGCTGAAAAAATTCCAACGTTCACGGAATTTGCTAACGCTAGCTTACAAGATATCTACGGAGAAAAGATTAATACCTCGTACATGAGAGAGGTTACAGATTTAAAGTCATATATTTTAATTAATAATGGTGATTCTAGCTTTAAAAAGATAAAACTACCAGATTTAGCCCAAACTATTCCAATATTATCTAGTGATGTATTGGATTATAATAAAGATGGATATGAAGATATTATTGTAAGTGGTAATATTTACAATACTGAAGTTGAGACCCCTAGATTAGACAATCCATTTGCATTGGTATTACTCTCGAATAAAAAAGACGGATATTATTGTTTAAGTCCAAACACTACAGGTTTGTATACTAAGGGAAATACAAAGTCTGTGAAGATTTTAGATGAACCTAAAGTATTGTTAATAGGAAATAATAACCAATCAATTGAATCATTTAAAATAAATAACTAAATGGAAAAAGAAACTAAAATATTTGGAATAAGGACAGTTATTGAAGCGATAAGATCAAACAAGGCAATAGATAAAGTATTTTTACAAAATGGACTAAATGGAGAATTATCAAGTGAGCTAGAAAAACTTCTAAGAATAAAATCTATCAAAGCAAGTTATGTTCCTTTAGAGAAATTAAACAGATTGACTGATAAAAATCATCAAGGCGTTGTAGCATCAATTTCTCCTATTGAATTTTACGAAATTGAAGAATTAATTGAAAAGGTGGAATCTTTAAATAAAAAGTCTACTTACCTCCTACTAGATCAAGTAAATGACGTCAGAAATTTTGGTGCGATTATTAGATCGGCAGAGTGTAGTGGAGTTGATGGAATCATAATACAAAAAAAATCCTCAGCCCCAATAAATGGGGATACAATTAAGACAAGCGCAGGTGGAGTTTTTAATATTCCTATATGTAAGGTTGATCATATAAAAGACGCTGTTTTTTATTTACAAGCAAATAATATAAAAATCATCGCTGCTACTGAAAAAACTGAAGACACAATATATGATGTAGACTTTAAAGATTCGTGTGCTATAATTATGGGGGCTGAAGGTAGAGGGATTACTCCATCAATACTAAGACTTGCGGATTACAAAGCAAAGTTACCAATGTATGGTAAAATAGAGTCTTTAAATGTCTCTGTAGCTTGTGGAATCTTTTTATATGAATTGGTTAGACAAAGACTATAAATCATCCTTATCTATAAAATTTCCATCTTTATCAAATTGCTGTAAAAAAGGATCTTCTGTAGTGTCATAATTTTCATTTTGCCAACTGTAAGTTTTATTGGCTGGAATATTTTTTTTAAATACGAATGCTAACAAAATACCTACTAAAAATCCGGATAAATGTCCTTCCC
>CAXYDM010000006.1:0-11485 GCA_964275595.1 uncultured Flavobacteriaceae bacterium
ATATAATCTGATAAATAAGAAAAACTATCTGTCAGGTTTTTATCAGAAGTCATTTGAGATCTTTTTAAAACACCATCTTTATCGTTGTTAAAAAAAGAAGGTAAGACATGTTTAATAAACATTTCACCAAAAGATTCGCTAGCATCTCTAGGCAACTCACAAGGAAGATTATCAACAGCCATAACAACAATGGCATCACTATTCAAATAATCAACTTCAGCATTTAAAATTGGGCTAAATCCAAATATAGGGTCTTTAATAGTTGAAGATCTAATTGTAGAAACAATAGGTCCATTAATATCACAGCTAATATCTGCAATTAATGTAATTTTAAAATCATCTGATTTTGCATCTTCTAATGTAATCAACTTGGGAGCATTTTTATCATAATAATGACCAGCAATAAACATATCACTAACATGAGAAAAATTATTAAAAGTAGATTTATATTCTGTAGGGTTTTTATAAAAATCAAATCGATCAAGATCTCTATTATCTATTCTTTCATTGTAATCTAAAACATCAATTTGCACATAAACTGGTTCATTAAATGATGTATTTAAATACTCATAGACTGTAACTTGTTTAATATTTAAAAAATCTAAAATTTCTTTAGCACCTGAACCAACTCTACCCTTACCAGTTAAAACAATTTTAATATTTGGGATTGAAATTTTAAGTAATTCAGCATTTAATTGATCTCTATCATGAAGATTAGAAGCTTTGGGTAAATTAAAAATGCTTTTTTTTAAACCTAATGCTCTAAAACCATTATAAGCACCGACAACACCAGCATAATATCCAAAACCAATTAATCTATTACTCTTTTTATCTACGATAGTTTCATGATCAAAAAGTTCAATATTTTTATCTAATATAGAGAGTAACAAGTCTTTGTTGTAGGGTTGTTTCTTGATAGTATGAGAAAAGAAAAAATATTTTTTATTTGGAATTAATTTATTAATTGGGACTTCTTTTACTCCAATTAATACATCTGCAGAAGAAATATCATTTACGATATTAAACCCCAAATCAGAATATTCTTTATCAGAATAACATCTAACATCACTGGATTCAATTAAGAATTCAACTTCAGGGAAAAGCTTTTTTGCTGCAGCACATTTAGATGGAGTAAAAACAACTCTTTTATCAGATGGAGTTTTAAACTCTTTAATTATTCCTATTTTCATAAAGATAAATTAATTCACAGCTAATTTACTTTGATTTATATCCATCTACAAGTTTTTTGTAACTTTGCATCTTGATTAAAATTGTTCATTGAAATTGGGGTCGACTGGTATTGACAGCGAGTATTATAAATTAGTAAGCATGTCGCGTAATAAAATTGATACGCGTAAAACACTATTTTAAATTTTAAACGGCGAAAATAACTACGCTTTAGCTGCATAATCTGAATTATAGTAAGATTAGCCTTGTTCCACTAGGTGGAAAAGCTAAATGTTTCCTAGGAGCCTTGGTTAACGGCGCCTAATAAGAGACATCGTAAATGTTAACATAGAAAACTTGGAGTTTCGACTTGTTTTTAAAATTAAGAAACTAAGTAATATATGGATTGTTTGTAGTCATTATATTATCGAAAACTAAATATAAACTATACATGTAGAAAGCTATTTTGTAGCTTGTTTGGACCCGAGTTCGATTCTCGGCGGCTCCACAATAGAACCTGCAACCTTTTATGGTTGTGGGTTTTTTATTTTATATGAATCCAAAATAGTTCGATTCACTCCTCTCCGCTCCACTTTTTATTCCCAGGAATAATTTTTTATTTTTGGAAATATTTTTATGCTAAAAAAATAATTCTTGAGCTAATTCAAAAGTATTAGAATGGGCATCGATAATATTTTTTAGTTGAATAGAATAACCTCCTCCCATGCTCACTTGAACTGGAATATTTTGGTCCTTACAAAGAGTTAGGACAAATCGATCTCTAGCTTTGCAACCCGCAATAGAAAGTCCCAACCGACCAAGTTTATCTGTTTTTAACACATCAACACCGGCTAAATAAAATATAAAATCTGGCTCAAATAAATCGACCAATCTTGGTAGGTGATTTTTTAAAGCATTTAGATAAGCTCCGTCCTCTATGTTATCATCAAATGCTAAATCAAAATCACTATTTTGCTTTTTGAACGGATAATTTTTTTGACCATGAAATGAAATAGTAAAAACAGAATCTTGATGTTCAAAAATGGACGCTGTTCCATCCCCCTGATGTACATCTAAATCAACAATCATAACTCTTTTAGCTAAATTATTGTTTATTAAATAATTAGAAGCTATTGCCTGATCGTTAAGCATACAAAATGCACCAGGTCGATCTCGAAAAGCATGATGAGTACCTCCAGCAATATTCATTGAAACACCATGTTGTTGTGCATAATGCGTATTTTGAATAGTACCCTGAGCTATCACATGTTCCCGCTTAATCAAAGCTTCGGAAAGCGGAAATCCGATTTGTCTTGCATCTAATTTAGACAATGACAAATTGATCAAATTATTGTAATAGACTTCATCGTGTGTGGATAATAGTAGTTGTTTTTCTATGGGTAACGGAGAGAAAAAATTATCTCCATTACAAATATTTTTTCTTAATAAATGCTGTGGTAACAACTCATACTTTTCCATTGGAAAACGGTGCCCAATTTTAAGTTGATGTATATAAATTGGGTCAAAAGCAATTTTTAACATTTAATATTCATTTAAATCATCCCTAAAATAGTTCGACTTTAATCCCCTCTGCTCCACTTATTTTAAATGAGAATTAATTGATGCAAAGACCACATTTTCCTAAAACTAAAACATGTGAGTTAATTATTTTTCTATTCGGTATTTCAGGAATAGTTACACTTATTTCTAAACAGTCAACATTTCCACAATCTGTGCATTGAAAGTGAGGATGAACATCTTGATGTTTAGTTTTAGAACAGCATTTACATTTAGCAAACCACTTAACTCCATTAAAGTCTAAAAAATAATGTAATAAGCCATCATCTTGTAATTTATCTAACAATCGATAAACTGTAGTTTTATTTATTTTTTTATTAAGACGCTTAATTAATTCAATAGCAGAAATAGCATTTGAACCCTTGTTAAATTCATCTAATATAAGTGCTACAGCTTGAGTTTTTCTAATTATTCCCATTTAACAAATCTATTATTTAATAGTTGTAATAACAAATTGTATGATTATATTTGCAACTAAGTTGCGTTTAAATTAAAAAATCATAATGAATATTTACTTAAAAAAATCTGATACAATTGGTGCAATAGCAAGTAGCTTGTGTGTTATACACTGTCTAATGACCCCTTTATTATTTACAGCACAAAGTCTTACAGCAGTACATCACGATCATCACTCTGCCCCTGTTTGGTGGGGAAATTTAGATTTTTTATTTGTATTAATTTCCATCTTAGCAGTATATCAATCGACTAGAAATTCAAGTAATACAAAAATAAAGTATGCGTTATGGGTTAGTTGGTTTGCGTTATTTATTTTGATTCTGAATGAAAAAGTAGAATGGTATCCATTGGCAGAATTTATAACATATATCGTAGCCTTTACATTAGCTGGTCTACATATTTATAATCTAAATTATTGTCAGTGTATTTCAGATGATTGTTGTACTAAAGAAACTAAGTAAATTATATATTTCTAAACATATCAAATTTAGAAATTAACATCTGGAATTGGACTCCCGTGCGGGTCAGTTTTTCGATTGCTTACCATTTTTTTTACTTTCCTAAAAAAAGCAGGACTTTCTATGTGTTCTATCTCCTCGGCAATATCGTGAACATTTTTAGGGTCAAAGCCCATTACTTCAACTAAAAAAAGTTCAATTATTCGATGTTTAGCTACAATACTACTTGCTAGTTCTCTACCCTCTGGTGTAAATTCTATAGGTTTATATGGTGCTGAGTTTAATAAGTTCATAGCTACTAGCTTTTTGACCATATTTGAAACAGATGATTTAGATACTAATAACAGCTTTGATAAACTAGAAACTGATATTGGTTTATTTCCAATTTCTAGTTTATAAATTTCTTTTAAATAATGTTCTTTTTCTTTTGTTTTTTTCATTAGTTTTGTAGTGGTGAACAATTTAATTACATCTTATATAAAATTACAAAAATGAGATTAAAAAGCTTAATTAATTTCTTATTATTTAATCTTATAACTAATCTAACTTTAGCTCAAACCATTAGCGGGATAATTAAAGATAACGAGAACAATCTTCTTTTTGGAGCAACAATATATAATAGCTCAAATACAAAAAATGTAGTTAGTGATGTTGAAGGTAATTTTTCTATAAAATCCAGTAACAAAGAAAACAAGTTAATAATATCTTATGTTGGCTATAAATCAAAAATAATTAATCTTGATTCAAACGGAGAATCAATTGATATCGGTTCAATCTTACTTGAAAGTGATAGCCTTGAAGAGATTGTTATTTCTGGAACTTTAAGAGAAGTCTCAAAGCTAAAAAGTGTAGTTCCTATTGAGCTTTATACAGCTGATTTTTTTAGATCAACTCCAAAAGCTAGTTTTTTTGAAGCTATTGAAGGTATAAACGGAGTTCGCCCGCAATTAAATTGTAATGTATGCAACACTGGAGATATTCATATAAATGGACAAGAAGGAGCTAATACAATGATATTAATTGACGGTCTTCCATTGGTTAGTGGATTATCCTCAGTATATGGACTTTCTGGGATTCCACAATCTTTAATTAAACAAATAGAAGTGATAAAAGGACCTGCGTCTACACTATATGGGTCTGAAGCAATTGGAGGAGTTATTAATTTAATTACCAAATTACCAGAAAATGCATACAATTTTAGTATTGAAGCATTTACAAGTTCTTGGGGTGAATTAAATGTAGATCTTGGCACCAAATATAATCTTAAAAATAGCCAAGGGTTGATAGGAATAAATTATTTCAATTACTCAAACCCTATTGACAACAATGGAGATGGATTTACAGATTTAACTCTACAACATAGGGTCTCAATTTTCAATAAAATTAATACTAAAAGTAACACACTGGCTTTTCGTTACTTTTATGAAGATAGATGGGGTGGTCAAATGAACTGGAATTCAAGTTTTAGGGGAGGTAATGAGGTTTACGGAGAAAGCATTTATACAAGCAGATTTGAAGTATTTGGAAAGTATGATATATCAAAAGATATATTTTTGCAATACAGTCTTAATAATCACGACCAAAATTCAGTATATGGAGTAACTTCTTACAAGGCATTACAAACTATAGGTTTTGTTCAAGCAGTTTATTCAAAAAAAATTCTAAATCATGACCTATTATTTGGCGCAACTTATAGACATACTATTTACGATGATAATACTCCTGCAACTTTACAAAAAGAAAAAACAGCTCTACCAGGATTATTTTTCCAAGATCAGCTATCATTGAGTAAATTCAAAACACTACTTTATGGAATTAGATATGATAAGAACTCGATTTATGGTGATATTTGGACACCAAGAATAAACTATAAATTATCAAGTAAAGATGAAAGCTCTATTATTCGACTTGGATTTGGAACAGGATACAGAGTAGTGAATGTCTTTACAGAAGATCATGCAGCCCTTACTGGAGCAAGAGATGTTATCTTTACAGAGGATATTTTTCCAGAAAAATCATGGAATATAAATTTTAATTGGAATAAAAAGCTGTACACAAAATATGGAGCTATTTTTGATATAGACTTGAGTCTTTTTAGTACAGTATTTTCTAATAGAATTCTTCCTGATTACGATACTAACCCTAATGAGATAATATATAGTAATCTAGATGGTAAGGCAATAACTCAAGGAGCTACAGTTAACATAAATAGTCTTTTTGCTAATGGTCTAAAAATAAATATGGGAGCTACATTTATAGATTCAAGAGTCATTACAAATAATACAACTGAATACCCATACTTAACTGAGAAGTTTTCAGCTAATTATAAAATAAGCTACACTTTATTCAAACCTAAAATTACATTTGATATTTCTGGAACAATAATTGGTTCCATGAAACTTCCTCTTTTGGGAGAGTTAGACACAAGGAACCCTTACAGTACTGTTATTAATATTATCAATTTACAATCAAGCTATACATTTAAAGAAATTGAATTTTATGGTGGAATTAAAAATATTTTAGACTTCAAACCTCCATCTAACAGTATAGCACGTGCTTTTGATCCATTTGACTCTAATGTTGAATTTGGAGCTAATGGTCAAATATTAGCAACTCCAAATAACCCTAACGCCCTATCATTTGACCCGAGTTATGTTTTTTATTCCAACCAAGGAATTAATGGTTTTTTTGGAATGAGGTATAATTTCTAATAATAATACTATTGTCTCGAATCCAAGAAAATTATATCTTACATAAAAATGATTATTTTATAAATTTTAAAATTTTAAAATCTTCATAAAAAATAGTAGGAATAAAACTATTTTAAGAATGGTTTATTTTTAACTTTGCAAGGCAATATAACATCAATTATCAAATTTATGAGTAGATATACTGAATACCTAGATGAGATAGAACAAAGGAAAAGTCAGGAACTTGATCCAAAACCAATTGATGGAGCTGAATTATTAAGTGAAATTATATTGCAAATCAAAGATTCTAACCATTTGTACAGAGAAGATTCTCTCGATTTTTTTATTTACAATGTATTGCCAGGAACTACTAGTGCAGCTGTTGTAAAGTCTAAATTTTTAAAGGAAATTATTATTGGTGAATCTGTAGTTGATGAAATTTCAGTTGAATTTGCATTTGAACAATTATCCCACATGAAAGGTGGATCATCAGTTGAAGTACTCCTTGATATAGCTCTTGGAAAAGATGTTTCAAAAGCTGAACAGGCAGCAAAAGTTCTAAAAACACAAGTTTTTCTTTATGAAGCGGATACAAACCGCTTAGAAAAGGCTTTCAATGCTGGAAACTCAATAGCTAGAAAAATTATTGAAAGTTACTCTAAAGCTGAATTTTTTACAAAACTTCCAGATATTCCCGAAGAAATAAAGATTGTTACTTTCGTTGCTGGAATTGGTGATATTTCTACTGATTTATTATCTCCTGGTGGAGACGCTCATTCCAGATCTGATAGACAACTGCACGGACAGTGTATGTTTGAACATAATAAAGAGCAACAAAAAGAATTATTAGCTCTACAAGCGAAGCATCCAGATAAAAGAGTAATGTTAATAGCTGAAAAAGGGACTATGGGAGTAGGTTCATCTAGAATGTCAGGAGTTAATAACGTAGCTCTTTGGATAGGTGAAAAATCAAGTAAGTATATTCCTTTTATAAATATAGCTCCTGTAATTGCAGGTACAAATGGTGTATCACCAATATTTTTAACTACAGTGGATGTAACAGGCGGTATTGGGTTAGATTTAAAAAACTGGAGAAATAAGCATGATTCATTAGGAAACCTTATTCTTGACGATGATGGTGAACCTGTTTTAGAGCAAATATATTCTGTATCTACAGGAACTGTTTTAACAATTAATACAAAAACTAAAAAACTATATAATAATGGTAAGGAATTGATGGATATTTCTTCATCCTTCACTCCACAAAAAATAGAATTCATGAAAGCTGGAGGTTCTTATGCTATTGTATTTGGCAAAAAACTACAAGCTTTTGCAGCTAAAACATTAGGAAGAAAAATTATCTCCTGTATTTGCCGCATCTAAAGAAATTTCCATTAAGAATCAGGGGCTAACAGCGGTAGAGAAAATTTTTAACAAAAATGCGGTTGGTACCTCTGGAGCTACATTACACGCTGGGTCTTATGTTCGTGTCGAAGTAAATATTGTTGGTTCTCAAGATACAACTGGCTTAATGACTTCTCAAGAATTAGAAATGATGGCAGCCACTACCATATCACCAATTGTTGATGGTGCTTATCAATCTGGATGTCACACTGCTTCTGTATGGGATTTAAAATCTCAAACAAATATTCCAAGACTTATGAAATTTATGAGTGATTTTGGACTTATTACAGCTCGTCATCCAGAAAACAAATACCATCCTATGACTGATGTAATTCATAAAGTACTAAATGATATTACCATAGATGATTGGGCAATTATTATTGGTGGGGATTCACACACTAGAATGTCTAAAGGTGTTGCTTTTGGTGCTGACTCTGGAACAGTTGCGTTAGCATTAGCTACTGGTGAGGCTTCCATGCCAATACCAGAATCTGTTAAAGTAACTTTCAAAGGCAAAATGAAAGACTATATGGATTTTCGTGATGTCGTTCATGCAACTCAACATCAAATGTTAAAGAAATTTAATGGAGAAAATGTATTTCAAGGTAGAATTATTGAAGTTCATATAGGAACCCTACTTGCCGATCAAGCATTTACTTTTACAGATTGGACAGCAGAAATGAAAGCTAAGGCATCCATATGTATTTCTCAAGATGATACACTTATTCAATCACTTAATATAGCTATTGGTCGAATCCAAATAATGATTGATAAAGGTATGGACAATGAGAGGTCAAGTACTACAGGGACTTATCGATAGAGCCAATAAAAGAATTAATCAAATTAAATCTGGAGATAAACCTCCTTTAACTCCTGATGAAAATGCTAAATATCATGCAGAATTTGTTGTAGATTTAGATATTATTGATGAACCAATGATTGCAGATCCGGATGTTAACAATGAAGATGTTTCCAAGAGATACACACATGATACAATTCGTGAAATCTCTTACTATGAAGGAGAAAAACATATTGATTTAGGCTTTATCGGTTCATGCATGGTTCACAAAGGTGATATCAAGATTGTAGCTAAGATGCTTAAAAATCTAGAAGAAGAATATGGTAAAGTTGAATTCAAAGCTCCCCTCGTAGTTACAGCTCCTACCTACAACATCATAGACGAACTTAAATCTGAAGGAGATTGGGAGATTTTACAAAAATATTCTGGATTTGAATTCGATGATTCAGCTCCAAAAGGGGAAGCTACGATTAGAATATGATAACATTTTATATCTCGAACGTCCAGGTTGTAATCTTTGCATGGGTAATCAAGAGAAAGCAGAAAAAGGGGATACAGTTATGGCTACTTCTACACGTTTATTTAAAGGTAGAGTCGTAAAAGATTCCGATCGCAAAAAAGGAGAATCATTATTAGCATCTACCCCAGTAGTTGTTCTTTCTGCAATACTTGGAAGGACTCCTACTATCGAAGAATATAAGACAGCAGTTGAAGGGCATAAAACTAACTCAATTTGCACCTCCAATTAAGAAAATGGCTTCAAAGCCAGGACACTTACTAACTTATTAATAACCATTTACTGATCCTTTGATTTAGATCTTGGAAGTATTCTTTTTGGCTCAAACCAAGGCTTTGCATTATCAATTTGTTTACCTAGATTAACAGGTACTTTATTTGCCTCAAGTACTCTTTGTTTTAAAACTATTGAAAGAGAATCTTTAATTTTTATGTAGTCAGCATGATTTGCAAGATTATTTAATTCTTGATTGTCAAATTTGTGATCGTATAATTCATAACTTAAATTTCCACTATACTGCCACTGAGTTAATCTGTATCGTTTAGTTTTTATACTATAACCTTGTGCTTTTATGTTATCTCTAATCACTTGAAGTTCAGTAAGAGAACTTTCTCTAACTGGTTTATTAGAATTTTTCATATAAGAAACAAGACTTTTACCACTGACAAATTTTGGTGTTTGCATTTGCAACATGTCCATAATGGTTGGATATAAATCGACTAATTCTACTGGATCTTCAATTGGTTTATTATTTTTTTTAATATTTGGGCCAGCAAAAATTAATGGAACTCTTGTTGCATCATTAAATAATGTTTGCTTTTGCCAATGTCCATGCTCCCCCATATGGTATCCATGATCAGATGTAAACACAACAATGGTATTTTTGTCTAGGCCAGTTTCTTTTAGCTTATCTAAAACTCTTCCAATTTGAGAATCCATAAAACTTGTAGTTGCATAATATGCATGTTTTATTTTCTTGGATAGTTCAGGGTCTAAATCTACTTGCTCTTTTTTTGCACGGACTGAAATAGCTGCAGGTTTCGGAATTGTTTTTAAATAATCATTTGAACTTTGTGGTACAGTAAAATCATTTACATCATACATATCAAAATATGCTTTTGGTGCAACAAAAGGCACGTGAGGTCGATATAACCCATATGCAAGAAAGAAGTTTTCACCACTCTCTGCAAATTTATCTAAAAAGTCCATTGTTTTAGTAGCACCTACTCCGTCCGTTTGCTCCTCACCTGTTCCGTCTGCCTCTAACCAACTCAAAGTACCACCATCAAGTATCGGTTTCAAACCGTTTAATTTATGTTCTTCTAGTTTATCTCGACCATAGGGATTAAATGTCTGGTCCCATGTATAAGAATCATCATGTCCTGCAGTACCAATATCTCTAGGATTGTGATAATGATAAATTTTACCAACTCGAACAGAGTGATAATTTTCCATCCTAAATTTTTGACCCAGTGTAATTACATCTGGAATTGTTTGACGAACGTAAAGTCTAAGTTTTTTTGATTTTGTTTGATCAGGATACAAACCAGTCATTAAAGAAACTCTAGATGGTCCACATAATGGGTATTGAACATGTGCATTATCAAAAATGAGACCTTCTTTTGCGAGTTTATCAATATTTGGGGTTATAGCAAGTGAGTCTCCATAAGCGCCCAAGGCACAGTTTAAATCATCTGCTATGATGAATAAAAAATTTAATTTTTCAAAACTTTTAGAAGGTTTAGTTGCAGTAACTGTTATCATTACAAATAATAAAACAGCAAATTTAAATAGCTTCATATAAAAAGTAATTTAATAGAAGTTGTTAATATAAAAAAAATCGAAGTCATCGAGATTTAATTTTCAATAAATTATTATTCCTATATTTAAAGTATGAAATTAAATTTATTGTCTTGCGATGGTTTGAGACCTGATAAAAGGGCCATAGCTAAATGTATTGTTGAGATATCAACTAATATTAACGAATCTTTATCCAACGAGCTTACAAATATTTTATTAGATGGTGATGCAGTTGATATTGAAATTGATAATAAAAATTCTGGCTCGTCCCTCAGAGCACTTCGTAAACTAAATATAGATTATGAAATTATTGAGTAGCCTTACAAATGGTTAATCTAATTATAAAAAATATATTTTTCCTTAAGAAAAAAAGTCGTTTTTTTTTCATAATTTCATTTGTTTAGATCTAATAATTTCAAATACCTAATAATTTTAAAATCATGGCTTATTTTAATAAACTTTTAATAGTACTTAGTATAATTTTATGTTTTTCGTCTTGTGAAAACAAAAAAACAAGCTCAATTCAATCCTTTAGTGAGTTAGATTTAAAAAGAGGAGATCTTTTATTATGTGGAGATCCTAATTTTGGTGATGTAAGTTTTGCGCTATCATGCAG
>CAXYDM010000007.1:0-7776 GCA_964275595.1 uncultured Flavobacteriaceae bacterium
TATTTATTAGTAGTAAAGTCAAAATAAGTCGTAGGGAAAGGTTCGTCAATAAAAGTGTAATGCCACCACTCTTTGGGATAAGAAGAGAATCCATTGTTAGTCATTACGTCTAATAGTAATTTACGGTTATTTTTCTGAGTAATAGAAATATTTTTATAATCATGAGAAGATTCTAAACCAAAAAAATCATAAGGACTTCCCATATCAACTTCTTTTCCAGAATTAATATCAACAAGAGTTATATCAACTGTACTGCCTCTTGAATGAGAAGATTTACTTGCTATATATCCAAGCTTAAACAAATTAGACTTCAAAAGATTTGGATAATAATAACTTTTGTTAATAGTATCAGATGGGTTTTTAGACCAATTTATAAAATGGTTTACAGATCTTTGAGGGCGGTAGGCATCGTATATTTTTAAGGAGTAACCAGATTTATTCAATATAGTTTGGATATTTCTTAAAGAACTTGCAGCTTCAGCGGTTAACAAACATATAGGAGATTCATATCCATTGACTATACGACCAGTAAAATTATCGTTAGATGCATATTTTAAGTCGATAATAATATTTGGAATATATTCTTTAATATCAATAAAATCATTATTTGATTGACTAAATGAAATAAGAAAAAATAAGAAGATATAGTTAAAAAATCTCACGGTATTATTACTCTATAAATATAATGTATAAATCTTAATATAATTATTTACTTTTACAAAATCAAAATCAAAACAATGAATAAAATTCAATTAATATTTTTTTTGTTAATTAATTTAACTTTTTCTCAAGAAGATAGAAAACAGATTCACGTAAAATATATAAGTTCAGAAATATCAATAGACGGAGAGTTAGACGAAAGTGATTGGAGTTTAGCTAAAACAGCTTCAGATTTTTATGAACATTTTCCTAATAATGGAGCTCCTTCTAAATATAAGAACGAAATAAAGGTAATGAATGATGATCAGTTCTTATATGTAGGAATTAAAGTAAATGCAAATATATCCGATTTGAAAGTTAATTCTTTAAGAAGAGATTTTTCTGCTCCAAACTCTGATAATATAACGATGATTTTTGATACGTTTAATGATGCAACAAATGCTTTTGTTTTTGGGAGTAATCATATAGGAGTTCAAAGAGAAATGTTATTGTTTAATGGAGGTAACGAATTATCCGATTGGGATATGACCTGGGATAAAAAATGGTTATGTGAATCTAAACAATACCAAAATTACTATACAACAGAATGGAAAATACCACTATCGGCATTTAAATATACAGAAGGAGAAACTAGATGGAGAGTTGGAAGCTACCAAAGAGATACCAAAAATAATGCTTGGAACTCTTGGCATAAAGTACCTACAAATCAAGAGTTTTTTAATTTGGCATTTATGGGAGATATGATTTTTGAAAACCTTTAGGAAAATCTAAGTCAAAAAAATCCATAATTCCTTATGTTAATAGTTTAAGCTTCAAAGATTATGAAAATTCAGTTAGCGGAGAAAGTATAAATTTTGGCGGAGATGTAAAATTAACAATTGATAATTCTCTAACATTAGACTTAACATTAAACCCAGACTTTTCACAAGTTGAAGTTGATCAGCAAGTAACCAATCTTACAAGATATGAGGTTACTTTGCCTGAGAAAAGACAGTTCTTTATTGAAAATAGTGATTTGTTTTCAAGTTTTGGAAACTCAAATGATGCCAATCCATTCTTTTCAAGAAGAATAGGTATAGCAAAAGATATTAATGGCAATAGCATCGAAAATGAGATTGATTTTGGGATGAGACTTAGCGGAAAGCTAAATAATAATTTTAGAATTGGCTTACTGAATATGCAAACTCAACAAGACATTGAAAATGAAATTGCTGCAACAAATAACTCAATAATAGCTCTTCAGCACAAGGTATTTAATAGGTCTAATATTAGCTTTATATTTATTAATAAACAAGCAACTAAAAATTATGATTTTTCTGAAAATGGAAATGACTATAATAGACTTTTAGGTATTGACTATAATTTAGCTTCGAAAGATAACAAATGGAATGGTAAATATTACATACATAAATCTTTTACAGAAGAGTACAAAGACAAGGACATTTCAGTTGGAGTAAATACAAATTATAACACCAAAAATATTAGTTTTAGAATGAGTGGGTTATATGTAGGAGATAATTTTAATTCAGAGTTAGGATATATAAAAAGGACTGGTATAATAAAAATCAATCCAAACTTTAAGTACAAATTCTGGCCAGAAAACAAAAAAATTCAAACTCATAGCTTAGAAGTCACTCCAGTATTTATTTGGAGACCTGAATTAAATAATGAACTTTCAGATCGTTTTCTTATAGCAAGATGGGGTGCAAACCAAAATGATAGTTCAACAATGGGCGCTGTAGTTAAAAACAGATTTACCCATCTTTACAGAGATTTTGACCCAACAAGAACAAATGGGATTCCATTACCAATAGGAAGTGAATACAGCTTTACAAATTTTGAAGCTTATTATAGTTCGCCATACTCTGAAGATTTTTCATACACTGTGACTCCATCATTTGGTGAATTTTTTAACGGTAAAATAAAATCTATTGATCTTAGATTCTCTTATAGAGTACAACCAAGATTTAATAGTTCAATACAAATAAGCTATGATAAAATCAATCTTCCTAACCCTTATCCAAATGCAAATATTCTTTTAGTTGCAC
Organism: uncultured Flavobacteriaceae bacterium; assembly: GCA_964275595.1. Classification (GTDB taxonomy): domain Bacteria; phylum Bacteroidota; class Bacteroidia; order Flavobacteriales; family Flavobacteriaceae; genus SGZJ01. The sequence goes on from CAXYDM010000007.1 coordinate 2,709, forward strand.
CAAGGATTGATTATACCTTTACAAAAAACTTATATTGGGCAACATTAGTCCAATACAGTAGTCAAAGGGAAAACCTTAGTCTAAATACAAGATTACAATGGAGGTTTGCACCATTATCTGATTTGTTTTTGGTATACAGTGATAACTACTACACTGAAGATAGATATGATAATTTATTCGTGCCGAGAATAAAAAGCAGATCAATCAATTTAAAACTTACTTACTGGCTAGATATATAATTATGAAAAAATATTTATTACTACTTATAATAATAAGTTCATGTTCACCAAAAAATAATTTTCATTTAAATGGAGATATTAAAGGTCTAAAAAAAGGAACGATACTACTTACCAAATCAGTAAATGGTAGTGAGGTGACATTGGACTCTATAAATCTAAATGGAACCTCTGAATTTACTTTAAGTAGTTTTTTAAATGAACCTGAAGTATTAAAAATTAAATTAACTAAATCTGGGATTTATGACGATGAAGTTGAGTTTTTTGCAAATAAAGGAATTACTAATTTCAAAACAAATCTCAAAAGATTTAGTTATGAATCTAAATTTGATGGATCTGCACAACAAGAAAGACTTGAATATTTCAATACAATGATGATAAAATTTAAAGAACAGAATTTAAATCTGATTAAAAATCAAATTGAAGTATATGGAAATGATGAGATGACAAATATTATTAGTAAGGAATTGGTTAATCTTAGAAAAAGGGAAATGTATTTTATAATCAATTTTTCTTTAAATAACGTTAATAGTGAAATAGCACCATTTGTTGCTAGTAAGTTTTTATATGAAACAAATCAAAAATACTTAGATACCATATATAGCTCCCTAGATAGAAATATAAAGGAATCAAAATACGGTGTTTTATTGAAAGAAAAAATTGTGATTGAAGATCAATAAACTAAAGCTTATTAATTTTTTCTATTAATGCTCTACCATTTTTTTCAAGTTTAGCATTAATATTTTTAAAATGTGTTTTTTTGTTCTCCACATCTTTTTGATTAACCTCAAGGATTAAATCATCAAAAACCTTTATAGCCTCGTCAATGATTTTTTCACTTTTTTTGGTGTCTTTATCTAAGATTAAGATACTCCCAGCTATATACAGCCTCAATTATATCTCCTAAAACGTAATTAATATCTTTTTTTAAATTTCTAATATTTGCCATTTGTTTGTTTTTTCATCTGTAAAAATAAGGCTAAGAATATAAATAAACTAAAGGTTATCTATAAAATATCTTTATCTACCATAATCATCTTGAATCCTGACTATATCATTTTCATCAGAAGGGTTATTTACATCTGTATGTTGCCATATTTCTGCTATAACTCCAAAGTCATTTAAACCTATTAACCTGTGTCTTTCACCTTGCTTTAACGTTATCAAACTTCCTTTTGAAAATATCTTTTTGGGCTGCTCATTATCGTTATCGGATCTTACGACTGCTACTTCTCCTTCAAATACTTTCCATATTTCTGATCTTCTAAAGTGGTATTGCCATGATAATCTTGATAGTGGTTTAACAATTAGTATTTTAGGGCTTAGCTTTAAACCTTTAGTAATTAAGTTCATATCTAAGTTTTCGAAAAAATACTCAATAAACTTATTAGATTGAGTTTCATCAATAACTAAGAAACCACCCCATGGACGATTGAAATCTTTTGAATTAATATGGAACCCTAGTTCTTTTATTTTTTTTTCAATATTTTCAAACTTTTTTTCCATTAATTTCCATTGTAGGTTACAAAATTTCTAGGAGTTTCATATAAAACTACCTCAAGCTCTAAATCATTTTTTATATGAGTTTTGATAATATCATATATAAAAATAGATATATTTTCAGCAGATGGAATAATATCTTTGAAGTAGGGTACATCCAGATTCAAATTCTTGTGATCTAGTACAGATTCAACATGGTCCTTAATTATATTCTTTAATATAGAAACATCCATCACATAGCCAGTTTCAGGATCAATTAAGCCAGTAACACTGACAATTAAATCATAATTATGGCCGTGATAGTTTTGATTATTGCATTTACCAAATATATCATTGTTTTTTTCATCACTCCAATTACTATTATATAATCTGTGGGCTGAATTAAAATGTGCTTTTCTAGAAACTTTAACTTTCATACTATTGACTTATATATTTATAATATTTTTCAAAAATTATTTTAAACCAAGCTGTATAGTTATCAGGATGGTCTTTAATGTCCTTTTTAATATTCTCCATACTCATCCATTTCCAACTATCAACCTCGGTTGAATTAATCATTGGAGAATGATTATAGCTTCCAACTAAAACATGATCAAACTCATGTTCAGTTAATCCATTATCAAACTTAGCTTTATAAATAAAAGAGGTTTTTTCAAATAATTCAGTATCAAACCCCATTTCTTCATTTAATCTTCTTTTACCTGAAATAATATTAGTTTCACCATCTCTTTGATGACTACAACATGTATTTGTCCATAAACCAGGCGAATGGTACTTAGTTAGTGCTCTTCTTTGCAACATTAATTCCCCATGATTATTAAAAATAAACACAGAAAACGCACGATGCAGGACTCCTTTTTCATGAGCCTCTAACTTAGGCATCAAACCAATCTGATTATCATTGTTATCAACTAATATTACTTTATCTTCTATCATAAAGTGCTAAAATAATAACAATTATTTAATAAGTGTTGTAAATAAAAAAAAAAGCTTTTTTTTTGATAAAATGATCATGCCATAAAGCTTATATTAGCAAAAAATATCTCAATGAATTTTAATGAAGAAATTAAAAGAAGAAGAACTTTTGGGATAATTTCTCATCCTGATGCTGGTAAAACAACTCTTACTGAAAAATTATTATTATATGGTGGTGCTATTCAAGAGGCTGGAGCAGTAAAAAGTAATAAAATAAAAAAAGGAGCTACTAGTGATTTTATGGAAATAGAAAGACAGAGAGGAATTTCTGTCGCAACATCTGTATTAGCATTTGAATATCAAGGAATAAAAATAAATATTTTAGATACACCAGGACACAAAGATTTTGCTGAAGATACATATAGAACACTAACTGCTGTTGATAGTGTAATCGTGGTTATTGATGTTGCAAAAGGAGTTGAGGAACAAACCGAAAAACTTGTTGAAGTTTGTAGAATGAGACAAATTCCTATTATAGTGTTTATTAATAAATTAGATAGAGAAGGAAAAGATGCTTTTGATCTTTTAGATGAAATTGAATTAAAATTAAAATTAAAAGTGTGTCCTTTAAGTTTTCCTATCGGAATGGGGTATGATTTTTCTGGGATATATAACATTTTTGATGATAAGGTTTCTCTTCTCAAAGGAAATGAAATAAAGTTCGTAGATAAAAATGAAGTAAAAAATAATATAAGTACAGATTTAAATAATCAATTTATAGAAGATGTAGAATTACTAGAAATGGTATATCCAAAATTTGATAAAAATGAATATTTAAAGAGCAAGATTCAACCCGTATTTTTTGGTTCAGCATTAAATAATTTTGGAGTAGAAGATTTATTACGCTGTTTTATTGACATAGCTCCTACTCCACAGCCAAAGGAAAGTTCAATTAGAATTGTAAAACCTGATGAAGATAAATTTACAGGTTTTGTGTTTAAAATTCATGCTAATATGGATCCAAAGCATAGAGATCGATTAGCATTTATAAAGATTGTTTCTGGTGAATTTAAAAGGAATACTCCATACTTACACGTGAGATTGTCAAAAAAATTAAAATTCTCTAGTCCAAATGCATTTTTTGCAGATAAGAAAGAAATTGTTGATATTTCCTACCCAGGAGATATAGTAGGGCTTCATGATACAGGAAATTTTAAAATAGGAGACACATTAACTTCAGGAGAAAATTTAGTTTATGAAGGAATACCAAGTTTTTCACCTGAACATTTCAGGTATATAAACAATGCTGACCCAATGAAAAGTAAACAACTATCAAAAGGAATTAATCAGTTGATGGATGAGGGAGTTGCACAACTATTTACACTAGATCTAAACGGGAGAAAAGTCATTGGAACTGTTGGTGCACTACAATACGAAGTTATTCAATATAGGTTAGAACATGAATATGGAGCTAAATGTAGTTACGAAAACCTAAATGTATTTAAAGCTTGCTGGATAGAGTGTAAAAACAAAAAAGGAGACGAATTTATAGAGTTTAAAAGAATAAAACAGAGATACTTAGCTAAAGACAAGAATGGTAATTTAGTATTCTTAGCTGACTCTGTATTTTCATTAAATATGACTATTGAAAAATACCCAGGTATACAATTTCACAACTCATCAGAGTTTTAAAACCTACGCTTCACCTGTTTGTCCAAAATTAAGCTGGACATTTGGTGGCTGTTGATTTTCTTTAATTTCACCGTGTTTCTTTTCAAATCTAACAATATTATCATTTAAAGCCTTTGCTAAACGTTTAGCATGCTGAGGGGTAATAATAATTCTTGATTTAACCTTGTTTTTAGGGGTACCAGGCATAATACATATAAAATCTAATACAAACTCTGAAACGGAATGGTTAATAATAGCTAGATTAGAATATGTTCCTTCAGCAATTTTTTCATCAATTTCAATGTTTATATTAGACTTGGGTTTATTATCATTTTTACTCATGAAAAATTATAATTAATTAATATTTAATTCTTCTTCTTCTTTAGCCTTATTAAGTTCTTCTATTTCCTCTTTAGAACCTACTAAAATATCCTCATATTTACGTAACCCTGTTCCAGCAGGAATTCTATGACCAACGATAACATTTTCTTTTAAGCCTTCCAAATTATCAATTCTACCATTAACAGCCGACTCATTTAAAACTTTAGTAGTCTCTTGGAAAGAGGCTGCAGAGATAAATGATTTGGTTTGTAATGAAGCTCTTGTAATTCCTTGAAGAATTGGAGTAGCAGTCGCTGGACTTGCATCTCTAGCAACAACTAACTTTTTGTCTTCTCTTTTAAGGATTGAATTTTCATCCCTCAATTCTCGAGCAGATATTATTTGACCTGCTTTTAAGTTAGATT
>CAXYDM010000008.1:0-404327 GCA_964275595.1 uncultured Flavobacteriaceae bacterium
TCTTATTTTATCTAACTGTGAGAATTTTAATCTTGGTCTTCTACCTTCCTGGAATCCTTTGAATGGCTTACTAGTTGACTGGGCCCAGATAAAAACACTATTTGTTGCAAAATCTCCAAATTGTGAGTTAAATTTATTTTCTATTCCTCTTGCTGATCCTAATAAACCTATTAATAATAATATCCCCCACCAAACTCCAATCATGGTAATGATAGTTCTAATCTTATTTTTTGTAAGACTATCTGAGACTTCTTGCCATGTATCTATATCAAATAAAAATTTAAACATATTATTCGTCTCTTAAGGCTATTATTGGTTTAATTTGTGATGCTCTTTTAGCTGGAAGATAAGCTGCAATAAATCCTGAAATAATTAGCGCCAAAGTAGCCATAGCAACCAAAAAGGTGCTTACACTCGGATCTGTAATAAAATACTTATCCAAAGATGGGCCATATGCTTCCAATATTCCAATTCCAAGTAATAAACCTACATAGCCTGAAATTGAAGTGATCAACACAGACTCTATTAGTATAATAGATTGTATCGAACTTGGACGAGCGCCAAGAGCTTTTCTTATACCTATTTCTTTAGTTCTTTCTTTTACAATAAAAATCATAATATTACTGATACCTACAATTCCTGCTATAAGTGTTCCTATGCCAATTATAAGAACCAATATGGCCAATACGCTATTGAATTGATTTATCTGATTTGCCTCTGTTGCCCTATTTCTTAATCGAACAGCACCTTGATCAGAAGGCTCTATATTAAATATTTTTTTAATTCTCTTTTCTAATTTTGTACCTAATGCTATTGCATTATCTAACCCCATATCTAAATTATATGTAAGGTTAATTTGATCTATAAAGTCATTATTTCCATAAATTCTTTGAGCAGTTGTAAGAGGCATGTAAATAATTCTTTCTTCATTATCATCTCCGATATCTTGATAAACCCCAACAACTTTATATTGAATATTGTTAAGATCTATATATTCACCAATTACTTTTTCTGTTTTAAAAAGGTCTTCTTTAACTAACCTTCCAATCACTATTACTTTAGTAGACTGCTGTAAATCTCTTTGATTAATAAATCTACCTCTAACTAACTCCGACTTTTCAATAAATTGATGATCTGGGTTTACAGCTCTTAGACTGTAATTGTTCTTTTCTCCTTTGTAGGATGCATTAACATTTTTATCAACCCTTGCAGTAATAAATTCTATATCATCTTTAAATTCATCATTGATTGTCGATAGAAGTGCGTTATCAAACTGTATTCTTCTTCCTAACTGATTTCCACCACCAGCTTTGGTTGTTCTACCGGAACTAATGAAAATCGTGTTTTCTGCTTCACCACCCATTCCTTCATTAAATGTGTTTTGTAGGCCATTTGCCAATCCAAATAAGATTGCAAAAAGCATTATTGCAAAAATTACAGTACCGCCAGAGAGTAAAGTACGTAGCTTATTTTTACTAATACTCTGAAATATTTCTCGCCAAAGGTCTAAATCAAACATATTATGCTCTTACTTGTTTAATAATATTATCTTCAATTATAACTCCGTCACGAAGTCTAACAATTCTTTTACACATTTTAGCAATATCCTCTTCATGAGTAACTAATAATATTGTTTTTCCTTCATCGTTTAATTGCTGTAGAAATTGCATTATGTCGTGAGAAGTTGCAGTATCTAATGCTCCTGTCGGTTCATCAGCTAAAAGCAGTTTTGGCTCTGAAGCTAATGCACGAGCTATTGCCACTCTTTGCTTCTGGCCACCTGAAAGTTCACTGGGTAAATGTTTAGCCCATTCAGCTAATCCAACTTTTTCAAGGTGAAACATTGCTTTTTCTTGTCTTTCCTTTCTCTTTAAGCCTTGATAATACAAAGGTAATGCAACATTTTCCATTGCATTTTTATAATTAATAAGATTAAAAGATTGGAAAACAAAACCTAAGAACTGATTTCTATAATTGGCAGCTTTTTTTTCATTAAGATCTTTAATTTCAACCCCATCCAGAACGTAATCTCCAGAGTCCGCTTCATCTAAAATTCCAATTATATTTAATAGAGTAGATTTTCCAGATCCTGAAGAACCCATAATAGCAACCATTTCTCCACTCTTAGCAAATAAATCAATCCCTTTTAAAACGTGAAGGCTAGAATCTCCCATTTTATAAGATTTATTTAAATTCTTAATATCAAGCATAATAAAGTGTATTTAATCTGAACAAAGGTCCATAATTTGTTAATAATAATTGCCAATAATTTGTTAAAAGCTTCATAAACTATAAGGGAATTTTTCAGTGACTAATTCTACGCCAATCGCATAGATAAAATACATAAAAGACATTATCCATATAGACGCTAATACATACATAGTCATTTTATTAATATTATAACTATTTCTAAAAGCTAATTTTAAACCAACAATGAATAATACAACACAAGGTATTAAAATCAATAATCCAAATATTACTATTGAAACTACACCAATTGAAGCGACAAAATCTAAAATATCAATTCTTAAAAGATCATTTAACTCATAGATTGTATTGCCATTAATTACAATTTCAGACGAAGTAGAATTTGTAATTGCAGAGTTAACACTACCTAAAAATAAAACTATTAACGATGTAATAAGGCCACCTAAAAAAGAATAAAACATTAAAATATAGCCAAAGATAATTGAAACGATCTTTAATAGTTTAGAGCTAGTAATAAGCAAAACATTAATTGTTTTTTTTAAATAATATTTTACTTTTCCCCATAATCCTTTTGCATATTCTTTGTCAAAATCAGTAATTTCTTTTTCAATCTCGGGTAATACACTCTCAATTTTATTTTTTATTGAAGCTACACTTACAGCCTCTCCATTCATTCTAATTTTATCTGCACTGGTTTTAGCAGAAGGGACTACTATCCATAAAATTATATAAGCTAAAGTTGTAAATGGAACAGGGAGAAAGAAAAATAAAATAAATAAAACTCTAATCCATGCAGGGGATATTCCAAAATAATGAGCTAATCCACTAGCTACTCCACCAACATAGCTATCATCTGTATCTCTAAATAACTTTTTATTAGTATTTGTATTTTTTGATGGTTTGTCCTGTTCATTTTCATCCTCTGCTAATTCTTCAGGAGTTCCCAAAACGTCAATAGCATTATTTACATCAGATACAGAGATTACTCTGTTAATAGAACTATTTGCAGAGAATAATTCTGCGATATGTGACTCAATATCTTCTAATATTTCATTTTTACTAGAATTAGAGCTAAATGCGATAGTTAACTTATTTAGATAAGATTTAAGAATTATATAAGCCTCATCATCCATTGTGAATTTAACATGAGAAAGATGTATGTCTTTTGTAGTATTCATATTTACTTATTTCTGATTTTAGTTACTGCATTAGATAACTCTAACCATGATTCATTAAGATCTTTTAAAAAGTCTTTTCCCTCAGTTGTAATATTATAATATTTTCTAGGGGGACCATTTTTAGATTCTTTCCAATTATACTCTAATAAATTACTATTTTTCAATCTTGTTAGTAATGGATATATAGTACCCTCTACTACAATCAACTTAGACTCTTTTAAGGTCATTAAAATTTCAAAGGAATATTTGGGCTCTTTACTAAGTATGGATAAAATACAAAGCTCGAGTATTCCCTTTCGCATCTGTGCTTTTGTATTATCTGACTTCATTATAAATGTTTAATCAATTTTATTTTTTTCAATTGTTATTACAATTATATCTTTTCCATTTTCGATCTTATCTTCACTTTTGATAATCCATTTCCCCTGTACTCCGTCTAAATTTTCTCCGTCAATGGTCAAGTTAATGTCGTTATTTACTGTGACATTAGGTTCTACATCAAATCGACAAGAAACAAGTGTGAAAATGATAAATAATAATAATGATATTTTTTTCATAATTATATGTTTTTAATTAATTATAACGAAAGCAAATATATATAAATTTAGGTAATATGCAAAACATAGTACTATTTAATGCAATTATACTTTTTTATTTTCTAAGGGACATAAGAGACTTAAAAAATTCTTCAAATCTTTTTGAACCAAGCTTTGTTATCGAACAAGATGTGTTAGGATAATTGTTTTTAAAACTTTTACTAATTGATATATAATTACTCTCCTCTAATTTTTTTAGTTGCACACTAAGATTACCTTTTGAAGATTCAGTTACTTTTTGCAAATAATTAAAATCACATGAAGTAACACCCAAAAGTGTAGAAATAATTTTTAATCTAATTGGATTTAGTAATAGTTTATCCATCTAGTTATTTGGTTTCTTTAAATCTATAAAGAGATATCCCAGGAATTAACATTCCAAATGCAATTCCATATATATTCATTAATAAGAAGTTTAGTCCGGGTGATACATGATTGTACACAACAAATGCTAGTAACAATAACCCACCGATTGTGATATTTTTAAATTTTATTATAAGTCCTGTCATAACAAGAGCTATTGCAAGGCTAAATAATATACCTAGAGTTGGACTAGTAATTCCTTGAATTAAAGAGATAGCTACATTCAATAGCCATGAAAGTCCAAAAACTGCCCAAATAATTTTTATAACTCTGTTTAATTGAGTTTCATATCCCATCTTAATTCCAGTTTTAATGTTATAATAGGTTGTATATACCATTGCTATAACGGGAATTAAAATCCAATACACCGTTGAAGAGTAATAAGAAAACTGAACAAGCTCAGGAAAAAAGTAATGAAATAAGCTCATCGATATTATTAAAATTCCCCAAAATAATAGATTATAACCCAATGGTTTTAAACTAGTTTTCGTTTGTATTATAGCATCATTTATAATTTTAATTTGTTCTTCTTTTGTCATAATAAATTAGTTTATTAGTTATTTTAAAATAACTAGTTTGATCATTTTTCCCTTAAAAAATTCAGCTGCACTTACAACAGTTGTCTCAGATTGTAAAGAAATACGTATAAATCCTTCACCAAAACTAAGATAGGAGAAGCTTGGATTTTCGTAAGTCAAACTATATTGAGGAAATTGACTCCATCTCTGAATTTTACCCTCACTTGCTGGTCTTTGTATGTAAGCAATGACAGCTCCATTATCTGCGATATCCTTAGTAATTTCATCTACCTTAATTTCAAGGTTTCCATATTTCTTGTCCTCACTAATACTTGTTAACTCACCAAAATCTAAAAAGATAGTTTTGTCTATTGAATTATAGTAATTAATTGTATTCTCACCCCTGTCTACAGAAATTAATTTTGACATTCCACAGCTTGATAGCGAAATAACAAATAATAACATTAATATTTTAGTAAATAAATTTTTCATTTTTAATTATTTATTACAAATATAAACTAGTTTATAAAATAAACCAAATTAATTTTTAAAAAACTATTTCTTAAATTTTCTATAAACAATAAAGGCAATACTAAAGACAACTATATAAGGTATAGCCATTAGATATACTATTCCATCATTTATACCCTTTGCAGATGCTTGACCTTCCTCACTTTCTAATACTGCTCTACACATAGCACACTGCCCTATCGCAGCGTCTGCAACAAAAAATAAAACAATAAAAAATATAAATTTAAATTTCATAATTAGTAATAAGGGGATATCATTATGTAAACTACAACACCAGTAACCGCGACGTAAAGCCATAAAGGAAAGGTGATTCTAGCTATTTTTTTATGTGCCTCGAAGTCATTTGTGATTGCCCTAACATAAGTTACTAAAACAAATGGAATTACAGTAATAGATAAAATAATATGGGAAATTAAAATAAAATAATATAAATAGGCTATAAATCCAGTTCCAAGAAATTTAGTTGGATCGCTCGTGATATGATATGCAATATACATTACCAAAAAAGCAAGAGAAAGAGATATGCATACTTTAATTAACTTTTCATGAACTACTCTATTTCCTTTTTTAATATAATATATGGCTGTAACTAAAAACATTGCAGTTAAGCCATTGATTGCTGCATAAATTGGTGGAAGAAATGTTAGTGGCTTAGCTGTAGGCAAATTTTCCAATAGAATTACAGGAACAAAATTTGGAGATCGCATGTCAAAAATTAATAAGTCATTGTCCCACTTAATAAAAAGTAAAAGCGCAACAACTACAGGAACGACAACTGAAACTATTATAATCCAAATATTATATTTTGATGATTTTTTTTTAGACATAATTATTACTTTAGTAGCTTTAATATATCTTCCTTAAGAATTGAAATTTCTTCCTTTTCTCCAGAGATATCTAATTCATTTTTAAAATCAATAGCTCCTTTATAATATATTAGTGGGTTTCCAAATTTATCCGATCTACATCTAATATAGCCTTCCTGATCAATTAAAGCAAAATTACCCGAATGTTCAAAACCTCCGGCAGCAGATTCTTCTTGGGCAGTATAAAGGTTAAAACCATTATTAGCTAGTTTGTAGATCTCATCTTTATCACCAGTTAAAAGATTCCAGTTTTTATTTGTAATTCCATATTGATCAGCATAATCGCTCAATACTTCAACAGTATCATACGCAGGGTTTATTGTAAATGATGCGAAACCAAGATTATCAAATTCATTAAATGTATTTTGAATCTCTACAAGGTTATAATTCATTATTGGGCATATAGTTGGACATGTAGTAAAAAAGAATTCAACCACATACACCAATCCCTTGTAATCATCATTAGTTATCACATTACCATCTTGATTAGTAAATCTAAAATCTGGTACTTTTTTTCTCTCGCCGTTAATTTCAAGATACATTAAGTTAGATTCTCCTGTATTGTAATTAACCGATCTACTTCTACTTTCTTCTCTCGCTATATCATCATTTGAAAGTCTGTCAATAATTCTAGGGACGAATATAATACCAAAAACTAGTACTATAAATGAAATACCTATATATGAATTGTTTCTTTTACTCATCACTTTCAATATTTTCATTTCTTCTATTATTTGAATCAACACCGCCTTTACGCTTTTGCCTATATTCAGTAAATAGAATTCTTAAATCATCATTCATTTTATTTTTAATCTCGGAAACCTTGGTTGAGTTATAAGAACTTAATCCAAAAACTTCGATTCCCTTGTCTATATCAGATGGCTTTCTGTCATCAATTCTACCTCTTTGATTTAAGTCTTTATCAACAATAAATATATAAGGTGATGATAAATCATTACTTAAAGCATTAGTAGACTTAAGAGAATTATGTATGTCTTTAATTTGATCACTATTACCAAAAGCAAACCCCCAATATTTTAATTCATCATAGGCATATAATTCAAGTAATAGTTCATTTACTTCATCTTCTGATCCATTAGGAACTATCATTAATAATTGGAATTTTTTAAAACCTTTAAACTTATCATATATAAGCTCTTTAAGGTTTAGTGCAACCGTAAGATTGTCCATAGGGTTAGCACCTAAAAAAGCAACTACAGTAATATTGCCTCTAAGAACTCGCTTTTCCTCTTCTATGTAAGTAAATGATTCTACATCTTTAATATTATTTTGAACAATATCTAAAGAGTTGTAATTATGAGTAGAGGGGTATAAAAATAATAAGAATATAACTGGCAAGAAAAATAATACCGAAAGTATTATCCATTTTTTTAAAGAAGTCGAATTCATTTATATTTAGATAAGAAGAAGCTTAAAAATCTCTTTTTATATATCCTTGATCGTAAGTGTCAAATATATATCCTGCCTCTTGAATTAAAATCCACATTAGGTAGCAAATTAAAAATATTGCAGTCCAAACAACAACTCTTCTAAGAGTTGGAGTTTCATCACGCATGTGCATGAAGTCCCATGTTATGTAATATGCTTTAACAATGGTTAAAATAATAAATATCCAATTTAAAATTTTCATGCTTAAAAAGCTTTCCATCATAAATGCAGGCTTGATTATACCTAAAACTACTTCAACAGTTGTAACTATGGTAAGTAAGATTAGTACTCCCCAAATCTTTTGCGTGTTAGATTTAAATTTAATTAAACCTCTAAAAATTTCTAACTTATGAGCGTCAGCCATATCAATAATATATAATTAAACTAAATAGAAAAATGTAAATACAAATACCCAAACCAAATCAACAAAGTGCCAATACAAACCTACTTTTTCAACCATTTCATAACTTCCTCTTCTTTGGTATGTACCAAGTATAACATTAAAAAATATAATTATGTTTAGAACTACTCCAGAAAAAACATGGAAGCCATGAAACCCAGTTATAAAAAAGAAAAAGTCTGCAAAAAGTGGAGTTCCGTATTCATTGTCAATAAGGTTTGCCCCTTCAACGACATAAGAACCATTATCAACTAGCATTTTTAACGACTCCTCTCTTGAAAGTACTGTTTTATGAGAACCTTCAATAATTTGTGTTCTTACTAAAAGGTTTGGTGATGCTTCAAAACCTTCAATAACCTCTTCAAGAGTGTAATCTGATAAAGTTGATTCAGACATAAACCAAACGCCATTTTTAGCAAGGTTTTGCTCTCTTTCAGTTTCGATTGAAGTAGCAAAATCTTTTAGCGCTACTCGTTTATTAGAATCTGCATCAACAAACTGGATTATATTACCTCCATTAGTTTTTACTGCCCCATAATCTCCCTTGATAAAAGTTGCCCATTCCCAAGCTTGAGAACCAACGAATATTAGACCTCCGATAATTGTTAAGAACATATAAAAAGTCACTTTAGCCTGCTTCATATGATGGCCAGCATCAACTGCTAGCACCATTGTAACGGATGACATAATTAATACAAATGTCATAAAAGCAACATAAATCATTGGTAATTCTTGTCCATGCATAAATGGCACGTGAGTAAAAACCTCATCGGCTATTGGCCATGAATCAATAAACTTAAATCTTGAAAATCCATAAGCTGCTAAAAAACCTGAAAAAGTCAATGCATCGGAAACAATAAAAAACCACATCATTAACTTTCCATAGCTAGCCTTCATGGGTTTATTCCCTCCGGACCAATCTTCATTTTGACTTGTTGCAGATACTGTAGAACTCATAAATATGATTTATATTAAAAACGGTACAAAAATAATTAATTTATATGAAGAAAACTAAAAATAAAAATAAGTATATCCATAAAACATCAACAAAATGCCAAAAGTTAGCTGCTAATTCAAATCCTAGCATATTATCGCTTTGATATTTATCTCTTAAAAGCATTATTAACACTACTGTCAAACATATCAAACCTACCGCAGCATGTAGTAAATGGAAAAAAGCAATTAAAAAAATAAATGAGGAGGTTACATTACTTGTTGGTCCTGTAAAGTAGTATCCCAATTCAATTAACTGTGAAAATCCATAGAACTGCAATGAAACAAAAACTACAGCACAAATTACAGCACAAAGGAATAAAATAAGACTCTTTTTTTTATCATTCTTTCTTAATGAAATCTTTGAAGTATGTACAAATAAGCTACTTAATATTATCATGATTAAACTAGCAGTAAAAGCACTTGGAAGCTCATGTTCTGACAACCAATCCACTCTTGTTTTACTTGCCACAAAAGCACTAGTTAAGCCACCAAATGACATAATTAATGATGCTATTCCAAACCATAGCATCATTTTTTTTGCTCTGGTATTTTTTGTTTTATTTGAACCTTGTGTTAAATCCATTGAACTAATATAAATTATCGATTAAATATACAATTTGTACTAATGTTAAATATAAAATACTCACATACATTAAAACTTTTGCATTTTGAGTTGTACTTGTTTTAAATAATTGGAAGGAATAAAATAATAAAAACATTCCTAATATGAGGACTATGACTAACCCATAAGTTGAAAGAGATAAATCCCCAGTGACATTAAAATATGGTACTATGGACATAATTATTGCCCAGAAAGAATAAAAAATTATTTGAAAAGTAGTTGATTTATCTTTTCTGCCAGTTGGCAACATCTTAAATCCAGCTTTTTCATACTCATCATTTTGCCACCAAGCTATTGCCCAAAAATGTGGAAACTGCCAAAAGAACTGCATCAAAAATAATGCTAATGCTTCAACGCCTAATTCATTAGTTGCTGCTACCCAGCCAAGCATAAATGGAATTGCTCCAGGAATAGCTCCTACAAAAACAGAAAGAGGAGTGATTAATTTTAGTGGAGTATAAACACATGCATAAATAAATATTGATATGGCACCTAGCATAGCGCACAACGGGTTAATTAAATAAAGAAAAGTTAATCCAGCAATAACAAAAGTAAAACCAAGGACAAGTGCATTATTAACTGATATCTGACCCATTGGCAATGGCCTTCCTTTGGTTCTCTGCATTAAAGCATCTAAATCTCTTTCAATAACTTGATTGAAAATATTTGATGCACTAACCATCATTAATCCTCCCAGTACTAAATATGAAAATATTTCAAAATTAAATTCACTCATACCGATTAGATAACTAATCACAGATGAAAATACTACACTTACCGAAAGTCTAAGCTTAGTAATTTCTATAAAGGAACTAAATGTAAATTTATTATCTCGCACTGATTAATAACTAAAAATATCGATGCAAAGATAAGTCTAAATTACAATAAGGACAATCATAATTAATATCAATTTTGACTATAAATTTGAATAATTAAGTAGTGTGTTTTTGAGTCAGAAAAATTAGTCTAGATTTAGTCCTGTACTTGAAAAATGATGGGTAAAGAATAAGGAACTACAACTGCTTTTCCTCTTTGTTTTCCAGGCTTCATCTTAGGAAGTAAATTAACTACTCTAGTAGCTTCTTTTACTAATCTTGGATGTGGAGCTCTTGCTCTAACTCCGACTACATCTCCGTTTTTATCAATTTTAAAAATAACACTAATTCGTTGTCTTCCTGAAAGACCAAGGTCTCCTGCTAAATCAGTATTAAATTTTCTTTGAACAAATTTTGTAATCTTTTGAGACATACATTTACGTCTCTCAGCATTATTTCCTTTATCACAACCAGGGAAAATTGGAACATTTTCTATAACTGAAAAAGGAACTTCGATATCTTCTTCAACTTCTTCAATATCAAGATCTTCTATTTCCATTTCCTCTTCTTGATCGGTCTCAGTAGATTCAATCACCGTCTCTTCAACTTCTTCCTCATCTTCTACTATCTCAATAACTTCTGGGGCAGCGGGAGGTGGAGGTGGAGGTGGAGGTGGCACAACCTGTTCTAATAATGGAATTTCTTCATCATCTAATTCATCCATATTAACAAGACCTATATCTACAGCACTTTTATCATAAACTTTCCAATTAATAGTTGTGTACGATAAAAACACCATCAAAGCTAATCCTATTGCAAAATACAATGAGGCATTTCTAGAAATGTCTGCTTTTGGATTTTTTTTAGACTCCATATTTTATTTTTTTGATTGTGGTTTGGTAAAATAACCAATTATTTGAATAAAAAGCAAGTGATTATAATTTTAAATCTTTCTTTTTTTTAAGTTAAAATATATGTGAACTAATAGAATTCCTATTAGATTAAATACAAGATCTAAAAACTCAGCGCTTCTTGTATCGGTTAAATATTTTTGTCCCAGTTCAATTATAATTCCAAATATTAATGCAAAACCAAACAAATAATGGGATGCTTTTTCATTAAACCAATTAACAAAAGTCTTTTGCCATAAAAAATAAAAAAGTAAAAAAGACAAAAGATGTGCTAGCTTGTCGTTTATTTGAAATTTAGAAATTGGAATGGAATCAGATTCTGACAATCCTAAATAGATAATTAAAGCACTATATATTAGTGCAACAATTAAATTAAATTTATTCACCGATCATTTTTTTGTACTCCTCAGCAGACATTAGATTGTCAATTTCAGATGAATCACTAATTTTAACCTTAATCATCCATCCTTCTCCATATGGGTCATCATTTACTTTTTCTGGTTCACTTTCCAACAACTCATTGAATTCTATTATTTCACCTGTTACTGGTAGAAACAAATCAGAAACTGTCTTTACAGCTTCCACAGAACCAAATACTTCTTCTGCATCGAATTTCTCGCCAACAGTGTCCACTTCAACGTAAACTATATCTCCTAGTTCACCTTGGGCAAAATTTGTAATTCCAATAGTTGCTATGTCGTTTTCAATTAGTACCCACTCGTGATCCTTAGTGTATTTTAAATTTAAAGGTGTGCTCATTTATTGTTTTATTAAAGTTAATTACCAAAATTATATCTCATAGTAAATCCAGATCTTATAGTAGTTTGTGGGAACGCAGTAGATATTGCATATTCTGAAAAAGAATAATCAAAATAAAATATCCCTGTTAAGTTCCTACTAAAATCATAGTCTGCAGAATATTTAAAATTCCATATTGTTTGACCAGAAGTTACTTGATTATTATCTAAATCCAAATATCTAATAATTGTTTTATTATTCCTAACAGAAAGGTCTAATTTCATGTTTAAATCACTTTTTATTATTTGACTAGCACCAGCTAAACTTGACCTTATTCTTAAATCTTTAACTCTATAACCAAATCCGAAGATATACTCATTTCCTTGAATTTCAGTTAACAAATTATTATCAAAGCTTAAGGAAAGTAATCTGTCTTTTTTAACTTCTGCTAATATTTTTACAGAATTCTTCATTTCAAAATCTAATTTAAACAAAGGGCTAAATTGTTCCATTAGATTTATATTACTATATAAAAATTCATTTTTATAATTATTAGACTGATCTAAAACATTTGGGTTTTGTAAACTAAAATCTAATTCAGGGTTACCTGGATTAAAGTCCAAATTAGATCTAAATTGATTAATTGTATACATTGCGTTATATCCATGAGAAATTGACAACCTCTTAAAGTTCTTTTTAAACCATTTTAATTTCATAAGTCCCGTATACTTTAAAGACCAGTTTGGAATAGGAACATTTCTAAATGCACTCATGTTAGATGTAGAAGGGTCATTACCAGTGTAAGCAGATAAAAAGGCTGGTAGTAAAACAGACTGATTAGTTTTGCCATAACCTAAAGGGAAACCACTTAAATTACCCTCTTCAAAATTATTTGGATTAGCAAAATCAATTCCAGCATCTAAAGCTAATCTTCTGGCTATTATTAATCTATTATCTCTAAATGTGTCAAAGGTTTCAGAGCTATTCTCATCACTGTTAGAAAATGCTGTTTTGATTAAAACAGTTGAGATGTTAAAGTTACCTAAAGTATTTTGAATTAAAGGATTATAATCATCACTTAAGCCATCACCATCCAAGTCTATTGTATTAAAATTCTCGGTTAAGTTTTCCGAATAAGTTCTACCTGCTGTTAAATCTATTTTTAAGTCCCTTATTGGGGTTAGGTTTGCAGAAAAAGTTAGATTCTTATTTTTAACCTCAGTATACTGTTGATTAAACTCAGGAAACACAGTAAGCCATCCATTTCTTGCTGCTAAATATCTAATATCTCTTTGACTACCAAAAACATATCCTAAAGATGGTCTAAAAGAGCCTATAAAATCTGGTGTTTGTAAATACCCTGGTAAAAATGAACCATTATTTTCAGAGTAGTTAATTTGTATTCTTTTAACACTAGTTAAAAGATCAATTACAGTCTTTTTAAAACTAAACTTATTGTTAGCAGGAGAATTTCGTTGCCCTCCAGAAGTTCGTTTATCACCAGACCTATTATTGTTTTTAACTAAGCCTACATATCTGTAAAACTTAGTCATATCAAATGAACTGTTTATATTATGAGTGTTGGCATTTGAAATAGTATTTCCTAAGTCATAAGTCTCTCCGTTGAGAGTTAGATTTCCAAATAAATCAGATCCCTTTTGCCATTGAAAATCACCTGTGTAAGAGTAGGATGTTTTTAGAAAGCTAAATGTTGGTATTTTATTTAACGGAAGCTCGTAATTGATAGCAAATTGTTGAGATTGTCTATTTGGATCTCCAATATCAAAAAATCTATCGAAAACATCAAGTGTTGAATCTTGAGCCCCATTTATATTATCGTCAAGAAAATAATTTTTAACAATATTATTATTTGAGGCATTATAACTAAAATTTAGGCCATCACTGATTACATAATTAAAATTATATTGTAAATCAAAATTATAATTTCTTCTAAAGAGCTCATTGACAGAAATATTATCTCCTGTTAATTCTGATTCTCTAAATTTTTGTTTGTTAAACTGTCTAATAAAATCTGTATTTATAGATATATTTGTTGGCAATAAATTAAAATTAATGTCTTTTAATATTTTAAAATATTTGCCAGTAAACAAGGAATCATTTTTCTTAAATGGTTCTAGTTTAATAGAATTAAAATTAAAATTATAAGCTGCCCCTGCTCTAACATTTTGATCTAAAAGGTCTTCTATTTCATAATCTCTGTGTTCAATCTGATTAAAGGAATAATTCAGTGTTAAATTTTCAATATCATAAAATTTTGGTTTGCCTTCAGCTGTACGTTGTTTATTTACTCCAATAAAATTAATACTCTTTCTCTTTGTATAATCTTCAGATTGTTCAAGAATTTTATCTTTTTCAATAGTGTTTTCTGCTGAATTCAATCTGGTTTGAAGTTTAATATCCTTGTATTGTTGATCATACTCAGGCGTAATTAGCTCCTCGCTTAATCCAAAGTTAAAAGGAATTGTAACTCCCCACTTTTCAGGAAGCAATTGACCTACATTAATATTTGACACTAAATCGTATTGCCTTACATCTTCTATATCTCTTTCATTAGGACCTTGCTCTATACTTCCAAACCCGCTTGTACTTTGCCTTCCAGTAGCACTTAAACTCATGAAGTCTGCTATATTTGTGTCAATGGTTACTGTTGCCGCCCAACCTCCTTCGTTATCCATGTCAGACAATCTAAGCTCATTAAACCAGACTGAACCACAAACATCCATATTGTCTTGTCTTGGATTTTTAACTCCAACCATCAAAGTTCTAATATCTCCAAAATTGGGATTACCTTTAATAGATACCCTGTGCTGTCCAAGTTGAAATGGTGAAAACTCATCAACTGGATCTACAATTAAATCATCCCCAAAAACATCATAGAAAATAGGATCTTCATTTGCTAAAGTTCCATTTGTTATACCTAATGACTTAATTGACTCAAGGACATCCATAGGTAAGTTAATTTCGTTTATTTCAGGCCAAATAGACTGAGGGTCTAATGTGTTTGTTGATGATCGTTGAAGTGGAACTTCAATTTGATAGTAATTTTGAGTTAAATCATTACCCATTCTTATAAAACCAACAATATCTCCGTCAGAAAGCCCCGGAGTTGATCCTTCCTCAGCATGCAAGAACATTCTAATCCTTTTGTACTGCCTCATATCTACATTAATATTCTTATAAACTGCTCTTGAGTCCTCGGTTTCCAAAGCACAAACATCTAACACTAAAGATTGCTCATTTTGTCTTACAATTGTATTATTGTTATTAAATTGCTCCCTCTCAACTCCAGGAGGAGAAACATAACTTTCTTCATTTTCTTGAATACCAATAACCCCAACATTTAAACTAGTAATATCATTATCATTGTTAACTTCTTCATCCAGAGATAGTTGGTATTTTCTCCAATCACTTCTAACTAGCTCAAGAGTACCAAATCTAAATGTAGTGTTTTCAGAAAATTCATTTAAATACATTCTTATAAAACGAATAGATCTAAAGTCAGAAATCCCTCCAATTGTATTTGTAGGCTCATTGACAGGTATCCTAAATTGATACCACTTTATAGTTTCTGTAGTTCCGTTAGGAAGCGATACAGTTTTCTCTTTTCTATCTTTAATAAACTGATTATTTGTGTCAGATAATGAATTGGGAGTAATATTAATTTCATACTCAAAATAACTATCAATAGTATTCATTGTATTATCTCTATTAATGTCCTCTGCATCTGGCTGAGTTGTTGAACCTCTATTGGTGTTAGTGAAAATTTCTGGAGAGTTACCGTCTAGCCCATTATATTTTCTGTACCTATTTAAAATATCTCCTTCAGCATTTAAGAAATAATTATAATTATCGTTAGATGGATCTTCCAAAGTTGCATAAGATGGGAACTTAATGATTTCTTCTTGATCATCATAGCCATCTAGACCTACATCTTGATTTACTCTCTCTTCTCCCAAGGTAGAAAAAGCATATATTAACGATTGATTTTGAGGAACTATTGACCCCCATGTTGTTTCATTTAATAAGCTTATATCTCCATCCTCAGGCAGACCATTTTCGTATTGCTTTCTTCCATCCTTTAAAACATCTTCAGAAATATTACCTAAATTAAAAGTTAATTTACCTCCTGAGTTATCAAGATTATTTATAAAAGGGTCTTGTAACCAAAACTCTATATATTCAACATTAGATTGCTCAAAATCGGTGGTAGTAATTTGTCTTGTTATTCCAGCCCAACTATTTGTAGGGTTTATTAAACTATTTTCTGCGTTTTCAGGATTCATATTGTACGGCCCCCTTGTATCAGGATAATAATTTAAATCTAATGAATTAATAACTGAAATTTGTCCTTGCACAATGTCTATTTGTGGGAAAATTTCATCAATAAAAATTCTTCGTGTGTATGGGTTAGAAATATCATCATCATTAATCTCAGCGGGTCTAATACTACTATAAAAAACAGGGTCAATAGAATACCAATTTAACAAGGCTCTATCATATCCATTCTGAATTCCATTAGTATCTTCACCTCCATCATTATAAAATAAACCAAGATTTTTAGGTCTACTTGACAATGACCATCCTTGGGGACTCATTAAATCTATAATATTTTGAGTTCCTTCAAAATCATCCACGTAAGAAGTTACCTCACCTTTAAAATCAGTTCCCTTTGGAGCTCCAGGAACAAGATAAGCAACCTCACCTCTTAGGGATAAGTTTGATACAACTTCTGTCTCAATAGTTGGAAGTTTATTAATTAACCTGGTCAATAATGGAAGTTCCGTTTCAAAGTTACCGTTAAATCCAAATATTGTATTGTTAATAGGTTCTGTTCCGTAATTTGCTTTTTGAGTGACAGGTCTTTCATTTAAATTTAGAAAAGTACCACCCAATAAGAATTTTTCACTAAACTGATGCTCAACATTAAAACCAGTAAATCGTTTTGTTTGTTGCCCAAAAGTTGCATTATTTTCTACACTTACATTTATTGGAGTTCCAGAAGATTGAAGCGCAGGGTCTAGAATTTGAACTGTACCTGCTTGGTAGTTTACAGTGTAATCAACTCCTTCAGTTAGCACTCTTCCACCAGCCGTTACATTCACAGATCCCCTGGGGACATTAAATGCTCCGATTGGTATTCCAGAACCAGTAGAGGATTTATACTTTCCTGTAATTTGAAATTTATTCTTCTCTGAATCTTGTAGTGCAATAGTTTTAGAAGACTTATAGAGAGTTGAATAAACATATTTTTTTTGATTTAAGTTATAGTCATCCGTAAGATCTTCGTTGCCATCATAATTTTCATTTGAATTTAACCTAAGTTTTTCAAATAGAAACTCTCCAAATGGTTCAACTTTTGTGAAGATAATTTTACCATTATTTTGAAGAACAGTTATTCCTGGAACAAAGTCAAAGAATCCATCTCCGCTAAACTGAGGGTCATTATTAGAATTTAATCTATCAAAGTTAAATAAATTTAAAAGTGGTGTTTCACTGATATTTAAATTATTCGCATTAGGAGTTGGAAAAGGAACTCCATCTACCGGCGTTATATAATTTAAGGGTGAAGATTCATTATAAAAAATATTAAGCTTAAATCCATCCTCTTCTAGTTGGAAAGAACCAGTATTATATATGTTCTTCATCATCAATTTCCACATAGGCGCTTCAACACTACTTACTGTACTCTTTAATAATTTTACAATCAAATTATTATTATTAACAACAGGGTTTGTATTATCATTATTGTTAGATATTTCAGTTGCTTGAACACCATCATTTGCAAATTCTCCAACTTGATAAACTTGATCTCCAATAGTATACTGAAAAGCAACAGCTAGTATTTCATCATTATCAAGTTTTTGGTTTAGTGAAATATATCCAAGTTGTGAATTAACAGTGTAGTCAGAACCATTATTTAATTTTTTTGCATTTTCCAATTTTCCATAATCGTATCCTTCATTTACATTTGGAAGAAGAATACCAGATTGTATTGTGGCAATATCACGAACAGAATTGGTTAACTGTGAATTTGACTGACCTATAACAAGTGGATTAAATCCATTATTTCCATTGTCAGGGTTAGCATTTGGACCTACAAAAACATTAACATTTGAAGCCAAATTAGAGGACTCTCCTAAATCCTGAAATGCAACAATGTTTCTAACGTTTTCTATTGTATTATTTCTGTTAGTGACCCAAACCTCAGTTCTAGTAATTTGAATATTTGAATTTACAAAAGGGTAATTTAATAAGGCTTGATCATATTTTTCCCTAAATGCATGACTTAAAAAAAAGTGTCTATTCTCATCATAATCTAAAGCTCTGAATTGAAATTCTTCAATAGTACCTCCAGCTTGAGCTACAACGGTTTTGGCTTCAGATTTTTGTTCAGAAAATACAGCTGTGACTCTAGTTTTACCAAATTGAAGTTCTGTTTTAAAGCCAAACAAACTTTGGGCACCAGTAATTAAGGAACTATTAAGTGGCATACTTACATTTCCTACTTCAATTTTTTTTATAATATCATCTTCTGTTGGTTCGTATTGAATTTGCATAAGATTTTGAAAATCAAATGTAGATTGAGTATCAAAATTTGCATTAACTTGAACCCTTGTTCCTACCTTTCCAAGTAAACTTAGCCCAATTCTTTGATCAAAATCAAAAGAAAAATTACTTCTATTTCTTGGTGAAAATGAAGGGTTATCCTGCTTTGTATATAATACTCCTAGGTCTATTTCTAAAGAACCTTGTGGAACAACTTCTATAGTATTACCTCCAAAAATTGATTCAAATAATTTGGAATTGACATATATTTCTGGGATCAAATTTTTTTGTAAGTCTTCTGATCCATCTAATCTACCTTCAGCTGCTTTTATTTTATCCTTATAATAATTTTTTAAATTTTCATTTAAAATTAACTCTTCGTATTCTTTTGGAGATAAAATAACTGGATAATTTATATTAAAATCACCAACAGATTGGTTAAAAAAATACCTATCACTAATAGGATCATAAGTATAATTTTCTTCTATACTAGTAGGGTTTTCTAGCTCTAAACTAGTGGTAGAAAAATCTTCAGATATTTGATTTTGAGAAAAACCCGAAGGAGTAGATAAAAATATAATTATACCAAATAAGAGTATATTGAATTCACTAAATACTATATTTTTAAATTTGTTCAAACTAAATTATAAGTTTTTCAAAGCTTCTTTTATTATGAGTTCAACAGAAGCATCTGCATTATCTAATATGATTTTATCAACTAATTTTTCAGAAGTTTTTTTGTTAATTCCAAGTACTTCTAGTGCAGATAACGCTTCTTCTTTAGCTGTATTGTTATTTTGAAAAGAAATTTTATCATCAAGATCATATATTTTTAAGACTTTATCTTTTAGCTCGATTATAACTCTTTGAGATGTCTTAAGACCTATGCCTTTGACAGATTGAATCATTGCAGAATCTCCAATTGAAATTCCTTGAATTATTTGCTCAGGGGTAAGAGAAGATAACATTGTTCTGGCTATACTCGCTCCAATTCCGCTTACGGAAATCAATAATCTGAAAATCTCTCTCTCTTTTAAAGAGTAAAAACCAAATAACGTATGAGAGTCTTCTTTGATTTGAAGGTGAGTATATAATTTTAAATTTTCCTGGTCAGGAATTGCAGAAAATGTATTTAAGGAAATATTAATTAAATAACCTATTCCATTTACATCAATGATAACACTTGTAGGTGACTTTTCAACTAATTTTCCTTTTATGTGAGTTATCATTGCTTATCCTTTTTTTTCAAATTTAGTTAATTTATTTTCTTGATTCTTTCATTTGAGCATCAATTACTGCTATTGCTGTCATATTAATAATTTCATCTACTGAGGCATCCAATTGTAAAATATGAACAGGTTTTTTTAGCCCCATCATTATTGGACCAATATTATCTGCT
The DNA here is from genome assembly GCA_964275595.1 of uncultured Flavobacteriaceae bacterium. Classification (GTDB taxonomy): domain Bacteria; phylum Bacteroidota; class Bacteroidia; order Flavobacteriales; family Flavobacteriaceae; genus SGZJ01. Next base: position 20,158 of record CAXYDM010000008.1, read on the forward strand.
TTGTTTAACTCTTTTAACAGCTTATAAGTAATGTTGGCTGAATCTAAATTTGGAAAGATTAATGTATTTACCTTTTTTGAAGATAATTTTGAAAAAGGGAAAATATCATTTCTCATTTCGTTATTTAAAGCAAAATCTGTTTGAAGTTCTCCATCAACAATTAAGTCTGGTGAGGACCTATGTAAATACTTAACTGCATTTCTAACTTTAGTCGCAGAAATATCTTTAGAGGATCCAAAATTAGAATAAGAGGTCATTGCAATAACAGGTTCAATACCAAACATTTTAACTGTTGATGCAGTCATTTGAGCAATTTTTGCTAAATCCGATGCACTAGGATCAATATTTATAGAAGTATCACTAAGAAATAATGGACCTCTTTCAGTTATTAATAAATTTGTAGTGGCAATTCTAGTAGCACCTTCATCTAAACCTATTAATTTTAAAATAGGTTTTACTACATTAGGATAGCTTTTTGAATAACCTGTAATTAGAGCATCTGCATCTCCAGAATTTACCATCATCGCTCCAAAATAATTTCTCTCTCTCATTAATTTTTTAGAAGCTAAAAGGGTCAACCCTTTTCTCTCCTCTTTTTTCCAATAAATAGATGCGTACTCATCGATCTTTTCTTGATTCTTTTCTTTAGGGTCTACAATCTCAATAGAATCATCAAAATCTAATTCCTCCATAAGTATCTTTATGGTTTCCTTTCTGCCTAATAAAATTGGAATTGCGATTCCTTCATCGTAAACAAATTGAGCTGCTTTTAAAACTGTTAATTGATCTGCTTCAGCAAAAACCACTCTTTTAGGATTTCTTTTTGCTCTACCATGCATCAATCTTACCAATTTATTATCACCACCAGATCTTTCAATAAGCTCATCGACATATTTAGTCCAATTTTTAATTGGAAATTGAGCTACACCACTATCCATAGCAGCTTTAGCAACAGCTGGAGGAACAACAGAAATTAATCTTGGGTCAAATGGTTTTGGAATAATATAATCCCTACCAAAAGTTAACCTTGTTTGGTCATAGGCAACATTTACTTGCTCTGGAACTGCCTCCTTAGCTAAATCAGCTAGTGCTATAACCGCTGCTTTTTTCATCTCCTCATTTATAGTAGTTGCCCTAACATCTAATGCACCTCTAAAAATAAATGGGAAACCTAAAACATTATTTACTTGATTTGGATTATCACTTCTTCCAGTAGCCATTATAACATCGTCTCTGGTACTTTTAGCCAACTTATAATCAATTTCCGGGTCTGGATTTGCCATGGCAAAAACTATAGGGTTTTCGGCCATTTTATTTAGCATCTTAGGAGTTAATATATCCGAAGTTGATAGCCCTATAAAAACATCTGAATCTACTATCGCTTGATCAAGCGTAGTGATGTTTTTTGAAGTTGCAAATTCAGATTTACTTTTATTTAAATTTTTTCTTTTAGTATTAATAACACCTTTACTGTCAAGCATTACAATGTTATCATTGTTAAGTCCAAAAGACTTATAGAGCTTAGCACATGAAATAGCTGCGGCACCAGCTCCACTTATAACTACTTTAACTTCTTCCATTTTTTTACCTGCAATTTCTAAGGCATTAATTAATGCAGCAGCAGAAATAATTGCTGTCCCATGTTGATCATCATGCATCACGGGAATATTTAGCTCTTCCTTTAATCTTCTTTCAATTTCAAAAGCCTCAGGTGCTTTTATATCTTCTAAATTAATTCCTCCAAAAGTTGGAGCAATGTTTTTTACAGTATTAATAAATTCATCAATATTTTCTGTATCAACTTCAATATCAAAAACATCAATGTCTGCGAAAATTTTAAAAAGTAAAGCCTTTCCTTCCATCACAGGTTTTGATGCTTCAGCACCAATATTCCCTAATCCTAAAACAGCTGTGCCGTTGGTGATAACAGCAACTAAATTTCCTTTTGAAGTATATTTATAGGAATTTGATTTATCATTTTCAATCTCTAAACATGGCTCAGCAACTCCAGGTGAATATGCTAACGAAAGATCCCTTTGAGTAGCGTATTTTTTTGTAGGCACTACTTTTATTTTTCCTGGACTAGGCTTAGAATGATAATCTAATGCCTGTTTTCTTGTTGTTTTTCTTTTCATTTAAATAATTGATGAATTACAAATGTAATATCTTATGGGTAAAACAAAAACTTAAGTAGGCTAATGTTTTAAGAAATTTATATTTCTTTTCAACCCTTTTAATTTTGTTCTTTTTACAGCTGATTTTGAAAATACTTTACTGAAAGTTTCTTGAGTTATTTCATCCCAATCTTTTTTTGTCATAGATAATAAATCTGGACTAGGGCTGAATAAAGGTTCATTATGAGCTTTTGAAAATTTATTCCACGGACAAACATCTTGACATATGTCACAACCAAACATCCAGTTATCAAACATTCCCTTCATAGAGTTTGGAATATTATCCTTTAGTTCTATGGTAAAATATGAAATACATTTACTTCCATCAACAACGTAAGGTTCAACTATTGCATCTGTTGGGCATGCGTCTATACAAGCAGTGCAGGATCCGCAATGGTCAGTTTCTAAATGGTCATTTACTAAATCTAAATCAATTATCAACTCAGTTATAAAATAAAAAGAACCAACCTTTTTTGTGATTAAGTTGGAGTTTTTACCAACCCATCCAAGACCACTCTTAGCAGCCCATGCTTTTTCTAAAATTGGTGCAGAATCAACAAATGCTCTACCAGAAACATCTCCAATATTTTCTTTTATATAATACAATAACTCGTTTACCTTATCTTTTACAACAAAATGATAATCTTTTCCATATGCGTACTTAGATATTTTTGGAGAGTTTTCATTATTTAACTCCTTACTTGGATAATAATTATATAATAAGGAAATAACACTTTTGGAATCTAAGACTAACTTTGTGGTGTCTAATCTTTTGTCAAAATGATTTTCCATATATTTCATTTTGCCGTGCATATTTTTATTAAGCCATTTTTCTAGCCTAGGTGCTTCTTCCTCTAAAAACTGAGATTTACTTATACCACATGAAATAAAGCCAAGTCTCTTGGCTTCAGACTTAATGAGTGTAGTATATTTTTGTTTTGTAGTCAAAAGTATTTTTAAAATTAAAACAACCCTTTTTGTTTGTTTGCTTTAATTTTCCCAAGGTGTTTATATGCAATATCCATAACTTCTCTTCCTCTAGGGGTTCTCATAATAAAACCTTGCTGAATTAAAAATGGTTCATATACCTCTTCAATAGTTTCTGCATTTTCTCCAACAGCTGTTGAAAGAGTATTTAAACCAACCGGGCCACCTTTAAACTTATCAATAATGGTATTAAGAATTTTATTATCCATCTCATCAAGACCATATTTATCTACATTAAGTGCTTGTAGACTACTTTTAGAAATTTTAAGATCTATTTCACCATTGCCTTTAATTTGAGCAAAATCACGAACTCTTCTTAAAAGTGCGTTTGCTATTCTCGGTGTACCTCTGCTTCTTCCAGCAATTTCAATAGACGCATCATTTGAAATAGGAACGTTTAAAATATCTGCACTTCTTTTAATTATTGTAGACAAAACTTCTTTTGTATAATACTCAAGCCTACTTGTAATTCCAAACCTAGCTCTCATAGGTGCAGTTAATAATCCTGATCTTGTTGTCGCCCCAATTAAAGTAAAAGGGTTAAGGTTAATTTGTACTGATCTAGCATTTGGACCAGATTCAATCATAATATCAATCTTATAATCTTCCATTGCAGAATAAAGATATTCTTCAACAATTGGGCTTAGTCTATGAATTTCATCAATAAACAAAACATCTCTTTCTTCTAAGTTAGTCAGAAGCCCTGCTAAATCCCCTGGCTTATCTAAAACAGGTCCAGATGAAACTTTTATACCAACATTTAATTCGTTAGCTAAAATATTAGCCAAAGTTGTTTTACCGAGTCCAGGAGGACCATGAAACAATGTGTGATCTAAAGCATCATTTCTTTGATTGGAAGCCTGAATGAATATTTTTAAATTTTCTAATATATGATCTTGTCCTGTAAAATCTGCAAATGATAATGGCCTCAAGGTTTGTTCAAACTCGTGCTCATCAGATGATAAGCTGTTTGAAGATGGGTCTAGATTTTCATTCATAAAACAAATATAAAGAAAAAGCCTTTCTAAAAAGAAAGGCTTTTTTATATAATCATATTTAATAAATATTAATATTCAATTTCATCTTTTTTCATTGGCCTAATTTGAGGAACAAAATCTTCTTCGTATCCAGGCTTACTATAATCATAAGGCCATCTGAAAACTTCAGGAATTTTACCTTGCCAGTTTCCATGAATATGTTTCATAGATGCTGTCCATTCTAAAGTATTCGATTTCCAAGGATTTTGAGGAGATTTTTTTCCATAGAACATACTGTGAATGAAATTATACAAAAATACGATTTGTATTAATCCTCCTACTAGAGCAAAACCTGTAATAATTTTGTTTGTATCAGCTAAATCATCAAATAAAGGGAAATTAGAATTTGTATAATATCTTCTTGGAAGACCTGCCATTCCAATAAAGTGCATTGGGAAAAATACTCCATAGGCACAAATAGCGGTAACCCAGAAGTGTACATATCCAAGGTTCTTATTTAGCATTCTATTAAATAGCATAGGGAACCAATGATAAACTCCAGAGAATAATCCATATAAGGCAGAAATACCCATAACTAAATGAAAATGAGCAACCACAAAATATGTATCGTGTAGGTTTATATCAAGTGCACTATCTCCTAGAATAATACCTGTTAATCCACCAGTGATAAATGTTGAAACAAAGCCAATTGAAAATAACATAGCAGGGTTAAACTGTATATTACCTTTCCATAATGTGGTTATATAATTAAAAGCTTTTACCGCAGATGGAATTGCGATTAATAAAGTTGTAAATGTAAATACAGATCCTAAGAATGGATTCATTCCAGATATAAACATATGGTGTCCCCAAACGATTGTAGATAAAAATGCTATTGCAAGTATAGATAAAATCATTGCTTTATAACCAAAAATTGGTTTTCTAGAGTTTGTCGCAATAACTTCTGACGCAATACCTAACGCTGGTAATAAAACAATATACACTTCAGGATGGCCAAGAAACCAAAACAAATGCTCAAATAAAACTGGTGATCCTCCTTGATAATGTAAAACTTCACCTTGAATAAAAATATCAGATAAGAAAAATGAAGTTCCAAAAGATCTATCCATTATTAACAATAAAGCAGCAGATAGTAACACTGGGAAAGAAATAACTCCAATTATTGCAGTAACAAAAAATGCCCAAATAGTCAACGGCATTCTTGTTAGTGTCATTCCTTTAGTTCTTAAGTTTATAACAGTAACTATATAATTTAACGACCCTAATAAAGAAGATGCAATAAAAATTGCCATAGATACTAACCATAAAGTCATTCCTAATCCTGAACCACCCTGAGCTAACTCAACAGCACTTAAAGGAGGGTAAATAGTCCATCCAGCTGCAGCTGGACCTGCTTCAACAAATATTGAAGCTACCATGATAACAGTAGATAAGAAAAATAACCAAAATGAAACCATATTTAAAAATCCTGATGCCATATCTCTGGCTCCTAATTGAAGGGGAATTAACAAATTACTAAAGGTTCCACTTAATCCCGCAGTTAGAACAAAGAATACCATTATTGTTCCGTGCATAGTAACAAGCGCTAGATATATGTCCGCATCCATTACACCATCAGGTGCCCACTTACCAAGAAAAAATTCAAAAATTATATTTGGTTCTTCTGGCCAAGCAATTTGTAATCTCATTAAAAGAGACATTAAAATTCCTATAACACCCATAAAAAGAACTCCAGTAATCAAATATTGCTTAGCAATCATTTTATGATCCTGACTAAATATATACTTAGTAATAAAAGTTTCCTTATGATGATGTCCGTGATCTTCTTTTGGATCAATTTCTATATATTCTGACATACTATAAATATTATTTTTGAGCTATTAATGAATTTTTAAATTTAGTCTGCTGGTTAATCCAATTATCAAATTCTTCTTGTGTTTCGACAACTATTTTCATTTGCATATTGTAATGAGATTTACCACAAATTTTATTACACAATAAAAGATAATCAAATTCATAAGGATCTAAAACCTCTTCCCCTTTTTCTTGTAATTCTTTACTTTTTTCAGCTCTTATATTGTTAATATTTAATATTTTTTCTATCATTTCAGGTGTTTTCCTCATATCTACAGTAGTAACACTTGGAGTGAATCCAAATTGAGTTATCATTCCTGGAACACAATTCATCTGTGCTCTAAAGTGAGGCATGTATGCTGAATGTAAGACATCTTGAGATCTCATTTTAAACAATACTGGCTTTCCTACAGGAAGATGAAGCTCAGTAGTAATGATATCATCTTGTGCATTTGGATCAAATTCATCAAGACCCAAAATATTTGCTCTATCAATATCGATTAATCTTACATTTGATTTACCAAGAGCATTATCTTCGCCTGAATATCTTGCTTTCCAATTAAATTGTTGAGCATATAACTCAATTACTATTGGGTCTTCATCTTGATCTACATTCATAATATCTGACCAAGTCAACAACCCATAAGTTATTAATATAGTAAGAACTACAGCAGGAATAATTGTCCATAAAAACTCTAACTTATGATTATCAGAATAGAATAAAGCTTTTCTTCCCTTTTGACCTTTATACTTATATGCAAAATAATACAAGAAGAATTGAGTTACTGTTTGAACAAAGAAAATAAGCACCATAGATATCATCATAAGATCATCAATCTTAGATCCATGAACAGATGCTGAATTCGACATAAGTGGAAAGTCTCCGTATCTAATAAAACAAATAATTGTTATAACATAAATAAATATTAGGAAACCTAACATTAAATAACCGTTTATCTTATTATCCTTATCATTGGCGATTTGTGAACTATCTTTAGTGACAGTGTTGACTTGAGTCAAGTCATATATTTTAACTATCTGCCAGATAGCTGTTACCACAAAAAATAAAATTAAAATTGTCAAAAAAGTACTCATTTATATATACTTAAATATTAATAATGAAAGTTTTCACTTTCTTTAATGTACGGGTTACCCTTAACTAATAATGGTGCTTTTGACAGTGAATAAAAAACTATCAATATAAACAACCCAGAGAATAATGCTAATGCACTTATCTCAGGTAAACCAAAATACCACCTATCGACTACAGTCGCTGGCATAATCATGTTGAAAACATCAACATAATGTCCAACCAATATAACAATACCGGCCATAACAATAAACCAAGGAATTCGCTTATAATCACTGTTTATCAAAACTAAAAAAGGGAAAATAAAATTCATAATAATCATGCCAAAAAACGGAATAGTATAGTCTTCAATTCTGGTAATGTAGTACGTAACTTCTTCAGGAATGTTTGCATACCATATTAACATAAATTGAGAAAACCATAAGTAGGTCCAAAATACACTAAAACCAAACATAAATTTAGCTAAATCGTGTAGATGACTATCGTTAACTATATCTAGGTGTCCTTTGGATTTTAGATAGATAGTAATTAAGGCAATTACAGTAATCCCACTAACTAACATACTTGCTAATAAATACCATCCAAACAAGGTGCTAAACCAGTGAGGGTCAACACTCATAATCCAATCCCAAGACATCATAGATTCAGTATATATAAAAAACACTAAAAAGCCTGCAGATATTCTAAAATTTAATTTGAAAAATTTATTTCCGCTATCATTGTCTTGTGCTAAAGAAAATTTTCTGGAGAAATATCTATATAAACTCCATCCTCCAATAAATATTAAAGCTCTAATAATAAACCAAGGTTTATTTAACCAACTTGATTTTCCTTGAATTAATTCGTCATGTGCAACCACTTCGGGATCCATCCAAATAAAAATATGTTTATCTCCTATAATTGCAATTAATAAAACAATAAGTGCGCCAGGTAATAAGTAATAAGTGATAGCTTCCATAACTCTATATAGTACTGGAGACCACCCAGCTTGAGAAGCATATTGTATTGCATAAAAAGCGAGCACACCAAGGGCTATCATCATGAAGAAGAAAGCAGCTACATATAAGGCTGCATAAGGTCTATTATGAATTTGATGCATAACATGTTCTGCATGTGTGTCCTCATTTGAATGATGAGATAACTCAGTATGGCTATCCTTATTTGATTCAGATCCATGATTTGCAACTTCATGAGAATCTACATGTGAATCTCCATGAGAAGATTCATGGGCTAAGATTTCTTTTACTTCTTCTAAAGATTTATGTGAATTCACATAACTGTAACTCCAACCTAAAGCTCCCAGTATTATTAGGGAGATAGAAAATATTTTTAATCTGTTTGAAATAGTATACATTTTTCTAAACCTTTATTTTAATTTTCTAAATCTGATTTTAATTTTAAAACATAATGAGTAACTAGCCATCTTTCCTCTTCGTTTAATTGACCAGCATAAGAACCCATAGAGTTTTTACCATAATAAATAGTATGGTAAATACTTCCTTCATTAATAGCTCTACCTACGTCTGAATAACTTGGTATCCCTAAGATCTTTTCTCTTTTAACTAATATTCCTTGACCAGCTCCTTTATTTCCATGACATACAGCACAATAAACATTATATAGTTCTTTACCTGTCTTTAAATCAACTTCAATAGATGATGTAAAAGGGCTTTTTAATTCCTTTTTAGCTAAATCATAGCCAGCTGTGTTATTTTCAAATTCAAACAATGAATAACCTCTTGCTATTGTACCATCTGGCGGTATTAAAGCAGAATTTCCGTCCACAAAATTATCATATTCTCCATAAGTGTCATATGGTATTGACCTATACATATTAGGCATATATTCATAGTTACGAGAATCCTTAGAATTACAGGAACTTAAAGATCCCATAACCAAAATAATTATTAATATTTTAAATATGTTTTTCATAATATTAATGTGATTCTTTTTCAATAATTTTTATTTCTACAGCTCCAGATTTATTAAGGATTTTTTCAAGATCTTTAAGTTTATTAGAGGGGTCGATTTCCATCAAAAAATGATCATCAGTGGTTCTTTTGTCTGGATTTTCAGCTTTTTTGAAAGGCCACATTCTACTTCTTAAATAAAATGTAATAACCATTAAGTGGGCAGCAAAAAATACTGTTAATTCGAACATGATTGGAACAAAAGAAGGCATGTTTTCAATATAACTAAAACTCGGTTTTCCACCTATATCCATAGGCCAATCTTCTATCATTATATAATTCATCATCAGGATAGAGACAGTAAAGCCAATACATCCATAAATAAAAGAAGCAATAGCTATCCTAGTAGGCTCTAAGCCCATGGCTTTATCTAAACCGTGAACAGGAAAAGGAGTATAAATTTCTTCTATATGAAACTTCTCATCTTTAACCATTTTTACAGCTGACAACAAAATATCGTCATCATTATAAATAGCATGAACAAATTTTGAAGATCCCATTACTTATTTGTTTTATTAATTTTTTTAGTAGAAACTTTAGAAGTTCTTTTGTCAGCACCTGTACCAACTAAAGATTCTCCAGAATCTCTTAAATTTTTATACCTCTCTCCCGAACTCTTTAAAATAGTTTTAACTTCAGCTTGAGCAATAACAGGGAATGTTCTAGCGTACAGTAAAAATAACACAAAGAAAAACCCTATGGTTCCTATAAATATACCTATCTCTACAAATGTTGGGGAGAACATAGTCCAAGATGAAGGTAAATAATCTCTATGCAATGAAGTTACTATAATTACAAATCTTTCAAACCACATTCCAACATTTACTACAATTGAAATAAAGAATGAGAACATTATACTTGTTCTTAGGCGTTTTGACCACATAAATTGAGGAGAAAACACGTTACAACTCATCATCATCCAATAAGCCCATGCATAAGGACCAGTAGCTCTATTTAAAAAAGCATATTGTTCGTACTCGACTCCTGAGTACCAGGCAATGAATAATTCTGTTATATAAGCGACCCCAACAATGGACCCAGTTATCATAATTACAATATTCATTAATTCAATATGTTGAACCGTAATGTAATCTTCCAGATTACATACTTTTCTCATTATTATTAGCAATGTATTAACCATTGCAAAACCAGAAAATATTGCACCTGCAACAAAATATGGTGGAAATATAGTAGTATGCCACCCAGGTATAACCGATGTAGCAAAATCAAAAGATACAATTGTATGTACTGATAGAACTAATGGGGTTGCTAAACCAGCTAAGACAAGAGATACTTCTTCGAATCTTTGCCAATCTTTAGCTCTTCCAGACCAGCCAAAGCTTAGAAGACTATATATTTTCTTTTGAAAAGGTTTTACAGCTCTATCTCTAATCATTGCAAAATCAGGGAGAAGTCCTGTCCACCAAAAAACGAGGGACACAGACAAATAAGTTGATATAGCAAAAACATCCCAAAGTAATGGAGAGTTAAAATTAACCCATAAAGAACCAAATTGATTAGGAATTGGTAAAACCCAATATGCTAGCCATGGTCTACCCATGTGTATGATTGGAAATAACCCAGCTTGAACAACAGAAAAAATAGTCATTGCCTCAGCAGATCTATTAATGGCCATCCTCCATTTTTGTCTGAAAATTAATAATACAGCTGATATTAAAGTTCCTGCATGTCCAATTCCTACCCACCAAACAAAATTAGTAATATCCCAAGCCCATCCAACAGTTTTATTTAATCCCCAAACACCAATACCAGTAGAAATTGTATAGATAATACACCCTATACCCCACAAAAAAGCAGTTAGAGCTAATGAAAACACGATCCACCACTGTTTATTCGCTTGTCCTTCAACTGGTCTTGCGATATCAACAGAGACATCATGATAAGATTTCTCCCCTGCTACTAATGGTCTTCTAATAGGTGCTTCGTAATGAGACGCCATAATACTATATTATTAACTATTTTTATTATTTCTAACTTTAACTTGATATACTACATTTGGCTTTGTCCCAACTGTATCTAACAAGTGATAAGCACGATCATCATTAATTAAATTTGAAATCGGGCTTTGTTCTTCATTTATATCTCCAAACCTCATTGCCCCACTGCTACAGGCAGCAGAACATGCTACTGAGTCATTAAATTCTCCTACTGCAACAGGGCGACCTTCTAGCTTAGCTTTTAAAATCACAGATTGAGTTGTTTGAATACAGAAAGAACATTTCTCCATAACTCCTCTTGATCTGACTGTAACATCAGGATTTAAAACCATTCTTCCAAGATCATCATTCATGTGATAATCAAATTCATCATTTTCATTATATAAGAACCAATTAAATCTTCTAACCTTGTAAGGACAGTTATTAGCACAATACCTAGTACCTACACATCTATTATATGTCATTTGGTTTTGACCCTGTCTGCCATGAGTAGTTGCAGCTACTGGGCAAACTGTTTCACATGGAGCGTGATTACAATGTTGACACATTATCGGCTGAAAAGCAACTTGTGGATTGTCTGACGGGTTTTCCATTTCTCCAAAAGTGGATAGAGAACTACCTAAACCACTAATATCATCTTTTTTCTGATCGTCACTTTCAAACGAATCTTCAGAAGAATAGTATCTATCAATTCTTAGCCAGTGCATATCACGGCTTTTTCTGATTTCTTCTTTACCAACAACGGGTACATTATTTTCAGCATGACATGCAATAACACAAGCTCCACAGCCAGTACATGCATTAAGGTCTATCGATAAATTAAAATGATGTCCAATTGATCTGTCAAATTCATCCCACAAATCAACTGAAGGAGATGAAACTGGAGTTTCTATATGATTTAAAGAAACTACCGCTTCAGGATTCCAGTCATTTACATTTTTAGTGTTAAAAACCTCAAGACTTGTTTCTTTTATTATATCACCCCTACCCATTAGTGTATTGTGTAACTGAACACATGCAAACTCATGAATTTCATCAGTAAAATTAATTTTAATAGATTGAGTAGATTTAAAATTCTTAAATAATTTAAAACCATTAACACCAGTCATCATTACTTCTTTTACCCCTCTATTTCTACCATATCCAAAGGATAAACCAACAGTTCCTCGTGCTTGACCTGGTTGAATCATTACAGGAACTTTTATTTTGGTATCATCTAAACTGACAACAGCATACTTACCATTTAATCCCCCATCAGCTCCATTTTTACTTTGATTAAAAAATGTAGAAGGCTCAAGATAGAGATTAAGTGCTTTAGCATCTGCTTCAGAAATAGTTAAGTAATTATCCCAAGTAGTCCTAGTGATAGGGTCAGGGAATTCTTGTAGCCATGGATTATTAGCACATTGACCATCACCCATCCCAGTTTTAGAATATAAATTTAATTCAAACGTATTATCTGATGTGTCTTGAATAGAGCTAGCGAGCGCCAAAATATAGCCAGAGTTTTTGTTGATGTCTTTTACAAAACTATTTCTTGATTTAATGGAATTTTTATTTTCAAAAACACCATCATGTAATGCTTGATTCCAAGTTTTATTGTCTAAAATATTATTTTTCCAATTTGACTTTACATAGTCATGATAAGAAATACTATTATTGTTCCAAGACAATAATACTTCTTGAAATTGTTTAGTATCAAATATAGGTCTAATAGTTGGTTGAGTTATTGAAAATTCACCTTTAGACATTTCTGTATCTCCCCAAGATTCAAGATAATGTGGAGCAGCAGCAAGGTAATTTACGTGAAAAGCTGTTTCGTCATTCTTCAACGAAAACAATACAGACATTTCTGTCTTTTTTAATCCTTCTATAAAGGCATTTGAATTAGATAAAGTATAAACTGGATTAACTCCTGCCATAATTATGGCTCCAACTTTACCATCATTCATGTCTTTAATTAATTCTGTTACTTCTTTATCATTTCCTTGTCTAGTTAATATAGTTTTCTCGGGTTGAAAAGCATCAGAATTTAATCTTTGATTGATATCAAGAATTAGACTTTGGTATTCTACCTCTTGGATTCCTGAAACAACTACTGGATTATTACTTTCTAGTAATTCCTTCATTAGATCATTGACAACTTTAGCAAGTTTATCACTAATATTTATATCAGCTGGTGTGTTAAATAGTTTAGAATAAATAGATAACAACACAAGTTTTTGATCGTTCTGATTTACAGGATATCTATTGTCTGCATTTGCTCCAGTTAAAGACATATTAGATTCAAAATGAACATGTCTAGACATTTTACCGTTAGTAGGTATTCTAGATTTTCCATACTTAGAGTCAAATCCACCACCTTGCCAATCTCCTAAAATATCTGCACCAATAGATACAATTAAATCTGCAAGAGAAAAATCATAATTTGACAAACCTCTTGATCCGTATTTAGTCTCGTAAGCATCTAGTGCAGCTGATTCAGAAACTGAATCATAAACAACATGTTTTGCATTAGAATAATTCTTTTTAAACTCATTAATTAATTTGTGCGTGGAAGGACTGGCAAAAGTCTGAGTTAAAAGAACAATAGACTTAGAACTATTTTTTAATGAATTTAATTTTTTCTTTGTATCGCTATCAAACTCAGTCCAAGAACTTTCAACTTGATTTTTAAACGGCTTAGCTAATCTGAAACTATCATATAAATCTAATACAGATGCCTGGACTCTAGCATTTGCAGAAGCAGATATTGGAGCTAATTTGTTTAATTCAACCTTAATTGGTCTTCCTTCTCTAGTCTTTATCAAAACATTAGCAAAATCATAACCATTTGCAATGGTAGTTGCATAATAATTTGCAATACCAGGTATTATTTGTTCGGGTTGAACAACATAAGGAATAGATTTGATTACTGGACCTTCACAAGCTGCTAGAGATGCAGCAGCAGTACTAAAGCCAACATATTTTAGGAAATCTCTTCTTGAAGTTGAAGAATTTGATAATTTTTTGTCATCACCTAGAAATTCATCAACAGGAATTTCTTCAATAAATTCTTTTTGACCTAGTGACTCTAATGCACTATTGTTTACCGGATTTAACTCCGCTAAATTTTTCCAATATTTCTTATTCTTATTTGATGACATAAATAATTATATATAAAATATTAATAATGACATTTTCCACATTCTAAACCACCCATTTGGGCAGCAGTTAACTTATCGACTCCATATTTTTTGGATAACTGCTCGTGAATCTTTTCATAATACTGATTATCCTTAACTTTAACATTAGTTTCTCGATGACAATTTATACACCAGCCCATAGTCAAAGGAGAATACTGATACATTATTTCCATCTCTTCAACTGGACCATGACAAGTTTGACATTCTATACCTCCAACAGAAACATGTTGAGCATGATTAAAGTATGAAAAATCTGGAAGGTTGTGAATTCTGACCCACTTAACAGCTTGAGTTTCTCCGGTATATTCTTGAGACTCATCATCCCATCCAACAGCTTTGTATAGCTTTTGAATTTCAGCATCGTAAAATTCTTTAGAATACTCTTCAGTAGTTTCTCCATTATATTCGTAAATGGATTTATGACAATTCATACAGACATTAAGCGAAGGTATTCCAGAATGCTTACTAACTCGGGCAGAAGAGTGACAGTAATTACAATCTATTTCGTTATCTCCTGAATGAATTTTATGTGAATAATGTATAGGTTGAACAGGTTCGTAACCTTGATTAACTCCAATTTGCATTAAAAATCCATAAACAAAATAAGCACTAACCAAAAGCATTATGATAGCACTACATAACATTAAGAATTGATTGTCAACGAAAGCTTTCCAAAGAGGTTTTCTTGTTGATTTCTTTTTTGTTGGTAACTTAATATTATTTTGAGTAGCAAAGCTTCTAAGTGTTTTATTAACTACAAATAAACCTGCCGCTAGCAATAAGAACATAAAAGCAAAAACTCCTAATATTATTTCATTGGGTATACCATTGGAATTGTTAACACCAGTTGGAGAAGCCTCAACAGCTTTAACCACTGGGACAGGTTTTTCTTGAGCGGTATATGCTAAAATATTATTTAAATCATCATCTGATAACTGAGGATAAGCTGTCATAGCAGCACCATTATATTCAGTATAAATTTTGTTAGCGTAGGCATCACCTGATTTAATTAAAGACGAGCTATTTCTAATCCATTTGTAGAGCCATTCTCTGTCTAGACCTTCGTCTTCAAGGAGTCTGTTTTCTACATTTCTAAGCGCAGGACCAGTCATTTTTTTATCAAGCTTGTGACATGCAGCACAATTAGAATTAAATAAAGCTTTTCCTTTTACAGGATCAGATTCCTGAGCAAACGAAGAAAATGTAAATACAAAAGCAAATGCTAGCAAGAGTTTTCCAAGGGGAATTCGCGGAAAAAATTTTGAATTTTTAATTAAGTAAAATTTAGAGTCTACTTTTTTATATTTTTTGTTCATTCAAAAAGAAAAAATCGTTTATAAAAATCAAGCACAAAAATAAGACATATCGTCGATTATTTAGTCCTCACTTAAGGTAATTTTGTGTCAAAATTATAATTTATAAACATTCTAAATAATATATTTAGAGCTTATAAAAAATAAGTATACATTTGTAGTTCAAAAATAAAGAAAAATTGAATAAGATTATTATTTTCTTAGTTGTATTTATTAGCTGTGCTAACTCCTTTTCACAAAGTGGTTTAGTGCAAATAAAAAAAGATAGTAGAATTGATAGCCTACTAAAACTAAAAAAGGAAATAAATAAGAATTTATTTAATTTAAAAATTCAAATATTTAGCGGAAAAAGGGCTGAAGCTTTAGAATTAATTGACAATCACGATAAAGATAGCTACCCTGGAACTGTTGTAGAGCTTGTTTATGAAACTCCAAATTACAAAGTATGGATAGGTGACTTTTTTTCACAACTTGAAGCTGACAAAAAACTTTTGAAGATTAAAAAAAAATATGCAGAAGCTTTTATATTTAGACCTAAACCAAAAATTGAGAATACAGAATTAAAAGTAGGAGTAGAAAAAATAAATAACTAACTATTTAAGTTTTTTCTTAATCTCTACTTGCTGAAATCCTTCGATAACATCACCTTCTTTTAAATCGTTGTAGTTTTTAATTTGCATACCACAATCATATCCTTTCGCTACTTCTTTAACATCATCTTTAAACCTTTTAAGAGAAGATAATTCTCCGGAGTAAATTACGACCCCATCACGAATCAATCTTACTCCACAGTTTCTGAATATTTTTCCAGTAGTAACCATACATCCTGCAATAGTACCAATCTTTGATATTTTAAAAGTTTCTCTGACCTCTGAAGTACCTGTGATCTCTTCTTTAAAGTCTGGAGATAACATTCCTTCCATTGCATCTTTTAAGTCATTTATAGCATCATAAATTATAGAATACATTCTGATATCTATTTCTTCCTTATCAGCTATTTGTCTTGCGTTTCCTGTTGGTCTAACATTAAACCCAATTATAATTGCATCGGAAGCAGATGCTAATAAAACATCACTTTCGGTTATCGCTCCAACAGCCTTATGTATAATATTTACTTGAATTTCTTCAGTTGATAATTTTTGGAAAGAATCTGTTAATGCCTCTACAGAGCCATCTACATCACCTTTAAGAATAATGTTTAATTCTTTAAATTCTCCTAATGCAATTCTTCTTCCAATTTCATCAAGAGTTATATGTTTTTGTGTTCTAACTGATTGCTCTCTTTGCAATTGAGTTCTTTTTACTGCAATTTGCTTAGCTTCCCTTTCATCAGAGAAAACTATAAACTTATCTCCTGCTTGTGGCGCTCCATCTAAACCAAGAATGGATATTGGAGATGAAGGACCTGCAACTTCAACACTATTTCCTCTTTCATCATGCATGGCTTTAACTTTACCACTATTTTTACCTGCTAAAACATAATCACCAATTTTTAAAGTTCCTGTTTGAACTAAAATAGTAGAAACATAACCCCTTCCTTTATCTAAAAAGGCCTCCACCACTGTACCGGATGATGCTCTATCAGGATTAGCTTTAAGTTCCAAAAGCTCAGCTTCCAATAATACCTTTTCTAACAAGTCATCTACTCCATCACCCTTTAATGCAGAAATATCATGAGATTGTATTTTACCACCCCAATCTTCAACTAAAAGGTTCATTTGTGAAAGACCTTCCTTTATTTTATCAGGATTTGCTGTTGGCCTATCAATTTTATTAATTGCAAATACAATTGGAACTCCTGCTGCTTGAGCATGAGAAATAGCCTCTTTTGTTTGTGGCATAATATCATCATCTGCAGCTATTACAATAATTGCCAAATCTGTTACCTGTGCTCCTCTAGCTCTCATGGCCGTAAATGCTTCGTGTCCAGGAGTATCTAAAAAAGTTATTTTTTGTCCCTTAGATAGTACAACACTGTATGCACCAATATGTTGAGTAATACCTCCTGATTCCCCTGCAATTACATTTTCTTTTCTAATATAATCCAATAATGAAGTTTTTCCGTGATCTACATGCCCCATAACAGTAACAATTGGAGCTCTGGGTTTTAAATCTTCTTCAGCATCTGAAATTTCTTCAATTGAATCTTCAATATCTGCAGTAACAAACTCCACACTATAACCAAATTCTTCAGCAACAATACTAAGAGTTTCTGCATCTAAACGCTGATTCATCGTAACCATCATCCCTAAGGTCATACATGCTGAAATTATTTCAGTAACAGAAACATCCATCATTGTAGCAACCTCGCTAGCAGTAACAAATTCTGTTACCTTTAGTAATTTACTTTCAGCCTCAACATTTGCTAGCTCATCTTCTGTTTTTTGACGGTGCTGATCTCTTTTTTCTTTTCTGTATTTAGCACCTTTACCTTTTGAGCTTTTGCCTTGAAGTTTTTCAAGGGTTTCTCTAACTTGTTTTTGAACTTCCTCAGCACTTGGCTCCTCTCTTGTAGAAGTTGTATTTTTAGCTTTAAAATTAGGTTTTTGACCAGCTCTTTGGCCGGGTTTTTGGGCAGTTTTTGCGTTATCATTAGGCTTACTAATTCTTCTTCTTTTTCTTTTAGAAATAGAAGAAGGCGGGCTTTCTTTTTTCTTTTCAGATTTAAATTTCGATAAGTCTATAGTTTCACCCGTTGACTTAAGTCCAGATAATTTTTTGTATTGTGTAGTAACTGTGTCGGATTCACTTTCAGATTCTTCATTAACAACTTTTACATCTTCCTTGACAGTTGTTGTAGATGCTGTTACAGATTTTTCATTCTTTTTTGTCTCTTCAAGAGATGGCTTTTCAACAGCTGTTGTTTTTACATCTTTTGAGGAAGTAGGTTCTGTAGATTCATTAGTAATTACAACTTTTGGCTTTACTTTAGTGGGTTGAAGCTCAATTTTTCCAACTTTTTTTATCTCTTTTATTTTAGAGGCAGCTGTTATAACTTTCGCCTCTTCTTCTTTTTTCTTTAATAAAAGTTCAATTTCAGCTTCTCTTTTGACTCTAAGGGCTTCTTTTTCTTTAGATTTAGCCTCACTTAATTCATTAGAAGCAACTTTTTTATTAGCATCAGTTTGAAATTCATTAGATAATAGTTCATAAATTTCTAAAGAAATTTTGGTAGTTGGACGTTTTTCAATTTCAATACTTTTAGATTCAAGAAAATCTATAGCACGGTCTATTGAAATGTTCAACTCCCTTAAAACTTTATTTAATCTAATATTTTTATCCATAAATTGGTTTAAATTATATTATCAATCTTCAAATTCTTCTTTAAGAATTCTAACTACCTCTACAATAGTTTCTTCTTCTAAGTCAGTTCTTTTTACTAAATCAACAACTTCCTGTTCTAAAACACTTTTTGCAGTATCTAACCCAGCTTTAGCCAGTTCATCAATTACCCATCCGTCAATTTCATCACTAAATTCTCTTAATTCTACATCCTCTTCAACTCCTTCTCTAAATACATCTATTTCGTATCCAGTAATTTGACCTGCCAATCTGATATTATGACCTCCACGTCCAATTGCTTTACTAACTTCTTCAGGTTTTAGTATTACTTCAGCTCTTTTATTCTCTTCATCAATTTTAATAGATGTAATTCTAGCTGGACTTAGTGATCGAGTAATAAAAAGTTGAAGATTATTAGTGTAATTAATAACATCAATATTTTCATTTCCTAGCTCTCTAACTATTCCATGTATTCTAGATCCTTTCATTCCGACACAAGCTCCAACTGGATCTATTCTGTCATCATAAGAATCCACAGCTACTTTTGCTTTTTCACCTGGAATTCTAACTACTTTCTTAACATTTATAAGACCGTCAAATACCTCTGGGATTTCTTGTTCAAATAATTTTTCTAAAAACAAGGGAGAAGTCCTAGACATAACAATTGATGGTTTTGAACCTTTTAATTCTACACTCTCAATAACTCCTCTTATGTTATCACCTTTTCTGAAAAAATCAGATGGTATTTGCTTTTCTTTTGGCATTACAATTTCATTTCCTTCGTCATCAAGTAATATTATAGCTCTATGTCTTATGTGATGAACTTCTGCTGTGTAAATTTCACCAACCAAATCTTTAAACTGCTTGTAGATATTAGTGTTGTCATGTTCATGAATTTTAGCAACTAAGTTTTGTCTTAGTGCTAAAATAGCTCTTCTACCCAAGTCAATTAATTTCACTTCTTCTGAAACATCTTCACCGACCTCAAAATCAGGTTCAATAAGTCTTGCTTCTGTAAGTGATATTTCACCATTTTCATCTTCAATTTCGCCATCAGCAACAACCACTCTATTTCTCCAAATCTCTAAATCACCTTTGTCAGGGTTAATTATAATATCAAAATTATCATCATCTCCAAACTTTCTTTTTAAAGCGCTTCTAAAAACATCTTCTAAAATAGTCATTAGAGTTACTCTATCAATTAATTTATCGTCTTTAAATTCAGAAAAAGACTCTATTAAGGCTATATTTTCCATAATATAATATTAAAATTTAATTTTAACTTTTGCTTCGTTTATATCTTTATAATAAAGATTTATTTCTTTTTCAACAGTAACTTTGCCTTTACCAATTTTTTTAGGTTCACGCTGTTTCCATTTTAGTTTAATCTCGTCACTTGTAGCTTCTACTAATTCAGCCTCATAATTATTATCATTGGTTCTAACTTGTAGAACTCTTCCTATATTTTTTACAAATTGTCTAGAAATAGTTAATGCTGCAGAAGCTCCTGCTGAACTAACTTCTAAAGAAAAATCATGTTCATCTCTATCTATGTTATGTTCAATAGCACGACTTATAAACATACAGTCTTCTACTAAAACTCCTTTATCTCCATCAATAACAATTCTAATCTTATTACCAGACAAGATTTCAAAATCAGTTAAAAAAAGATCTTTCCTTTCTAACAAACTTTTTTCAAGTAATTCTTCGACAATCGATTTAAACATAATTCTATAAAAAGAGGGGACTTTAGTCCCCTCATAATAATTAATAATAATTAAAGATGCAAATATACAAATTTAATTTTTATTCTTAATCACTTCCTTCAAGAAGAATGTAATTAAGATTTATCAGTTGGCCCACTAGGTTTCGAACCTAGACTCTTCTGCACCAAAAACAGACGTGTTACCAGTTACACCATAGGCCAATTGCTGAGCGTGCAAATTTATAATAATCTTTTATTTTAACAAGATTTTTTAAAAAATAAATTTTGATTAAATAAATGTTAAAAAATATGGAGTATAAAATTTATCGTTAAATTTGGCTTTCAAAATATCTTTATGAGCGAGATTAGTTTTAATAAATGGAATAATATATTAGGTTGGTTATGCTTTATCTCAGCTGTAATTATTTATGGATTAACTGCGGAACCGACCGTTAGTTTTTGGGACTCAGGTGAATATATTTTATCAGCTTCAAAGCTTAATGTTGGACATCCACCGGGAGCTCCTCTTTTTCAAATGCTAGGTGCTTTTTTCTCTATTTTTGCGATTGAGCAATCTCAAATTGGTTTTATAATGAACTTAATGAGCGGGGTTGCTAGTGCGTTTACAGTATTGTTTATGTTTTGGTCAATTAGTATTTTATTATCGAAAATCTCATCTTCTTTAAAATCCAAAACAGATAATTATTTAACAATTCTAATAAGCTCATTTATTGCTAGTTTGTCCTTTATATTTACCGATACCTTTTGGTTTAACGCTGTAGAAACTGAAGTTTACGCTATGGCCACATTAATAATGTCATTATTATTTTATTTAGGGCTTAGATGGGAACAAGAAATGCATCTTCCTAAAGGTAATAGATGGCTTATACTTATAAGTTTTGTTGTAGGGCTTTCTTTCGGAGTTCATTTTATGGGCCTTTTAACCATTCCTGCAATTGGATTGATTTATTTTTTCAAAAACTATAAACCAATTACTATTAAGAAGTTTATTTTGGCTAATGTAGTGGTTGTAGGGATATTAATGTTTGTCTTTAAACTTTTAGCGCCTAATGTCCTTAGATATTTCAGTGTTTTGGAAGTATTTTTTGTAAATTCAATTGGACTTCCTTTTAATTCAGGTACTGTAATTGCAGGGATATTATTAGTTACTTTTTTCTATTATTTGTTAAACTACACAATAAAAAATAATCTAAAAACACTAAATACTGTTAGTCTTTGTGTTCTGTTTATTTTAATTGGTTTTTCTTCTTGGATTATGCTACCGATCCGAGCAAATTCTGATGTTGTAATTAATGAAAATGACCCGGCAGACGCAAGGCAACTATTAGCTTACTATAACCTCGAGCAATACCCAAAAACACATTTATTTTATGGCCCTCTATTTACTGACCAATACTCTGGCTTAGATGAAGAAAACCCATACAAAGATGATAAACCAAAGTATGAGAAAGATTTAACTCAAAATAAGTATGTAATAGTAAATAATTATAAAAATGCGAGTCAAAACTTTAATAGTGAACACGCTTCCATACTCCCTAGAATGTGGAGCTCTGAACATGCTTCAAACTACCTTAGGTACACTGGTTTTTTAGATTATGAAGTTAAAAAAAAATACAGAAATCAAGCAGAGGCTAAAGAATTAATTGATCTAGTTAATGATTTTAAAACTAGAACTTACCAAGGAGACGTAGATTATGAAGAACATCATAAGTTTTTAAAAAACTACGGAACTTATCTTGATATTGAAAAGCCTTCTTTAATCAGTAATGTAAAATATTTAATTCAATATCAATTAGGCTACATGTATTGGAGATACTTTATGTGGAATTTTAGTGGTCGCCAAGATGATATACAAGGTAGAATGGACATGCATGGGAATTGGATTAGTGGTCTTGATTTTATAGATGAAATTCATCTTGGATTAAGTCAAGAAAATTTACCTAGCGATGTTACTCAAAATAAATCAAGAAACAAGTACTATATGATACCCTTTATAATAGGATTAATAGGGTTATATTTTCTATACAATAAGGACAAAGAATTATTTTGGACAATGTTAGTGTTTTTTATTTTTACCGGAATAGCAATTCAAGTATACACAAATGTTAGGCCATTTGAACCTAGAGAAAGAGACTACTCAGTTGTAGGGTCATTTTATGTCTATTGTATTTGGATTGGTTTTGGAATATTTAGCTTAATTCGTTCTGCCGAACATTTTATTAATTCAAAATATACCAAGCTTTTAACTATCCCAGTTTTTCTCTTAATATTGCCAATAAACCTTGCTAGCAGCAACTGGGACGATCATGACCGATCTGGTAGATATACTGCACGTTCAATGGCAATAAAATATTTAGAGTCTTGTGAACCAAACTCAATTTTATTTACCATTGGGGACAATGACACCTTTCCTTTATGGTATTTACAAGAAATTGAAGGTGTTAGAACAGATGTTCGTGTTTTAAATACCAGCCTCTTTAACACGGATTGGTATATTGATCAAATGAAAAGAAAAGCATATGAAAGTGACCCTATACCATCATCAATATCTCATGATAAATATAGATATGGAACTAGAGACTATATAATAAAAGAAGTTACCACATTAGATACAATAGATATCAAAACATTTGTAAAATTTGTCACACAGGATGATGATAAATACAAATACAAAAGCTTACTTCAAAAACAAGGATACGAAACTAATTATATGAGAGAGCAAGATTTAAACGCAAATTATCTGCCTTCAGAAAGCATACGTATTCCAGTAGATAAAGAATCCGTGCTTAAAAATAATATTGTTGATAATAACTTGTCAGATGAGATTGTAGATGAAATAATTATTAAAATCAAGGGGCAAGCTCTTTATAAAAATAGATTAATGATGCTTGACATTATTGCTGAAAATAATTGGGAAAGACCAATTTACTTTACAGGTGGTTCATTCGGAGATGACGATTATTTGTGGATGAAAGATTATCTTCAACTAGAAGGCTTGTGCTATAAGTTGGTGCCTATTAAAACTACGATTGATCAAACTAATCCTTATGAAATGGGTAGAGTCAATACAGAAAAAATGTATTCAATGGTTAAAGATTGGGACTGGGGAACAAATGGGGATATGGATATATATTTTGATGTTGAATCTAGAAAAAACAGCATCACTTATAGAAGTAATATTGCAAGATTAATTAATCAACTAATTCTTGAAAACAAGAAAGTCAAAGCAGAAGAAATAACTGACATAGTAATTGAAAATATGCCTGTTAATATATTTGGATATTACACTTTATTAGAAACCTATATAGAGTCATATTACAAACTTGAAAATAAAGAAAAAGCTAGAGGATTATTTTCTGAAATTGCAAACAAATACAAAGAGAATCTATTTTATTTTAGCAATCTTAAAGATGAGAACAAAAATAGATACGCTGAAGAAATTTATACAGACATAGAGAGGTACCGATCGTTAGTTGGGGTAATTATTTCTTACGAAGAAGGTAAATTTTTAGAAAAACAAATGGAAGATTTCAATTATTACTTAGAATTATTTATAGGTAAAGAGGAATAAAATTATATATATTCTTGAATTCGACCAATTAAAGTGTTGGCATCTTCGACACCACTTTGCCTCCACTTCATTTCACCATCTTTGTATATAATAAAAGTGGGGAGACCTTTAATTCTAAGTGCATCAGCTAGGTCATTGTTTTTATCAACATCAATTTTAATAACTTTTGCTTTATCGCCAATAGCAGCGGCAACATCCTTTATTACTGGATGCATCTCATTAGATGTTTCGTCCCATTGTGTGAAAAATTCGAGAAGGACAGGAATTTCTACATCAATTAATTCTCCAAATTTAGACATAACTTAAAGTTTTAAATCAATTAAGGTTATACAAATATAACATTTCCATAGGATTATGCATTATTTGTTGATTTTAAGGTGATTACTGTAATTTCTGGCCAAACTCCAAGCCGACCTGGAACTGCCGTAGTACCCAAGCCTCTATTAACATTTATATATTTATTTTTTTCTTTATAAATACCTGCCCAATATTTATATCTCCAGCTTACAGGACTCCATTTTATATATCCGGGGATTTCAATACCAAACTGTCCTCCGTGCGTATGACCACTGAGAGTTAATTGATAATTAGCATTGTCAATTAAAACTTTTTTCTGCCAATGCGTTGGATCATGACTTAAAAGTATTTTAAAATCCTCAGATTTAATTTTTTCAGAAGCTTTCTGTAAATCTCCGTATTTTCTAAACCCATTTCCCCAATTTTCTACGCCCACAATAGCTAATTTATGATTACCACGGGTTATATATTTACTTTGATTTATTAATAAATTAAACCCTATATCTTTCTGATATTGTTTTATTTTGTTAAAATTATCAATTTTTTTCTTTTCAGATGACCATGATCGATAATCTCCATAATCGTGGTTTCCTAAAATAGAATAAATACCATCCTTAGAGTTTAGCTTAGAAAGTGTCTTTAACCATGGAGTTAACTCTTTTGCCTCATTATTAACTAAATCTCCTGTAAAGAAAATTATATCTGAATTTTGAGAATTAATTAGTCTTATGGTTTGCTCTAAGTTATCTAAACTAGTGATATTTCCGGCATGAATATCACTAATTTGTGTTAATTGGTACCCATCAAATGAGCTCGGAAGATCATCAAAAAAAAGGGTGTATTTAAGTACCTTTACATTATTTTTTCCCCAAATCATTCCAAAATTTAAACTAAAAAAAGGTAGAGATGCAAAACCTAATCCAAGCTTACTAATAAACTTTCTTCTTGAAGCTAGTTTAATTGACTTATTGTAGCTAAAAGTTCGTTTAACTATGGCTATAGTAAGTCTTAAAAAATCTTCAACAAAATTAATAATTACTACCGCTAATTTTGGACTGTAAAAAGAAATTAATAACCCAAGAGCTAATGTTCTATATGCCCCTTCATCTTGAAGTTTATATTTATAAAAGAAATAGAATACTATAAAAAAAGAAATGACAAAATAAGAATATTTAACAATTCTATTTTTAGTAATATTTTTTATTGATTGATACGAATAATAATCAATAAAAAGAATAAATACGAAAAAAAATATCCAGTTCATAATTGATTGTAAATATATACTTATAATTGTTTAAGTTTAATTAAAATTTATTTAATAAAATGTTAAATAATCTTAATTGCTTTACTTATTTTAGACAATTAACAAATCTTAAAAAATCATTAGTAATGAAAAATCAAAATAATAATTCTGCTTTAGCTACTTTGGTTAGCGTATTTTTTTTCTGGGGCTTTATAGGTGCTTCAAATGGAGTGTTTATTCCATTTTGTAAAGAATACTTTATGATAGATCAATTTCAATCTCAACTTGTTGATTTTGCATTTTACGGAGCATATTATATTGGAGCTCTGATATTATTTATATTATCTAGTCAAAGAAAAAAAGATATTTTTAATAGTTGGGGTTACAAAAAAGGAATTATTTACGGATTATTAATTTCAACTGTAGGTGCGTTAGTTATGTATCCAGTTATAAATGGAGCTGAACCTGGGCAAACAGAAGTATTTTATGGTGTCCTGCTCGCACTATTTATTGTTGGGTTAGGTTTTTCTTTACAACAAACAGGAGCAAACCCATTTGCAGTTTCTCTTGGAGATCCTAAATCCGGTTCATCTAGATTAAAT
Source organism: uncultured Flavobacteriaceae bacterium (assembly GCA_964275595.1). Taxonomy (GTDB): domain Bacteria; phylum Bacteroidota; class Bacteroidia; order Flavobacteriales; family Flavobacteriaceae; genus SGZJ01. The sequence continues at coordinate 46,408 of CAXYDM010000008.1, forward strand.
CTTGCTGGAGGGGTTAATTCTTTTGGTACTACTATTGGACCTTTAGCCGTTGCATTTATAATTTTTGGAACCTTATCTGGTGAAGGAACTCCAGAGTTTTCAAAAATGCAAACTTTATATCTTGGAGTAGCTGCTCTATTTGTTTTGTGTGCTGCAGTTTTCTATTTTTCAAAAAGCTTACCAGATGGCATAACTAAAGAACCTTTCGAACCTGCTAACAAAGCAATGAATTTGTTAATTGCTTTAACAGTTATAATGTTCTTATGTTTTGGATGGGTTTTTTATACTTACTCAAGTCCTGAGCCAACAGTTGAAGCTGTTAAAGAAAATTTAGAATACAAGAGATTAGCAGCATTAATTGCATCTCTAATTGCTGTTGTTGGGTGTATATATTATGCTTATGTAAAATCTTCGTCTAATCCCAAAGGTTGGGGCGCATTACAATATCCACAACTTGCCCTAGGGATGTTAGCAATATTTACTTATGTTGGAGTTGAGGTTACGATTCAAAGTAATTTAGGAGAAGTTTTAAAGCTTGTTACAGATAAAGTTAATAATCTGAACGGACTAGGTCTACCCGCACTAACTGATACAGGAATTGCAAAATATATCTCATTATATTGGGGAGGTTTAATGATTGGTAGATGGACTGGAGCAATTAGTGTTTTTAATCCGACAGAAGGGTTGAAAAAAGCTCTTTTAATAATAGTTCCATACATAGCTTTTGGAGTAATTGTTTTAGTTAATTACGGTAGCTATAATATGAACGAAATAATTATATTTTCAATTATTGTCGCTATACAAATTGTAGGCTTTTTTATTGCAAAAGATAATGCAATAGCTACACTAAAAATATTTAGTCTGATTGGATTATCAGCAATGTTAATAGGTCTATTTTCAACTGGAACTGTAGCATTATTTGCTTTTATTAGTGGTGGTCTTTTCTGCTCTATAATGTGGCCTTGTATTTTTTCATTAAGTATAACTGGTTTAGGAAAATACACGTCTCAAGGATCTTCATTTTTGGTAATGATGATTTTAGGTGGTGCTATTATCCCTCCAATTCAAGGTAAACTTGCAGATATTTTCACTATTCAGTCATCTTATTGGGTAGCTGTATTATGCTTTGCTTATCTAATTCTTTACGCATTTTTAACTAAAAAAATATTAGGAGATCAAATTGAAAATTAAGTAATGAAAAGAAGAGGATTTATTAAGAAAAGCTCTTTACTAGGTATAAGCGTTGGTATCCCTAGTTCATTTGCGTTGAACTTAAATGAATCTAAAATAAATCTAAAAAAATTTCCAATAGTTATAGCAACATGGGAGGTAAAAAATGCAACAAATAAGGCATGGAATTTATTGAAAAATGGATCTAGTTCTTTGGATGCAGTAGAGCAAGGATGTATGATAGAAGAAGCTGATGTAAATAATCAATCAGTTGGAATAGGCGGATTACCCGATAGAGATGGAAACGTAACATTAGACGCATGCATCATGAATTCTAATGGAGATTGTGGATCCGTAGTATATTTAAAAAATATAACTCATGCTATTTCAGTTGCAAGAAAAATAATGGAAGAAACTCCTCATGTAATGCTGGCGGGTGTTGGCGCAGAAGAATTTGCATATTCTTTGGGTTATAAAAAAGAAGTACTATTAACAGATAAGTCTAGGTCAGATTGGCTAGATTGGAAAAAAAACTCAGAATATAAGCCAATAATAAATATTGAAAATCACGATACTATTGGTATGCTAGCTATTGATAAAAATGGTAATATCTCTGGCGGATGTACAACAAGTGGCCTGGCTTATAAAATGTCTGGTAGAGTTGGAGATTCTCCAATAATAGGATCTGGTTTATTTATTGACAATGAAGTAGGTGGAGCTGTTGCTACAGGCTTGGGAGAAGAAGTTGTTAAAACAGTTGGGAGTTTTTTGGTTGTTGAATTAATGAGAAATGGTTACAGCCCCCAAAAAGCTTGTGAAGAAGCTATAAAAAGAATCGTTTCAAAGAAGAATAGTAATTTTAAAAATTTTCAAGTGGGATATATTGCAATAAATAAAAGTGGAGAGACCGGCAGTTATTCAATTCACGACGGATTTAGTATGACCAAATTTGAAAACAATCTTAACAAAATTTATAAGTCCAACTATTATAGTAACTGATTTTTGAATTGGTAAAATTGATGAATAACAAAAGATTATTTTTAATAGATGCTTATGCTCTGATATTTAGAGGTTATTATGCTTTTATAAAAAATCCAAGAATTAATTCAAAAGGACTTGACACTTCTGCAATTTTAGGATTCACTAACTCACTATTTGATGTAATTAAAAGAGAAAACCCAGACTATTTAGCAGTTTGTTTTGACAAAGGTGGTAGTCAAGATAGAGTTGAAATATTTTCAGACTACAAAGCAAATAGAGATGAAACGCCTGAAGCAATTAAAATTGCAGTGCCTTACATTGAACAAATATTAAAATCATTAAACATCCCTGTTATTGTAAAAAAAGGTTATGAAGCAGATGATATAATTGGAACATTATCTAAAAAAGCGGAATTAGAAGGGTACCAAACATTTATGGTTACTCCTGATAAAGATTTTGCACAGCTAGTTAGTGAAAATATTTTTATGTATAAGCCAATGTTTGGAGGTGGTTATGAAATTTGGGGTGTTGACGAAGTAAAAAATAAATTTGAGGTTTCTGACCCTATACAAGTAATCGATTTTTTAGGCATGAAAGGGGATGCTGCAGACAATATTCCTGGTTTGCCAGGTGTGGGTGATAAAACAGCCAAGAAATTCATTGCGGAATACGGAAGCATGGAAGAATTATTAGCTAATACCGAAAAACTAAAAGGAAAATTAAAAGAAAAAATTGAAGCAAATAAAGAATTGGGATTACTTTCAAAAAAACTAGCAACAATAATTCTTGACGTCCCAGTTGATTTTAATCCCAACGAATTTAAATTCAAGGTTACAAATTCATTAGAAATTAAAGAGGTTTTTAGAGAATTAGAATTTAGAAGACTTATAGATAGTGTTGACAGGATTTTTAAGATTAATAAGCAAGAAAAAGAGCTTGAAATAAAATCACAATTAATTAAAGAGACCCCTGTTGAAAGTGCTGGGTCAGGTCAATTTTCTTTGTTTGATGAAGTTAACACAGTTGAAAAACCGGAAATATTTAAAAGAAAAAATCACTCTAATACATCAAATTATTACCAAATAATTGATTCAACTTTAGGACTTAAGTTATTATTAAAGAAAATTAGTATTAACTCATCCGTTAGTTATAAACTTTTATCAAACAAATTAAATTATTTATCTGATAAAATAACAGGAGTGTCTATATGTTGGGAACAAGGAAAAGCATATTATTTATCATTTTCAAATGAATTTAAAATTAAGGAAATTAAATTATTTTTTGAAAATGAAAAAATAGAAAAAATTAGTGATAATATAAAAAATGACATAAAGCTTCTTAACCAATATGATATTAAAATTAAAGGGCAAATATTTGATACCACATTAGCACATTACATCATAAATCCTGACACAAATCATTCAATCAATCATCTCTCTGAAACATATTTAAATTACTCATTAATCGATTTACAATTGATGATTGGTAAAGGTAAAAATCAAAAATTGATTTCTGATTTAGAAATTAGTCAAGCTAAAGATTACCTATGCGAACAAGCTGATGTGAATTTTCAATTAAAAAGTCTTTTTAAAATTGAATTGAATAACTCAAAACTATTTAGCCTATTTGACGAAATAGAAATTCCACTTTTAAAAGTTTTGGCAGAAATGGAAATTGAAGGAATTAATTTAGACATAAAATTTCTTGAATCCTTGAAGAAGGATTTAATTACAGATATTTCGACTTTAGAAAAATTAATTTATACTGAAGCTGGAGAGAATTTCAATATTTCTTCTCCTAAACAATTAGGCGAAGTTTTATTTGAAAAAATGCAATTAGTTAAAAACCCAAAAAAAACTAAAACTGGGCAATATTCAACTTCAGAGGATATTTTAAAAGATCTTTCAATTGAACATGAATTTGTTAAAAACATACTTAAATATAGAAGTTTAACAAAATTGATGAGCACATATGTTGATTCTTTACCAAATCAAGTTTTAAATACTACAAATAGAGTACACACTGAATACCTACAAACAGTAGCTTCAACTGGTAGATTAAGTAGTATAAATCCTAACCTCCAAAATATTCCTATAAGAACTGAAAGAGGTAGAGAAGTTAGAAAGGCTTTTATTCCAAGAGACGAGAATCACTTTTTAATGGCTGCTGATTATTCACAAATAGAATTACGAATAATTGCTTCAATGAGTGAAGAAAAAAACATGATTGAAGCGTTTAATAAAAATGAAGATATTCACAGTTCTACTGCATCAACAGTTTTTAATATTCCTGTAAATGAGGTTACTAAAACACAAAGATCGAATGCCAAAACAGTTAATTTTGGAATTATATATGGTGTTTCTGCATTTGGATTAAGCAATCAAACAGATTTATCAAGATCTGAATCAAAAGAGCTTATTGAAACATACTACAATAAATACCCAAATTTAAAAAAATTCATTAGTGGTCAAATTACTTATGCAAGAAATAATGGATATGTCAAAACATTAATTGGAAGGAAAAGATATTTAAAAGACATTAATTCAAGTAATGGATTAGTTAGAAGTGGCGCAGAAAGAAACGCAGTAAATGCACCAATTCAAGGAACAGCTGCGGACATTATTAAAATAGCAATGATAAATATTAATAAAAGATTTTCTAGAGAAAACTTGTCAAGTAAAATGTTACTACAAGTTCATGATGAATTGGTGTTTGATGTTTATAAACCAGAAATAAATGAAACAATTTCAGTTATAAAAGAGGAAATGGAAAATGCTTTTAAATTAAATATTCCGTTAACAGTTGATATAGATTATGGTCTCAACTGGTTAGAAGCACATTAAAATAAATACATAAATAGTTTTAAATAATATCACTAAAAAATATTTTTAAACTTCTATTTGCTATTCAAATATATAATTGTAGATTTGCACACTCTTTTCGAGAGAAAAATATTATTAATGAAAATATTATAAATTGGATAATTTAAGTTACAAAACTATTTCAGCAAACAAAGCTACTGTGAACAAGCAGTGGGTTATTGTAGATGCTGATGGTCAAAATTTAGGCAGATTAGCTTCAAGAGTAGCAATCTTATTAAGAGGAAAACATAAAACAGATTTTACTCCTCACGTAGATTGTGGAGATAATGTTATTGTAATAAATGCTTCTAAAGTTAAATTGAGCGGAAACAAGTGGGAAGAAAAAATGTATGTAAGACATACAGGCTACCCTGGTGGTCAAAGATTTAAATCTGCAACACAACTTTATGACCAAAATCCATCTATTATTGTTGAGAAATCAGTAAAAGGAATGCTTCCTAAAAACAAATTAGGAGCAGCATTATTTAGAAACTTATATGTGAGTTCGGACTCAAGTCATAATCACGAAGCACAAAAACCAACTATTATCAACTTAAACGAAGTGAATTAATGGAAGAAACAATTCATAAAATTGGACGTAGAAAAACAGCTGTAGCTAGAGTTTACCTCAAAAAAGGTAAAGGTAAGATAACTGTAAACAAGAAGGAATCTTCTGTTTATTTTCCTACTCCAACGCTACAATTTAAAATAAATCAACCTCTTGTTATGACTAATAATGAGAAAAAGTTTGATATAAATATTAATGTCTATGGAGGCGGGGCAACAGGCCAAGCTGAAGCAGTAAGACTAGCTCTTTCAAGAGCCATGTGTGAATTAAATGAAGAAAATAGAGAAATTCTTAAGCCTGAAGGATTGTTAACAAGAGATCCAAGAATGGTTGAAAGGAAAAAATTCGGCCAGAAAAAGGCTAGAAAGAAATTCCAATTCTCGAAAAGATAAAATTAATAACCAGTTTTTGTTATCTATGAATTTTATTCAAGATTTAGTTTAGCATCTAAATGATCAAGTATAAATACTCGGCATTGCTATTCAACAGAAAGTAAACTATCACAAAATGGGAAAAATAGAAGTAAAAGAATTATTAGATGCAGGTGTTCATTTTGGACATCTTACAAGAAAGTGGAACCCAAATATGGCTCCTTTCATCTACATGGAAAGGAATGGAATTCACATTATTAATCTTTACAAAACAGTTGCAAAAATCGAGGAAGCTTCAGAAGCATTAAAAAAAATTGCTGCTTCTGGGAGAAAAATTTTATTTGTAGCTACTAAAAAACAAGCCAAAGAGATTGTAGCAGAGTCTGCATCAAAAGTGAATATGCCATACATTACAGAAAGATGGCCTGGTGGCATGTTAACAAATTTTGTTACAATTAGAAAAGCCGTTAAAAAAATGGCTGCAATTGATAGAATGAAAAAAGATGGAACATTTAACACTCTATCTAAAAAAGAAAGACTTCAAGTTGCTAGACTTAGAGAAAAATTGGAAAAGAATTTAGGTTCTATTTCTGATATGACAAGACTACCAGGTGCTTTGTTTGTTGTAGATATAATTAGAGAACATATTGCAATAAAAGAAGCTCAAAAATTAAATATTCCAATATTTGCAATGGTTGATACTAACTCAGATCCTAGAGAGGTAGAGTATGTTATTCCATCAAATGATGATGCATCAAAATCAATCACTAAAATTTTAGAAAATATTACTCCTGCTATACAGGAAGGATTAGCTGAAAGAAATTCTGAAAAAGAAAATAATAAAGAAGAAACTAAAACTGAGACTAAGGATGAAGCTAAAGTTGAGGCTAAGGATGAAGCTAAAGTTGAGACCAAAGAAGAAGCTAAAGTAGAGGCTAAGGATGAAGCTAAAGTTGAGACCAAGGAAGAAGCTAAAGTTGAGGCTAAGGATGAAGCTAAAGTTGAGACCGAGGAAGAAACTAAAGTTGAGGCTAAGAAAGAAGAAGAATCAGGAACTAAGTCTTAAGAAAAATAATTTATATCAAAACAATCTTATAATTTTTTCAAATCATGGCAAAAATAACAGCTGCAGAGGTAAATAACTTAAGAAAAACTACAGGTGCTGGAATGATGGACTGTAAAAAAGCATTAGTTGAGGCTGATGGTAACTCTGAAAAAGCAATAGAAATTCTTAGAAAAAAAGGGCAAAAAGTTGCTGCTAAAAGAGCTGACAGAGAATCTTCTGAAGGTGCATCTATCACAAAAACAAACAATGATAACACTGTGGGAGTTGCTATAGTTCTTGGTTGTGAAACAGATTTTGTTGGAAAAAATGAAGACTTTGTAAGCTTAGCTAATAAAATAGCAGAGATTGCACTTGATTGTAATTCTAAAGAAGAATTATTAAATGCTAAAATTGGTGAATTAACAGTTGGTGAAAAATTAATTGAGCAAACAGGTGTTATTGGTGAAAAATTAGAAATAAATGCATTTAAAAAAATAAATGCTCCTTTTGTTGGATCTTACATTCACGCTGGAAATAAAATTGCTTCAATCGTTGGTTTATCTGCCAATATTGAAGGTTCAGATATAGCAGCTAAAGATGTTTCTATGCAGGTTGCTGCCATGAACCCAATAGCTTTAGATGAAAATGGAGTAGATTCATTGGTAATAGAAAAAGAAATTGAAATTGCTAAAGATCAGTTAAGAGCTGAAGGAAAACCTGAATCAATGCTAGATAACATTGCAAAAGGTAAGCTAAAGAGATTTTTTAAAGACAACACTCTTGTAAATCAGGACTTCATCAAAGATGGTAAACAAAGTGTTAAGAATTATGTTAGTTCTTATCACCAAGATTTAAAAGTTGTTGAATTCAAGAGAGTGACTCTAGGCTAATTTCCTTTTTATTTTTTTTTACTTAATTAAAAAATCTACATTATCTTTGCTTAACTTCAAAATTAAGCATGAAATACAAAAGAATACTACTTAAGCTTTCCGGTGAGGCCTTAATGGGCAAGAAAAACTTCGGCATTGATCCTGAAAGGTTACAAGAATACGCCACAGATATTAAACAAATAGTAGACCTTGGGGTTCAGGTTGCAATTGTTATTGGAGGTGGAAATATATTCAGAGGCTTTTCAAATCATGATGAACATAAAATTGATAGAGTTCAAGGCGATCACATGGGGATGTTGGCAACGGTAATCAATGGTCTAGCTTTACAAAGTACATTAGAAAATTCAGGAACTCCTACAAGACTTCAAACTGCAATAAAAATCAATGAAGTAGCCGAGCCATTTATTAGAAGAAAAGCTATAAGGCATCTAGAAAAAGGAAGAGTTGTTATTTTTGGCGGTGGAACTGGTAATCCCTACTTCACAACTGATTCTGCGGCAGTATTAAGAGCTATAGAAATAGAATCAGACGTAATTTTAAAAGGAACAAGAGTTGATGGGATTTATGATGAAGACCCAGAAAAAAATATTAATGCAATTAAGTTTGATAATATATCATTTGAAGATGTTTTAAGAAAAGGGCTTAAGGTAATGGATACAACTGCGTTTACTCTTAGCCAAGAAAACAAATTGCCAATAATTGTATTTGATATGAACAAAAAAGGAAACTTATTAAAATTAATTTCAGGTGAAAAAATCGGAACAACAGTTAACTTGTAAATCATTTTAGTTTAAAATCGAATAAGATGGAAGAAGAATTAAAATTTATATTTGAATCAGCAGAGGAATCAATGACTAACGCTGTAAAACATTTAGAAAAAAAACTATTAAACATTAGGGCAGGCAAAGCTAATACTTCAATGCTAGGAAGTATTGTTGTAGAGTATTATGGCTCATTAACACCATTAACACAAGTTGCTAGTGTAAATACACCTGATGGAAGAACAATTGTTGTACAACCTTGGGAAAAAAATTTATTAGCAGAAATTGAAAAAGCAATTATGAATGCTAATTTGGGATTTAACCCAATGAATAATGGAGAAAGTATAATTATAAATGTACCAGCACTCACAGAGGAAAGAAGGATTGATTTAGCGAAACAAGCAAAGAGCGAGTCCGAAGAAGCCAAAATTGTTGTTAGAAACTGTAGAAAGGATGCTAATAATGAAATTAAAAAATCTGAAGGATTTTCTGATGATCTAAAAGATAATGCAGAAAAAGATATTCAAGATTTGACTAATAAAAATATTGATAATATTAATTCAATATTTGAGGTCAAAGAAAAAGAGATTATGACTTTATAATATATTAATTACTACAAATAATATTATAGTAATTAATATCTTTACTAAATACACATAATAAGATTATATGGCTAGAGTATTTATGGTTGGATTTTGGGATTCGGTTTCGAATTTAATTCTAAGGAATAGAATCTTAATAATTGCTTTATTAGTCTTGGCCACATCATTTTTTATCAGCCAATGGCAATATATAAAGTTTTCCAATACTGAAGCTAATTTATTACCTGACAATCATGAAGTCAATCTAGAGTACTTAGACTTTACTGATAAATTTGGAGAAGAAGGTAATTTAATTGTCATAGGCGTTAAAGATTCTTTGCTCTTCACAACTGAAAATTTCAACGCGTGGAATAATTTATCTAAAGTTTTAAAAGACACTAACTACGTTGAGTCTGTTATTGCTATTGGTGACTTACAAAAACTCAAAAAAGATAAAAAGAAACAACAGTTTTATCTTGAGCCTTTTATAAAAGATACAGTCACATCTGACCTTGAACTAATTTTAATAAAAAAAGAGCTATTTGAGAAATATCCGTTTTATGACGAATTTTTATTTAATACTAAAACAAAATCTGTAAGGTCAGCTATTCATTTAAAGAAATCGATTGTAAATGAACCTGGAAGAGAAATATATATTAATAGTGTTTTAATCCCTAAAGTTGAAGCATTTGAATCTAGATACAATCTAGATATTAAAATATCTGGAATGCCTTATGTTAGAACCAAAAATGCAGAAAATATAAAAAGTGAGATTTCTACTTTTGTAATTTTAGCTTTAATAATTACCTCAATAATATTTTTCTTGTTTTTCAGGTCCTACAGGGCAACGTTGATTTCTTTGTGTGTTGTTATGATTGGTGTGGTGTGGACCGTGGGGATTTTAGGACTTTTTATTATAAATACTCCCCCAGGAGACTTTGAAATATCAGTACTTACAGGTCTTATACCTCCGCTAATAATTGTAATTGGTATTCCTAATTGTATTTTTCTGATAAACAAATATCAACATGAAGTAAATAAGCATGGAAATAAAGCAAAGTCTCTACAAAAAGTAATTACTAAAATTGGTAATGCTACTTTAATGACAAATGTCACTACAGCATCAGGTTTTGCAACTTTTATTATTACTAATAGTAAATTACTAAAAGAGTTTGGTATTGTTGCATCACTAAGTATTTTAGCAATTTTCATATTATGCATATTAATAATTCCTATAATTTATAGCTTCTTACCAATTCCAGAAGAAAAGCATTTAGAACACTTAAATAGAACTTGGATAAACTCACTTGGTGATTGGATTGAAAAAACAGTAAAGAAAAGTAAAATCAATATCTATATAATTTCTATTTTGCTTTTAGTTACAAGTATTATTGGAATATATCAAATTCGAATTTCTGGAAGTATTATTGACGATATGCCACAAAAAGCAGATTGGTTTGATGATATAATGTTCTATGAAAAAGAATTTAATGGAATAATGCCGTTAGAGATTTTAATAAATACCAATCGTAAAAAAGGAGTGACAAAACTTTCTACGATAAAAAAAATGAGTAAAATAGAAGATGTAATTCTTGAAATACCAGAATTATCAAAACCTATTTCGATGGTAAGTTTAGTAAAATACTCGAAACAAGCATATTATAATGGGAATCCTAAATACTATCAAGTTCCAACTTCACAAGAAAATAGCTTTATATTATCCTATGCTAAAAACTCAACATCTGATTCTGATGTTGATCTTATTAAAAATTATGTTGACTCCACTGGTCAGTATACAAGAATCACAGCATTTATGAAAGATATGGAAATTGAAAAAATGGAGGAGATTGAAAAAAAATTAAATTATGAAATTTCTAAAATAATGCCAGCAGATAATTTTGAGGTTTCGATAACTGGAAAGGCATATTTGTTTCAAAAAGGCACTAAGTATTTAGTAAAGAATTTAATACTCTCTCTTTCTTTAGCAATATTCTTAATAGCATTATTAATGGCCTATATGTTTAGATCTTTAAAAATGATATTTATTTCATTAATTCCTAATTTACTCCCACTTATAGTCACAGCTGGATTGATGGGTTATTTAGGAGTTGCAATAAAGCCATCTACAATACTAATATTTAGTATTGCTTTTGGAATTGCAGTCGATGATACAATTCATTTTTTGGCGAAGTATAGACAAGAGTTGATCACAAACAATTGGGAAGTTAAGAAATCTGTTTATAACGCTCTTAGAGAAACTGGGGTTAGTATGTTTTATACTTCAATCGTGTTGTTTTTTGGTTTTTCTGTTTTTACGGTGTCAAATTTCGGGGGCACTGTAGCTCTTGGAGCGTTAGTTTCTGCAACACTTCTATTTGCAATGCTATCCAACCTTTTACTACTACCTTCGATGCTACTGTCTCTTGAAGGTTCAATAGCAAATGAAAAAGTTTTAAAAGAACCTCTGATAAAAATTATCGAAGATGAAGATGTAGTAAATTAAGTATCCTTTATTTTAATACTTATCTTTGATAATATAATTTATAGTTAAATGAAAAATCATTCAATAAAAGATCTTTTACTAAGTACAACTCTTAAATCTAAAGTAACCATAAATGGTTGGGTTAGAACTTTTAGAGCCAATCGTTTTATCGCATTAAATGATGGGTCCTCTATTTCTAGTATACAATGTGTTATAGATTTTGAAAATTTTGAAGAAAGTATTTTAAAAAAAATAAATACTGGGACAAGTTTAGAAATTACTGGAGATTTGGTTGAAAGTCAAGGAAGCGGTCAAAAATTTGAAATTATTGTTTCTAAGTTAAATATTTTGGGGGAATGTGATACAGAAAAATTTCCTATTCAACCAAAAAAACATTCATTTGAGTTTTTGCGTGAAAATGCCCATTTAAGAACTAGAACTAGCACTTTTAGTGCAATTATGAGACTACGATCAAGCTTATCATTTGCAGTGCATAATTATTTCAATTCTAATGGCTTTTACTATGTAAATACTCCAATTATCACATCTAGTGATGCCGAGGGTGCTGGTGAGCAATTTAGAGTAACTACTCTAGACCCAAAGAATCCACCACTAAATAAAAATAGCGAAGTTGATTTTACGAAAGATTTTTTTGGTAAAGAAACTAGCCTAACAGTTTCTGGACAGCTTGAGGCCGAAACTTATGCAATGTCATTAGGAAAAGTGTATACATTTGGACCAACATTTAGAGCTGAAAATTCAAATACATCAAGACATCTATCTGAATTTTGGATGATTGAACCAGAGGTTGCATTCATGGATTTGAACGGTAATATGGATTTAGCAGAGAGTTTTTTAAAATATCTACTTCAATACATTCTCCAAAACAATATTGAGGACCTTGAATTTTTAGAACAAAGACTAATTAATGAAGATAAAACAAAGCCACAAAATCTTAGAAGTGAAATGACACTAATTGATAAAATCAACTTTGTTATAAGCAATGATTTTATGAGAGTAAGTTATACCGAGGCTTTTGAAATTCTAAAAAACTGTAAGCATAATAAGAAGAAAAAATTTAAATATCTAATAGAAAACTGGGGTGCAGACCTACAAAGTGAACATGAAAGGTATTTAGTTGAAAAACATTTTAAATGTCCAGTCATAATATATGACTATCCTGCAAAAATTAAGGCTTTTTACATGAAATTAAATGAGGACAACAAAACTGTTAAAGCGATGGACATTCTATTTCCAGGGATTGGAGAAATTGTTGGTGGTTCTCAAAGGGAAGAAAGATTGGATGTATTAAATAAAAAAATGAATGACTTGGGAGTAAACGCTGAAGAGTTGTGGTGGTATACAGATTTGAGAAAATTTGGCTCAGCTCAGCACTCAGGTTTTGGTCTTGGATTTGAAAGGTTAATTATGTTTGCAAGTGGAATGGCAAATATTAGAGATGTAATTCCTTTCCCAAGAACTCCACAAAATGCAGAGTTCTAAAAATTTAACAAATGCTTAAGCAGTCATTAAAATTAAAGTTATCTCAAAAATTATCTCCTCAACAAATTCAATTGATGAAGTTAATTCAATTACCTGTATTAGATTTTGAACAAAAACTAAAACAAGAAATTGAAGAAAACCCAGCATTGGAAATTACTGAACTATCAACAAATGAAGATGAATTTAATGATGATGACAATATTGATATCGAAGATTATATTAATGATGATGAAATCCCTGACTATAAACTAAATTCTTATAATTCTTCAAATAAGGAGGAAAATTCTATTCCTTATGCCTCTGGAGTATCATTCACACAGCTAATTTTAAATCAATTACACACTGAGAGATTAAATGATTTTGAAATGAAAATAGCTGAGTTTCTGGTTGGGTGCATTGACGAAGATGGATATATTCGTCAAAATCTTGAAGATATAATTGATGATCTTGCTTTTACTCAAAATATAACTACCGAATACAATACGGTTGATACTATTTTAAAAATTATTCAAAATCTTGATCCTGCAGGTATTGGTGCCAGATCTCTTCAAGAATGTTTAGCATTACAACTAAAAAGAAAAGATTTAAATGAAATAAGTATAAAATTAGCTTTAAATATAATAGAACATTCCTTTGATTTATTTACTAAAAGACATTTTGAAAAGTTGCTAACTAAATACCAAATTTCAGAAAAAGAATTGAAAATAGGCGTAAAAGAAATTGAAAGATTAAATCCAAAACCAGGAAACTCTTTATCTATTAATAGCACAAAGTTAATTGAGCAAGTTATTCCAGATTTCAAGATAGAAATTGTAAATGATGAATTATTGCTAACTCTTAATGGTAGAAATAAACCTACTATGAATGTTTCAAGGGAATATACAGAAATGCTCAAAGGCTACAGTTTAGAAAAAAATAGAAAATCTCAAAAAGAAGCAGTACAGTTTATTAAACTAAAATTAGATTCTGCCAAATGGTTTATTGAAGCTATAGAGCAAAGAGAACAAACATTAATGTTAACTATGAAGGCAATTATGACTTATCAAGAAGCTTATTTTTTATCTGGTGATGAAAAAAAAATTAAGCCTATGATTTTGAAGAATATTGCAGATAAGATTGATATGGACATTTCTACCATTTCTAGAGTTGCAAATAGTAAATACGTTGACACTCCTTATGGAACAAAATTGATTAAAGAATTCTTCAGTGAATCAATGATAAATAACAAAGGAGAAGAAATATCTACGATAGAAATAAAGAAAAAATTAGAAAAAATTATTCTAGAAGAAGACAAACGTAAACCTGAAACAGATGATTCATTAGTAAAACTCTTGCACAAAGAAGGATATAAAATTGCTAGAAGAACGGTCTCTAAGTACAGAGAACAGTTAAATATTCCAGTAGCTAGATTAAGAAAGCAACTTTAATTTTTATTTAAAGAAACATCTCCAATTCGGGTTGTATAGTTGATTTTTAAAGCATTAACCTTACGCAGCTCTTGTTTAACATCTCCTACTATACCCATGGAAGCATCCTTATCAACTTTTAAAGCAGTTGTAAGGAAAGGCCTTAATTCTTCTCTTTTAGATTCTCTTTCGGAATATATAAAAGCAGGGACATCAGACACTTCTGCAAACTTATCGTTAAGTTGTATCCTAGCCTCCTCACCAAATTGATCTTTGAAACCATCATTAGGCTTTCCTAAGTATATATACATAACTAAGTCTTTCTTATCTAGTTTTTCAACTTGATCTGCAGCGGGAAGTTCGTTTTTAATTTTTAATTCATTATCTCTCATAACAGTAGCAACCATAAAAAAGAATAATAGCATAAAAACTATATCAGGAAGAGAGGCAGTATTTACAGCTGGAAGTTCACCTTTTTTTTTCTTATTGAATTTAGACATAATATTTGTTATTGAACCTCTGACAATTTTTGAGGATATTCTAATTTAATTTGAGTTATGTTTTCTTTTAATTTTGATTTGCTACCAGGCCAATTAACATCTTTATAATTTTTTTGCATCTCAGTGTAAGATATTCCAAATAATTCTTCAGCTCTTTGGTTTCTTAAAAAGGTATATGCAGCTACTAGTTCATTTTGAACTGAAATGTATGTAGCATAGGTAGTTTCTCTTTCATTTTTTAATGAAATAATTGCCTTATCAGGATTATCCGATGACTTTGGATCTCCGGCCCCTTTGCAATAATCACATTTATCTTCACCTGAACCACCTCCATTATCTAAAAACTTAATAGCAGCATCTCTCAACTCTTCTAGATCCATTACCTCATCTTCAACTAAAAGCTGATCTTTACCGTTTAATAAAACAGTAAAAATATTTTTTTGTTTGATGATTACATCTTCTTCTGATTCTTCAATTGGTGGAAGTTTTCTACTTATACCTGAATCTGTTTCTATAGTAGTTGTAACCAAGAAAAAGATTAGTAATAAAAATGCAATATCAGCCATTGATCCTGCATTAACTTCAGGGGATGATCTTTTAGCCATAATTTATTTTTTCATGTTTTTTACTCCAAAAACCATCATTATAATTGTTGCAGCTAGTATAAGTGCATAGAACATGAATAATCCTGCACTAACTAATTTGGAGCCAGATGCTGATAACATATTACCATCTCTTAAAGGTGTTTCTTCTCCAGAAGACAAAACAAAGTAGCAAACAAGTGCTGTCAGTAAGAATATTCCTGATGTCTTTAAAGTGCTTTTTAGTAATGTTTTATCAGATGCAATATTTTTAACAGTGAAAAATAATACAAATGCAATAATAACTGCTAAAACAGTGTAAGCGACATAAAGCAAGCTAGAAATTTGACTTATATAATCTAACATTATTAATGCTACAAATAATATACCTAGTAAAGATAAGGCTATAGCAAGTATCTTAATTCCTTTATATAAATCCATAATTATTTTTTATTGTTAACTAATAAATCCATTAGAGATATTGAAGCGTTTTCCATATCATTTACAATACTATCTATTTTTGATATAATGTAATTATAAAATATTTGTAAAATAATTGCTACAATAAGACCAAATACAGTTGTAAGTAAGGCAACTTTAATACCTCCGGCTACTAAAGATGGTTGCATATCTCCTGCTGCTTCAATCTTGTCAAAAGCTTGAATCATTCCTATTACTGTTCCCATGAAACCAAGCATTGGTGCTAGTGCAATAAATAAAGATATCCATGATACGTTTTTTTCTAATTGACCCATTTGAACTCCACCATAAGCTACAACAGCTTTTTCAGCAGATTCTAAATCCTCATTAGCTCTGTCTAATCCTTGATAAAAAATTGATGCCACAGGACCAGGGGTATTTCTGCAAACTTCTTTTGCAGCATCTAATCCTCCAGATTTAAGCGCATCTTCAACATCACTTGTAAGCTTGTCAGAGTTAGATGTAGCTAAATTTAAATATATAATTCTTTCAATTGCTATAGCTAAACCTAAAATTAGACATAAAAGAACAATTCCCATAAATCCAGGACCTCCCTCGATAAATCTCTTTTTAAGTTCTTGATGAAAGTTAGTGCTTTCAACTTCCTCTACAACCGGAGTTTCTTCGGCAGTTTCCATAACTGGTGTTACTTCAGCCACACTTGTGTCAACAACAGTTTCTGTAACTTCTTGTACTTCATCTTGTAGTATACTAGTTTTTGCATTTAAGCTAGTTATCATAAAAATTGATAATACTGTAAGGATAGATAATCTTTTCATTTTAATTTCTTTTAATTTATTTTGGGTTTAAAGATATAAAAAAAATGCAATTTTAAATAATAAATATTTATGCAGAGAGGAAGGGATTCGAACCCTCGATACACTTTTGGTGTATACACACTTTCCAGGCGTGCGCCTTCGACCACTCGGCCACCTCTCTAAATCAAATTACATTCTAGCAAATAAACTGAAAAAAAAACTAATCTTAAAATAAATACTAGGTTATTTTAAGATATCTCTCCACTAATGCTCAGTTCAAACATCTCTTTGAAGTTTTTAAAATCACTTTTCTTTGATAATAAAAACATTGATTTAATTATTGCAGACTCTAAAGTAATATCTTTTCCAGAAATAATATCTAACTCAACAAGCTTGAATGAAGATTCATATTTTCCCATCTGCACACTTCCTTTAGGGCATTGTGAAACGTTTATAATGTATTTTCCTTTTTTTAAAGATGATTTTAACTCATCTATGAACCATTTAAAATCAAACATATTTCCTGAGCCATAAGACTCAATAATAAATACTTTAGAGTAATTATCTGAAAACATGTGCTTGACATTTTGCTTAGAAATGCCAGGGTATAGACTTATTACAGAAACTCTATCATCAAGTTTGTTATAAAAAATTGTATTGGAGTTTAGAGGCTTGTATAAATCTTCAAAATTAATTTTTAAATCAACTCCAGATTTTGCAAGTTCAGGATAGTTAAAACTTGCATAAGCTTTAAATTGGTCAGAATTCACTTTAGTAGTCCTATTCCCTCGGAAAAGCTTATTGTCAAAATATAAACAAACCTCTTTAATTACATTAGTCCTTGTAAAAGAAGAACTATTATTATCAAAATCTTCAATAGGTCTAGCTAATTGAATTGAAGTAATCAAATGCTCTTTTGCATCTGTCCTTAAATCCCCAAGAGGCAACTGAGACCCAGTTAGAATAATTGGTTTAGTTAAGTTTTGAATTAAAAAACTTAAAGCTGATGCTGTATAACTCATCGTATCTGTGCCATGAAGAATAACAAATCCATCAAAGTAATTATAGTTGGTTTTTATTATTTCAACTAATTCGATCCAATTTTCGATTGAAATATTTGAAGAGTCAATTGGATTATTTATAGAAATAGTTTCTAATTGGCAATTAAGTAATTTAATTTCTTTAACTCTATCTAAAATATTTTCAAAATTAAAGGGTTTTAAATAAGGTTGATCAGCCTCTTTGATCATTCCTATAGTACCTCCAGTGTATATTAACAATATTTTTGATTTGCTCATAATTTTATCTTAAATAATTCAATCGCATTATTTGTGGTAATTTCAATTATTTTTTCTGCGGGAATTTCATAAACTTGAGTCAATTTATCAATAATTATTGATAAATAAGAGCTCTCATTTCTTTTCCCTCTAAAAGGGGAAGGCGCTAAATAAGGGGAATCTGTTTCAAGGACTAAATTATCTAATGAAATATTTTTTAAAAATTTATCGATTTTTCCGTTTTTAAAGGTAACAACTCCTCCAATTCCTAATTTCATATTAAAAGAAATTGATTTCAAGGCTTGTTCATAATTACCGCTAAAACAGTGAAATATCCCTCTAAGTTTTTCTGATTTTTCTTTTTCTAATACTTCAAAGATCTCATCAAATGCATTCCTGCAATGAATTACAATTGGAAGGTTTAAATCTTTAGCCAATCTTATTTGAGATATAAATGCTTTTTTTTGAATATCTAGTGTTGACTTGTCCCAGTATAAATCAATACCAATTTCTCCAATCGCAACAATAGGATGGTTTTCCAGTACTTTTTTAACGTGAATTAATTCATCTAAATAATTCTCTTTAACACTACATGGGTGTAAACCAGCCATAAGGTGCATTATTTTTGGATATGCAGTTTTTAAAGCAATCATAGACTCTGTGTGGGAAGAATCTATAGCCGGGAGAAAGAAATTGTTAATCCTTAAATTTAGAGCGCGATTAATAACATCGTCAATATCTTCGGCAAATTCTTTTAGATATAAATGAGTGTGAGTATCAGTAATCATTATTTAGTAAAGGTATAAATACTTACCAAATAATGAATAACTTTTTTACAGGTCCAAAGAAGAGTTTATGTTATCGTTCATTAGTAGCTCAATCGGGTTCTCTAATGCTTCCTTAATTGCCACTAAGAATCCGACACTTTCTCTTCCATCGATAATTCTATGATCATAAGAAAGTGCTAAATACATTATTGGACGAATTTCAACTTTACCTTCAATTGCAACAGGTCTTTCAACTATATTATGCATTCCTAATATTCCACTTTGAGGTGGATTAAGAATTGGAGTGGATAACATACTTCCAAAAACTCCACCATTTGAAATAGTGAAAGTTCCTCCCGTCATTTCATCAACTGTAATTTTTGAATCCCTAGCTCTAACAGCTAATCTCTTAACTTCTGTCTCAACTTGTTTAAAAGACATTTTTTCTGCATGTCTTATCACTGGCACCATTAATCCTTTTGGTCCAGAAACAGCTATACTTATATCACAATATTCATAAGTTATCATTTCTTTGCCATCAATCATTGAGTTAACAGCAGGGAACAATTTTAATGCTCTAACAACAGCTAATGTGAAAAATGACATAAAACCTAAACCAACATCGTGTTTTGCTTTAAAATCTTCTTTATATTTTGTTCTTAAATCAAATATTGAAGACATATCTACTTCGTTAAAAGTAGTCAACATTGCTGTTTCATTTTTAACTGTAACTAGTCTTTCAGCAACTTTTCTTCTAAGCATAGAAAGTTTAGTCCTAGTTTCTTTTCTATCACTATTAACAGATGGGGAACCCATTGATGGTTTAGAATTAACAGCATCATTTTTTGTTACTCTTCCATCTTTACCCGTTCCAATAATATTAGAAATTTCCAAATTGTTTTCAGCAATAATTTTTCTTGCTGATGGACTTGCTATGTGAGATTTAGTATTTGATTCAGCTTTAGTTGTTTCAATTACAGATTCATTTACTTCGTTATTTGTCTTTGTTTGATTACTTACTTCAGGTATTGAATCATTTATTGCGCTTGTATCAATCAAACAAACTACTTGCCCAACATCAACAGCGTCACCCTCTTCAGCTTTTAAAGTAATTATACCACTTTCCTCAGCTGGAAGCTCTAAGGTAGCTTTGTCGCTGTCAACCTCGGCTATGACTTGATCTTTTTCCACGTAATCTCCATCTGAAACTAGCCAAGTAGCAATCTCAACTTCAGTTATAGATTCTCCCGGGGATGGAACTTTCATTTCTAAAATCATAATATCTTGTTTTTTATATAGTATTATTTTTTATGTCTTTGATTATTTTTGTCTTTATCAAAAACATAGTCAATTACTTCTTGGTGTCTTCTTTTAAATCTGACTGTACTACCTGCAGCAGTGGTTCCATATGTTCTTCTAGATGCTACTCTAAAGTTCATTGCTTCATTTAAATTTAGTAAAATATGTGTGTATGCACCCATATTTCTAGGTTCCTCTTGAGCCCAAACTAAATCATCAGCTAATGAGTATTTTGAAATAATAGATTTAATTAAGTTAATTGGTAGAGGAAAAAGTTGCTCAATTCTAACAAGTGCCACATCATCTCTGCCAAGCCTTTCTTTTTGATCTAACAAATCATAATAAAACTTTCCAGTTACAAATACAACGGTATTAATTTTATTTAAATCTAGTACACTATTGTCGTCAATCAAAGGCATGAAAGATCCCTTTGTAAATTCGTCAACAGATGATAATACTTTTGGATGTCTTAGTAAGCTCTTTGGGGTGAAAACGACTAATGGTTTTCTAAAACCTGCTTTCATTTGCCTTCTTAATATGTGAAACATATTTGCAGGTGTGGAACAATTAGCAACATAAACATTGTCTTTTGCGCATAGCTGTAAATATCTTTCCATTCTAGCAGATGAGTGTTCTGCTCCTTGACCTTCGTAACCATGGGGTAGTAACATAACTAATCCATTTTGAGTTTTCCATTTGTCTTCACCGGAAAATAAATACTGATCAATTATAATTTGAGCTCCATTACTGAAATCTCCAAATTGAGCTTCCCATATCGTTAATGTTTTAGGACTAGCCATTGCATATCCATAATCAAAACCTAGAACAGCATATTCTGACAACAAAGAATTATATATACTAAAAACCCCTTGACTATCACTTATATTATTGTGGAGTATAATCTCTTCCTCACTATCTTCAACTTTAACTACTCCATGTCTATGAGAGAATGTACCTCTTTCTACGTCTTGTCCTGAAATTCTAACACTAAAACCTTCTTCTAACAAAGATCCATAAGCTAAATGTTCAGCCATTGACCAATCGAGCTTATCATGGTCAAACATAACCAACCTGTTATTTACTAGTTTTTTTATTTTATTAATGAATTTTTTATCTTCCGGAAGACTTGAAATTACCTGTACAATTTTTTCCAACTTCAACCTAGGATAAGTTGTGTCTATAACCTCCATCATTTTATTTTGATTAGCTTTCGGGTAATCCTTCCAATCGCTGCTCATAAATTCTGTAATGACTGTTTTCTCATCATTTTTAGAATCTTCTAAAAACTCATTTAGACTGGTCTTATAATCATTTTCTAACTTTTTAGAATGATTTAAATCAATAACACCTTCGCTTATAAGTCTATTAGTATAAATTTCTTTTGGATTTAAATGTTTTGATATAGCTTTATATAGTTTTGGTTGAGTAAACCTTGGTTCATCTCCTTCATTATGTCCATATTTTCTATATCCAAGTAAATCAATAAATACATCTCTTTTAAATTTCATTCTAAAATCTAAAGCAAATAAAACGGCATGAACAACTGCTTCAACATCATCGGCATTTACATGCATTACAGGAGACAAAGTAACTTTTCCAACATCAGTGCAATATGTACTTGATCTACCATCTAAATAATTTGTAGTAAACCCAACTTGATTATTTACTACTATATGAATTGTACCAGCTGTTTTATAACCGTCTAAATTTGCCATTTGAACAAGCTCATAAGCAATTCCTTGACCAGCAATAGCAGCATCTCCATGAACAATAATTGGGAGTACTTTTTCAAAATTATTTTTGTGGAAATTATCCTGTTTAGCACGAACAATTCCTTCAACTACTGAACCAACAGTTTCTAAGTGAGATGGATTTGGAGCAATGCTAATATTAACTTTTTTACCTGTATCAGTTTCCCTATTACTAGTCCAGCCTAAATGATATTTAACATCACCATCAAATACTTCCTCCTCATAATCTTTACCTTCAAATTCACTAAATATTGCTTTAGGCGATTTTCCAAAAATATTTGTTAGAGTGTTAAGTCTACCTCTATGAGCCATTCCCATAACAAATTCTTGAACGCCCAAGTTTGCAGCATTTTCAATAAGTGAGTCTAGTGCTGGAATTAAAGACTCTCCACCTTCTAGTGAAAATCTTTTTTGACCAACATATTTAGTGTGTAAAAAATTTTCAAAGGAAACTGCCTGAACTAATTTTTTTAAAATATGTTTTTTTTGGTTTGGACTAAAAGTTGGGTGATTATCATTTTTATTGATCCAATTTTGTATCCATTTCCTTTTTTTAGGACTTCTAATATACATGTATTCAAGTCCTATTGCATCACAATAAATGGCTTCAAGATGTTGAATAATAACTTTTAGAGGCTGGGGGCCAATCCCTAAAATATCACCTGCATTGAATATTTTGTCTAAATCACTTTCGGATAAATCAAAGTTATTGATACTTAGGTTTGGGTTGTAAGTTCGTCTATCTCTAACAGGATTAGTTTTTGTAAACAAATGCCCTCTTGATCTGTATGCATCGATTAAATTAATAACATTAAATTCCTTTTTAACATTGTCTGGAATTTGGTGAGTTACTCCATCAACAATTTCTTCAATAAAATTATTATTGGTTCCGAAATCGTAACCCTGAAAAAAAGCTCTCCAACTTGGTTCTAAAGAATCAGGATTTTCAATGTACTGATCATAAAGATCGGCAAAATATGCAGAATGTGCAGCATTTAAAAAAGAGAAGTTATCCATTTTGTTTTTCGAAGGATTTCTAATAACAAATTTAATCAAAAATATAAATATTAGCTAAATAAGTAGCTCAAAATAAAGAAATAGAATTTATATATTTCTATTCATTAGAGAAATACCAAATTCATATAGTAATTTCTTTTTTTCTTTAGAAATATTTAAAGATTCTAAAATTTCGAAAGCAGAATTTGTGTATTTTTTTATTTCCTTTATGGTGTAATCAACTGACCCACTTTCTTTAAATAAAACTTTGGCCTTTATGATTTTTTCTTCAGAAATATTGTTATTACTATACAATGCAAGTAATTGACTTTTGTTTTCATGACCCAAGAACTCAATCGCTTTTAAATAGAGAAAAGTTTTTTTGTTTTCTAAAATATCTCCTCCAATTTTTTTACCAAATTTAGATTCATCTCCAAAAGCATCTAAATAATCATCTTGTAGCTGAAAAGCAATTCCTAAATATTTACCAAAGTCATAAATTTTATTTTGGTCATCCTTACTTGCTCGGGCTATTATAGCTCCCATTTTCATAGATGCACCTAAAAGAACAGCTGTTTTATAAGTGATCATTTTTAAATAATCTGCTATTTTAACATCATCCCTAGTCTCGAAATCAACATCATATTGCTGACCTTCACAAACTTCAATAGCAGTTTTACTAAACAATTTAGCTAAGTCTACAAACACTTCACCTTCATAATTTTCAAAAAGCTGGTATGCTTGTATTAGCATTACATCGCCAGATAATATTCCTGTACTTACATTCCATTTTTTATGTACAGTTACATTTCCTCTTCTAAGCTCAGCAGAATCCATTATATCATCGTGAACAAGTGAAAAATTATGAAAAACTTCAACTGCTAAAGCAGCATCAAGACCCGGTTTATAAGAATCGGAAAAAATATCTGTAGCCATTAAAGTTAAAATTGGACGAAGCCTCTTTCCTTTTAATGTTAAAATGTATGATACAGGGTCGTATAAATTAGACGGTTCCCTGTTCTTAGGAAACTTTTTTAGATACTCAACAAAAACTTCTCGATATTGATTCACTGTTAGCATAGCGCAAAAATAATCTAATTAATTACATGAATAAATTAAAACGCAAAAAAACTATGGAAACTTTTGTGGTATCTAAAGTTTCCAACTATATTTGCACTCCATTTTAAAATTTTTATGAAAGTTAGAATTATATTTATTAGCGTTATTTTATTAGTTGTTAATGACATAAATAGTCAAATATTTAAACTAAATATTGAAATCGAAAATATAGAAAATAAGGGTACTATATACATGGCTATATATGACAACTCTTCTAGCTTCGATCAAGACAATAAAAATAAGGGTATTAATAAAAATAGATGGGTAAAATCAATTGTTGAAGTAGTTAATAAAAACAGTTTTACAAAAAATGTTGATCTAAAAAAGGGAGTTTATGCAATCAGTTTATTTGTTGATTCTAATGATAATAAAATAATTGACAAAAATTTACTTGGAATACCGACAGAACAGTACGGTTTTTCAAATAATGCATCTGGTTTCTTAGGCAGCCCCTCTTATAAAGACGCTTCTTTTAATTTGGTTGATGACTTAAATATTAAAATTTCGCTAAAATGAAAGAGACTATAATAAATAAAGCAACAAGCCTTTTTTTATCCCTTGGTTTTAAAAGTGTAACAATGGATGACATTGCAAATGACTTAGGAATGTCAAAAAAAACCATCTATACCTATTTTGATAATAAAACATGCCTGGTTGAGGCTATAACTTCTTATTTATTTAAAAAAATAACTGATGGAATTAAAGATATTAAAACAAAATCATTAGATCCAATTACTGAACTACATGATATAAAAATATTTTTAATGAATTCATTGAAAGGAGAAAAAACTTCTCCATATCACCAACTTCAAAAATATTATCCATCCATTCATAAGGAGTTAACTAAAAAGAAGTTTGATTTTGTATTAGAATCCACAAAAAAAAGCTTAGAAAAAGGTGTAAGACAAGGAATATTTAGAGAAAAAATAAATATTGAACTTATTTCAAGATTGTATTTTAATGGTATTATAGGCATTAGAAATCCAGAAATATTTCCAACAGAATTATTCAATCCAGGGATATTAATGGAAAGCTACTCAGAATATCATCTAAGGGCTATAGTTACGAAAGAAGGGTTAAAAAAGTTAGAAAAATTCTTATCTAAATAATAAAATATGAAAAAGATATACTTCATAATAATGATTTCATATAACTTAACTTATTCTCAAGTTGAAAAATTAGATTTTAGCTTAGAAGAGGCAATTAATTTTGCACAACTAAATAATACTACTTTAAAATCTGCAGATCTACAAATTAAAGCAGCCGAGGCAATAAAATGGGAAACTATTTCTACAGGATTACCCAAGATAAATGCTAGTATAAATTATAGTAATTGGATAAAACAGCAAGTTTCACTAATTCCTGCTGCGGCATTTGATAACACTCAAAGTATAATAGATGTTGTAAATAACTATTTTGATGTAGATCAAACTAATAATAATGTCAGTCAAGCAGAAGGTTTAATTCCCTTAAAATTTGGCACAAAACAATCACTTAATGGAAATGTAAGTTTGTCACAGCTAGTTTTTGATGGAACTTATTTTGTGGGATTAAAGTCAGTTCAAATTTATGTTGATATAGAGCAGGGAATTAGGAATAAAACTTCAATTGAATTAAGAAAAAGCACAATTGAATCCTATGGAAATGTATTGTTAGCTAAAGAAAGTGTTAATATTATAAAAAAGAATATTAAAATCGTTGAGAACACATTAAATGAGGTAATAAAAATATATGAAAATGGTCTTACTGAAGAGGAAAATATTGAACAATTACAAATTACCTTATCTGGCTTACAAAGTAATTTGAAAAATGGTTTGCTACAAGAAAAATTAGCTTCACAACTATTAAACCTTATACTAGGGTTAGAAATTGATCAAGAGATTAACTTAACAGAAAATTTTGAAAATCTTATTGATAAAAATATAAACTTATCAGTAATTTCAAAAAATAGTAACATAAAAAAGTCTGCAGATTATATAATTAAGAATAATGATAAAACTTCTAAGGAATTATTGGTCTTTTATGAAAAGACTAAACTTTTACCAACCATAAATGCATTTATAAATGCTGGATATTCTGGATACTCGGACAATTTTGATTTTACAGATAAATCTCAAAAATGGTACGGCTCAACAATTTTTGGTTTGAAAATGGATATTCCAATTTTAAGTTCAGGCGAGCAGTTATCAAAAATTACTAGAGCTAAAATAGAATTAGAAAAATCTACATTACAATTAAGTGAACTAGAGAAGAAATTAAATATTGAAATAAATCTTGCTAAAGGAAATTACCAGTTTGCTATTGAAGATTATTATAATAAAAAAAGAAGTCTTGAACTATCGGAAAGAATAGAAAGAAAAAATCAAATTAAATTTACGGAAGGAATAGCATCTAGTTTTGATTTAAGAGATGCTCAAACTCAACTTTACAAAACTCAACAAAGCTATTTGATGTCCATGCTTAGTATAATAAATTCAAAAGCTAAATTAGAATCATTAACATCCGAAAATAATCAAAATTAATTATGAAAAAAATATTAATAATAGTCAGTTCTTTAATTTTTTCTTGTCAAAGTGAAAACAAATCTGTTATTGAAGTTATTGAATCTAATAATATTGATTTGATAAAATTAAAGCGAGAGGAAATCAATAATAAGCAACAAAAAATATATGAGGAATTAAATTTAATTGATTTAAAACTAGATGAATTAGAAAATAATTCTAAATACCCTATTGTTTCAACAACAAAAATAATAGAACAAAAATTTAAACATTACGTTGAACTGCAAGGAGATGTAAAATCTGATAAAGTGATTTCGATATATCCAGAATTTTCCGGGATAATAAACGAAATATTTATAAAAAGTGGGGAAAATGTTGGTGAAGGTCAAATTTTGGCAACAATAGATGATGGTGGCTTAAAGCAACAGCTTTCTCAACTTCAAATCACTTATAATTTAGCAAAAACAACTTACGAAAGACAAGAAAGATTATGGAATCAAAAAATTGGAAGCGAAATTCAATATCTAGAATCTAAATCAATGTTTGAGGCTCAGAGTGAAGCTATTGAACAACTAAACAAGCAGTTAAGTAAAACAGTAATTAGAGCACCTTTTTCTGGAACAGTTGATAATGTTATAGTTAAAAAGGGAGAAGTTGTTTACCCTGGACGATCAAACTTGATGCTATTGGTAAATATGCAAGAGATGTATGTTGAATCAAAAGTCCCAGAAAACTATATCAATTCAATAACAAAAGGGAAAGATGTTGTAATCGAAGCTCCAATACTTGATATGATACTTAAATCTAAAATTAGTTTAGTCGCTAACTACATTAACCCACTAAATAGAACTTATAGAATTGAAGCTGAAATTCCTGATAATAATTACAAAATCAAACCAAATCTGAATGTTAAAATAAGGGTAAATGATTATACAAATGAAAATGCCATTTTAATTTTATTAAACCACATTAACATTGATAGTAACAATGATGAATATGTATATAAAATAATAAAAAAAGATGGCAAAAATTATGCTTCTAAAACCATAATTGAAACTGGAAGAAATAATGGAGATTTTATTGAAGTACTTAAAGGAGTAAGCATAGGGGATGAAATTGTAAGTGAGGGAGCTAGAAAAATCACGAATAACAGTGAAGTCAAAATCATAAATAACTAAATATTAGAAATTGAAAAATAATCTAGAAAAAGAGTTTAAACCATCTTCATGGGCTATTAATAATAGTGTAACTATTTATGTTTTAATGGCATTAATATTATTCTTAGGAATTAGTTCTTATTTAAATATGCCAAGAGAAGATTACCCGGAAATTAAAGAAAACATTGTATTTGTAAGTTCAATTTATCCAGGAAATACATCTGAAGATGTAGAAAAACTGATAACAGAACCCCTTGAAGACAAATTAAAATCTTTAAATAATATTGAAAAAATCACTTCTTCATCTCAAGAAAATTTTTCAATTATAATTGTAGAGTTTAATGACAATATTGGATTTTTAGAAGCTAAGCTTAAAGTGAAAGATGAAATTGATGCTGCTACAGCATCTGAAGATTGGCCAATGTTTAATAACGCCAAGGTTGATCCCAGTGTATTCAACCTTACTTTTACTGAAGAAATGCCAATATTAAACATTAATATTTCTGGAGATTACACAACAGATAAACTAAAAGAATATTCTGAAGTATTACAAAAAGAAATTGAAGGCTTAACTGAAATTAAAAAAGTCGACATAAGAGGAGCACTAGATAAAGAGGTGGAGATTGCAGTTGATATTTATAAAATGATGGCTGCTAAAGTTAGCTTTTATGATGTTATAGGTTCAATTCAAAATGGAAATATGTCCATATCTGCTGGGAATTTAGTTGAAGGTGGGCAAAGAAAAACACTACGAATAATTGGTGAAATTACCTCCCCTAGCGATCTTGAAAAATTTGTTGTAAAATCAGAGAATAATAGCCCTATTTTATTGAAAGATATCGCAACTGTTAGTTTTAAAGAAAAAGAGTCTACAACTTTTGCAAGAGAAAATTCTGAATCTGTTGTAATGTTAGACGTTAAAAAAAGATCTGGTCAAAACATGATTGAAGCTGCAGCCAAAACTCGCTTAATTGTAAATAAAACTTTAAATAATATTTTTCCAAAGAATTTAACGGTTAGTATAACCAATGATCAATCCGAGTTAACTGAAAACCAAGTAATTGATTTGGTGAATAGTATAATATTTGGAATTGTATTAGTAGTTACTGTTTTGTTATTTTTTCTAGGGTTTAAAAATGCATTATTTGTGGGGTTTGCAATTCCCATGTCAATGTTTATGTCATTGCTAATATTAGATAGCTTGGGTTATACATTGAATACTATGATACTTTTTGGATTAATAATGGGTCTAGGTATGCTTGTGGACAACGGAATAGTTGTTGTTGAAAATGTTTACAGACTAATGGAAAAAGAAGGGCTAAGTAGAATCGAGGCAACAAAAAAAGGTATATCAGAAATTGCATTTCCCATAATAATTTCAACCGCTACTACAATAGCCGCATTTATTCCATTAGGATTGTGGCCTGGGAGAATTGGAAAGTTTATGGTCTTTTTTCCAATAACACTTTCTGTAGTTTTAGGCTCATCTTTGCTTGTTGCTATATTTTTTAATTCGGTGCTAGTTTCAAAAATGATGAAAATTGAAGACACTAATATGCCAATAAATAGAATAATTAAAATCACAACTATTTTAGGAATTTTAGGAGTTTCATTTTTAAGCTATGGTTTGTTTAACTGGGAAAATGGTGAAACATATAGGTTTATTGGGACTTTACAATTATTTGTAGGAATTAACTTTTGGATTTACAGATTATTTCTAAGAAAAGCTGCAAATAATTTTCAACAAAAATTATTGCCAAAGATTGATACTTTATACGAAAAAACATTAAAAAAAATATTAATTGGTAGGCGTACCTATTTAATCATTTCATCAGCAATAATATTACTAGTATTGTCATTTTATGGTTTTGGGAAATCTATCGAAACACAAAGAACAAGTATAGAGTTTTTCCCATCTGAGGATCCAAGGCAAATTATAATTTTTATGCAGTATCCTGAAGGAACTGATATTGAAAAAACAAATACAACAGCAAAAAAAATTGAGAAAGAAGTTTACACAATAATAAATTCCGAAAAATTCAAGGATGATTCGGGTTATAATTTTATGGTTGAAAGTGCTGTTTCTCAAGTTGGAGAAGGTTCTGAAAATCCTGAGACTGAATTAGGGACAGGGTCAGAAATGCCAAACAGAGCAAAAATCACTCTTACTTTAAGAGGGTTTAAGTATAGAAAAGGGGTTAGCTCAAGATTACTTAGAAAAGAGATTCAAGATAAGCTCAAAAACAAATACCCAGGATTATCTATTTCGGTTGAACAAAACGCATCAGGACCACCAGTTGGCTATCCAATTAACATAGAGCTTACAGGCAATGATTATTCTTTACTTATTAATAAAGCTGAAGAAGTTACTGAATTCATTAATAAAAGAAACATTCTTGGAATTGAAGAATTAAAAATTGATGTAAATAAATCAAGAACTATAAACTTGATTAATGTAGACAGAGTCAAAGCAGGTGAACTTGGAGTTAGTACAGGTCAAATAGGTCAACAACTTCGAACGGCACTATTTGGGGCTAAAGTAGGGGTGTATAAATCCAAAGGTGAAGATTATGATATAAATATTCGATTCAACAATAAAGATAGGTCCTCAGAAAACTCTTTGTATGACCAAAACTTGACTTTTAAAGATCCTTCAAATGGGAAAACCAAAGAAATTCCAATTTCTTCACTTACCAGTAAGTCAATAACTACTACATACAGCGAGATAAAACACAAAAACTTTAAAAGAATTGTAACTATCTATTCTGGATTATCTTCTGGGTATACTGATGCTGGTGCAATTGTTTCTCAAATTGAAAATGAAATGTCAAATTTTCAAAAAGATTTAAATGGTGTTAATATTGATTACACAGGTCAGATTGAAGAACAAAATAAGAATGGTAAATTTTTATTATCTGCATTTTTTACAGGCTTAGGGTTAATCTTTTTAATACTTATCTACCAATTTAATTCAATAAGTAAACCTACAATTATAATGATTGCTATATTCTTGAGTTTAATCGGGGTTTTTGGACACTTAGTTATTAGTGGAAGTCCGTTTATTATAATGATGACAATGATGGGTATTATTGCCCTTTCTGGAATAGTAGTAAATAATGGAGTTGTTTTATTAGACTATTCTCAAATTCTTTTGGAAAGAAAAAAAGCTGACCCAAAAAATACAAAAAATGATATGGAACTAAAATTTGATTCTATTGTTGAATCATGTAAATCCAGACTTAGGCCAGTTTTATTGACAGCAATAACAACTATTTTAGGATTAATTCCATTAGCAATAGGTTTTAATATAAACTTTTACACATTATTTAGTAATTTCAATGCTAATATTTATATGGGTGGTGATAATTTTGTGTTCTGGGGGCCTCTTGCTAAAACAGTTATTGCAGGATTATTAATTGCTACTTTTTTAACCTTATTTGTAGTTCCTTCACTATTTTTAATGATAGAGAAATTTAAATTGTGGATAAAAATTAGATATAAGTAATATCTTATTAAATTTGTAACAATAAAGAAACTATGTACAGAACTCATAATTGCGGAGAATTAAGAATTTCAGATTTAGGTAAACAAGTTACCTTATCTGGTTGGGTACAAAAATCTAGAGATAAAGGGTTTATGGTTTGGCTTGACCTTAGAGATCGCTATGGAATATCACAATTAATTTTTGATGAAGAGAGAACCTCTAAAGAGATTTTGAAAAATGCTAAATCTCTAGGTAGAGAATTTGTGATTCAAATTAAAGGCGAAGTAATAGAAAGAAGTTCAAAAAACTCAAATATTAATACCGGTGACATTGAGATCTTAGTATCAGAATTAACAATTCTTAATGAGTCTAAAGTTCCTCCATTTACAATTGAAGAAAATACCGATGGAGGAGAAGAATTAAGAATGCAGTACAGGTATTTAGACATAAGAAGAAATTCTTTAAAAAATAATTTAGTTTTAAGGCATAAAGTAACTCAAGAGGTGAGAAATTATCTGTCATCTAGGGATTTTATTGAAGTTGAAACGCCTTATTTAATTAAGTCAACTCCTGAAGGCGCTAGAGATTTTGTGGTGCCATCTAGAATGAATGAAGGAGAGTTTTACGCCTTACCTCAATCTCCTCAAACATTTAAACAACTATTAATGGTTGGAGGCCTAGATAAATATTTTCAAATCGTAAAATGCTTTAGAGATGAGGATCTAAGAGCTGATAGACAGCCTGAGTTTACACAAATTGATTGTGAAATGTCTTTTGTTAATCAAGAAGATATTTTAAACACTTTTGAAGGACTAACAAAACATCTAATTAAAAGTGTTAAAAACATTGATATTTTAAATTTTCCAAGAATGACCTATGACGAAGCTATGGAAAAATATGGATGTGATAAACCTGATATTCGATTTGGGATGGAGTTTGGAAACCTTAACAGTGTTACAAAACACACAGATTTTAGTGTGTTTAATAATGCAGAAGAAATAATTGGCATAGCTGTTCCTGGAGGAAGTTCGTTTACTAGAAAAGAAATTGATAAGTACATTGATTGGGTCAAAAGACCACAAATAGGGGCTTCAGGAATGATTTATGCAAAGTTTAACGAAGACAATACTTTTAAATCATCGGTTGATAAGTTTTTTAGCCAAGAAGATTTAGCTAAATGGAGTGAAGTCACTGATGCTAAAAAAGGAGATATTATTTTGGTATTATCTGGTGAAAAAAATAAAGTTCGATCTCAATTAAGTGCTTTAAGATTACATGTTGCAGAAAATTTAGGATTAAGAAATCCTGACGTTTTTGCTCCTTTATGGGTTACTGATTTTCCACTTTTAGAGTGGGATGAAGATTCTAATAAGTTCCACGCTATGCATCACCCATTTACATCTCCAAAATTAGATCAAATTGAATTACTTGAAACTAACCCATCTGAAGTTAAAGCAAATGCATACGATTTAGTATTAAATGGAAACGAAATTGGTGGCGGGTCAATTAGAATTCACGACAAAAAAATACAAGCATTAATGCTTAAGCATCTAGGTTTTTCCGATAAAGATGCAATAGAGCAATTCGGGTTTTTAATGAACGCTTTTGAATATGGAGCGCCTCCTCACGGAGGAATAGCTTTTGGGTTAGACAGATTAGTTGCAATATTAGGTGGGCAAGAAACAATAAGAGATTTTATTGCATTCCCAAAGAATAATTCAGGTAGAGATATTATGATTAATTCTCCTTCAAAATTAGATGCTGAACAACTTAAAGAATTGAATTTAAAAATTAATTCATAAATACATTTTATGAAAAGATTAATTATTATTACTTCAATTACAAGCTTCACATTAATTTTTACAGGTCTTTTTTTAAAAAATTTAGTAATAGACTTCGAAGTTTTTAATTTAATAATAGACTTTAATATTTCTGGAGATCAATTAACTGGAACTGGAGTAATAGGCTTATTCTTTTTTGTATTCCCTGTCTTTTCTTACTACCGTTGGAAAGATAAAGATGTTAAGGATTACATGCTTACTCAAGAAAATATAGACAAAATGAATAAAACTAAAAATTAAAAAAAAATAATTATGTGAATAAAAAAAGCCATCCTAGGATGGCTTTTTTTAATTTTAGTATATTAAGTTTATATTTATAACTGTGGTAAAACTACTTTATCAATAACATGCACTACTCCATTGTATGCTTGTACGTCTACCGCAATAATATTAGCAATTCTATCATTTAAATCAATAAGTTGCGGGCCTGCATCTAGTGAAACAGTTAACGCATCCCCTATTGTTGTAATATTCATTCCGTTGGTTAAATCTCCAGATCTAACATTTGCCTCAACTACTACATGTGTAGCTAGTGTAAGTTCAAGTGTTGTAGCATCAATATCACCCAAAGAATCAACACCAAGTTCTGAAAGTAATGATGCAAATGCGTCATTAGTTGGTGCAAATACTGTGAAAGGTGATGGCTCATCTGTAGTTGATAAAATTGAAACAAAATCTTGACTTAAGTCATCTCTAGTTAATGCAGCAACTAAAGTTTCAAACGTTGGGTTTGTCGTTGCAAACGTCACTACTGTTGGTAGTCCAATAACAGCGTCAACTACATGAACAATTCCATTAGAGGCTGTAACATCTGCTGATACAACACTAGATTGTCCATTAAATTCTACTCCACTAGAAGTACTGAAGTATAAGCTCAAGTTGTCACCGTCCATATTTGTTGCATTAGTAGTAGTGTAGCCTGATCCTGCTGATGCTAAATCTGTAGACATAACACTGCCTGTAATCACATGATTTAATAATATGTTGGATAAGACGTCAGTCGGAACTTCATCTAAGGATGCAAACCCATTAGCAGAAAGAAATCCTACAAAGGCATCATTTGTAGGGGCTAATACAGTAAAATTGCCACCACTTAAAGTAGTTAACAAATCTCCATCTGCAGCAGTAAGAGCATCAACAAGAATACTTAGTTCTGGTGTTGCTGCCGCTGTTTCAACGATTGTTAATTCTTCAGGAGCTGCTTGCGTATCATTATCATCATTATCACATGAGATAATAAAAAAACTGAAAGTTAATAAAAATAGTAATTTGTTTAATTTTAATACATTTTTCATAAAATTGGTTTTTAATTTTTTAGTTAAATTATTTTTTTAATTACAACCTTAATTACAAACCATATGCCAAAGATGGATTTAATAAGCCAGATTTTAAACTTTAACTTATCATTAACATTACCACTTATTATAATTCTTGTAAAATTTAAAGCTTTCTATCAGCTTCTTTTACTTTTGAAGAACTCCTTTAACATTATCTCTGTTTGATTAGCTAGAACTCCACCTTCAATTGTAGTTTTTGGATGGGTCTTTAATTGATGGCCATTAAACTCATTTTTTTTATCCTTAGCTGAATATACTATTCTAGATATTTGACTCCAATATAGAGCCCCAAAACACATTGAGCAAGGTTCAAGAGTTACATAAAGAGTGCAGTCATGTAAATATTTACTTCCTAAAAAATTAGATGCAGCGGTAATTGCTAAAATTTCAGCATGAGCAGTTACATCACACAAAGTTTCAGTTAAATTGTGTGCTCTAGCAATAATTTTATTATCAATTACAATAACAGCACCAACAGGAACCTCTCCTTTATTTAACCCAAATTTAGCTTCCTCAATTGCCTTTTGCATAAAATAATTAGAATCATAATTTAGAATCATGCGTCTGACTACTTTAAAATTAATTTATAATTATAAAATATATTGTTATTATTCAATTTCAGTATATAAATTCCTAAACTGATATTTTCAAAATTTAAATTAATTTTATTTTCAAAATTATAGTTTCCTTTAAACACTTGTCTTCCATTAATATCAATTAATTGAACAGTTGTCTCTCCATTAATATATTGTGATGAAACACTAACTAACCCATTAGATGGGTTTGGATAAACGGATGCTAAATTTGTAATATTCTCTATACTTAAAACTTCACAATTTTCTAGAGTTGGATCTTCATCAGGAGGTAAGTTAAAGTCTTCTACCTGATCTGTTCTATCTCCACTATCCCCTTGAGAGGCATTAAACCCTAGTCCTCTATTTGCAAAAACTTCCCAAATAAGACATTGGTTTTGGCCTCCAGTGGATGCCATGTCTGCAGCAAGAATTGCATCTCTTCCGTCGATAAATCCAGGGCTACAAGGTTGTAATTTTAATCCATCTAATACTAACTGCATTACTTTATTATTTCCTCCATTACCATTAAATAAATCAGGATCAAACCCATATTTGTCAATATATGCCCATGTTAAATCCCAAAGCATCGTAGCAAAAACAAATCCAACTCCATGAGGCTGGCTAACAGCTGCCTCGTTATTTGAATCGTTGTAAGTAAAGTTATTTATTGAAAGATCCGTAGAATACGGTGCATTTCTAATTCCATTCCCGTCTGCAGCTCTTCCAGATGCAAAATTACCTATCCCTCTAGGGTCTGTTGACTGATCTCCTTCTTCCATTGTTATCATTAATCCAAACCAATCAGACCATCCTTCACCCATTTGTTCTGCATTTTGTAAACAACTAGTAGAAGATGCTCCAGCAGTAAGTCTATTTGATATTCCGTGACCATATTCATGAGCTACTATCCCATTGTCAAAGCTTCCATCTAAATTATACGTGTCTAATAATAATGAGGCGCTTATAGTTTCTCCAGCAAGGAGTTCGTTAATTAATGCATCTCCAATTTCTTGAGTAACCATAACTGAAGGTGGCGTATTACTAGCATCATCAGCTCCCTCACCCATAGTAATTGCATCTCCAGGAACATTATTTACCATTATAACTCCAACAGCTCCTTGAGCTTGAGCGGCTAAAATCTTAAACCCAAATTCACAGGTGCCTCTTCTAATAACTGCAATTTTTCCTGCAATTTCACTACCATTAGTAATATTCTGACAAGCATCATAACTATCTCCTCCAATTACAGGTTCATCAGTAACTAAAGCTAAGTCTGCAGTCAAAGGGTCTTGACTAGGTAAATCATTTCCAAATCCGGCAGGTCTTGCTGCATATGATCCAGCCATATTGCCGTTATTGATTGATAATGGTTCCCCAGAAGGTCCGTTCCATAAATACATAGTCATTGTTGGATTTCCTCCGTCAGGGGGAGTCCCAAAGCTAGCATTATTCATTCCATCACCGTCTTGACCATCGGCAGTAACTGAATCTCCACTTCCCCATGGTGAGCTAGAATTTCCATAATTATTTTCTTGAAAGTTTCCACTTTCTTCATCAAAACCATATTGATACCATATATCATGCATCATATTATTGGTATAAAACAGGTTAGTTAACGAAGCGTCTTGATAACCAATTGGTTGCTGCTCAAAATTTAATTCAAAATCAAAATTTAGCTCAGAAGTTCCATCTGGAGAATACCCTTGACCACCTTGTCCATCGATATCCTCTCTAGCCCATACATTATTTCCTCTTGTTATTGTATATTCAGGACCTTCAGCACCATCAGTGTCATGCCACCCGTATGGTGAAGCTAAATCGTTTGACGGTTCTAATAAAAGTTGTCTAGGTCCATGAATAGGGCTTTCTGCTGGCAATGCAAAAACATTATACTGAGCCCCATCGTTTAAAATAGACTTATTATTTGTTTGATTTGAAGATTCAAATATTTTATTTGAGGCAATAGAATTTGACGGCTCAAAATTACAATTGATAATCCAATCTGACTTATCAATTATAATCCCCGTTAATGCATCAACTCTAACGCTATACCAAAATTTTCCATTAGTTGAGTGTATACTTAAATCCCAAACTAATTTGATACTATTTTCATCTGAAAGAAAATACCCTAGATTAACCGGAATCTCATGCTGAGAGACACCTGCAGAATTAAACATAAAATTTTTATTAGTATTACTTATTTCTTCTAAGTTTTCTAATTGACCTAAATCAAAATGATTTACAGTAGATATAATAGCTTGTTTTGGACTAATAAGCGGCTCAGTAGAGTTGATTTTTTCGTCAATATTACTAATGAAATTATTTGCATAATGAAACACTTCATTGTCTTTAATTGAAATAGTCGAAATGGCATTATGAATTTTTAAACCATTGTGGGTCTGATTTATGTATAGTATTTTCATATCCATACTTTCAGAATTAATTTCATTATTGATGGTAAATTCATCAATATCAGAATCCAAAAATAAATATCTAGACATATTATCGTCTAGGTAATTATTAATTGTTGATGTTAATTCATTTTGAGAAAAAATAGTAATGGTAGTAAAAAAACAAAATATTAAATTTTTCATAATTTGTGGGTTTCAATATGAGGTTCTAAATTAAGAATATTAGTAGGTTTTTCCAACTTAATTGAATAATAGCCTTTTATCTTTTATCTTATTTAATCGTAAAACTTTATAATCTAAAATATAATTTTGGTATAGTCTCCACGGAAACTGATCTCCTTGTTTTGGTAATATATGTTTCGCTCTATGTATATATCCTGAATCTAAATTAATTAAGGGCAATACTCCCAAATTTTCTTCAATCACTTTGGCCCGAACAGATTTATAATTATGTTTATCTAAATATTTTAACATTCTAGAAATATACTCACTAGTTAGATCGCTTTTTAAAGTCCATGAGGCATTTGTATAACCTGCAAAAACAAAGAAGTTTGGTAATTCGCTTAACATTAATCCTTTATAAATAAATTGTTTTGTTATATCAAAAGGTGTATTATTCAATGCTATATTTACACCTCCAAAAGGAAGTAGTTTTAATCCTGTAGCGCTTACAACAATATCAGCTTCTAAAAATTTACCAGATTTTAGTAAAATTCCATTTTCCTTGAAAGTATCAATAAGATCTGTTTCTACAGTAGCTTTTCCCTTTTTAATTGCTTTAAAAAAATCTCCATCAGGCACCAAGCACAATCTTTGGTCCCAAGGTTTATAGTTTGGTAAGAAATGAGGTTCTAATGGAAAATCTCCTAATTCTTTTTTAATTCCTTTTAAAATAAATTTTTTCATTATTCTTGGATACCTTCTGCATAAATTATAAAAAAGCATCCCTGTTAAAATATTTTTTCCTCTGACAATGATGTGAGCAATTTTCTTTGGCAGTAAACTTTTTACAATTTTTGCAATCTTATCTTTATTTGGTAAAGCTGCAATATATGTAGGAGATCTTTGTAGCATTGTAATTTTTTCTACATCATCTGCAATAGCAGGAACAATCGTTACAGCTGTGGCTCCACTTCCAATAACTACAACTTTTTTATTTTTATAATCTAAATCTCTATTCCATTTTTGAGGATGTAGAAATTGACCTTTAAAATTGTCCAAGCCATTATATTTTGGTGTATAACCATTATCATAATTGTAATAACCACTTGCAATAAATATGAACTGAGCAGTATATAAGCTTTCCTCTTGAGTAATTGGGTTTACAGCAGTAATTGTCCAAACTTTTTGCTTATTATCAAAATTGTAATGCGTTACTTTCTGGTTAAAGCTGATATGGTTTTTAACATTATACTCTTCTGATGCTTCATTTAAATAACTTAAGATTGACGGAGCGTCTGCAAACGATTTATCATCATCCCAAGTTTTAAATGAATAGCCAAAAGTATACATATCTGAATCTGAACGAATACCTGGATATTTAAATAGACTCCATGTACCCCCAATTTCTTCTCTGGCCTCTAAAATCTTATATTTTTTTTCCGGGTTTTTTCTTTCTAAATGGCAGGCAGCGCCTATACCTGATAAACCTGCTCCAATAATCACAATATCATAATCCATACACTAAAATTTATTCTTCATAATTAATATGCTCAAGTTTAAGGTCTGTGAAATTAAGGATATTAACTACGAATTACAAATTGGTTTTTTGAAATTAAACATCTCTTTTGAGAATTAATTTCATAAATTTATTTTTTAATTTAAAAGGTTGAGCTTGAAATTTTTAGACAGAGTAAATGGAGTTCCGGATTTAAAAAATATTTCTAAAAAAGACTTAACTGAGCTTGCCAAAGATCTTAGAAAATTTATAATTGATATCGTGTCAATTAAAGAGGGGCACCTTGGTGCTAGTTTAGGAACTGTTGAATTAACAATTGCACTTCACTATATATTTAATACTCCTTATGATAAATTAGTTTGGGATGTAGGTCATCAAGCGTATGGGCATAAAATATTAACTGGAAGAAAAAATATTTTTCATACCAACAGAGAGTTTGGTGGAATTAGTGGTTTCCCTGAGTTAAATGAAAGTGAGTTTGACAACTTTGGCGTTGGTCATTCTTCTACTTCAATTTCAGCTGTTCTTGGAATGAGTTTAGCTTCAAAAATAAAAAATGAACTAGAAAGACAACACATAGCAGTAATAGGTGATGCATCAATTGCAAGTGGAATGGCATTTGAAGCTTTAAATCATGCTGGTGTTACTGATTCTAATATTACAGTTATATTAAATGACAATTCTATTGGAATAGACCCAAGTGTAGGTGCCTTGAAAAACTATCTTTGTTCAGTAAAAATCAATGCTAATAAAACAGATAACATTTTTGAGTTATTAAACTTTGAATATTTAGGACCAATAGATGGTCATGATATACCTTCATTATTAGCTGTATTTGTAAAGCTAAGAAAATGAAGGGGCCAAAATTAATACATATAATCACTAAGAAAGGAAAAGGTTTAAAGCTCGCAGAAGAAGACCAAATTAAATATCATGCACCTGGAAAGTTTGACAATAAAACTGGGATAGTTCATAAAAATGAAAATGATAAACTGCCTCCAAAATTCCAAGATGTTTTTGGGTTAACAGTTTTAGATTTAGCAAAAAAAAATAAAAAAATTATTGGGATTACTCCTGCAATGCCAACTGGAAGTTCTTTAAAGTATATGATTAAAGAGTTCCCAGAAAGAGCGTTTGATGTTGGTATCGCTGAACAGCACGCTGTAACATTGGCTGCAGGACTTGCTACTCAAGGATTAATTCCTTTTTGCGTAATCTATTCGACTTTTTTACAAAGGGCTTATGATCAAATTATTCATGATGTAGCGATACAAAAACTTCCTGTAATATTTTGTATTGATAGGGCTGGGCTAGTTGGAAATGATGGGGCTACTCATCACGGGGTATTTGACATTTCTTATTTAAGATGCATTCCTAACTTAATTATTTTTGCTCCAAGAAATGAAATAGAACTCAGAAATATTTTATATACTTCTCAACTTAAAAATAGAGGCCCAATAGCAATTAGATACCCAAGAGGAAGAGGATTGATCTTAGACTGGAAAAAGAAATATAAAGAAGTGAAAATTGGACAAGGTGAAGAAATTAGAAGTGGTAAATTATTAAGTATATTATGTGTTGGGACAATTATAAATGAGGTAATAGACATTTCAAATAAACTTGACCTTAGTTTATATGATATGAGGTTTATTAAACCAATAGATACCAAAATATTACATAAAGTATGTCAAAGGGGTGATAAGATAATAACAATAGAAGATGGAGTGAAAGCTGGTGGTTTTGGCAGTTCTGTATTAGAATTTATGTCTGAAAATAATTATTCAAATAAAGTCAAAGTTTTAGGAATCCCTGATATTTTTGTCAAACATGGGGAGACAGAAAAATTAAAAGAATCAATAGGGCTTGATAGAACTAACCTAGAAAAAACTATCAGTAATTTTTAAAACTGGTGCCCAGTAATTTTTTTGTACATAGTCACAGCTTGAGAGTCTGACATGGAAGATATAAAATGACATACTCCAATTAACCTATCATACAAATTGGATCCTTTTAAATTAATATGATTTGGTAATAGATGTAATATTAATTTATCATAGCTACTCTCCGATCCTTCTTCGTAATTGTTAAGAGATATAATAAACGTATCAAGAAGTTTATTAATAATATTATATCCTGAAATTTCTTTTTCAATTACTTCTTTTGATTGATAAATGTTACTAACACTTAATTTAATAATATCATTAATTTGAGCTGAGAATTTACTTTTATCAAGTAATGAAGATTTAAAATTTCCTTTTAAAATTTCTTCTTCATTAGTAATGAAAATTTCTACAACTTCATTTATTAAGGTATTTATCGCTAATGCTCTTAAATAACTTACACGATCCTGTTTATTAGTAAGTGAATTATATTTATTAATATTAATACTATCTCTAACTAAGTTTATTAAATACTCAAGAGCAAATTCCTCTTCAATAAGCCCCAGATTAATGCCATCTTCAAAATCAATTATTGTATAACATATATCATCCGCTGCTTCTACTAAAAAAGCTAGTGGATGTCTAAACTTACTATCATTATCAATTAATCCAAGTTCATTAAAAACATCATTAAATACAGAGACTTCACTTTGAAAAACTCCAAATTTTTTATCACTTACATTATTTGTTGGTTTAATTGGTAAGGACTCTTTTGGATATTTAACAAACGCTCCTAATGTTGCATAACTTAATCTAAGCCCTCCTTCTCTTCCAACTCTTGATTGAGTAAGTATCTTAAAACCATTAGCGTTGCCTTCGTAATCACACAAATCTTGATATTCTTTTTTAGTTAACTCTGTAGTGTATTTTATTCCATTTCCTTTTTTAAAATATTGGCCTATAGATTTTTCACCACTATGTCCAAATGGCGGGTTACCAATATCATGTGCTAAAGAAGCAGATGCAACAATAGCTCCAAAATCGTTGGATTGATATCCATGTGTTTCTTTAAGGTGGGGGTACTTGAGTAATATTTTGCTACCTACTTTTCTTCCTAAGGGATCTTCCTACAACACTTACTTCTAAACTGTGGGTTAATCTGGTGTGAACAAAATCACTATCTGACAGAGGAATAACCTGAGTTTTATCTTGAAGGCTTCTAAATTCAGAGGAAAAAATAATTCTATCATAATCTACTTCAAAGCCAAGTCTATTTTCGTCTTGTTCTTTTCTAATTCGCTTTGTTTGATCTCCTTGGCGTTTTAAGGAGAGTAATTGTTCCCAGTCCATTTAAAAATATTTATTGGCAAGATAATTAAAAAACAGTAAGAATAATATACTTAACATTAGCTTAACATTGGGCTTTGGTTATTGCTTGATATTTGCAATATATTAAACTAATTAAAATGAAAAATAAATTATCTCTATTAGCGTTTTTATTAACATTACCACTACTTTCAATCAGCCAAGAAAATGATAGTTCACCAAACGGAGAACCTCATTTTACTACGTTTTGGAATTATCATTATGACTTTACAGAAAACACCACACAAACTAGTGCATTCGAATTGTCAAGAGTCTACTTAGGATATAAATATTCTTTTAATGAATCTGTTTCTGCAAAAATTACTTACGATATAGGAAAAAATAGTGCAGGAAGTTCTCATACTGCTTTTTTAAAAATTGCTCAATTAGATTGGAAAGTAAATTCAAACTTTAAATTAAGCATGGGGATGATTGGTGGTAAAATGTTTAAGGATCAAGAAAAAATATGGGGGTATAGATATCTCTACAAGACTCTACAAGACGAATATAAATTTGGAAGTAGTGCAGATTTAGGAGTTAATGCAGAAATAAAACTTTCTGATAAATTAACTTCAAATGTATTTATTGTTAATGGTGAAGGATATAAAAATGTTCAAGATGAAGATGGTAATCAAAGATTTGGAACAAATTTAATTTACAAACTAAACAAGAATATAACAACAAAGTTTTATTACGATACCCATGCAGTAGTCGATTCAAAAGCCATAAATAATATTGGGGTTTTTGCAGGATATAAATCAGACAAATTTAGATTTGGAGCAGAATACAATGAAATGCAAAATGGTGAAACCTATAAAAATGCAGCAGAAGACCATAATTTAACTGGCTTATCTTTCTATGGAAGTTATTTGCTAAACGAAAAGTTTGAGGTTTTTGTTAGATACGATAAGCTTACTTCCAATCAAGTTGATGGAAGCGATACTAATTGGAATTTTGAAAATGACGGCGGATTAACCATGGTGGGTATTGAATATAAAGCTGTTAAGGGGGTTAAGTTTTCTCTAAACTCTAGAAATTTTAATTACAAAGATTCAAATATTACAGATTCTTCATTAGTATATCTAAATGCAGAGTTTAAACTTTAAAAAAATAAAAAATGGATAATATTTATTTATTAATGATTGTTGCCTTAGCTGTTTTAGCTATTGCAGATTTAGTAGTTGGTGTTAGTAACGACGCTGTTAATTTTTTAAACTCAGCAATTGGTTCTAAAGCAATTTCGTTTAGGACTATAATGATAGTAGCTAGTATTGGAATCGCCGTTGGAGCTGTGTTCTCAAGTGGAATGATGGAGGTTGCCAGAAAAGGGATCTTTAACCCTGGGGAATTTATGTTTAGTGAAATAATGATAATTTTTATGGCAGTAATGATAACTGATATTTTATTATTAGATTTTTTCAATTCAGTCGGGATGCCAACTTCAACAACTGTATCAATTGTTTTTGAATTGCTTGGTGCAGCTGTTGCAATGGCATTAATAAAAATAGGAGCTGATAGTGGAAGTTTTTCAGACCTTGTCATATACATTAATACCTCTAAAGCAACTCAAATTATATTTGGAATACTGCTCTCGGTCTTCGTCGCCTTTTCCATTGGGGCAATAGTACAATGGGTTTCAAGGGTACTTTTATCATATGATTTTGAAAATAAAGCTGCATGGGTAAGTGCAATTTTTGGAGGTATAGCAATTACTGCTATATCTTATTTTATTTTAATGAAAGGTATTAAAGGAACATCATATGCTAAACTTAGTTTTGATGTAATTGGCGGGCTTACTATTAAAGATTTTTTAGAAACTAAAGTAACTTCAATAATAGCGGTTAGTTCAGTCTTCTGGTCATTATTTTCATACGCTCTTATAGTATCTTTTAAGACTAATATTTATAAAATTATTATACTAATTGGGACATTTGCTCTTGCTCTAGCATTTGCTGGAAACGATTTAGTTAATTTTATTGGGGTCCCTATTGCTGCCTGGCAGTCTTATGAAGCATGGCTTGCTTCAGGTGTTGCTGCAAATGAGTTTAGTATGGAAGTCTTAGCCTCAAAGGTGCCCACTCCAAATGCATTATTATTAGCAGCTGGAATGATAATGGTTATTACTCTTTGGTTTTCTTCAAAAGCGAAACGAGTTGTAAAGACATCTATTGATTTATCAAAACAAGGTGACACAAAAGAGAGGTTTAATCCAAACTTTCTTTCTAGATTTTTAGTTAGATTCGCAAGTAAGTCGTCTTT
The DNA here is from genome assembly GCA_964275595.1 of uncultured Flavobacteriaceae bacterium. Taxonomy (GTDB): domain Bacteria; phylum Bacteroidota; class Bacteroidia; order Flavobacteriales; family Flavobacteriaceae; genus SGZJ01. Next base: position 91,043 of record CAXYDM010000008.1, read on the forward strand.
ATTAATTGATAAGGTAACTCCAAAACCAATTAATGACTTTATAGAAAAACAGTTTGTTGAAAAAAGTGGCGTATTATCAGCGACTATCTCTGATGAAGATAAGCCTGCTTTTGATTTAGTCAGAGCGTCTGTGAATTTGATGGTTGCAGGAATTTTAATTTCAATAGCTACATCTTATAAATTACCTCTATCAACTACTTATGTAACTTTCATGGTAGCAATGGGTACTTCACTGGCCGATAGAGCATGGGGAAGTGAAAGTGCAGTTTATAGAGTTGCTGGTGTGTTAAATGTAATTGGAGGATGGTTTGGAACAGCACTAATTGCATTTACAGCTGCTGGAACAATTGCTTATTTAATTAATATTTCAGAATTATTTATTGCAGTACTATTATTTGCAATAATAATTATTGGTATTAGAGGTTATTTAAAAGGCAATAATGATTCTGAAATTAATGATGAAGAAAACTTATCTCTGGATGAAAGTAGTTCTTTACAAGGAGTTATTTTTGAAAGCTCAAAAAATATATCTAAGGTAATGAAGAGAGGAGAAAAAGTGTACTCTAACGCAATAGAAGGACTCTCAAAGCAAGATTTAGATTTATTAAAGAAGAATAAAAAACAGACCGCTAAGCTTTCTAAAGATGTAGATGAATTAAGAGACAATCTATTTTATTTTATCAAAAATTTAGATGAATCAAGTTTAAATGCAAGTAATTTTTATATTAGTCTTCTTGGATATCTTCAAGATATTACACAGTCTTTAGAATACATAAATAAGGCTAGCTATAAGCATGTGAATAACAATCATAGTAAGCTTAAGTTGACTCAAATAAGAGAGTTAATTGAAGTTAACTCTAGTATAAGTGAATTGTTTATGGAAGTAAATGACTTATATAAAAACAAATCTTTTAATAAAATTAAATCTGTTATAAAGAAAAAAGATGGTATTTATAAATTAGTTCAAGATAAGATTTTAGCTCAGGTAGCTAGAACAAGAAATGAAGAAAAGAGCCCAAAGAATACAACCTTATACTTTCGGAGTTTTACAAGAAACTAAAGATTTATTAAACGCGATTATGAATTTATTATCTGACTATAATGAATCTCACGATTCATCTGTTGAGCCAGCTAAACTGGATAGATAATAATTCATATAACTTAAAGTTTTGTCCATAAAAAAAGCTCCTAATTAAATTAGGAGCTTTTTTTTATTTATGTATTTCTCTATTTAAGACCCACACATTAAACAATCATCCCCTTGGCCATCTTTGGATTGAGCGATTAATTGTTTCATTTCGTCAGCACTCATAGGTTCAACAACCACATCTTTTGTTTCAGCAAATTTTTGAGCTGTTTTAACTGCAGCTTTCTTTTTACTTGCAACAACTTCTGGCTTTACCTCTACTGCTGGTTCAGCAACTGCTGGCTTGCTTTAGCATCTTTTTTTGTTTCAGACTCAGATTTAGTGTCTAAAGTAAATTTAATTGCATCTACAGCACTTTTAGTTCTTAAATAATACATTCCAGTCTTTAAACCACTCTTCCAAGCATAAAAATGCATAGAAGTTAATTTGGCCATAGTAGCTCCTTCTAAGAATAGATTTAAAGATTGTGACTGGTCGATGAAATATCCTCGTTCTTTAGACATATCAATTATATCTTTCATACTTAACTCCCAAACAGTGCGATATAATTCTTTTATATCGTCAGGAATTATGTCAATATTTTGAACAGAGCCATTCGCTCTCATAATATCTTGTTTTAAGCCTTCATTCCAAAGTCCAAGATTTACTAAATCTTCTAAGAAGATGCTTATTTACTATAATAAATTCACCAGACAATACGCGTCTTGTATATATGTTTGAAGTATATGGCTCAAAGCATTCATTATTACCTAATATTTGTGATGTACTAGCTGTAGGCATTGGTGCTACTAATAAAGAATTTCTTACTCCATTTTTAAGCACTTTTTTTCTTAAGTCAGCCCAGTCCCAGTTTCCACTAAGTTCTTTTTCATCAACGCCCCATAAATTATGTTGGAATTCACCTTTACTAATAGGAGAGCCTTCATAGGTTTGGTATGGGCCATCATTTGTAGCTTCTTCCATGGATGCTTCTACTGCTGCAAAATATAATGTTTCAAAAATATCTTGATTTAATTTCTTTGCAGCGTCACTTGTAAATGGTAATCTTAATAAAATAAAGGCATCTGCTAAACCTTGTACTCCTAGACCAATTGGTCGATGTCTAAAGTTTGAATTTTCAGCTTCTTTAACAGGGTAGTAGTTTCTATCAATTACTCTATTTAAATTTTTTGTTACTCGTTTTGTAATTCTATATAATTCTTGATGATCAAATTCTCCGTCTTTTATAAACATAGGTAGAGCAATCGAAGCTAAATTACATACTGCAATTTCATCCGGTGAAGTGTATTCTAAAATTTCTGTACAAAGATTAGAAGACCTTATAGTTCCTAAATTTTGTTGATTAGATTTTACATTTGCAGCATCCTTATATAGCATATAGGGAGTTCCTGTTTCAATTTGAGACTCAAGGATTTTTTCCCATAGTTCTCTTGCCTTAATTGTTTTTCTTCCCTTACCCTCTTTTTCATATTTTAAATACATTTTATCAAAAGCATCTGCATGAACGTCACAAAGTCCAGGACATTCATTTGGACACATTAGAGTCCATTCAGCATTTTCTTGTACTCTTTTCATAAATAAATCTGGAACCCACATCGCATAAAAAAGATCTCTAGCTCTCATTTCTTCTTTTCCGTGATTCTTTTTTAGATCTAGAAAATCAAAAATATCAGCATGCCATGGCTCAATATAAATGGCAAAACTTCCTTTTCTTTTTCCTCCTCCTTGATCTACATATCTTGCAGTATCGTTGAAAACTTGTAACATCGGAACAATACCATTACTAGTACCATTTGTTCCAGCTATATAGCTTCCGGTAGCTCTGATATTGTGAATAGATAATCCTATTCCACCAGCAGACTGTGATATTTTTGCAGTTTGTTTCAAAGTATCATAAATACCTTCAATACTATCATCTTTCATTGTTAACAAAAAACAAGATGACATTTGAGGTTTAGGAGTTCCAGCATTAAATAATGTTGGAGTTGCGTGAGTAAAAAACTTTTTTGACATCAAGTCATATGTTTCAATCACAGAGTCTAAATCGTCTAGGTGGATTCCAATTGAAACTCTCATTAACATGTGTTGAGGTCTTTCAGCAATTTCTCCATTTAACTTTAAAAGGTATGATCTTTCTAACGTTTTAAATCCAAAATAATCATATCCAAAATCTCTATTGTAGATAATTGTAGAATCTAATAATTCTTTATTTTCTGATACAACTTTATAAACATCATCTGCTAATAAGGGAGCTTTTTTTCCTGTTCTTGGATTAACATACTTGTGAAGATCCTCCATAACATCACTAAAAGATTTTTTAGTGTTTTTGTGTAAATTTGAAACGGATATTCTAGCAGCCAATTTAGCAAAATCAGGGTGTGCAGTAGTCATTGTAGCCGAAATTTCAGCAGCTAAATTATCTAATTCACTTGTAGTAACTCCATCGTATAGTCCTTCAATAACTCTGGCAGCAACTTTTACTGGATCCACTAATGGGTTTAACCCATAGCAAAGTTTTCTAACTCTTGCTGTGATTTTATCAAACATCACAGGCTCTTTTTTACCGTCTCTTTTTAGTACAAACATATTTGTAGCTCGTTTATTATTCTGGGTTAGTGACCAGAAGTTAGTTAGTTAATTTATTATTGTCTTAGAAAATTGAAAAAAACTTAAATTGCAGTGAGATTAAAAATCTGCATCGAAACTAAATTTATCTTTTTCTTCTTCTTTATTTAAAACTCCTGCTTTTTGATATTCAGAAACTCTTTTTTCAAAGAAATTGGTTTTACCCTGTAATGAAATCATATCCATAAAATCAAATGGATTTGAAGTATTGTACTCCTTCTCACATCCTAATTCACCAAGTAATCTGTCTGTCACAAATTCTAAGTACTGAGACATCAAATTATCGTTCATACCTATAAGGCTAATTGGAAGAGATTCTGTTATAAATTCTCTTTCAATATTTAAAGCGTCAATTAAAATTTCTCTGATTCTCTCTTTGGGAACTTTATTGATTAAGTGTTTATTATGTAAATGAACAGCAAAATCACAGTGAACTCCTTCGTCTCTAGAAATTAATTCGTTAGAGAAAGTTAATCCCGGCATCAGTCCTCTTTTTTTAAGCCAAAAAATTGAGCAAAAAGCACCAGAAAAGAAGATCCCTTCTACAGCGGCAAAAGCGATTAATCTCTCAGCAAAGCTAGGGGAGTCAATCCATTTAAGAGCCCAGTCAGCTTTTTTCTTAATCGCAGGAAATGTCTCAATTGCGTTAAACAATTGATCTTTTTCTTTTTCATCTTTTACGTATGTATCGATAAGTAAAGAATATGTTTCACTATGTATGTTTTCCATCATAATCTGAAAACCATAGAAGAACTTAGCCTCACTATATTGCACTTCGTTTACAAAATTTTCAGCTAAATTTTCATTAACAATACCATCACTTGCTGCAAAAAAAGCTAAAATGTGTTTAATAAAATATCTTTCATCATCATTTAATTTGTTTGTCCAGTCCGTTAGATCTTGGTGTAAATCAATCTCTTCAGCTGTCCAAAAACTAGCTTCTGATTTTTTGTACCATTCCCATATATCATGGTGTTGAATTGGAAATATTACAAATCTTGATTTATTTTCTTCCAAAAGTGGCTCTACTGCATTTGACATACTTAATATAATTTTAAAAATTAGCGTTAAATTTAATATAACTTGAGACTAACAAATATTCAAAATTTTTCTCGAAAATGAAAGCCATCTTTATTAACATTGTGTACAAGTTTTTAACAAAACAAGTTTTATTTAAAAAAATAAATAAGATAAAAGTTGAATTATAAAATATTGATTAACAGTACTTTGAGAACAGATAAAAAAAATGTCTATCAAGAGATAAAAAAATTAAAATCAAAAAAATCAAAAAAATTTGAAGTCTATTTTTTAAAATCTTTTGCGGCCAATTCTAATTCTAAGTACCAGTCTTTTCCGAATTTTCTAATCAATGCCTCTTTTACAAATTTATAGACAGGAACTTTTAGTTCTTTTCCCAAAATACATGCGTCATCACAAATAGCCCATTTATCATAATTTATCGAAACAAACTCACTAAAATCTTTGGTTCTAACAGGATACAAATGACATGATATAGGTTTTTTCCATGTTATAAGTCCTTGGTTATATGCTTTTTCAAAACTACACTCCGGTATTTTATTTTTATCTAAAATCAAATAAACACACTCTTTACCATTTACAAGTGGGGTTTCTAAATCGCCTGAGTCAGTAGTAATAAATTGTCCTTGTTGATTTATTTCATTAATAGATGTCGGGCTGAGATAACGCTTTACAATTGGGTAAAACTTTTTTATTTCATCTAATTCCTTAACCTCTAAAGGAGCTCCAGCATCACCCTCAACACAGCAGGCTCCTTTACATGCGCCAAGGTTGCATACAAAATCATTTTCTATAATAGACTCTGAAATTAGAGTGTTTTTAATTTGAAACATAGACCAAATATATATATAAAAAAAAATATAAAAATTATCATTGTAATTATATATAATTAACTGAAATTTGCATAAATAATTAACAAGTATGGATTTAAATTTCAAAGATATATTTACAGCCTTTATGATCTTATTTGCTGTTATTGATATAGTGGGGAATATTCCTATAATTATTGATTTAAGAAAAAAAGTTGGCCATATTCAAAGTGAAAAAGCTTCTCTGATTGCCGGGGTAATAATGATATTTTTCTTATTTATTGGTGAGAATATCTTGTCACTAATTGGCATTGATGTTAACTCTTTTGCTGTAGCTGGTTCTTTTGTTTTATTTTTTATTGCTTTGGAAATGATTTTAGGAATCACATTATACAAAGATGAAGATAACACAACAATGACAGCGTCTGTATTTCCGCTAGCATTTCCATTAATCGCAGGCCCTGGAAGTTTAACAACCCTACTTTCTATTAAGTCAGAGTTTTCGACACCTGATATAATTATTGCAATTATAGTTAATGTTATTGTGATTTATTTAGTCTTAAAAACATCCGGTAAAATTGAAAAAATAATCGGTAAAAATGGGATACAAATAATAAGAAAAGTATTTGGTGTAGTTTTACTTGCGATAGCTGTAAAGTTATTTATGTCTAATATTAAAGAACTAATTTAAAATGATCAAATCAACCTATGTAATTTCAATTATTGCTTTTTTAATAGTTATTTATAACTGTACAATTATAGATTGGACAAATCCTTTTTCTGGAGATAGCATAATAGCACTTATTGCAATAATGTGTGGTCTGTGCTGTATTTTAGTGATGACTATTTTAAGAACTTCAAAAAAGATTCAAAAGTTAGAAAAGAAAAACTAGTCTAAGTTGGCTATGTGAGTTATCTCTATCCCAGCTTTTTCTAAAAACTCTAATCCAGATGTGTCTTTGTAAGCCTTATTAAATACTACTCTTTTTATTTTAGCTTGGTGTATTAATTTACTGCATTCTTTACAAGGAGATAATGAAATGTATAGCGTTGCTCCATCGGAAGATTGGGTTGAAGAAGCTATTTTCGTTATTGCATTTGCTTCAGCATGAAGGACATACCATTTTGTATAATTTTCATCATCTTCACAAATGTTTTCAAATCCAGAAGGTGTACCGTTGTATCCATCTGAGATAATCATATTGTTTTTAACTATCAAAGCACCAACTTTCTTTCGCTTACAATAGGAAAGTTTACCCCATTCTAAAGCCATTTTTAAGTAAGCAATATCATATTTAAGTTTCTTTTCCCCCACTTAATTCTTTAATTTAAATTAAATTTAGTGCTTTTCGAATTAAAAGATTCTAATCCACATTGTAAAAAGGATAAATAATCTTGCTCATTTGGTGTGTAGCCAACGGGTGATGACAATATTTCCTTACCATCTGGGCTTAAAAGGACATAGTAGGGCTGTGAGTTAGTTTTGAAAAATTCTGTTTGAAAATGGGCCCACTTATGTCCATAATTTTTTAGTTTTCTGAACCCATCCCCTGTACTTCTTTCAACAAGAATTTGTTCATTTTCAGGTAAATATTTTTTATCATCGACATACAAAGAAATTAACACATAGTCATTTCTTATCACTTTATCTACACTAGATAAAGGCCATATATGCTCTTCCATTTTTCTACAATTAACACATGCAAAACCAGTAAAATCTAAAAGAATTGGTTTATTAACTTTTACAGCATAATCAATTCCAGTTTTTAAATCTTTAAAACAGTCTAAGTTATTAGGACATTCGTTTGGATATAAAATACTGTAACCAACAGGTGGTGCTAAACCGCTAAGTAAGGATAAGGGTTTAAAAGTAGATGTTTCATTATTATAGCTGAATCCAGAGGCTAAGTATATCGAAAAACTAAAAGCCAAAGCAATACTACAAATTCTAAGGAACGAAAAGTTCTTTACTTTTTGATCATGAGGGAATTTAATTACCCCTAATAAATAAAGTGTTAAACACGCTGAAATAACAAACCATAAAAATAAGAATACTTCAATTTTTAAAAGACCCCAATGAGCAACTAAATCTGCGTTGGATAAAAATTTCAAAGCAAGGGCGAGTTCAACAAATCCTAAAACAACTTTGATTGTATTCAGCCAAGATCCTGACTTTGGCAAGTTGGTTAATACCTTAGGAAACATTGCAAATAATGCAAATGGTAATCCCAGAGCAACACCAAAACCACCCATTCCTGCAGTTAATTGCCAAGCTCCACCATCACTTGTTATCGAACTTGCAAGAAGCGATCCTAAAATCGGACCAGTACAAGAAAATGAGACAACTGCAAGAGTTAAAGCCATAAAAAAGACTCCTAAAACTCCTCCAAAGGTTTCCCCTTTAGTTGATTTGTCTACCCAACTAGAGGGTAATGTCAATTCGTAATATCCAAAAAATGAGAATGCAAAAAATATAAATATTAAAAAGAAAATGATATTTAAAACAATATTAGTAGATATCTCATTTAAAATATCAGGATTTACTGAATCTAGCAAATGAAATGGGACGCTTAAAAGCAAGTAAACTAAAACAATGAAAAAACCATATAGCAATGCGCTATAAACTCCTTTTTTATCATTCTTTTTAGTAAAAAAACTAACAGTGAGTGGAATCATTGGGAAAACACAAGGGGTAAGTAACGCTAACAATCCACCTATGAATCCAAGGCCAAAAATACTAAATAGTGTTTTACTTTTTTCAGAACTTGATTCCGATACCTCAGTGTTACAGTTATTTGTAGAAGAAACTACTTCTTGAGGCTCATATCCATATAATAAAATATTTGGGTCTTGCACTAATTTAGAATTTGAATTAGTGTTTAAATCATCATTGTTTGAGCTATTTATAGCACCAAACTCAAAACGAAAATCAATATCTGTAGGTGGTAAGCAGCGTGTGTCATCACAAGTCATGAATGTCAAGTATCCAGATACTGAAGTCTCTATGTCTTTAATAATAACTTTTTGAGTGAATTTTGCCTGAGAGTAAAACTTTGAAACTACGATACCAAAAACTGGATCTTGCTCGGTAACTCTATTATTCTCATCTTCAATTACACTTTCTACAAATTCAACTTTTGAGTTTTCATCAAATTCAAATGTTGTTGGAACTGGGCCTAAACCATCAATAAATTGAGAATATACTGACCACTTATCGTCAATATCAGCTGTGAAAACAAGTTCGTATTCAGTATCGGTTATTTTAACTGTTTCAAACTCCCAGCTTACAGGTTCTAAAATTTGAGCATTAGTGCTAAAGGATAAAAAAACTAAAAATAAATATACGTTTCTAAGAAAAAATTTCATCAGAATTTTTTTTAATTGACTACAAATAAATGTAAAATTTATTGACTATTTCTTAATAAAGTTATAAATAATCAAAATAACAACTGCTTTTTGTTATTAGACTTCCATTTTGCTTGGTATTTGTTTTTCACGAAATATACGTTTAACTCACCTTGATATTTTTTGTCCACAAAAAAAACTTTAAAATCTGCTTGATAAGCATAGTCGGAGAAGTACCATAACCCTGAGTTACCTTTAGCTTCATATTTGTTTTTCAATTTATAAACTAATAAATCTGCTTGATACTCATAGTCAACAACATGGACCTTAATATCAGCCTGATAGGCATAGTCCACTGAGTAAAAAGTCTGAGAAAATAGAAAAAAAGTTGGGTATAAAAATATTAATAGAAATAATCTCATTACTAAATATAGTAAATAAATTACTTATTGTTAATCCATTCTAAGGTTTCATCTCTAACAATATGCATTGGAACATAATGAGCATAATCAACCACTACATGCCTTTTGTTATTGTCGTTTAAATCCATCAAATTATAAAGTGGTAATTGAGAAGATTGATAAGGAAAATAAAAATCATATCTACCATTTAAAAGTAATGTAGGGGTCTTAATTCTAGCAGCGTATTTTTCTGGCTGAATTTCTTCTCTAACGTCATCTAATGAAATTCCTCCAACAAATAAAACACCTGTTTTGAATCTTTTTTCAATTGCCAAAATATTAACTCCTACTTGACCTCCCCAGCTTACTCCAAAATAGTGTGGCTCATAACCATTTTCAATTGCATAATCCACTGCGTATCTAACTTCTTTAACCCATGTAATTAAATGATCTCTATAATTCATTGAAGTGTTCCCAATATCAGTTTTCATTTCATCTTTTCGTGAGTAAGTACTTAAATACTCTGGAAATATAACATCAATACCAGAATTTACCATAGCTGTAACCGATGTTGGATAATTTAATTTATCTCTATACAATGCATTAGAACCTGGAAAATATATAATTGCTTTTTTTGATTTGACATTTGGGTTTGCTTGCAAATGATGAATTGGCATTGTCATATTAGAAGAAATTACATTAGATGATGTACAATAAAATTCCTGACCAGTTACTTTTGAAGTATTAACAGATTCAAAGCTGATTTTATTTTTATCATACATATACAAACTTTCCATTAAGTTCCACTCTTTTTCTGTAGTTCTGTAATTTTCATAAAAATTTCTTAGTTTTTCTCTTTTGTAAAAAATTTCACCAGAATTATCAGGCTCTATTTTTTTAACTAATCTAAGACCATTATAACTAGATCTATTCCATGCATCTTGAGAGTAAAAATCAAAAGGTACATACGTATCATCTGCAAATGAACCTCCCAAAATACCTTTACTATGATCGTCTTTAATGTTATTACTAACCCACTCTCTAACGTTGCCAGCCATATCAAAAATTCCGTTATTGTTAACTGAGTTAGATTCAATTCTTGATTTTGTATAATTGTAAGAATTAATATTTGCATTTTTCAAAGCTCTCTCAGGTCTGTTTCTATCAAATGCATAAAACCATTCTGCAACACTCGGTAGGGACATATTTCTGAATTTTGCATAAGCACTTGCTTCATACCAGGATATTCCCGAAACAGGGAATAAATCCTTCCCATTTTCATATGTACCTTGTACCCAGTTTTTGGGAGAAGGAAAATTAGATTTATCGACAAAACTAGTTTTAACATCATTAAAACTAATTTCCGTTCCATTGTGCATTAGCTTTGTTGGCCAATATTCTTCTCTATAATAGCCATTAGCATCCACAAATTCTTTAAATTCTTTATTAGAAACCTCATACCTATCCATGTAAAATGGTTTAATTAAAAGGTTTTCATGGGATTTAGAATAATTAGTGTTGGCTAAGAATAAATCTGTTTCGGGAAAATAAATTCCTTCCTCATCTTGTTTGTCATCCAAAGTAACTTTTACATTTTTAAACATTTTTGCAGATGTGAAAAACTGGAAAGATTCTTTTCCTGGTTGCTCTACTTTTATTTGATTATAATCAGATGACATTTTAGTTGGAAATAAAGCAAATGAATCATTTAATTTAGTCAATTTACACCACTCAAAATTATCACTGGTTCTCCAAAAAATGTTATAGTTTCTCATTTTTGGGCTTAATAAAACAGTGTCATTTATTAATAAAGTATTGTACTCTAAATTATTAATTTTAGAATAATCTTGAAGCATAAGTTTTTTGTTCTCTTTTTCAGAGTTATCAATAAAATTAAAATATGGTACAAGAAGAATTACAATAAAAATCAATAATATAGAATAAACTAAATAAGAGAGGTTTTTCTTATTCTGAATAGTTGAAATCATGGCAGTTTTAAATTGCCTAGTAAGTTTAACATTGTTTAGCGAAGCATTAGGACTGTAACCAAACTCGTCTTTAAATGATTTAGAAAAATAAGAAAGTGATGAAAACCCAGAATCATAAGCAATCTCGGATACATTTTTTTCCCCTTTCTTTAAAAGTTCTTGAGCATAATTAAGTCTATAAAATCTAATGTAATTAGAAATAGATCTGCTAGTTTTGTTCTTAATTGCATCGCGAGCGGTGGTTTTATCCAAACCGGTATTATCCAGCAGTTGAGAAGTAGAATACTTGCTGTCTTTAAAATTTAATTTAATGTCATTTATGACAATTTCATAATTACTCATAATTTTATTGATTTGGGTGTCAAAGAAACCTCTCATACACTAAACTTAAATATTGTATGAGAGGTTCAAATATTACATGTCTGTAAGTGGTGAACTAAGCTCTGGCAACCATCTCCATATTTCGGAATAGTTTCCCCACATTTCAAGACTTTGATTAAAAAGTGCTTGATCAGTTTCGAATGAATTTGCACCAAATAGTTTATTGTAAGCCTCCATAACTTTAGGCCAAGATTCTTGTTCTCCGTCAAAACCAGAATAATCTGTGTGAGAATAAAAAACCATTACATGGCCAGAAGCACCACCTATTGTTGTTGTCCATACGCTTAGTGACATTTCTTGATTAGATTCCGCAGCAGCTTTAGCAACATTATTTCTAAACTTCCAAAAGTGTGCTCCTTTATCTCTTTTGACATTATAATGTAAAACTTTAGACACTCTATTTGTTCCTCTAGTTACATTGTCAAAACTAGCTTTTTCGTTAAAACTAATATACTCTGTACCACTATCATTGTTAATTAATGGAGAAACATTATCCATCCAATATTTGTAACCCTCTGAATCATACCCATCCAATGAAGCCATAGTTGGTCCAACACCAAATCTAATTAATTGTTGTGCTCTTTCCCCTGCTTCAACTTGAAAAGTATATATTAACTCTCCGTCTTTACTGCCGTTATATTTTTTAGTTTTTTTGGCAATTGCATCTTTAGCAGATTGCATTTCGCCTTTATTAACTTTGTGGTAAGAAATCCAGCCTTCTTGACTGTAAGCATTAAAACATAAAGTTAATGCCAGCATAAATAAAATTGATTTTTTCATTTTTTTAATTTTTAGTTATAATATATTTTAATTTACATTAATTCATTAAAAACTAATAATACAAATAAAAAAATAGTTTTAACTATTAGAAATAAATCTTTAGCCTACAGGCTAAAGCAAATAAAAATAATCTGTTTTTTTAAATAATAAAAATAATTAGATTAGTAAATATCAAGCTTTGATTTAATGGAAAATATTCAAATAAATGACTGATAGAATTATCTACTCCATTTACTAATACAATAATTAAGGCATTGTTTTACCTAGAAATACATTTACTTTAGAATTTAGTGGATTTCCACTAGCTCTTCTATTTGTAACAACTTGACCACAATGCCAAATAGCATCAGCCATAGGGCCGTTTAAATGATTCCAAAAAGGAAATTTCAATTTATTATCACCTTGACTAAATTCAATATTTATTTGAGACAAATCTGCAGTTTCTTTTAACTTACTTTTTATATACATAAGATTATTTAAAGTTTCTTTTCTTAAATTTATATAATCTAATTTGTCCTGTTTAAAGTCAAATTCTTTCCCATCAAAGGATGCTACAATCATAAGAGATAAACCATATATATGCTCAATTACCTCCATTGTAGACCTGCTATCTTCACTAGGCTTATAATTTAAATCATTTTCTGTCAAAGATTCTGTAGACCAATAAAATCTATATCCTAAACCATCAATTAGTCTAGAAATAACATTTACTGTAGTATATTCAGTAGGATAATCACCAATTTCAGAAAATGGCAGATTTTTTTCTTGAGAACTCATAATTAATGGAATTATAGTTAATATAATAAAGATAATTTTTTTCATTGATGCATTTTGTTAGTTAAACTAGTAGTTTTTTAAAGATAAATAATTTTTATATGAAAAGCAATGACTTTTAAATCCTCTCTTGGGAATAAATTGTAGCCCCGACAGGAATCGAACCTGTATCAAAAGTTTAGGAAACTTCTATTCTATCCATTAAACTACGGGGCTGTATAAGATATTATTATATATCAAGTAAAAGTAATTATAATCTTATGTACTTTTATGTTATAAATAATAATCTTATGAAAGAGAAAGAAAAACATTGGGAAATAATATATGAAACTAAAAAGTTAGATGGAGTGAGCTGGTTTCAGAAAAAACCACTTATATCTCTTTCTTTGATTGAAAGTTCTGGAATTAATAAGTTTGCTGAAATAATTGATATTGGATGTGGAAAAAGCTTCTTAATTGACAATTTACTAGAAAAAGAATATTCGAAGATTAGCTTACTTGACATATCTAATAATGCATTAAAAGAAGTAGAAAAAAGAACAAATAATTACAAAAATTCTGGCAAATTCTACAATTTGGATATCTTAGATTTTAAACCAAATAGAAGCTTTGATTTATGGCATGATAGAGCCGTATTTCATTTTTTGACTAAGAAAGAAGAAATAAACAAATACGTAAATATTTGTGAAGAAAACATAAATAAAGAGGGTACTTTAATTATTGGAACTTTTTCAGAAAACGGCCCTGTAAAATGTAGTGGATTGGAAATCAGCAGATATTCTGTAAAAAATTTACAGAGTTTATTTTGTAATAGTTTTGAACTAGTAGAGCATTTAAATACCAATCATACTACCCCATTTGAAACAATACAAAATTTTAATTTTTGTAAGTTTAAAAAAATAAAATAGGACTATTTTACGATAAGTTTTTTGGTTGAGGATAAATTGTTTTCTAGAACTTTTACAAAATAAATACCGCTACTTAAACTAGAAATATCAATATTAATTTTGTTCCTTCCCTTCAAAACTTTGTCACCTGTGATGCTATAGATAACATAAGAAATGACTTCATTTGAAGAAGATATACTAAAAGAGTTTTTTGCAGGGTTAGGATATAAATAGTTATGCACCTGTTCATTATAGTTTACACCAAGACTGTTGGTCATTATATGATTAAAAAATAACCAAGCCTCTAAAGATGCATCTATGTCCATATTAGCTCCTTGAGTACCTGGCCAATCGTGTCCGCCTCCGTAAATCTTATATAGCCAAACTTCATTGTTGTTATCTGCTCCATAATTTTTTTCGCTAACAATATAACTTCCATCGGTAGTATTTGTGTTAGGCAAATCTTCAGTGGAAAACTCCGTGCAATTATTTAGCTCAGACCAATAATCTATTGTTTCAGGAATACTTGGATAAACCCCCCAGCCCCCGGAAGATGTTGGATCACCATTATAAAAATTAACATAATCGTTGATCCCATGTATTTCAAAAATTGAGATTGGGTTTGACGAGTTACAAGTATCCAATATTTCTTGTAACATCATTCCTGCAACAGAGACAACCGCTTTAAATGTGTCGGATGCTTGACAGGCTAACATGTAACACATCTCGCCGCCATTTGACATTCCTGTTGCAAATGTTTTATCTACATTTAAATTATATTCAGACTGTAAGTAGATGGCTAACTCTTTTAAGAAGTCAACATCATCGACTGTTTCATTTGGATGAAAATCATATCCAACATTCCAAAATCTATTACCAGAACCGTCAATAGTACCTCTAGGATAACAAACAGCAAAGCCATACTCATCTGCGATATCATTCATGTTGGAATAATTTCTAATATTCTCTGCATCTCCACTATACCCATGCATAACAAAAACCAAAGGAGAGTTTTCTTCTAACCCTTCCGGTTCATAATAAATGTAATCCCTGTCTATTCCCTGATGTGAAAAGCTTGTATAAGTTGATGCAGGTGGAGTATCCGATTCAATAAGTTGAAAATTAAAACTGGAATTGGACCAATAACTATCCCAAGCAATATAGTATGTAACTCCTGCAATGGCCTCAAAAGTAGCAGTTGATAAAAACCCATTATTAAAACTTCCTCCGTCGTCATCGCCGACAACACAAACTAAATTGTCACAGGACCCTTCATACACATGAAGCCTTGTGTCATCATTTTGATTAGATTCTAGATCGGAAGTTACCGTTACAAATATATTTTGATCAGAAGCATAAGAAAACCATTCTAAATCAGAGTTATTATAATCAAGCTCTGTGCAGTTAAGACTGTATGAGTCCCCGTCTATATTACTTATATAATAATTTCCTGCGTTTATTTCAATTGGATTTTGACAAGAATTGCCATTTTGAGCAATTAAAAAAGAGAATGAGAAAAACAATAATAAAGAAAAGAGATAGTATTTCATAAAACTAGTCAATTAAGCTAATTACTTTTTGTGATTTCAACTATCATATCTCTGGCAGTCATAAATTTTACTTTATGAACCGAGTTTTTAACTAAATTCTTATCAATACGATTTTCTAAATACTCTATAATTTCTTTTGCGGTGGAGTCTAAGTTCATTCTATAAATTTATCAAATTAATAACAATAACATTCATTATATTTAATTTATTAATTAAATGAATTTAAATGTTTGAATTAATAAACTACATATGGATTGCTATAGCCATAACAACATTTATGGTTTTAGTAATTTTCAAAATTAAAGCTCCCTATGGTAGACACAGTAATAATAAATGGGGGGTTATGATTTCCAATAAATGGGGGTGGTTTGTTATGGAGCTACCTGCTTTTTTATTAATGCCTATAATTACACTTACTGGACCCAGTGAAAAAAACGAATTGACTTATTTATTATTAGTATTATGGGGGTTACATTATTTCAACCGAACCTTTATTTTTCCTTTTAAACTTAAAACAAAAAACAAAAAGATGCCATTATTAATTGTTGTTAGTGCTATACTATTTAATTCTGTAAATGGCTTTTTAAATGGATACTATCTAGGATATCTAAACACAGAAATATCATCTGTAATATCATTAAATGTAATGATTGGTCTTGTTGTCTTTTTTACCGGAATGTACATTAACAAAACTGCAGACAAGCATCTAATATCTTTAAGAACAAATAATGAAAGTTATCAAATTCCTTATGGAGGTATGTTTAAATATATTTCTTGTCCTAACCATTTTGGGGAGGTAATAGAATGGATTGGGTTTATGTTTATAGCTTCTAATCTTCCTTCAATGACTTTTGCTATATGGACATTTTGTAATTTAAGTCCAAGGTCCCTTAATCATCATAAATGGTACAAAGAAAAATTTGATAATTACCCTAAAAAGAGAAAAGCTATTTTACCTTATATATTATAAGTAATTGCTTATTTTTTTACAATCTTAAATGTAGAATTGTTAATTTTCACAAAATATATACCAGCGCTGTAAGAACTCATATCCAATCTATTTTCAGAACTAGAGCTATAGATTCTTTTTCCTACTATGTTATAAATATCAATATTTTTTATTGTTGTATCCGGTGACTGAATATATAAATAATCTTCAACAGGATTTGGATAAAGATTAAAAGTCTCATTAGAAACGCTATCTAAACCTAATGAAATTGGCGATCCAAAAGAAATATTATCAAAATAATATATAGTTTGATTGTCTCCTGCAGATCCAAAATTAAAAAATAAGGATGCCATATTAAATGGGTAGCTTTCATTCAAGGCTGCTGTTCCTGTAGCCTCATTATTAAAGTCAAACTCTAAGACTTCCCAAGCATCAACTGTTGTTGTATATGCCTCTGTTTCTACAGACTGAGTAGGGTCATTCTTGTTTTCAATTTTTAGTCTCACTGGAATCCCAGTTGTTGAGTTTTCGGAAACATAGGTATGCACATACATTTTTGAATTTGAAGATGAAACAGGAATATTTGAAACTAAACCACTTTCATTACTAATTGTTACACCTGCCCAAGTTGCAGCATCACTGCTTTTTACAAGCTTCACATATTTTCCATCATCACTAGCTGATTCTATAATTTCAGCCTCAACATTATCATCTCCAAATGGAATTAATGAGTAGTAGATTGATGAGTCATCGTAGGTAATTGGCAAATCAATTTGGGCTAAGCCACCTGTTGGATCAAATTGATAAATATCATCAAAATAAAAAGTTGAACTTTCAGTTCCATTCCCTGTATTTCCAAAATCAAACATTAAAACAAGTCTTTGAAATATATTTGATTGTTCCCCTGAAAAACTCCATGATAAAGTTTCCCATTGATTATATTTAGTTGTGTATGCATCTCTTTCAACAGCAGCGGTTACTGGATCATTATCATCCTCTAATTTAAATTTAACAACTAGACCTGGTGAAACAGAGTATACACTCATCTTTATTGTAGTTTCAGAGGTAAAATCAAGGGGAGAGACAATTAAATAACTTCCTGCCCAAATATCTCCACCATCTCTTACAATTTTCCCAACAGTGTTACTAGGGTTATCATCAGTAATAAACGGATTATCCACTACAGTCCCAGTCCCGCCATTAAAGTCGACAAAACTTTCTGTGGACACTTGACCATCTTCAAAATTAATAGGAAGAGCCATTTGAGAATAAGTCAACAAAGTATTTAAGGCTACTACAAGTAAGATATTGTTTTTCATGGGTTTATTATTTATAAAAGTTAAACTAAAAAATAGCTTAAGCTATAATTTTGTTAATTATTCAATAATTTTCATGTTAGAGCTAATCAATTAGAAATATACAATAAAATTGCTTTTTTCTTGAATTATAATTAGAATTAAGCGAAAACGTTGTAGATGCTTTACTAGTTAACTAAGTTTAAGCCATATCTAAATCCATCACTTTAGTCCAAACTTCAACAAAATCAGTAACAAATTTCTCTTTTGAATCATTACAAGCATATGATTCCGCTAGTGCTCGTAATTGTGAATTTGATCCGAAAATCAAATCCGCACGAGTGGCAGTCCATACAATATTTCCTGATTTTCTATCAACTCCATTAAATAGAGTTTCTGAATTTGACTGTGCTTCCCATTCAATATTCATGTCTAATAAATTAATAAAGAAATCATTTGTTAAAGCTCCAGGATTATTTGTTAATAAGCCATGCTTAGTGCCATTATAATTAGTATCTAAAACTCTCATTCCAGCTAATAAAACGGTCATTTCAGGGGCGCTTAAAGTCAATAAGTGTGCTTTGTCAAGAAGTAATTCTTCAGCGTGTCTGTCTTGATTTGGTTTCATATAATTTCTAAACCCGTCTGCATTAGGCTCTAGTACAGAAAATGACTCAACATCGGTGTTCTCTTGTGTCGCATCATTTCTACCGGCAACAAAAGGTATAGAAATGTCTTGACCTGCAATTTTTGCAGAGTTTTCAACTCCTGTATTTCCAGCTAAGATTATTAAATCAGCCATCGAAACTTTTTTAGATCCATTTGAATGATTAAAAGCTGACTGAATAGATTTTAATACCTCCAAAACTTTATTCAAATTATTCGGTTCGTTTACCTCCCATTTGTTTTGTGGCGAAAGTTGTATTCTAGCTCCATTTGCTCCTCCTCTTTTATCTGTACCTCTATAGGAAGATGCAGATGCCCAAGCAGTTGATACTAGTTGAGAGTTAGATAACCCTGAGCTAGTTATTTTAGCTTTTAAAGAACCAATATCATTATTATCAATTAATTCATGATTAACTGTAGGTATTGGATCTTGCCATATCAATACTTCACTAGGAACTTCTTTTCCTAAGTATCTTGAAATAGGACCCATGTCACGGTGAGTTAATTTAAACCAAGCTCTTGCAAATGCATCTTCTAACTCATCAACATTTTCATGAAATCGTTTTGATATTTCGAGGTATTTAGGATCTTTTATTAAAGCAAGGTCAGTGGTTGCCATCATTGGAGCATGAGTTCTTGAATTGTCGTGAGCGTCCGGAACGGTCCCTGCACCTTGACCATTTTTAGGCGTCCATTGTTGAGCTCCCGCGGGACTTTTAGTAAGTTCCCATTCATAGCCAAATAGTGTATCAAAATATGTACTATCCCATTTTATTGGAGTAGGAGTCCAGGCTCCTTCAAGTCCACTTGTAATTGTGTCTACTCCTTTTCCTGACTTAAATGAGTTCTTCCACCCAAAACCCATTTGTTCAATACTTGCTCCCTCTGGCTCTGGGCCAACATTTGATGGGTCTCCAGCTCCGTGAGTTTTTCCAAAAGTATGTCCTCCAGCTATTAATGCAACAGTCTCCTCGTCGTTCATTGCCATTCTTGCGAAAGTTTCTCTTATATCTCTTGCAGATGCAATAGGGTCTGGTTTACTGTTTGGACCTTCTGGATTTACATAAATAAGTCCCATCTGAACAGCTCCTAAAGGGTTCTCAAGTTCACGATCCCCTTTGTACCTCTCATCTTCTAACCAATCAGATTCTGGACCCCAGTAAATATCTCCTTCAGGCTCCCATATATCTTCACGACCTCCACCAAATCCAAAAGTTTTAAAACCCATTGATTCCAAGGCGCAATTACCTGTTAAAATCATTAAATCAGCCCAAGATATTTTTTCACCATATTTTTGTTTAATTGGCCATAGCAAACGACGAGCCTTATCTAAATTACCATTGTCAGGCCAACTATTTAAAGGGGCAAATCTTAGTGTGCCTGCTGATGCACCTCCTCTACCGTCGGCAATCCTGTATGTCCCAGCACTATGCCATGCCATTCTAATGAAAAATGGACCATAATGACCATAATCTGCAGGCCACCAATCTTGTGAATCTGTCATTAAATTGTAAAGGTCTTTCTTAAGTGCATCTAAGTCTAAACTTTTAAACTTATCGGAATAACTAAAGTCTTTATTAGTCGGTCTAGTTACCGGTGAGTTTTGATGTAATATCCTAAGGTTTAATTGATTAGGCCACCAACTTGAATTTGAATAAGCTCCAGCTGAAGTGTGTTTTTTAGTTGCAGGTGCAAAAGGGCATTTTCCTGATCCATCACCATTAGAGTTTGATAAGTTTTCCATCTTATATATATGATTTAGTTAAAAGATATTATGTTTAAAATCAAATTTATTAATTTATAATAAACAACTTCTTAATTTATTGTTATAAGTAAGTTAAGGCTCCTAATTTAGAAAGATTATAAATTAAGGGTGTTTTTTAAACCAAGCTAAAATGTGTGCCACTTTAGTAATTAAATTACTAGGTCTATTAGCAATTGCATGACTAGCTTCTGGTATTTCTACTAATACTGTTGGAATTTTTCTAAGTTTTAATCCGTGGTATAATTGTTTTGCTTCCGAAGGAGGTGTTCTTAAATCTTCCATTCCTACCATAACCATTGTTGGAGTCTCAATATCTCCAACTAATGATATAGGTGAAAAATCCCAATATTCTTGAAAGTTTTCCCACGGTTGACCCTTAAGCCTAGTGTCAGAGTATTGAAAGTAGTTGTCAGCAGTCAGTGTTTTGCTAATCCAATTCATTACAGGCTTAACTACAACTGCAGATTTAAACCTGTTATTTTTACCAATCATCCATGCAGTCATTAACCCGCCTGCACTTCCTCCTGTAACATAAAGCATATTTTCATGAGCAATACCATTTTTTACACAAAAATCAACTCCATCCATTACATCTAAATAGTCTTCTGCGGGATAATTGTGGTGCAAAAGGTTTGCAAACTCTTCTCCATAACTTGTGCTCCCTCTTGGATTAGGATAAAAAACTATGTATCCAGCAGCGGCAAATAATTGCACTTCAGCAGAAAACCTACTACCGTAGTTTGAGATAGGACCTCCGTGATTTTCTACTAAAAAAGGATACTCTTTTTCAGGGTTATAGTTTGGTGGGTATACTACCCATCCTTGTATATCACGATTGTCAAAACTTGATTTATACCAAACTTCCTCAACCACTCCTAGAGTTCTGTTTTTTAATAACTGAAAACTTAAATTTGTTATTTGATTTATTTTTTTGCCATTAATAACCGTAAGTTCAGAGGGGTGCTTGTAGCTTGTGTTAGTATATGCAATCACTCCATTTTTAGAAATAGAAAACGAACCTCCACCGTATGGTCTACCAATACTATTACCTCCTAAGTTCTTGGCTAAATCTTTAGCACTTCCTTCTAAATTTAGATATGCAATTTTAGTATCACCAAACTTATCATAGGTGCAATAAATTCCTTTATTATTAGAAGCCCAATAAAAACTACTAATACTGGAATCTATATTAAAGCTAAGCACTCTTTTATTTTTACCTGTGCTATCCATTATTAAAAGCTCTGTATTTTGATATGCCTGAGCCCTGTCTTGATAACCTAAATACGCTATATGCTTTCCATTAGGAGATTCTTTAGGGGAAAAGTCTGGGCCATTTCTATCTGTTAATGATACTATCTTTTTATCTTTAACATTAACTGAATATATCTCACTATTTCTAAATTCATACTCCCACGAAGCTGATCTGTTTGAAGTAAAGTAAATTTTTGAATTACTCTTAGACCATGACAAAGGTCCTAGATGATTAAAATCTCCAGAGGTTAATTGTCTAATGCCTGAGCCTTCTGCAGAGATTAAAAAAACATGTGTGAAACCAGTATCAATATAACCTTTACCATCAGCTTCGTGGTAAAGTCTATCTGTAATTCTAGCTGTCTTGGCCCACTTAGCACCAGTTGGTTTTTTAGGCATTTTTACAAGAACTGGTGGAGACGTTTTAACTTTCATAGTAAAAGCTAAATTTTCGCCATTTAATGACCAAGCTAAGTTAGATGGGCTTCCATCTAGTTGAGATATTCTAGCATATTTAGCACTATTATTCCAATATATATATATTTCAGGTCCCTGCTCGGTAGAACTTATAAATGCTAGTCTATCTCCACTTGGAGACCATACAGCGCCATATTCTGAAGATTCTATCGAAGTTAACTTTTGATGATTAGTTCCGTCTGAATTAATAATCCATAGATTACCAATAGAGCGATCTTTTAAAATATCAAAAGACATTCTTCTATATATAATCACTGATCCATCTGGACTAATTTGAGGATTAGAGACATATTGCAAATCAAATACATCCAAGTCTTTAAAAACTGAGTCCGTTTTTTGTGAAAAGCTAAATAATTGAAAAAAAGCAAATAATAAAACTACTAATTGTTTCATTTTTAATTAAAAATTAATTGGTTAGGTCAAATTTGTGAGAATACTTTAATCCAATTATTTTTCTATTAACTGGCTCTATTCTATCAATGTCTTTTTGGATTCTATAAAACACCCCTATTTCATTGTTTTTTTTGATTTTACGATTTAATTTCATCGTTAACCTATAAAGGTTTATCCCATTGTCTTGATTCTCTTTTTTAAACTGATTAAATAGCTCCCCTTCAATTTTAAAAACAGTTTTAAGTGACTTAATTTTATAATTAATTCCTGTTCTGAACCTGGCATATTGATTAGGAATATCGGACATACCTAGCTCATTGGAGTTTTGATAGCTTAGTCTATATGTGAGATCTACAATTCCAACATCATGCTTATAGCTGATATCTGTTTGATATCGAAACTTAGAATCTATTCCTTGAATATTCCCTTCTGTGTCATTGTCAGAAATAAAACGTCCTTTTACGGCAACCTTAAAGTCTTTAAAAAGCTCATAATTAAACCCAACCTGGGTAAAATATTTATCTAGTAAGGAAATATCATATTTCTGTCTTACATGTTGTGCTAAATCTATTGAAAACTTTTTAGTTACTTTTAATGACACTTCCGCTATTGCCCATCCTTCTAAACCTTTATAAATAGATGGGGTAAGAGGTTCGTCTTCAAATATTGAAGCTGATGTTAATTCAGACTCTGAATTTGCTGCAATAAGCTGAAAAGCAAAAATCATAAAAACAAGTTGAAAATTTTTTAAAGTCATATTTAAAAATTAAGGTTTATATCTTATTGTAATTTGTGCTGTGTCTCTTAAAAAATTGACATCTCCAATTTCAAAATCGTAGATCTCAATACCAAGTCTTTCCTCCAAGTCTTTTTTTAACTTTTCATGATTACTAGGGTGTATGTTTTCAATAGTTTCATAGACTATTTTTTTAGACAGCATAAAATTGCTTGACCAGTATAACTCGAGCCAATATAAACCAAAAACAATAGCTGAGTTTGCTGTAACAATTTCTATATAGCTCATTTTTTTATTGGACAAAGCATTCATCACAGAAATTCCAATAATTACAAACAAATAAGTCATCTCTTTGACGTCTAAAGGGACTGTTCGGTATCTCAATATTCCGAATATTGCAAAAAGCCCAAGTGCCATTCCTAAATCTAATTCATATTTCTTCAAAGTGAAGCAAAGAAAAAATACGACTATGCCAATAGCATAAAAGGTGAAAAAATAATCTTTATTCTCATTATGTTTATGATAAATATATTTTACTATCGCTGTTAAAAAAAACAGGTTAATAAAAAACCTTAATATCATTTTATAAAAGTCATCATCAAATAGTGGTATGTCTAAAAATTCCATTTTTAATTATTTAATTTATTTATTTTTAAGTTAATTTCTTTAAATCGATTCGATTTTATATCGTCTATAATATTGGATATTCCAATACAATATTTACTAAAGTTTGTTGGCAAAATACTCATTGACTTTAAAGCTCTATTTATTGTTGTGTTTAATCTCTTCCCTTCTTGCTTAATTTCAACAACTACCAGTTTATCAAACTTTTTTTCATCCACTCCAAAACGGAAAGACAAATCCACATCAATAGTTATTCTTTCAGATTCATTTTTATTGACAAGAGTCATTCTACTAAAATTATTATACAAAGATGGTTCTAATAATAAATTATTAATATTACTATCTGAAATAAACTCTTTAGACTCTAAGGTTAAATCCGTTTCAAAATCTTTAATTTGTCTTCTAATTTTATTGGTTACTCCAAGATTATTTTTTTTCTTGATTTCTAAAAAACATATATCTGAAACCAAGTATTTTCTCATTCTAATCTTATATCTATTTAGTTTTCCGTTGTGATGATCTTTAAAACACTTTTTATTTTGAGAATCAAAATATAGCGTGGAATATTTCATTAATCTCTCTTGATCAATTTGAAGAATTTTATAATCGTCATAAAGTTTAGATAAAACCTCTAATAATTGAGATTCTTTTAAGATAAATTTAGTGTCAACTCTCTTCATAAGAGAAACACTATTCATTTCTGCTAATGTAGTTTTATCAAAGTTTAGAAGATTGAACCTATCCATAAATTTTAATTAAGCTGCCTTGTTTAAAAGTGGGTTTACCAATGAAAACCACAGCCAAGGAACAAGTGCTAATAAAATAGATGTTGGATAGCCATATGGAAGTTGAGGACTTTCTCTTTTGTTTTCTAAAATCTGATATTTTTTGGATGCTTTAAAGTGATGGTCGCTATGTCTTGTTAACTCGTAAAGTACAATTCTACCTATGAAGTGATTTGAATTCCAAGAGTGATGAGACTGAACTCTCTCGTATCTCCCAGAGGGAAGTTTATCTCTTAATAAGCCGTAGTGTTCAATGTAATTAATAGTTTCTAAAAATAAAAAAGATAAAACTCCAATAATTATGGCAAGAAGTAACCCATAAAATCCAAAGAAAGAATAAATAACAAATAAGTAAGCGAGCTCAAAAATAGTATAGAAAAGCATATCATTTTTGAAAGAAAAGAATCCAGAATTTTTAATTTTTAATAATTGTAATTGAAGTCTCCAAGCGCTTATATACTGACCGATTACTGAAGTGAACCAAAAACTATAAACAGTTTGATTAAATTTTGCTGTTGCTGGATCCTTTGGAGTTGCAACATTATTATGGTGTCCAAAATTATGCTCAATATAAAAATGCATGTATAAACATGGTAGATATAATAATTTTGACATACATCTTTCAATTAAAGGTTTTCTATGCCCCAACTCATGTCCAACATTAATGGCATTTGTAGCTAGTAAAATTCCTAAAGATAGAACCATTCCAACCGTTTCGAAAAGATCCAATTGAGGCTGATTTAAATTATTAAGGCCTAAGGCTAGTAAGGCAAATACAAATGGAATATTAAGATATAATAATATATCAAAAAAGGTATTGGAAAGTTTATTTTGAATTTCAGGTTTAGTATACTCTTTTTTTGATTCAACATCCTTGAAAATTGACTCTAAGACTGGAATGAAAACAAATGCATATATAAGGGTCGTGTAGGTGAAAAAACCTTCAGATGTAATTGAAACTAGTGTTGCTATCGGAATTGTGTAAGCAAATAAATATTTTAAATCATTAGTAATCATAAATGTTATTTATAACATATTTATCTTCTAAAGGTATAAAATTATTATTTATGTTCTGATAATAATGTTTTATGGAGTTAACTTTTTTTATAAAATGATACTACAATTTATACTTCACTGATAATATAAAATTACGACCCAAATCATGGGTGTAAAGCCTAAGCCTATTTAGATAGTTTTTATAACTAGTGTTTAATAGGTTATTAATTTTAAAACCTAGATTTATGGATTTATTTTTTTCTATTGGAATGTCTATTTTAGAATTAAAATTAAGCAAATGATAGCCCTTTGGAGGGGTGCTTAAATCAATATATTCATAAGTTTCTGTCGTTGGAATATATACTTCAAAATTGTTGTCTGGATATCTATTTTGCTTAAAAGTGTATTCACTTTGCAAAGAAATACTTAAGTTGTTTAAATCAGCATTAGAATATACTATCTCATGTTTGATGTTTGCTGGAGGCATATCTATTAGAGGACTATCAGATTTTGTGTCTGTCCCTTTTATGATTGAAGATTGATGAATAAGATTAATGTATTTATTTAAGTTGTAGTCAACATTTAAATCAAACCCAAATAATTTTGCATCGGTTTGTCTATATTCCCAGAGTGAAAAAATACCGCGAATTGTCTGCATGATTTCAACAGGTTCAATTACAATAAAATCCTTAATAGTGTTAAGGAAAGAATTAAATATTAGACTAAATTTTTCATTACTTTTTTGATAAGTAAATCCAAAATTATGTCCAACTTCAGATTTAAATCTAAGATCTCCCAACTCGATTCTAGCAGAGGCATGGTGAAGACCTTCACTAAATAACTCGGATGGATTTGGACTTCTTGATGACATTGAATAATTAAGAAATATCGTGTTATTATTGTCCAATAAAAATTTTGATCCAAGGGTTGCAGAAGCGTTATTAAACTCTAATTTTGGGTTAGTTAAAATTTGATTTGCTAATACCTCAACAATAATATCACTAAATTCTTCACCATAATCTCTATATTCCCAAAAGGATGTTTTGTAATATTTGTAAACGTCCATGTAGGTATAATCATAACGAAGACCTCCCTCTAAAATCCACTCTGGGTTTAATTCGTAATCAAATATTGAATATATTCCTAAATCATATTTTTCATAGTCAGGGATAAGTCTTCTGACTCCTGTTTCTGGGTCAGGAAAGTTTTTTTGATATTTTCCAACTATTCCAATGTTTAGATTTAAATTATTTGAAAACCTTGAGTCAAAATCTAAACTAAGGGAATGTGTCGTTAGCTCAAGATCAATGGAAGGGGTGTTACGATCATCTCCTCTTCGAATATCAAACTCTTGTCTTTTATTAGATTGAAAATCATATTGGAAATTAAATTTTCCTATATCTAAAGTTTTAAAAATATTGAATTTTGCTAGATTGTGTTTTATTTTTTGTTTTGGAGCACTAATATCATATGTAAATTCCTCGATGATTAAAGGTATTCCACTATTAATACCTCTGAAAATATCTTGTGCAGATATCAGATGTGATGCTCTTAATATTCCTGTCTCATTATTAAAAAAGGAATAATAAACTTCAAAGCCATAGTCAATTCTGTTTAATCCAGTCTTAAGAGAAAAGTTCTTTTCTGAGAGTCCAGTGTTACTCATTATATAATCAGACGTGTTGTAATCTCCAAAACGCTTAAAAGTTCCTTGAAATCTTGTATACCATCCTTTAGAGTTAGTCTTAGTGATGTCAGTTGTTATGGTTCCTCCTTTTCCATTAGTTGATGCAGAAGAGTATAGTTTTCCATAAAGACTGTCAATTAATTTGGTCTTAAGTGTTTCAGAAATAATCACTCCGCCAAGAGCACTACCTCCGTACCTTAAAGCACCTGCACCTTTAATAAGGGAGATTTTTTCGATTGAATTGATATCAATGCTAGGAGCATGATCTATTCCCCACTCATGATCTTCCATTTTAACATTATTATTAATTAGCAAAACCCTACTACTGTGTAGCCCATTTATTTGAGGTTTTACAATAGAGCTTCCAGTACTAATTATGGAAACACCTGGAATAGTTTTTAATACGTCCGCAATTGAATTATTAGAATAATCTTCCAATGTTTGTTTTGAAATTTTATTTTCGAATACAGATTGTGATTTGTTTTTAAAATTACTTTTTACAATAATTTCGTCTAATTCATTAAGATGGTGCTCCATCCTAATAGTTTTAATAGTGTTGTTTCTTACTTTTACTTCAGTTTGAATCGTTTCACAGTCTTCATGAGATATTTCAATGAAATATTCCTTATTACATAAATCTTTAAAAATATATTCCCCCTTAGAGTTTGTTATAACTTTTTTATCCAATTCCTTTATAAAAATTGAAGCATTTTGTAATACAGAGCTATCGTGAAGATCAATTATCTTTAGAGTCAAAGAAGAATTGCAGTCCTGTGAATATATAGGACTATTAAATAATATTAGAATTATAAAAAAAAATAGCATTGGTGTCTTTTGAACACCAATGCTATTTAAATGGAAATTTGTAAAAATCATTATTCCACAGTTACATCAAAAGTAACTTCAATATCAGTTTCTCCACCTGCATTTTCTAAACCAGTATTAGGTTTATTTGGCTCATGTCTTAATGTGAATGTTAGTCCTCCAGAGCTTGCCACTCCAGTATTTAGTATGAAGCTAAGTCCTAAAGGATTACCTTCTGAATCTGCATCTCCGTATTCTGCAGTTGCATCTAAACCAGAACCTACAGTATAGAAAAATTGATGATCTAAATCTTCTTCCTCAATTTCCTCAGTTACATTTTCTGCTGGGTCTTCAGTCTCATTTAACAAAACAATTGATCCATCATATGTGGTGTTTGCGTTAAGTGATCCTGAAACCGTTACTGTTGCAGCATCTGGTCCGTCTCCATCTAAATCTTGATATTGCATCACTACTGTATCAGAACCACTTTCAAGGGTTACTCTAAGTGTAGTTATTACCTCTTCTTCGTTTACTGCATCTGGAGTGTTATCATCATCATCACTACATGAAGCGAATATTAGTGTACTTGCCAATAAGGCGTATTTTAAAAATTTCATATTTAATTATTTTAAGTTTAGTTTATAAAAATTATTCCGGATGCAAACATAAACAAAATTTATTTAATGCAACAAGGTTGCGTTAATAAATTATTTCAGGAATAAAAATTGTTGATTTATTTGTAAATATTTTTTAGATAAGAATATTTACAGGGGGTCCCCTAGAAAAACTAATTAAAAAATATTGTGAAGAATAAATTAAATTTCTATCTATACAGTCAATAGAAAAGGGTTGACTATCAATAAAACTAAAATAATTTTGATCTAGTTTGATGTCCTGTAAATTTCTAATAAATTCACAGCTAATACAAACCGATTCTTTTTCATGAAAATGCACTTTGCCCTCTGTACATACTTCGTGGTGATTATCATCAAAGAAATGCTCTAAACCTATCAAACTTGGTAAGCTTAGTAAAAAAACAAATATTATACTTAATATACTTTTTAACATGAATTCTTAAAAACACAAAAATAAAGAAAGTTTACTACAAAAAAACCTTATAACTCTTTAATTTCATTGTAGTGATAAATACGAACTCCACTCTTGTAATTTTTAGAAGTATTAAACATTGATTTAGCAACATCTTTTGCTTTAATAGCTTTGGAGTTTGAGGGAATCATAAAATCCAAAAGTGGCATTGCAAACTGCAATAATTTTTCTCCAGGCCTAGATTCATTTCTTTTACCCAACAAGACAGATGGCCTAAAGACTGAGGTAGAAGTCAAATTTAATTCTGCAACAGCTTCTTCAATTTCTCCTTTTAAACGAAGATAAAAATTAGAGCTGTTAGAGTTTGCGCCCAATGAAGAGACATAAATCAGTTGGCTAATGTTTTTTTGCTTACAAGCATTTGCTACATTAAATATTATATCAAAATCAACACTCTTATATTTTTGTTTATCTCTATTTACTTTAGACATGGTTGTTCCAATGGATACAAAAACAACTTCACTACCAGTGATAGAATCTGAAATAGAGCTTAAATCTTGAAAGTCAATAACAATGTTATTAATTTTATCATGCTGGAGATGAAAAGGATTTCGTCCTACTACATTAATTAGATGAGTCTCCGAATCTTTTAAAAGAAATTCTAGTAAATAACTTCCTATTAGCCCAGTAGCTCCAAATAATGTGACTTGCTTAAATTTCATTAATGTAGATGTGTATTGTGATCATAAAAAATAGGAATATAAATAGATGATATTAACTAAAATTAAATCTAGCATTTATTTTATTACAATATTATATATATAATTTATATATTTAGACATAATATTAAAATTAAATTAATGGAAAATCTAGCAACTTTATCACAACTTATAGTTTCTATATCAGTTATTATAGTATGGGTATTTAGATACGACAATATTGTAGTAGAATTTAAACAATACGGGATTTCTGACTTATTAAGAAACATTGTTGGTGCCTCTAAAATAGCGCTGGCAACAATTTTACTATTAGCAATCTGTTATGATGGATTACCATTAATTGAAGCTTCTCTTGGAATGGCATTTTTTATGGTTTGTGCTCAAATCGCTCATGTGAAAGTAAAAAATCCATGGATTAAATATGTGCCATCATTTATATTTCTAGTTCTTTCGTTATTTATTGCTGCATTTAATTATGGGGTAATCTAAGGAATGAACATAACTTTTATTATTTCTCTTTTCTCGGGTATTTCATTTATTGTTTATGGCATTACTTCTTTTACATCGAAAAGAATGATTTCTGAATTTCAAAGATGGGGTTATGGAAATCAACGTAAGTTAATTGGATGCTTTCAACTAATTGGTGGAGCTGGTTTAATCTTTGGGTCGCTCTTTGATTTAAAAGTAATTGATAATGGTGATTCACTGTTTAATAACCAAAATATAATTGCTGCTAGTTCCTTAATATTAACAATTATGATGCTTGGTGCTATTTTTGTGAGAATTGATATAAAAGATAAGTTTATTAATATCTTACCAGCAACTTTTTATGCCATATTAAACTTCATAATCTTCTACAGCAGTTTTTTAAATAATCCGATCGATTAACTACATTTTTAAGTAAAAATTATTTGTTAGTTCTTCATATTCCTTTGTGTATTTATGACGAGAGTTTTCAATGATTAAATTAGTTTCACTAATTTTTACTTTATTGAAAGAAAAAGTCATTAAACTTCTTTTAATATCAGAATTATTGTTCCCTTGTACTCTACAAATTTTATTTAAATGTAAACTATGTTGCTCTGCTAAGCAGATAAATGTACTTTCCTCTTTAAAGGGAATAATTGTTGAAAAAAAGCCAGATTTGGATAATATTTTTGATATCCCACCAATTAGTTCCTTAAATGTCAACGATGATGTAAAACGAGCTTTATTTCTAGAAGAGTTTTTAGTTATATAATCCTCTGTATAAAAAGGTGGGTTAGATACTATTAAATCATATGTTTCTTTATTTGTGTCATCTACAAACTTTTGAAAAGAAGTGTTATAACAATATAGTCTGTCAGACCAATCAGAGTTTTCAAAATTATCTACAGTTTGCATATATGCAGATGGGTCAACCTCTAATCCATCGATAGTTATTGCACTCGACCTTTGTGCAAGCATTAATGAAATTATTCCCGTGCCTGTTCCAATATCTAATATTGTTTTAGGTAAGCTTTCCAGTGAACACCAAGCGCCTAATAAAACACCATCTGTCCCAACTTTCATAGCGGTTTTATCTTGATTAACTCTAAAGTTTTTAAATTGGAATGGCTTGTTGCTAATAACTTGTAGTATTAAAGTTAAATATATGAGTTTTAAAATTAACAGATAAAGGCATCATGACGGATTTATATTATCTTTAAGAAAAAATAAATTATTCATGAATATATTTTCTAATCATCCTGTAGAAGTTTTAATCTTATTGTTTTTAATTGTAACTTTTTTACAGTCAGGAGTTGACAAAGTTTTGGACTGGAATGGTAATTTATCATTTATTAAAAGTCATTTTAAAAATTCCCCGTTAAAAAATTCAGTGCCAATGCTATTGGGAATTATATTAATTATGGAAATCTTAGCTAGTGTGTTAATGATTATAGGTGTTTATCAATTATATACCTCTGAATTAAAAGAAATGGCAATTTTAGGAGTTGAGCTTTCGGCCTTAAGCCTAATATTTTTATTGGTAGGTCAACGTCTAGCTAAAGATTACGCAGGAGCAATGACTCTAGCAGTATATTTTATAATAACGATAATAGGGTTAGGGTTATTGGCTTATTAAAAAGAAGTATAACGACTGTTCCAAATAGTTTCATTAAAATTCTTTCCAACTAAAAAGAATAAGTAAAAGAAAATAAATACAAATGACTTTACAGCAAACAAAAACAATGTAAGGAGTTCTCCGTCTGTCATACTTTGAAAGATCATTTTACCTCCAGCGGTAAATAACGCGCTAATAAAAATGGCAAAAAATAAAAGATTATTTAAATTTTTAAAAGGTAAAACAAGTAGTTTTCTAAGTCTATTCATTTCATTTCCCCATTTGTGAATTAAATAATAATATCCATTTCCAATAGGAACAAATAAAAGCGGATCGTCAGGGCTACGCAACTTAAAAAGTTTAGAAGGAGCTATAATTTTATAGTTTTTTAATATCGTATTGTGATCATTTTCAATATCTGAAACAATTCGATTAAGATCAGTCGGATACTCCCCTTTAAAATAATTAGTGTCTAAAAATCGAAGCCTGTAATCAACACAAATTTTTTCAATTGTCTTTTCATGAAAAATTTTATTGGAATCCATTTTTTCAAAGTTCAGGCTATTAAAGCTAGTGTCATTTTTTAAGCTTAAGCTGTTTTTTAAAAAAAATGTTTTTGAATCATTCTTAGCCCATATTTTTTTTAATACTTCTCTTAAATTGTTGGCGGGCGTGTTTTTTTCTCTTTCTTTGAGTAATTCTTGATGGATATTTAGTTTTTGCATAGAAAAATAAAAGACAAATTTAAAAAATAAATATTGTGTTAAGTGTTAAAATAAAAATAAATTTTAAGTATAAATAAGTATTTCAATAATGGTTATCTATTTTTGTAATCAATTATTGCAAAAATTAATAAAAAACATGAGAAATCTAATTATAATTGGACACCCAAATATTGAATCATTTTGCTACAACGGAATATTTAAAACTATCAATGAAGAATTGAGCAAGAATAATGAAGAAATAGAAATTATAGATTTATATCGTGATGACTTTACTAGGCCTAGAACTAATTTGATTAAGAAATATCAAGATCTAGTAACATGGTCTGAAAGAATGTATTTTATATCTCCCGTTTGGTGGTTTAGATTAACTCCAAGAACGGAAATATTTTTTGATGAAGTTTTTGAACCTGGTTTTGCATACAAATTTGTGAATATTACAAAACTTTATGCATATCCAAAACCTTTTTTAGGAGACAAAATTGTTAGAACTTATGTAACACACGGAGCTCCTGCACTTCCTGTAATAACTCTTTATCTTAATTCTGTAAAATTGAGATTAGTGATGGGAGTTTATTCTTTTGTTTTTGGATGGAGTTTATCCCTATTTACTAAAACCAAACAATTTTGGTCTGTGCCTTTTGTGTCAGATAAAAAGCGTGGAAAATACTTAAATACCGTAAAAAAAGATATTAAAAGAGATCTCAGAAAAAGATAAATTATTGTTTTGACCAAATAAAAAAAGCCCTTTTAACCAAGTTAAAAGGGCTTAATACTTTAATCCTTTAGTTTGTATATAGGTTGTCTATAGACATTACTTCAGGAGAACTCATTTCTGGCATAAACGTCATAGTATAAGTAGTTCTTCCATACATTTCTAATGAGCTTCCAAACTCACTGATATCTTTTTCATAACTTTCCTCTCCATTAAGTTCATTGTATTTGTCATAAACCTTTGCCCACTCTGTTGAATTATCAATTGCTAAACCTTCATAGTTGTCGTGTCCAAACACAACCATTACAGAGTTTCCGCCACATCCTGATCCACAGTTCCACACTTCCATAAAAATATCAGCACCGGATTCCTTAACTGCAATAGCTACATTATTTCTAAATTTCCAAAACTCATCACCCATACCTGCTTTGTAAGAATATTCCATTACAGTTCTTAATGGCTTAGAAAATGGACTTACAGTAACGTGTGAAGCGCTCTTAACTAAAGATTGCATTCTACCGTCCATATTAGTCATGACATCTGAAACTTCCGCATTCCAAAGTTTCATAGCCTCCTTAGATGGATTTACATCAAAACCCTTCATTTCGTCTTCATATCTAACTCGCATATAGTTGCCCATATTTGAACCAGTATTTACTAGAAAAGTGTAATATCTGATTTCACCTTCTTTTGAATTAAAAGTCTTTGTCTTACTTGAAACTCCTCTTTCAAATTTTTCAGTCGCCCCTTTATCTACAGAAATAAATCTAGTATTAATGTGTTGACTAAAAATAAATGTTGAAGCAAATAATAAAATAAATAATAAGTTGTTTTTCATAATTGTTTTTTTAGTTAGTAAATAATCATCATTTTAAAAAATTAAATTTATTTAAAGTAAAAAAATAAAATTTTTGATAACAGGAAAATATATATAACTATTGGAAAAAAACTTTTAATTTTTAATTAAACTAAATGTGAGTTTAATATAATTTTACAATTCAAAACGCCAGAAATTGGACAAGTTTTTTTAGCCTCTTCTGCCAATTTAACAAATTTTTCTTCAGAAATACCAGTTACTTTTGCCTGAAGTTTTAATTCTATTAAGGTAATCTCACCATCAACAAAACTTAATAATGCTTCAGTATTTAATTCTTGTGGGTTAAAGTTCGCTTCATTCAAAACAAAACTTAATTTCATATTAAAACATCCTGCAAGTGAAGCAGCTATAAGCTCTTCCGGATTGGTACCTAATTGGCCATCGTCATTTTTAAAGCGAGTCTTAAAACTGTATGGCAAGTTGTTAAAAGCGCCACTTTGAGCAGTTAAAACACCCTGACCGTCAAGACCGTCACCTTTCCAAATTGCGTTTATTTTTCTTTTCATTTTTTATTTTTTTTATATTATTTATTCATAGTCTCATAGCAAGATTGCTGTAGTTTCATAAACTCTTCGTTACCTTCGTTCCTTTTTTGAATTTCCTTAATTCTCACGCCAATAGCTGCAGCCTTTGCGTTTAAAGCTTCTACATCAGCATCGTCAGCTCCTTCGTTAATTGCATTACTCACCTCACTTATAGTAAGTTTAATATCAGCTACAAGCTCACAAGCTCTTTCAGCATCGGATTTAGTCACTTTTTCGCAGGATGTAACAATTAGTGTTAGAACAAAAAAAAGGGTACATATTACTAATATTTTTTTCATTTTATTTTTTTTAATTAATATTTAAAAAAAAGATTTACTTAAATACAATACTTTAATTTTTATTTAAAATATCTAACAGTAGATGTATCTATCTTTTATCTATCGCCTAACATACCCACCAATAGATTCTCTGTATTCAATTTCAAACCCATTTTCTTTCGTAAATTTTTTGAACTCATCTGATGCATTACCAATTGTTAAAAATGATTCTATTTCAAAGATTTCAAAAAATCTATTAAAATTTGGACCATTGATAAAATCTATTCCGTGTTGGATACCATCTTCACTATTATTATACCTTTCAATTAAAGTTACTTTTTTTCCGTTGTCTGAAATGAAATAACCATAAACAGAGGATGGCTCTCTTTCAACAATAAAATTAGAAAGATATTGAGTAAATTCCTCTACATCAACTCTTGAATTGTTTTTGGTATTTAATTCTAAAATAAAAGTAAGTTCTGAAGAGTTAGAGTTATCTAAAACTTTAAGTTCTTTCGATTTCACATCATTATTACAAGCAATAAAAGTCAATGATAATGATAAAAGAAATAATAATTTTTTCATAATTAAATTGGTTTATACTTCAAATATAATAAATGTAAGTATAACCTTTTTAAGTGGTTTAGAAATAGCTGAATTAAAAGTAGAAGATATGTTTTGGGTTTAAGTTTATAAAACTATTCTCTATTTATCTCAAATTTACATGCGTTCTCAATAATCGTTTCTTTTCTTTTTGAACGGCAGGATGCTTTTTATGTCCCCATATTTTATCTCTGGCAGCTTTAGAACTTTCTTGTAAGTCCACAATTGGTAGTGGGTAGGTCTCTCCCATCAAAACCCCACAAAAGGTTTGTTCCATAGCAGTCATGGTCCAGGGTTCATGAATATATGCCACTGGTACATTTGCTAATTCTGGAATCCATTTTTTTATAAAAGCCCCTTCAGGATCGTGCTCTTGAGAGTTTTTGACAGGGTTGTACAAACGAACTGTATTTATCCCTGTAGTACCTGCCTGCATTTGAAACTGAGGATAGTGTATCCCGGGTTCGTAATCTAAAAACTGACGTGCAAGATGGTAGGTCCCTTCACGCCAGTCTTGGTCTAAATTAAGAGTTAAAAAAGACACAACCATAGCGCGCATTCTAAAATTAATCCACCCTGTAAATTCAACAGCTCGCATACAAGCATCAATCAAAGGATAGCCTGTAGTTCCTGTTTTCCATGCTTTTATAAATGCCTCATTTTTTTCATGTGGTAAAATCTCATAACCACTATTGATACACTCTGTTTCATAACGACACTCCATTTCAAATTTTTGAATAAAATGACAATGCCAATGTAGTCGGGTAAGCATGGCTGAAAAGGCTTTGCTGTTTTTGGTACCATTGGGATGCGTTCCAATAAACTGAAAAGCTTGTTTAATACTCATATTACCCCATGCCAAATAAGGGGATAAGCGGCTACAAGACGTTCTACTTTCCATGGGTTTCGATATATGTCTCTGGTAGTTAAATCCTCGTTGGCTGGTGAAAGATTTTAAGTACCTCCAGGCATTTTTTTCACCGGGTGGTTGGTAGTGATTCGGGTAATCTTTTAATTGAGCCTCTAATATTAAAGGCATTTGAAAGGGGTGTTCTAAGCGCAGTTCTTTGGAGATTGTATATTTGTTTTGAATCACTGATGAATGCATTTTAAGATACCATTTTTTATTCCAGTCTTGCCTATTTTTAATGCCTCTTAAAATACCATCTCGTTGTGATTCTGCCCAAGTAATGCTATTGGATTTACAAAACTGTTTAATTATTTTATCACGTTCCCAGGAGACTTGTGTTCCACTTTCTTGATAACTAAATACAGAAATGATATCAAAGTCCTTAATTAAAAAATTAAAGACCTCTATAGCCTCTCCATAAAATAACTCAACTCGTCTATTAAATTCACTTAATACTTTATCTAAATTACAGATTGAATGATATACAAACTGTAAATGTCTTTGACTAGTATCTGGGTACTCAATTCTAGAAGGTTCAAAGAGATAAATAATGATATAAGGGATCCCAGCACATTCCGCCTTTAATAAAGGTGCATGATCTTGAGAACGAAGGTCCCGTTTTAGCCAAACAATATTTACAGCTTTTGAATTCAATACGTCAGTTGTTTTTTTATCATCGAAATTTACAAAAATGGTTTTTTACTACAGCTTTATGAAAAAGATATAACTATGTTTTATTAAATAATTACATTCTGTGTTGTGTATAATTATTTCTTTAGAAAGACATTGACAAAGCTAATCCATATTCTTTTCCATTGTGAAAAGGCATAACTAATCCGCTAATCTCCTTTTTATCTTTAAATAAAGTTTTTTTTACATGCGGATGAATCCAATAAGCAATTTTAGTACTTAAAATTCCGATTCCAGCACCAGTAACAACATCTGTAAACCAATGTTTATTGTTATGCAATCTTAAAAAACCAGTTCCAGTAGCAACTAAATATCCCGAAATCCCATACCAAATTGATACTTCTTTATATTCTTGATATAAAAACTCTGCTCCCATAAAAGCTATTGCTGTACTACCAGATGGAAATGAAAGTTTATTCGAACTATCTGGGCGCTCAATTGTTGTCAGCTTTTTCATTGTTGTAGCTGTTGAGCCCATAATCAAAGATGCTGTTCCCAAAATGATTGTTCTGTCTTTAAAATTATTTTTTCCTTTTATTCCAATTGCATTTAGACCATATACAGATAAGGAAGGAACAAATTGAGAAACATTATCTATTTTAAGATTGTTATCTATGCGTCCATTTAATCCTTCTTGTATGTCATAATTGAATCGTTTTAATGCATCGTTATCAATACCTATTAAACCGTACGCTATAAATACACTTGGGATTATTACTGATTTGTAATTGAGCTTAATGTTTTGTCTTTTATGTATAGTGTCATTTTTTTCATTTTGTCCAAAGAGGATTAATGGAATAAAAATTAAAAGAAATAACAGCTTTTTCATAATGAAATATTATCTATTTAACCAATATGATATCATGACCATAGTAAAAGCTACAATAAGCCATAAAATAAAGTTGCTTTTCTTCTTTAATCATTTCAGTTAAAATAATTCTTTCACACCTATAAATTACAATACTTTTAAAAGAGGAAGATATGTTTATGGTTTAAAATATTATTGCTTATTTAAAATTGTTGGATTGTTAAAAGGATATTGAAGACAATTTATTGAAATATCTGAAACCTTTTTAAATTCGGATGTAATTTCGTTAGGACCATATGTAAAAACAAAATAATACCTTGTAGCAGAAATTTCTTCATACACATTGATGTTAAAGTTTGGGTCATCAGAATTCAATTCAATAATAGTTTTAAGACAAGATGTGCTACCAAATTGTGTAATACAAAAATCATCCTCTCTAAAATCAACCATTACATCATCAATCTCCCAAACCCCTTGAATCCAAACTGGGGGATTAAAAGAGCGATCATTTAATCCGTCAATATCATCATCACCTCCATGGCAAGTAAAGATTAATAATGTGGACAGAATAAGTAGTTTTTTCATAACCAAACAAATTGATTATTCAAATATAAGAAATGTTAGTTTAACCTATTTAAGGAGTTTGGAAATAGTTAAATTGAATGTTCAATACTGCTATGTTATGAAATTTAACGCTGAATATGGTCTCGTTCAGTATTCTATAATGGAATATTAATAAAATAAATCGCTATTTACTTGAAAGCCCCCACTGTATAGTGGCAGGAATTGTTAATAAGATAATTTTAATATCGAATAAAATTGTCCAATTTTGGATATAAAATCGATCTAATTTTACACGTGAATAAATTTGATGATAGTTTGTAATACTTCCTCTATAACCTTTCATTTGAGAGAGTCCTGTTATGCCAGGTCTAGTCTGATGCCTTAAAGAGAATTTTTCTATACGATTTCTGTATAAATTATTTAATTTTATTGGATGTGGCCTTGGTCCTACGATAGACATATTTCCAAGAAAAACATTTAAAAATTGAGGGAATTCATCTAAGGAAGTTCTCCTTAAAAACACACCAAATCTTGTAACCCTAGGGTCATTTACTTTTGTCCATGAATAGTCGGCCTCTTTATTTAGCTGCATTGTTCTAAATTTAAAACATGCGAAATAAACTCCGTCTTTTCCTTCTCTTAATTGTTTATAAATTACTGGGCCACGACTTTGTAACTTTATTATCAAAGTAAATAATGGATACATCCAGGAAAGAAAGAAAACAATAACAAAGCCAGAGAATAATATATCAAAGGCTCTTTTAAAAACGGCATTAAAAATATTGTCAAGGGGTGTGATGTTGTTTTTTAGTTTCAATTAATCCAGTGTTTAATCTGATTACTAAGAATTTTTGGCTAAACTAAACATTTATATTTTCTTACTAAAAGCATATTGATTATTTTTACCTAATTTTGTTCATAATCTTATCAATTCATATGTGTCTAAAACTTATTTCTAAAAAAATATTTTTATTGCTTTTAATATCTGTG
This sequence comes from uncultured Flavobacteriaceae bacterium, assembly GCA_964275595.1. Lineage (GTDB taxonomy): Bacteria > Bacteroidota > Bacteroidia > Flavobacteriales > Flavobacteriaceae > SGZJ01. The sequence goes on from CAXYDM010000008.1 coordinate 130,726, forward strand.
TTCTCATGTAGTACATCAGACGACCAACTACAACGGAATGAACTTGTTTACAATAATGATTTTGAAAGTGGTGATTTAGATGCCATTGATGGTGCTCAATTAATGACTTTTAACAACACTACTGTGTTAGGGAATTTTAATAATGATGGGTTTACGCTTAACCTAAATAATATTGGCCCTCACGATTTTATTTATATATCTTTTGACTTATATATTCACGATTCTTGGGATGGCAATTTTAATAATATTGATCCCGATCAGCCAGATTCCTGGTATATTGAATTAAGGCCTGACATTGACACATATCCGACTATTCCTTTTAATGTTTGGGAAACTTCTTTTTCTAACGGAGTTTGCAACGCAGTGTATTGCCTAAGACAATCTTACCCTGAAGTTTTTCCGTTTGAAAACCTCCCCCGCGAAGGATCGTCAAGATTATTACCGGGCTTGTGCAGTTTGGCGTCTAATGACGATGGCACTTCTTTGTATACGATAGAAAAAGGTTTTGAGCATACGGGCAACGCTTTACTCATCCGCTTTTATGACCAACTTTACCAACCTAATGCCTTTGATAAAAGGTGTGATGAGAGCTGGTCTCTAGATAATTTAAAAGTGCGTGTTATCACATTCGAATGAAAAAATATTTTTTTCGACTCATACTGTCTGTTGTATTTTCCTTTTGTACTTTTCAAAAGATACAAACACAAACAGTAAACCTTAATGAAAGATTTATCCAACAAAACCTTAGAACAGCTCAATTACTTGGTCAATTTGATCCTTCCTTCTCATTTACTTCATTACCAATTCACACGGGTAAAATAGGGGTCAAAATAGATTCAAGTCTTATCGGAAGTAATGAACATGGAGCTACACTAAAAACTTTTTTTGGAAAGCATGGCACATTAAAAATATTACCTCTTAATTTCTTAACGGAATACAGTAGCCACCACCCTTATAGCAGAAATAATGGGAGTATGATTCCAAGCAGAGGTTATCAACAACTAACTAGTTTTGGTTTTTTTGCGGAGTTAGGTCCCTTATCTATACAATTCAAGCCTGAAAACGTTTATGCTGAAAATAGAGATTTTAAAGGATTTCCAGACAGCCATTATCCAGTAATTTGGGCAAGAAGATATAATGTTTGGAATTCTATGGACCTTCCAGAGAGATTTGGAGAAATCCCGTACAAAAAATCTTTATTTGGGCAATCCAGTATAAGGTTAAACTATAACGGTATTTCCTTAGGTTTATCATCAGAAAACATTTGGTGGGGGCCCTCTGTAAGAAATAGTATTATGATGAGTAACCAAGCTCAGGGATTTAATCATATTACCTTCAACACAACACGACCTATGAAAACCGCTATAGGGAATTTTGAATGGCAATTGGTAACAGGGCGTTTAGAGGGTTCTGGATTTAAGCCTCCTAGCCCGGATCAAACATTTGGAAGCACCAACTTGTATGTCCCAAAAAAAGATGATTGGCGTTATTACCAAGGTTTAACTTTTACGTATTCCCCTAAATGGGTCGAGGGCCTGTCACTTGGGTTTATTAGATGGGTACAAATTTATAGTGAATTTGCTACAACAAATCGTGATTATTTTCCAGTTTTTGATGGTCTTTTTAGAAAAAATGATAGATATGGATTAACATCTGACTCTCTAGAAGGTGAAAGAGATCAGGCAGCGGGAATTTTTGGAAGATGGGTGTGGCAGGATGCTAAAGCTGAAATTTATGGTGAATTAAACTATAATGATGCCAAATATAATTTAAGAGATTTAATGCTAGATTCCGATCACGCTAGGGCTTATACCATAGGTATTCACAAAATTTTTCAAAAAAATTCAACTAGTAAAATATATGAATTTTCTTGGGAGAAGACAGTGATGCAACAAACCTCTTCTCGTTTATTAAGAAATGCTGGGTCTTGGTATATGCATGCCAAGTTAGACATGGTTACACTAATAATGGTGAAGTGTTAGGTGCAGGTATAGGGCCAGGTAGTAATTCTCAATATTTTGAATTGGCTATTAGAGATAAATTAGACAAATATAGTGTTGCTTTTGAGGTTATAGACCAAGACAATGATTTTTTTATTTATGCTTTTGAAGAAGCTCAAGACTTTAGGCGTTATTGGAAAGATTTTAATGTACATTTCAGTGTCCAAAAAAAGCTAAAAAATCTTTGGGGACGCATTAATGTCGTTTATATAAGAAGCTTAAACTATCAATGGGAGTTAGAGGATTTTGCTGAGCCTTATTACCATCCTGGTACAGACGTTAATAACCTTCATGTAAATCTCAACCTTACCTATAATTTTAATTCTAAAAAATAATTATCAAAATTTCCTCTTTTTAATAAGCTGTCTAAAAACCTTTAAATACTGATCTGTTATACAATCCCAATTGTATTTATCTGTTATACCCATATGTGAATTCTGACTTAATTTTTTAATTTGTTTAGGATGCTGGTCTGCATAATCGATTTGTTGTCGAACAGCTGCCTGATTTTTCTCAAAATAAATTCCGTATGAATCATTGTTTAACATTTCTTTGTTAAAAACAGTATTTAAAGCCAAAATAGCACAGCCATAGGCCATTGCTTTAATCATTGTTGGGTTAGTTCCTCCAAACTCGTGTCCGTGAACGTATACATAGCAATGATGGTATAAAGCTGCTAAAACTTCAGGATCACGAACATAGCCAGTAAAAATAAGTCTCTCGTCTTTTAGTGCTTTTAATGAATCGGCATAACTGTCTTTATAAAAGACATCACCCACAACAACCATTTTTTTTGTTGAATTTGAGCCTAAAAAACCTTTCACAATAATGTCCGCATTATTATCTGGAATCATACGTCCAACAACTAAATAATATTCTTTTGATTTAATAAGCCATTGTTGAATTAAAGAGGGGTCTTCTGATTTTTTTATTGTGGCGCCATAAGCAATTACTTCAGATTCTTTTTTAAATATCTTTAGGTATATCTTACGCATCTCCTCGGAATCATTTATGATTTGATCAAATAAAATTGTTGACAATCGTGCCGCTATTTTAAAATATCTGGCGCCTAACCCTTTCCATTTAGGGCGTAACCATTCTAAACCATCCACGTTTATGGCCGTTGGTTTTCTAAATATCTTTGATATTAAACCAAAAGGGCCATTGGCTGCATTTACAGCAAAAATAACATCTACATCAGAAACAACTGCATGGCACATAGATAAAAAAGAATGTATAAATTGACTTAGCGATTTTGTTTCAATAGTAGGTACATAAACCAATTTAATACCGTTTACAAGGACTGGTTTTTCTTTAAATAAGCTGCGATGACAATAAACAGTTACTTCACAGTCCTTTTCCACCAAACGCTCACTTAATTCTTTAATTAAGGTTTCATAACCACTATAAACATACGGATATCCTCTAGAGCCAATAATGGCAATTTTTAAAGGATTTGTATTGCTTTTTAATTGAGTCATTTTGATGTAAAAGTATTTTTAAAGATGTCTAAAATATTTTTTTCGAATTGTGTAGGTGAGAAATGTTGATTGGTATATTCAATTGCTTTTTCAATATTTGACATTTTCAATTTTTTATCCTTAATATAATCATTTATCAATTCTGCTGTTTTTTTTGCATTATTGAGTGGCACCAATAAACCGCAATTGCCATTATCTAAAATTTCTACTGCGCCTGCTAATTCGGTAGCAGCTACAGGCACTCTCATTTTAATTGCTTCAAAGATTACTGTAGGTAAAGAGTCTGGTGTTATAGATGAATGAAAAACTAAATCGGATTTGGCCAATATAGCTTCAATATCTGTTCTGTATCCTAAAAAATGTATCTTTTCATTTAAATCATTATCAATAACTAATGTTTTTAGTTCTTGTTCGTAAGATTCGTAACCTGGAAAAGTATCTCCAACAATTAAAAATTGATACTGAATATTTAGTCTTAATAACTCTTTTGCAGCTTCTATAAAGTATTTATGCCCTTTGCCTGGGATCAATCTCCCTATTGATGTAATAATGATGTCTTGATCAATTTTCTTTTTTGTAGTATCAGGGGTTTTTAAGAGTGGAAAAATAATTCCGTTATAAACTTTAAGAAGTTGGTTTTTTTTAAGGTAAGCTTGCCAGTGTTTTGCAACACTATTTGAAACCACAATAACTTTTTTTGAAAAATATCGCACAAACAAACCAATAAATATTTCGTAAGATTTATTGGCAGTTGGTATTTCATGGATATGAGATATATTAGGAATGCTACTTTTTTTGGCCGCTAATGCTCCAGAAATAATTACTGATGTGCTGGTGTACAATAAATCTATGTGGTGTTTATCGATATAATTTGAGATATGATTTTTGGCTTTTTTAATTTTTAAAAATCGATTATATAAGCCTTTTAAATTCAAGTATTTTTTTCTAAAAACTCCTAAATTACATGTGCTACATGATGCTCCTTTATCTGTAATTATCTTATTTAAAACTCCTTTATAAGGTAAAATAACATGCACTTCATATTTAGCTTTGATTAAGATATCTATTACTTGTAACACAATTCTACTGGCGCCATACATATCATTAGAGCTGTGTAATACAAGTACTCTTTTAGCTAGTTGTTTCATTTAATTCGTAACGCTATTTAAAATAAATTGTTCGTAATCTTTAATAAACTTTTCTCTAGAAAAGGCCTTTAACCTTTCTGATCCTTTTTCAATCAAATGAATTCTTTTAGGTTTTGAAATTATTAATTTATTAAGTGTTTTAAATAATTCCGTATAATCTCCTTTGTTATAATGTTGTGCTGCACCCTTTGCAATTTCTACCATTGCGGCCGCATTAGATGATACAACTGGAGTTTTCATAGCAAAAGCTTCTAAAACAGGAATACCAAACCCCTCTTCAACTGAGGGAAATACATATATCAAAGCATTTTTATATAAGGAGCATATTTCTGCGCCTGACAAATAACCTGTCATCAAAATACTTTTTGATAAATTGTTTGTAAAAATATAGCTCTCCAATTCGTTTAACACATCTAGATTGCCATTAAGGATTTTTTGTCCTGCAAGCACTAATTTTAAATGTTTATTTTTTCTATCTTCTTTTAATAATTTAAAAGCTTTGACAAGTGTGATTAAATCTTTTCGTTTGTCAAAAGAGCCTACATGTAATAAAAAATTACTGTCTTCTAAATTTAAAGTTTTTAAAATTCTATCATCGTCTATTTTTGATTTTAAAAAACTTTGATATATAACTTTAGTTGAAAAGTTCTGTTTTGAAAATAAACTTTCTAAGTTACTTTTAACATAATTACTTGTAGTTATTACAGATGTATTTCCTCGTAATCCTAAACTTATAAGTTTTATATAATATTTACGCCATAGTGGGTTGTAATTTTTAGGATAATCCCAAAATAGTGTATCGTGAATAACACAAAGCTTGCGTATTTGTAAGCGCCACATAGGCGCTACATAATCAGGACAAATAAGCACATTTGGTTTGTGCTTTAATATTTTAAATGGCAATATAATTTGTTTCCAAAAAAAATAATAAATATGAAAACACAATCTAGATAACCTGTTTTTTGGATTTAAAAATTTATGGTTTTGATCCCAGTGATTAATGTCGTGTGAAAAAAGGTATTCAATATTTTTATCTTTTGAATTTTTAGCTCCTGAAACTAGCTCATTAATATAGGTTCTTATTCCAGACAATGCAGCCTGATAATAAAAAGTGTCTATAAAAACTTTGATTTTTTGAGCCAAAATATTCTCTTTATTTTAGTTAAGTTAATAGGGTAAAGATACTCATTGGATGTTTCTATTTAAAATATTCTTTAAATAATACGTTTCAATAAAACCAATTAAAAACCAAGAAATAAAAGCCACAAAAAGATACAATTCTGCATTGGCCGTAAACAAAGGTATAAGTAAACCTATTTTTGTCGCAGCAGCCACAAAGGAAATAGATTTTACATGATGTTTACTGGAAAGCTTAAATACTTTTAAACTATCCTTTATTCCATTTATCAACATTGATACATATATTAAAAGTCCTAGAAACCCCATCTGAACACCATAAATTAAAAATTGATTTTCACCACCAATTTTTAAAGCTTGATCAACACCATTGGCGTTACCACTCATGGCTATACCAATACCCATTGGATTTTGAATCATGGAATTTACCCCTTCTAACCATTCAAGAAGATGTCCTAAACTTGAAGTATTTTGAAAACTCAAAGTATCTAAAACAAAGTATTGTAATTCTTTTGAAGAAAAGTAAGAGATATATATTATTGTCACAATAACTAAAGTCAAAACAATTCGTACTAAGTGATACTTTTTTTCTAAAAACAAAGTGAAGAATACTATAATTCCACTTGCAATGATTGCGCCTCTTGAATAAGAAAAGAAGAAAGATAATGTCACCATCAGCAACAAGCATAGGTAAGCCAAACGATTAATATTGTATTTTGAGTGAAGTAAATAATGAAGACTCAAAGATAAAAACAACAATAATGAAGCTGCAAATTCTAAAGGGTTTGAAAAGAAGGCTGCATAACGTGGAAATCCGCCTTGCCTTTCAAAAGTCCAGCTCAAGCCATAATTTCCCGTTGGAAACATGTCATTTATTACTAAATTGAATCTTCCGTAATCTAAAATACTTTGTAGGTGTGTTCCGAATATTTTTTCTGACAATGCAAATAAAAAAGAGCCTACTGTTAAATAGATTAGAACTTTTACAATAAAACGCCACCTTTGTTTATCAATATTAGTGTGGCGGCCTAAAAAATAAACGATGCCAATTAAAAATGTGTTTTTTGCATAAATTATTTTTGAAAAGAATGAAATATCCCCTAAAGGAATAAGCGTGTATATAAGGGTCAGGGTCATAAACCCCAAAAACAATTTATCTAATAAAGTAAGTTGCCATTTTTGTTCAATAAATGATTCTTTTTTGCCAAAAATAAAGACAAAAAAACCTGTAAAGAAAACAAAATCTTTACTGTATTTAAAGACATCAACTAGAGCCGACAAGTCAAATCCTTTAAAAACAATAAGTTGAAAAGTGGTGTAGAAAGGGAGTGTAAATAAGATATAGAGTAATAGATAATAGGCATCCCCTTTAAAGATTTTTTTTAATACAAAACCAATAAATCCAATATATAAAATCAATAATATTGTTGCAACTACAATCAAACTGTGTGTTTTATGTTTTTCATTTTTATTCCATCCAGCACACCGCGCCAGACCATTTTTAATTTTTCAAATCTACCTCTTAAAATAAAATAAATTGAATAAGAAGTTATTTTGAGAATTTGATATATACTAGACCCTGTGCTATTAAAAAAAAAAGTGTGTTTATTTATTAAATAAATGTGATTTCGTACGTTTAAATAATGAGCATAAGGGGATAAATTTCCTTCATTAGAAGTGTTGTTCTTCTTTGTGCTTCCAGAGGACTGGTGGTAAATAATACTTTTGGGGACCACGCCCAATTTATAACCTTGATTTTTCATTCTTATAGACCAATCCACATCTTCAAAATAAGCAAAAAAACGATTATCCAGTAAACCAACTTCTTTAATGGCCTGTATCTTTACCAAAATACAGCAGCCACTAATCCATTCTGTGAATGTTTGAATTTTAAGTTTTGGCTTATAAATTACACCTTTACATCTGGTTTTAGACAAGCCCAAAAAGGTGTTAAACGAACCTCCGGCATTCCAGACAGTTTTTTTATGTGGAAGATCTAATATCAGAGGCTGTGTTGCAGCTAAATTTTTATCAGATTTCATTCTGGTCTCAAGAAGAGATAAAAAATTTGGATTTACTTCTGTATCATTATTAAGTAATAAAACGTATTCAAAATTCTGTTTTAAAATAACTTTTAAAGCTTTATTGTTGGCGCCTGTAAAACCTTCATTTTTTTCATTTTTTATATAATTCATTTCAGGAAATTCTAACGCTATTTTATCACCGGAAGCATCTGTTGAACCATTATCTACAAAAAAAACTTTTTTATTTTTATAACTACACGCCTCTAAGCTTTTAAGACAATTAAAAGTCAGCTGATAGGTGTTCCAATTAATAATGATGATGGCTATTTTAGACTCTTTCATTGTTATTTTTTATCAAGAGTACTGAATGTACAATAAAACTCACAATTTCTGTAAGAACAAGTGCAATAGAGAGTCCGTACCCACCATAATAATAACTACCAGTTGTTGCTAAAATTAACATGATAATAGCTGTTATCCAGGTCGCTTTAGTGAGTAAATGTTTTTTTTCATCTACTAAAATTTTAATCATATTATTAAAATTTAACATACTAAAAAAGGGAATGAAAGCTAGAATTTTTAAAATAGTGTCGCTATAAATAACATGAGAACCTGCCAATAAAAATATTATCCATTTAGAAAAAATGATTACAATCAACCCCATTGCAAAGGTAATTGTCAATCCAATTATAAAAATTCGATTAACATAGCTGTTAAATTCAATCTTATCACTTTTAAATAGAATAGAGGCTTTTTGCAAGATAGCTTGTGTAAAAAAAATAGGCACCATACGCATTAAAAGGGCAATTTTTTGAGCCAAAGCAAACTCTCCTAAAACAGTATTATTGACAAAATTCGCTAAAATAATTAAGCCTCCGTGAATAGATACATGACCTGCTATTGAGGATATAAAAAATTGAAAGTTTTCGATAAATCTATTTTTTATATTATAAATACTTACCCAAACCCACTTTATTTTTTCTTTCTTATAAATAATAATCCAGAAAGCGATGTAAACCACAAGAGCACTAAGCCCAAATAAGAAGTTGACATAAGTCGCGTCATCTGGTGTTTTTATAAATAATATAATTAGAAGCAAGTAAGCTCCTTTTGCAAAAGCATTCACTAATGATGCCCATGCAATTTTATCATTTCCTTGAAAATAAAACATCGGAAACAAAGCTTGACTAAACAACAGAATTAAGGAATAATATAATAGGGCTGCATAAGATTTAAAAAAACCAAAAAAATAAGTCAAGCAAAATAAAATTATTGCCATACCAGTGGCTATTATTATTCTGGTTAATATAATCTCATTGATTAAACTTTGCTTTTTTGCAGATTGATCTCTAAACAAAGCGATGCGTTTGGGGCCATTTAGATGATAGCCATAACTAACGGCGATACTTGATAATAAAACAACCGAAAGGGCTAGATTGACAAGTCCAAACTGAGCTTCTCCTAATGTGCTAAATAAAACACGAGTTGCTAATAAAGCAATAAAAATATTAATGCCTTGATTAATAATTAAATTGAAAAAATTTTTAATAAAAATGCCTTTAAACAATAGTATTTTATTTTAGTGATATCTTAAGATTTAAATAATTCTTATTTTTAAATCTTGACTATTACTCTTCCAATGCTTGTCTGGTGATACGTTGTAGCGACAATAACAAGACTATTAACGCGCCGCCTCCAAATGTTCCTAAAATAAGTATATTTAAAAATTTCCAGCGGTTGTTTTCTAAAGGGAATGAGGGTTTGTCAATAATTTGGATAAGAGGGGTTTTATTTCTGTGAGTAACTTTTGCCAATTCTAGTTGTTTTACAACTTCCAAATAAATAGCCTGGTTGGCTTGCAGGTTGGCCATGGCTTTTTGATAAGGAACTTTCGCTGTTTTTACCAAAGGATTTATATTTGGTATATTTTGGTCTATTTCGGCAAGCGCTAAAAAAGACATATCTAAAAGACGTTTAACACTATCTGTTTGAACTTGTAATACTTTTAAATTGAAAGCTGTTTTCTTAGTTTGGGTTTTGTAATAAAAGCTATTGACCTTATTAACCAAAACTTCATTAAAAATTTTAGTAAAAACCTCATCTTTATGTTTAAAACCAACATTTAAAATGGAGGTGTTTCTATTTGGCTTTCCTACAATTAAAAATTCTTTTTTAATCAATTTTATAGCCTCTTTTAAAACACTATCTTGAGCTCTACTGTATAGTTTTTCATGCTTATAAAAATCTTTTAGATAGACTTTTTTCTTGACCCATTTTTTTTCTAATATTTGTGCTTTAGCGAAGTAATCAATCAATTTTTGAGATTTTCCATTAATAGTCACATCCTCTAACAGAGTTTGCCTTAACATATTATTGGATCTATAAAGCTCTTGTATATTATCAATTTGAAATAAATTACTAGCACTCATAAGACTTGAGGTATTAATCCCCGAAATGGATGCTAAAGAAGATAAACCGCCTAAACTAGCTGAAGCATCATTTTCTAACACAAAAGATGTATTAGCATAATATACTGGTGATTTCAAATAATTGTAAGAAAGGGGTAATACTAAAGTTATTAAAGTACCATACACAATTGTTTTGCGTTTACCCATTATAAACACCAACCACTGCTTAAAGCCTTGAAACAAGTTTTTTAAAGAAATTTTTTCTTCGTTTGGCATATTACTTTCTGATTGCATTTTTAATTATTTATTTTATCTATTCTTTAAAACTGGATTTCACTATTTGATTTGAGTAATAGCTAAAACCAGCGTGGCTACTGTTGTAAAAATGCCTGTAAGATTTCCAATCCCTAATGAAGATTTTTTTTCTAATTTTTGGGGCACTATAATCTCAGAGCCGGCTACTACTTTAGGGTAAATATTAAAAAATAAAAACTTTTTTGTTGCACGTGCTAGTCCATTCGGGTAAATTACATACGTTTTACTTTTATCTGCGCGAGATTTAAACCCACCAGCATTATTTATATAATATTTTGTTGTTTTGTTATTTTGGTGTCTCACTGTTGTTGGATTTAACAATTCCCCTCTCAAACGCACAGTTTCTAGTTTTTTAGGAACAAATAGAGTATCACCAGACTGAACGAGTAGATCTGAAATAGAACCATTATTTTTTATAATTTCTGATAAATCTATAGCAATTGATTCAGTTGTATTGAATAACTCTTCTTTTGGTAATAAATAGGGTTGTAATGAATCTTTCTTTGCAGAAATAGTAAAATTAGTTGATTTGTTTAAGATATTTTTTTCTTCTTGAGTTAGCAAACTTAACTTATCTAAATCACTATTTATTCTTTTTAATAAACCTGAATCAAATTCAGACAATGAATCTGTTTCAGTTATTAAGTTCTCTTTAAGCGCTAATAAAGTTGTTTGCTGCTTATCGAATTCTGTTTCTTTTTTATAGTACTCTGTTTTCCTTATCAAAGTTGCTCCATTAGGATAAGCGAACTCATTAACTCCGCCTGAACGTTTTAATAAATCAGATACTCTTTCGCTTTTTGATTCGATTGCATATAGCCCCGGATAATTAACCTGTCCGTCAACATAAACAAATTGCTTTTCTTTAAAATTTGGATTAGTCCTCACTGTAATATGATCAAAAGGGCTTAACATAATATTGTTTTCATTTTCTAAATCATCAAACTCTTTAGATATATCAACTACAATTACTTGTGATAATTTAGATTTATCAGCGTTACTATCTTTTAATTTTCTAGAAATTTCAACTCTAGTTTCTGCCGCAGTTTTATTAAAACCTCTAGCCTTTAGGATTAAATCTTTTAATTTCATTCCTTTTGAATAAGTGTAAATCCCAGGTTGATTGACGGCTCCAGCAATTTCTACATAATCATCTTCTTTAATTTCATTTTTTGATGTAATAGTAAGTACATCTTCTTTTTGAAGCAAAATATCTTGATCTTTTCCTGATAAAACATCCCTTAAATTAAAGGTTATAGAGCTGGTTGATAAATCTTCATTTGTTCGAATAATATTTGCTGTTGTTGTTAAGGCATCTTGTTTTAATCCTTCTGTCTTGGCCAGTAACCCTTTAACTCCTAAACCTTTTGTTATTGCATAAACACCTGGTCTGTAAACAGCTCCATTTACAATTACGCGGTTCTTGTAGCGATCTAATACTTTATCTACTTGAAAAACATCCCCAGATTTTGGAGTGAATATTTCAAATTGATCTTTATTGATATCTGCCACAATATGTTCCCCATCTGATACACGTTTTACTTTTATAGTTTTAGTGTAGGCCTGTTCATTAAAGCCACTTGCATAATTTAACAAGTCTTGTAAACTTTCATTTTTAAGCAATTCAAAACGACCTTCTATTTTAACAGCTCCATTTAAAGTGACACGGTTAGTATAGGGTTTTACCAAAATAAGATCATTGTTTTCTAAAGCTATATCTCCAGAAGCGTCACCCGCAGTTAAATATTTATAAATATCAACTTTACTTATAAGTTTATTGTTTCGATAAACTTTGACATCTCTTAAAGTGGCATTTTCTGTAATGCCTCCCGCAACATACAAGGCGTTGTAAACGGTATTAAAAGCGCTTAGAGTATAAGAACCTGGCACATCTACTTCGCCAACAATATTTACTTTAATGGTCCGTGATTTTCCAACAGACACGTTGACAAATGTATTTTTTTTATCCCCATTAATACCTAAATATACTTTAGATAACCTATTTTCAATACGTTTAGTCGCATTTTCAACTGTAAGACCAGAAAGATGAATTGGGCCAAAATTTTCTAAAATTATCGTTCCTTCTGGACTAATTTCTATTTGATAATAAGCTTCCGATTGGCCATAAATATCAATAAATAATTTATCTCCAGAACCTAAAATATAACCTGCAGGAGTCGGGATATTTAAATTGGATTGAAAAGTAAGTAAACTGTTTCCTTTAAAAACGTCAAAACCGAAAAGATCACTTTTCATTTTTGGATATTCTACCCCATCATTATTAAGGTTGCCTAATTGTGACTCTTGAAGTGAAATATCACTGTAATTAGTATTTCGTAACCTTGATTCTTGATTTGGAATATTGCTGTTTTTAGATGCCCTTGTATTTAACGAATTAAAACGCTTATCAAGTGTATCAATTTCTTCTGCAGTAAGCCCTTGTGCTTCGGCAGCTTTTAAAATATCATTATAATTGTACCCTTTTGAAGAAGCTTCTTGAAATAATTGTTGTAATTGATTGTTAGTCATGTTGGTATAATTTACCGATGACAAATCAAAACCTTTTTGAGCTTGGATACTTAACAAAGAGAATAATGTGATTGTAATAATAACAATCGGATGTTTGAATTTAAATGACATAACAGATTAATTAATAAGCTAATATATGAAATTTATACTGTTGAGTTGATAAGAAGGTTAATTAGGGCTTTAATTGTACTTTTTCTTGTTTTTCTGAACCTTCTTTTTTTACAGGATAATTTACTTTTGTTAAACCATAGCTCATAAAATAAGGCTGGTCAAACTCTATTTCTTCTAATAGCTTATCTTCAAACCTGTCTACATTGTATAGAAAATCACTTGAGTTAAATTTTAGTATTGAGCTTTTTTTAACTCTAAAACAGACCTTGTCATTATAATCTATAAACCAAATTGTTTTTGTCGGGGACTTATTTGTATTGTATGTTCCCCATTGAATATACATTTCTTTCACATTTGCGTAGTGTTTAATTTCTCTCCATGTTTTACGTCTGTATTTAATAAAGGGCATAAAATAGAGCTGAGCGATAATCTCTTTTCTGTTAATTACAATAGTGTGAACAGATAAAATAGTCAATAATATGAATATTAAAAAGTGGTACTCTAGTGGAATTTTTAGCACTTTATCCGATAAGCTTCCTTCTTTAAATATCGATAAAATAATGACCACTAAGTAAGTAAGTGAGTAAAGCCTAAAGCTAGTGTATTTAAAGTCTTTCATATTAAAGTTTTATTCAGCAAATTTTTTATAATATCTCCATAAAAAATATATCATTATTAAAGAAAATAAAATTGATAAATATGATCCTTCAAAACCAAAATCGCCACCATTAATATTATTGTTTTCCAATATTTCAAACTCAATAAGTGAATATGTATCCATTCCACTTACATTAAATCCAAACATAACTTGAAAGAAATTCCAGCTCAGGTGAAGTGCGATAGGGAACCATAAATTTTTAGTGTATACATAGGAGATACCTAATAAAATTCCTGCGATGAAAAGCTCCGTAAGGGCTATATAATTTACATTAGGATTAAAAAAATGTAGAAGTGAAAAAATTGCAGAAGAAATAATTAAAGAAACAACTGGATTGAATGATTTCAAAAGATTCTTTAAAACATAACCTCTGACGTACGTTTCTTCAACTACAGAAACCCCTATAAATAAAAGGAAAAGAAGCATTATACTTTTTAAATCGTAGTTAAATGAGACAAATTTGATTTCACCTAAAAATATCAATGTTGAGTATCCAACAGCCATTAAAAGAAGGCCTAATGCCATCCCCAAAATAATATCTTTCATTTTACCCTTTATGCTAAACCCTAAGTTTATAAATGGTTCCTTATGTACAAACTTCATTAAAATCCAAAGCAGGAGAAATATGCCAATTAAATCAAAATATTGAATAATTGTATCAGCAGCTAAATAATCTCGCATTACATCCTCAGCCTCTAAATATGTGTCAAAATCAAATTCGATAATTCCATATTTACCTAAAGCAGATGTAAACCCTAGCCCAATCCCTTGAAAAAGAATTGCAAAAATAAAGAATGGAATAATACTTAGAATTGCAGTAAGCCAGCCTTTGTGATAAGTAACTTTTTTCATAATATTAGAATTATTTTTTTAATAATAGCTCTAATTTAAAGTTATAAATAAAAGTGACGTATAGATATTTGCTTTTATATTTGTAATAAACACATAAATGTTTTAGTTTTTACTTAAACTAGCTGAAGAAGATATGTCTATGGTTTAGTTCCTGCTAAACTTTGCATATGCTGGGTGAAAATAAAAAGGAAGTCCAAAGCCTTTGACAAATTCTTTTAACTCATCAGATGAATTACCATAAACATCTATTTTGTTAATTGTAAAATGTTCCATAAATTTTACAAAATGTGTTTCAAGTGGGCCGCCTTCAGAAACATTTTTGCCGTGCTGCATCATTGCTTTTCCGTCTAAATATCTTTCAATTAATATTATTTTTTCTCCCGACTCATAAAAGCCCCACCCTAAAGAATTAGATTCCATTTTATCAATTGCGTCAGTATAATATTTTGAAAACTTTACGATATCATCAGTTGATTTGTCCTCTGTTGAATTCATTTCAACAACAAAAATCAATTCATTTTCATTGTAACCATTTATTTTAGATTCTTCACAACTAATGATGAGTGTTAGCGCTAATGATAGGCTTACTATGTATATATAATTTTTCATTTTTGATAGAATTAGATTAATGAATTAAACTTATTAAAATTAATTGCAATAAGCAACATATTAATAAAATTAGTAATACTATAAAATGTAAGTTTGACCTATTTAAGAGGTTTAAAAATAGCTGAATTAAAAAAAGAAGATATGCCTCTGGTTTAATTTTTCATTTTTTACATACAGCGTTATTGAATACAAACACCACTACAATATCCAGAAGCATTAGTTATTCCACCACAATCCATATCATAGGTTAATATAATGGCGGTTTGTGAGCCTTCATCGAAATCTATTGTATTAATCGCAGACCAACTTTCTGAACCACACATGTAAGTTACATAGACTGTTATAGCAGTTGTACCCTCATTAACGTAACTCAATCCTTCGTCAAGATTATACATCTGTGATTCTCCATACTGAAGGTTAAGGTTAGAAAACTCGTAAGCATAAAAACTTAATTTAGTTAGAGTAAAATCCTCATTAATGTTATTAGTTATCATCAATGTTGAAATATTATCATCATCGCTACAGGAAAAGACAAGTGGAACAAGAAATAAAATGAATAAAACATTTTTCACAACTAATTTTTTTTACAATTTACAACATTTAGTTTTTACTCTAACTATCTGAAGAATATATGCCTATGGTTTAGTGTTGTATTTTTTCATTAGTTGTCTTAATGAAATTACGAGAATAATGATACTTCCAAGTGTTCTTGACAAAAACTCTAATTGACTCATTGGCTCACCTTGATAGCCAAAAGTATATAAGAAATTTAATGAAGCTATTATAATTACTAAAATCAGTATTAGCTTTTTCATCACACCAATTTGAATAAGTCGATTAATGAAACTTGCACGAGAAAATAAATCATAGTTTATGAGGTTCGTTACAACCTTCTCCTCCGTAATGCTCATAATTTTCAGTGGATGTCTTTTTTTCAGTTTTAACTTCCCATACAATACTCACTAGAAATATACTAAAGATTAATACACCTACTATAAACATAGCTAAATTCATAATAATAAGTTAGTTTACTCAAATATAATAAATGTTAGTCTAACCTATTTAAGAGGTTTAGAAATTACTGAATTGAAGGAAGAAGATATGCCTATAGTTTAGGTTGAAAGTTTTAATAAATTTGATTGTTATATTGTTTCAAGATAAAAATCAATTTCTTTTACTAAATTTTGTGCAGAAATGATGCTTGATTCATAAAGTTTTGTCAATATAGATGTGTTAGTCCCTCCTCTAAATAAAAGTCTCATAATAATTTTATGACCAGGATGATTTTTTAAAGAACTATCATAGAAACTTATTTGTGAAAATAAATCGGTGTGTACAATTTTTTCCAACTGTGTCCATTCATAAATAAATCCATTCTTGTCTAGTTCTAACTCTAAATGATTCGCCCAATTTCTCTGGTCAATTTCAAACATTACAATTTCATCTATTGTATCATAATAATTATATAATGATTGTTCTAAATTTTCATTTTTAAGGTGCTGTAGGTAACCAGAATTCTTTAGAGATTCGAATGCTGAATTGTTAAAATTAAGTTGGACTTCTATAATCATTTCTGTAATTGATTTTTGAATTTTAGCCTGGTTTGAAAAATCGTTATCAATTAACATTTGGGAAACTTTATTACAATCATTTGTGTGTTCAATCCTAAAATTCAGTAGTCTTTGTGATTCTAGAATGTCATTTTCAATATTTGATTTAATTTTCTTTAAATATGATTTCATTGCGACAACCTCAAGTCTGGACTGGTTTAAATTATTAACATTGAGAGCAATTAGTATTCCTATCGCTACTAATACTATTTCGCCAATAGCATATTTAAAATAACTAAATGGTTTGTTGTTTCTTTTATTCAATATGTTGAAAATTTTAAATGGCATAGATTATAATTTTTTCATACCCCCAATTTACAATATTTAGTTTTTAACCACACTATTTGATAGAGATATGCTAATTTGCGTTTCCTTTTAAACATCTGGTAAAGAACGGAAAGTCATCAGTAACCACATAGTAGTAAATCCCATCAGGGAATTCAGGAGTTACCCCAAAACGACCATTACACTGATCTAAATCTCCAATTCCATCTACATATTCATAATCCTGAGTAAATGCACCCATAGGAATAGGGGTGTTTGGATTACTACCTCCTCCAGGGCCAGCCAAAGCAGTCAATATATTAGGTCGGTTAATATCTGGTTGACTTTTCAATCTATAACTAGGAGTTAATGCTTTAACTTGACTTGTAGAATCATCTGCATTTGAATATCCATATCGTGCATAAATAGGAAAACCATCAGATGCCCATCCCACAATAGTCATACCTTCATTATCTCCTAAAAAATCCATAAGTAATTCAGGCATCCCGTGATAATGATATCCACCGTTGGGTTGAACATGAGCATGATTCATATCATCCCCAAAATTAAAAGTATCGTGACCTAAAGCTTCAATACTCCAATTTCCTTGACATTGAGCTAAGCAACATTCCCCTTCATCATTACACCTCCCAGCAGTAGCTGGATCAAATTTTACACTATTTAAAGCATATGCAATTGCTGAACCAGGTCCTCCAGCTTCTACTCCATTTTCATAAACAATTGTTGGGCAAAGAGTAAAACTCTCATTTACAGTTTGTTCACTTATAGTATTTGGATTATGGTTGTTTGGAAATGTTCCCACCTCATGATTTGGAATTCCATTTCCGTTTAAAATTCTTTCGGTTTCATCTGATGACCAGGAATATATACTGTAATTATTAACTGATTCATCATTATTATATATTTCTTCATTAATATCAACCAATACGCCATCAGTAGAATAATCTCCAGAGCAATTTATATCATTTTCAATAGTCGTATTTTCACTATTATTATCGTCACTTGATTCATCATTACAAGTAAATAGAACTGAGATAAACAGTAATAGTATTGTTTTTTTCATAGACTCAATTTAAAATATTTAGTTTACTTATAATATCTGTTTTTTTGGGGAAACCCCTCAATAGATTACTATTTACTACAATGTAGCTTTTTGCTTCACCATAAAGAAGAGTTTAATTTTCATAAGTTTAAAAACCCAATTTACAACATTTAGTTTTTACTTAAACTATCTGAAGAAGATATGCCTATGGTTTAGTCAATAGGCTTGCCTTTTTTATATTTTTTTATTTGACGCTTAGAAAAATTTTGAAATAAAGTTTCTTCATCGTAGTCTGAAATATATGGAAATCCTTTTTTTAAAATAATAGTTTGTCCATTTTCGAAAAAACGTGGGGAAACATAGACATTTTCAAGTTGCTCGTTAGTTTTTAGGTTGGATATATTCACTCCACTTATAGTGTTTATATAACTAATGCTAAAATTAATTAGATGAAAACCTCTATTATCAAAAACTGTTGTTTCTCCAAGTTTGTTGATTTGAGGATAGACAATATCACCAGGTTTTACAGAAATTTTAAGTTTGTCAAAACCTGAATATTTAGCTATAGTACCATCGCTATGTTCAACCTTAACAGAATTCATTTTATTATAGAATGAATATGTTTTTGTTAAATCTGGCTCGTGATTGTTAACCACTTCAATTACTACACCTTTTCTGGTAGGGTATATTTCCTGAGGCGCATCACTTTTAAACGAATATGCCTTCCAGCCTTTGGGTTTTTTTTTGTTAGAGTACTTTTCGCCTAAATAATCAAGTTCTTCGACATTCATTTTAGTTCCCTTTTTGTAAGGCAAAATGTAAACAAAGTCTACGTCTAAAGTTGGGTTTATTGTTTGGTTAAAATACTTATACGTATAATTAAAGCCTATGTTTTCATCAGGGTTTGTTGGCTTAAGTGTAATGAAGCTTCCTTGAGGTTTAGCAAGCTTTTGAATTATTGTTCTTGGGCTTGACGTATTGCTCATAAAACTAAACTTTAAAATAGCTGTAACGCTGTTTGGCTTAGATTTTTGGTATCTAAAACTAACACTTTTATCGTCATTTCTCTTGTGTTCAATTTTAAATTCCTGCCCAAAAGACACAAACGGAATAAACAGTAATAGTAGAATTAATTTTTTCATAAATCCAATTTATTATTATAAATAAAAAAGGAGGTAATGATCATACTACCTCCTTCAAAAATTTCAACTAAATTTTTATTAAAAACCACCATATTGTTTAAGTATTCTTAAACTAAAATTTGTAAGGGCGTCTACTTTACCTCTATTTTTGAAATATTCAGCCTGACCTTTAGTATTTCCTTCAACGTAAACTTTCCATAGCATTAAAGATTCTAAATTATCCGTACCAAAAGCAGCAAAATGAGTGGCTCCTCCAGGGGTTCCAACATCGTATGTTCCAAATAACATTGCATTACCCTCATAGTCCCAAACTTCTTTCATTGCTTTAGAGTGTGCGGCAACAAGTTTTTCTGGTTCGTAAGCTTTGACCTCATACAACTGGAAATAACCCTTACTAAAAGGGTCAACTCCATTAGAAAGCGTAATTCTACCGGAATAGCTAGGGCCCCTTTCATCAACAAATTTAAGTCGATTAGTCCTAAATTGCTGCCAATCTTGATTAGTTTTTTGTCCGTCAGCAACTCCAAAATTTCCAAGTTCACCAAATGTAACAACTCTATGAGTCCCTGAAACATCACCTCGTTGCATTCTTTCTAAATAAACTCCTCCAGACTTAAACTCGACTCCTTCGTAAAAAGAATCAAAAACATCAGCAAGGGATGATTCCATTCCAGGTTCAACATCAAAATAATAAACATTAAATGTATTTGTTTGTGATATGGCCGTGCTAACAAACAAGCCAAATAATAAAAGTGTAAATAGTTTTTTCATTTTATAAAATTTTTAATTAATAATATTAAAATTAAGAATCTTTAAAAAAAAATATTATAAATATTTGCTTTTGATTTGAAATAAAAATATTAATGTTTTAATTTTTATTTAAACTGTATGAAGAAGATAGCTATGGTTTAACGGATTAAATAAGCCCTTTAATAAAAAACCAAATTAATGTAAAGAGAACTACAATTAGAATCATTGCTACACAAAGTAACGGCAGAGTTATGAAGCGCCATTTATAGTATTTCTTCTGTATTTCCTTTAGCTCTTCTTTATCTTCTTTCTCAGACCTCCAATTTTCATTATCCATATATTTAATTTACTCAAATATAATAAATGTTAGTCTAACCTATTTAAGAGGTTTAGAAATAGCTGAATTAAAAGAAGAAGATATGCCTATGGTTTAATGCTTATATTATTTGCATTTAATTCTTCAAAAATGGCATATTTATAAATCATAATCCCAGAAACAATTATAGTTGATATAAAATACGATAATCCAACAAAAAGTAATTCTTTAGCATCAGAACTGAAAGTTGGAAACTCGTTAAACTCTGATATTAGTGCAAGTAACATATAGAGGCATATCATAACTAATATACTTGGAATTATAATTCCAACAATCTGATTTTTAAAAATAATTTGAAGTATTAAGACTATTATTAAACCAATAGCAATATAGTTAACTGCCAAGCCTGCTGAAAGCCAATAAAAGACAACAGCGGCAATCAAAAGATATTCTGGTAATTGTAATATAACTGTCTTAATTCTTTCTTTCATACCCCCAATTTACAACATTTAGTTTTTACTTAAACTATCTGTAATTACTTCCTTTAGATTGGTTTTTTTTAAAATCAGTATATTTATTAAAAATTACTAATTATGAATAAAACTACATCCAGTGTTATAAGTTTTCTATTGATTGGTCTAGTCGTATTTGGAGGTAGAAGATTAGGGCTAGGATTACTTGAACGAGTGATTGCAGTAATTATAGTATTAGGTTTATTTGAGCTAATTAAAAGGAAATTAAAAAAATGAAAAAACTACTACTCCTTTTATTGTTTATTCCTATAATGTCTTTTGGGCAAGATTATATGGATGAAATGGCTCTTGATGCTTGTTTGTGTATTGAAGAGCGTATAATTAACCGAAAGAAGCCTGTTAAAAAAAAGAACATACCATATAAGGTTGCATTGTGTGTTGCTCAATCTGCAGAGCCTTATGCTGATGATATTATTAATGATTTTAACCTAGATATTGAAAGTGAAAATGGCACTCAACAATTAGTGGGGATGTTAATTGTAAAGTTAGCCATAAAATGCCCCGATAATTTTAAAGAATTACGCAAAAAGGGGTTATATCTGAAAAGCGCTAAAAATTAACTCCTTTATAACTTGTTCGTCATTAAGCCCAATTACAACCGATATTATTATTTTAATTCCACTTAAATAAATTTAGTTTTTATTTAAAGTATCTGTAATTACTTACTTTGGATTGGTTTTTTTTTAAATCATTATATTTAGGTTATGAAGTATAAAGATAAGGGCAAAAACAAGAACACTTTGACTCGAAATGAAATCATAAGGCTTATAATTTTTGTTTTTCTTCTTTTTTGTCTTTTAGAACTAAAGCCTTACCTAAATGAACTACAGCCTTACCTAAACCAGTTGCTGGGTTATGAATAATTATTTTATGAAAAAATACCTACTCCTTTTATTGTTTATTCCTATAATGTCTTTTGGGCAAGAAATTACTTATGATGAACTTATGACTATTAACTCTGAAGACACTTTTATGAAAGTAGTCATTGAGAATGGTTATGAATTTTATGATGAAGATGAGCAATATGTTAGATATGGTGTTGATATTACAAGGGATAAAAAAGAAGGAGACACATCTTTTAAATGGGCTATATATGAAAAAGAATTTGGCATTTATTTGTTCCAATACGTAAAAAATAGCATATGGGTTGGAAAAGAATATAATGATAGAGTTAGAGACATAAAGTCAAATTGTGAGTATTTTGAAATATCCGATAAATATGCAACCTATAATTGTACTGACTCCTTATTTGATGGTACAATAGGCTTTATGACTTCTGAAGGCTCTGGATTTATTCAGATGATTCCAAATATAGATTCATTAATTGAAAAAGATTAATTAATTATATATGCATTTACCTAATCACAATATTTGGAAAGACGTAGATTTTAAAAAAGGATTTAAAAAACCTTTGCCATATATCGTTATTATTCTATTTGTGTTGGTAGTCTTCTCAATTCTTTATTATCTTGATTCGTAGTTTTATTTTTATTCTTACCTAGTCTGTCTATTATTTCTATTTGGAACTTTTGTTCTTGCTGTATGAGCTTAGTCCCAATCTAAAGGCTCATTTTCAGTATGTGAGATGCTTACTGTTTTAGGCATTACATAAGGCATTAATTTTACGAGTATCCCTAACCTCTCTTTGGGTTCTAAGAAATCTAACCTATCTTGAATAGTGTCTAACTCTTGATATATTATACTCTTTAATAAAGACCTTAGTTCTTTAGTAAGTTTATTTGGCGTTCCTTTTTTTCTTCCACCAAATTTATTTCCTGTTGTATTCATATCTATTTTAAACTACTTTAGTTAAACAACTGTTTTCTCTATAGAAACATTTTAGTTTTTATATTCTTCTCTGTAAAAGTGTGTTTAGAGTACACAATAGTTGTGTTTTATGCGCTACAAAGTGTACCCCTTCTCTTTAAAGTTCTTATATGTCTATATACAATGCTTCATTTTTACATCCAACAAGACTTGTCAAGTTCTGCTGCTCGAGATGCCTTCTTTTATCAACCTAATGTGGTTTATCTTTTCAATTGTTGGTAATGCTGAATTAGCTGTCTTAATTGTCTTTTCCTGTGAATATCTAACATCATCTCTAATTAGTCGTTTGTATGCATTCTGCTTCTACTAGTTTTCTTCTAGCCTGACTTTTAACTCTTCTTTCCATTTATCTTATATTATATTTTAGATAATGAAAAGCCTTTTTTTTGTTTGTAAAATTCAGAATGAAATGTCTCTCCCATTCATCTTCTAATTTCCTTAGCCAAGAATACTCATAACCATCATACATTATTTTGTGATTGTGTACTTTGTGTTAACGCCTTGCAAATCTTCTGTTGACCAACTTGTTTTTCTAATCATAACTAAAATCTCTTTTTTAATAAACAAGAAAAAGCCAAAACTGTTAAAAGCGTTCAGAAAAGAATAGACGATAGCTCAGAAGCTTTGGAACAAAGCGCGTTGGGAAAACTACTAAAAGTCGAAAAGAACACAAATGTCTGTCAATTGTCTGCCAGTTTTACTAAATTTAGATTGTTCTTTGAGATACTTATTGTCAATTAATAGTAGATGCTTTTAGGAGTCTTTAACAACTGGTTAGAGAAGTGAGAGTAAACAAAAAAAGGCTTACATCTCTGTAAACCTTTTTGCTCCTCCTCAAAGACTCGAACTTTGGACCCTCTGATTAACAGTCAGATGCTCTAACCAACTGAGCTAAGGAGGAATGTCATTAAATAATGAGCGCAAATATATATATTATTTTTTAATCTTTAAAAATAATAAGCTAATTAAATATAGCTTTAAATATATCATTACCATTAGCGAATATAACTAATGAAATTAAAATTAAAAAACCTGTAGTTTGAGCATACTCCATAAACTTGTCGGATGGCTTTTTACCAGTAGTCATTTCATATAACAAAAACATCACATGACCACCATCTAAAGCAGGAATGGGTAATAAATTAAGTACCCCTAGCATTATAGATAAAAATGCCGTTATAGACCAAAAATCTAACCAACTAAAAGACGAAGGAAATATATTTCCGATTGCTATAAATCCACCAAGACCCTTGTAAGCACCTGTTTCTGGACTAAATATCGCCTTAAATTGGCCTAAATAACTACTAACGGTTGCATTAAAAGTCGTAGTTCCAACTGAAATACTTTCTCCAAAACTATAGGTTTTAGTTACCAGGTCTATATAGCCATTTTCAATTAAATCTGCAGGTGAAGCTCCAAATAGAATTCCAAGTTTTCCGTTTTCATCGACATTAAGTGTTTTTGAAATTGACATTCCTTCTCTTAAAATACTTACCTCTATAGTTTGATTTTTATTCTTAGATAAGATTGATTTTATCTCATCTGCATAAGGAGTTATTTTTCCATTAATAGACTCAATGATATCATTTTTTAATAAATTAAAGTTTTTATTTAATGACTCATCGTTAACAGATTGAATGATCAGTGGAGATCTGAAGTCAAATAGGCTTCTATCCTTACTTGTACTTAATTGCCCTAAAAAATCAACAGGTAATTCTATATCGATTGTTTGTCCATTTCTATCAACTTCATATGTTTTAGCGCTAATTATAGTCTTTCTTAATTCTGAATAGTTATTAACTTCTTGTCCGTTTATTGAAATGATTTTATCTCCTGTTTCAAAGCCTGCATCTGTTAATATAGGGTTAGTTATTAAATACCCTCCTTTTACACTTTGATTAGGAATAAATTGTTTTCCATTTGAATAAGCCAAACCAATATAAATAACTAGAGCTAAAATAAAATTCACTGTAACTCCACCTAGCATTATAATTAATCTCTGCCATGAAGGCTTTGACCTAAACTCCCATGGTTGAGCAGGTTTAGACATTTGTTCAGTATCCATACTCTCATCAATCATTCCTGCAATCTTAACATAACCACCTAGCGGTAAAGCTCCAATTCCGTATTCAGTATCCCCAATTTTCTTTTTAAATAATGAGAATGGCCAATCAAAAAATAAATAAAACTTTTCAACTTTTGTTTTAAATAATTTAGCTGGAATAAAGTGTCCTAATTCATGAAGAACAACTAATATAGATAAACTCAATAATAACTGTGAAACCTTAATAATAAACTCGATCATTGTATATGATAATTATTAGGGGGCTAAAATACAGGAATCTAACATAAAAAAGAAGAAAAAAGACTTACTTTATTTTACAATTAAAGATTTATAAATATTTCCTGTTTTACACTGAAACTTTAAAAAATACTGACCCTGATTTAATATCCCAAGTTCTAGATTTTTAGAATATAAATATGCCGAAATTAATTGTCCGTTAATATTATATAATTCAATATTATTTATTTTTAAATCAAAAGGTTTTTTAATTTCAATATTTGATCTAGTCGGATTTGGGTATATAGTTAATTTATCATTAATTTCTGGAGTCTCAGAGCTTAGAACAATAAAGTTATTTTTTGAGATAACATCAAAGTCTGGATTAATTTCAATTGAAGAAACATTAAAATCCAATTCATTTATAAATATTTGACTGTTATAACTATGGTCTAACAATAAATCCAGTTCTTCTCCAGAATCACCAAAAACTCTTATTTTGATTAAACCTTCAAAAAAATCAACAGATTCATGGCTTGACTGTTGGCTTAATATTATCTGTAGTTCTGATGATGGCTGTCCCCATTCTGCTACATAGCTTGGGTATCCCTCATTGAATAACCAGTCATCAAAGAATTCAGATAATTCCATTTCAGTAGTTTGCTCTACTGATGATATGAAATCATTAGAGTTTGCGTATCCATAAGAAAACTGAGGGTTTGATAAATAATCTTGTAAGCTTTCATAAAATAAATCATCTCCAATTTTTTGTCGAAGCATATGTAAAACCATGGACCCTTTATTATATGATAGTCTACCACTAAAAACTCTACCCACAGTTAATGTGTCTTGTGCAGGAACATACACAGATCCATATGTCTGACTTGTGATAGAATTAACTTTCTGTTGTTTCCATGAGTTAAAAGAAGACTCTCCATCTAAATGTTCTATTATTAATCCTGACAAATATGTTGCAAAACCTTCATTAAGCCATATGTCTTGCCAGCTTCCACAAGTTATTTTATTCCCGAACCACTGGTGGGCTAATTCGTGTGCAATTAAGCCTCTACTAAATCCTCCCATAAATGAAACGGTTGTGTGCTCCATTCCTCCTCCCCAACCGAACTGAGCATGTCCATATTTTTCGTTTGAAAAAGGGTATTCCTCAAATTTTTCAGTAAAAAAATCCATGATATCAACAGTAACCAATGTTTGTTGTTGTGCTGAAGAAAAATCTTCTGGGTATACATAATTAACAATTTCAAATGGATTTCCATTATTGCTAACCTGGTGAGAATAAACTTCATAATTAGTCACAGCGACAGCAATCAGGTAGGCAGGTATTGGATAATTATGTTTAAAGTGGGTAGTTTTTATGTTATTATTAATTTCCTGACTAATCTCTAAACCATTAGAAACAGCAATATAATCTTCATTATCAGGATTATAAAGTGGGGTATTTATGTATACATCAATGGAATCGATTTTGTCATTTAAATCTTGTTTACATGGCCACCAGCCTTTTGCCCCATAGGGTTCAGAAAGTGTCCAAATGATTGGGTCTCCGTCATGGTTTGATTGTTCAAAAGATCCAAAACCAGAACTTACTGGATTCCCTGAATAAGAAACACTAATTGAGTCTAGGGTTCCTTGACTTTGGATACTTTGAAATTCAATTACTAGTTCGTCTGTAGATGTTTGGGTAAAGCCTAAGTTGGCATTTGAATTAAGATGAATTACACTTTGAACTTGCATATTATCTGATAAATCAAATGTTATTTGATTTAAGTCTTCAAGGGCTAAAAAATGTGAAGTGATTACCCCGCTGATAAAAGCTTCTTCAGGATCTAAATCAAGATCTAACCTATGATACTTTAAATCGTAATTTGCAGTATTTAAATTAATTTTTTGAGAAAGGATTTTTTTTGCAAACTCAGACTCAGAATTAGATAAATCATCAATGTTGTTTTGTGAAAAAAATATTACCGGCCACAACAAGGATAAAATTTTAATAAATTTCATTAATAATTGTTTGAATATCAATCAAAAATACTAATTAAATGCTAATTGTGTTGTATTTTTGATTTTACATTTATTTTAATATTTATGCAAGGAAGTTTTTCGAATTATAAGTGGATAGGTCTTTCATTGGTTGTTTGGGCTATGGTCTCAGTACCTATTTTTTACAATATTTTAAAACCAATAGAAAGGCTACCTGTTTATCAGCCTGCATCTGTTAATAGTGAATTAGTTGACACCACTATCGTTCATAAGATCAATTATCATAAAATTTCTGATTTTACTCTCACCAATCAAAATGGAGAAACGGTTACTCAAAAAAAATATGACAATAAAATATATGTTGCAGATTTCTTTTTTACAACTTGTCAGTCAATTTGTCCAATCATGACAAAAAACATGAAAGACATCCAAGATAAATTAATTAAAGATTCCGAAGTTTTATTATTGTCTCATACTGTATTTCCTGAAATTGACTCTGTTGAAGTTTTAAAAAAATACGCTGTTGAGAATAATGTCATTGATTCTAAATGGGATTTAGTCACTGGAGATAAAAAAGAAATATATGATTTAGCAAGAAAATCATATTTAGCTGCAAAAGACAATAGCTTTGGGGAATATGACATGATTCATACCGAAAACTTTGTTTTAATTGACAAGAAAAAACAAATTCGAGGGTTTTATGATGGAACAAATAAACAAGAGATTAACAGACTTTTCGATGATATAAAAATTCTAAAAAACTCCAATTAAATTATAGTTCTTAAACAAAAAACACATGAAAAACATATTTACAATTCTATTCCTATTAACATCAATTACAATACACTCACAATCAGAAAAACCTGAATTAGTGATTGCTACTGAAAGGGTTGAGCCAGGAATTATATTTATCTTCGAAGGAGCAATAAAAGACAATATATCTCCAGCATCAATGCATTTGTCAGAAAACGAGACAAATATTCATATTGAAGCAAGGGTTAATTGGGACTCCGTTAATACCCCTGACGGTACTCCTTCAGGTGGATTTATCCCCTATTTATATATTTCTGCACAAGTTATAAATCAAGAAACTGGGTTAAGTACATTTATAGACTTATTACCTCATATTAATCTAATCGATAATTTTCATTACGCTAGAAATATATCATTACCTGGCTCAGTTGAAGATAATTACTCTGTAAAGTTTAATATCATTGCTCCGAGTGGAACTGATTTAGCTTTACACATGGATTGGTTAAAAACTTATGGGAATAAACTATTAAAAAATAAAACCTTTTTTTACAAGAACATAAATTTTTCTGAAGTAGCTAAAGCCAACAGAAATTAGATTTCACACTACTAGCCTAAAGCAACATCTAAACACATCATAACTATAAATCCTCCAATAAGACCCATCGTTGCTATATCAGTATTTCCTCCCCTTTGACTTTCAGGGATTACCTCCTCAACAACTATAAAAATCATGGCTCCAGCAGCAAAAGAAAGAGCATAAGGTAGTATTGGCCAAACGATCAAGACAAGAGCAGCTCCAATTACAGCAAATATAGGCTCAACTATTGCAGATAGTTGACCCCATTTCCAAGATTTACGTTTACTAAATCCTGCTCTTCTCAAAGGCATTGAAACAGCAAAACCTTCAGGAAAGTTTTGAATCCCTATGCCAATTGCCAAGGCAACTGCAGAGCCTAGTGTAAAAACTGATGCTCCTAGTTCTGGAGAAGCTAATGCGCCAAATGCAACTCCGACAGCTAAGCCCTCAGGAATATTATGAAGGGCAATAGCCAAAACAAGTAAAGAGGTCTTTTTAAGGTCAGTTTTAGGCCCTTCAGCTTCTTCAATTTTTCCAAAAATGTGTAAATGAGGAACCATTTTATCTAGGATAAACATAAACCCAGCACCAAGAAAAAATCCAATTGCTGGGGGTAAAAAAGATGGCATAGTAGTTTGTCCTAAATCATTTTGTATTTCAACAAAATTAATAGCAGGGGACAATAATGACCAAAAACTAGCAGCAATCATAACTCCCCCAGTAAAGCCTAATGCAGCATCTAAAAATTTTCTGTTTGAAGACTTAAAAAAAAATACAAGAGCTGCGCCAGCAGCTGTCAAAATCCATGTAAATAAGCCAGCATAAAAAGCTTGCATTACAGGGCTAGTTTCAGATTTGAAGAATTCTAGAATATGTTCCATCATTTTTTTTGCAAATATAAATAATTAAATAGTTTTGCTTTGTATCTTTGTTTGACAAACTTATAAAAAATAAATATGTATCCTGCTGAATTAATTAAACCAATGAGAGAACAATTGACCGCTAATGGTTTTAATGAATTGTTTTCAGAAAAAGATGTTGATGATTTAATAGAAAAAAAGGGTACGACTTTGATTATAGTTAATTCCGTCTGTGGTTGTGCAGCAGCCAACGCAAGGCCTGGAGTTATTGCTAGTTTATCAAATTCTAAGACTCCAACTAATTTAGCTACAGTATTCGCTGGTGTTGATAGAGAGGCTACCGATAAAGCTAGATATCATATGGCTCCATTTCCTCCTAGTTCCCCATGTGTTGCATTATTTAAAGATGGTGAATTAGTACACATGTTAGAAAGGCACCATATTGAAGGTAGGCCTGCAGAATTAATTTCTGAAAATTTACAAGATGCTTTTAACGAGCACTGTTAGTTATAAAAAAGCTTATCTAAAGTTAATTTTTGAGTTAATCTATTTAAGTTAATCACACTAGTTTTTCTAATTTCATTATCTCTACCATAGTTCTTATAAACTGTATATTTTAAAAACGTTGGGTTAATGTCTGACTCTATACTAAAATTGTCTATGTTGATAAGCCATTCTCCTTTTTGAGAGTCGTCAATTATAAACTCTTCAGTATTATATCCAAATTTGATTTCATCCATTAATTGCTCTTTATTTTCAAATTTAGTATGAGACCAATTAAAGAATTTCTTCGAAGGGCTAACAAACTGAATGTTGAACTCAATATTAGAATCACTCCAGTCAAAAACAACTCTGTAGTCATAACCAAATTCTTTTGGTTTTATAAAATCGTTTTGTTTTATCTTTTTATTTAGATCTATATTGGGTAATAATCTTTTTAATACGTCTACAGGAAAATTTTTAAAATCAAATGCATCTCTATTAGTTGTATATAAATGATAGGCCTCATTAGCAATTGTCTTTTGAAGTCCTAAGACTTCAACTTCATCAATAGAATTAAGAAGAATTTTTTTATAAATATCTGCAGCTAAAACATACTTCTTGTTTTTTGAATATATTAGAGCTAAATCTCTATAAGATTGCTCATGAGAGGGTCTTATTTTGAGTAAGTGCTCAAATACTAATTCAGCTTCAAAATTTCTGTCAACTGACTCCATTTTGTATGCCAATGCTTTTAAAGCCTTGGGATTACTTTTAGCAGAAATAACTGCGTCAGTCAAAATAGAAAAAGCATAATCATTATCCCACCTTTTGAAATAATCATAGGAATCAAAATAATAGGGTAGGGATTTAAATTCTAAATTAGATGTTTGTCTTAAGTATATTTCTTTAGCATTTTCAAAAGAAAAGGCTTCTTCCAATTCCTTAATGTAATTAGAATTGTTTTCTAAACTAATCATACTAAGTTCTTCTTCGTAATCATTCCCTTTTATGAGTGCTGAGTCAAGAGACTGTGAAGAGCCTTTATATAAATTATTCATTCTAATTACAAAAACACCTCCTCTACCAACACTACCATACCTGTTTGTAGCTCCATAAGACTTTAAGATAGTGATACTTTCAATTTGTTGTACATTGATAAAATTAGGGAAGTCTTCAAATATTAATCCATCAACATCATAAATAGCATATGCAGGAGTATTCATCGAACCGGTGCCTCCTCTTATTGTAATTCTTGGAGTACCAAAACCTTCAATTTGAACTCCTGCGAATTGACCTCTAATTACATCTACTAAATTAATCGCACCTGGTGAAAAATCTTTCTTTGTAATTGTTGAATTAGAAAATCCAACGGCGTCTTTATTTTTCCTCCCGTATCCTGTATCAACTAGATTGTCCTCATTTTTGTTTGATGAAGATAATACCACTTCATCTAACACCTGGGCCTCGGTTTTTAACAAAACATATAAGTCGTCGAGATCTTCTACAACGGTTTGTTTTTCAGTCATCCCTAAAAAGTTGACAATTAAAATATCTCCAACCTGTGCGTCAATATTAAAATAACCATCAAAATCAGATTGGGCTTCAACCAGTGAATTTTTAATCATAATGGTAGCACCTTGAATTGGGCCAGACACACTGAACACTTTTCCAAACAAATTAGGACCACTTTCTTCAATTGTGCTTAGCGATAAGTCATTAACCCAGCTATTAGTTTGTTCATCACGTTGTAAATAAAACTTATTTGTATTTCTTAAAAATTTGTATAATTGTGAAGCTTTTATTTCAATTGTTTTAAACCCTTTTGCATTAATTACAAATACATCATCATCATTAATTAACTTTTCATCATAATTTAAATTAAAGCCTCCAATTTTATTAGTAAAAGCCCCAATTTTAGTGTACTTGAAATTTACATTTGCTAAACTTATAGGCTTACTAGTCTTTTGATCAAGAACTGTAGCTTCTATATTAATTTGATATTGCGAGAAAATAAAATTACAACAAAGAAAAAATAATAAAAATATCTGTTTATTCATTTTTTTTAAATTTTTTTACAAATATAGCCAGTATCATTTTTCATACCAGTTAATTACTTGTTAAATGATTTACTCATTTAATTAGAAATTTATAACAAGATTTGGGGAGGTTTGTTATTTAAAGTTTGCTTTTCTTTTTTTAATAAATGCATTAGTGCCTTCTATAAAATCTTCTGACTGAAAACAATTACTAAACTCACTTATTTCTGTAAGATAACCATTTTCGCCATCTTTAAAATTAGAGTTAACGCATTTTATTGAAGCTGCAATAGCACTTGATGAATTAGAAATTATTTTTTTTGCTAAATCTGTGCTAAAGGAAAGTAGATTCTCTTGTGATGTTATATGGTTTAAAAGGCCTACTTTTTCTCCTCTTTCTACATTAATCATATTAGCGCTTAAAATCAATTCCATGGCAATTCCTTTACCTACTAACTGGGGTAATCTTTGCGTCCCACCATAACCGGGTGTTACACCTAAAGACACTTCAGGAAGTCCCATTAAAGTATTTTCACTAGCTATTCGTACATGACAAGCCATAGCTAATTCCAGGCCTCCTCCTAACGCATATCCATTAATCGCAGCTATTACCGGCTTTGTATAGTTCTCTATAAAATCAAAAAGTTTTGTTTGCCCGCTAAATGATAAGTCACGAGCTTGGTCTTTAGAAAATTTATAAAACTCACTTATATCTGCACCTGCAACAAATGCTTTATTTCCTGATCCAGTTATAATGATAATCTTACAAGATTCGTCCTTAGATAAATTGTCTAATGCAACATGTAACTCTTCTATAGTTAACATATTAAGGGCATTTAATTTATCAGGTCTATTAATAGTGATTATTGTAATCTTTTCATTTGTAGCAACTAATATGTTTTCATATTTCATATTTAATTTTTTGGTAAAGTTATTGTAAAGGTAGTCCCAATATTCATTTTGGTTTCAAACTCAATGCTCCCACCAAAGGATTTAACAATATTACTTATGATAGATAGCCCTAACCCCATACCACTTGACTTAGTGGTAAATCTTGGTTCAAATATTTTTAATTTATTCTCTTCGTCAATTCCTGACCCATTGTCACTTATTTTTATAATTGCATGGGTTGTTGTACTTGATAAATAAACGTCTACGATTGGGTCTCTACCTTTTGGAACTGACTGAATTGCATTTTTAACCAAATTAGTTAAAACTCTAATAAGTTGAGATTTATCTAAATTAGCAAGAACCTCATCAGAGTCAAATGAGAAATTAATAAGTTCCTTATCAAAAATGTCTAATGCGGTATCAATTAGTTTATTTAAGTTTAATAATTCTTTTTTCTGTTCTGGCATTTTCGCGAAATCTGAAAATGCACCAGCAATTGAACTCATTACATCAATTTGTTGAATTAAGGATTTAGAAAATTCGTCCACTTTTAAGTTGACATTTTTATTTTCAAGATTGAAGTTCTTTTGAAAAGACTGAATTGTCAACCTCATAGGGGTTAGTGGATTTTTAATCTCATGAGCAACTTGTTTTGCCATTTCTCTCCATGCATTTTCTCTTTCACTTTTTGCCAGCTTTATAGCACTATCTTCCAATTCATCAATCATTAAGTTATAGGAATTGACTAATTCCGCAAGTTCTTTTGGCGGGTTCTTTAACATTATTTTATTATCAGTTTGAGATAACTTTGTCAACTTTAGTCTATTACTTATTTGGAATAGAGGATTTGTTATATATCTAGACAAAAAATATGCAAAGAATGTTGAAATAATAATGATATTAAGAAGAACAAACCCTAAGCTATAGAGTATTGAGTTTAACTTATCATCATTTAAAAAATCAAACTCGTAATAAGGAATATATAAAATACCAATTGATTTATTGTTTTGATCTTTTAATATATCATAAGCTACTTTATAGTTTTTAACATTAACATTGTTTTCAACGAATCTATCAGTGTTTTTATTTTTAAATTTTTCAACTATATAGTCAGGAATTTTTAACTCTACCAAATCTACAGTTGATTCTAAATCTGAATTTTTTAACAAATTTCCATCTAGATCATATAATTTAAATTCAATATTTTGAATTTTGGAAATTTCATCTATTTTACTATCAGAAATATTTTTAATGATATTATTATTGTCAAAAGATGAATTTTGAATAACATAGTTAAGACTTATTATTAATTGATTTTCTTTTCTTTCTAGTCTATCATTATGATAATATTCTGACTGATAGTTGTATTCAATCAAAGTAAGGGTTGCTAGTAGTATTGACGAAACAGCGACCATTAAAATCATAAAAATGAATATCCTAAAGCGGAGTGAAATTCCTTTTAATTTCATCTTATCCATTCCTTAGCTTTTTATATAATTTTATTCCTAAGATTAAAATTATTGAAAGAAATATTATTGCTAAAATGCCAAAGATCCAATTTGTAGCGCTCTTTAAAGTAATTAAAAAGATTACTGCAAATAATATAATTGTTGCTCCTTCATTCCAATATCGCATAAAGTTTGAGGAGTAGTTAATTATATCGTTTTGTAATTCTTTATAAATCAAATGAGTTTTGATATGGTATAATATAAGTATAAAAACAAAAACTAATTTAACTTTCATCCAATCAAAATTAATAAGCCCAGGATTTAAAACAAACAAAACGATTGCAAGTACAGTAGCCAAAATAGCAGATGGCCATGTGATTATTAACCAAAGTCTTTTAGTCATAATTTTAAATTGATTTATCAATATTTCTTTTTCAATTTGTGGTTTAGTGTTTGCTTCGATATGATAGATGAATAATCTTGGAATATAAAACAGTCCTGCAAACCATGTTA
Source organism: uncultured Flavobacteriaceae bacterium (assembly GCA_964275595.1). Taxonomy (GTDB): domain Bacteria; phylum Bacteroidota; class Bacteroidia; order Flavobacteriales; family Flavobacteriaceae; genus SGZJ01. Next base: position 165,346 of record CAXYDM010000008.1, read on the forward strand.
TGACAAAAATCAAGTGTAATGCTTTTATATAATTGTAATATTCCATGACTTACTCAATTGAGATTAAATAATCTAATTTATTATTATTAAACAATTCGTTAAAACCTTTCACTTCCTCTATCATTAAACTATCAAACATTTCAAGATTTGTATTTATTTGATTTGTTAAATATTCTTTAACCGCAATGTCTTGTTCGGTTGGTGAAAAATCACCCATACTTACTAATGAATTTAAATGAGCTAGCTTGTTAGTAAGTCTTATAGGAAAGTTTAAGGGGTCTTGTCCACTTCTATTTTGAGTTTGATACAATTCTTTTTCAATATCTGAAAGTTTTGCTTCTAACGTAGATGCTTTATCAATTAACTCATTAAGATCTTTTTTAGAATACTCTTTAATAAACTTTGAAAGCTGTACTTTAATGTTTCTGAGTTTTTTTATTGATTTGTGCGCTTTATCGACTGTCTCATTTATTGCGCTAATAAAATTAAATTGTTCTTGCATCTCGGATATTGAACTTTCAGATCTAGGGTCAATTAAAATATTAAATGTTTTAGATGTTACTTGTCCGTTAACATTTAAATCTACGAAATATTCACCTGGAACTGCTTTTGGACCACTCAAACTAGCCCACCAAAGAATCATTCCTTCAAAATCAGTTGCCCCATCATGATACATATTCCAAGAAAACTTATTTGCTCCTTTTTGCAGTTTTAATTTTTGTTTTCCTGAAAAATTATTACCAAAAGAAACTATTGTATCTCTACTATTATTTAAATAGGTTAAAGTAACTTCATCTTTATCATTATAATTTTTAATATTAAAATAAGTAACAACTCCGTTGTCTATATTTTCTCCTTCTGTCAAATTATTTCTAGTAGTTTTACTGCCAGATGTTCTGTAAGAATCTTTTGGAGTAAATAATTCAACATTCTGTAGATCGTGATATGTAAGTTGTTTTCGGTTTAAAGAATTAATATAGGATTGGTGTAAAACAGTTAAATCATCAATCATCCATAAACTTCTACCTTGAGTAGCTACTACTAGACTATTATTTTTTATAGTTAAATCTGTTATTGGAACAATCGGTAAATTTAGCTGAAATTCATTCCAACTTTTACCTGCATTGAACGAAATATATATTCCTGTTTCTGTGCCTGCATATAAAATATTTTTATTTGCTGGATCTTCTCGTAAAACTCTAGTAAAATGTTCTTCATGGATACCGTTTGTTATCTTAGACCAAGATTTTCCATAATCAGTAGTTTTATATAAATAAGGTTTAAAGTCTCCGGTCTTATATTTTGTTCCTGCCACATAGCAGGTTCCTGCATCAAAAGCACTTGGTTCAATACTATTTATCATAGTCCAATCTGGCAGGTTTTTAGGAGTTACATTACTCCAAGATTCACCACCATTTTTGGTAACATGTATTAAACCGTCGTCACTACCGACCCAAATTAAACCTTCTTTTAAAGAAGATTCTTGAGCAGCAAAGATTGTACAATAATACTCTACTGAGGTATTATCTTGAGTAATAGGACCTCCAGAAGACTTCAGTTTTTCAGGATCATTTCTTGTTAGATCAGGACTAATTATTTCCCAAGATTGTCCTTCATTTTCAGTAACATGAACTTGATTGGAAAAAGTGTATAATTTCTTAGGGTTGTGTTTTGAAAAAATTATGGGGAAATTCCATTGAAATCTATATTTCATTCCTTCAGCACCATGACCCATCGGGTTGTCAGGCCATACACTAATTGATCTTAACGATTTAGTAGCATGATTAACTCTTGATAAAAAACCGTCATAACTTCCACCATAAACAATTTCATTATTTAGTGGGTCTATGGCTATGTGAGCAGACTCTCCTCCCGCAGTTGATTCCCAGTCAGATTCTCCTATGGAGCGTCCTGCTGAACGATGGTTTATCCTTATCGTTGAATTATCTTGTTGTGCTGCATAAATTCTAAACGGAAAATGGTTGTCCGTAGTGACTCTGTAAAATTGTGCTGTAGGTTGATTCATGTATGTACTCCAGTTTTCACCTCTATCATAAGATACTTGCGCTCCTCCATCATCACCTATTATCATTCTTTTAGGATCTTCAGGAGAAATCCATAAATCATGATGATCTCCGTGAGGGGCATTATATGTCTTGAAATTTTTTCCACCATCAATACTTTTATGATACCTAACATTTAACACATAGACTAAGTTTTCATCCTGAGTATCGGCATAGACTCTGGTATAGTACCAAGCTCTTTGTCTGAGTTTTCTCTCTGAATTAACTATATTCCAACTCTCGCCTCCATCATTACTTAAATATAGTCCTCCTTTATCTTTATTCTCAACCATTGCCCAAACTTTGTTACTATTAACAGGTGAAACAGTTACTCCAATAATCCCCAAGGTTGTGTTAGGAAATCCATCATTCATTGATATTTCTTTCCATGTATTACCGCTATCTTCACTTTTCCATAGTGCAGAACCATCTCCCCCTGAACTCAAACTATATGGAGTTCTTCTAACGTTCCAAGTCGATGCATAAATAATTCTTGAATTTGTAGGGTCTATTATTAAATCAACAACTCCTGAGTCTTCATTTGAGTACAATATTTTTTTCCAGCTTTTACCTCCGTCTATACTTTTATATAAACCTCTATCCTCTGATGATTTATAAATATCACCTAAAACTCCAGCATAAACGATATTATGATTATTAGGGTCTACTGAAATTCTAGGAATATGTCTTGAGTTTTTTAAACCTGAAAAAATCCATGACTTTCCAGCATCGATACTTTTCCAAATTCCATAACCAGATGAAACATTACCTCTAACAGTTTTTTCACCTCCTCCAACGTATATCACATTAGGGTCGCTAGTAGAAACCGTAATCGATCCTATACTGCCTCCGAAATAACCATCAGAAATGTTTTTCCACTGATCTCCTCCGTTTTCAGTTTTCCATACTCCTCCACCAGTAGATCCAAAATAATATAAATCTGGTTTATTTGGTACTCCTGTAACAGCAGCGCTTCTTCCACCTCTAAATGGCCCTAGCAACCTGTACTCTAATGCAGAGTATTGGTCAGAATCAATATCCTGAGAATAGGTTTGATCAGATGCTAAACAGGCGAATATTGCTAGAATTAAAGTTAATTTTTTCATAGACTGATTATTTTACTTATTTTAAAAATAAGGATTATTTATTATACTAATCTTTTTTTTATTTCTCTGTTTAGAACTACCCCCGTAATTATAGTGGCAAATAAATCTGAAATTGGGAATGACGCCCAAGCTCCCGTTTCACCAAAAAATAAAGGTAAAATTAATATTAAAGGAACAAATAAAATTCCTTGTCGAAGTAGAGCTAAAATCAATCCAATTTTTGCCTTTCCAATTCCTTGATAATATGCAGCCCCTATTAGTTGAATTGCAATTATTGGAGTTGCTAAAAACACCCAACGCATCGCTGCGGGGGTTTCTCTAATTACCTCAACGTCTGATGTAAATACTTTCGTGATTTCTTCGGGAAAAATCATTAAAATTAAAAACACAACAGTTGCAAAAAAAGAAGCATATTTAATCGCTAAAGAAATTACTTCTTTAACACGTTTAAAATTCTTTGCTCCATAATTATATCCAGCAATAGGCAAAAACCCTTGAGTTATTCCATAGACAGGAAATAGGGAAAACATCATCATTCTTCCTACGATTGCATAAGCTGTAACTGAGATTTCTCCTCCATAATTATATAATATATTATTCATTAATAAATATGTGATGCTAACAGTAGCCTGTCTAGCTAAAGTTATTGATCCTAATGAAGCTATTTCTTTAACAATAGGTTTTTTTAAAACTAAATGATGTAATTTAAGTTTAAGTTCTGATTTATCAGAAGCAAAAAACCAAAAAATAAATATAAAACAAAGGACGTAAGAACCTGTGGTAGCCCAAGCTGCTCCAGCCATTCCCATATTTAAATATTTAATAAAAATTATATCTAAAACTATATTTCCAACAGATGGTATCATCAAAGCATACATAGCAAATTTTGGTTTCCCTTCAGCTCTAATAACACTATTTCCCATCATAGATAAAGCTAAAAACGGAACTCCATAAAGTACTATAGTGTAGTATATTTTTGATGGTTCATATATACCTCCTTTTCCTCCAAATAATGGGATAATCGATTCAATAAAGTATAAACCTAAAAAAACAAAACTAACTGTAATTAGGACTGTAAGTGTAATTTGATTTGCAAACGTGTGTCTAGCTTTTTGGATATTATCTGAGCCTAATGACCTTGAAATAATGGAGGAACCACCAATTCCTATAGCCATCCCTAATGCTGCAATAAAAAATGAAACTGGTAAAACTACATTAATTGCAGCTATTGCTATTGAGCCTATCCATTGTCCAACAAATATGGTGTCAATTAAAATATTTAATGACATAACTAATATGCCAATTGATGCTGGTAAGGCTTGCTTAAATAAAAGTTTTGAAATTGGTTCTGTACCAAGAAGTGATGAATTTTTTTTGTTCATCTAAAAGCATTTCCCGTTATCTTTCCAATTGTCAACCCAATTCGAAATTAAGTCAACCCAATCATTATTGTCATTTAAACATGGGATTGTTGTAAATTCACTTCCTCCTACTTCTTCAAATATTTCCTTACCTTCCATTGCTATTTCTTCGAGTGTTTCTAGACAATCGCTTACAAACGCTGGTGTAACAATTGCCATTCTCTTTGTTCCTGATTTTCCTAATCTTTCAATTGTTCTATCCGTGTATGGCTGAAGCCATGGGTCGAAACCTAATCTAGATTGAAATGATGTTGAGTAATTTTTTAATTTTAATTTTTGTGCTACTAATTTTGTTACCTCTTTACATTGATGACTATAGCAAAACTCGTGTGCTATTGAAGGGGTATCACAACAAGTCCCATCAACTTTACAATGTGATTTAGTGATATCACTTTTTCTTATATGGCGCTCTGGAATGCCATGGTAAGAAAATAATAAATGATCAATTTTATTAAGATCAATACTGCTTTCAATAGATTTAGACAGAACATTTATATAGTCTTGGTTATTGTAAAATGGACTTATTTCTTCAATTATTAAATCTGGAAAATATTCAGTGCAAATTTCTTTAACAAGTACACTTATAGTTTCTGTAGTTGCCATTGCAAATTGAGGATAGAGCGGAAATAATAATATCTTCTCAACTCCTTGATCAACTAATTCTTGAATCCCATTTAAAATCGTCATACTGCCATATCTCATAGCCAAGCCAACTGGGATGGTTGACTTTATTTGGAGTTTTTTTTGCAATCTTTCTGAGAGAACAATTAACGGTGAGCCTTCTTTCCACCAAATTTTCTTGTAAGCCTTTGCTGAAGTTTTTGGTCTAGTATTTAATATTATCCCCTTTACTAGAATAGTTCTAGCCCATTTTGGGACATCAATAACTCTTTCGTCCATTAGGAACTCTCCTAAATATTTTTTTACGTCCTTAGGTTCTGGAGAATCTGGAGAGCCTAAGTTTACTAGTAGTACACCTTTTTTCATTTATTATAATTAGGATGATAGTGAAATGAAATATTTTTTTGGAGTAACTCCATATTTTTTTTTAAATGCTGCTATAAAATGACTCGATGTACTATATCCAATTTTTAGTCCAACCTCGTTTACATTATAATCTCCCGATTCTAATAATTTTCTAGCCAGTTCCATTTTGTAATCTATTAAAAAACTATATACTGAATCTCCATAAATTTGCTTGAATCCTTCCTTTAATTTCTTTAAACTCAATCCTATCTCATCTGCTAAATCATTTAAACTAGGTGGTTCAGCTAATCGATTAATAATTATATCCTTAGCTAATTTTATTTTATTGACGTTTGATTCACTAACTAGAAACGGACATTGATCTAAATTTGTTTCATCACTTTTATTAAAATACAGGCTAAGTAATTCAAAAGTCTTGGCTTTAAAATATAATGGTTTCACAGAGTTATTTAAATTAAAGTTTAATAGCTGAGTTAAAACAATTGACATTGATGGTGATATGTTTTCTTCAGTATAGTATTTTTTTAAGATATTTTCCTTGCTTAAAAAAGTTATATAGCTAGCCTCCTCTGAAAACAGTAAATGAAATTTTTTAATCGATATTAAAATTGTTATTATGCTAGAACCTACTTGATTTGATAAATTAATAGGAAGAGTTCGTTGCGGATTATATAATAGAAGTGACTTTCCTTTTGTTAAATTTAATTTATATGAGCCTTCGTTAAACACAAGTTCAGAACTACCTTTTAAACAAAAATGAAACTGTATAAAATCTTTACTAACTTCTTTGTTAAATTTCTGTAGCTGGTTTGTATTATTTTGATGAATAGTTATGAAAATTTCTTTGTCAACAACTATTTCAGATGAGGAACCTGTATCGACACTTTCTAAAAAACTTTTTGATTGATTTTTTTTTTCTTTATTTAGAATCATTATAAATAAATTAAGTCGTTTCTATCTGTAATATTTAACAAAAATAAGTTAAATTATAAAATAAAAAAATTGATTTGTGAAAAAACTACTATCGTTATAAAAAGTTCTTTTAGCGTTGTTTTTTAAATAAAAGCATACTTATTTTTGCAAAAAGATTATACTTAATGCAAATCCAAGCAACAGGTTTTTTTATTATTGGAATAAGTTATAAAAATGCAAATGCAGAGGTTCGCGGGAACTACAGTCTAGATCCTAAATCTAAATTATCCCTACTAACAAAAGCAAAAGAGTCTGGACTTGAAAGTGTTATGGCTATTTCCACTTGTAATAGGACAGAAGTTATCGGTTTCGTAAATGACCCTGAAATACTTACAACACTTTTATGTGAAGCAACCAATTCTTCAATAGTAGAGTTTAAAAAATATTCTTACACCTTAAGTGAAAACAATGCTATTAATCACCTTTTCAAGGTTGGTTCAGGATTAGAAAGTCAAATTTTAGGTGATTTCGAAATTATAGGTCAATTGAAACACAGTGCAGCAAGCTCAAAAAAGGCAGGGCTATTAAACACTTACTTAGATAGATTAATTTCATTAGTTATTAGAGCAAGTAAAAGAATCAAAAATGAAACCAGTTTGTCAACTGGGGCAACTTCTGTTTCATTTGCTTCTGTGCAGTATATATGTAATAATGTGGAAGATGTTAATAATAAAAATATCCTATTGTTTGGTACAGGTAAAATCGGAAGAAATACTTGTGAAAATCTAATTAAACAAACAAAAAATAGCAAAATAACTCTAATCAACAGGACAAAAGATAAGGCTGAAAAAATAGCTGGAAAATTCAATTTAAAAGTTGAAGATATCTCTGATTTAAGTCATGAAATTAGTAAAACTGATGTTCTAGTAGTTGCTACTGGTGCATTAGAGACTACAGTTGATAAATGCTTGATAAAAACAAAAGCACCACTTCTTATATTAGATTTATCAATCCCCAAAAACGTATCAAATGATGTAACTGAATTAGATAATGTTAATTTAATTCATCTTGACGATCTATCTAAAATTACAGATAATACATTAAAGTCTAGAGAAAAAGAGATTCCAAAAGCTACAAAAATTATTGAGTCCGTAATAAATGAATTTGAAGAATGGATTGAAAGTAGAAAGTTTGCTCCAACGATAAGAGCTCTAAAAAACAAATTAACGAGTTTTAAAAACTTGGAATTAGAAAATTTAAAAAAGAAGAAAAACGACTTTAATTTTGAACATGCAGAACTAATTAGTGATAATATAATTCAAAAAATTACCAATCATTTTGCAAATCATTTAATTAATGAAAACATTGCAGCAAACAAAAGTGAAGAGTTAATAAAAAAAGTGTTTAACCTTGAAAAGACACTTTAGATGGATAATATTAAAATTGGGACAAGAGCTAGCAAGTTAGCTGTTTGGCAAGCTGAACAAGTTCAGACCCTATTACAAACAATTAATATTTCATCATCAATAATCAAAATCAAATCTAGTGGGGATAAAGATTTATCTAAACCTGTTTATGAGCTAGGGATCACAGGAGTATTCACAAAAGAAATAGATTTAGCATTATTAAATAATGAGATAGATATTGCGGTTCATAGCCTTAAAGATGTTCCTACAAAATTGCCATTAGGTGTGATGCAAGGAGCGGTACTTCAAAGAGGGTCTGAGTTAGATATTATTATACCTAATAAAGCTTTGAAATCAAAAGAAAATACAATAGCGACGGGAAGTTTAAGACGAAAGGCTCAATGGCTTAACAAATTTAAGACAGACAATATTGTAGAGATCAGAGGAAATGTTCAAACCAGACTTAGGAAACTAAACGAAAACAATTGGAATGGAACAATAATGGCAAAAGCTGGTTTAGAAAGACTAGACATATTGCCAAAGGATTATCAAGATTTAAACTGGATGGTTCCCGCTCCAGCACAAGGTGCAATTTCTGTTCAAAATTTAACTATTAATTCTTCAATTACCGAAGTACTAAAACAAATAAATCATGTTGAAACAGAGCTTTGTACAAATATAGAGAGGAGTTTTTTAAATAAGTTAGAAGGAGGATGTACGGCTCCTATTGGGGCACATGCAAAAATAGTTCATAGCTCTATTGTTTTTAGAGGTATTTTACTCTCCGTTGACGGAAAAGACAAAATAGAAATAAACGAAGTTCACAAACTAGATAAAACTGAGGATTTAGGAGAGAGGCTGGCAAAAAAAATTATTTCCCTTGGCGGAGATAGAATATTAAATTCTTTAAAAAGGTAGATCATGACTAAATTATTATCTACCAAAATACTTAGCTCAAAAAATCATAAAAAAATAAGTGATTCAAGTATAGAAATTAATGATTATAATGCCATAAAAATTAAAAACATAGACTTCAATATTAATCAGAAAATTGAAAACGCAATTTTCACAAGTAAAAATTCAGTGAAGGCTATTTTAAACAAAAAATTAAAGATTAAGAATTGTTACTGTGTTGGTGAAAAAACAAAATCGTTACTTTTAAAAAATGGTGAAAAAGTAGTAAAAAGTGAAGAAAATGCTCAAAAACTGGCTGATTTTATAGTAAAATCGGTAAAAAATGACATTTTTGTCTTTTTTTGTGGAAACCTGAAAAGAGATGAATTACCCGAAATTTTAACTAAATATCACGTAAAATTTTCGGTAGTTGAAGTCTATAAAACAAGTTTAATTTATAAGAAAATAGATGAAGCTTTTAACGGTATTTTATTTTTCAGTCCAAGCGCTGTAAGGAGTTATTGTTATTATAATAAAATTGAAGATGAAACGCTATTTACAATAGGGCAAACAACAACAAATGAAGCTAAAACTTTTTCTAACAAAATTATAACATCGGACATTAGCAGTATTGATCAGGTTGTTGATAATGCTATTAAATATTTTACTTATGATAAAAAATAACTTATTACTTAGAGCTCTAAAAGGAGAGGTTGTAGAAAGACCTCCTGTATGGATGATGCGTCAGGCAGGAAGGTACTTGCCAGAATTTATAGAAATCAGAAAAAAATATGACTTTTTTACACGATGTCAAACACCTGAACTAGCCAGTGAAATTACAGTTCAGCCAATTAGAAGATATGGAATGGACGCAGCTATATTGTTTAGTGATATTTTGGTAATTCCACAAGCAATGAATATTGAAGTTTTAATGAAGCCAGATTTTGGTCCGCTTGTCCCAAACCCAATTCGAAATGCAAAAGACCTTAAAGAGGTAATAGTTCCTGATGTAAACGAATCATTAGATTACGTATTTGATGCTATTAAAATGACCAAAGAAATTTTAAACAATGATATCCCCTTAATTGGGTTTGCAGGATCGCCATGGACAATACTTTGCTATGTAGTACAAGGGCAGGGGAGTAAAACATTCGATAAAGCTAAAGAGTTTTGTTTCAAAAACCCAATTTTAGCTCATGAGCTGTTAAGCAAAATAACAGCAACTACAATAGCCTATTTAAAACAAAAGGTTATTGCTGGGGTAGATGTTTTACAAATATTCGATTCTTGGGGAGGCCTTCTTTCTCCAAATGATTATAGTGAATTTTCATGGCAATATATAAACCAAATTATAGAGGAGTTAAAAGATTTTGCCCCAGTTGTTGTATTTGGTAAAGGATGTTGGTTTGCATTAAATGAAATGAGTAAAAGTAATGCATCTGCTCTTGGTGTTGATTGGACAATCACAGCTAGAAATGCAAGGTATTTGAGCGGTGGAAATATTACATTACAAGGAAACTTAGATCCTTCTAGGCTACTTTCTAGTAAATCAAAAATTAAAGACTTAGTCAATAATATGATAAATGATTTTGGGAAAGATAAATACATTGTTAATCTAGGTCATGGTATACTGCCTAATATCCCATTAGAAAACGTCGAAGTGTTTATTAATACTGTGAAAGAATATAAAGCATAATGAAGACTAAATTCTACAACCATATTGTACAATTACAAAAAACCATATGTGACAAATTTGAAAAAATTGATGGGAAAGCTAGGTTTTTTGAAGACAAATGGACAAGAAACGCTGGTGGTGGTGGAATAACTAAAATAATTGAAAATGGAAAAGTCATTGAAAAAGGCGGAGTAAATATTTCAAAGGTCTTTGGAGTACTTCCAAAAAGTATGCAAAAGCAACTTAATACAAAATCTAATAAATTTTTTGCCTGTGGACTAAGCTTAGTAATTCACCCTAAAAACCCGATGGTTCCTACTGTTCACGCAAATTGGAGATATTTTGAAATGTATGACGATGATGGAAACATTGCTGACTCTTGGTTTGGTGGAGGTCAGGATTTAACTCCTTATTACATATTTGAAGATGATATCCAACATTTTCACAAGGAGTGTAAAACCATTTGTGATAAACACAACCCAAGTTTTTATATTAAATTTAAAGAAAATTGTGACAACTATTTTTATAATTCCCATCGAAATGAAGCTAGAGGTGTAGGAGGTTTATTTTTTGATTATTGCAAACAAACCTCTACATCAAGCATGTCGGACTGGTATAATTTTATTGAAGAAATTAGTAATAATTTTATGAAGTGCTATGCTCCTATAATAAACAGTAAAAAGATGTTTGCTTATTCTAAATCCCACAAAGAATGGCAAGAGATTCGAAGAGGAAGATATGTAGAGTTCAACCTAGTTCATGATAAAGGAACTCTATTTGGGTTAAAGACTAACGGGCGAATTGAAAGTATTCTGATGAGCTTACCTCCAAAGGTAAGCTGGAAATATAATTTTGTGCCTGCTAAAAATAGTGAAGAATCCAAGCTTATAGATATATTAAAAAACCCTGTCAAATGGGTTTAATAAACAATGAAATATGTATCCAATAAATAGAAATAGAAGACTTAGAACAAGTGAGACTTTAAGAAACTTAATTAGAGAGAACACTATAAGTGCTAACGATTTTTTAGTCCCATTATTTGTTATAGAAGGGCAAAACAACAAGCAAGAAATTCAATCCATGCCTAATTATTTTAAAATGAGTATCGACCTTATATTAAAAGAAATTAAACTTTTACATGCCCTTGGATTAAAATCTGTCTTACTCTTTGCTCAAGTTGAAGAAAATCTTAAAGATAATTATGGGACAGAAGCTATAAATAAAAATGGCCTAATGCAAAGGGCAATAAAAAGCATAAAAGACAAATTTCCAGATATTCTTATAATGTCTGATGTTGCATTGGACCCTTATTCCTCTTATGGTCATGATGGTGTTGTAGAAAATGGACTAATTGTTAATGATATTACAAATGACATACTAGCAAAGATGAGTCTTACTCATATTGAAGCTGGAGCAGATTTTGTAGCTCCAAGTGATATGATGGATGGAAGGGTGAAATCGATTAGGACTATGTTAGAAAAAGAAGGGCATTATGATGCCGGTATTATGAGTTATAGTGCTAAATACGCCTCATCATTTTATGGTCCTTTTAGAGATGCTTTAAACTCTAAGCCCGGATTTGGAGATAAAAAAACTTATCAAATGGATGTAGGAAATCGAGAAGAGGCAATAAATGAAGTTAGGAATGACATAGAGGAAGGCGCAGATATCGTTATGATTAAACCAGGGATTTCGTATCTTGATATAATTAGAGATATAAAAAACAATTTTAACATCCCGATTTCTGCTTACCAAGTCAGTGGTGAGTATGCAATGATAAAAGCTGCTTCAAAAAATGGTTGGATCGACGAAAATCAAACAATTTTAGAAACATCTATTGCTTTCAAAAGAGCAGGAGCTAGTTTTATAGCTAGTTACTTTGCTAAAGACGTCATAACATTAATTTCTTAATTATGTCAAAGAAAAAAACAGGACTAATATTTATTACTGCGCTAATTACGTGTTTTTATTTTTTTGATCTTGGCTATTTAGTTAAAGCTGTAAAAGTTGGGTACCTAAAAGGCCACACTACAGCATATTTATCAGACTATGTCCATTTTGACAATGATATCATTGAAACTGGTGTTCATCAACCATGGTTAATTAGCGATAAATATAATAGCAAAGTAGAGTCTAAAAACTTAATAGATATTAATAAGTTAAAAGAAACAACTTCATACTTAATTATACAAAATGATAGTATTGTTTTTGAAAAATATTACTTAGGATATGACCAGGATTCTATTTCAAATTCATTTTCAATGGCAAAAAGTTTTGTTAGTGCTATGTTGGGTAAAGCCATAATGGATGGATACATAAAGGGAATTGACCAGCCTGTTTCTGATTACTTTAAGGAGTTTAGTGAAGGTAAAGCTGCCAACCTAACAGTTGGTGATCTTTCAACAATGTCTTCTGGACTAAATTATGTAGAAAAATATTACAGCCCTTTTTCACTAACTGCTAGGAGCTATTTTACATCAGATTTAAAATCTTTAATTCTAGACTTAGAAGTTGTTGAAGAGCCCGGACAGAAGTATAAATATCTAAGCAGTGATACCCAATTATTGGGAATGATTCTTGAAAAAGCAACTGGTAAAAATCTTTCTGATTACTTAAGTGAATCTTTTTGGAAACCAATGGGGGCTAAAATTGCTTCTCCATGGCAAGTAGATAGTAAAGAAAATAATCTTGTAAAAGCATTTTGTTGTATCGCTAGTAGTGCCAGAGACTTTGCTAGGCTAGGGAAGCTCTACAAGCAGCACGGAAAGTGGGAAGGACGTCAGCTTTTAGATTCTACTTTTATAGCAAAATCTTTAACTCCAAAGTTTTCAAATGCTCCATTCTATGGTTATGGATGGTGGTTGGGGAAATACAAGGATAAAGAAATTTTTTATTCAAGAGGGCATCTAGGGCAACTTGCAATAGTCATTCCTGAAGATGACTTAATTATTGTAAGATTAGGAAACTTAATTTCAAAAGAAGAAGAAGGTAGCGCACATTCTAAAGATTTTTACACTTATATTGAAGAGGCGTATACTATAATTAATTAAATGTTTTATTTTGAACAAAGTCTCTTCTAGCCCACTTATTTCAGTCAAAAATTTGAGCATAAGTTTTATCAAAAAAACTGATATTGTTAAAGTGGTTAACAATATCAGTTTTGATTTATTAGAAAATGAGGTATTAGGAATTGTTGGTGAATCTGGAAGTGGAAAGTCTGTTACAGCATTGTCTATATTAAAATTATTGCCTAGCAAGAAAACTATATCAAAAGGGGAGGTAATTTATAACAGTACAAATTTATTAGAGTTAAATGAAGCGAGGATTCGTCAAGTTAGGAGAAGAGATATATCTATAATATTTCAAGAGCCTATGTCTGCACTAAATCCAACAATGAAATGTGTAGATCAACTACGTGAATGTTTTGAGATAGAAAATGTTAAGGAAAAAGATATTGAAAATGAAATAAGTTTATTAATTAAAAAGGTGAAACTAGAGAAAATTGAGAATTTTAACTACAAGTATCCACATGAATTGTCTGGAGGGCAAAAGCAAAGATTAATGATTGCAATGGCTATAGCTTGCAAGCCAAAATTGCTTATCGCTGATGAGCCTACTACAGCACTAGATGTTACTGTTCAAAGAGACATAATTGAATTACTATTAAAAATTAGAAGTTCTGAAGGGTTAAGTATAATTTTTATTTCTCATGATCTAGCACTAGTGTCTGAGTTAGCAGATAGATTAATCGTAATGTATAAAGGAAAGATAATTGAAAAAGGGATTGCTTCAAATATATTTTCAAATCCAAGTGAAAATTATACAAAAGGATTACTATACTCAAGACCAAATAATAAAGTGAAGTTACGTAAACTGCCAACTGTTTCTGATTATATTAATGACTCTGTAAACAACTCTATTATTGGCGAAAAAGAAATAGAAATTAGTCGTCATAAAATTTATTCAAACTCCCCTATTTTAAAAATTAAAAATTTAGATAAATATTATATTCAAAATAAAGTTTGGTTTAAAAAAAGGAGGTCATTTAAAGCTCTTAATGACATTAGTTTAGAATTATATAAAGGTGAAACTCTTGGATTGGTAGGTGAGTCAGGGTGCGGTAAATCTACATTAGTAAAAACTATTGTTCAAATTGAAAAAGCTAGCAATGGTTCTATCTTTTATAAAGGGACAGATATTACAAAACTTTCAAAATCTAAATTAAAAAAATACAGAAAAGATGTACAGTTAATTTTTCAAGATCCAGATTCATCATTAAACCCAAAGAAAACAATTGGATACTTAATAATGGAGCCAATGATCGTTCATGAAATTGATAAAAAAAATAGTTCTTACAAAATTTTGTGTCTTGATTTGTTAGAAGATGTTGGTCTTAAAAGAAGTGACTTTTATAAATACCCTCATGAATTATCTGGAGGTCAAAAGCAAAGAGTCGGAATCGCTAGAGCTATAAGTGTTGCACCAAAGATATTAATTTGTGATGAATCGGTGTCTGCCTTAGATGTTTCAGTTCAAGCACAGGTTTTGAATCTATTAAATGATTTAAAGGCAAAACTAAAACTTACATATATTTTCATTTCACACGATTTGTCAATAGTCAAATATATGGCAGATAAAATTATTGTAATGAAAGACGGGGTTTTTGAAGAAATAGGTTTTTCAGAAGATCTCTATTCTTCTCCTAAAATGGAGTATACAAGGAGGTTAATAGATGCTATTCCGAAGGGAATTAGTTAATGTTAATTTCTGGGACTTCGACATCAACAATAAGGGTACCCTTAGTAGAGTCTTTTATTGTTTGAATACTAACTCCAGGAGCTCTTTCAATTAATTTAAATCCCTCTTTTGTAACCTCTAGCACTGCTAAATTTGTTACTATTTTTTTTACGCAACCTAGGCCTGTTAAAGGAAGTGAGCATCTTTTTAATAGTTTAGACTCTCCCTTTTTATTTGTGTGCATCATTGCAACTATAATATTTTCAGCACTAGCAACTAAATCCATAGCTCCACCCATTCCTTTAACCATTTTCTCTGGGATTTTCCAATTTGCTATATCTCCGTTTTCAGAAACTTCCATAGCACCTAATATAGTTAAATCTACATGCTTTCCTCTAATCATAGAAAAGCTCATTGCAGAATCAAAAAAACTTGCTCCAGGTAATGTAGTTATTGTTTGTTTTCCTGCATTAATTATATCTGCATCTACATCATCCTCAAAAGGGAAAGGACCCATTCCTAAAACTCCATTTTCACTCTGAAACTCTACACTTAAGTCTTTAGTAACATAGTTTGCCACTAAAGTAGGAATTCCTATCCCTAGGTTTACATAATAACCGTCTTTTACTTCTTTTGCTATTCTTTTAGCAATTCCATTTTTGTCTAGCATTATCTTTGTGTTATAGTTCTTTGTTCAATTCGTTTTTGGTAATCATCTCCCTTAAATATTCGCTGTATAAAAATGCCGGGGATATGAATATCATTTGGGTTAAGAGCTCCTGCTGGATATAATTCTTCAACCTCAGCTACTGTAACAGTCGCTGCGCCACACATATTTGGGTTAAAATTTCTTGCGGTGCCTTTAAAAATTAGATTTCCCGCTTCATCTCCTTTCCAAGCTTTAACAATCGAAAAATCTGCTTTAAAGGCATGTTCTAAAATATACATTTTGCCGTTAAACTCCCGAGATTCTTTTCCATCAGCAACTTCAGTTCCAAAACCTGCTGGTGTATATACCGCAGGGAAACCAGCTTGTGCTGCTCTACATAACTCAGCAATAGTTCCTTGTGGCAGTAATTCAACTTCAAGCTCTCCAGAAAGCATTTGTCTTTCAAATTCATTGTTTTCACCAACATAAGATGAGATCATTTTTTTTATTTGATGATCTTTTAATAATAACCCTAACCCAAAATCATCAACTCCAGCATTATTTGATATACACGTTAGTCCTTTAACTTTTAATTTAACTAATTCGTCAATTGATTTTTCAGGAATTCCACATAAACCAAACCCACCTAACATAATAGTCATATTATCTTTAATTCCATCCAGAGCAATACTCACATTAAGTACTTTTTTATTTATCATGCTAAATATTTTAAAAATCTATATCTAATAACTTCTTATTATTGTTTTTAATTTTGTTTAATGAATCATTTTTAAAATTGTTACAATTCAATTCAATGGATAGTTTTTCTGGTCTTGAAAAAGGTTCCTTGGATATATTTAAAATAGTATCCTGATAACAACTCTTCATATATATTCCCCAAATAGGCAAAGCCATTGACGCTCCTTGACCATAGTCAATAGTTTCAAAATGAATAGACCTATCTTCTGCACCTACCCAAACTCCAGTTACTAAATTTGGTACCATTCCCATAAACCATCCATCACTTTGGTTTTGAGTTGTTCCTGTTTTACCTGCAATTGCATTATCAAATTCATAGGGGTATCCTGTTACAACGGTCTCATATGCATTATTGGTTGCACCACTAGTCCTTAGTCTTATTCCAGAGCCTGCCTGAGTAACTCCTTCTAGTAAATTAACAGTTACGTAAGCTGCTTCTTCACTTAAAACATCTTTTGTTTCTCGCTTATACTCAAATAGAATTGTCCCATTTTTGTCTTCAATTTTTTCTATTAGTATAGGCTTGGTGTATACTCCTTTATTAGCAAATGCAGAATAAGCAGCTACCATTTCATAAACACTAAGATCTGGAGTTCCTAAAGCAATAGAAGGTACCGGTAATATTCTTTGCTCTATACCTAAATTTTTAGCTAATTTTATAACTGGTTTTGGACCTATTTTATCAATTAATCTTGCCGTGACAGTATTAATTGAGTTAGCTAGCGCATTTTTCAAAGTACGTGTTCTACCATATTTGTCGCCGGAATTTCTGGGACACCATTTTTCAGGGTTACCAAATTTATTTTTTTCTACACAAAATTGACTATCTGGAAAGGTATCACAAGGAGATAACTGGAGTTGGTCAATTGCAGCCGCATACACAAATGGCTTAAATGTTGAACCAATTTGACGCTTGCCCTTTTTTACCATATCGTATTGAAAATGTTTATAGTTCATTCCGCCAGCCCAAGCTTTAACAAAGCCAGTATTTGGATCCATAGACATCATACCTGGCCTTAAAAAAGATTTATAATAAATCATAGAATCCCAAGGTTTCATTATTGTGTCAATTTCACCTTCCCATGAAAAAACAGTCATTTTTACTGGTATTTGAAATGATTTTTTTATTTCTTCATCTGGTTTTTTAAGGTCATATTTCATTTTTCTCCATCTTTCAGACCTTTTCATAGCACGCCTAAGAAGTGTGTCTATTGCTCCTTCCGTTAATTCTCGAAATGGGGCAGTTGGGTTGTCTTCAATCGTGTTTTGTTTAAAAAACTCTTTTTGGAGCCTAGGCATATGTTGATTGATTGCATCTTCAGCATACACTTGCATACTATGGTTTATAGTAGTATGAATTTTTAGTCCATCGGTATTTATATTATACTTAGATCCATCTGGTTTTCTGTTTTTTTCATCTTTTACCCAATCTTTCATATATGATCGTAAATACTCTCTAAAGTATGGTGCTATTCCATCTCTATGAGACTCAGGAGTATAGTTTAATTTTAAATCTTTCAGCTGAAGAGAATCTTTCATTACTTTGTCAATAAATCCGTATTTATGCATTTGTGACAAAACTACATTTCTCCTGTTTTTTACACCAACCGGATTTCTAGTAGGTCTGGGATTATATAACGAAGAGTTTTTTAACATTCCAACTAACATTGCAGATTCACTAACATCTAAGTCAATTGGTTCTTTTCCAAAATAGATTCTTGATGCACTCCTAATACCGTCACCATTATTTCCAAAATCATATATATTTAAGTATTGAGCAATAATTTCATTTTTAGTATACTGCTTTTCTAATCTTATTGAAATAACATATTCTTTAATTTTCTGATTAATCCTTTCTAAAATATCTCTAGACCCTTCTCCAGTAAATAATTGCTTTGCTAATTGTTGAGTAATCGTGCTTCCGCCTCCGTCTTTTCCTAATTTAATAAAAGCTCTTAAAGTTGATATCCAATCAATGCCGGAATGATCAAAAAAACGGATATCTTCCGTTGCTAATAAAGCATCTACTAAATGTTGAGGAAAATCTGAAAAACTTACAGGAGTTCGGTTGTCATTAAAATAAAATTTTGCTATGGTTTTCCCGTCCTCAGACAATATTTCACTAGCTAAATTTGTCTTTGGATTTTCTAATACTTGTAGGTCTGGCATTTCTCCAAGACCTCCAACTGATGCAAAATAAAAAATTCCAAAAACTGATGACACTAACGCTATAAAAAGTGCCCAAATAATGATAATATATTTTTTAAATTTATTTTTCTTTTTCAATTCTGTATCCAATATTTATTATTCCATCTAATAATTTTAGACCGTTAATCTGGTTAATCTTTCTCATAGCATGTTGAATACTAATCAAATATTTTCCGCTTTCAAATTTAACACTTTCTTTATGTATTAACTCATTGTGAAAAGTATTTAGAAATTTTCTGCCTAATAATTTCCCGTTAGAATCAGCCATTTTATATTCAAGAGTATCTTTCATTATTGTTTTTGAAGAATCCTTAATAGTGATTATTAAAAACAAATTATTAAACTTATAGCTTTGATTAGTTCTGACATTTATAAAAGAATTATATGAACTTGATTTTAGATCAAATTCGAACATAATCAAACTATCTTTGTCCCATTGATTTGGAATAGTTTTGTACATATCAAAAACCCTGTCTTGATCACATGAAAAAAAACTAAATATAATTAATACTATTAATCCTCTAGTTAACATGTTTTTTAGCTTTTCTTCTTTTGTTGTGCTTTTTCTTTCTTGGTTTGTCAAATCTTGTTAAACTATCTTGACCAACAACATTTTCAAACTTATTTTCTTCAAGATTATTGTTTTCGGAAGTATACTCCTCTAGCCCTGAAACTAGTTTGTTTAATTTGTTTTCTTTAATAATTGCATTAGCTTGGTCTACAGTTAGTAAAAACCAGTTGTTCCATTCGCCCACATAAGCGTACCATAGCTGTTTTTTAAAAATATCTGTTTTTTGACATATCGCAGTTCCTTTTTCTGTCTTAAGCTTTATTTCTTTCTTTGGAAAATTCTTTAGGGCGTCCATATAAGATCCTAATTCGTAATTTAAACAGCACTTTAATTTTCCGCACTGACCTGCTAATTTTTGTGGATTAAGAGATAACTGCTGATACCTGGCGGCAGAAGTACTAACAGATCTGAAATCACTTAACCAAGTTGAGCAACATAGCTCCCTTCCGCAGGATCCTATCCCGCCAAGACGTGCAGCTTCCTGTCTTAAACCTACTTGTTTCATTTCAATTTTTGTCCTAAACTCTCTTGCGTATAGCTTGATTAACTCTCTAAAGTCAACTCTTTCATCTGCTGTATAATAAAAAGTTACTTTGGTGCCATCACCTTGAAATTCAATATCGGATATTTTCATTTTTAATCTCAAGTCGATTGCAAACTTTCTAGCTCGTACTTTAATAGACTCTTCTTTATCTCTGAGAGACGACCATTTATCTATTTCATTTTGTGATGATTTTCTGTAAATAATCTTTGATTCACCCTCTGAGTAACTAATTTTTTTCTTGTCCATTTGAACCCTTACAAGTTCACCCGTTAATGTAACTATCCCTACATCATAACCATTATCTGCCTGAGTAGCAACAACATCCCCTACGGAAAGTGAAAGAGAATTTTTATTTAAAAAATAGTCTTTTCTACCATTTTTAAATCTAATTTCTGAAAATAGGAATTCAGATTGACCAGACGGCAGTGACATGTTTGATAACCAATCAAAAACAGTGAACTTGTTACAGCTGTCTGTTCCGCATGTTCCATTATTTTTGCATCCTTTGGGTGAGCTGTTTGATTTAGAACTACATGTTTTGCAAGACATTAATTATAATATTTTATTAAATATAATATATACTTTTTACAAATCTTCTATTTGATTAGCTTGATTTATAGAAAGGTTTTCTCCTCGTCCTTTTTTGAAAATATCGTTGCTGTTTTTCTTTCCTTTTCTTAATTTCTTTTGTTCTTCAAAAGGTAAGCTATTAATTTCTTTGCAATCGTAAGTACAGCAATTATTCATTTGCTTTTTACATTTTTCACATTGAATAAAAAGAAGATGACATGCATCATTTGCGCAATTTGTATGAATGTCGAAATCAGCTCCACATTGGTGACATTGCGCAATAATGTCATCACTAATTTTTTCTGAGCGTCTTTCGTCAAAAACAAAATTTTTTCCTATGAAATTGTTTTTTAATTTCTGCTCATTGACTTGTTTAGTGTATTCAATTATACCTCCTTTTAACTGAAAAACATTTTTAAACCCCCTGTGCTTAAAGTAAGCGCTAGCTTTTTCACATCGAATACCCCCAGTACAATACATTATTAAATTCTTATCTTCTTTGTAGCTTTTTAAATCTTCTTCAATTAAATCAAGAGATTCTCGAAAAGTATCTACATCTGGTTTTATGGCATTTTTAAAATGGCCAATTTCACTTTCATAATGATTTCTCATATCAACAACAATAGAGTTTTGCTGCTCTACTATTTTATTGTATTCAATAGCATTCAAATGAACACCTGTATTAGTGACGTCAAATGTATCGTCATTTAAGCCATCAGCAACTATTTTATCTCTTATCTTTATTTTAAGCTTTAGGAATGATTTGTTGTTTTGCTCTACAGCAATATTTAAAGAAGTATGCTCTAGAAATGAAATTGATTTGAGATGTAGTTTAAATTCTTCAAAATTTTCTTTAGGAATAGATAACTGAGCATTAATTCCTTCGGAGGCTACATATATTCTTCCTAAGATTTCGAGTGAATTCCATTTAACAAACAACTGATCTCTGAAAGATTTTGGATCAATAATTTTAGCGTATTGATAAAAAGAAAGGGTTATCCTTTTCTTATTAGACTTGTCTATTAGGGCCGCTCTTTCATTAGAGCTTAACTTATTGTACAGTTGCATTCTATACTTTTTATTAATTCTGTTTTTACAAAAATAATATATAAAAAATTAATACTAAAAAACTACTAAAACGAATGACAATAAAATTGTATTCTCATTAAAGTTATATTAAATTAGCAATAGAATAAATTTCAAATCTACACAAAATGGGGAACAACAAAGAAGACAAATTAAAGGCATTGAAACTAACGCTAGATAAGTTAGATAAAACATATGGAAAAGGCACCGTAATGAAAATGAGTGATGCCCCTGTTGATGATGTTGAAGCCACGTCCTCTGGATCTTTAGGATTAGACTTAGCTTTAGGGGTTGGAGGATACCCAAGAGGAAGAGTTGTAGAGATTTATGGCCCTGAGTCTTCCGGTAAAACAACTTTAACACTACATGCAATAGCAGAATGTCAAAAAAAAGGAGGTATTGCAGCGTTTATTGATGCTGAGCATGCTTTCGATAGATATTATGCTCAAAATTTAGGAGTTGACATTGATAATTTAATCATTTCACAACCAGATCACGGGGAGCAAGCATTGGAGATTGCCGATAATTTAATTAGATCTGGTGCTATCGATATGGTAGTTATAGATTCTGTAGCAGCATTGACCCCTAAAAGTGAAATTGAAGGAGAGATGGGAGACTCTAAAATGGGACTACATGCAAGGCTTATGTCACAAGCCCTTAGAAAGTTAACAGGATCTATAAGTAAAACAAATTGTACAGTTATGTTTATAAACCAATTAAGAGAGAAGATTGGAGTAATGTTTGGTAATCCAGAAACAACTACAGGTGGAAATGCATTAAAATTTTATGCATCTATAAGGTTAGACATTAGAAGATCAACTCAAATAAAAGATAGTAATGGAGCGGTCCTTGGAAACAAAACTAGAGTAAAGGTGGTTAAAAATAAAGTCGCCCCTCCTTTTAAATTAGCCGAATTTGATATTATGTACGGTCAAGGAATTTCCAAGGTTGGAGAGATACTTGACATAGCTGTTGAATCGAATATAATTCAAAAGAGTGGGTCTTGGTTTAGTTATGATGAAACGAAATTAGGTCAAGGTAGAGATGCGGTAAAAACTATGATAAAAGACAATCCTGAATTGATGGAAGAACTAGAAAATAAAGTTAAAGCTTTAGTAGCTGCTAATTAGGATAAATCCTTTAATATTAAATTTCTAAAACGATCACTTGTAGAAGAAACATCTGACTGCGTTAACCCCAACGTACTTTGGGGTTCGTGATATTTTACTCTTAAGAGCCCTGGTTTTCCACTAAAAAACGCAAAAGGAAATCGTTTTTTATTATCTAAAAAAGTTAAACAGACTATTGGGATTTGATGTTCTATAGCAATTTTAAATGCCCCTTTTTTAAATTTATCTAGAGCTACGGATGGATCAGGAACACCAGCTTCTGGATAAATACAAATACTAAGCCCATCAGCTAATCTTCTTTGGGTATTAAAAAATACTGACTTTCGGCTTTCGGAATTAGATCTGTCAACTAAAATACACGCCCTTTTATAAATAACTCCAAAAAATGGAACTTTTGAAAGTTCAATCTTTCCAACAAAAACAAAAGGATGGTCTTTAAATATAGATATCATGCACATTATATCCATCATTGAAGTGTGATTACTGATAAACATATAATTTTTTCCCTTTTCTAATATTGGGATATGGTCTATTCTCCAATAAAAGCCCATGAAAAGCAAAACTGTATTTGACCATAAAGTCGCAAGCTTGAACACTTTTGGATACCAAGATTCTTTGAGGCTAAAAACAAATAGAAACGGGAAAAGAATAATCCAAGAGAAACTACTAATTAAATAGAACCAAATCCTGTATACAGTCCAAAAGAAATAGTTAAATAAATTCATGTTTTCAAAACTAATTAAATTAATTGAGGTATTTAAATAAAAAATTTAACTTTGTAGTTCTAAAGATATTAAGTTGTGAGTAGAATTTTGACTGGAATACAAAGTACTGGAACCCCGCATTTAGGGAATCTATTAGGAGCAATCATTCCTGCAATCAAAATGGCAAATAGTTCAGAAAATGAATCATATTTGTTTATAGCAGATATGCACTCCGTGACGCAAATAAAAGATCCCAAACAATTAAAATACAACACCTACTCTACCGCAGCATGCTGGCTAGCATTTGGATTAAATTATAACAAAACAGTTTTTTATAGACAAAGTGATGTTCCTCAAGTAACTGAACTTGCTTGGTATTTGAATTGTTATTTTCCATACCAAAGATTAACACTAGCGCATAGTTTTAAAGATAAATCAAATAGCTTAGAAGATATAAATGCTGGGCTCTTTACTTATCCAATGTTAATGGCTGCAGATATATTATTATATGATGCTAATATAGTTCCTGTTGGTAAAGATCAACTTCAGCATCTTGAAATAACCAGAAGTGTAGCAAATAAATTTAACCATCAAAATGGAGATACATTTATTGTTCCTGAATCTAGAGTTGATAAAAACACCATGCTTATTGCTGGCACCGATGGTAATAAAATGAGTAAAAGCAAAAAGAATATAATTGATATTTTTTTGGAAGAAAAACTACTTAAAAAACAGATTTCAAATATTAAGACAGACAGTCTTCCTTTAGAAGCTTCTAAGGACTGGAAAAACTGTAATTTATTTAAAATGTATAAATTACTGGCCGATGAAGAAGAAACTGAAATGATGAAAAAAAACTATACAAAAGGTGGTTATGGTTATGGGCATGCTAAAACAGATTTACTAAATCTGATTCTTACCAAATACAGCTCAGAAAGAGAAAAATATACATTTTACATGAGTAATTTAGATAAGATAGATAGCATCTTAAATGCTGGTGCATTGCAAGCTTCAAAAACAGCAGACGAAGTTCTAAACAGAGTTAGGATAAAAGTTGGGTTTAATTAAAAAGATTATTAACTTTAGTTTCTAGAAATATCTCGAAAAATGAACTTAGATAAATATATAGAAGACTTACTTTACAGAAATGAATGCGTAGTAATCCCTAATTTTGGAGCTTTTATAACCTCTGTAAATTCAGCTAATTTAAATAATGAGGGTGTTTTCACCCCTCCATCTAAATCAATTTCATTTAATAAAAAAATTAAGAAAAATGATGGTGTTTTAGCTAATTATATTGCTGAATTAAATGATATTTCATTTGATGAAGCAATGAAATTAATTAAACTAAACGTTTCTAATTTTAATAATGATATTCTCAACAGAAAAGATATTGTATTTTCAAAAGTCGGTGTTATATCAATCAATGAAGAATTAACAGAGTTTGTATCTTACAGTAATATAAATTACTTAAAAGACTCCTACGGGCTATCAAGCGTTTCAAGTTCATTTATCAAAAGAAACAAGAAAAAAGCACCTTTTTCTAACTTTTCAAAATATGCTGCAGCTCTAATAGCAGGGCTTTTAATTTCTAGTATTGTATACAATAATGAGTTAAATAAAATAGCACAAAAAAATATAATTGCTTACCAGCAAGCAGATCTATTGATTGAAAAAGAAATTCAAAAAGCTACATTTGTAATTGAGAATCCCTTACCTCTTGTAAAAATGATTGTTAAAGAAAATATTGGAGATTTTCACGTAGTCGCTGGTTCTTTTAGTGTTGAGGAAAACAGTTTTACTAGATTAAAACAGTTAAAAAACAAAGGATACAAAGCTAGAAAGATTGGACAAAACAAGTTTGGACTTTTTCAAGTCGCCTATTCCAGTTTTCACACTAGATCAGATGCAGATATGGCTTTAGAAAAGATACGCATTTCTGATAACGAAGCTGCGTGGATATTAAATAAAGAACTAAACTAAGTAAATGCAACTAAAAACTGCTATGTCATCATTAACTGTCATGACAGATTTAGTCCTTCCTAGCGAAACGAACGCAATTAATAACTTATTTGGTGGAGAATTACTAGCAAGAATGGATAGAGCTGGTTGTATTGCTGCAAGAAGACATTCTGGGGAAATAGTAGTTACAACGTCTGTGAATCATGTTGCTTTTAACAAAGCTATTCCCTTGGGCAGTATAGTAACAATAGAAGCAAAGGTTTCTAGAGCATTCAAAACCTCAATGGAGGTTTATTTAGATGTTTGGATCAATTCAGATGGAGGAGCAAAAGTCAAGTCTAACGAAGCTATTTATACTTTTGTGGCAGTAGACAAAAATGGCAAGCCAACAGCAATTGCTGAAATAACTCCTGAATCTAAAGAAGAAATTGAAAGATACAATGGGGCCTTAAGAAGACGCCAACTTAGCCTTGTTTTAGCTGGGAAGTTAAAAGCACAAGAAGCTACCGAATTAAAAGCTTTATTTCTTACCAATCCAAAATAGTGGATTTTCAGTTTTATTGTCCTTAAATAAACTAAAGCTTAATATTGTTTGACCTGAGTTTTTGTTGGTCATAATCAAACCTATTTCTTGTTTTGTAAAAACCTTGTCTCCTTTGTTTACATAAATAGTTGAAAGATTCTTATATACAGTGAAAAAATTTCCATGTTGAATTAGAATGGTTTTAGAGCCGTTTTTTGAACTAATAATTCTATAAATCGTTCCATTGAAGATAGTTCTAGCTTTTTGGGATGATGCAGTAATTATTCTTATGCCGTTACTTTGAATTGTGGCTGTTTTAACTACTGGGTGGGGTTGCTTCCCGTATTTTAGAGAAACATACCCTTTTTGAACAGGCCATGGAAGTTTACCTTTATTAGAAATAAAGTTATTAGACAATAATTTTGCCTCTGGAGTTAATGTAAACAAATTAGACGAAGTGTTTTTCTTTCTTTTTGACTCAGCAATTGCCCTAGCTATAATCTTTTCTATTTCTCTATCAATTTTAGCTGTTTTTTGCTGCTTTAGTTTAATCTCTCTTACATATTTAGTTTGATTTTTAGAAATAAAATTCAATAAATTGTTTTTATTAGAAAGCTCTTGACTGATGTTGTTTTTAACGTTTTGGTTATCACTAATTAACTTTAATTGAAGATTTTTATCATTGTTCAATTTATTAGCTAACGATTTCAGCTCTTTAGTATTAATAGCTATTTTTTGTAGTTGATTGTTTTGAAACTCCGAATATTGTTTAAAATATTGAATTCGTTTTAAAGCCTGTTGAAAATTAACAGAAGAAAAAATAAACATCAACTTTCCTGTCTTAGATCTGGTTTTATATGATTTCAATATCATCTCTGCATATTGAGACTTTAAAGATTGTTGTGACTTTTTAAGTAGATTTATTGCTTCTTGATTATTTCGAATTGAAACAGAAATTATATTAAGTTCATTATTAGTGATTTTTATAATCTCATTTTGAAGATCTAATTTATAATTTAAATTTTCAATGTTCTCTACAGCAAGCTTTCTTTCATCTTTAGAATTGTTAATTAACTTTTGAATATTCTTTATTTCGTTTACTAGATCAATTCTTTTAAGCTCTAAGTCTTTTTGACTTAAGTTTTGTGCATAACAAAATGTGCTATATAAAATCAATGTTGTTAGTAAAAAGATGAATTTTAGTCTATTGAACATCGATTAAAATTTTTTTATAATCACTTGGAATTTTAAATGGAAGTTTAAATTTATTGTTGAGTTTGATAGACTTAAATTCTAAATTGATTTGATCCATTAAAACACCTTCATAATTGTCTAGTTTTAGCGTCACTAAATTTTCTTGTTCACTATTTTGTACTTCGAAATTAGTTTTATATAACTTAATTTTTGAAGGAAAAGTCATATTATCAATATCTATAAAGTCAAAATATGACAGCTCATAAAGATTAAAATTATTTCTACCCTCTTTAATTTTAAACGAATACTGATTTATTTTAAAATTATTTGAGTTTATAAAATAACTTCCTTCAAATATATTTTTATTTATTTGTGAAGACGTTGAAATAATAGTCCAATTAAATATATAAGGATCATCTTTGCTATTATAAAAATCATTGAAGTCAGATTTGTTGATTTTATCAACTG
Source organism: uncultured Flavobacteriaceae bacterium (assembly GCA_964275595.1). GTDB lineage: Bacteria > Bacteroidota > Bacteroidia > Flavobacteriales > Flavobacteriaceae > SGZJ01. The sequence continues at coordinate 192,915 of CAXYDM010000008.1, forward strand.
GCTCAGATAATAATAAACTTTCAATAGTTTCATAACTCAATTTCACACCTAAAATTTCATCAATGTTACTAAAGCTTGATTTTAAATAGTTTTTTTGAAGCTTATTATAATAAAACAAGCTGTCTTTAGTAATCAAAACTCTAACAATTCCTGCCGTAGAGCTTAACCATACAGCCTTGTTTTTTATAATTCTAACATTCGCTGAAAAGCTTTTGCTTTTTCCTTTATTATTTAACTTTATTTTTAATTTAGACTGAAAAGATTTGAATTTAGATTTTGACTTTGATACTTTTCTAATTACTTGTTTTGAGTTTAACCTCTCAGTATCTAAATTTGTTGACGAGCTGGTAATACCCTTGGTAGGCTTACAAGAAGATATTATTATTATAACAAGAAAGTATTTTAAAAATCTCATAATCTTAATTAATTCCTGTACTTCCAAAACCGTTAATTCCTCTCACAGTCTTGGGCAGCTCATTTACCTCAATCCATTGTGCTTGCTCATGACTTGCAATTACTAATTGAGCTATTCTATCTCCATTATTTATAGTATAGGGCTCTTGTGACAAATTAATTAATATTATTCCAACTTCTCCTCTGTAATCAGCATCTATTGTTCCAGGAGAATTTAACACGCATAATCCGTGTTTTATGGAGAGGCCACTTCTTGATCTTACCTGTGCTTCAAAACCTATAGGTAAAGAAATATAAAGGCCGGTTTTAATTATTTTTCTTTCTAAAGAATTAAGGATTACAGGTTCGTCTATAAAAGCCTTAAGGTCCATCCCAGCTGAAGAATTAGTTTCATAGTGGGGAAGATTATGATTAGATTTATTTATTATCTCAATTTTCATTATTTATAAGTTTAATTGTGTTCTTTTCAAATTTAATTATGACTAGTCCAAGAGTAATTAATATTCCCATTCCAAAATAATAATTTCCTGGAAAAATATAAAAAGAAGTAAAAGCAAAAAATGTACTTAGCATTATATATGCACATATTTTAGGAAGGTTGTAAGGAATTGGATAGTGACGTTGACCTATACAGTACGATATTATTGCCATCACAAAATAAGCAAGAAATGTGGCAAGTGCTGATCCTAAGTATCCGTAATAAGGAATTAATGCAATGTTTACAGAAAGTGTAATTACTGCACCAAAAGAAGAGATATATGCTCCAAATTTTGTTTTGTCTGTTACTTTATACCAAACAGATAAGTTTTGATATATCCCTAGAAATAAGTTTGCAAAAAGAATAATAGGAACTATATATAAAGCTTCCCAATATGCGGAATCACCAATAAAAAAGAATTTTAGTAAGTCAATAAATACCACAACTGTGATTAAAATAAAAGATCCTAATATTACAAACACCTCTAAAATTAAAGCATATGCTTTTTCAGCAGAATTGTTTTTTGCAATACTAAAAATAAATGGCTCAATACCTAATTTAAACGCTGTTGAAAATAGGGTAATAAAAAGAGCTAATTTATAACAAGCTGCATACATTCCTATTTGTGCTTTATCAACATCGAAGTAATCTAATAATATTTTATCAAAACTTTCATTTATTGAATATGCTAAACCGGCGACTAAGATTGGTACAGAATATTTAAGCATTTGTTTTAATAATTTAAAATCAATTTTATATTGAATCTTAAAATAAAAATTAGTCATTACCAAAAATGTAAGTGCACTCGATATCAGTAGAGAAATAAAAATATAATTTATTTCAAAGTTTTCAAAATAGATTTTATCTAGCACTTTACTTTGAGAATGATTGTTTTTAAGAAAAATTAAAAAGAAAATATTTAGTGAGATATTAACAATAACATTAAATATTTTTATGAGGGTATATCTGATTGCTTTCTGATTTAAGCGCAAGTATGCAAATGGAATTACAACCAAAGAATCTAAAACCAAAATCCATATGACCAAATACAGATAGTCAGCTCGAATTCCTATAAAGTTAGAGATTTGATCAGTGAAAGTAAGTCCAAAAGCCAAAAAAGCCAATGATGTTAAAAATATAGATATGGAAGAAGTGCTTACAACATTTGATTTCTTTGAGTAAGAATTGAAAAACCTAAAGAAAGCAGTTTCTAGTCCATAAGATAAAATAACATTAAATAAAATTATGTAAGAAAAGATAATTGATAAATCTCCATAGTCAGAGATATCCTCAAGGACAGATTTATCCGTATGCAATCTGACTAGTAAAACACTAACTATTCTCGGAAAAATGGTAGCTATTCCATAAACAATAGCTTGTTTAAAAGCTGACTTTAATTTGTTCAAATTCAAATATTTATCCTAAAATAAGCTTTTAATCAAAGCTATCAAAGTAACTTCAAATTTTAGAGATACTAATTATTTAGAGCTTCGGCACCCCCAACTATTTCTAATATTTCATTTGTAATTGCTGCTTGTCTAGCTTGGTTATATGCTAACTTTAGTTGATCTCTTAATTCAGTGGCATTGTCTGTAGCTTTGTGCATTGCTGTCATTCTAGCTCCATGTTCACTTGCCCATGAGTCTCGAACAGCTTTAAATAATTGATTTTTTAAGGACTTTGGAATTAACTCTTCAATTATTTCTTTTTTAGAGGGTTCAAAAATGTAATCTGAGTTATTATTGGAATTATCTTCAATATCAGATATTGGCAAAAACTGCTCATTTACAACAAGTTGTGTGGCAGCATTTTTAAACTTATTATATACAATGTCAATTTTATCAAAATCTTCATTAACAAACATTTGCATAAGTGATTCTGCTATTAAAGACACACTTTCCATGTTTAGGTTGTCAAAAATATCAATGTGATTTGATTCCACATTAAAGCTTTTTTGAAGAAAATCATTTCCTTTTTTACCAATAGCAACAAATGATACGTCCGAATCATTGTAAACAGAGTTTGCTAGCTCTGTAGATTTTTTAAAAATATTGGAATTAAATCCTCCGCACAATCCTCTATTTGAGGTAATTGAAACTATAAGAACTTTTTTTACATTACGCTTTTGGGCATACTTATTATCAGAATCAATTGAAGAGCTTAAACCTTGCAGGATTTCTGTAAGTTTATTGGAATATGGTCTCATCGCTGTAATAGCATCTTGTGCCTTTTTTAACTTTGCAGCAGAAACCATTTTCATGGCGCTTGTTATCTGCATCGTTGAGGACACCGATGAGATTCTATTTCTTATTTCCTTTAAATTAGCCATTGATACAGATTAATATTTATCAGATAAATCTTTACAAACTGACTCTAAAGTGTTTACAACTTCTTCAGTTAGTTTTCCTTTTTTTAAGCTATCTAATATGTCTTGATGCTTAGTTCTTAAGATTGTTAAATATTCGTTTTCAAATTCCTTTATTTTTTCTACAGGGACATTTCTTAGTAAATTTTTAGAACCTGCATAAATTATTGCAACCTGATCTTCAACAGTAAATGGGTCATTTTGAGCTTGTTTTAATATCTCAACATTTCTTTTCCCTTTTTCAATAACATTTAATGTAGCAGCATCTAAATCTGATCCAAACTTTGCAAAAGCTTCTAGCTCTCTAAATTGAGCTTGATCTAATTTCAAAGTACCTGCCACTTTTTTCATTGACTTAATTTGAGCTGAACCACCAACTCTTGAAACTGATATTCCCACGTTGATTGCAGGTCTAACACCTGAGTTAAATAAATCTGATTCTAAAAATATTTGTCCATCTGTAATTGAAATAACATTTGTCGGAATATAAGCCGATACATCTCCCGCTTGAGTTTCAATAATTGGCAAAGCTGTAAGTGAGCCTCCGCCTTTAACTATAGGAACTAGTGAATCTGGCAAATCATTCATTTCTTTAGCAATATTATCATCTGCAATTACCTTTGCAGATCTTTCTAATAATCTTGAGTGAAGATAAAATACATCACCTGGATACGCCTCACGTCCCGGAGGTCTTCTAAGTAACAAGGATACTTCACGATATGCAACTGCTTGCTTAGATAAATCGTCGTATACAATTAAAGCAGGTCTTCCTGTATCTCTAAAGTATTCTCCAATTGAAGCTCCTGTAAAAGGAGCATATACTTGCATTGCTGCAGGGTCAGAGGCATTTGCTGCTACAATTGTTGTGTAAGCCAATGCTCCTTTATCTTCTAAAACTTTTGCTATTCCAGCAACAGTAGATGCTTTTTGTCCAATAGCAACGTATATACAGTATACAGGTTCACCTGCATCATAGAATTCTTTTTGATTTAAAATAGTATCAATACAAACAGTTGTTTTTCCTGTTTGTCTGTCTCCAATAACTAATTCTCTTTGCCCTCTTCCAACTGGAATCATTGCATCAATAGATTTAATACCTGTTTGTAAAGGTTCGTTAACAGGTTGACGGTATATAACTCCAGGGGCTTTTCTTTCCAATGGCATTTCATACAAATTCCCTTGAATAGAACCTTTGCCGTCAATAGGTTGCCCAAGTGTATTAACAACTCTTCCTACAATACCTTCACCTACTTGGATAGAGGCAATTCTAGTTGTTCTTTTTACCGTGTCTCCTTCTTTAATCTCATTAGAAGCCCCTAATAATACAACTCCAACATTATCTTCCTCAAGGTTCAATACTATTCCCTCAATACCATTTGAAAACTCCACTAGTTCTCCATACTGGACATTAGATAAGCCGTAAACACGTGCAATTCCATCGCCAATGGTTAAGACTGTTCCTGTTTCATCAAAAGATATGTTAGCGTCATGATTTGAAAGCTGTTGTTTTAAGATTGCTGATATTTCAGCTGGATTTACTTCTGCCATTGTAATGTGTTTGGTTAATACCTTTTATATAAGTTCTTTTTTAATTTTCTGTAATTTATTTGATAAGCTTGCATTATATTCTTTACCGTCAAAGCGAAGTATAAATCCACCTAAAATATTTTTGTCAATAATGTTGTTAATTTCTACTTTTTTTATAGAAATAGAATTGATTTTTAGCAAAACCGTTTGCTTTATACTGTCTGTTATAGGCACCGCTGTTACTACAACAGCTTTAATCATATTGTTAGCTTCCTCGTAAAGAGACTTGTAGGCATTACAAACGTCTACCAAAATTGAAAGTCTTTTATTAGAAATTAACAAGGCGATTAAATTTTTTGAAAGATCAGACATATTATTATTTAATGATAGTATAATCTCGTGCTTAGATTTTGTATTAATAACAGAGTTAGCTAACATATCTGAAAAAGATTTATCGTTGGAGCATAAGTTAATGTAAAACAACATGTCGTGATAAACCATTGGAGACATATCGTTTTCATTTGCTAATGAAAAAACTGCTTTCGCATATCTTACTGCTGCTCTAGATCCTTTCATTTTAATTATTTAAAGATGCGTCATTTAACATGTTTTCAACAACTTTTAGCTGTTTGTTTTTATCATCCAGTTCAGATGATATAACTTTTTCTGCAATCCCTACCGAGAGCTCTACTACAGTTTGCTTTAGCTCACTCATAGCTGAATTTTTTTCATTTTGGATTGCTAGCTGTGCTGATTCAATTAGCTTAGAAGCTTGTTCTTTAGCCTGGTTTTCTGCGTCAGCAATTAATTTTGTTTTAATTTCTCTGGCGTCTTTGAGCATGTTTTCTCTTTCAATTTTAGCTTCTTTTAAAATTTTCTCATTATCAGACTTAAGGTTTTCCATTTCTTTCTTGGCGTTTTCAGCTGCTAAAAGAGCTTCTCGAATAGAAGCTTCTCTGTCGTTAACTGTACCCAATATAGGTTTCCAAGCGAATTTTTTTAATAGAAAATACAATATAACAAATGAACAAAAAGTCCAAAACAATAATCCCACATCGGGAGTAACTAAATCCATAATTTAAGGTTTTAATATATTATAATAAATAAGTAATAAGTACAGTGCCGAAACACTGCACTTATAAAATTTTATTTACTTAATAAGAGATACAACAACCGCGAATAACGCAACTGCCTCAACAAAGGCTATAAATACAATAGCTGATGTTTGTAACGAAGCTGCTTTTTCTGGTTGACGGGCCATAGCTTCCATAGCTGATCCACCTATTTTACCAATTCCAATTCCAGCTCCAACCGCTGCTAGTCCAGCTCCAATTGCCGCTAAGGGTCCATAACTTGTAACTGCTACTTCTTGTAATAATACTAAACTCATAGTTTAAAATTTAAAAATTAATTAATGTTCATGTTCTTCCATTGCTGATCCTATGTATAATGCGGATAGCATGGTAAATATATATGCCTGTATGGCTACTACTAAAATTTCTATTACGCTAATAAACACTGAAAACCCTACAGAAAGTGGAGCAATCCAAACTGTTTCAGCTATAAAAATTAAAGATATTAAACTCAATACGATAATATGCCCTGCTGAAATATTAGCAAAAAGCCTAATCATTAATGAGATGGGTTTTATAAATATGCCCAAAAATTCAATTGGGGCTAAAAATAATTTCATTGGAACAGGAAGTCCCGGCATCCAAAAAATGTGCTTCCAATAATCTTTAGTTCCAGCAAATGTTGTAATTGCAAAGGTAATAACCGCAAGCACAGCGGTAAAGGCTATATTACCAGTTAAATTAGCGCTAAAAGGAAAAAAAGGAATAAGGCCCATTAAATTGTTAATCCAAATAAAGAAAAATAATGTTAGTAAATAGGGCATATACTTTTTGTGGTTTTTTTCGCCAATATTTGGAATTGCAACTTCATCCCTAATAAATAAAATTAATGGTTCAGTAAATTTTGCTATTCCCGATGGAACGCCATTATTAGATTTTGAATAATTTCTTGCAGAAATTCCAAAAATTAAAACTAATAACAACATAGAGAGAAACATTGAAAAAACAAGTTTAGTTATTGAAAAATCTAAAGGCTTTAAATTTGTTGGATATTTGTTTTTATCAAAGACAACGTATTGTCCGGACAGATTAGGTTGTTGGCTTGCGTAATAAATTTCTTCATGAAACTTAACAAATGACATGTCTTTTTTAGTTACAACCTCAGTTCCTTCATCGTCATGATGAAATTCGGAGGAAGAAAATGTGACTAGACCATTATCAGTCCAAAGTATTACAGGCAGCGGAATTGAAACTCCTTTACCGTTCCAGTCTAAAATATGAAACTCATGAGAATCTTTAATGTGATGCATGATCATCTCTGTAACATTAAAATCCTTGGAATTGCTATCGCTTTCTAAAGATGAAGAAAAGCTAACAGAAAACGAAAAAAAGAAAACTAAAAAAATTAAATTTTTCAAATTAATACCAGGGTTTTAATTGTTGCTATGATTGTGCTCTAAATTTGGTTGCAAATGTACATACATATATTTATATTTCAAATAAAAAAACAACAATGATTTCATCTATCAGAGACTTTTTTGAAGAGATTTAATTTCAAAAAATAAAAAAATAAAATATATTATAAAAAAAGTCAAAATTAATCCATCTCTATCACCATCAAAATGAATTATTGGGTAAACAAATATAATTGTTAAAAGCATTTTATTTAGAGATGCAATTACAAAAGAAAACAGCAGATTTCTTTTTGTTTTAATTAGAATTTTTATTGTTAAAAAAGTTACAAGAACTAAAGCTGTATTAAAAACGTATATTTTCCAAAGAGGAATTATAAAATATATTTCATAAATAAAATTATTAAAAGCAAGATTAATTGAATACAGCAATATAGAAAGTAATGCTAATTGAAGATAAACTTTAGTTTTAATATGCATCAGTACTTTTTTTCTTTTGTTTGTTGAATAACATACACTAAAGCAACGGTAATTGATAAAAGGGAGAAAACTATTGTAAAGATACTATTGATTATTCCAAAATATAAGTCAAGCTGATAACCTAAAAAGGATCCAAGTGATATGATTGTAACCATTTGAAAGGCTATTCCAGAAAAACGAACTAGTTTATTAAGCTGTTTTTTCTGTTTTGGATATGATTTTTTGTTGCTCACCTTTGTTTAGTTCTTTGACTCCACCTTTCATGCTACAGTTTGCATTAAATGTAGCTCCAGGCTCAACGGCCAACTTAACTACCTCCACTTCGCCTTCAACATAAGCGGACGCCTTTAAGGTAAGTGTTCCGCTAAGTTTTAGTTTTCCAGAAAAACCACCCTCAAAATCTGCATTAACTCCCTCTAGTGTCCCATTAATTACCCCTGTTTTACCGACCACTACTTTACCTGAAGTTTTAATTGTTCCATTAACATTTCCTTCAATTCTAAAGCCCGCTTCGCTTATTAAATCCCCTACAAAAGAGGTTCCTTGGGTAATCATATTTTGCTGATTAGATGATGTAGACATGGTTTTTTGTTTTTTAGATTCTGTAAACATAAATTTATAATTTTTTATTTAAATATACACTCAAATTTTTATGCATTTGTAAGATTTGATAATTGTCCGATGAAATAACAAAAGATGATTTCTTGACAAAGATATCGTTTTGCTCAAGAATGATACTTAAACCTTTTGCGCCATCATAACTTTTAAGCCCGTGTAATACAACAAATGTACTACTATTATCGTAAATGTCTGTAGATGAGTTTAATTGAATGTTCTTTAGATCGCTCAATGCTAAACTTAAACTCTCTTTAAAATCTTCGATTTTTTTATAATTTTCTTTTGGGAAATAATAAATTAATTTAAAATTGTTTCCTTTTTCAACTTGTTTAAAGTTTGCATTTTCAACAATAGGAATAACTTCTTCCAATAAAATTTCTGCCTCTTCGCCTTCAATTGAGTTAGGGTAGTTTTTAGCAATAAATTCTAAGGCTTTTTTATAATTTTCAAAACCTTCAATTCTCGCTATTGCAGAAGCTTTCAGTAATTGCATTTTTGGGGCTAGTGGATGTGTTTCAAAAGCAGAAATTAGCTTTTCTAAACCAATAATTACTTTTACATAATCTTGATTTTTAAAGTCCTGAAATAATGCTCCATAAAGCTCACTTATATTGTCTATATCTGAGGAAGCATATGCTTCAGGGTTGTTTAATATCTCTGCATATTTGGAACCTGGAAAATTTAAGATAATATCAGATTTTATGCTATCTGCTTCGTCTAATTGACCCAAAATCAAACAGTTTTTGTAATTTAAATATTTTGCTGACAGGACAAACTCGAGCTTGTTTCTGTTAAAATCAATATTTCGTATTTTATTGTTTGATAATCCATATTCTAAAAACTTGGCGCTATAAATAGATGCTAATTGAAAGTAAGAGTAATCTAGCTGCTTGTAAATACTGTCAATAGAACTAGACGAGCTAGGAATTGATTTTAAATACCCTTCAAGGTTTTGAGTCTTATTTGTTTTTGAGTTTTCTTTTCCAATCGACATTAGTGGCTTAATTGCAGTCGTGGTTTTTCCGTTTCTCCAATTATCGGTAAGTTGTTTGTCTCCCCATAATTTTTTAAACTCATTTTTTCCATAAGCTAATACAGTAGGGTTATAAAAATAGAACAAAGCGTTTTCGTTGGATATATTATTATTTTTAGCAGAAACAAAACTATTTTCGTTTTTACTGTTAACTATCTCTTTTTCTTTATTTAATTTCTTTTTTTGCTCCTCTATATAATCTTTAAAATAAGCTACTCTTTCTTCTTCAGACATTTTAACTAATCTTATAATGCTGTCATTCGTTTTAACAGACAACTCATAATAAATAACTTCATCTAGGCTTTCTCTCCTTTTAGTGATTTTTCTAAAGAGTTTTTTATTGTTATTAATCTGAGCAAGTGTACTATCGTAATATGCAGCAGAAATTAAATACTCATTCTTATCAAAAAAATAATCACCAAGAGTGTTGTAATTCTTAAGATTTACTAAGTTGTCTTTCGCTGGGTTTCTTAAGGATTTATTATAATATTTAATAGCCAAACTATCATTATTTATTTCTAAATACAAGTTGGCTATTTGATGAAATATAATGTTTAAATAACCGCTATTTTCAATGTCTGTTTCTAACTCAATTAATTCAGACATAGCCAGGCTTTTGTCCAAAAAGTTCTTTGACTTTTCAACAAATGAATAAACGTAATATTCTCTTGGGATCTTTCTGTGTAGCTTAATTACCCTGTTGTAAACCATTGTTGAGCTATCTAGTTTATCTAAGTTTTTATATAATTGCCCCAGTATAAACAGATATCTAGATTTGCTATTTAAATCTTGTGTTTTTTCTGAAGCGGTTTCAAGACGAATCACAGCTGAATCGATTTTTTTAGAATTTAGGTATGCTTGAGCAAGTACAGCATTTAGCTCTACAATCTCTTCATTTGATAGTCTTCCCCTGCTTTCAATTTCTTTTAAATTTTCGATGGCTAATTGGTTGTAGTTTTGTTTAGCATTGATTTTTTCTCTCCATATTTTAGCTTTATTAACCAACTCGCTTGTAGGATATTTAAACAGGATATAATTAAATGCTTCTAAAGAAGGTATAAACCTTTGATCATAATATCTAGATTCACCCAAAAGAAAGTATGCCTCATCCATTTGTGGGTTTTTTTCTTTTCCAGCTATATTCATTGCGTGCTTTTGTATTGCCAAAACAGCCTTCTTTTCTGACTGAACAAACAAGCTAGCGCTTTGTTCTTTTTTAAGTTTTAAGTTAATTTTATCTTCAGTAATCTGCGTTTTTTCAATAGGAAGTATCTCCCAATAATTATCAAAAACATTTTCATTAATTTCGGCTTTACCTTGATTTAATAAGTTATTTCCATTGTATAAGTAGTTGTATTTTGTGGTCATTGAATGAAACCCTTTATTTAAGAACTTATCTTTTTTTCTTGAACAACCACTAAGAATTAAAGCGGCAATAATCAATAAATTTAAAATTTTGTAAGAAAACTTCACTTGATTTTTTTAATTGTAATATAACAACGCCTAATTTATATATATTGTATATAATCATGCTAAATTAATTATTATTTTATATAATTTGTTCAATATCTTTGTTTCTTAATTATACAACAATCGTTAATGGCAAACTTTCATGATTTAAATATCAAAAATATTCTTAGAGAAACAAACGACTCTGTTGTGATTTCTTTTGAGATCCCTAAAGAGTTATTGAAAAAATACGTCTATTCTGCGGGGCAATACACAAGCTTAAAAGTTATTATAAATGGAAAGGAAATAATTAGAGACTACTCTATTTGTTCACACAATGATGAAGATCTGTCAATTGGTGTAAAAAAGCTTGAAAATGGATTAATGTCTTCATTTCTTAATTCATCTATAAAAATTGGAGACTCGATGAAAGTTTCTGAGCCAAGAGGAAGGTTCACAATTCAAGACGATTTTAATAATATAATTGCAATCGCGGCCGGAAGTGGTATTACACCAATAATGTCAATGTTAAAGCAGACGTTAATTAATACAGATAAAACATTTTGTTTAATTTATTCAAACAAAAGTCAGCGAACAACTATGTTTTTAAGTGAGATTAAGGAGCTTAAAGATCAATTTCAATCTAGATTTTTTATAAAGTACGTTTTTACATCTGAGCAAATAGCTGGTCATCATTTTGGCAGAATAACCGAATCTAATATTTTTAATTTATTAAAATTCCCGGAAAATGAATTTAACCTTTTACAAAGCTCATTGTATTTGTGTGGTCCAGAAAAAATGATTGAAAGCGTATCATTAGCGCTTGAAACGGGTGGTTTGTTAAAAGAAAATATTTCCTATGAACTATTTACAAGCACTAAAAAGGAGGTTGTCATTTCTTGTGAAAGTGAAGATGTTCTAATCACTTTTACGGTTGATGACTTTACTTCGAAGGTGAAGTCTAACAAGAAAAAAACAATTCTAGACTCTGCGTTAGATAATGATATCGATGCTCCTTACTCGTGTAATGGGGGTGTTTGCGGTAGCTGTATTGGGAAGCTCACTAAAGGAGAGGTTAAAATGTTAAACAATACCGTTTTGTCCGAATCTGAAATTACGGATGGATTAATTTTAGCTTGCCAGGCTATTGCTATTTCTGATGAAGTAGATGTTGATTTTGATGACGTTTAAACTAAAGTTTTTAGCGCTTCAATTATTTTTGCTGAACTAATTGAAGAAATAGCATTTTCATATCCCTTAGGAAATTTATCTCCATAAATGGATGTGGGTATTTTTGGGTACTGTGATCTATCCACCAAAATATTATTTTGATCTGGCTGTCCATAAGGTCCAAATCCTGCATATGGGTGAGTTACTCCCCATATAGTTAACACCTTAATTCCTAATAAAGCTGCAATGTGCCCATTAGCAGAGTCCATTGAAATCATTACCACAAGATTAGAAATTACATCCATTTCTTGGTCTAATGAGTATTTATTAGCAAGGTTAATTACATTGATATGCTTGCTTGCAATCTCATCTAAAATAAGCTCTTCTTTTTTTCCACCCCCAAATAAAATGATGTTAAAATCTTTATTAAGTTCTTTAATAACCTGTTTTATTTTTGCTATTGGATATTCTTTCCCTTTGTGAGCAGCAAAAGGTGCTATTCCAATCAATAACTTATTGTTTTTAGGTATTATTTTTAAGCTGGATATATCTACTTTATCAGTCTGAATTTTAGTTAATGGGGTAATTAAAACACCTATTTTTTCAAAAACATCTCTATACCTTTGGTGTGTACTCTTTAAAGCAACAAATGATTTTCCAGAAACTAGGTTTTCTTTTTCACTTCTACCTTTATCAATTTGATAAAAAGGAACATTTAAAAATACTTTTAAAAAATTTGTTCTTAGAACGCAGTGTAGGTCTATAACATAATCTATTTCGAGTTTTTTAATTTCGCACAAAAGTCTAAACAATCCAAAGACCCCTTTATGTCTTTTTTTCTTATCAAATTTTATTAAGTCAACATTTTTAAATGTTCTAAAAAAAGAAAAAAATTGCAAGTTTGTCAAAACCGAAATTTTATATCCATTATAGGTGTTCAACAACTCACTTAACACAGGCGGAACCATTGCCACATCGCCCATGGACGAAAGTCTTATAATAAGAATGTGTTTAGGCTTTTTCATGCATGCTTAAGAGTAATCTTCATATGATTTTTCTTCAATTACACCAGAATTTGTTAATATGTTTATTTCCTTTTTTAAATCAGACCTAACATCGTTAGTGAAATACACATCTCTGGCAAGTTTTATAAATTTTTCCCCAAAACTTTTATCTCTTTCACACTGTCTAATTTCATCTTCAATAATCCAAAGTTTTGCGTTAATTTCGGCAAGCTTTTGGAACAATACCTTTATAGCGAGGTTGTGTGTTTTAAATAATTGCTGAACTAATGGGTTAAGTTCATTGTATTCCATGTTAACATTTTTTAACTTTTTAGAGTCAGCAATGTTTTTTAATTTAAGCTCTAGTATGGATAATTTATCCATAAGTTCTCCGTTGGAAACTTCTACTTTCATAATTCAAATTTAGTTAACCAAAAGTAATTAAAATAGAATTAAAACATAAGGTGCGATTATACTTATTGATAAAACTAAGTTGGTAACTATTGTCATTTTGGACTGTTCCATATAGCTGGTAAAAATTATAATTACCGGAAATAATAGAAAAGCAAATGCATTAGAGTTGAGGTCGTTAATGAAAATAATTGTAGACAAAATTATAGTTAAAAGAACCAAAGTAGTTGTTCTTCTTCTCTCATTGGTTTTAATAACCTTGTTCCATATAAATATAAGTGTAAGAGGTAATAGAAAGCTAAAAAATATAATAAGTTTTATGGACCACTTAAATTTAAATACGGTTTCATAAAAAGAAGAAATATAATAAATCGATGGGATGTCAAAAAATAAAATATTTGTAAAATCTATAGGGTGAAGGTAACCAGAGCTAATTGTTTCTAGTAAATATAAAGATGTTGTGGCCGATATTACCGCGAAAATAACTACTACTATATTTTTTAAATTTAGGTGTGAATATAATGTTAATGCGATAAACAGCAGAATAAAGAAATATAGGGTTGGAATATAAAATATTGAGCTAATTAAAATCCAAAAAGAGGCGTCAAAAACCTTTTTGTTAATACTAATTGGAGTTCTTATACTATAAATTTTTCTGATTGCAAGAAGTAAAAATACATTTGCTATTAATATATCATCAAAAACTAAAACTTGCTGCATAAATAGCCCTATAAAAAAACATATTGCTATAATTCCATAATTGCTTTTTTTAGTTAAGCTGTTTTTACTAATTATAAATTTAGACAGTAACACGGCTAGCAATAATAATAACAATGCCAAAGAGCCAATCAAAAAATTAAAAATATTGTAGTTTAAATTAATTACAAACAGACCTAATAAGTATATAATTGCAAATACATAATGGGTTGGATTTGATTTTGTAAAAAAAGTTGCTATCATTTAAAGAGTTTGTATATTTGCAATGTAAAAATACTACAATATGTTAATAAGAGATATATTTTATGGAATTGAAGACTTATTTGTGAATTATCTTTTCTTCCCATTTGATTTTTTAAGAATTACTGAACTAGACAATTGGTGGGTTGCTAATTTTATGACTTGGGTTTCTATCGTTGTATTTATCTGTGCTTTTACATACTGGATGTTACAATTAAAAAAGTTTGATGACAATCAGGAAGAAGACAAGTCTATATCTGCCCATTCTTTTTTATAAATCGAAACCTAAATCTTTTCTGTAGTACATCCTGTCAAAATTAATTTTTGAAGCGCTCTTATATGAAATATCTAAGGCTTCCTGAAAGTTGTTCCCAAATGAAGTAATGGCTAACACTCTTCCTCCGTTTGTGTAGACACCACCCTCTTTTTGAATAGCTCCTGCATGATAAACTGTCGAATCAACAACATGGTCTATGCCTGTTATTTTAATTCCTTTGTTATAATTACTAGGGTACCCTCCTGAAACCAAAACAACTGTAGCCGCTGATCTATTGTCAATTTTTAAATCAATCTTATTTAGTGTTTTATCTTTAAAAGATTGAAATATTTCCACAAAATCATTTTGAATTCTAGGTAAAACAGCCTCTGTTTCTGGATCTCCCATTCGAACATTATATTCTATAACTTTTGGTTCGTCATTAACATTAATTAATCCTATAAAAATAAAGCCTTGGTACTCAATTCCATCTTTTTTGAGACCTTCAATAGTAGGGGTAATTATGTTTTGTTCGATTTTATTTAATAGCTCTTTCTTCGCAAAAGGAACTGGAGATATAGCTCCCATACCTCCAGTATTTAAGCCAGAGTCACCTTCTCCGATTCTTTTATAGTCTTTGGCCGTTGGAAGCACTTTGTAGTTTACACCATCGGTTAACACAAAACAACTTAATTCTATTCCGTCTAGAAATTCTTCAATTACTACTTTAGAGCTTGCTATTCCAAACTTTTCACCAACTAACATTTCTCTTAACTCGTTGTTTGCCTCTTCCAAATTGTCAATTATTAAAACCCCTTTTCCTGCGGCTAATCCGTCAGCTTTTAAAACATAAGGTGGGTTGAGGGTTTTTAAAAATTCAAAGCCGTCATTTAAATTATCTTTTGTAAATGTTGCATAAGATGCTGTTGGTATATTATGACGTATCAAAAACTTTTTTGCAAAATCTTTACTCCCTTCTAAACTTGCTGCCTTTTTCTTTGGACCAATAATGGCTATTGATTTTGTTTGCTCATCTCTAGCGAAGAAATCGTGTATTCCGTTTACTAATGGGTCTTCTGGTCCAACTATTATCATGGTAATACCAAGTTCAAGAGATGTCTTTTTTACTTGCTCAAAATCATTTATGTTTATTGGGATGTTCGTGGCAATTTGCTGAGTGCCAGAATTTCCAGGGGCAACATATAGCTTATTTGTTAATTTACTATCTGCTATTTTTAATGCAAAAGCATGTTCTCTTCCTCCAGAACCAAGAATAAGTATGTTCATTGATGTTTTTTTGTAAAAATACTGTATATGTAATTATTAAAAAAAAGAAAAAGACAACTAATATGCTTTGTCTTCACCCTTTAAAGAATTTGATATTGTTCTAAAGATAATTTTTATGTCTAGTAATATTGACCAATTTTCTAAATAATATATGTCAAACTTGATTCTATTAACTATGTCTGATTCTTTTTCAACTTCTCCTCGATACCCACTAACTTGAGCTAAGCCCGTAATACCTGGCTTAATCACATGTCTTAACATGTATTTATCAACTGTCTTGTAATACTTATCATTTTCTTTTATCATATGCGGCCTTGGGCCTACAACAGACATGTCCCCAAGCAATACGTTTATAAATTGCGGCATTTCGTCAAGGCTAGTTTTTCGCAGAAACGCACCAATATTAGTAACTCTAGAATCTCCCTTTGTTGCTTGTAAATTATGTGCATTCTCATTTACTATCATTGACCTAAATTTCAAGCAACTGAACTCCTCATAATTTATTCCATTTCTTATTTGCTGAAAGAAAACAGGGCCATCGGAATCTTTTTTAATAAACAAAGCTATGATAGGAGTTAGCCAGCTCAGAATAAAAATAACAACAGCTAAAGATATAATAATGTCTATAAACCTTTTAAAAAATAGATTCACTGAGTCTTGAAGAGGAACTCTTCTTAACGATAATATTGGTAAAGAATCATACGTTTCATAAATAAGTTTTTTAGAATTCAACTTAGTTGTATTTGGGATAAATTTTATTGTTTTTAAATTATTATCACAAAATTTTATCAAGGTTTTAAGCCCCTTATCATTTATTTTTTCGGTCACGCAATATATTTCATCTATTTCTTGTTGTTTTACAAAATTAATACACTCTAAAACAGACTCCTCGGATGAATCTAAAAAAGTTTTTTTATGTAAGTATCCAGCTTCTTTATTTGAGTTAAAAAAAAGCTCTAAATTTAGTGCCTCAACACTACTCCCTACTATTATAGTTTTTCGGTAATTTCCACCAAAATAAGATCTAAATGTTTTAATTGAGTAGTATGTAAGTGTCTTGACAAAAACGATTAAAATTGAAATTGGCATTAACAGTTTAAAAACTGATGCTGGATCAAGTTTTAATTCTGGAAATATCCCTGTAAAACAGAAGAGAGACAAAACAAATAATACGATTTGATTGAATAGTAAATTAATTATTTTAAGAAAATTTGTATATCTATATATGTAATAAAACCTATTGAACACAGAGATAATAATCCATAAAACAGACAATGTAACAAAATGCTTAAACTCAAATTCTTTGTATAAGTAAACAGCTAAATAATACTGAGTAATAACAATAATTATTGCGATATCAATAAGATAAGATAAAGGGCTAATTAAGCCAGAGTATCTTCTTGTTTTAGCTTTTATCATTTGCTGTTTTTGATTTTACAAAATCATTTAATTTAGACTCAAAGTTTGAAATGCTGTACTTTAATGATTCTTTTCTAATAAATTCATAATTGAAGTCGATTTTATTAAAACGATTTATTGCTTCTAAAATTGCATTCGAATCTTGCTCATTAAAGAAAACTCCTGTTTTATTTTCAATTACAGTTTCTTTAAGCCCCCCTTTTTTAATAGCAATAACAGGTGTGCCGCATGCTTGTGCCTCTACTGGCGCAATACCAAAATCTTCAATGCCTGCGTGAATAAATGCCTTGGCTTTACTAACATAATTATAAACAACTGAAGAATTCGAGTAGTCTACAAATCTGATATTTTCAGATGCTATTTTTTTTAAATATTTCTCTTGTGTTCCTGAGCCTATAATAATTAAATTTTCCTTGCTTTTATTAAAAGCCTCAACAATTAAGTCCACTCTTTTATAGGGCTCAAGCCTACATGCCGTAACAAAATAGTTTTCTTTCTTTTTTTGGAGTTTAAAGCTTTCTACATCCACAGGGGGGTGAATAATTTCAGAGTTCAATTTATATGTTTCTTTTATCCAATTTTGAACAAATCGTGAATTAGCAATTAAATAGTCTGGGTTTGAAGCATGCTTAATGTCTATTTTTTTTAATAACTTTAAAATTGGAGATAATAAAAGTCTTGTTGTTTTTTCAAAATATATTCCTTCTTTGTCCCATAAGTATCTTTGATTTCTTGCTTGTATGTAGCAAATATGTATTTGATTAGGGTGTGATTTTTTTATTCCTTTTGCGACTGAAAATGATGATGAAATTATCAATTCAACGCTTTTATCAACTTTAATTTTTTTAATAAAATAAGGGAACAAGAAAAAAAGATATCTGAACTTACTTTTAAATAATTGAAGGAAAGAACTCTTAACTTTAATTACTTTATTTGAAAAAACCTTATTTAGATCTTCTTTGTTCATTATACTAATCAACGTATAGCAAGTTTCAAATTGAAATATTTTAGTTATTGAAGATATAACCCTTTCAGCTCCTCCGTATTTGTCTAGCCAATCAACTGCTATTGCTTTTTTCATTCTATTGTTTTTTTTGAATTATCCTTTGACAAAATGACAATTAAAATTAAAGAAAAAAGATACACCCCAATTAATCGATGAAAGTTATTGTAGACAGTCATGTAAATTAACATGCTTGTAAGTAATAATATATTTGTGTGTGATTTTTTAGCTACTTTAAAAACCTGAACTAGAAAAACGATAAAAATTAGAGCTGCTAAAACTCCTTGGCTTATTAATATATCTAAATATTGATTGTGCGTGTTAAATTCTTTATCAATAAACCAGTTTCTCTTTTTTTCTTGAGATATATTTTTATACTCATTTACTAATTTTTCTGTTGTCTTTGAGTAGCCGTTACCGGTTATTAAATTTGTTTCTTTTAGTATTTCGAAAGAATATTTCCAAATTAAAAACCGTGGCTCATGCATTTCTATTTTTTCAAAATAAGTGGTTCTAAAATTGTCCTCAGAATGAAAGAGTCTTTTAGATAAGTTATTATTTGTAAATGCTGTAATAGAAATTAAAACAAAAATTGACAATACTGCAATATACCTCATGTATGATTTTAAGAACGTAAAAACATAATAGATGATTATAAATAAAACTGAAATAACAGCAATTCTTCCAGCAATTAAAAAGGTGAAAAAGATAAAAAATACTGCTAAAAAAAAGTTGTATTTTTTTCTATTTTTTAAAAGCCTTTCTAAAACAAAAATTAAACTAAAAGTGCACAAAAGACCCAAGTATAGTCTTTGAACCGGAAGTGTTTCGTTTATTAAAGGTCCTTTAGTAAAATTAAATACTCCTGTTTGAAAAACTATTATACAGATTTTAATCAAAGAATATACACAAGCTGTGAGTGTTCCTAAAACAATTCCTAGCTTTAAATAACCAACACTTTTTTCTTTTAAACCAAATGATAATATTAATAGAAGTAGAACTTGAAATAATTTTTTAATCTGAGAGATATCTTCTATAAAATAGCTCATAAAAACAGATTTGAAAAATATAAAAAAAACGAAAATAGCAAACCAAATTACAGGTTTTTTATTCAGTCTTTTTACAAGCTGACTCCAATTTATAACAAAGGGAAACATTAAAGCTAAGGCTATATTTGCTCCATTAGGAATTGCATAAAACTTATCTCCAATAAACGATAAAGAAAAACAAATTATAAAAAAAAGACTTGTATATATTTTATTTAAAGAAAATCTCACTTGTATGTTTTTGATTTAATAAATGTAAGGATTTTTACAGGTATTGTTAATAGAATTAAATTTCTAATTATCGAATAAATAGGGGTCAGGCCAAAGTAAAAATTATCTATTAAAATTCTTATACGATGATACACTTGTAGTTTTCTGTTTTTATGAGAAATTGAGTTCTTAGACATCACATAATCTAATAATATTTCTGGATAATTCTCACTTTTAAATTGTCTTATTATATTGAAGAAAAAAGCATAATCTTGAGCTGCACGTCTATATTTGACGGGATATTTTCCTGTTTTAGAAATTATTTCTGTTCTAATTATTACCGTAGGGTGAATAAACATACTGTTTTGATACATTTTTCTTTGAATTGTTTCGTAATCAACTGGATGTTTTAGATTATACATAAAAACTCCTTTGTCGTCAACAATTCTAGCCCAACTTCCTAGCAGCTTGATGTCTTTGTTGTTAGATAAATAATTCAGTTGTTTTGTGAATTTGTTTACATGGCACAAATCTCCACAATCTAATCTGCCTGTATATTCGTATTTTTTTGCTACAGCGAAATCAAGTCCAACATTTAAAGCTGTACCAATACCCGAATTAGCTTTAAGAAATTTGAAAAATACTCTACCGCTATACTTTATGCTGCTTTTAACTAATTTTTCTTTGCTTCCATCATCTATTACCAATATGTCAGGCGTTGGTTCTTCCTTTATTGAACCTATGGTTCTTTGAAGACCACTTAAGTTGTTAAAATGAGGAATAAGAATAATTATATTAGACATTATTAATCTTTTTATTTGAAGCGACGAATATTAAGGCTAGGCAAATCCAAAACCCGTAAATTCTAAAAGTATCCATCTTTAGCCAATTTAACATAAATCCAGTCATAGAAACAAAAACTATTATAGCTAGTAGGTTTTTTTGCATCTTTAAGTTGTTGTAACACCAAATCATTATATATGAGATAACCAATAAAAAACCTAACAAACCTAAAGCTCCTGTCTCTGCAGCTAGACGTAAATAAAGGTTGTATCCTGGTGGAAATCTTTTACTATTCTGATTGAGATATTTTAATCTAAACTCCCAATTATTTCTTTTTGCCCAGCTAGGATATTTTGATCTAGCGACAAAAGCTTGTTGGCCATACCCCGTTCCAACAACTGGATTGTCTAAAAAAACTTGATACATTGCATATTGAATTCCAAATCTTGATTTGTTAGAGAGAGAATGATCATCATCATTTAATTTAAAGGATTGGATTTCATTATCTACATAATTTATAATTTTTGGCGCATAAACTAAAAGTCCAGCCGATATGGCTATTAATGAGGTTAATACAATTTTTGAAAATATTTTATTGTATTGATAGGATTGCGAAATTGCAAATACAAATATAATTGCTTGGACTATTATAATAAAAAATGCTGCTCTAGAGCCAGAAATAAAAGCAAGAGCTATAACCAGTAGGGCTGGCATAAATTTAAAATAGCTTTTTGAGGTTATTGTGTAGCTACACATCCATGAGAAAATTGTAATTAAATAAGTTCCCAGCGCTGGGGGTTCAAAAGTGATAGATGATATTCTTTTGAGTCTTAAGTCTGTTTTGGCCTCAACAAAGGGGAAGTAATCAAAAATGTTCAGGACTGATTTTTTTAAATTTATCATGTTAAATTTTACAACTAAAATTTCAATTATAGAGTAAATAATAACGATAACAAATGAGTAATAAATTACTTTTCGTATTGAATAAATTAATCTTTTAGGATTGATATTTAAAAAGCTATTATAAAATGTAACTGGAAGAATAAAAGCTGCTAAAACTAAAGAAAAATACTGTCTTAAAAATCTAATAACACCCGATGTTTGTTTAAAATAATTCTGTAAAACTGTTTCAAAATTAATAAAGGTTGTTAATGCCGCCCAAACCAAAAAAACAATTAATGAATAAAAAATTGGGCTGTGTAAGGGAAGTTTAATTTTTTTCTTGAACAATATGATAAAAAAGGCTAATAAAAAAAATAGGATACACGAATCTCTGTAATATTCACCTAAAACAGATATGCCTTCCCATGAATTAAATGGCATAAAAAATATACCTGCTAAAATCAAAACAAATGAAACGTTGAGTATGTTAAGGTCTAATTTCATTTATTGAAAAAACTTTTTATTCCACATACTAGTCTCGACACCAATGTTAGTGAGGTTAATAACTTCTTTTTTGAAAAGTTTTATAAGCTTGTTTTCTGTATCAATATCTATTGGGCTGGCCTGATAGTGATAATTACTTATAATATTGTTTTTTATTGTTTTCATCCATGGGGAAATCCCTATAAATTTTTTTAAAGCAGTTTTTATTGTTCCTTGCTTAAAAATAAAATTTGTAATCAAATTCTTTTTATAAAGCCCCCCTTTATTATATCTATTATCTAAGTTGCTTGGAATGAATTCTGAATTTACGCCAAGAAATTTATACACCTTAGTTAGAGTTTTTGCTGTGTCTGAATTAAGCTCTTCTTGAGTTAGAATTAAAACCTCAGAAAAAGTTTTTTTGGCTTCAATAATTTTGTCATAGTAAAAGGAATTAAAGGTATATAGCCAAAAATCTGAGTAGCTCTGGCTTTTTCTAGAGTCTTCTAGGGTTAGTGATTTGCTAAAGCTTTCTGTTTCCCTTTGTTCTCTGAGAAGGTGCAAATAATTTGAATAGGCTCTTTTTATTGGGTCTCGAAGTAGTATGATTATTTTAGGATTTTCTAAATACTTGTTGATTTTTTTAAAAGAACTTGGATAGTTGATATAAGAAGGGGATGTCTCTCCTATTGTTTTTTCTTTAGTAGCACTTTTAAACAATTCAAAATATGAATCTAAGTTTTTGACTTGGCCTTTTTTTGCTTCTATATCTCCAGGGCCTTTGTTTAGTTTTGAAATATTCGGCTGTGTAAAATAGTGAAGCTCTTTTTTATTTGGCATAAATATCTCTGGGTGTGCATCTACATAATAGTGTAAAGCGGTCGACCCACATTTTGGAAACCCTGCAATTATAAAATTTGGTTTATTCATTCTTTAAGAAATAAAGGTTTTAACATTGTCTAAATAAAACACAAGTGCTGATGCAAATACTTTGGATAACACAAAGCTAGTTGTTGTCGCTATCGCCGCGCCAAAAATTCCAAAATCTGGAACTAAAAGGATGTTCAAAATTATATTAATTATTAAAGAAATTAATAAAATTACATTTAGTTTCTTTTGCCTTCCGGTCATATTTAAATAAAGAGCAGAAGGGCCTGTAATAGAATTAAAAAATTGTGCAAAAAGCAAAACCCATAGAGCATTTTTAGCAAATATATAGTTGGTTCCAAACATTGATAAAACAAACTCTGAAAAACATAATAATAAAATTATGATAGGAAGACTTATTAAAACATTTATTCTTGTTGCTTTTTTTAAAATTAATTTTAGTTCTGAAAAGTTTTTATCGTTGTATATGCTGGCAATTTTTGGAGCTATTACAATGTTTACTGAAATTAATGCCAAAGCCGTTACTGTGGCCAATTTAACAGCAATAGAATAATAAGCAACGGACTCGAAAGTGTCGTAAGCGCTAATAAAAAGTACATCTGTGCTTTGCATAAGAAAATAAGATATTGCGCTAAGAGCCATTGGATATGAAGTTTTTAAAATATCTATTGAAGAAAAATGGAGTTGTGTATTTTTAGAGAATCCTTTTTTAAATAAAAGGAAGAAAACCACTATTGTACTAATAACAAAGAGTAATATAAAACTATAAATAAACCATACAACTAAATCTTCTGGCTTGTCAATTATATAAAGAATGACAGAAAAAACAAAAAAGGGTGTATATCTAAAAAGATTTCTAAATGCTTCTGAAATTAGAGTGTGTTTTAGTGCTCTAATTGTATCTATATTAAGCATTGTGATTGAATAAAACACCAAGCCCTGTAAGGAAAAGTTTATCAGTTCATAAGCTCCTTGTTTATTAAAAATTTGATTTATTGTTTCTTTCTCAATTATGAGCATGGGCACATATAAAATTGCACATGCTATTAAAATTAAAAAGTTCATTTTGAAATAAACCGATTTAATAGAGCCAAAAGATTTCTTGGATGTCAAAATACCAGAGTAATATATTATAGCTTGGTTTGTTCCGAGTAAAGATGCTCCGCTTAAAATCATAAGAGTAGATCTTACAAAATCATATTCACCAACTGTTTCGGCAGAAAAAGAGTTTGTTAAAAATAACGAAAGCAAGAACATCAGTATTATTCCCGATACTCTTAACAGCAAAACATTTAAACTGTTTTTTATAAAAACATTTTTATCCATCAAGGCTCTATCGTTGCTTGCTTTCTAGCTCGTCTAACCAAGAATATGTGTTCTTTAAAATCTGAATTACTATAAAAATAAAACAAAGAAGTAATGGGTAGTAAACCATCTTGTTATTTTTAATCGAGCTACTTTCAATCATTAGGTTTGAATTGTTAACAACAACAACTGTGTTATTAGAATATATTTTTTCTTCTTTTAACACCTCAACTTCTTTTATTAATTCAATTTTAGTTTTTATAAGATCATTAGGCCTTATTTCCTTGTTATCAACATAAAGCTTTGAGTCTACATTAGAAGGGTTAGAAATATCATTTGTGTATTTTTGAATAATCGCGTCAATCTGATTAATGGCTTTTTCATTGCTTTTTATTCTGTCTGAAAAACTATTCATTTTTCTTAGCTTTAACTCAGTAAATAACGGATTGGTATTTAAATAATCTATTATTTTATCAAGAGATTGGCGGTCTGCTTCTGGGCTAAAAGAGCAAGTTAATGTGTGGTATTTATAATTTGAAATAAAACTGTTTGTCATTGACAGGTTGTCTTCAAAATTTAAATTCTCAAATAGTGTTCTTATTTCATTTGCCTTGAAGGTTTCATCATTGATAATTTCTTGTAAATTAACAATTGGGGATATTGTTAACTCAAAAACATCTAATTGCTCTGAGGAAAAACCTATTTCATTAAAAAAGACAACGTCATTTGCTTCAATTTTTTGGTTAATTAATGAAACTGCGTCGTAGACGTAATTAACTGCATCAAAGTTTACTTTTAAAAGGACTGATGCTTCTTTTTCAGAATTATTTTGATTCTCGTTAAAAAACCCTAAAACAACTCCAAAAAATATTAAAAATAAAAAAGCTTTCCATTGTTTAGTTAAGTGTTTAACCCACTTAAAAAAGAAAACTATTAATTCAATGAATGTTGATTGAATTTTATTAAATAGCACAACTATGTCTATTTCTCCTTGGTTTTCGTTAGTACTCATAACTTGTTTTTTTTATGTAACTCCATTATTTCTATAATAATTAGAATGCTTAAAGAATTAACGAATAATACGTTGGTTTATTTTATAACTTTAAAGCTTATGTTATTGTATATCTTAAAAGGTTGTCTACGATTTTTCGGTCGTTGGATAATTTAGGGATTTTAAACTGTCCTCCTAACTTGTTTTGAGAACTCATATAGTTATTAAATCCGCTTTTTTTAACCACCCTTAATTTAAGTGGTTGTAATATTTTACCTTGGATTAAGTCCAGGTAGTACTTGTTTTGGTCTTGCATTGCTTGATCCAGCATTGAAGAAAATGTTTCAGTGTCAAATTTATCAGATGAAAACTCGATAAACCACTCGTGATAAGGAAGTTCGTTCGTTGGATTAACTTCAGGAGCGACTGTAAACTCAGTTATTAAAATATCAAGCTTAGAACAAACTTTGTTAATGGCGTTTTCTACATCTTTAACTATAACATGCTCTCCAAAAGCTGAAATGAAATGCTTAACCCTTCCGGAGACAAGAATTTTATGAGGTATCAGTTGAGTAAATATTATTGTGTCTCCTGTATTATAGGCCCAAAGTCCTGCGTTTGTGGATATTATTAGAACGTAATTGATATTTAATTTAACATCCTCAATTGTAATTCTTTTGTTTATCTTTTGGTTAAAATTATCAACAGAAATAAATTCATAAAAAATTCCTGAATTAAGTAAAAGTAACAAGGCTTTGCTTTTTTGGGTGTTTTGAAAAGCAAAAAAACCTTCGCTAGCAGGGTAAAGTTCAATGGTATCAACTTTTCTTCCGATTAAGTCAACGAATTTTTTCTTGTAAGGCTCATAGTTAACTCCTCCGTAAATAAATAAATTAAAGTTTTTAAAAACCTCTCCAATTTTTTTGCCTTTTAACTTCTGTATTTTTTCAAAATACATCTGCACCCAAGACGGAATTCCACCAATAATTCTCATATCTTCATTAATGGTTTCTTCAATTATTTTGTCAACTTTTGTTTCCCAATCTTCAATACAGTTTGTTTCCCAGGTTGGAAGCCTATTTGATTGTAGATATTTAGGCACATGATGTGCTGATATTCCTGAAAGTCGACCTGTTTTAATGGCTCCTTCAAAATCAAGAGCTGGGCTACCTTGTAAAAAAATTAATTTTCCAGACAGTACTTTTGTGTTTCCTGTTTCCTTTATATAAAGAAGCATTGCGTTTTTAGATGCATTAAAATGTTCAGGAAGGCTTTCTTTTGTAATTGGTATATACTTTATGCCTGATGTTGTTCCTGAAGTTATTGCAAAATAAACAGGAAGACCTTTCCATAATATATTCTTTTCCCCTTTTTTTATTAAGTCTATATAGGG
The DNA here is from genome assembly GCA_964275595.1 of uncultured Flavobacteriaceae bacterium. Lineage (GTDB taxonomy): Bacteria > Bacteroidota > Bacteroidia > Flavobacteriales > Flavobacteriaceae > SGZJ01. The sequence goes on from CAXYDM010000008.1 coordinate 219,252, forward strand.
TCTAAAACCTTCATAATCTCTTATTGGTATGTTTTTTACAAAATCTTGATAATCACGTATTGAGCTAAAATTATGGTCCTGGCCAAACTTAGTGTTTTGTGCAGATTTTAATAGGCTTTTGAAGACTAGATTTTGAGTTTTAACTGGGTTTAAAGACCATCTGTCTATTTCCTTTTTAGTCTTATAGGCCATTATTTTCGCAATACCCTGCTTTAAAATACCTTCTAGTCTATTCAAAATTAATAAGTGTATTTGGGTCAATTGAAAATCCCTCGCTCCAAAGTTCAAAGTGAAGGTGAGGGCCGCTTGTTAGAACTCCACTATTTCCAGACATTGCTATAATTTCTCCTTGCTTTACTATTTCTCCTTGGAGCTTTAACAGCTTTGAGTTGTGTTTATAGATAGAAACGAGGTCGTTTCCATGGTCAATTATCAATACATAGCCTGTTTGGGTTGTCCACTCTGAAAGAAGCACTCTTCCGTTTGACACCGCCTTTACAGGCGTGCCAATGTCGACGCTTATGTCAATTGCTAAGTGGCCATCAGCGATTGAATAGTTTTGGGAAACAACACCTTTTATGGGGGCTGTTAAAAGATAAAAATCTTTGTTTTTATTGATGTTTTCTAAATTATACTTGTCCTCATTGTCTACTACTTGACGTAAAATGGAATCTTCTTTAGACTTTTCTGTTATTTGAAGATCTAAAACGTCTTTATATATAATCGAATCAGCGCTATACTCAATTGTTTCCAAATCCCCAGTTAGGACATTTTTTAAAGAATTTATATACTGATCATTTAAAAAAACAATTTGTCTTAAAGAATCTGTTTTATAGCTAAGTAAGTTTGCTTGTTTTTGTAAACTTGTAGAAGAATAACCAGGAATATACTCTCTAATAGGGGTAAAAAAAAGAATTCCAGAAGTAAGCAAAACAATAATAAACATTATTGCAAACAGCATTGAAAAGACATTTAGTCTGCTTATTTTAAATGAAGTTTTTTCCTCATAAGTACTGTCGTTTAATAGAACCAACCTGTACTTAGTTAGAAGTTTTGATATGAAGCTTTTTTTGCCCGCTTGTTTACTTTTCATAAATACAAAACTAATTAAATAATCTTAGATGTGTAAAATGTACAATAATTAGTCAGAATTATTAACTTTGTAAAAAAAATACTAATGATTATTTACATTTTACCACTTGCTGTTCCTGGTATATGGTCAATCTTGTTAATTGTTGTAGGGATTGTTTTTCTTTTCGGAGGAAAAAAAATTCCAGAATTAATGAAAGGAATTGGCGGAGGAATAAAAGAGTTTAAAAAAGCTAGCAAAGACGACGAAGAAGCTAACGAAGAGAAAACAAAGTAATTTGTTTAATCAATTGTAATGCTTTTTATAATTGACTCCAGTTCAAAAATATAACTTCTTTTATTAACAGATGGCGCATAAACAAATCCGTCAATATAAATCTGCCTATTATTTTTGGTGTCATCAATTTTGTAAGCAATGAAAGGGCCTGCCATGAATTGGTTTTTAACTTCCCACATACCTCTATACTCTTTATATGGAAGTGAGTTTAGTAAACCTTCTTTTAAACCTACTGTATATCCATCATCAATACTCATGTGTGTTTCTTCAACAGGTCCAGGAATATGAAGTTTGGAAACAGAGTCTCTTAAGGTTTTAAAGGCAAGGCTGTTCTCGTTATCGTGGTTTTCCGTAACATATATCATTAGATTAAGGCTTCCTGATTTCACGTCTTTTCTAAGCCATATAAAATCATTTAATCTTTTTGCTAGTCTATATACAGAAGGGTATTTTAAGTTTAAATTAAAAGTCTTTTTTAGTTCTAAGTCTTTAGATAAAGATTTTTTTATTCTTCTTTGCTTTTCATTAATCTCGTTTTGACTTATTAGTTTTATTATTGAGTCTGTGTCTTTAGAGATCTGTTTAGTTATTTCAGTCGAGTTTGGCCCATAAAACTCAATGACTACTTGTGGTTTAGCGTATTTGTTATATGTTACGACTGTGTGTGTTTTAGTGGCTTTTTTCACCCTAATAATAGTTCTGCTTTTGGTTACAAAACCCGAAAACACATGAGACGGGATGTGTCTAAGCTTAAAAATTGGCTCTCGTTGAGGCAAGCCATAAATTGGCTTTGAAAAACTATCTTTAAGAGAATTGCCAACTGCACTGTCCCATAATTCATCACTCAAAACCACTGATATTTCGTTTAAATTTCCAGAAGAAGCAGGAAGCATGCTTACATTGTTTTCTTCACAAGCAAATAAAAACACAAAGATTATAAATAGCTTTTTCATCTTTCTAAGTTATTGTTTTTTTGGAAACTTTTTAGGAAATATAATTAGTCTCTTGCCAATCTTTAACTTATCGTCTTTAAGTTTATTCCATTTTTTTAAGTCGCCAACTCTAACCCCATAATTCTTTGCAATTTTTCCTAAAAAATCTCCATTAACTACTCGATAAACAGTTCTTGAGTTTAGTTCATATAGTTGAGGAAGTGGCTTTTCTCTTGAATTATACTCTAAATTAGCCATAGCATATATTTCAACTTCTTTATCAATAAACAAGCCTGTATGGGTTTGTGGTAGCGTTAAATAATATTGCTTGTTTTTTATCGAAGGAATAATGCTGTGAATGTAAGAAGGGTTTAAAAAACTTAAGGTTTCTTCGGGAATATTTATTTGTTCAGAAATATGTGAAAAAGAAACCATTTTTTTAATTAGTATTGAGTCTGTTTGAACAAACATGGTTTCGTTATTTTTAATTTTAATTTCATGCTTGTTTGCAAATTCAAACAAGTATAATGTAGCTATAAAAGAAGGAACATAGTTCGCTGTTTCTTTTGGCAAATAACCTCTTAAATTCCAAAAATTTGAATATCCTGAAGCTTTTATCGCTCTTTTAATATTTCCTGGGCCATAATTGTATGCAGCAATAGCTAAATTCCAGTCGTTGAATCGTATATATAGTTCAGACAAATATTTTGCGGCAGCTTCTGAAGATTTAACAGGGTCCATTCTTTCGTCAACATAGCTGTTAACTTTTAATCCCAGGTCTTTCGCTGTATTAAACATAAACTGCCATAAACCTGTAGCTCCAACTCTCGATTTTGCTCGTGGGTTTAACGCAGACTCTACTACAGGAAGGTATTTAAGCTCCAAAGGAACATTATACTTTTGTAATGCGTTTTCAAAAATTGGAAAAAAATAATCTGACTTACTATAAAGTTCTAAATATGTTGCTTGTCTGTTTTCTAAGTGATTTATTATTGCCTCTTCTAATAAAGGGGTATAATCAATTTGAAATGGTGTTTTGGAGTTAATATACTCTATGCGAGACCTTATAGAGTCTTTGTCTGTTTTAACTAAAAAGGTTTTAGAGTTTAACGCAGGCGAGCTAATTGACGGGGCGAAGTAACTCGTTTGGTTAAGTAAATAGAATAAAAAGAGTTTTGTTAGCATTAAGTTCTTTTTTTTATAGTGCTGCTATTCCAGGAAGTATTTTTCCTTCTAAACTTTCAAGCATTGCGCCTCCGCCAGTACTTACATAGCTAACATCGTTATCCAGGCCAAAATCTTTTACCGCAGAGACAGAGTCTCCTCCGCCAACAAGAGAATATGCTCCGTTTTGTGTAGAGGTTTTAATTGCCTCGCCAATTGCTTTTGTGCCGTTAGAAAAATTAGGCATCTCAAAAACACCCATTGGGCCGTTCCACAAAATTGTCTTAGCGTTAATAATCACTTTTGAAAAAACTTTTATTGATTCAGTGCCAATATCTAGACCTTGCCAACCATCAGAAATATTAAATATCTGTAACTCTTTTTTATTCGCAGAGTTACTAAAGTCATCTGCAGCAACGACATCTGTGGGTAAATATAGGGCCACGTTCTTTTCTTTAGCTCTTTGTATTAATTCAATCGCTAGATCTTGCTTATCATCTTCACAAATAGAATCGCCAATTTCTCCTCCTTGCGCTTTTATAAAAGTGTATGCCATTCCCCCGCCGAGTATAATTGCATCTACTTTTTCAAGAATGTTGTTAATGATGGTAATTTTGGAGGATACTTTTGCTCCTCCCAAAATAGCAACAATAGGTCTTTTGCCTGTTTTTAGGACCTTTTCTATAGCATTTATTTCTTTGTTCAGTAGTAATCCTGAGCATTTTTTGTTTGAGAAAAACTCAGCAATTAATGATGTAGAGGCGTGTTTTCTATGAGCTGCACCAAAAGCATCATTAACGTATATCTCTCCGCATTCAGAAAGGTGTTTTGCAAACTTTTCACATCCGCTAGTTTCTTCATCATAGAACCTAAGGTTTTCCATTAGTGCAATTTCTCCTGGCATTAGCGTGTTTATTGTTTTTAATGTGTCCGCCCCTATACAGTCTGGAATAAATGTAACTTCTTTACCTAATGTGTTTTCGACTTCTTTAAGAATGTGCTTTAAAGAATATTTTAAGTCCCAGCCTTTTGGTCTTCCAAGGTGAGACATTAAAACGCATGAGCCTCCGTCATTTATGATTTTTAGAATTGTTGGTTTAGCAGAAAGAATTCTAGTGTTGTCTAATACGTTTTGGTTAGCGTCTAAAGGGACATTAAAGTCAACTCTAACTAGAGCTGTTTTGTTGAAGAAATTAAAGTCTAAAACTGTCTTCATTTTATTAAATTAGAAAACAAATATAATTTATTCAGGCTACTTAATAGTGTTGATTTCTATTATCTTTGTCTTATGTCACAAATTAATTTAGTTGGTCAAAAAAAGCTAATCCATGATTTAGAGAAAAAAATAAATTCTGGTAGGCTAGCACACTCATATCTGTTGTTTGGGCCTTCTGGCTCTGGGAAGCTCTCGGTTGCTATAAAGTTTGCAGAACTAATTCTTTGCTCAAAATACAAAGACAGAGAATTAGAAGTGATTGGAGCTCAACAAAAAATCAATTGCTTAAATCACCCTGACTTACACTTTGTGTATCCGGTAAACACAAGCTCAAAAGTGAAGTCCAAGGCAACCTCAAAGCATTTTGTGAATGAGTGGAGGGAGTCTATAATAGAAAACCCCTATATGACGCTTTCTAAATGGTTAGAAAAAATTGAAATAGCAAATAAAAAAGGAAATATTAGTGTTAATGAGGCTGAAGAAATTAACAAAATAATGTCACTTAAGTCCTATGAGGGTGGTTACAAGGTGATGGTTATATGGATGGCCGAAAACATGAATACAGAGTGTGCTAATAAACTCCTTAAATTAATTGAAGAGCCTAGTCCCGAAACTGTTTTTCTACTTTTAACCGAAAACCAATCTGCGATACTTCCGACAATTAAATCAAGATGTCAAAAAATTAACATCCCTCCAATTGACACAAAAGACATTGCTGAATCTCTAATAAAAAGAGATCTGGCGGATAGCGACTCCGCGTACAACACGGCAAACATGAGTGGAGGCGACTATTCTTTAGCTCTAAATTTGTTAAACTCGGACGTCAGTGCTGTAAACTTCGAGTCTATTTTTATTGAATGGGTTAGGCTAGCTTTTAAGGTTAAAACAACAAAAAGCGCAGTAGCTGAGCTAGTGAATTGGAGCGAAAAAATCAGCAAACTACCAAAAGATGTCCAAAAACAATTTTTCGTTTTTTCTCTAGGGGTTTTTAGAAAATCAATGTTAAAAAACTATAAATCAGGTAGTTACGAGGGTTTGTTTAAAGATAAGAGTTTTAAATTTGAGCGGTTTACTCCATTTATTCACAACAATAACATAATAGAGCTTTATGAAGAAATAAATAAAGCAATCTATGAGCTAAACAGAAATGGTAACCCTAAAATAATTATCACAGACCTGTCTTTAAAGCTTACAAGGCTTATACATCAAAAACCAAGCGCTATTGATGGATAACAAAGCTTGGTTTATTATAGTAAATCCGTCCTCGGGCGGGGGAATTTCAAACGCTAGGCTAGAACAAATTAGTCGATGCTTAAAACAAAATAATCTTTTAGGTAATGTATACAAAACTTCAATAGACAAAAATGCAGAAAGTTTGGTTGGGGAGGCCATACGAAAGGGGTTTAAACAAATTATTTGTGTTGGGGGAGATGGAACTGTACACAACTTAATTAATGGGGTTTTTAATCAGTCTACAGTAAAAGCTAGCGAGATTGTTGTTGGTTTAATACCAGTAGGCACGGGAAATGATTGGGCTAGACACCACAACATTCCAACAAACTACAAAAAAGCTATAAAAGTAATCTCCAAAAGAGATGTTAAGCGACAAGATGTTGGGGCTATTACAGTATTAAGTAAGAAGCAGAGGGTTGTTTATTTTATGAATTATGCCGGCTTGGGTTTTGATGGATATGTGATTTCAAAAATTGAAAAATACAAATTTCTTGGACCTCTGTCTTATCTTATTGCAGCCATTGCAAATTTTATTTCTTTCGAAAATATAAATTTGAAATTTGAAATTAATTCGGTTAAAAATACCGCGTCAGCATTTATGCTTGGCGTTGGAATATGCAAATATACAGGAGGGGGAATGAGGCTTGCTAAGAATCCTGACCATATGGACGGGTTATTAGACATAACTCTTGCGGAGGGCTTCACAAAACTTGATGTTGTTAAAAGTATTCCCAGACTTTTTAACGGAAATCTTTTTAAAAGTAAAAAAGTTAGGTCGTACAAAACAGAAAAAATAACGGTTAAAATAATTGAAGGTGCTGATTTTGCTCAAGCGGATGGAGAGTTGATTCGTGGCACATCTTTTGAATTTAAAATCTTAAAAAAGGCTTTAAGCTTAATTAGTTAAAAAAACGGGCGAATCTAAGCGTGTTTTAAGGGTCTTTATAGAAAAACAAATAGCAAATGTTGTTCGACAACAAAAAAAGCGGCTAGGTTATTTTATTTTGCGTTTTGTTTTTAAAATATATATTAAAGATGAGTATTGCCCAGAAAACAGAGCCTTTACGTTTGAAATTAGACCAACAAATAGTCCACGAAGAAAAAACAAGTTATTGCGGAGTGTTTTTTCTGAAAGGATCGAGACAAAAAAAGAGTCCCACAACATTGGAAGAGTTTCTGTGAGCTGGAAGTTGTGGGTTAAGAACAGGGCTTTCATGGCCTTTTTATCAAAATGCCATAAGTGTCGTGGAGCATCATAAGCCGCCCAGTTTTCTTTATAAAAGCTTGCGTCAAAAGATTTGTGATTTGGGCAAGCTACCAAAATTACACCTGTGGGGCTTAGCAGTTTTTTCATATCCTGAATCACTACCTTTAAATCATGTAAGTGCTCAAGAGAGTGCCACATTGTAATTAGATCAAATTTTTCCGACTGGTATATTAAAGGCTTAAGTCCATCAACGATGTCTTTAAATATTATTGCTGGTAAAACATTTCGTGCGTTTATGTTATTTTCAACCCCTTTAACTGACCAGCCTTTTTCTAGACACTTGGCTAAAAAATACCCTGTTCCACAACCAACATCCAAAACCCGAGCTCTTTTTTTTAAGGACATCTTTTTAAGTTCTTTAGCGCAGATTTTTATTTTTCTTTTTGTAGAAACTGACCTTACCTGTTTGTAACAAAATGAAATTATTCCTAAAGATTTTTGATTGTGAGATATGTATTCTTGGGAGTCATAATATTTGGGAAGTTCAGCCAAAGTTGGTTTGGGGTGGGTTTCTAATATTCCTGTTTCAAGGTTTTTTACTATGTGAAAAGTGTTTCCTGTTACAAGAAAATCTTTAGTAGTTAACACATGTTTTAAGTTATTCATTACAAATTGTTTCACGTGGAACGTTACCTGCCCATATAAACCAATAAAACTGAGATATCGTTAGGCGAAACCCCACTGATTCTAGAGGCCTGAGAGATGTTCACTGGTCTTATAGCGGTTAATTTTTGGCGAGCCTCAATACTCATTGACTTGATTTCGTGAAAATTAAAATCTTGAGGTATTTTAACGTTTTCAAGTCTATTAAGTTTGTCTGCATTGTTTTTTTCCTTAAGTATGTAGCCTGAGTACTTTACTTGTATTTCAGCTTGATCAACAACCTCTTTACTAGGGGTGTTGTCCGCAAGGTATTTACTAACACTTTTAATTGGCTTTAGGTCGTCAAAATAAATGTTGGGCCTAGAAAGAATTTTATCTATTTTACCGGACTGCTTTACAAGAGCAGATTCATTCTTTTCTAGAATAGGGTTTATTTCAGAGACGGCCACGCTTGTTTTTTTTAAGAAAGACATTAGATTGTGGGCTTTAGTATATTTATCTAGCATTTTCGAAACTCTTTCGTTAGATGCTAACCCTATTTTGTTGCTCATTTCTGTCAATCTCGAATCTGCGTTATCTTGCCTTAGCAGGGTTCTATATTCAGCCCTAGAGGTAAACATTCTGTAAGGTTCCTCTGTTCCTTTTGTAATTAAATCATCAATTAGAACCCCTATATAAGCTTGATTTCGTTTTAACACAAAAGCAGGTTTGTTTTGAACTTTTAAACTAGCGTTAATCCCAGCCATTAATCCTTGTGAAGCAGCTTCTTCGTAACCTGTGGTTCCATTAATTTGACCAGCAAAGAAAAGGTTTTCTATGAGCTTTGTTTCTAAGGAGTAGCGAAGCTGTGTTGGGGCAAAATAATCATACTCTATGGCATAACCTGGCCTGAAAAACTTAACCTTTTCGAAACCTTTGACCGATCGCAAGGCGTTAAACTGAATATCTTCTGGCAAAGAAGTTGAAAAACCGTTAACATATACCTCGACGGTATTCCAACCTTCTGGTTCAACAAAAAGCTGATGTCTTTCTTTCTCAGAAAAACGATTAATTTTGTCTTCAATAGAGGGGCAGTATCTAGGGCCAACACTTTTAATACTCCCGTTAAACATTGGGGATCTGTCGAAACCATCCCTTAAAATATCGTGAACCAATGTGCTGGTGTGGGTCATATGACATGACCTTTGAGTTGTTAATACAGAAGTAGTCTCTAAGTATGAAAATTTTTCTGGATGGTCGTCACCAGGTTGCTCTATCATTTTTGAAAAATCTAAAGACCTGCCATCGACTCTTGGTGGGGTTCCGGTTTTCATTCTACCTGAGTCAAAGCCTAAGGAAACCAACTGCTCTGTAAGCCCTTTAGACGATTTTTCGCCCGCTCTTCCTCCTCCATAGTTTTTATCTCCAATATGGATTAAGCCGTTTAAAAATGTTCCATTAGTTAGAATAACTGTTTTAGCTTTTATCGTAAGACCAAGGGTTGTCTTTACGCCACAGACCTTGTTTTTACTTACCACAAGTCCTGTAACCATTTCTTGATAAAAGTCTAAATTTGGAGTTTTCTCTAGAAGATTTCTCCACTCTTCAGCAAACCGCATTCTGTCGCTTTGAACCCTTGGGCTCCACATGGCTGGGCCTTTAGACTTGTTAAGCATTTTAAACTGGATTGCCGACCTGTCACTAACAATCCCGCTGTAACCCCCCAAAGCATCAATTTCTCTAACAATTTGACCCTTGGCGATTCCGCCCATAGCAGGGTTGCACGACATTTGAGCGATATTTTGAAGACTCATGGTGACAAGCAGGGTTGAAGAGCCCATGTTCGCGGACGCAGCAGCTGCCTCGCTACCAGCGTGACCTCCTCCAACAACAATTACATCATAAGTTTCTTTAAACATTTTTAAATTGTTTCACGTGGAACAAATATACAATCAAAAAAGGAAAGCGCTAAGAAAAAAAAGCAAGATGACGGTTTTCCATATCTGACATTAAGGCCTTGTCTTTAGCTGTTTTGTCATTATAGCCACAAAGATGAAGAACGCCATGAATCATTACTCTTTTGATTTCATTATTAAAATCCTGATGAAATTCTTTTGCATTTTCACGAACCCTGTCCACAGAAATAAACACCTCGCCTGAAACTGCCTTTGAAGAGGAGTAGTCGAAAGTAATTACATCTGTAAGTGTGTCGTGGTTTAAAAACTCTTTATTAATTTTTAAAAGACTCTCATCAGAACAAAAATTGAATACAAGCTTCTCCAGCAAGCGGCTCTCTTTATTAATAACTCCTTCAATCCATGATGTTATGTGAGGTTTATCATTAATCACAAAGTCTGTAGAAGAAAAATATTTGATCATTAAAATTTCTTTTGATTCAAAATTACAATAAAGATTGAACAATTATTGTTTTATCTTTGTCAAAAATAACACAATGAATAGCAGCGTTAGAGTTCGTTTTGCCCCAAGCCCAACAGGGCCGCTACACATAGGTGGACTAAGAACCGCCTTGTTTAACTACCTTTTTGCAATGCAAAACAAAGGAACTTTTGTCTTGCGTATTGAAGATACCGATAAAAACAGATACGTTCAAGGAGCTGAGAAATACATTGAAGATGCTTTGGGTTGGGCGGGAATAAAACACGACGAGGGGCCATACAGACAAAGCGAAAGAAAAGAAATATATAAAAAACATATCCAACTTTTAATAGACAAAGGTTTTGCTTATTATGCGTTTGACAACGCGGAGACTTTGGACGAACATAGAAAATCTCACGAGGCCAAAGGCAAAACGTTTATTTACAATTGGCATAACAGGTTAAAGCTTTCAAACTCTCTTTCGTTAAGCAAGGAAGAGGTTGAGAAAAGGCTGGCCACAAACGAGAGGTATGTCGTACGGTTTAAGTGCTTTGACGACAAGAATATTGTTTGTAGTGACCTTATAAGAGGGTTGGTTTCTGTTGAGTCAAAGCTGCTAGACGACAAAATATTATACAAATCAGACGGAATGCCGACATATCATTTTGCAAATGTTGTAGACGACCACTTAATGAAAATTTCACATGTTATTAGAGGAGAGGAGTGGCTACCATCTCTTCCGCTTCACGTAATGTTATACGAAGCCTTTGGTTGGGACAAGCCAGAATTTGCTCATTTGCCATTAATACTTAACCCCACTGGCAAGGGAAAGTTAAGCAAACGAGATGGAGAAAAGCTAGGGGTTCCTGTGTTTCCACTACAGTGGAAGGGAGAAAAAAACAATTTAAGAGGGTTTAAAGAAGAGGGGTATTTCCCGGACGCTCTAACAAATTTTTTAGCTCTGTTAGGGTGGAATCCAGGAAACGAAAAGGAGGTTTTTTCTATGGAGGAGCTTATTCAATGTTTTGACCTGAAAAAAGTAAACAGTTCAGGGGCCAAATTTGATGTAGAAAAACTTAAGTGGTTTAACCACAAGTACTTACAGCAGAAAAAAGAAGAAAAAATTGCTGACCACCTTATTGGTACTCGCCAAGAACTAAAGTCAGTAATTCAAAGAGATGTTATAACTGCGGTAAGGCTAACTAAAGAAAGAGCCAGCACACTAAATGAGCTCTGGTCTCTTTGTGGCTACCTTTTTATTTCTCCAAAAAATTACAATGAAAAAACTCTGAAAAAAATTTCAACTTCATTGACCGTTGGTGTCTTAGGGGAATTATCAAAGAGCTTAGAGTCAGTTAACAATTTTAAAGAGTTAGATATTTCCACAACTGTAAAAGCTTGGATAAATAAAAGCGACAGGAGTTTTGGTAGTGTAATGCAGCCGGCAAGACTCGCTTTGGTTGGTGAATTGAAAGGGGTGGATTTGTATGTAATCTTTGAGTTTCTTGGAAAAGAAGAATCGTTGTCGCGTATAAACTCGTTGAAAAGTGTTATTAAGGCCTCGATTTAATAAAGTTTGGGGTGTTGCTGACGCATATTAGTTAGTCAACAAGTATAATCACTGCTAAAATAGACGCCAAAAGAATAATTGCTTTCCATTGTTTGGTAAACATGTTTTTTGTCCATTTGTTTCCGCCCCACATACTTTTTTTAATTAAACATTCTTTTAAATATACTAAACTTTAAAAGAAAAGAACTGCGGCAAACACAATGTTTAATAGCAATAGTTAAAAGTTTTTGACATATAACTAAAACAAACCGGTACAGTTTTTGTTATATTTATATATATAATTTTAAACAAAAAAATATGAGCTTATTACTTTATTTATGGGTTTTTCCAGTATTACTATTACTATTCGGCGTTTTTTTTATTATCAACCAGCAAACGGCAGGTATAATAGAGAGGTTCGGAAAATTTCATAGCATACGTCAATCTGGACTGCAATTAAAAATTCCAGTGATTGACAGAATTGCCGGGAAGCTAAGTTTAAAAATACAACAACTAGACGTTATAATTGAAACAAAAACAAAAGATGATGTTTTTGTAAAACTAAAAGTTTCTGTACAGTACAAGGTCATAAAAGAAAAGGTTTATGACGCTTTTTATAAGTTAGACTTTCCTCACGAGCAGATAACAAGCTACGTCTTTGATGTTGTAAGGGCGGAAGTTCCTAAAATGATTCTTGATGATGTCTTTTTGAAAAAAGATGACATTGCTATAGCCGTGAAATCAGAGCTTAATGTGGCAATGATGGAATATGGGTATGATATAATTAAAACACTAGTTACAGATATTGATCCAGACTCCCAGGTAAAAGAAGCGATGAACAGAATAAATGCTTCTGAAAGAGAAAAGGTTGCTGCTCAGTTTGAGGGTGATGCCGCGAGAATACTTATTGTAGAAAAAGCAAAAGCAGAAGCGGAAAGCAAAAGACTACAAGGTCAAGGTATTGCCGACCAAAGGAGAGAGATTGCAAGAGGTTTAGAAGAGTCGGTCTCAGTTTTGAACAAGGTCGACATTAACTCTCAAGAGGCGTCAGCATTAATTGTTGTTACACAACATTATGACACGCTACAGTCGATTGGGCAGGAAACAAATTCTAACTTAATTCTGTTGCCTAACTCTCCTCAAGCAGGAAGTGAAATGCTTAACAATATGGTGGCCAGCTTCACAGCGAGCAACCAAATTGGAGAAGAGATGAAAAAAGCAGCGGCAAAAAAGAAAAAATAAATGTTCTCAAATAAAAGAGTGCAAAACTAAAAACAGTGAAATGGTTTTAAAACGCTTGCTTGTTTATAACAAGCAAGCGTTTTTTGTATAAAAAAACTTTAAAATGAGTCTAGTTATAGGAGTTCTGATGAGTATAATTGCTGTTTTAGTGGCATTGATCTTATCGGTTTATGCATATTTTAACTACAAGCAACTGCCCATCTACGATGTTAAACTCGCTCTTAAAGTTCTGTTTGGAAAAACAGACTACACTCCATACAAGGGTCTTGAAAAAAAACTGGGATATTCTTCATCTGATAAGCTATTAATAATACATGCAGATGATTTAGGATTAGCTGGGTCTGTGAACAAAGCGACGTTTGATGCTTTAGAAAAAGGAGGGGTAAATTCAGCCAGCATAATGGCAAACTGTAAGTATATTGATGAGGTTAAAAAATACTCCATTAAAAACCCTAACATCGATCTCGGTGTACACTTAACGGTTACTAACGAATGGAAAAACTACCGATGGAAAAGCCTTATGCCCGCAAAAGAAAGTCAAACATTAGTAAATAGTGTTGGTGAGTTTCCGATAGGAATAAAAAAGTTTGTTTTAAAAGCAGACCCTACTGAGTTAAAAAAAGAGCTTCAGGCGCAAATAAACAAAATAAAAAGTCTTGGCATAAAACCTACTCATATTGATAGCCACGAAGGTGCTCTTTTTTTTAATAAAGAGCATTTTAGGGTGTATTTAGAGGTTGGTGAAGAAAACAAACTTCCAGTCTTTGTGCCTCGAGGAGTGGATGCACACTTTGGTAAAGGCTTTCCTAAACCAAAAAACGTTGTGGTGATAAAAGATCTGTATATGGCAAGAAAAGGATTGAAAAAAACTAAGTGGAAAGAGTTTTATTTAAACACAATACGGGGGCTTAAACCAGGGATAAGCCAGCTAATTGTTCATTTAAGTTACGACGATAATGAAATGAGAGAAATTTCTATTGACCACCCCGATTATGGTGCAAAATGGAGACACCTAGACTATGAAGCGGTAACTAACATTAGCTTTAAAAAAGCTTTAAAGCAAAACGACATAAAATTGGTTACTTGGAAGGAAATTCAAAAAGTTCTTTATTAAACTATAAATAAAAGGCTAAAGAAGAGCTTTAACTAAAGGTTGCTTGCCAACTCTTGAAGAGTCTGGCTTTCATCTTTTTTAGCTTTTAATATAAACTCTTTTGCTTCAATTGAAAAAAGAACACCTCTAGACTTTAGGCCGAGCAAACAAATAAGCACAACAGCTCTTGTTCCTCTCTTTTTTGTTGAAGCAGAAAAAAGAGCAGTTAGGTCTACAAGGGTGATGTCTTTGCTTAAGACCAAAACCTTGTCTTTAAGCTCTTTTTGCTTTTCTTCTGAAACTTTAGTAAATTTTTTTCCAAGCTTTTTGATAATCTCTATAGGTTTTAATACCGTCGCCTGTTTTGGTGGTTGGTTAGTAGGTTTTTTTATTTTGCTTTCTCTAAGGCTTACTGTTTTATTAAAAACCAGACGGTTGGATGTTGAGTCATCATCAGTGTTGAAATAGCCTAATCTTTGGAACTGAAACTTGTTTCCTGGACTGGCGGTTAAAAGAAATGGCTCAACAAAAGCGTTTCTAGTTTGCAAAGACTCCTTGTTTAAAAAGTTTTCAAAAGGGATGTTTGGGTCTGCGTCTGGGGATGGAGATGTAAAAAGCCTGTCGTATTCTCTAACCTCTGCGCTAACTGCAGTTTTTTTACAAACCCAATGAATCGTGGTATTAACTTTTCTGTGGCTCTCCAAAGAACCGCTACCACTTAGAGATTTAGGGTCGTATTCGCAACAAATAGCGACCAGATTTCCTAAATTATCAAGCTCTACGTGAGTAGCCTTAACAATATATGCGCTCTTGAGGCGAACTTCACTCCCAATAGAAAGACGTTTAAATCCTGGGGTTGGTTGTAATGAAAAATCTTCTTTTTCAATATAAAGCTCAGAGTTAAAAACAAGACTCCTACTGTTTGGGTTTTTACTTTCTGTATTGTCAACAAAAAACAACTCCTCTTTGTGTTTTTCGGGATAGTTAATAATCTTCAAAAGAACAGGATTAAGAACTGCCATTGCTCGTTTAGAGGTTTTGTTTAGGTCTTCTCTAGCGCAAAACTCAAGAAGAGATACGTCGATAACATTATCTCTTTTAGCTACTCCAACTTTTGAAATAAAATTCTTAATAGCGTTTGGCGTATAGCCTCTTCGTCTAAGCCCTGAAATAGTGGGCATTCTTGGATCGTCCCAACCTGAAACGTGATTTTGTTCTACCAAAGAAAAAAGCTTTCTTTTACTCATTATGGTGTAACTAAGGTTAAGGCGAGCAAACTCTCTTTGTTTAGGGGTGATTTTAAGCTCAGCTACATTACATTGAGATTTAATGGTTCTTAAAAACCATTCGTACAAGTCTCTGTGGGGTCTGAATTCTAAAGAGCAAAGGGAATGTGAAATTTGTTCAATATAATCACACTGTCCATGGGCCCAATCATACATAGGATAAATTCGCCATTTGTTTTGTGTTCTCTGATGAGGCTTGTTAATTACCCTATATATTATAGGGTCTCTCATAAGCATGTTAGGGTGTGACATGTCTATTTTAGCTCTTAAAACGAGGTCACCTTCTTTAGAATCTCCGTTTTTCATAGTCTCAAAAAGAGCTAGAGACTCTTCGGCTGGTCTGTTTCTATATGGGCTGTTTGTACCTGGACAGGTGGGGGTTCCTTTTTGTATGGCTATGGCGCTACTGTTTTGCGGATCGATATATGCGTGTTGTTCTTTAATAAGTTTTACAGCCCAAAAATAAAGCTGTTCAAAACAATCTGAAGAATAAGTTTCATTGCTCCATGAATATCCCATCCATTTGATATCTTTCTTTATAGCGTCTACAAAACGTTGGTCTTCCTTGCTGGGGTTAGTGTCATCAAACCTTAAGTTAACAGACGCGTTGTACTTTTTAGCTAAACCAAAGTTAATGCCAAGGGCTTTAGTGTGTCCAATATGTAGGAAACCATTGGGCTCTGGTGGAAAACGAAATCTTAGGGAGGTTGGCGGAAGACCAGCAGAAAGATCTGTCTCAATAATATGTTCTATAAAATTTAGCGGTTTAGTTTCCAACATCAAATGTTTTTAATAAGTTTACAAAGTTATCAAAATGACTTTATTAATTAAGAAAATACGCAAATAAAAGATGGGAATAGTAAAAGTAACTGATTTGCTTGTTTATGGCTATCACGGATGCTTAAAAGAAGAGTCAATAATTGGTAGTGAGTATTTAATTAATATTAAGGCTTGGACCAATATTCAAAAAGCTGCAAAAAGCGATTCTCTTGTTGATGCTGTTGATTATGTGTTACTCTCGGACATAGCTCAGGTTGAAATGAAAAAAAGAGCAAACTTACTTGAAAGCGTTGTTGACCGGATTGTAAACGAAAGCCTTAAGAGGTGTTCAAATATTAAAAAAATAAAGGTTTGTTTGGCAAAACTAAACCCGCCTACTAATTCAGATGCAAAATCGGTTAGTGTAAGCCTGACAAGAAAGTCGAAATAAGAACGGGTTAAAAAATTTTTTTACACTAAATTTGCATTCACAAATTAATGGCGCCTTGGCCGAGCGGCTAGGCAGAGGTCTGCAAAACCTTGTACGGCGGTTCGAATCCGCCAGGCGCCTCAACCAAACCCTCGATATCGTTTCGAGGGTTTTATACTTAGCTTAAAAAGAGTTTGAACAATAAAAATAAAAAAGAATGTTTGGATTATTTAAAAAAAAATCAGAAAAAGAAAAACTGCAAGAAAAGTACGAAAAACTACTTAAAGAGTCCTACGAGCTTTCGAAAACAAACAGAAAAGAGAGTGACAAGAAAGCTTATGAGGCAGATTTAATTGCTAAAAAAATAGAAAGTCTAAATTAGTGATTTGATCGCTGATGCTAAAACAAGAGGCTTTGCTGTGATTGTTTTTAATCTTCTTTTTTATACCTTGTAGTACTAACGACAATAAAATGGCAACAACTAAAAGAGCTTGGGAGTCTGTAATAGACACGATGTACGCAAGTGTTTTTTCAGATCTTAACAAAAAAAAGTTTGAAAAAATTACGCTTTATCTTTCAATAATTGGATTTCTTTTACACCTGATATTAATTTATGCGAAAAAACTAGAGTTGATTGTCTTTCCTTTTGAAACCCCGTTGTTAGACAACCCTATATCGGCTATTTACACTCCTTTTACAATAATATTAATCTACGAAATTTACTTACTTGTTTTAAACCTGCCGAGGTCTTTTACGACATCTGTTTCTAAACAATTTGAAATAATCTCACTAATACTTATTCGTAGAATTTTTGCAGATATACCTAAAGTAGACATAAGCGCAAATTGGTTTTCAACAAAAGAAAACCTCAGCTTAGTATACGATGTCTTAGGTGTGTTGATTTTGTATTATTTAATCTTTTTGTTCAACAAAGCGAGGCACAAATTAGAAAAAAAACCTTTAACAGACGTTATAAATAGGTTTATAACATCCAAAAGAGGTGTTAGTTTGATATTGCTTTTAGTGCTAATTATTTTGTCTTTTACTAGTGTATATAACTGGGGTAAAGACCTGTTTTTAAACAACTCTTCAGTTGATATAAACACTGTTTTTTATAATGAATTTTTCTCTGTGTTAATATTAGCTGATGTGTTAATTCTATTGCTTTCATTTCAATACACAGAAAGATATAGTCAGATTATAAGAAATACTGGGTTTATTATTTCAACAATATTAATAAGGTTGTCGTTTGGGACAACAGGACTTGCAAATGTTTCTCTAGTTGTCTCTAGCGTTGTGTTTGGACTAATAATCTTGTGGATATATAACTTAACAGAAAAAGAACGCAAGAAAAGAATAACCACTAATTGAGATTAAGAGAATGAAAGACAAAGCGTTTAACCTATTAGGCTCGTTAATAGCCTTTTACATTCCTATTCAAATAGCATATTTAACAGGGTCTGAGACGGTGCTGCAAGCAGTTGTGTTGGCATTTATAATCCAGTGGGTGTGTTTTATTCCAGCGTACCTTTTACAAACAGAGAAGTTTTATGACTTAACAGGCAGCTTAACTTATTTAAGTTTGGTCTTGTTTACTGTTTTCAGCACTGGGTCTTTTGAAAAGGGGAGCTTAGTTGTTTGTGGGTGTATTTGTGTCTGGGCAATTAGGCTTGGAAGTTTTTTGTTTTTTAGAATAAAAAAAGATGGCGAAGATAAAAGGTTTAGATCTATTAAACCGAACTTCACACGCTTTTTTATGACGTGGACACTACAAGGAACGTGGGTTACAATGTGTTTGCTTTGTGTTACAACTGCGCTTTCTTCAGGGGGTGGTGTAAAAGAGGGAGCAACTTTTTATTTAGGGTTGGTAATTTTTATTGTCGGTTTTGTATTAGAGGTGGTAGCGGATAATCAGAAAACAAGTTTTAGAAAAAACCCTAAAAACAAAGGCTATTTCATTAGCTCTGGGCTCTGGGCGAAGTCTAGGCACCCTAATTATTTAGGGGAATTAATTCTATGGATTGGAGTGGCTACAATGTCGATACAGTCATTAGAAGGATTGCAACACATAACACTAATCTCACCTTTGTTTGTTTATGTATTGCTTGTGTATATATCAGGTGTGAGAATGTTAGAAAACAGTGGGCAGAAAAAATGGGGAGAGCTGCCGGAATACAAAGAATATCTTAACAATACTCCTCAATTATTTATTTCATTTAAAAGCATCTTTAAATAAAGATGAAAGACCATACGCTTGTATTAAGTGAGAGTAAGATAATAATAAGCGGGTTAAGTTTGGTGTTAAAACAAAACAGTATTATTCCTGTAGTTAAATCTGGTACAATACCTGGCTATGAATTGACTTTAGATATGGACGAGATATATGTCGACGATAAAGATTTAGAAAAAGCAAAAAAGCACATAGAAAAATATATAAAACAAATTAATAAGAGCCGCTAAAGGGCGCCTTTTAAAATAATAAACGCGCCAGAAACAACAAGTATTAAGCTTAGAATAGTTTTTATAATTGCAGTGTTTTCTGTGTTAATTTTTGAGGTCAATTTTTTGGCTATGAAAATCTTTAACACGTCTGTTATAAAATAAGTTCCTAAAATTGTTGTAAAAAAAGTGAAAACACCTAAAGAGTTGGTTCTATTAAGGTTTGGAACTACAACTAGAATAACTCCAGCCCAAAAAAGTAAAACAGCTATGTTAATAATATTTAGAGCAAATCCTTTTATAAAAAGACCTATATAGTTTGTAGACGCTTCTTTAAGCTGGATTTTTTTATCTTCTTTTTTTCTTTGAGTAAAAATATAAACCCCATAAACAAGTAGAATAGATCCTCCAAGAACAAAAAGGCCTGGCTGGTTGTTAATGTTGTCGACAAGTTGTTTACTGGTATAATAACAAAATATAATAAAAAAAACATCGGCTAAAACAACCCCAAGATCTAAAGAAATTGCAGCTCGAAAGCCCTTGGTAATGCTCGTTTCTATAAGTACGAAAAACACCGGGCCTAAAACAAAACTTAAGAAAAACCCTATTGATATTGCAGTAAAAAAATCTGTAAGCATCTAGTTTTTGTAAAGATAATTAACAATACCTCCAAGGGTGATTTTTTCAATTATCTTGTTAGTTTTGTGGTGAACATTAACTTCTCCTCCAGCTTTTAAGTCTAGCTCCAAAAGAGATGTTGCGTAAACATCAACAATTCCTCCAGCTTTTATGAAAACCTTGGTTGTTTCTGTTTTAAGTTTTTCTGCATTTACTTGTCCGCCCGTATATGCATCAATTTCATTGTGATTGGTATTGCCTATGATAGAAATTTTTCCTCCTGTTAATGCTCTGGCGCTTAAATCTGAAGATTTTATTTTTAACGAAACCGTTGCCCCACTTTCAGATTTTAAAAATAATGAGGGTTCTACAATCGTGTCTTTAGAAAAAACAAAAGAACCCTCTTTAGCTTCAATTCTATAAATATTTTTATAATAGAGATCTACTTTAGTTTCTGAGCCGCTTAATCTTTTTTCTACACCCATACGTATTTTTAACTCTCCGTTTTTGTTTTTAACAACAACATAGTTAGGGTGTTGTCCACTAATAATTACATGGTTTTTATCTGATTTTATTAAATTAACTTTTAATAAATCATATGTTTGAATTTTATAGAAATCTCCCAATTCTCTTTTAATTTCGTTCTGAGAAAAAGAGAAAATAAACGTTATAAAAAGATAGTAAAAAAAGAGTTTTTTTCATGTTAATGTTTTTTTTTATTCTGCTAAGATAAAGTCTAATTGCTTTTTAATCAAATCTGCGTGCTTAACTTGTACTTGAATAGCATCTCCGAGTTGATATTTTATTTTGTTTTTTTTTCCTATCAGGCTGTGATCATCTTTATTGTATATATAATAATCTCCTTTAAGATCTCTAACAGGTATCATTCCTTCACATTTATTTTCTACAATTTCTACAAAAATACCCCAATCTGTTATACCTGAAATTATTCCATTAAATTTTTTATTTGTTTTGTCTTGCATGAATTTTATCTGCATAAACTTTATAGAGTCTCTTTCAGCTTTTGTTGCTAATATTTCTCTTTGAGTACAGTGGTCGCAAGCGGAGTTGTATGCTTCGTGTCCTAATGGGTTTTCTTTGTTTATATACTTTTCTAAGAGACGATGTACGATAACATCTGGATATCTTCTTATAGGAGAAGTAAAATGGCTATAATATTCAAAAGAAAGACCGTAATGACCAATGTTTTTTGTTGTATACTCTGCTTTACTCATAGATCTAATTGCTAAGGACTCTATAAGGCTTTGTTCTTTTTTACCTTTTACTTGTTTTAATATTTTGTTTAACGATTCTGACATTTTTTTTCTAGAACTAATATCTAAATTATAACCAAGAGATTTAGAAACTTCTTTTAGTGCTTTAATTTTGCTCTCGTCTGGAAGATCATGAACTCTATATATAAATAGGTTTTTTTTAATTTTTTTTCCTACATACTCCGATACTTTTCGGTTGGCTAGTAACATAAATTCTTCGACAAGTTTATTGGATTCTTTAGACTCTTTTACATAAACTCCAATAGGCTCGTTTTGTTTATTAATATTAAACCTTACTTCTTTTTTATCAAAAGAAATCGCTCCACTTTTCATTCTCTCTTTTCTCATAAAAATAGCAATATCATTGAGTTTTAACACCGCCTCTTTTACTTTACTTGAAACTGAATATTCTATGCCGTTTAAAGAAACTTCTTTTCTTATTATAATATTTTTTGTTTCTATAATCTCTTGTGCTTCTTCGTAACTAAACCTGTAGTTGCTATTAATTATTGTTTTTCCAAACCATTCATTTATAACTTTATTATTATCAATAGTAAATACTGCTGAAAAAGTATATTTTTCTTCGTTAGGCCTTAAAGAACACGCTTTGTTTGAGAGAATTTCTGGTAACATAGGTACCACTCTATCTACTAAATATACAGACGTAGCTCTATTAAAAGCTTCTTTGTCTAAAATAGTATTTGGTTTTAGATAATGAGAAACATCAGCTATATGAACTCCTATTTCATAAGAATTATTAGATAACTTTTTAAACGAAATAGCATCATCAAAATCTTTAGCATCTACTGGGTCAATAGTAAAAGTTAATTCATTTCTAAAATCTCTACGCTTAAATACTTCTTTATTATTTATGCTAGTATCTATATTGTTTGCATACTCTTTAATTTCTTTTTCAAAATCATAAGGAAGTCCATACTCTGCAAGAATAGAGTGAATTTCAGTATTATGTTCTCCTTCAATACCTAATACTTTTTTTATAATACCATTTGGTGATTGACTGTTTTTTTTCCATTCAGTTATCTCAACAAGAACCTTGTCTCTATCTTTTGCTTTATTAATCATTGAAATAGGAACAAATATATCTACATGAATCCTTTTATTATCTACAATAACAAATGAAAATTTATCGCTGATTTCAATTTTTCCAACGTATTCTTTTTTTTCTCTTTTCAATAAGTTCGTTATTTCACCATAATACTTGTTTTTCTTTCTTCTAGAAAAAACATATACTTCAACAAGATCGTTATGTAAATATTGACCTATGTTTTCTAAATGAATCTTTTCTTCTAAACTTTCGCAAACAACAACAGCAACACCACGAACCGAAACATCTAAAGTACCAACAAATTTATTTGTATTCTTTTCTTTTCTTTCTATTTTATTTTTTCTTCTTCTCAAAATTGTTTTATTATATCTCTAATATACTTCTTACTAATTTAAATGATGACTTATAAACAATTATATACATAATACTATTTTCTTTTTATAATTTAAATAATAAATGATGCTTATTATAGCTTGTTAATATATATTAAAACTTTTTTTAAAAAACTTTGAATTAGAGTTATTAAAAATTTATTAATACTATATAAACAACATATAAATATGTAAGATATTTAAATAGAGTCTTTTAGTATAATTATAAACAAACATCTAAATAAAACAAAAAAGAACATTTCTTAATAATAAAAGAATAATAATATAGTTAACAAACCACAACTTAAGGTTAATATAATGTATAGAAATAAAAATAATTTAATTTGTTTTTAATAAAGCATTTGTTAAGAGAAAAAAACAAAAGTAAAAACAATGTTAGTTATTAATAATTATATTTAGATATTAACACAAAACAAACAAAATGAAAGTATCAATAGGTAACGACCACGCAGGAACAAAACATAAATTTAAAATAACAGAATACCTAGAGAAAAAAAAATTTAAAATAAAAAACCACGGAACAAACAAAGAAGAAAGTGTGGACTACCCTGATTTTATACACCCCGTGGCAGAAGATGTTGCTACCGGCCAGTCAGATTTTGGAATAATTATTTGTGGAAGCGGTAACGGAGCTTCAATGAGCGCTAATAAGCATAAAGGAATAAGATCAGCGTTATGTTGGAATAATGAGATATGTAAATTAGCAAGAGAACATAACGACGCAAATATACTTAGTTTACCTGCAAGATATGTTACGATAAAAGAAGCTTTTGAAATGATAGAAACCTTTATACAAACACCTTTTGAAGGTGGAAGGCACCAAATAAGGGTTGAAAAAATAAACAAATAGACTTGAAAATAACCGTATTTAAATATCAAGATTTAGGTCAAGAAAGACTATACGAAATATTAAAACTAAGGCTAGAGGTTTTTGTCGTTGAACAAAAATGCGCTTATCAAGACCTTGATAATAAAGACGAAAAAGCTTTACATCTTGTAGGGGAAGAAAACAACAAAATAATAGCATATACAAGAATTTTTAGAAAAGGAGATTTTTTTAAAAACTCTAGTATAGGAAGAGTTTTGGTAAAAAAAGAATATAGAAACAAAGATTATGGAAGAATAATAATGAGAAGATCTATAGAAAAGCTAAAAGAAGATCCGAAAGAAGAAAAAATAGAGCTTTCAGCTCAAAAGTATTTGTTGAAGTTTTATTCAGAGCTTGGTTTTGAAAAGAAAGGAGAAGAATATCTTGAAGACAACATACCACACGTAAAAATGATCTTAAAAATCTGATTCTATTAAAATCTCCACTCTTCTGTCGTTTTCAGGCCTTCCGCCTAAAGGAAAACGATGCCCCAACCCTTCAAAAGACATCCTTTTTGAGTCAATCCCTTTTCCCAAAAAATAATCGTAAACAAATTTAGCCCGAACGACAGAGAGGTTTCTTTTTTTTGTTGCACGATCTATAGCATCTTTTTGACCAGAAGTGCAACACACATGCCCTTGAATTACAAAAGAAAAAGGTAAGTCTTTTACTTTATCAAAAGCCACATCTAAGCTTTTTTTAGAGCTAGGGGTTAAATAAGAATACCCGGTTAAAAACAGCAAGTTTTCTATGACTAAAGAACTCCCTTTTACAAGCACAACCTCTTCTTCGCTCACATCCAACTCTTTAAAAGAAACAAAAAGTTCAACCTTTCTGTTCAGAGCTCTAATTCTATCAGGGTTTGAGGCGCTAACAGTTTTAAAAAGAAGCTCACCTTTACCGTCAACGTTTGTGATTTTTTCTTGTTCGATTAGGTTAGACAATAGAATTTTTTTTATTTCTTCAGCCCTTCTTTGTGACAAAGAAAGGTTGTATGAGCTGGCCCCAAGATCATCACAAAAACCAAAAATTTCAATACTCAAAACGTTTTTTTCGCTAAGCGAAGCAATAAAAGAAAGAAGCCTGTTTTCCTCAATATTGGTAACTTTAGAAAGGTCAGTGTCAAAATAGACAGTGTGAGTGTTTTCTTGAGAGAACCCCACCAAAACAAACAATAAGAACAGATAAATTAACCTCAAAATATTATATTTTTTTAGCCGCAAACTTTTCAACAACCCCTAAAAAACCTTTTTTTATAGAATCAAAAGGAACAACCTCTTTTCCTAAATAAACAAACACTAAAGAGTGGCCCAAAAACACCCCGTCTTTCAGGCAATTAAGCCTAAAAACCTCTCTCATTAAGCGTTTTGTTTTGTTTCTGTCTACAGCCTTGTTTAGACTTTTTTTACCAACAGTAAAAGCAACATTTGACCTTTTTTTAAGCGAGTTTTTAATAAAAAAAAGCTTTATTGGAAAAGAAGAAACCCCTGCACCTTTGTCAAAAACAAAGCTTATCTCTTTTTTTGATTTTAGCCGTTCAAACTGTTGCATAGACCAAAGATTTATATGACCGTTAAAGGTATAAATAAAAAACCTAAATAGAGTTGTTTGTTTGGTCTACATCCGCACTCTTGTTTAGAGGGTCGATAGTAATCCCCACAACAACGTCATCATCAACACAAATATTAAAACTATAGTTTTTCTTAGCCCAGCTCCAAGGCTCCAGAAGAACCACACCGCTATCTAATGGTTTGTGTCCGCGACTCATCAGCAGAGGAATATGATACTCTTTAACTATACCGCTCACAAACTCAACCTCCACATCGTTAGGAATAGCCATTTCTCCTTTTCTATTCATCAAAATAGTAACAGAATCACACCCTTCAGTGTTAGTTTTCTTAACACTTTTTATAGCGTAGTCGATTGTTTTTGTGGTTTGCCCCCAATCCATTAAATACCAATCAAGCTCCTGTTCACTTACCTTTTCTGCGACCCTAATAAAGTCTTCAGGGTCAGGATGGGTAAAAACGTATTTAGAATAATATTTTTTCAAAACTTTCGATAGCGCCTCTTCGCCGATAATATAACCAAGCTGTGACAAAAAGATAGACCCCTTGTCGTAAGAAGCCATACCATAATTTCGGCTACTTGAAAAACGATCTGCGTGCGTGGTTAAGGGTTCCTCCAATCCAGAACGAACAACTTTAAAATAATCGACATAAGCACGTCGATTTGCAAAATCTAAACCTTTTTCTAAAATTTCATTTTCTGCGTGATCGCTTATATAACTAGTAAAACCCTCGTCCATCCAAGCGTGCTTAGACTCGTTTGTGGCAAGTAAAAACTGAAACCAAGTGTGAGCAATCTCGTGAGAGATAACCCCAGCAAGACTCTCAAAATTACGAACCCCACCTATAAAAGTACACATCGCATACTCCATTCCGCCATCTCCGGCAAGAATAACGGAGTATTGTTTATAAGGGTAAGGACCAATCTTTTCTATAAAATATTGCATAAAGAGTACTGAGTAAGGCTGAACAATCTTCCAGTTTTTAGAATACTTATCATCTTCTTTATAAAAGAAATGCATTTTAGGCCCACCAGGAACATCTACAACATCGTGAACATACTCTGTGTCTGCAGCCCAGCTGAAATCATGCACATTGGGCGCTAAAAAACGCCAAGAAATTTTATCCGAATCGTAAGGTTTTTTAAGCTCGGCATAACCATGACCAACCTCTTCAGGGTTTTGTAAATAGCCTGATCCAGCAACCGTATAGTTTTTGTCAATATTAATTGTAACATCAAAATCACCCCAAACCCCAAAGAATTCACGGCCGATATATGCATTAGCGTGCCAACCCTGGCTGTCATATTCACATAATTTTGGATACCACTGAGCCATGGAAAAAGCAACACCATCTTCGCTATCTTTTCCAGATCTTCTGATCTGTTGAGGAACGTTAACTTCAAAACGCATACTTAGAGTTGTTTTTTCACCAGGCAAAAGAGGGTTTTTAAGACCAGCCTCTAAAATAGTTTCTTGGTTTATAATATCAAGGACAGCTCCATCTTGCAAAAGCTCCAAAACACGAACATCTCCATAATCTTTACGGTCTAAGGAAAGTATTTTTTTTGAAATACTTCTGTCGTCATCGTTTATTTCGGAAGCCCTCACCTGCATTTCGCTACCAGGCTTAAATGCGTTAAAATATAAATGATAAAAAACCCTAGATATTGTGTCGGGAGAATTGTTAGAGTACACAAGCTCTTGTGTACCTATATAACTTCTACTCTCAGCGTCAACATCAATGACCATCTTGTAAGAAACGTGTTGTTGCCAACGACCTTTTTCTTTGTTGGAGCAGGAAAAAATAAGCAAGGTCAAAAAAAGAGATTTAAAAAACTTCATTACATTTTAAAATTTTATTAATACGAACACCTTTTTCGGTGTTTTTTAAAGAAACAATTTCGTTAAGACTGTCGTGTTCAAGAAATAAAAGCACATTATTCTCTACCGCGTAATTTAAAAACACTTCCTTTTCTTTTAGTGTCGTTAAAGGCCTTACGTCATAACCCATCACATACGGAAGCGGAATATGCCCT
The DNA here is from genome assembly GCA_964275595.1 of uncultured Flavobacteriaceae bacterium. Lineage (GTDB taxonomy): Bacteria > Bacteroidota > Bacteroidia > Flavobacteriales > Flavobacteriaceae > SGZJ01. Next base: position 246,010 of record CAXYDM010000008.1, read on the forward strand.
GCTGTAGGAATAAGGTCAGCCGCAAAAGCAATTTTCTGACCTTTATAAGTAATTATGGGAAGCATTTGCTTTTCTGTGTGACCATCTGCATAAAACACATCAAACCCAAACTCAGAAGCAAACGAAAACTGACCGCCGCTATTTGAAAGAAAGTTTAAACGCCCGGTTTGTTCAATAGGCAAAAGGTTTTCCTTTAGAAAAGAAGCCACCTCTCTTTTGTTTGGTTTAACCGCCCAATCCCAGTGTTTTTTATTCGTCCAATAAACGGCGTTTCTAAACATAGGCTCGAACCCAAGCCCAGAAAAACTTTTTTTAATTGCCCCGCCACAATGGTCAAAGTGCAGGTGAGTAAAAAAAATATCGGTAACATCGTCCAAAGAAAACCCTGCATTATTAATAGAGCTCTCTAAATTACCCTCTCCCCACAAAGAGTAGTAACTAAAAAACTTTTCGCTTTGTTTGTTGCCCATTCCTGTGTCTATAAGAACAAGTCTTTTAGCATCTTCAATTAAAAGGCATCTGGCAGAAATATCAATCAAGTTATTTTGATCAGCAGGGTTTGTTTTGTTCCATATTGCTTTAGGAACAGCCCCAAACATCGCCCCTCCGTCTAATTTAAAATTTCCAGCATTAATAGGATATAGATTCATTTAACAAGATTATTTACTATTTTTATAAATATAAAACAATATTTTGAAGAAGTTAGAAAGAAGCTTATCGTTGTCCTCTGTCATAGCAATTAGCTTAGGCGGAATGCTGGGAAGCGGCATATTTGTTTTGCCAGGTCTAGCGGCTGCACAGACAGGCCCTTCCGTTTGGCTTGCTTATCTAATTGCTGCCTTTTGTATTTTGCCAGCCGCGCTTTCAAAGTCAGAATTAGCAACAGCCATGCCTTCCTCTGGGGGCACTTATGTATATATTGAAAGAGCTTTTGGCCCGCTCTTTGGAACTATTTCTGGCCTAGGACTATGGCTTTCAATGCTGTTAAAAAGTTCTTTTGCCCTTGTCGGTTTTGGGGCCTACATGTTGGTTTTGATAGATCTTGATGAGAGCTACATTAAGTACATAGCCCTTGTTTTTTTGGCGTTTATTTTTGTTTTAAACATTACAGGCGCAAAAAAAGTTGGAAAAGTTCAGCTTTATATTGTTACCATTAGCGTTCTCTTTTTAATTGGCCTTTCATTTTTTGGTTTGCAAAATATTAACCCAGATTTTTTAACTCCGTTTTTAACCGAAGGTGACAAAGGCTTGTTGTACACAATTGCATTTGTTTACATTTCTTATTCTGGAGTAACCAAAGTAGCAGCTATTGCGGAAGAAATAAAAAACCCATCTAAAAACCTTCCACTATCCATGCTAGCCTCACTAGTGCTAATTACAGCTATATATGTGGTTGTCTCTTTTGTTCTGGTGTCTAATATTCCTGTTTCAGAGCTAGCCACAGACATTAAACCAATATTTACACTTGCTGACAAGCTTGGAGGATACACTGTTGGAATCATTGCGGCCGTAGTTGGAGTTATCACTCTTATCTCCACAGCTAACGCTGGAGTTTTGGCCGCTTCTCGCTTTCCTTTTGCTATGTCAAGAGACAGCCTTTTGCCTGAATTTATGAGTAGGGTCAGCGAAAAATTTAAAACCCCAGTTATAACTATTGCCATCACATGCGTTGGAATGATGCTTGTTATTGTTTTTCTAGACGTTGTCAAAATCGCAAAACTTGCCAGCGCCTTTAAGGTTATGATGTTTATTTCTGTAAACATGTCTGTTATCATTCTAAGAGAAACCTCTGCGCAGTGGTATAAACCAAAATATAAATCTCCACTTTATCCGTGGATTCAGATTTTTGGGATAATAACAGGTTTTTTGCTTCTTTTTTATTTAGGGCTTGTTCCTTTTCTTGCAATCGGCGCGATATTCTTGCTGGGAGCTGTAATTTACGCTTTTTCAAACAAAGAAGTTACAAGAACAGGTGTTTTGAAAAAATATGGACACAGGCCAGCTCTTTATCTATTTTACACTAAGAAAAAACAAGAAGAAATAGAGACAAAAAGAACTGAAGAGGTTGACAAAAACCTAGACGGTTCCCTTAACCCAGATGCAGGGGTGGTTGTACCCCTTTTAGGCAACGAACAATCCGCAGAAATGTTAGTAGAAATGGCATCGGCAATAAATAAAAAAGACACGATTCAGGCGGTCAACATTACCGAAGTTCCAAATCAAACTTTTTTAGACGCCTTCATGAAAGATGACCCAAAAATTATTTCCTTAGAGAGAAGAATTTCGGGCCTTTCTAAAAGTAAGAACATAAATGTTGATTTTGAGGCTGTGGTAACTCACGAGCTTTCAGACACAATCGACCAACTAGGAAGCCAAACCAATTGTGACTGGCTTGTAATGGGATGGAACGGAAGAGCTCACAGCGGAATACTTGTTAGTAATCCAATCGGGTGGCTACTTACAAACATTAAGTCTGATTTTGCGCTATTTAAAGACAATGGCGTAAGATACATTAGCAAGGTTCTTTTAGCTTTAAGGCCAGGAAGAAAAGATAAAAACTTTTTAGCAGTAGCAGAGAGAATTTGTGCTTTTTATGGGGCAGAGCTTACGCTTTTACATGTGGTGTCAGACCAAACTTCCGATGAAGAAACCACCGCGATAAGAAAAAAATCTCAAAAACTTATTTCAAAAATTAAAACGAAGAGCGAGGTGCAAATATTAAAAAACAACGACTCTATCGAAACAATTTCCAGCCAGTCTGCTGGATACGACCTTCTTATTTTAGGAACACCTCAAAAAGACAACTGGATAAGTGTTTTGTTTGGAACTGGAAAAGATAAGTTTACTGAAAAATCAGCATGTTCGGTATTGAGGCTTACAATGAAAGACTAGTCGTTTAGCTTTAAAACAGCCATGAAAGCTTCTTGAGGGATTTCCACATTTCCAACTTGACGCATACGTTTTTTTCCTTTCTTTTGTTTTTCTAAGAGCTTTCTTTTTCTAGAGATATCACCACCATAACATTTTGCAGTTACATCCTTTCGAAGAGCTTTTATTGTCTCTCTTGAAATTATTTTTGCACCAATTGCAGCCTGAATAGGCACATCAAACTGTTGGCGAGGAATAAGTTCTTTTAGTTTTTCACACATTTTTTTACCAATCGTGTGAGCACTACTTGCATGTATTAATGCAGAAAGCGCATCAACAGGCTGTGAATTCAACAAAATATCAACCCTAACAAGTTTTGACGTTTGCATTCCTATTGGAGAATAGTCAAAAGAAGCATATCCTCTCGAAACAGTTTTAAGTCTGTCGTAAAAATCAAAAACAATCTCCGCTAGCGGCATATCAAAAGTTAGCTCAACCCTTTGTGTTGTTAAATAAGTTTGATTCTTTATTAACCCTCTTTTGTCTATACAAAGAGACATTACGTTTCCAACATAATCTGATTTTGTGATAATTGTTGCCTTAATAAAAGGCTCTTCAACCCTGTCAAGAGTAGAAGGGTCCGGAAGATCAGAAGGGTTGTTTACTGTTACGGGTAAATCTGTGTTTTTTCTTGTGTAAGCCAAGTATGAAACGTTTGGAACCGTGGTTATTACAGTCATTCCAAATTCTCTTTCTAGGCGCTCTTGAATAATTTCCATGTGTAGCATTCCTAAAAAACCACATCTAAAACCAAAACCTAAAGCAGCAGAGCTCTCAGGTATAAAAACTAAAGAAGCGTCATTTAACTGAAGTTTTTCCATTGAGTTTCTAAGCTCTTCATAGTCCTCAGTGTCCACCGGATAAATTCCGGCAAAAACCATTGGCTTAACATCTTCAAACCCCTCAACAGCATTTAAAGTAGGGTTTTTAGAGTCAGTAATCGTATCACCAACCTTCACTTCTTTTGCCTCTTTGATCCCTGTTATAAGATAACCCACATCTCCAGCAAAAATTTCAGGCTTTGGGCTTTGCTTTAAGTTTAGTGTTCCGACCTCATCAGCTCCATATGTTTTTCCGGTAGCTATAAACTTAATTTGCTGGTTCTTTTTAATACTTCCATTAATTACTCTAAAATATGTTTCCACTCCTCTAAACGGGTTGTAAACCGAGTCAAAAATTAAAGCCTGCAAAGGCTCGTCACAACTTCCTTTAGGGGCGGGAACAACACTGATAATAGCGTTTATAATATCTTCTATTCCAAGACCGGTTTTTGCACTAGCAGGAATAACATCCTCTGCTTTACAACCAAGTAAGTCAACAATATCGTCTGTAACTTCTTCAGGGTTTGCGCTAGGCAAGTCGACTTTGTTTAAAACAGGAATTATCTCTAAATCATTTTCAAGCGCTAAATATAAATTTGATATAGTTTGCGCCTGAATGCTTTGCGCCGCATCAACTATTAAAAGCGCGCCTTCACACGCAGCTATTGATCTTGAAACTTCGTAAGAAAAATCTACATGACCAGGTGTGTCAATAAGGTTCAAAACATAATCAACTCCATCTTTTTGGTAATTCATCTGCACAGCATGAGACTTTATAGTGATTCCCCTTTCTCTTTCAAGATCCATACTGTCTAGTAACTGGTCTTGTTTTTCTCTATCCGAAACAGACCCAGTGAACTCTAACAATCTGTCAGCAAGAGTACTTTTTCCGTGATCAATATGGGCTATAATACAAAAGTTTCTAATGTTTTCCATTAAAGTCAATGCAATTTGATGCAAGGCACAAAAGTACATAAAAATTAACCATTATAGAAGGTAGAATAACGACAAAAATTATATTATAGATTGTTCAGTATATTTGTAATCAAATTAACATAAAGATTGTTTAAATGGTCAAAATTGGGGATATAGAATTACCAGAATTTCCTTTGCTGCTAGCGCCAATGGAAGATGTCAGTGACCCTCCTTTTCGAGCGTTGTGCAAAGAAAATGGTGCAGACGTGGTATACACTGAGTTTATCTCCAGTGAAGGACTTATTCGTGATGCTGTAAAAAGCACAATGAAGCTAGATATTTACGAAAAAGAAAGACCGGTTGGGATACAGATTTTTGGAGCTAACTTAGATTCTATGCTTAGGTCGGTTGAAATTGTAGAGAAATCAAACCCAGATATTATTGATATTAATTTTGGCTGCCCAGTTAAAAAGGTAGTTTCAAAAGGCGCTGGCGCAGGAATACTAAAAGACCTTGATCTTATGGAAAGCCTCACTAGGGAGATGGTTAAAAGAACTCACCTTCCCATAACTGTAAAAACAAGGCTTGGATGGGATGAAAACAGTATAAAAATTGTTGAAGCGGCTGAAAGACTTCAGGATGTTGGGTGTAAGGCAATTTCAATTCACGGAAGAACGAGAGCTCAAATGTATAAAGGAGAGGCAGACTGGACTGAGATAGAAAAAGTTAAAAACAACCAAAGAATGCACATTCCGGTATTTGCCAACGGAGATATAAACACGCCAGAAAGAGCAATGCTTATAAGAGATCATTATGGTTTAGACGGGGCGATGATAGGCAGAGCAAGCATTGGTAATCCATGGTTTTTTAACCAAGTAAAGCATTTTTTTAAAACAGGTGAACATTTGCCGCCAGTATCCATTAAAGAAAGAGTTACAGCAGCAAAAAAACACCTTGAAATGTCTATAGCCTGGAAAGGCGAAAGGTTAGGAGTTTTTGAAACAAGAAGACATTACACCAACTATTTTAAAGGTATACAAGACTTTAAGCCTTTTAGACAAAAACTTGTTACAAGCGATGATTCTGTTGACGTTTTTGCAACTTTGGAAGAAATCTATGAAAAGTTTAACACTTATGAGTTTGCTTAAGCCTTGCCAACAAGCTCTTTGGTTACTACGCTTGAAGAAATCTTAGAAGCGGTAGCCCCAAGAATCAGTATTGTAAGACTAACAATTAAGAAAGTAGAAAACTCTACACTTACTGGATAGGCAAGCGATGGCGTTATCATAAAAATAGAAAAGTTTTGTTGCGCTAGCATTAAAACAAAACCAAGAAAGAGCCCCACAATCCCACCTAGAAAAGTAATAATTAGCCCTTGGTAGTAAAATATTTTTTTAATATCATGATGTGTAGCACCAGAGCTATATAGAGTTTTAAGATTATTTCTTTTTTCTAAAACCATAATTATTATTGAGCTAATCAAATTAAAAAGAGCTATTATTAGAACTAGTGTAAAAACTAGATAAACGGCAACTTCCTCAGTGTTTAGCATTTTGTATAAAGAGTCGTTTAACTGCTCTTTTGTCTTTATTTTAAAGCCAGAACCAAGCTTAGAGCTTAATAATTTTGCAGATTCTTTAGCCTTTAAAGGGTCTTTTAACATAAACTCCACCGAGCTTATTTGATTTTCGCTATACCCTAGTAGTTGTTGTAAATCAGCAATGCTTGTATATATAAGCGAAAAATCTAAGGCCTCATTAATTTCAAATAACCCAACATTTACAACGTCTAGTTTTGAAAAAGACCCATCAACAGACAGGATTTGTTTTTTACCAGGCTTTGGAGCATATAGCGCTATGCTCTTAGAGTAATCATAAACCCCAAATGAAAGCTTATTTGCAATTCCCCAGCCAGAAACAATTTGATTTGGCCCAGAAACCCATTCTCCATCGTATAAAATTGAGTCTATAGTTTTTGAAGGAAAAAACTCTGAAACCCCTTTTGCAGAAACAATATCACCACTTATATTGGTGGATAGAAAAACACTTTCTTCTACGGTTTTGGAATAGCTTAAAAAGTTGTCTAGCAGCAAAACGTCTTTTAACAAAGAGTCGCTAATAACAAACGTTTTGGATTTTGCAGGAATTAGTTTTAGATCAGGGTCTACAAAAGAGGTGAAAGCAAGGCTATAATCCTTAAGCCCATTAAAACCGCACAGAACAATAAAAAGCGCAGCAGCCCCTACAACAACACCAAGCCCTGCTAGTTTAGACATAAAATTTACAGCATTGTTAGAGCTCTTTGAGAAGAGATATCGTTTAGCTATATAATAAGAAAAATTCAAGGGTTACTTATTTTGATGGATTAATAGGGTTGTCAACTCCTTTTAGTGATTGGTCAATTTTTTCTATATAATCTAAAGAATCGTCTATAAAAAACATAAAATTTGGAGTCCTTCTTAACTGGTGTTTCGTTCTTTGAGAAACTTCGTGTTTAATTAAAGGAGTATTTGTTTTAATGCCAGCAAGAATTTCCTCGCCTTTAGCTGAAGGAAAAACACTTAAATGTACTTTTGCTATAGAAAGGTCTGTAGTCACAGAAACTTTGGAGACTGAAATGATAACTCCTTTTAAGCCACCTTTTCTAGCAGCACCTTGAAGAATATCTGCAAGGTCTTGTTGAAGAATTTTAGAAATTTTTTTTTGTCTGTTACTTTCCATTTGGTAAAAATAAACATTTACAACATGAAATAATTAAAACAAATTTTTTTAATTTAATTTAGTAGGATGATTAACAAAGTAGAACACCTGGGAATTGCTGTTAAAGACATTGATTCGTCAAATAAGCTTTTTGCAAAACTCTTAGGCAAACAACACTATAAAACAGAATTTGTAGAGTCCGAATCAGTGATTACATCTTTTTTTAAAATTGGAGAACAAAAAATAGAGCTACTACAGACAACAGATGAAAGAGGGCTTATAGCAAAGTTTATTGAGAAAAGAAAAGAAGGTGTTCATCACCTTGCTTTTCATGTAGACAGCCTTGAAGAGGAAATCAAAAGATTAAAAAAAGAAGGCTTTGAGTTTATTTCAGAAACCCCAAAAAAAGGGGCAGATCATAAAATGATTGTGTTTTTAAACCCAAAAACAACCAACGGAGTGTTAATTGAACTATGCCAAAACGCATAGAATAAACAAGAGCATTCTTTTTCTAGTATTAAAAAAATGTATTAATATTGCACCCTATTACAGGTCCTATAGCTCAGTTGGTTAGAGCACTTGACTCATAATCAAGTGGTCCCTGGTTCGAGTCCAGGTGGGACCACCAAGCCCTTCACAGATGTGAGGGGTTTTTTGTTTTCAGATAACTAACAATCAACTTATTTAAAAAAACTTACTTTTAGTTTACTCCCACCAATTATTAAAGCTGCCGTGATTATTATTATGTTTTTAATGATGTATTGCCCTTCTAAAGTAGGCAAAAAGGGGTTTGAATTTTGAAAAGTGACTTCAGGAAGAATAATTAGCGGTAAAAATGTTCCAGTCATTTGTAAAAGCAGTAATACCATTGCAACTAAAGTTGTCCTTTTAAACAAAAACAAAATTGCAATTAAGACTTCCCAGTAACCAATAATGATGGTCCAACTTTCAGCCTCAAAGAATGGCATCCAATAAACAGTATCAATAACAAGATTTTGAGCTGGAGAAAGATTAATTATTTTCAAAAACCCAAACCAAAAGAAAATTACAAATAATGGAATTCTTACTAAATAGTCGTTTGTATTAAATTTATACATAAACATTTTTTAAACAAAACTATAGCATTTTTTAAAAACAGAAGTTAAAATAAACATAAAAATAGTATAAACACCCTTTAGCCAGACACAGGTTTTTTCAGATAGTTTAAGTAAAAGCTAAATGTTGTAAATTGGAGTGATGAAAAAACTACTCATAATATCATTCCTTTTATTGCTTAGTCCTTTAGTATCTATTGGGCAAGAGGTCGAGTTACCTGCATTAAGACTTAGCGATAACTTTTCAAAACCCTACAGAGTTTTAAAAACAACACTTTCTGATAAATCTTTTTTTCAACAATATTATAATAACACTAAATCAACACTTGATTATGTTATTAGGTATCATTTTTACACCTCAATTGATTTGAATGCAGAAGAAAATCAATTAATTAGTATGGACGGCACTAAATTTAATCTTTCTTCAAAAAATGCCGCGGATTTAACTGATGAAGTTATCTCACTAGTAAGCAAGATGTCTTTTGGCAAAAAGGAATTTAAAGATTTTAAAAAACTAAATAAAGAACCCTAAGCCGTAAAAGCATTTAGAAGTGTTTAACAACAGTTTAGACAAAGCAATTAATAGTTAGTAAGTTAGTAAATCATATAATATTTAGTTGTTCGTTGTTAAGTGATTTGTGGTTTACTAATTTCTTAAAAAATTTTAGATTTTCTTTAAAGTTTAAATCATTACTAAATCTTATAAAATTACCGTCTGAGTGTATACTGTAATTTGGGGTTTTGTATATAGCCAATTTGTAATACGGAATTACCCACGAAAACCTATTTAACCCTTCGGCTATATATACTATTATACCCTTAGGCCTAAGTTCAATATTTGAGTAAATCAAGTCATTTTTTTGAATGATAATTTTTTTGAATTTGAGACTAGTTTCTTCTATTATTAATCTTTTTGATCCGACCCCATTAAATCTTATTGAACTGAAAAGTCTGTATTTTTTACCTATCAATTTTTCAGCTTCTAATTCTTTTTTTTTGTCTGTGTATGTAGAGTTAAATATCATTTTTTCTTATCAAAGATCTTAAGCTGAATATAAATAAGGATTTTAAAAAAACCAATTTAAAGGAAATAATTACAGATATTTTAATTAAAAACTAAATATTGTAAATTTGGGGTATGAAAAAATTAATTCTTTTATTATCCGTTTCAATTTTATTTCAAAGCTGCTTTAGTTACAAATCAGTAGATTACAACAAGCTCACAGCAGATAAAAAACAAAAAATTGAAGTTGAAATGCTTGATAAAACAAATTTTAAAGGTCAACTAGTCTCTAAAGACGAAACAACAATGGTTTTAGAAAACACTAGAACTACTCAAACGATAAAAAAAGACGAAATTTACGACCTGAAAGTTAGAAAATTTTCAATTTTAAAAACCGTTAAAGGAGCTGCAAGTTCATATCTTTACATTGGAATTGGAGCTTTAGCTATTTTATCTTTATCTGGATTCCCATAAACCATTGTTACATTTTCTTTAAACAGTTTAAGAAAAACTAAACCCTTCTTTATGGTGAAGCAAAAAGCTACATTGTAGTAAACAGTAATCTATTGATGGGTTTTTTTATTTTCATGAATTCAGACTTTCTTCAAAAGCTTAAGTTAAAACTAAATGCTTTTCGCATTGCTAAATCATGCAGTAAAAAAAACCTCAAATTAATGAGGCTTTATTTTTTCACAACAAACAACTTCAATTAATTAGGCATCACTACCGTGTTTATTACGTGAATCACACCATTGCTACCCATTACATCTGTTGCAACAATTTCGCTATAATTACCATTTGTGTCCTTTAGCCATATTTTTTCATCTTTTTGAACTACAGTTAACACTTGATTATTTAATGCTTTTAGCTCTACCGTTCCATTGCCTTTCTTTAAAGCAGATACAACGTCAGTTGCAGTTATTTTACCGGATATAACATGATATGTTAAGATATTAGCTAATGCTTTTTGATTTTTCGGTTCCAATAGAGAACTCAATGTGCTCGGATCAATTTTTGCAAAAGCACCATTGGTTGGAGCAAAAACAGTGAAGGGGCCATCGCCCTGCAAAGCACCAACTAAATCAGCAGCTTTTAAAGCAGTTACTAATGTTGAAAAATCTTCGTTTCCAACCGCCACATCTACTATTGTTTCTTGCGCGATAACGTTTTTAGACATAACTAAAGTCATTGCAATTGTTAAAATAAATACTAGTTTTTTCATAAAATTGGTTTTTTTTATTTGTTAAATTTATTTTGCAAAGAATGAAAGTTATTTTAGATAATTTTATTAATGTTTTGTTAATAATTAGACTTTAACTAAACATTAACTTCTTACTATAATTTTGTGAAATGTAATTCTTTATTTCAGGTTTTAAATTTTTTTAAAACAACCGAGCTTTTACTTATAATGACTTTACAAGATCAAAACGGCAAGACTTACTATTATTAAACAATAAGCATATCTTTTTCATTAAGTTCAGATAGGATAATTAAAAACTAAAATGTTTATACTTTTATTACAAATTTAAAACAGATATTTATAGTATAACTTTATAAAAGATTATAAATTAAAGTTTCTAAACTATTTAAAACAAAGAAAATGAAAAATTATATATACTTAATGGGCCTGTTATTTATATTGACTTCTTGTAAAGAAAGTGTAAAAACTGCCGGATTTTCTAACCTTGATGTATGGCAAAAAGGAATTACAATTGGAAATCAAGCTGATGTAGACACCTGGTTGAAATACGTCGAGCTACACAACCAAAGAGACCTAGACGGCATAAAAGCCTTAAATTCAGAAGACATTCAGATATATGATGCCTGGGGTGGACTAACAGAAGGTAGTGAAGCACATATTGAATTTTTAAAAAATTGGTTTGAAGCATCTGAACCTAAATTTAAAGCAATATGGGGCACTTCTGTAACCGAGGTAGGGTACAAAACCGGAAGCATGGTTAAAAGTGTTTATGAAATGAGCTATAAAGATGGAGACTCAACGGTCTATGTGAATCAAAACTATGACACGTGGATTGAAGACGGAAAAGTAATGGCTTTTTGGGTAAATCACAGGCTCCTTACCGACAATGAGGTAAAAGCATTAAAAAACAACCTTAGCGACTAAGCCCCTTTTGTTTTAATTCAGCTATATTAGACCTAAAACATATTTATTATGAAAAACCTTACCCTTTTATTATCGATTTCAATTTTATTTCAAAGTTGTTTTAGCTATAAATCAGTTGATTACAACAATATCACAACAGATAAAAAACAAATGGTTGAAGTTGAAATGCTTGACAGAACCAATTTTAAAGGTCAATTAGTTTCTAAAGACGAAACAACGATGACTTTAGAAGACAACGGAAGCACACAAACAATCCTTGTGGAAGAAATTTACGAAGTGAAAGTTGTGAAATTTTCAGCCCTTAAAACTTTAGGTAAAACCGCCAAAGGAGTCGCTTGGGTTGCAGCAGCCGGAGGTGCAATTCTTCTTTTCATTGTGTTGGGTGGTGCTGGTGCTTAGTAAAAATTAAATTTCTCAAAGTGTAATCATGCAAGAAAACGACAACAACCCATTAGGACTAGAAAACAAACTATATACTGTTGAAGAATTTGGTTCTGCTTTGAGAAATAAATTTGGAGGAGACAATTATATTTCTAATGTTATGTTGGCAGAGTTATTTCTTGCTAAATATCCTATCTACTCTTGTAAAATTAAAAAACCAAACAACCACATCTCTCAAAAAAGCTGTGGTTGTTGTTAAAATTTAAACGACCACACCTACTTTTTTTTGAATTACTTAGTACTCACTTTTTTTATTCATACAAAAAAACAACTATTGGCTTAAAAGTTTATTTTATAGGGACTGAAATAATCGTATCTCCCCATCCCATTTTTAATGTCATATCGCTATCAAACATCATAGAAAAAGCTTCAATATTTTTGTCTGCCTTAGAGATTACGCCAGCAACCCTGACAACATCTTGGTCTTGCTTATAGTAATATGAGCCCCAAACATTTTGTGCGCTATTAATAATTATGATCCAATCTTCATTAGAAGAAGGAATTGCAAACAAGGAATAAGTCCCCGCCTTTAGTGCTTTTCCTCCAAAAACAACATCTCTATAAAATGTGATTTCTACCGCTTCATTGGCTCCTGTTCTCCAAACCTTTCCTGGAGGCGCTAATTTCACCAAGTCTCTTCCTTTTAATTGAGGGCGACTGTAAATTACTTTTACTATTTTGTCTGAGATCTTATAACTACTAGGAAATGCTGCCATATCCATTGGGCTTTTATCTAAGCTTCTAAATTCTTGAGCAGTTAGTTGTGGTGAGCTAATTAATGTAATTATAAAAATAGCTACAGGTAAAATTGAATTTTTCATATGTTTTTGTTTTTATCTTAATAAGTGTTATTTAATAAATATATTAAATTTTAGCGATATCTTTTTCTTTTAGATTGGTTAAGTAATAACCCCTATTTCTTCCTAAAATAGTTATACATCAAGAAAATTATAGCAAGAAAAAGTAAAATTAATAGCCCAACAAAAAAACCATCACTAAGAAGACCGTCAAATATTGTATCAGTGTGCAAGCGTAAATTTTTAGCAGCCATCATCAGTGTTGTGATTTTAAAAGTTAAAGATAATGATTTTGAAAAACAACTAAACAATAAGAACGTCTTCTTATAATAGGTTATATTTACAGTGTGAAAAAGTGGAAAAATTTAAGCTGGGTCAATAAGACAATAATCATTTGCATAATTATTAATTTTATGTGCTTAGCATATATTTACTTTTTTAAATCTTAAAGTGTATCAACAATAAAATCAAACAATGTACTTGATGCAGTTCGAAAATCTCTAACAATTATTTTATGCTTGAATATTATTTCGACTGCCCCCATTGTTGGCAAAACCAGCTAAAAATGATTGATCCTTCAATAATAAACCAACGATTTATTGAAGACTGCGAGACTTGCTGCAATCCATTAGAGTTTATAATAGTTGTCAACGACAACTTAATTGAATCTTTCAGAGCTTCATCAATCGAGCAATAGACGCTTTTTTATTTAACTTTGTTATTTATTATATTAGTATTAGATAAAATTATATTAAAATGAAAAAAACACTAATTCTAGCTTTATTATTACCACTTTTTGCTCTTTCTCAGCCGAATGCTCTAAAGAAAGAAAAAGTAATGAAAAAAGCTTTTTATGAAAAACAGATAATAGACAATTGGGAAGAGTATAGCAAAGCTTTTGAGTATGCTGATTATCAAAAAATAGCCTCATACTTTACATACCCTTTAACATTTTCCTTACTGGATAACCCTCAAATAATTTCAAATAAAAAAGATCTAATTGCTTTTTATAAAAAAATGAGAACCAATGTTCAAGATGGATATAAATATAGTTTGCTTGATAAATCTAGAATAGTCTGGTTGTCAAAAGATGTTTACATGATTGATGCAACATATTCGAGATATAATGACGAGTACAAAAGAATTTTTCAAGGCAGGGGAGTTTATATGTATAAAAAGACAGACAACAAGTGGAAGATGTTTTCAGTTTCTTCATTACCAATAGCAAAGAAAAAGGTTAAAAAACCTAAACAATAAGTTTCTTTTTGCCTGTCTAAGTGATGTCACGAGAAGGCATATAGTAGGTAAGAATTGAAGCCATCAAAGCAGGGATTGAAAAAATCAAAAAATTAGCGGATAGACTTAACCCCATCGCTATAAACACCCCCCCAACTATTGGAGCTAATATCCCACCTATTCGGCCTGCACCAATAGCCCAACCCACGCCTGAAGTTTTGAACTCAGTAGGGTATAATCTTGCAGCCACGGCATATAGCCCAACAAAACCACCTTGCAAACTAAAGCCTAGTAAAAAATATACGATTAGCAAAAAATCTGTTCCTATAAAAAACCTAAACGAAGCCATTAGTACAAAAGTTAACAATAAAAATATTGATACAGTTTTTTTAAGACCAATCCTTGATGAGAAATACCCCTGTAAGACTATTCCAAAAAAAGCACCAATATTAAAAATAGTCCCTGCATAAATAGCTAATTCAATTGATAAACCTGCATCAGTCGCAAGCTTAGGAATCCAGCTAATTAAGAAATATAAACAACCAAATGCAAAAAAAAGCGCACCCCACAACTGTAATGTTGATGCTTTATACTTGGAAGAAAACAGCTGTGAAACTAGAGGTTTTTTTTCTAAGTTTAACTTAAGTTCAGGAAGATTCTCCAAAGGCCTAAGGTTCATTTTAACAAAGAGTTTATTTACTTTTTCTAAAGCACCGACAGGCTGTTTTTTTAAATAAAATTGAGCAGACTCAGACAAATAAAAATATATTAATGGAATAGTAAAAAGAGTTGTTATTCCAGCGAGAATAAACATACTTTCCCAGCCATAAGAAGGTATTACAAGAGCAGCAACATAGCCTGAGATAACCGCCCCTACAGGGTAGCCTGAAAGAACAATGCTAACCCAAAAATCTTTAGAGTTGTTTAAGACATTTTCTGAAGTTAAAGCTGCTGTAGTTGCGAGCATACATCCAATTCCAAGACCACTAATTAATCTCATAATTACCAACTGTAAAATGTTTTCACTTAAGGATGTTAAAAGAACACTAAAACCCATTATAAACGCACTAGCTAAAATTAGTTTTTTACGCCCAAACTTGTCAGCATAGGGAGCTAAGAATACAGCCCCAATAGCCATTCCTATTAATCCAGCGCTAAAGACAATCCCAAGGGCTTTAGGCCCAAGACTAAAAGCTTGAGAAATTGCAGGAGCACTGTATGAAATAACTAGCACATCCATTCCGTCTAAAACATTCATTAAGAAACAAATTGCAATTGAAAAATACTGAACTTTAGAAATTTTAATCTGATCAACGTTTTGATTGAAATGCTGCAACATAATAGTAGATAAAACTTTATCAATTAATTTGAGGCAAATATAAAAGAAACAATAGACTGTTTAGACAAACGCTATTAATAAATAAACAATTAGTTAAGTATTTTCTAGGTGGTAACAATTAACGAATTACCTTCGATTAAAGAGTTGTAACAATTTAGTGATCCAGCAGATCCAGAGCAATCGTTTGAAGAGTAAGAGTTGCCGTGGTCATTACATCTAAAATTTTCTCCATCTAGTTCCCATAAATTCCTTGTACCGTTATGAGGACAAGAATTACTGTAAGCATTTATTGTGTCGTTTGAAACTCTTAAAAAGAGCATTTGTAAACCTAAAGAATGTCCATTAATCCAACCTCCAACT
This sequence comes from uncultured Flavobacteriaceae bacterium, assembly GCA_964275595.1. Classification (GTDB taxonomy): domain Bacteria; phylum Bacteroidota; class Bacteroidia; order Flavobacteriales; family Flavobacteriaceae; genus SGZJ01. Next base: position 261,768 of record CAXYDM010000008.1, read on the forward strand.
GAATCTAAAGAGCTAAAGTTTGAATTACTTAAGTCAATGGTGTAAACATTTCCGTCTTGAACAAAACCAATTTCATCGTTATTACCTCCGCTATCAGGGCCTTCAGTTTGAGCTTCGTCAGTGGAACACGCTTCCAAAAAAGAAAGCCCAAAAAAAGCAAAAGCTACAGTAGGACAAACTTCCTTTAAAAATTTTCTTCTAGTTTTCATATAATTTGATTTTTAAAATACTCTTAAAATATTAAATCCAAAAAAGACATCTCCTTTAAGCCAGTCTCCTTCAGCTCCGGTTAAAACACCGGCCTCGTCTGAGGCTTGTGTATTTGAAAATAACAATTGAAAAACATGCCCACCTGTCTCCATATCAACACCAACACTTAGAACATTTTTTTCAATAGAATTTTTTAATCTATTTAGGTGATAAGAGTAGTCTATATTGAAAGAGCTTCTTTTGGATATTTTTAATCTGCTTCCGGTATTTAAGACATAATTATAGTCTGTCTTGGCTTGAGTTGTTAAAAAATTGTGTTTTATAACAGAAGGAGACAATTGTAAAGAAAAGTTGTCACTAAACCTCCTCGATACAAGTAGCTGCGAAATATACACATACCTTTCATTATAGTTGAGATTTGGATATACATTTTCATCTAAAGACGTGTCTAGATTAATGCTATTGTAGCCTACTATTGAAACAGGAAAACTGCTTGTTTGTTTTTTGATACCATATTTTACATGAAGATTATAAGTTTTTTTGAAAGATTCACGACTAAACCCTACTTGAACTTCACTAAACAAACCATATAACATTTCAATTTTGGTATTGGCATAATCTAATCCAAACAATGAGCCTATACCTCCTTTTATCGCTCCGAATCTATGTCCAACATAGAGATATAAATCACCTTTTCCAGCTAATTTGGTTGACTGATTGTTAACCACTTTCATTGCCTTAAACGCTGGCATCTGAAATGTGTTTTCGTAGTCTGATTCTGCACTGATTTCGTTTAGGAGTGAGTTTTGTCCAAAAGTAAAACATCCGAATAAAAGAGTTATAACAAAAAAGTAGAATTTATTCATCATCTAACAATATACAGTTTATTAATTTATATTCCTCAAACAAATCGTCATAGCCTAAATAAATTCCTTTTAACAAAACTAAATCGCCTTTTTCGACATCGAGAAAATTCTGACTCTCTGACTCAAGATACTGTACGCTAATCACGCTTCCTAATACAAGTTCTTTGTTTCTAACTGCCGTAACGGAAGCCTTTAAAACAACCACCGAGTTTTCTGCAATATTCGCATTAATAAAACCGGATATCTCACCAGAGAATATAGCGACTTTTTCAGAAACTGGCACTTCCTTTTTGTACGCATAGTTTATTAAAAACCACAAAGAAATCATTAAAGTTCCTAGCGCTAACAAGGAACGTTTATAGTTTTTCAAAAAGATCATATTCTGCTGTAATATTAATTTCTTGGGAAATTTTATTTCTAACAACTTTTGGGATTTTGATGTCAAAATCACCAGCTGACACATTAAAATTTGTTTTTAAGGACAGCCCTTTACTTATTTTTTTTAAACGACAGCTAACACTAACATTCTTTTCGATTCCCCGAATTGTTAAAACACCTAAAATTTTATAATCTTTTTCAGAGTCCAATAATTCTTCAAGAGAAAAGTTTTGAATATTTCCAGAAAAAGTTGCCTTTGGATATTTAGAAGAATCCATATAATTTTCATTAAAATGCTCTTGCATTAATGAAATTTCAAAATCAAATGCACTTATAAAAAGAAGTATTGCAATATCTCCGCTAGAAGAATCTACAATAGCAGTGGACACATTATTAACTGCTTTAATTTGTTCAAACGTTTCTTCGCTTCCGATAAAAGAGGTCTTTCCAGATCTTGTAGCATACTTTTGAGCGCTAAGAATACTTGTGACAAATAAAAAACAAAACAAAAACCTAAACTTCATGTACATAAAGATATCAATATTAACCCACTTTTTCAGTTTGATCAAGGCTTTATCTGATTATCAGTTTAGAAGTTTCGACCACCCCGTTAACAGATAATTTAATAAAGTACACACCGGGATTAATTGAACCTACATTTAACGTATTTGTATTTAAAGATGTTTTTAGGACTATTTTGCCGTTTAAATCAAATAATTCAACATTTTTAATTCCGCTAACAGAAGTCTTAAGTGTAACATAACCAGACGAAACAGGATTAGGGAAAATCTTCAAACCTAACTGTTCATTTTCGTTAACAGACATTGAAGAGTTTACAGTTATTGTTCCGTACATGGATGAGTGAGGAGTACAAGTATAGTCTGTAACACCAGGCTCATTAAAAGTTAAAGAATAGGTGTAGCCCTGCCCATGATAATCGCTGTCAAAAGTATGTGTTCCAGAAGTAGAGATTAGATTGTGAGACCCTGACCCCCAAGTCCAAATCACAGTGTCTCCAACATCAATAGTGATCTGCTGATTGGTACTTTGCATATTCCAGTCAAAATTATATTCGGTTTGGGCATTACAAAGAACACTTAAAATCGTAAAAGCTAAAAAAGTAATTTTTTTCATGTTGAAATTTTTTTAGTTATTTTATTCAAAGATAGTCACAAACTAAACTTAGTTTGGCTTAAAGTTTTGTTAAAAAACTTTATACAATAGGCGTTTTAACGATTAATTAACACGCCAAGGGGGTTGTTTTTTTTAGATTGCCAAAAAACACTATAGATTATGAAAAAGCTTACAGAAATAGAAATAAAAAATAAAATAGAATCTTTACAAGACTGGGATTTTTATGAGAATGCACTACATACTGATTTCGAATTTGACAACTTTAAAGACTGCATGTCTGCTATGAACAGAATTGCTTTTGAATGTGAAGCGTTAAATCATCATCCAGAGTGGAAAAACACCTACAATAAATTAGATATCAGACTTACAACTCACGATGCAGGTGGTGTTACAGAACTAGACTTTAAACTTGCAGAGAGTATAAACAAAATAGTTGAAGTTGAAGAGTAAATTTAATTTTAAATCCACTTTAATTTCTTCACCTCCAAAGGAGTTTCTACCCCACCAGTGTGCTCCGTAGATTTAGGCTCAAAAAGTAGGTTAAAAACAACTTCTCCATTCGTGTGAGGTCGGTGCTCAACTCCTTTTGGAATAATTAAAATTTCCCCCTCCTTAACTTCTACAGTACTACCGTCTCGAAAATCCATTAACAAAGTTCCTTTAAAAACCATAAATAGCTCGTCTTCGTTCTCATGGCTATGCCATACAAAATCATCTTTAAGTTTACAGATTTTTACATATTGCCCATTTAACTCACCTATTATTTGTGGTGTCCATTGTTTTGTGAACAAAGAAAACTTATCCATTAAATTAATTGCCTCAAATTTTTTCATAGGAACTGATTTTTTAAAGAAATTTATAAAACAGATATATCAACAATAACAAAACAACAAACACCCAAAGATTTAGCACCTTTTTTCTTTTATTTTTTCTAAACATATTGTCCATAAAACTTAATTAAATGTTAAGTTATAATATTTTCTATAAATTATGTGTAGTTTCGTTTTTTAACGATAAAAAAACTACAAATGAAGAATTTAAATAAACTTTTTTTAATTGTTTTTTCTTTTATTATGACAGTGTCATCATACAGTCAAAACAGATTAAACATTTCTGAATCAGCCCTAAGTTGGGAAGGTAAAAAAGTAACTGGAAGTGGGCATAATGGTTCGTTACAGTTTGGTGACAGTAGTGTTTTAATGGAAAATGGTAAAATTATAAGCGGAGTTTTTTCTGTAGATATGACATCACTTACATGTGATGATTTAACAGGGAAAGGCAAGAAGAGTCTAGAAGGTCACTTAAAGTCTGAAGACTTTTTTGCAGTAGATAAACACACCTCAGCGAACCTAACTGTAACTAAAGTTGCAAACAACATTGCCTCTGGAGTTTTAACTATAAAAGATATTAGCCACCCTATAAGCTTTTCGCTAATTAAAAGTAATGAAGGTTACATTGCTGACTTAGTTTTTGATAGATCTAAATATGACGTAAAGTATGCCTCAGGCAGTTTTTTTAAGAATCTAGGAGATAAATTAATCTTAAATGAAATTGAACTATCAGCAAAACTAAAATTTAATTAATATGAAATCAAACTTTAACAAACCCCAATGTGGATGCGGAAACACAAGTGACTCAAATGGTTATTGTGACGGATCACATTCAAACAAATAAGATAAGCCCTTTAAGGGCTTTTTTATTCCTCTAATTTAGAAGATAGCATAAACCACCTTTCCTCTTTTGCACTTATTTCAGCAATAATTTTTTCCAACTCACCAGACATCAATAGAATTTTTTCCTGAGATAGATTCTCTTGTAAAAACTCTTTTTCAACCTCTTTCTTTTCATAATTAAGAGTTTTTATTTTGCTTTCAATGTTTTTTAGCTCTTTTTCTTCATTATAGCTTAGCTTATTTTTTGCCGGCTCTTTCCAGGTTTTGCTGTCACTAATTTCTTTTTTAGAAACGTATGGCCTACTGTCTTCATAAGATCTATAATCTGAATAATTTCCAGGAAAATCTTCAATTCCCCCCTCTCCTTTAAACACCAATAAATGATCAACAACTTTGTCCATAAAATATCGATCATGAGAAACCACAATGACACATCCAGGAAAATCTAGCAAGAAGCTTTCTAAAACATTAAGAGTGACTATGTCTAAATCATTAGTAGGTTCATCTAATATTAAAAAATTAGGGTTTTGGATTAAAACGGTACATAAATAAAGTCTTTTTCGTTCCCCTCCACTTAATTTTTCAACAAAGTCGTACTGCTTTTGTCTGCTAAATAAAAATCGCTCTAGTAGCTGTTGGGCACTTATCTGTTTTCCCTTTTTTAGCGGAATGTAATCTCCAAAATCTCTAACTACATCTATCACCTTTTGGTAGTTTTTGACTTTAATACCGTTTTGTGTGTAGTACCCAAACTTTATAGTTTCTCCAATAGTTATTTTACCAGATTCTGGAGCTGTTTTTCCAGTTAAGATATCTAAAAAAGTACTTTTACCTGTTCCATTTTTACCGATTATACCAACTCTCTCTCCTCTTTGAAATTGGTAGCTGTATTTGTTTAAAATAGTTTTGTCATCATAAAACATAGAGACTTTATAAAATTCAACAATTTTAGTTCCTAACCTTTCCATGTTTAGCTCTAGTTGGACTTCATGGTCATTTCTTCTTTGTTGAGCAAGGTGTTTAATTTCTTTAAAGTCATCTATTCTTGATTTAGACTTTGTCGTTCTGGCCTTCGGCTGTTTACGCATCCATGTGAGCTCTTTCTTAAAGAGCTGTTTTACTTTTCCTTGCTCAATAGCCTGCCTTTCAATTCGAGCCTCTCTTTTGTCTAAATAATACGAATAATTTCCTTTATAATTATGCAGCACACCGTGGTCTAGTTCAATGATTTCATTACAGACTCTTTCTAAGAAATATCGATCATGAGTAACCATAAAAAGAGTAATATTTTCTTTAGCAAAAAAGGATTCTAACCATTCAATCATTTCTAAGTCTAAATGATTGGTGGGCTCATCTAAGATTAGTAAGTCTGGCCTATTAATTAGAGCATTAGCCAAAGACAATCGTTTTTTTTGTCCACCAGACAGTTCTTTTACTTTTTGATTTATTTTATCCAGCTTTAACTTATACAAGATTTGTTTGTACTGTGTTTCAAAATCCCACGCTTGGAAAAGCTCCATTTCTTCAAATGCTTTTTGGTAGTTTTCTGTATCCTCTGAATTTAATATTGCTTTTTCATAGTTTGAGATGACTTTTAGTATTGGATTGTCACTATTAAAAATTGATTCTTCAATTGTAAGGTTATCGTTGAACTTTGGATCTTGAGACAGAAACGACACGGCAATGTTTTTTCGATAAGTTATTTCTCCCGAATCACATGTGTCTTCACCCGAAATAATTTTTAAAATAGATGTTTTCCCTGTTCCATTTTTAGCAATGAAAGCGATTTTTTGACCTTTATGAATACTAAATGAGACACCTTCAAAAAGTGTGACTTCACCATAGGACTTAGAAATATTTTCTACATTTAGATAATTCAAGACTATATATTTTGTTGCTTTACAGCAAAAGTAAAGAGTCTTGTTAAGATATACTATCTTTAAACCATGAACATTAGATTAATTATTTTATTATTAGTGCTTTTAATTTCTTGTGCTGACGAGAAAATCATCTATGATGTTCCAGCTACTGATCCAGATAATGGAGGTCTAATTCTTCCACAAGGATTTGGAGCACTAGTTGTTGCCGATAGCGTAGGACCTGCAAGACACTTGGCTGTCAACAGCAATGGAGACATTTACATTAAGCTCAGAATTGATACAGGGGACAAGGGAAATATGGCGCTTAGAGACACCAACGGAGATGGCAAGGCAGACATATTCAAAAGGTTTGGAGACTACCCGAATGACGGACGGTTTGCAACGGAAATGAAAATTCACAACGATTACCTTTACTATAGCTCAGAACTAGTTGTTTATAGACAAAAGCTTGATCCAAATAAACTTATTCCAATTGGAAAACCTGAAGTTATTATGGTTGATGAATATCCAATTAGATGGCATAATGCAAAATCGTTAGCGTTCGACAATAAAGGAGGAATGTACGTAACATTTAGCGCGCCTACTAATGCCTGTGAAGACCTGAGGTTAACAGCTGGAGATCCAGACGCAGTTGTTAAAGGTGAGTTTCCATGTTCACAATTAAACATTCTTGGTGGAGTGTGGAGGTTTGACGAAAATAAACTTGAACAAAGACAGTCTGATGGAGTTAGATTTGCTACAGGCCTTAGAAGTATTGTAGGCATTACTTGGAATAAGAAAGAAGATAATCTATACGCAGTAAATCATGGAAGAGACTACCTTCACAATCATGCACCCGATTATTACACTAAATGGCAAAACTCCACTTTACCATCAGAAGAGTTTATGCTGATCAAAAAAAACGATGATTTTGGATGGCCCTATACTTATTACGACCATTTTAAAAATAAAAGAATGTTAGCTCCAGAATATGGAGGAGACGGAACACAAGAAGCCAAAGGCTATGCAGAGCCTATAATGGGTCTTCCCGCTCACTGGGCTCCAAATGATTTATTGTTTTATACAGGAAATCAATTTCCAGAAAGATATAAAGACGGCGCTTTTATTGCTTTTCACGGATCGACCAATAGAGGACCTTACCCACAAGCAGGATATATTGTTGCTTTTATCCCATTTGAAAATGGAAAACCAGATGGAAATCTGGAGGTTTTTGCTGATGGTTTTACGGGCACAGATCTTATTAAGCAAATGAAAGACTCTAAGTATAGACCAATGGGCTTGGCTCAAGGGCCAGACGGATCATTATATATTTCTGAATCAAGAAACGGAAAAATATGGAGAGTAATCTTTAATGGAGACAAATTAAAATATGGTGAAGAAGCGCTAAATCAAATGGAAACACTTAAACAAAAAAGTTATTTGAGAGTTCCAGATAAAGAACTAGATTTGTTGCCACTTTAACAAATAAAAAAATTAGAAATGCATTCGATAGAATTTGACAAATCAATTATCAAAGAAGTTAAGCTGATTAACGTAGAAACAATAATTACACACGAGGAAATAATTGAACAAAAAGCAGATAAACTTATAAAGTATATTGAATCTTTTAATTATGATGATATTATTATATCTTCAATTTTATGTTGTAGTAAATCACATGTTATTATTGATGGTCACCACAGGTATTTTGCCTTAAAAAAACTTGGCTATAAAGAAATTCCAGTTACTCTTTTAGATTACGACTCTGATTTAATTAAGACTGATTATGAAGAAAAAATAAGTAAAAATCAAATCGTTGAATTCGGAACAAAAGGCAAGTTACTTACCCCTAAAAGCACTAGACATGTGTTTTACTCATCATCAACTGAGAATTGGGAGCCAATTATTTTATTATCAAGTTTGTTTAAATTAAAAGGGAGCAAAAACCTTTAATAAAGAATTATCTAATTCCAATAGAAACTCCGACAGTTACAGAGTCATAGTCTTGAGAAGTATAATCTGCAAATAATTTAATCCCAGGAAGGTTAAAGCTTAACCCAGCATTTCCACTTATAGATTGTTTTTCCCATTCTACTTGCAAAGGGTCTGTAACTGTAAGTACTACAACCTGTGTACTATCAAGGACGGAATAAGACAAATCATAAGAACCTAAAACACTTAAATTGGAAACCCCTTTTGAGTAACCAATACTTGCGTAAAAAGTTATCAGCTTAAGATCAATAGAAGAAATAATCTTAGCAGTATAGTTATTCATATCCATTGTCGCTCTTTGGTCAATTCCCTGAAGATTTGAAGTTTTTTGAAACGCATAATCAATAGAATAATTACTATAGGCGATAAGTAATGATAAGTCTATAAAAGGAATCTTGTCTGCCGGTCCAAAATGCTGTAATAAATTGTGTTTGATTCCAACTCCCATTAATCCAATATCTGTGTTTTTAGTTGACTTTGTTGGAATGTATCGAACAATAAGATCCGTTTTAAAGGGAAGACCCAAACCAACTTGAATATTTGGAGTTATCAACATGTTTAAAAAAAGATCACTTTCGATACCAGAAGGAGCTATAAACGTTGCGTTAAATTCATTTGGAAAGACATCCGAGCCATCATTTATTGAAACAGACAAGGTTTCGTTTGTATTATCACCAAGAACAGTTGGGAGATAATCTGAAGAGGATGTGATGCTGGTTAAACCAGAAGTAGAAAAACTTTTTGCATTGGATGGAATAAAAAATGTGTTTAAAGAAATTGTAATATCAAAACCAAGTTTTTTATGAGTTTTGGCCGAATGAGACCAGCCACTTCCCATTCCAAAATTTACACTAGTGACCAGAGGGTTTAAGTATTCTTTAAACAACATTGATTGATCTTCTGAAGAGGCAAGAAGTAGATATTCAAGATTTTCAAAATTTTGCGAAAAAGAACAGGTACTAAAACATAAGCTTACAAATAAAATAAGTTTTTTTTTCACTACTTATTAGGTTCGAATAATTCTAGAGGGATATTAGGGAATAATTTTCTAGCATTTTTATAATACAGTTTTTTCAAAATTGAATCAGGTAAATTTAATCCATACATCTTCCAGTGAGCATGTCTTTTTCTGTAGTAATCAAAATACTCATCACTTGTTTCTAAGATTCTAAAATATACATTGAACTCACTCTTTTTGTAAGTATCCTTTCCAAACAAAACCCTGTCTTGATGTTCAACAAAAAACCTTCTTGCTCTAATAGGTTGTCTTCCAAGTTCAGCAATTACCGCTCCAATTTCGGTGTAAACATTGGATAGCTCGTCAAGTTGAGCACTCATTTTGTCTAAATCATTTCCATACCAACCAAGATGTGCATTAATAAAGGTTGTATTAGGGTTGTTTTTAAACATATTGTATTGTTCTTGCATAACAACGTCAAAAGAAGGGTATTCGCTTGCAGGCCTAAAACTTGCTGGTTTTTGCCTAGCATGTAACCACCTTTCGTTATGCTTGTCTATAGGATCAAAAAACGGAGAAGGCTCCCCACTGTGTATAAGTACAGGGATATTTAATTCTCCACAAATTTGCCATATTGGATTTAATCTTTCGTCGTCAACCTTAACTCTGCTGCCACTATTATCCTTTAGGTTTAGACCAAGATTTTTATAAACTTTCAGCCCAATAACACCTTGCTTTACAGCGTCTTTAATTATTTCAACATTGTTAGTGCCAAAATCTGCATCATCAATTTTATTAAAATCCACATTAACAAATACACCAAATCTATTAGAGACCCCTTGTTTTTTTATATTTTCAAGAGACTCAGTCAATGAAAGATCCATCAGGTCTTGATTTCCTGCAAATGTGGCAAACCCAGAACCGCTTAAATTAATCATATAGCCCATGTTTAAGCTGTCCATTTCAGCTACAAGATTAGTAAAATCCATAACAGGCATTTTCCATTGATGACTATGAACATCTACAAACGGAAATTTTGCTCTATCACGTGGATTTTCAGCTACTACCAGTGAAGATTTTGGGCTATATTCTTCTATGTCCATTAGGTTATTTTTCTCTTGAATTAAATCAATTGCGAAATAAGTAACCATTGTGGCAAATGTCACAAAAAAGCTGAATTTCAGAAAATTCTTAAAAGTTGACCATTTAAACATGCGGCTGTTATTTTAAAGGAATTGAAACCAGCGTTTTGTCCCACTTTAAATTTAAATATGTGCTTAATGAGTCTGTACTAAAATCGATAGTAAACTGCTCAGCAGACTCAGAGATATTAATGCTTTTAGAAGATATTCTTAACACATCCTCCGTTTTATCCGCTTCCGCAATAGCAAAATAAGTGTCATCATTAAAATTCAGAGCTATCGTCCAATTTTCTTTTCCTGGAACAGTGTAAAGACTATATTTCCCAGCGGATAATAACTCTCCTCCAAAAGTTATGTCTGCGCTTGAATAAAACGTTGTTGCAGCGTTGGCACCAGTTCTCCAGTACTTTCCAAACGGCACTAATGCACCTTCACTTTCGTCGCCAAAAATCAGTCTGTCTTTTTTGAAAGGCCTACTGTATTCAACTTCATAATTCACATTTTCTGAGCTAAATTTTACGATTTGTAATGGGCTGGCAGGAAATACTGTTGAATACACAAAAAACAAGACTATTGCAGCAAGTAAAATTCCGATAACTAATAATAATTTTTTCATAATTTTTAATTTCCTCAAAGATATTTAAAATTTAATTAGCAATAGCTAATACTCTATCTATTGTATTATTAATTAAACCTTATTATATGTATAAAATCTAAAATATAGAAGTTTTTATATTTTCAATTTTTCACGATTTTTCACGATTTTTCACTAATTTTTGACGATTTTTAGTCAATATAAGCCCTTTTTAGTGCTTTTTGCTAAAAAATAAAATCAAGCTTTTGAATGTAATTTTGTTATGTATTTTCCAAAAACATCAAACTCAAGGTTTACTAAACTGCCAACTTTAAAACTATTAAAATTCGTGTTTTCATAAGTGTAAGGAATTATTGCCACACTAAACTCAGACTCTTTTGAGTTTACAACAGTAAGGCTTACACCATTTACTGTTATAGAGCCTTTTTCAATTGTAATGTTATTGTTTTTTGGATCATATTTAAATGTAAAGAGCCAGCTCCCATTTTCGTTAACAACTGATTTACAAGTTGCAATTTGATCAACATGACCCTGTACAAAATGCCCGTCTAGTCTGTCGCCTACTTTTAAACACCTCTCTAAATTTACCGAATCTCCTAATTTAAGCTTCCCAAGATTTGTTTTATTTAACGTCTCTTTAATTGCTGTAACTGTGTATGTGCTATCGTCTAGGCTAACCACAGTTAAACAAACGCCATTGTGAGAAATACTCTGATCTACTCTTAACTCTTTAGACAAATCACTGGCTATTGTGAAGTCAATATTTGTATTATCGTGTTGTATAGAATTTATAATACCTATATTTTCAATTATTCCTGTAAACATTATTATGTAGCTTTTATTTGATTAAATTTACTGAATATTATTAAACGATTTATTAGAATTCTGATGGAAAATAATAAAAAACTAAAAGTAGGGATATCTATTGGAGATATGAATGGGATAGGCCCGGAAATTATTCTAAAAACTTTCAATGACAAAAGAATTTTTGAGTTTTGCATCCCTATTATATATTGCTCTTTAAAGAATCTAAATTTCTTTATGTCTCATTTTGGTTTTGAAATTAAAACTAATGTTATTACATCTCCAGAACAAGCTTCTTCTGATTGTTTAAATATAATTGAACCTTGGAATTTTTTACAAGAAATTAATTTTGGAAAATGTGATTTTAAAATTGGAGAACTAGCAGTTAAGTCATTAAGATTTGCGGCCTCGGACATAAAAAAGAAAAAAATAGAAGTTCTTGTTACAGCACCTATTAATAAAGAGGCTATACAATCTGACAACTTTACTTTTAAGGGTCACACAGACTATCTAGACAGTGTGTTTGATGGTAGCAGCCTAATGTTTATGATTACAAATAACTTAAAAATCGGACTTCTAACTGAACACGTTCCTTTAAGCTCAATTAAAGATTTGATTAATCAAGAATTAATAACAAAAAAAATTGATGGGATTTATCAATCTTTAATAAATGACTTTAGTATTTCTAGACCAAAAATAGCTATGCTAGGGATTAATCCTCACTCAGGAGATAATGGAGTAATTGGAAATGAAGATGATACAATTTTAAAACCTGCGTTAGAATTAGCTAAACAATCGGGCAAATTAATTTATGGCCCATATGCTGCAGATAGTTTTTTTGGCTCAGACAATTATAAAAATTTCGATGCCGTTATAGCTGCTTATCACGATCAAGGTCTAATACCTTTTAAAACCTTATCTTTTGGCTCAGGAGTAAACTATACCTCAGGATTAGATATTGTTAGAACTTCACCAGATCACGGAACTGCTTTTGAAATTGCCGGCAAAGGAGTTGCAGACCAAACTTCATTTAAAAAAGCATTGTTTGCTGCAATTGAAATTTTTAATACTAGATCACAAGAAAATGAACTTTCTAGCAATGCTTTAAAAGTTTTTAGATTACCCAAAAAGAAAAAGAACAGCAAGTTTAAGTCATAAAAAGAAATTTTATATATTTGCACCCTCGAAATAAATTGAAATGAAGCCTAATAAAGATTTCGATATTGAATTTGTTGGATTAAAGTTAGGTCTTCATGATTTTGAGTACACTATTAAAAACACGTTCTTTCAAGATATTGATTTTATTGACTTTAACAACATTAACGTGTTGGTTAAGGTTAAGCTTGTCAAGAAAACAACCTTACTAGAACTCAATCTTGATTCTAAAGGCCATGTTGAAGTTAATTGTGATATCTCTAACGAAATATTTAATCAAGAGATTAATAATAGCTTTGATTTGGTTGTAAAGTTTGGACAAGAATTTAATAATGACAGTGAAGAAATATTAATTTTACCTCATAATGAGCATAAAATTAATGTTGAGCAATTGATTTATGAACTTATAGCTCTTTCAATTCCTCAAAAAAAAATTCACCCAGGAGTTATTGATGGTACACTAAAATCAGATATTTTAGACAAGTTAAACGAACTTAGTCCGAAAGAAAATGTTTCAATAAACAATGGAGAAATTGACCCGCGTTGGGAAAAATTAAAAAAAATAGTAACAGATAAATAAAAAGAATTATGGCTCATCCTAAAAGAAAAATCTCAAAAACAAGAAGAGATAAGAGAAGAACCCATTACAAAGCTACAGAAGCTCAAATCGCAACTTGCCCTACAACAGGGGAACCTCACTTATATCATAGAGCTCATTGGTTTGAAGGGAAGTTATATTACAGAGGAAATGTGTTGATTGACAACTCTGCTGTAGAAGAAGCTTAACAAATGTAATTTCTAAATTAAAAAACACTCTTTTGTTAATGAGTGTTTTTTTTTGTCTTAACAAATTACAATTTCATCAATTTTAGTCTTTTTTTGCCTTTTTTGCCTTTTTTTGCCTGTTTTTTGCTTGTTTTAGTCAAATTTTACTCTTTTTAGCTTGTTTTTATGCTTTTTTTATACACATTTGTTTAAGATTTTTATCTATGATCAAATTAAACGCTACTATAACTGCTGTTGGAGGATATATTCCAGAATATGTTCTTACTAATAAAATTTTAGAAACAATGGTAGAAACCAATGATGAATGGATAGTTTCTAGAACAGGAATTAAAGAAAGGAGAATTTTAAAAGGGAGTGAGTTAGGCTCATCATTTTTGGCTATTAATGCTGCTAAAGATTTATTAGCTAAAAAGAATATAGACCCAACAACAATAGATTTAGTAATAGTTGCTACTGCAACTCCTGACATGCAAGCTGCTTCCACAGCCTCTTACACAGCAACCCAAATAGGAGCAATAAATGCATTTTCATTTGATATGGATGCTGCTTGCTCTAGTTTTCTTTTTGGAATGTCAGTTGCTGCCAGATATATTGAATCTGGAGCTTACAAAAAAGTACTACTGATAGGAGCTGATAAAAACTCATCAATGATCGACTATACAGACCGAGCAACCTGTATAATTTTTGGTGATGGAGCAGGGGCCGTACTTTTTGAACCTAATCATGATGGCTTAGGAATGCAAGATGAAATCCTTAAAACGGATGGCAAAGGAAGAGATTTTCTTAAAGTTAAATCTGGAGGTTCTTGCCGCCCAACAGACAAAGAAGCTATTGAAAATGGAGATCAGTTTATTAGGCAGGATGGAAAAACTGTATTTAAAAATGCAGTCTTTAATATGGCAGATGTTTCGGCTAAAATTTTAAAAAGAAACAAACTTAAAAAAGAAGATATACAATGGCTAGCAGCCCATCAAGCAAATCAACGTATTATTGATGCTACCGCCAATAGACTAGAGCTTTCGCCAAACCAAGTAATGGTAAATATCGAAAAGTATGGAAATACCACATCAGCGACCATTCCTTTGCTTTTATATGATTACGAATCCAAACTTAAAAAGGGAGACAAAATTGTTTTTGCTGCTTTTGGTGGAGGGTTTTCTTGGGGCTCAATTTATTTTAAATGGAGCTATAATAATAATTAACTAAATAATATATATTTTATGGACATTAAAGACATTCAAAATTTAATAAAATTCGTTGCTAAGTCAGGAGCAAATGAAGTGAAATTAGAAATGGAGGACGTTAAAATCACCATTAAAACAGGTAAAGGAGATAAGCAAACAATAGTTCAGACTCTACCAGCGCAACAGCAATCAATAGTACAAAGCCCAATAATTGAAAAACCTTTAGAGGTTTCTACAATAGAGCAAGTATCCGAAGTAGAGGATGAAAGTTCAAAATACATCACTATTAAATCTCCAATTATTGGTACTTTTTACAGAAAACCTTCACCAGACAAATCAAATTTTGTTGAAGTTGACTCGTCTATAGCAGAAGGCGATATTCTATGTGTAATAGAGGCTATGAAGCTTTTTAATGAAATAGAATCTGAAGTAACAGGTAAAATCGTTAAAATTTTAATTGACGATGCTTCACCTGTAGAGTTTGATCAGCCATTATTTTTAGTCGACCCATCTTAGTCAGTTAATCTAGACCTATAAAAAAAACAGTTATGTTCAAAAAAATATTAATTGCGAACAGGGGTGAAATAGCCCTTAGAATAATTAGAACCTGCAAGGAAATGGGAATTAAAACTGTTGCCGTTTATTCAGTTACAGATGCCGAAAGCATACATGTTAAATTTGCAGACGAAGCAGTTTGTATAGGCCCAGCACCAAGTAGTGACTCTTATCTTAAAATTTCAAATATAATAGCTGCAGCAGAAATCACTAATGCAGACGCAATTCATCCAGGCTACGGATTTTTATCTGAAAATGCAAAGTTTTCAAAAATTTGTGAAGAACACGATATTAAATTCATTGGTGCTTCATGTGAAATGATTTCTAAAATGGGAGATAAAGCAACCGCTAAATTAACAATGAAAGCAGCAGGAGTACCGTGTGTTCCAGGAAGTGATGGAATAATTGAGAATTTTTCTGAATGCAAAAAAACAGCAAAAAAAACAGGGTATCCTGTTATGCTAAAAGCAACTGCAGGAGGAGGAGGAAAAGGTATGCGAGCTGTTTGGAATGAATCTGAGTTAAAAGATGCTTGGGATTCAGCAAGACAAGAGTCAAAAGCTGCATTCGGAAACGACGACATGTATATGGAAAAGTTAATCGAAGAGCCAAGGCACATTGAAATTCAAATTGTTGGTGATTCAAAAGGTAAGGCTTGTCATTTATCTGAAAGAGACTGTTCAATTCAAAGAAGACATCAAAAATTAACAGAAGAGGTCCCATCTCCTTTTATGACCGACAAGTTAAGACAAAAGATGGGTGAAGCTGCAGTAAAAGCTTCAGAGTTTATTAAATATGAAGGGGCAGGAACAGTAGAGTTTTTAGTCGATAAAAACAGAAATTTCTACTTTATGGAAATGAATACGAGAATCCAAGTAGAGCACCCTATAACAGAACAGGTAATCAACTTCGACTTAATTAGAGAACAAATATTAGTTGCAGCTGGTGTTCGAATTAGCGGTAAGAATTATTTCCCTCAGTTACACTCTATAGAGTGTAGAATTAATGCGGAAGACCCATTTAATAATTTCAGACCATCTCCAGGAACAATCACAAACTTACATTTACCAGGAGGTCATGGGGTCAGACTCGATACTCATGTTTATTCTGGATATTCAATACCACCTAATTATGACTCCATGATAGCAAAACTTATCACTACTGCTCAAACAAGAGAAGAGGCAATAAATAAAATGAAAAGAGCTTTAGATGAGTTTATCATTGAAGGAATTAAAACGACTATCCCTTTTCACAGGCAACTGATGAATAACTCACAATATATTGAGGGCAATTACACTACTAAATTTATGGAAGATTTTGAAATAGAATCTAACTAATAACATAAGGCTAATATGAAATTCTCTTACTGGGAAAACAAAACTTGGCTTTCCAACATTGACTTTGTTATTGTCGGAAGCGGAATAGTTGGATTAAATTGTGCCTTAGAACTTAGATCAAAACATCCAAAATCAAAAATTGTTGTTTTAGAAAAAGGACTTGTTCCTTACGGAGCCAGTACTAGAAATGCTGGGTTTGCCTGTTTCGGAAGTCTAACAGAAATTTTAAGTGACTTAGATTCACACAGCACTTTAGAGGTTTATGAATTAATAAAAAAAAGAGTTTCTGGTTTAAGAAGACTAAGAAATCTTTTAGGAGATAAGCAAATTAAATACAAACAGCTTGGTGGAAATGAAATATTTCTTGAAAATGACTCAGAAAAGCTAGATCGCTCCTTGGCAAAAATGAATGAGATTAACGACCTAATTGAACCGCTTTTTAATGATAAGGTATTTAAATTAAATAGAAATACATTTAATTTTAAGAGCACTTTAGATGAGATAATTTTCAACAAATTTGAAGGACAATTAGATACTGGAGAAATGATGGACGCACTTTTAAATAAAGCCTATAAGTCAAACATAAGGATTATAAATAATGTTTCTGTTGAGAGGTATGAAGATATTGGTCCTTCAGTTAAAGTTTGCACAAATCAATTTACCATAAGCTGTAATAAATTATTTATCGCCACAAATGGATTTTCTGAATCAATAATTCAAGAAAAAGTAGTTCCAGCTAGAGCACAAGTTCTCATCACTAAACCGATTAAAAATTTAAATGTAATTGGAACATTTCATTTTCAACAAGGGTATTATTATTTTAGGAATATTGATGATAGAATTTTATTAGGTGGAGGTAGGAATCTAGATTTTCACTCCGAAAACACTAACGAGTTTGGTGTTACGGATACTATACAATCTAAATTAGAGGAATTATTAACAGATGTTATTTTGCCTCAGAGTGATTTTGAAATTGAACAAAGATGGAGTGGTATTATGGGAATTGGAAATAAAAAAACCACAATAACAAAACAACTTTCTAACAATGTTTACTGCGGGGTTAGATTAGGAGGAATGGGGGTTGCAATAGGTACTAATGTTGGGGCTGAATTAGCTAACTTAATCTAATTTTTTAAGCACTTTTAAAATTTTATAAATCGTTTGGTGATTGTAGAGTTTTCATTACTTATTTTTATTAAGTAAACTCCATTAGTAAGTGAGCTGACATCAACTTCATCTACATTTGAAGCAGAAATTACGAGCTGACCCAGAAGAGAATAAATTTTAATGTTATAGTTGCTTGAATCCCCTGAAATATACAGTGAGTTTTTTACAGGGTTTGGAAATATTTTTATTAAACTGTAAGCCACATTCTCAATGTACAAACCACTACTATTGACCGCATTTGGGCTGCCATTTTCATTAATACAGTTCCAACTCTCTGGTAAAGAATTATCTAATTCAGGAGTAATTAATTCTAATGTACTCCCAGTTTCATATGCACAAGTAGGCCAAGGAGACTCAGACTCATACTTTACCTCGTCAACTAGTTTGTCGTCAGAGGTATATAATCTAACTTCGTCAGATCCCCCAAATCCAAACCCAAGCTCACCAATGTAAGGTATACCAGGGAATGCCGTTGTAAAATCAGCCTCATCTTTAACAATAATTAAATATCCGTTTGCTTCAACTTGAGTCCCTTCTGGAATTACAAAAACATGCGAATCGTTATCATCTTTAATTTTCCAATTTGAAACATCCTTTATAGTTGATTCTGGATTATATAATTCAATCCAGTCATCAGGGTTAAAAGAATCAATTGATCGATAATTAATTTCATTAATTACCATTGTTTCAATTCTAAGAGGAATACTTTCTTCATAAAAGCATATTTGCGCCGAGTCTTGAACAACTATATTATATGTACCAATAGGAAGCCCAGAGAAGACATTGTTTGTTACAAAGCTTTGCCCACCATCAATACTATACAAATATGGACCTTCGCCAGATGTTGGTGTAATGATTATAGATCCGTCTGTGGAAACTACTGAAGAAGCAGTAGTCGCCACTATGTTTACTGAAGTTAATTCACACGCCCCAATAGAAACGGTTTGTTCAAATGTACAAAGCCCTGTAGCGCCCATAACAACTACATCATAATCTCCTGGAGCTAAATTGCTAAAAGTATTAGAATCAAAGAAAGTTAGTCCATTATCAATACTATATTCAAATGGACTTAAGCCAGAATTTGTGTTAATTGTAATTGTACCATCATTAACAGCAATAGGACTTACACAAGTTGCACAAGCTACAGTAAAATCTATAGGGTTGTATCCACTACTTACACAACTTATACTTTCATCTTCTTGAACGATTAGAGTTATATTATCTCCTGAAGACTGGAAAGTCAATCCGGAAACATTCCCATCTGCACCATAACCATTGTAAAGTTCGGTACCATCAGAATCAAGAATTATTAATTCATCATATCCGTTTTCTACTTGCCCAGAGTTGATAGTAAGGTTCATTGGACTTCCATCAAGACTAGTAAAAGAATAAGAGTTGTCTAATCCAGTTTCATAGCAAAAGCTAGTAGTTGTTGGAACAGATGTAGAATTTGCTGGAGATATACTAATGTCGGCTGTAATCTCACAACCCGAATCATCAAGACAAAATACTTCCTGTGCAAAGTTGTCAAATTCACCACTATTAGAAAGAATAATATTATCAGATGAATCTAAGATTAGAAAATCTCCAAAGCCGTAACCACAACAAATACCATCACCATAAGAGTCATAAACATAAAGAGAGAAGCAAGAACTATAGTCCACACAAATATTTTCAGTAAACACCTCCGTGTCATTATCCAAAGCACCAGTGGCAATTATTTGATTAGACTCATCTAAAAGCTTCCAAGAAGTTTCTTCTGGGTAGTCGTCTGCATTAATCACTAGTGTAATAATATCATAATTTGAATCTAGACTTGTGCTTATTGTAGCTGAATTATTGGTTTGATCTTCATCTTGCTGACTATTGATATTTAATAAGTTCAGAGTAATGTTATTGTCTTGCTCAAGGTTGTCATCAATTGTGATTGTTACTGCACCTTGCTGTTCGAAAGGTATATTTACTTCCGCGTCAATAACATCAACTGTTAAATCATTTACAACCACTTCAATTTCAAGTTCAGTTATAGTTTCTTCACCATGGTTATAAACTAGTGCTTCTAATTCAACTACAGCGTCACATACAACTTCTAATTCACCAAGAGAAATCTCCCCGTTTAAGAGGTGAACCTTTCTTAAAACAACACTTAGAGTATCGTTATTTTCGTATTCATCATTAATATGATTAACAATTGAAGTAACTGTATAGTCTCCAATATTTGAAAAATCTTGTGGTACTGAAAACTGATAATCTGCTTCGCTAAATGGTTCTATGGTTTGATCTATAATAATAGTCTCCATGGATTGACCATCTACCAATAATTCAATGTTAAAGTCAGTCATATCGTTTAAGCCATTGTTTGAAATTGTTGTTGTTACTAATTCTTCACTTCCAAGACTTGAAGAAGATTGTGGGCTAGTAATTGAGGAAACACCTAAATCATAATCAGATGTAATATCTGCCCAAAACGAAACCCATGGTCTAGCTTGTTTTATGATTAATTGGCCTTCTTCAGTAACTTTATATTCAATATCCATCGCAAAACCCTCTGCTCCAACAACATCATAAAGAATTGCAAATTCATCATGAATTATAGAAAGATACTCCCTCATTTGATCTAGATAAACTTGATCCATTACCAGCTCTCCAGGATTAACTAAGTTGGAAAGCCTTAAAACTAAGTAGCCTCCTCCTTGATTAGGGTCTTCATAAAGTAAAATCTCTTCTGGAACTGAGTTTGCTTCTGGATTTGTAATCAACGACTCACCAACTTGAGTATTTAAATAAAAGGTGTCTTCTGTATCGTAAATTGGATCAATGCTAATTCCTACTCCATTTGATTGCTCATTTTGAAAACTTGGATGGCATAAAACACCCATTGCTGCCATAAAATGATCAACACGATAAAAATCTCTTTCTTCATAGGCTCTAAAATTCCACATACTAGCATAAACCTGTTTGATAGATTTAGATATATGACCCTCATCAAGATATTGAGTTTTAGAGGTATATAGTCCCGCACCACTAAACCCAGGTAAATCTTCATTATTAGTACTTGATCTAACCCTAACCGCAGTTCCTTCAGGAAAATCATCATGCATGGCTTGTAAATCATCAAGCATCCATTGTGGCATAGGTGCCGCCTTAATATCTTCTCTAAAGAGTTTTAAACGTTCAACTCTAAAGTTTATATCATTATGAAAAATAGGGTTTCCCAAAATTACTTGTGCCTCTTGATAAAAATTATTGAACTGCATAAATTCATCGTAGTAGTAAAAAGGAATGCCAAAACCATCAGGAATTGTTCCTTCTGTAAATCCAAAATTTCTCATGGTTGCAACGTTAGAGCACTTTGCACCAAATGCAGTAGACATCTCAAATTCAATATCGTCTAATGGAACTATATCAGTAATACTTAAATCACGAATTGGAATCTGAGGCTCTGTAGGCCTAAGATCTTCATACCATTCATTAACTTCAGCTAAAGTAGCCTCTCTTATTTCAAACTGTTCGCTTTCAACTTTATAATAAATGTAGTTCCCTAAAAGACTTGATATTGCATTACTTGATAATGGGTCTGCTATATATGCATTTGGCACATTATCTTGAATAGCCCTTAAGTTAACATGTGATAGTGGGGTTTGCATCACTGAGGTAATTATTCCTCCGACTCTAGGGAGTGAATTTGGCAACGCATCATAAAGAACAATATCTCTACTGCCTGGTGTTTCATTAAGATCTTGCATATGTCTAAAGAACCCATATCCTTCTGCTTCGTGAAAAGGAACATAATTAACTTCAGCAAAAACATCAGTTTCTAAAACTACATCTATTCTAGAATCTACAAAATCTTCTGCATAATTGTTGATGTGATTGTTTTCAGAAGATTGCCCTATAAAATGATTCATGTTATTTTGTAAAAAAGGCATGCTAGCCGCTAATAATTCATAGGTTCTTTGAGTATCTTCAAAATTATAAGCATCTCCAAAAGAAAAATTGAAAGAGTAGGTTCCTATAATTCCATTTGGAAGGATGTCGTTAGGATTAAAAACTATTTCTCCAGAGCTGTCATCTCCATTAACAGTAGCGTCTATTCCATTCCAAAAGCTTGCATGTATCGTATATGTGTTACTGTTTATAAAATAGATCTTTGGTTCAGATGTATCTCTATCCAGTATTCCGAATTTAACATACAATTGATCATCGAGAAAAGGAGCCCAGCCAACATTATTGACCGTGGCTAAACTCATAAATGTTTCAGCATCTGGTATTGAAGTAGCTCCATCAATAAAATCAATCGCTTCTGCGAAGTTAAGAGGGCCATCAGTAGGCATGTTATTAAACTCAGTAATATCATCTATACCATCCCCGTCATAGTCATCAGGATTTCCCGTATCATGTTCTGTAATTGTGTAGTTTTCTAATGGGTATGCTGCGCCAGATTCTGAAATTACCATTGTACCTTCAACTCCAATTGTAATTGATGTTGCCCAGTTAAATGTAGGGCTGTGTTGAGCGTGAAGCACATAATATTTGCCAGATTCTGCTTGAATTGAAAGCTGTACTTGTCCCAAGTTATTTACAGAGTAGTTGTCAATTTCTACATCTTGAGCAGAAGAAAAAAAATGAAAACATATTAAACAAAGAAGAGATAAAAAAAATCTTTTAGTCATCATAAAGTCTTTGTTTAACTTTTTATTCAAGCCCAAATATACAAATGTTTTATTTGTGATTTAATCAATACAGTCTGAAACTGTATTTAATAAATGAAGCCTCCCTTGCTTATTATACATCACTACTTGATATATGCGGTTATAAATATTTAAATCAAAAGCACCTATTTCTTTACCGATCAATAGCCCAGCCAAAACACCTGTTGTGTTGCTATGCCCTATGACTAGTGCATTTTGCTCTCTGTCTACTAATAATTTTGAAAAGCTTTTGAGTTCTAGTGCGTCATATTCTGTGACCTTTATATCTTTAGAAGTAGCGGTTGGCAAAGCTGTATTTTTAGTTCTATTATAGTCAGTACTATATATAGCGTCAAGAGGTACATCTTTTAAAAATACACTTAAATTCTCTGACCTTTGTTTACCACATTTAGTAAGTGAAGGGTCTGCTGAATTATTAGACGATAGATCTTTTTCAGAGTGTCTAACTAAATATATTGTAAATATTTTGCCCTCTTCCTGGGAATGAATGTTACATTGAACTCCAAAAATTATTAAAATTATTAAAATATATTTTTTCTTCATACACAGATTTTAACAGAAAATTTCTAGTTTTTTAAAAGATTTGTAGCTATTATGTACTCAGCGATTTGTATAGCATTTAAAGCAGCCCCTTTTCTTAGATTATCACTTACAACCCACATGTTTAAAGAATTATCTCTAGATTCATCTCTTCGAATTCTCCCTACAAAAACCTCATCCTCTCCAACGCAAAATAGGGGCATAGGATAAAGGTTGTTTTTTGTATCATCAATTAGAGTCATCCCCTTTTTAGTCGATAATAAATTTTTTAATTCTGACAAATCATAGTCATCATTAAACTCAATATTGACAGATTCACTATGCCCGGTTAATACAGGGACTCTAACAGCAGTAGCGGTAATTGATATTGATTTGTCGTTTAATATTTTCCTTGTTTCATTAACAAGCTTCATCTCTTCCTTAGTGTACCCATTTTCCAAAAAAACATCACATTGAGGAATGGCATTTCCATATATTTTATAATCATATGCCATTTCACCCTCAATATTATTAAATTCATTTTCTAGTTGTTTAATTGCTTTAACTCCAGTGCCACTAATTGATTGATAGGTAGAAATAACTAGTCTTTTTATTGTGTATTTAGTATGCAATGGGTGTAGCGCCATAACTAATTGTATAGTAGAACAATTAGGATTTGCAATTATTCGATCGTTTTTTGTTAATGATTTTGCATTTATTTCAGGGACAATTAGCTTTTTGTTAGGGTCCATTCTCCAGGCAGAAGAGTTGTCAATCACTATACTGCCAGCTGAAGCAAATTTGGGCGCCCAAGCTAAAGATATTTCGCCACCAGCAGAGAAAAGCGCTATTTCAGGCTTTAAACTTAGAGCGCTTTGCAAATCAATAACAGTATGCTCGTCTCCGTTGAAAATAATCTTTTTACCGATACTTTTTTCTGAAGCAGCTAAAATTAATTTAGACACAGGAAAGTTTCTCTGTTCCATTATGGATAAAAGAACTGAGCCCACTAAACCAGTTGCACCAACTATAGCTACTTTCATTTAATTTCTTTGTACGATTAAAATTTATCTAAATTAAGAATTCATTTATTTAATCTATAAACTTTCTTACTATTCTTTCAGAGAGACCTGTTAGCAGCTCATATGAAATAGTGTTAATAGATTCTGCTAATTCTTCTGCTGTATGCTTTTCATTAAAAACTATAACCTCATCTCCTTCATCACAGTCAATCCCAGAGATATCTACCATTAACATATCCATACATACATTTCCTACTATTGGAGCTTTTTTGTTTTTTATATATACAAATCCATTATTATTACCATAAAGTCTAGAAATTCCATCTGCATGACCTAAAGGGATGGTGCCAATTTTTTTATTTGTTTCAGCAATATAGCCTCTGTTATAACCTACACTATCTCCTTTGTTTATCAAATGAATTTGGGAAATTGAAGATTTTAAGCTAACCACAGGTATTAGACTCTTGTCTTCAGTTAGTTTATTGGAAAAGCCATAAAGCCCTATCCCACATCTAACCATATCAAAATGAGCATCAGGGAAATTGAAAACACCCGATGTATTACAAAGGTGCACCAAAGGTTTATTATTAATACTACTAATTATTTTTGTAAACGATTCTTTAAAAAGAGTAATTTGTTTTTGGCTAAAATCAAACTCTAATTTATCTTCACTTGATGATAAATGAGAATAGATCCCATCTATTTTAATAAAATTGTCACTGTTAATGTAGTTAAGTAATTTAGATATGTCTTGTGAGCCAAAACCTATTCTGTTTAAGCCTGTGTTTATTTTTAAGTGAACTGGGTAGTTTTTAAGTTTTTCCGCACTCAAAACCTCTTTAAAGGATTGCAGTATTTTAAATGAATATAATGTAGGTATTAGCTTATACTTAATTATAGCGCTTAAACTTTCTGGTTGAGGATGAAAAATTAGTATAGGTTTTTTTATGCCAGATTGTCTAAGCTTTAAAGCCTCAGAGGTATAAGCTACTGCAAAATAGTCGACTTGTAATTTTTGAAGAAAGCTCGCAATTTTATAAGGCTCACTTCCATATGCATAAGCTTTTATAACAGCTAGAATTTTCGTTTTATCAGAAATTATTGACTTAATATAATCGAAATTGTGCTGTAGTGATCTTAAGTTTATTTCAACAAAGGTCCCCTTACTCTTAGACATCTTTATTTATTATAATTTGTTCAGCATCTGTTACTTTTATATCCTTTATTTTTGATTGATGACTTTTAAAGTATGCCTGCCTACTTAATGGCTCGTATTCATTAGTCTCTCCTAATAAAACTAAGTTGTCATCTTCAGCTTTTCTGTAACTGTAATGAGCAAGCCCCCCAGTTCTAGTACAAATAGCATGAACTTTGGTAACAAACTCTGCTGTAGCCATTAGATTGGGCATTGGGCCGAAAGGATTTCCTTTATAATCCATATCTAAACCAGCTACAATCACCCTAATACCTTTGTTGGCTAAAAAATTACACACATTTACAATTTCATCATCAAAAAATTGAGCTTCATCAATACCAATTACATCACACCCATCAGCTAATATAGGAATATTTGCAGCTGCAGGAACCGGGGTACACATTATCTCATTTTCATCATGAGAGACAACCATATCGTCCTCATATCTTACATCTACATTGGGTTTAAAAATCTCAACCTTAAGGTTAGCATATTTTGCTCTTTTTAATCGCCTAATTAGTTCTTCTGTTTTCCCAGAAAACATCGATCCACAGATTACTTCAATCCACCCAAATTGTTTATCATATTTCAAAGTATTTTCAAGAAACATTTTGTAATTTTATTATTAGTTAAGCTTTCTTTTCAAAAAAAGATTGAGAAAGTAAATTTATCAAAAATCAATCATCAATTTAATAATATCTTAAAAAGTTTTTAATAAATATAAAGCATGAGTAAATTATATATTGTGCCTACCCCTATAGGAAACTTAAAAGACATTACTTTTAGGGCGGTTGAAACGCTTAATAATGTAGACTTAATTTTAGCTGAAGACACAAGAACATCAGGGAAACTATTAAATCATTATGAAATTAAAACTCCAATGGTTTCGTACCACATGCATAATGAACATAGGGTTTTAGAAAGTATTATAGAAAAACTCCAGTCTGGTCTTAATATTGCTATAATAAGTGACGCAGGAACTCCTGCAATTTCAGATCCAGGGTTTCTTTTAGTAAGGGAGTGTGTTGAAAATCAAATAGAAGTTGACTGCTTGCCAGGTGCTACTGCCTTAATTCCTGCTTTGGTAAACTCCGGCTTTCCCAATGATAAGTTTGTTTTTGAAGGTTTTCTTCCTGTAAAAAAAGGAAGACAAACTAGACTTAAAATATTAGCAGAAGAAATAAGAACAATAATATTATACGAGTCCCCACATAAACTTCTAAAAACACTTAAAGACATTTCATTATTTATGGGTGAGGAAACTCAATTATCTGTCTCCAGAGAAATCTCAAAATTGTTTGAAGAAACACTTAGAGGAACTTCAAAAGAACTTGAAGAGCATTTTATTAAAAATAAACCAAAAGGAGAAATAGTAATAATAATTCAAAGACACAAATAAATTATGGATGATAAAATCACAACATTATGGAAGGGGGATTTAATATTTGAATCCTTAAACCCAAATGAATCTACATTAACCCTCGGATCTGGAGAAAATAAAGAAGATAATATTTCAGGACCAAAAGTTTTGATGCTTTCTTCTCTTGCCGGATGTTCAGGCCTAGATGTTATTTCAATTCTAGAAAAAATGAAAATTGAGCTTACGGATTTTAAAATGAACACATCAGCTGAATTAACAAAGGAACACCCAAAATATTATAAAAAAGTTAATTTGGAATATCATTTTTATGGGTCCAATTTAAATGAAGAAAAAATTAATAGAGCCGTAGAACTTTCAGTTACTAAATATTGTGGTGTGATGGAGATGTTTAGAAAATTTGCAGAAGTAAACACATCATCTCATTTTCATAATACTAAATAATGCATTGGGAAGTTAATAGCGCAGATTTAGAAAAAGAAATAAAAACTCTGTCTAAGGAATTAAATGTTTGTAATACAACAGCTTCTTTACTCATTTCAAGAGATGTAAAATCTTTTGAAGATGCTAAAACTTTTTTTAGACCATCTTTAGATCATCTTCATGATCCTTTTTTAATGAAAGACATGGACAAAGCAGTAAAGAGAATCTCAGAGGCTATTACAAATGATGAAAAGATATTAATTTATGGAGATTACGATGTTGACGGAACATCTTCTGTCGCGCTGGTATGTAAGTATTTAAGGTCTAACTCAACAAATCAAATTAGCACATATATTCCGGACAGATATGACGAAGGCTATGGAATATCATATCAATCTATTGATTATGCCGCAGATAATGAGTTTAGTTTAGTCATAGCTTTAGATTGCGGAATAAAGGCTGTAGATAAAATTTCTTATGCAAACAATAAAAATATTGATTACATAATTTGTGATCATCATAAACCTGGATCACTTATTCCAGATGCAATAGCGGTATTAGACCCCTTAAGGGATGATTGTAATTATCCATTTAAGTACCTCTGTGGTTGCGGGATTGGGTTTAAATTAATTCAAGCATTAGATATTGCTCATGACGATTGGCAGTCAAATATTGAAAATTATTTAGATTTAGTAGCAGTTGCAATTGGCGCAGATTTAGTTCCGCTAGTTGGTGAAAACCGTACACTTTGCCATTTTGGATTAAAAGTCATAAACAGTTCTCCAACTGTTGGCTTAAAAGCAATTATTAGAGGCATTAATAAGCCTGAAATAACTTTAAGTGAGGTCTCATTTTATATTGCACCCAGAATTAATTCTGCAGGAAGAATTAAACATGGAAATAATGCTGTAGAACTATTACTTGAGGAAAACTTTGATAACGCCATTTATTTTTCTAAAGAAATTGACACTTTCAATCTTGAAAGAAGGGGCTTAGACCAACTTATAACTAGTCAAGCATTAGAACAGCTGGAGAACAATGAAGAACAAAAAGACTTTACAACTGTAGTATTTAAAAAAGACTGGCATAAAGGAGTGATAGGTATTGTAGCCTCTAGATTAATTGAAAAATATTATAGGCCGACGTTAGTTTTTACAAAAAGCAATGATGTTTTAGCGGCTTCAGCCAGATCTGTAAAAGGCTATGATATTTATAATGCAATTGAATCTTGCAAAGAGCACTTAATTCAATTTGGTGGTCACAAATATGCTGCTGGACTTACCTTGAAGCCTGAAAACTATTTAGCATTTAAACATAGTTTTGAAAAACATGTTAAAAAAACTATTGAAAAGAAAATGTTAACTCCAACAATTAAAGTTGAAGAAAAAATTCTATTTTCAGAAATAACTCCAAAATTTTTTAGAATATTAAAACAATTTGCCCCCTTTGGACCATCAAATAAACAGCCTGTTTTTTGTGCTGATAACTTAAAAGACACCGGGTATTGCAAGACCGTTGGCGAAGAGGACAAACATTTAAAGCTGTCTTTAAGACAAGAAAATTCGGATATTTTTAAAGCAATAGCATTTGGATTAGGAGATAAGTTATCTTTAGTAAAAAATAAAGCTCAATTTAAAGCAGCATTTAATATTGATGAAAACAACTGGAATGGAGTAAAATCTATTCAGTTAAAACTGTTAGACATAAAAAGTAATGATTGAGAAAACCCTTAAAGTAGACCCATATTCAGCTCTAAGATTTAGAGAATTTAATATCTTTTTAGTTGTTAGGTTTATATTAGTTTTTTCCTGGTCTATGCAATTTATTATTGTTGAATGGCTGGTCTGGGAAATAACAAAAAACCCATTGTCTTTAGGCTTAATAGGCTTAATGGAGGTTGTTCCAGCGGTTTCAATGGCACTTTTTGCAGGTCATATAGTTGACCAAAAAGAAAAAAGAAATTTATTAATTTATTGCATTATAGCTTTTCTGTTTGTCAGTGTTGGTTTTTACTTGGTCACTAGTTCTGATGCAAAAACAATGTTTTCTAGCCAGACAATACTTTACTTAATTTATTTATTGGTTTTTATCGGTGGCTTTATAAGAGCATTTTTTGGCCCAACTATCTTTTCTTTAGTAGCCCTAATAGTCCCAAAAAATACATATGCTAATGCAGCTACTTGGAGCAGTTCAGTTTGGCAAATGGGCGTTGTTTTAGGCCCAGCATTTGCAGGTTTTTCTATTCATTGGATTGGAGTTAATAGTTCTATGGGAGTAGTTTTGGCAGGAGTCTTAGTGTCTTTATTAACACTTTCATTTATTAAAAGAAAACCAATTTTAAACCCTAAGATTGGTGAAAATATCTTTAAAAGTCTTAGAGAGGGGGTTGCTTTTGTGTATAATTCAAAAGCAATTTTAGGAGCAATTACTTTAGACATGGTTGCTGTACTTTTTGGAGGAGCGATAGCGTTATTACCTATTTATGCAACTGAAATAATTGTAATTCCAGTTGGGATGGAGCCCTCTGAAGTATTTGGGGTTTTACGAGCGACTCCCGCTGTTGGATCTTTGATCACAATGTTTATTGCTGCATATATTCCTATTACTAAAAATGCAGGAACTAAATTATTAATTGCAATATTTGGATTTGGAATATCTATAATCACATTTGGACTTTCGTCTTTGTTTTGGATATCTGTTTTATCTCTATTTATTTACGGATTAACTGATGGAATTTCCATGGTTATAAGACAAACTATTCTGCAACTAAAAACTCCAGATCACTTAAGAGGAAGAGTGGCTTCTGTAAATTCAATTTTTGTTGGGTCATCTAATGAATTAGGTGCTTTTGAGAGTGGTGTAACAGCAAAATTAATGGGGACTGTTACTGCTGTAGTTTTTGGTGGGACGATTACAGTATTGACAGCTGTAGGAACAGCTTTTGTGTCTCCAAGTTTCAGAAAACTAGACCTAACTGAGGATGAAAAAAACACTTAGTGTTTTAACAATTTCATTTCCTTACCGTCAAAGGAGCAATAGGTATAGTGACTTATCCAATCGCCTAAATTAAAATACGTTGACTTTTCTGATAATTTTATCTCTAATGGCAAGTGGCGATGGCCAAATACAAAATAATCATAATGATTAGTTTCTAATTTTTGTTTACAATATTTTGTTAGCCATTCTTCATCATTTCCATTGAAAATTAAATCATTTTGTATTGATTTTTTTTTATTTTTTTGAGACAAGTGTTGACCAAATGGAACCCCAAGGTCAGGATGAATCCATCGAAACAAGAATTGACAAAATGGATTAGTAAATATTTTTTTAAGTCTTTTAAACGACTTGTCTTTAGGACCTAGCCCGTCTCCGTGCCCCATAAAAAATTTCTTGTCGTTTATAATAAATTCTTTTGGATGAAAATAAACCTCTATGTTGAGTTCTTGCTTAAAATAATCTCTAATCCATAAGTCATGATTTCCGGCAAAAAAATGGATTGGAATTCCCATGTCTGAGAGTTCTGCTAGTTTCCCAAATGTTCTAGCAAAACCTTTTGGGATGACAGATTTGTACTCAAACCAAAAGTCAAATAAATCTCCAAGTAAAAAAATAGCTCCTGCATCAGACTTTATTTCTTCAAGCCAAGAAACAAATTTCTTTTCTCTTTGAATAGTTGCTTGAAAGCTTGGATTCCCGAGATGGTTATCAGAAGCAAAATATATTTTTTTATTTTTTGGTAAACTTATCAATTATTATATGTTTTAGTTATTCTCAGCTGAAACCCACTCCGCATATGATGATTCAGTCTCTTGTAATTTTAAGGAGGATAATTTTATGTTATTTGGCAATCTTTCAGTAATTTTTTTTGCAAAATCCGTAACCATACACTCTGTTGTTGGCTGGTAATCAACTAACAATACATTGTGCCCTTCGTCTTTAAGGGTTTTAGCTAGTTTAACATGAGGGGTGTTCTTATTAAAAATTGTCGAATGATCAAACTTATCTATAATCTCTTCAGTAACAATTCTTTTAAGGTCAGTAAAATCAATTACCATTCCAAATTTTGGATTTGTTTTGTCGGTAATTGGAGCTCCAATAACAGTAACAGATAATTTGTAACTGTGCCCATGAAGGTTCTTGCATTTCCCATCATAACCATAAAGAGCGTGGCCTGCTTCAAATGAAAATCCTTTTGTAATTCTTATAGTAGACATTTAATTAATTTTATTCAAATTTACATTTTTTGAACAAGTGGAACACAAGTTTTATAGAATTTAATAATTAATGGAGCCCCTCTTGCTATTATCCACAGAGTAAATGCAAAAAAGATTCCTTCTAATTTATAGCCATAACTATTTGCAATTAATAATGTTGGTATAAAAACAATAAAGGTAGAAAAAAGGAGGACATTTCTAAGTTCTTTCATCCACCCTAATCCTTTAAATATTCCATCATAAATAAATGCTAGAGCACACAAAGGTTGCATTATCAAAACTATCCAAAAAATATTATAAAACTCTACTAAAACTATTTCTTCCTTAGTAAACATTATACCAACATGGTTATAAAAAATCATACCAATAGTAAATATTGATATTCCTAAAATTATACTTATTAAACTGAGCTTAAATGCTAGATCAATAAGTTTATTGTATGACTTTTCGCCAAAGAATTTTCCTGAGAGAATTGTTCCAGCACTAGAGTATCCATCTATTATAAATGCACCAAGAAACCATAAATTAATGGCAATTGTGTAGGCCGCAATAAATTCATCACCATATTTTGCGGCAAAAGAGCTGCCAAAATATAGAGCTATATTTAAAGCTAATGTCCTAATGATTAAATCAAAAAACATTAATAAGAAATCTTTAATTTTTTTATTAAAAGGAAGACTAAATCGTAATGTAATTTTAGTCTTTTTATATAATAAAAATATAGCTAACCCAGCCATTGTTATTTGAGCAATTACACTGGCGTAAGCAGCTCCATATATATGCATAGGGTTTAACAACCCTTCTATTCCATAAACAAATATTACATCTAAAACTATATTTAATAAAGTTCCAACGATTGCAATCGCCATTGGAGTAATTGTATTTTGAAGCCCTCTAAAAACTCCAAAGACCCCTATTGTAATTAAAGTAAATGGGATTCCAACAACTCTTATTTTATAATAATCTACACTATACTCTAAGATTATTCCTGATGCGTTATAAAAACGGAACAAACTCTCGGCAAACGGGTAGGTTACACCAATAATTATAAGGCTTAATAATAAAATTATAAAAATAGCTTGCGAAGGAAGAGACTTAACTTCATCAATTTTTTTTGCTCCTATTGCTTGAGATACTATTGATGCAATTACACTTCTTTTTTGACCAAAGACCCAAACTAACATGGATAGAAATGTCCCAACAATTCCTACAGCTCCAAGGGCTTCCATGGAGTTGTGATCTACATTCCCAACAATAGCTGTGTCAGTTATTGAAAGAATTGGCTCTGCAATTCCAGAAATTAAAGCTGGTATAGCAAGTTTGTGTATTTGACTATACTTTAGCAATTTCATAATACAAGTTCATAACAATAAAAAGGGTATTCACTTTGATTAGGAAAAAAAATATTTCCTAATTTTTTATATTCTCTTTGCTGATAAAAATGTTGATTACGAACATTTTTAGAAAAAGTATCTAATCGAATTGAATCATAGTTATTTTTTCTGGCAAAACTCTCAGCAAAAGATATCATTTCTTGGGCATAGCCCATTTTTTGATGAGTTGGGTCTACAGCCAGTCTATGGATATAAATATTATTATTATTATCTGTAAGCCATTTTACTGACTGGTACTCTTTATCCATAAAGTTAGATATACAAATACAGCCAATTATTTCTTCCTCTTTAATATTTACATATAGCCAATTATTAGTGACATCATTTTCAAATGCAGACAAGCTTGGGTAGCTATCATTCCATTGAAAGATGCCTTTTGATTCCATCAACTTAGCACATGACCTTGTTATTTCTAATAGAGTGTTTAAGTCACCAGGATTAGCTTTACGTATCATTTGTAAATAATTTAATTTTGTGTAGCAATTTCTCCACGATTTGGTTTAAGCTTATCCCTAAAATATTTCATATTACTTTTATAAACTATTAAATAAACCATATGATGATTTGTCGTTATTTTTCTATCATTAAAATCAAAATATACAGAATTGTTTGTATTTAAAAAATCGGATAAATGAATCTTGTAATGCTTTGCTATTTTTTCGCAATCAGGACCTCTAAAGTCCCAAATTAATCTAATTTTTTCTTCCAATTTTAGGGCTTTGGAATTTTAAACATGCTTTCTTTAGTTGATCTAGTATACCAGTCTCCACCCATTCTCGCTACTAAATCTAACTTTTCGCTGTCAATGTCTCCGTTTTTGTCTAAAAACTTTTTGTCAATGTGAATTTGAACAACTTTAGCTATAATTAATTGACCTGCACCCCCAGACTCTCCAAGTGAAATGATCTCTTGAACTCTACACTCAAAAGAGATAGGAGACTCTAAAACTCGAGGTGGCTTAACTAGTAAAGATTTAACTTGAGTTAACCCAGTTTCAATAAATTCATTAACACCTTTTTCATATTCTATACTAGATTTTGACATCTGTTCTACAATTGGAAAGTTAACGACATTTATCACTACTTCTTTAGTTTCCATTGCATTTTCTAATGTATGTTTAGTCGTGTTGTCTCTAACCCTTCTGGAGGGTGAAAAGATTAATATTGGTGGGTTTGAACTAAAAACATTAAAGTAGCTAAATGGACTTAAGTTTACATTACCAATACTATCTACTGTGCTTGCAAATGCAATAGGTCTAGGCGCAATTGAGGATAAGAGAATTTTGTGAAGCTCTTTTGTTTGAAGGCTAATAGGATCTATAGATTTTATATTTTTCATAAAAATAATTTAAAGAGATTTTAGCAATTTAGTTTTTACCTCACCAAAACCAACCCTTATCGATCCTTTTTGGCAATATCCTCTCATTATAACCGTGTCATTATCTTTAATAAATTTTCTAGAATCACCATTGTTTAAATTCACTGGTTTTGACCCAGCCCAAGATAATTCTAGCATTGACCCATAAGAGTCAGCATCTTGTCCGCTTATAGTTCCTGAGGCCATCATATCACCTACGTTCATATTACACCCATTACTTGTGTGATGCGCTAATTGTTGGCACATATTCCAGTACATAAACTTAAAGTTTGACCTACTTACTGTTTTTTCAGTTTCTTTATCAGGCTTGATTAAAACCTCTAAGTTTATGTCGTAATTTTTTGCTCCTTTTGTTTCTAAATGAGGGAGAACTTTAGGTTCTTGTTTTGGACCAGTGGTTTTAAACGGCTCAAGAGCTTCTAATGTTACTACCCAAGGAGAAATAGATGAAGCAAAACTTTTAGCTAAAAAAGGCCCCAAAGGGATATACTCCCATTTTTGAATATCTCTGGCTGACCAATCATTAAACAATACTTTACCAAAAATAAAATCTTCAGCTTCATGAGTTGATACAGACTCTCCTAAATCAGTGCTCTTTCCAATTATAAACCCCATTTCCAATTCAAAATCTACTCTTTTAGACTCTTGAAAAGAGGGAGCTGCATTATCATTTAACATAACTTGACCTTTTGGTCTATTTATGTCTTGTCCACTTAGAATAATTGAAGAAGCTCTGCCATGGTACCCAACAGGAAGGTGTCTCCAGTTTGGTAGTAGAGCATTTTTAGGATCTCTAAACATTGTGCCAATATTAGTTGCATGCTCAATGCTTGAGTAAAAATCTGTATAATCACCAATTTTTACAGGCATATGCATCGTTACATCCTTTTGTTTTATAAATATAGATTTGTCATTTCTTAAGACAGACGACATATTACAAAGTTCTTTTTGGACAATTTCCCTTGCTTTAACGGTTGTTTTTTTACCTAAAGAAATAAAATCGTTGAGGTAGTTAGAGACAAATACATTTGAGTGAAAATTTAATTCATCAAAAACTCCTAATTTATAAATAGCCTCTAAGTTTAAAATCAGATCTCCAATAGCTATACCAATTCTTTTGTTTTTGTTTTCCATTGAGTAAACTCCAAAAGGTAAGTTGTATATACTAAAATCAGAGTTTTTATCAATTTTAATCCAAGTTTGCATAAATCAAGTTTTTTTAATTAAATCTAATCCGTCACAAATTAATTGTTCAAGATCATTGTTTTCTTTTAGTTTGGCAAGTTGTTTATGTATTTTATCTCCTAAACCTTTCTTGTTTATGTAGGCTAGTTCGAATAGCTCTAGTAAAATTAGCCATTCCATAGGATATTTTGTTTGTACTTCATCAAATATTTGTAACAGGAGCTCTTCATCCAATGATTTATTAGCCCTTAAACCTCTCACCTTTTCGTAGAGGACATGTAAATATTGTTCAGATTTAGAATAAACTATCTTAGTAGTTTTTTTGTTTGAAATTGAATAAACATCATCAAAAGAATCTGGAGATGCTGGTCCAGCAAAAGCTGATCTTATTCTCTCGCCTACAGCCATATCATAAACACCTGAGCTCGGCTTAAATAACACTTGATTTAAAAAAGTGACTGTACAATCTTCAAAAGAAATTAAAATTATCTTACCCTGTAAGTCTCTTTTCCCAGTAATAATCTTTCCTTTTACTATCACACCACTTTCAAATTTAAGCATTGTCATCTTGCCTTCAATTATTCCATATACTTCTAAATCTTTTGGAGACATATCCTCAATGGACATGTTTATGCCGTCTAGTTTTCCGATTGGGCTTCCAAAACCATTAGGGTGAGAATCTTTACCATGACCAATTAGCTCAATTCCATTTATCGAAATAGCTGTTTCCCCTACTGTATTAAAATACACAAGCTCATTGTTTTTTTGGATCATATCGCTAAAATGACCTGAAATTTGAATTCCAGTACTTAATTCAATTGACCCCATTTTTTTTGAATCAATTAACTTTCTAACTCCTTTGACACCTCCAGTTCTAATTGCCATTGTATTTGCAAATTCTTCCAAAACAAAGCTGAGTTTCGAAAAATCAGGGATTACAAACAACTGAGGCTGAGTCTTTGTAATGTCAAAATTTATATTTGCCGCATCGATTGAGTAAGGAATTTTTTTTATACTTTTTTCAAGACAGGCTTGACTCTCTTCAATAGATGAAAGCAGTCCAGCGCCATATATTTTAGGGTTATTAGTATCTCCTATTAAACCGTATTCAACTGTCCACCAGTGAAGATTTCTAATTTTGGCCATTTCCGAAAGCTCAGTCATTTCATTTTGTAATCGGTTAACATTATTATTGGCACTATCAATGTCTTTTTTACTCGAATTGGGGTTTTCTTTTAAAATAGATAAAAGCCTAACAGCTTCATACATTTCTTCATCTTTTGGAGAAGAAATTGCTTTGCTGCCAATTTCGCCTAATCTTCTTAAATATTCAGAATATTCTAGATTAGCAATAATCGGAGCATGTCCAGCTGCTTCGTGAATTATATCTGGAGCTGGCGTGTACTTTATGTGATCTATTGTTCTTATTTCAGATGAAATAACTAAAACGTTATATGACTGAAATTCCATAAATGCATTTGGAGGAATAAATCCATCTACGGCAACAGCAGCCCACCCAATCTCTTTAAGAATTCTATTCATTCCTTCCATCTCAGGAATTCGTTCAGCATCGATACCTGTCTTGTTTAGGCCATCAATATAGCATTCGTGAGCAATTGTTTTTAAGGAGTTGACATTTAACCTCATAACATATCTCCAAACCGCTTGATTTTGAGCATTATATTCCTCATAAGGTTGTTTAACAATA
Organism: uncultured Flavobacteriaceae bacterium; assembly: GCA_964275595.1. GTDB lineage: Bacteria > Bacteroidota > Bacteroidia > Flavobacteriales > Flavobacteriaceae > SGZJ01. Next base: position 298,690 of record CAXYDM010000008.1, read on the forward strand.
AACTTATGTAAATACTTTGGCAGTTTTTCTGTTACGCTATTGAGTTCCAAATATATTTTGTTAATAGTAAGTTACAAAGTTCCTCTATTTTTTTGTTCTCTTTCAATCGCTGAAAAAAGAGCTTTGAAATTTCCTTTACCAAATGACTGAGCTCCTTTTCTTTGAATAATCTCGAAGAACATGGTCGGTCTGTCTAAAACTGGTTTTGTGAAAATTTGTAATAAATACCCTTCTTCATCTCTGTCAATAAGAATTCCATGCTCTTTTAATGTGTTTAAGTCTTCGTCTATTTCTCCAACTCTTTCTAGCAAGTCATCGTAGTATGTTTCTGGGACATATAAGAACTCTACACCCCTGTTTTTCATTTCTTTAACAGTCTCAGCAATATTATCAGTTGCTAACGCAAGGTGTTGTACCCCAGGCCCATTATAAAAGTCTAGATACTCTTCAATTTGAGACTTTTTAAGTCCATCTGCTGGTTCGTTTATTGGAAACTTTATTCTACCGTTGCCATTACTCATTACTTTACTCATAAGGGCAGTAAACTCTGTAGAAATATCCTTGTCATCAAATGAGATTATTTGAGCAAAGCCCATAACTTCTTGGTAAAATTTGCACCAAATATTCATTTCATCCCAATCAACATTTCCGACAACATGATCAATATATTTTAGCCCTATATTTTTTGGGTTGTAATGAGAAGCCCATTTTCTGTATCCTGGCAAAAATACACCAGAGTAATTTTTTCTTTCTATAAAAAGATGTACTGTTTCTCCGTATGTGTAAATTCCTGACTTAATTATAGTTCCATGTTCATCCTCTTCTTTTGTTGGTTGTAAATAAGGTTTTGCACCTCTTTTAACAGTTTCATTAAAAGCTTTGGTGGCATCTTCAACATGTAATGCTATGATTTTTACCGCATCTCCGTGGTTGTCCACATGCTTGTTAATATCACTTCCTTTTTGCATTGAAGTTGTTAAAACTAATCTTATTTTTCCTTGTTTTAGGACGTAAGAAGCTATGTCTTTTTTTCCTGTTTCAAGCCCCGCGTATGCCTCTGACTGAAAGCCAAAAGCTGTTTTATAATAATGTGCACTTTGTTTTGCATTACCTACATATAGCTCAATATAATCTGTTCCCATAATAGGAAGGAAATCCTGAGCATCATCAAATATTTTTTTTATTTCAAAATTAAAATTTTGTAATTCATCTATGCTTTTAGCTGATTCCATTTATTTGTATTTTATTTTTTGTTTAACCATGAAGTGTGATATTGCCCCTCCGTGAGATTGACAGCATCTTCAGTCACCATTAGCGGACTAAATGTATCAACCATCACTGCAAGCTCAAAAGTTTCTTTTTTGCCAATACTTTTTTCCATTGCCCCTGGGTGGGGTCCGTGAGGAATACCAGCTGGGTGTAAGGTTATACTACCTTCTTTTATGTCATTTCTGCTCATAAAATCTCCATCTACATAATATATTACTTCATCCGAGTCTATATTACTATGATTGTAAGGAGCTGGCACAGAGTTTGGATGGTAATCGTAAAGTCTTGGAACAAAAGAACAAATAACAAATTTGTTAGTTTCAAATGTTTGATGAACAGGGGGTGGTTGATGAATTTTTCCTGTTATTGGCTCAAAATCATGTATAGAAAACTTGTATGGAAAATTATATCCATCCCAGCCTACCACACTAAATGGGTGGGCAGCATAAATATATTCATGAATCATGTTTTGTTTTTTAACCTTAATTAAAAAATCTCCAATTTCGTTATGTGTTTCGAGCTCAAAGGGAGGGTGAAGATCTCTTTCGCAATATGGAGCTCCTTCAACGTGTTGGCCAAACCAATTTCTATATCTTTTAGGGGTATATATAGGGCTTTTTGATTCTACAATAAAAAGACGATTGTGATTATCTTTAAATTCTATCTGATAGATTATTCCTCTTGGAACAACCAGGTAATCCCCATATTTAAATTCAATATTTCCAAGCATTGTTCTAAGCTTCCCAGAGCCTTTGTGTACAAATATCACCTCGTCAGAGTCTGTGTTTTTATAAAAGTATTCTGTCAATGATTTTTTTGGAGCAGCAACTATAATTTGACAATCTGAGTTGGTTAAAATGCATTTTCTACTTTCAAGAAAATCATCACAAGCATCTACTTTAAACCCTTCTAGCTTCAAGGCTTTCATATTTTTGGCTACAGATATTTTTGGAGAAACGTCGTAGGAGTTCAAAATTTCTTTAACCTGAGTGGGTCTTTGTGTGTGATACATTAATGATGACATCCCTTCAAAGCCGATTGTTCCAAATAATTCTTCGTAATAAAAGTTGCCCTCTTTGTCCTTAAATGCAGTGTGTCTTTTGAGAGGAACCTCTCCTAATTTATGATATCTAGGCATATTAGAATATTAATTAATTAGCTTCAATAAAGATAGGTAATTTCAAATTATTGAATACATAATAATTTCATTATTGATAAATATTACTGCTTAAATATACTTATGCGATAATTTTACAGCTTTAAACCGCTAATTTTTGAGTTTTCTGTAATTTCTATTTTTTTTTAAAAGAAAAGTGAGATTTATTCGCGCTTGCTGAAACCTAGCTATAACCCTTTATTAACCAGGGTTATAAACAATTGTTAATAACAGTGTTATAGTTAGAATTAGTAGCATTTTAATGTGAATAATATAATTTTAGTGTCATTAAATTGTGATATTCTTATTTTTTATTATATTTGTAACTTAAACTATTAATTTTAAAAACTATTATTATGAAAAATTTATTACTTTTTATTACATTATTGTTTATTTCAGTTCCTGCTATTCAGGCTCAAGACGAAGCTAGTTATGGTTTTGCTAAGGGTGACTGGATTTTAGGTGGAGCTGTTACATTTGGTTCTTCAGAAATCGATGGTGTTGAAACTAGCGGATCTGAAATTGCACCAGCTATTGCAACTTTTATTTCTGATAAGTGGGCTGTTGGAGTCGCTATTGGATTAGAAAGCATGGAAGTTGATGGAAATAAGATGTCTGACACTAATATTACATTAGGAGCTAGAAATTATTTCATGGACTTAAACGATAGAAACAAAATGTATTTTAGTTTAGGTTTATCCTTCGATAGTGGAGACAGTTTCGATGACGGAATGACTTCATTAGGTGCAGGATTTGGTTTAAATTACTTCATGACTGAAAATATTATCATAGACTTCGGTTTAGCTAATATTTTATCTTATGCAAAGTCTGGTGATAATTCAGCGATGCAAATTGGTTGGGAAGGAGAAATTGCTAACAGATGGGCAAGCCCAACTTTAGGGATTATTTTTAAACTGTAATCAACATAAAAAACACAATCCCCTAAATTATTTTAGGTTGATATAAATAAAAAAGCCATCTGTAAAAGGATGGCTTTTTTTTAGATTAATGAGTAAATTAATCTTTATAAATTAGGCTTTCGGATCAGCACCATATTTATTTTCCCCAACATTTCCATTAGAAACAAGTAAAACTAGCATCCAAATAAAACCTACTAAAGGTATAAGTATGATTAAATAAAACCATCCTGATTTTCCTACGTCGTGAAGTCTTCTAACTACTACGGATAAAGAAGGTAAAAAGTGTAATAGACCAACAATTACATAGACCCATCCATAACCAACGTCAACAGCTTGCCCCATTACGTCCATTTGGAAAGTAGTGCCCAAAGCATTATCAGCAAACATTGCTAAAAACAATATTGGCATGTAAATTAAAGTATACATCCAATATTCTTTTCTTCTGGCCCTTCCAGAAAAGTTTTTAAAGTTTTGTAAAACGTGTAAGTAGTAATTCATAAAAGTTGTTTTTTTAAGTTCACATAAACATAATTGAATACTAAATATAAAACTCTCATTATTAGTTAATAAGCTTATATAATTTTAAATAACTTTTAACTTTCAGTTGTTTCTATTGACTAATTTGAATATTAGCACAAATAAAACTAATAGTCCCGAAATAATATTTGCTACGATAATAGCGAGACTATTTATTAGTATTCCATAGGTTAACCAAAAGCAAGTCCCAATCATCATCGCAATATACATTGTAGTAGAAATGTCTTTAGTTTGCTTTGTCTTCCAAATCTTTATCACTTGTGGAAAAAAAGAAGAAGTAGTAAATACAGCTGCAATTAATCCGATTAGCTCAATATTAATATCTGTCATTTGTTCTGATTATTTAAAATTGAAAAACTCGTTCAACAAACCAAAATAGCCCAACTAAGGCAATTATTATTGAGGCTGGAATTTTAATTTGATTACTATACCAGTTTTTTCTTAAAATTAATTTTATCAATAGAAAAGCAATAAGTAAAACAGCTAATTGTCCAAACTCTACTCCAATATTAAATGCTAATAATAATGAAATAAAATTATCTTTAGGTAAGCCGTACTGCGTTAATAGCGCAGCAAAACCAAGTCCGTGAAGTAAACCAAAGCTAAAAACAATTAAATACCTCCATTTACTTGGTTCTTTGTATAAACAGTTTTCTATAGCAATCCATACTATTGATAGTGCAATTATTATTTCAACTATATCACCACGAAGTTGAACAAGCCCCTGAGCGGCTAACACTAAGGTAATACTGTGGGCAACGGTAAATGCTGTTACTTGCCATAATAATGAACGAAAAGTTATGCATGAGAAAAATAAACCTAACACAAAAAGGATGTGATCTAGCCCCTGAGGAATTATATGCTCAAATCCTGCTTTTACAAAAATGTAGAATTTTTTATAAAGAGGCATTGCTGCTAAACGGCGAGCCCTTTGCCTTTTTAGTGCTGCACCATATTCTGCTGCGATTTCTTCGTTTTCAAAATTCATTTGTCCACGCTCTATTTCAGCAATAACAAAATCTTCAGGGTTGTGCGAGTAAGCAGTAAAACTTATGCAAAACAAAAAACAAAAAATAATGATCTCATAAACTCTCATAAACACAGAATAATGTTACAGAAAAAGTACTAATAAGGCTCATTCAATTTAATTAGACCCGTCTAGTCCTCTAACTTTTAATAGCGGTTCAATGATAGCTTTTCTACCTCTAAAATTTACAAATAAGTCCATTGCATCTTCTGTCGAGCCTTTAGAATATATCGTTTCTCTTAATCTTGAGGATAATTCTGCATCAAAAACATCACCAGCTTCTTTAAAAGCTTCAAAGGCATCTGAGTCAAGTACGGCGGCGTGAACATAGCTGTAATATCCAGATGAATATCCTCCTGAAAATATATGAGCAAAATAAGTTGTTCTGTATCGAGGTGCAATTTCATCTAACAAACCATATTTTTTAAGAGATTCTGATTCAAATTTGTTTGCGTCTAATTGTTGGGCTTCTTCAGCAGAAATTGAATGCCAATCCATGTCTAATAATGAAGCTGCCAAGTATTCTGTATTTATAAATCCTTGATTAAATTTAGAAGCGTTTAATAGCTTGTTAATTAAGTCATCAGGAATTGACTCTCCAGTCTCATAATGAGTAGCAAACGATTTCAAAACCTCAGGCTCACTTGCCCAGTGTTCTAATAGCTGTGATGGTAACTCGATAAAATCTCTTGGTCCAGAAGTTCCTGCCATACTTCCGTAGGTAACATCTGTTAATGTACCGTGCATAGCATGTCCAAATTCGTGAAATAAGGTAACTACATTATCAAAGCTTAATAAGGCTGGATTATCGCCTACTGGAGCTGGAAAATTGCAAACATTAACAATAATAGGACGCTCTCTTCCATCCAAATTAGATTGACCTTTAAAACTACTCATCCATGCTCCTCCACGTTTATTTGATCGAGTAAAATAGTCTCCAATAAAAACTCCTAAATGACTTCCATCCTTATCTTTTACTTCCCAAATTCGTGCATCAGGATGATACAGGTCTATGTCAAAAATCTCTGTAAAACTTAACCCCCACAGCTTATTTGTCGTACTAAAAACTCCCTCTAAAACATTGTCTAGGGATAAGTATGGTTTGATTGTAGACTCATCAAGATTGTATTTTTCTTTACGAACTTTTTCAGAATAGTGCCACCAATCCCAAGCTGCAACTTCAAAATCTTGTCCTTCTGCATCTGCAACTGATTGCATATCAGCAATTTCTACTTCAGCTCTTTTAACAGCTGGGTCCCAAAGTTTTGTTAGTAAATCATAAACTTCTTCTGGTGTCTTAAGCATGTTGTCATCTAAAACAAAATGAGCGTGAGATTTATAACCCATAATTTCTGCTCTTTCTGCTCTTAGTTTTGCTATCTGTGCAGCAATCTCTTTATTGTCAGTTTCATTATTATTATCTCCACGCATTACATATGAATTATAAAGCTGTTCCCTTAAATCTCGACGTGTGGACTCTGTTAAAAAAGGGTACATACTACTTCTGTGTGGTGTAAACACAAACTTATCTTTATATTTTTCTCCCTCTTGCTTTGTTTCTGCTTTTTCCATTTTTTGAGATGCAGCTTCAGAAGCTGCAGCTATGATTCCGTCAGATAAACCATCTAGATCTGACTTCTCAAGAATAAGTTCAAAACCATTTGTTTCTGCTAAAAGATTTTGACCAAAAGATGTTGATAGCCCTGAAATCTTAGAATTAATTTCTGTGATTTGCTTTTTTTCTTCCTCATTCATTAGCGCTCCACTTCGAACAAATTGTTTTCTAGTATCATTTAACAACTTATGTTGTTCACTTGTTAGATCAATAGCGTTTCTTTCTTGCCATATAGACTCAACACGTTTAAACAATTCTTCGTTTAGTGAAATTTTATCGTAGTGAGCCGAAAGCATTGGACTCAACTCACGCTGAAGTTCTTGTAGTTGAGGGTTCGTATTTGAGCTTGCCAAGTTAGAAAACACACGAGACACTTTGCCAAGAAGTTTTCCTGTCCTTTCAAGCTCTTCAATTGTATTGCTAAAAGTTGGAGCTTCTGTATTGTTCACTATCACATCAATTTCAGAAAGATTTTCTTCCATTCCTTTTTTGTATGCAGGCATGTAATGCTCATCTTTGATATCCATAAAAGGAGGAACTTCATATGCAGTGTCCCATTCTTGAAAGAATGGATTAATGTTTGGATCCATATTTGATTGTTGTTGACAGGCAACTATAAGTAATAGCGCTGGAATAAAAATTAGCTTTCTCATTTTGTATGTATTGTATTAATTTATCGGTAAATATAACGCAAATAATTATTAGTTATTATTATTTTTTGTCAACAGAAAAATGATCTCCGATTATGTTTTTTTTAGAATCATTGAAAGATATTATTAAACAAAAAAAGTTAGCAGAAATATTTTTTTCATAAAAACTTTCTTACCATGCTAATTGAGTTTAATTATATTTGAACTTTAATTAAAATATTTCAGATGAATAAATTGATAATAGCTATATTTTTTCTTTCACTTTTGTCCTGTAATGAAAGTCAACCCAAAGAACTAAACTTTTACGGTGAAAAAATCACATCAAATAATATTAGTGACTTTGCTAAGGTCAAAAATTTAACTGAAAATCAAGCTGAAGTTGAAACTAAAATAGAGGGAACTATTTTGTCAACATGTCCAAAAAAAGGATGTTGGATGAATGTGAGAGTAGACCAGGATACGATTTTGGTTAGATTTAAAGATTATGGATTTTTTGTTCCAAAACAAGGGCAAGAAAACAATAGAGTTGTTATGCAAGGAATAGCAAAGAAAGACACAATTAGTGTTGATCTTCTTAGACATTACGCCGAAGATGCAAATAAATCAATAGAAGAAATTGAAAAAATAACTCAGCCAGAATACAAAATATCTTTCTTAGCAGATGGAGTTATTATAAATTAATTTGTATTAAAGATTATTTATATAATTCTGATTTTTAATTCTTTGGAAATATTGTCAGAGGCATTACCAACATATACTATATATTCTCCTTTTTCAATAGTCCAATCAGATTTTTTTTCATCATAAAAGGCAAGTTTACTTACACCAATTTTAATTTCAATTTTTTTAGATTCGCCTTGTAATACAGATATTTTTTCAAACCCTTTTAACTCTTTTAAAGCTCTTTTTACTTTTGAATTCTTTTTCCCTATATAAACTTGAACAACTTCAGACCCATTCACAACTCCAGTATTTTTTATTACACAACTTATTTTAATTGAATCTCTTGCTGAGTAAGATTTTTTATCTGAATTTATTTTAGACAAATCAAAAGAAGTATATGAAAGTCCATGTCCAAAAGCAAAATTAGGTTTTATTTTTTTTGTATCATGCCAGCGATAACCTACTAAAATATCTTCCTTATAAAATTGAGATTCACCGTTTCCTGGATAGGATAATTCTCCATAATAATGGGCTCCATTATCCATTAATTTTTTTGGAAAGGTAAATGGAAGTTTTCCTGAGGGATTAACTTGTCCACTTAAGACTGAAGCTATGGCATTACCAGCTTCACTTCCAAGATACCAAGATTGCATAACTGTTTTTACATTTGATAACCACGGCATGCTTATCGCGTTTCCACTAATTAAAATAACTGCTATATTTTTGTTAACCTCAGAAATAGATTTTATTAAGCCATCTTGATTGTAGGGAAGATTGTATTGCTGTCTATCCGAGCCTTCAGAGTCTTGTGAAGAGTTTTTATTTAAACCACCAATAAAAAAAACAATATCAGATTCTTCAGCAATGGATAATGCCTCGTTATTCAATCTGTAGTTTTCAGCTTCATTTCCATTAGAGTTATAGCCAGTTGAAAATTTGAAATTTGCATTTTTAAAATGTTTTTTTAATCCTTCAATAGGAGAAATTTCATAAGCTACTTTTAATTCTGAAGATCCACCACCAACAGTCATCGACTTTTTAGCATTTTCACCAATAATGGCTATGTTTAGTTTTTTGTAAATATCTATTGGTAAAAGATTGTCTTCATTTTTTAATAAAACGATTCCCTCAGTTGCAACTTTATAAGCTGTGTTTGAATGCGCTTTATTATTGATACTACCTAATGGACGATTTTGATTTAATGTTGTCCTATACATTAATCGAAGAATTCTTTTCACTTTATCATTTAAAAGCTCTTCTTTTACCTCTCCAGTGTTTATTTTTTCTAAAAAACTAAGCCCTAAGAAATTATTATTGTAGGGATATCTTTTGGAAATATTTTTGTTTGATGGAGTTCCCATTTCAATATCTAATCCATTATGTATCGCTTGATTAGTATCATGTGTGCCTGCCCAATCTGAAACTACAACTCCATCAAAATCCCATTTATTTTTTAAAATATCATTTAATAGAATTTGATTATGACAACAATGCTCCCCTCTAAATTTATTGTAAGCACCCATTATTGACCAAGATTGACCTTCAATTATCGCAGCCTTGAAGGCTGGCAAATAAATCTCATGCAAAGCTCTGTCGCTCACTTCAACATTAATATGCCCTCTCCATTGTTCTTGATTGTTTAGAGCGTAATGTTTTACACAAGCTGCAACTCCATTTTGCTGAACTCCATGAATATATGGTACTACCATTTCTGATGCCAAGAAAGGATCCTCACCTAAATATTCAAAGTTTCTACCATTTAGTGGAGTTCTATAAATGTTAACTCCAGGACCAAGGAGAACATCTTTTTTTCTATATCTTGCTTCTTCACCCAGACTCCCTCCGTATTCTTTGGATAAATCTGGATTAAAAGTTGCAGCTAAGCATGTTAAAGCTGGAAAAGCAGTTACATAATCGTTGGTCCAATTTGCATAATCCCAATTATCCCAATTCATTTCTGGTCGAATTCCGTGAGGACCGTCAGACATCCATAATTCAGGAATTCCAATTCTTGGAACACCAGCTGAACTAAATTTGGATTGAGCATGGCACATTGCGATTTTTTCTTCCAAAGTTAGGATTGATATTATGCTGTCAATTTTAGTATTTAGTAATGCCTCGTTTGTATTGATCTTTTGGCCATGTACTTTAGTCTGATTGGAAAGTATTGCTATTAAAATGAAGCTGATTAATAATACTTGGTTTTGTAAATATTTTATAAATGGTACTTTCATTCTAATCAACATATATTATCTTTTTCAGACGAATGTCTTCACTTGAAGACCCAACTTGAATCTCAAAACTTCCCTTTTCAACCATATATTTTTGTTTTGTTGAGTTGTAATATCGAAGGTCTTTAATAGGGATAAATTCAAATTCAATTATCTTTTCATCTTTTTTATTTAATGAGATTCGCTCAAAATTTCGTAATTGTTTAATAGGCATTTGAAATTCTGAATTAAGATCTTTTATATAAACTTGAACAACCTCATCACCATTGTAATTTCCAATATTTTTAATTGTAAATGATATTTTGAATTTTTCTTTTTCAGTTAGTCTGATTTTATTCACTTTAAGCTTAGAATATTTAAACTTAGTATAACTAAGTCCATGCCCAAAAGGGTAAAGTGCCTTTCCTTTATAGTATCGATAAGTGAAACCATTCCCAGAACTCATATTGTAATCTTTAAAATCAGGTAATTCAGATGTTGAACTGTAAAAAGTTACAGGTAATTTTCCGCCAGGATTATAATCTCCAAATAAAACACTAGTTATAGCATTACCACCTCTTTGGCCTGGATACCATGCCATTAAAATAGCTTCTAATTCTTTTTCTAATCCATTTAATGCAATTGAACTTCCTGCCATTAAAACTAATACAACAGGAGTTCCTGTATCAATCATGGCCTTAATTGCTTTTTGTTGAATTTCAGGCATCTCAATTCTTGTTCTATCTCCGTTATAAAATCCATCTACATTAATTCCTCCAGGCATTTCTTCTCCTTCCCAGGTAGCATCTAAACCTCCCACAAAAACTGCCAAATCAGCTCTTTTAACATCTTTAATAATTGAATCACTGAGTAAGTTTGAACCACGAGCACCATCCTTTACTAAATCTACGCCTTTAGAGTAAGTTATTTCAGCTCTTTTACCAACATAATCATTTAAACCATTTATAAAGGTCACTGGGCTTGAAGGGGTGCCGTGGTAATTTCCAAGTAATGCGTTTATATTATCTGCGTTAGGTCCAACAACTGCAATTTTATTGATTTTATTTATGTCAATTGGTAGTACTCCATTATTTTTTAAAAGCGTCATTGAACTCAGAGCAGTTTTTAATGATAGCTCATCATGTTTTTGACTATTATTAATGTCGAAAGGGATTTGTGCATAAGAAACAATTTCAGCAGGGTCAAACATTCCTAACTTCATTCTCGCTAGAAATAATCGATAAACAGCAGTGTCAATTTCTTTTTCAGAAATCAATCCTAAAGTAACAGATTCCTGAAGATGATTTTGATATATACCACCGCAATTTAAATCACAACCTGTAATTACTCCTAAGGCCGCAGACTCTTCTGGCGTTTTTACTATTTTATGATTTGCATGAATATCATTAATAGCACCACAATCCGAAACAACATATCCGTTAAAACCCCATTTATCACGTAGAATTTCTTGTAATAAATAATTGCTAGCACTGGCTGATTCTCCATTAACTCTATTGTATGCCCCCATTACTGAATAAACATTTGCGTCAACAACTAAATCTTTAAATGCAGGTAAGTAAGTTTCCCACAAATCCCTTTGGTTTACATTGGCGTTAAAAAAATGCCTTTCTGACTCTGGGCCACTATGCACAGCAAAATGTTTAGCTGTTGCTACTAATTTTAGGTATTTTGGATCATTTCCTTGTAATCCTTTAACAAATTGCGTTCCAATTTGGCCAGTTAGATAAGGGTCTTCGCCATAAGTTTCATGACCTCGACCCCATCTAGGATCTCTAAAAATATTAATATTAGGAGACCAAAAAGTAAGGCCTTTATACTGACTGTAATCATTATTCCTTAAAGCTTCATGATGTTTTGCACGAGCTTCATCGCTTATAACAACAGCAACGTCATTTATAAGATTTGGATTAAACGTTGCAGCCATTCCAATTGCTTGAGGGAAAACTGTTGCAGTTCCAGCTCTAGCAACTCCGTGGAGACATTCATTCCACCAATTGTACTCTAGTACTCCTAACCTTGGAATTGCAGGAGCATTATTTCCTAACTGTGATATTTTTTCCTTTAAGGTCATCTTCGACAATAAAATTGATGTCCGAGTCTCAAAGTCTAAATTCACATTAAAATGATCGCTTTCTTCCAATTCTTGTGCAGTGGAACTAAACATTAAATAAAAAAAACTAAAGCTAAATAAAAGAAGTCTCATTTATTTTTTAATTAAAGCTTTAAGTTCTTCAATTTGAGCTTGTTGCTCTTTAATAGCATTAAGTAATACAGGAATCATTCCTTGATAGTTGATAGATAATGTACCTTCAGAATTATTTGCTGTTTTTACTAGTTCTGGAAATACAGCTTGCACCTCTTGAGCTAAAAGTCCAATTTTAGAAATTGACTCATTAGCCTTCATGGTGTAGCTTTTTCCATCAATTAATAAAAGTCTAGATAGTGTACTGCCTAAGCGTAACTATGTTAGACTTTAATCTTGCATCTGAATTTATAGTTAAATTATTTGCTAGCGTAGCATTACCATCATAACTTATAATAAATGCATTTGAAGGGTTGTCTCCACCTTTTCCAGTTGAGGAATCAATGTCTCCATTTCCTACTACAAATGCAACACCTGGATTTGAACCTGTATAAGTGCCGTCTGCATAATAATACCCACCATAATCATTTGGATCAATTGAAGTGTCGCCGATACCAGCTTCATTATTCACTCCAATTGCAAGCATGCCAAAGTTATCTGACACAGTAGATATTCCAAGAGCAGCTGATGCTTGATTAATTGCTGAAGTATTTTTATTTGCACTAAATGAACTTCTTCCTGATGCTATAGTTTGAAGACCTATTGCTGTAGCACTTCCTGCTGTTCCAGCATCCGCACTAGTGTCTCCAGCTACATTTTGATAACCAGAGGTGAAGTTTGTAGTTCCCCAGGCAATATTTTCTTGACCTAAAGCAACAGACCCTGCTCCAGCAGCATGATTTTTATAGCCAATAGCTACTGTACTAGCTCCTTCAGCCCAATTCTCTTTTCCAACTGCTATAGTAGCATCTCCAGTTGCATAATTGTAGTTTCCTAAAGCCACAGATGCTTGTCCACTAGCAGTATTTCTAAATCCAGTTGCAGTAGAGATATTCCCGATAGCTCTCGATCCCCATCCAGCAGAAAACTGACCTACGTTTCCTCCGTCAATACCACCAGCAGCTCCAACTTGAGGTCCAGAAAGTGTGTTAAACCCTAAGGCAACTCCTCCAAGACCAGCAGCTCTGTTATATGCGTTGGCTGCAAATGATCCCCATCCAGCAGCGCCCATTCCTTCACTTATAGTTGACCAGTTTCCGTCTCCACCAGTATATAAGGGATGACCTGACTCTGTAAATCCACCAAAGTTTTGTGCTGCATTTTCAGGATGTTCTTTCAGAGATTACTAAATCCACACTCCAGTCTCCTTGGTTTGCAAAAGCATCGTTGGAGTTTCCGTTTCCACTCCCTAGCATGCTCCTCTTGCAGATGATGCTGTAAACTTTTCCGTTGAAAAGGATTTTGATCTCCGTCCTCAACGAATATAACTGCAGGTTTTTTATTTTGATCTTCAACTATCCCGCTTGAGGATTGATCACAATCTCCAGAAATGCAGTAATTACCAAAACAAACTAATTCTATCCCTGCTGAGTTAGTGATATTGTCTTCTAAATCATCATGACGACCATATAAAGATATTATTGCATCAGCTCCAGGATCCCCATCCAGCATTAGCGTGATACTACTGCCTTGAACTTCAACTCCGACTATAGATACATTATTCGCATTTGTTAAAACAAAATCTTCAGATATTTTTTCTAAAAGGGTTGAAGTATCTTGAGTGTTAATCATTAGCGATTCGGCATTGGTTGTTATAATTATATTCAAACCATTATTAGGAGAAAGCTGTATATCAGTCACCATTGGAGCATTTATTTCTTCGCTATAGTCTACAGAGTAGATATTATTTAATACAGGTTTGAAGATTCTAGCTCCAAATTTTTCATATCCATTTGTAAATGGATAGTGACAATTATCTGAATGTGTTGTCATTCCAGTCGTAGGCATAATAGAGATATTTGCGTTGTTTACAGCTAATTGCCTCTGTGCTTCTTTAATTTTAACCCGTCCAGACTGTGACGTGCCACAATCGCAGTCTCTAGTTTGAAATATGTAATATTGTTCAATGCTTGGATAATCTTCCTGCCAAAAGCCAACTAAATTTTCAAACTCATTTTTATATTGCTCTGTAGTTAAACCGCCAGAGAAAGAATCTGCTTCGCCTTGGGACCACAAAACCCCCCTTACATAAGACTTCAAGCCTGATTTATTTAATCTGTAATATAGCCTGCCGTAATTTGAATTTGTAGAAGCCTGGTAATTTGCTGGTCTCTGAAAAAACGATATTGGTTGTCCGCCGTGAGCCCCATTAAAAATGGCAATAGGGATGTTTAATTCGTCCACTAATTTTTTTGCTAAGACAAGTCCCCATTGCCCTGTATTTCCATTTGTACCTGAATTTCCATCTCCTTGGCCGTAATACCACTGATTGTTATTTATTACACTACTGGAGCTAGAATTACCATTTGCATAAACTCTAATAAAGTCACTTTCATATCCACTTGAACTACCATTATATGATGGAGCTTCTGCATTGGATTGACCTTGAACAATAAAAACATCTCCACAAACAATATCTTCTGCTTCCTTAATCATTGCTGCTTCTGCATTATTTATGGCGTATGTTTTAACAGAATATTTTGAGAGTTCTGAGTTAATCTCTATGTTTATTTCAAAAGAGGCTTGGTCGCTTGAGAAACTCAATTCCTGATTGTAAGTTTCTAGGAGTGAATTGTTTTTATATAATTCTACATAAACCTCACTATAATTTGAATCTAAATTTGTTGGTGAAACCCATTTCCACCCACCAGTAGGTTCATCATAGCTAGGGGAATTTAAATCTTGGTATAAACCTATCCATCCTATGAAATCACCCATTGTAGAAACTGCATTATTTTCATCAATTGTTTGATGAGAAGACAAATAAGCTCCTAAATTTTCTGCTTCTAATTTCGCATCTTCCCAATTTAAATTATTTGGGTTTTTAAAATATGAATGTCCATTATATTGACCTAAATAAATAAAATCACCTAGTGAAGTCACTTCCTCTTCAAATTCAATGTAGGATGGTTTAGTGTCAGAACTATTACCGTCGTTCCATTGTCCTTGAAGAATTGAATTGTTTCCAAACATCTCTCCTACATTTTCGGGCGGGGGTGCATTATTTGGTTCTCCACTTCTCCAGTTTTCATAGTCTATATCATAGTACGGCCCGTTGTTGACTTCCCCACTAATTTTAATAAGCCCTTTGTTTGTTGACAAATCACGTCCAACAAGCTGCTTGTTTTCAGGAAAACTACTAAAGTATATTTGAGAATAACCAAGACAGCTGACAATTAAAAAATATATTAATGAAACTTTTCTTTTCATTTAGGGTAGGTTTTACACAAAAAAATAATAACCTCTTTCTATTAAGAAAAAGGTTATTATTTTTTAAGTATTTGAGTTATTATTATTTTTTTATCAATGCTTTTAAGTTCATCAATTTGAGCTTGTTGCTCCTTAATAGCATTAAGTAACACAGGAATCATCCCTTGATAATTTACAGACAATGTCCCTTCAGAGTTATTAGCTGTTTTTACTAGTTCTGGAAACGCAGCTTGCACTTCTTGCGCTAGTAAACCAATTTTAGATATGGATTCGTTCGCTTTCATTGTATAGCTTTTTCCATCAATTAATAAAAGTCTAGACAGTGTACTACCAAGTGTAACTATGTTAGATTTTAATCTCGAATCAGAGTTGATCGTTAGATCACCTGAAAGAGTTGCCGAACCATCATAGTTAACCACAAATGCATTCGATGGATTTGCTCCAGCAAGACCATTAGAAGTGTCAACATCACCATTCCCAACTACAAAAGCAACCCCTATTGGAGCTCCAGTATATTGACCATCCGCATAGTAGTATTGGTCTGTAGTTGTATCTCCAATTCCTGCAGCATTGTTAACACCTACTGCAAGCATCCCAACATTATCTGCTGTAGTACCAAGCCCCATTGATGTAGCTGCTTGGTTTGTAGCGCTAGTCCCTCTGTTTAAAGCCATTGTAGCATCAGCTGATGCAGTATTGTATTTACCCATAGCTGTAGCACTTCCGCCTGTTCCAGCATCCGCACTAGTGTCTCCAGCTACATTTTGATAACCAGAGGTGAAGTTTGTAGTTCCCCAGGCAATATTTTCTTGACCTAAAGCAACAGACCCTGCTCCAGCAGCATGATTTTTATAGCCAATAGCTACTGTACTAGCTCCTTCAGCCCAATTCTCTTTTCCAACTGCTATAGTAGCATCTCCAGTTGCATAATTGTAGTTTCCTAAAGCCACAGATGCTTGTCCACTAGCAGTATTTCTAAATCCAGTTGCAGTAGAGATATTCCCGATAGCTCTCGATCCCCATCCAGCAGAAAACTGACCTACGTTTCCTCCGTCAATACCACCAGCAGCTCCAACTTGAGGTCCAGAAAGTGTGTTAAACCCTAAGGCAACTCCTCCAAGACCAGCAGCTCTGTTATATGCGTTGGCTGCAAATGATCCCCATCCAGCAGCGCCCATTCCTTCACTTATAGTTGACCAGTTTCCGTCTCCACCAGTATATAAGGGATGACCTGACTCTGTAAATCCTCCAAAGTCTTGTGCTGCATTGCTCAGGACTGTTCTTTCTGAGATTACTAAATCCACACTCCAGTCTCCCTGGTTTGCAAATGCGCCGTTGGAGTTTCCGTTTCCACTCCCTAGCATGCTCCTCTTGCAGATGATGCTGTAAACTTTTCCGTTGAAATCGATTTTGATCTCCGTCCTCAACGAATATAACTGCAGGTTTTTTATCTTGATCAGCAATTTGTGAAATTGCTTCGTTAGCAACTAAAGCAAAAGTTGCTAAGAATAATAATGTAATTTTTTTCATTTTTTAATTAATTTAAAGTTAGTAATTGATTTATTTTCATCCTCAGTAATAAGAAAGTATGTTCCTTTTTCTAAGTTTGAGATGTTGATAGTTTTAGAATTTGTTTTTAGAATTTGCTGTCCTAAAATATTAAATAAAGTTATTTCTAAATCTTCAGAATAATCTATATTTACTGTAGAAGAAGAAGGGTTTGGATATATTCTAATTCCTGGAACTTGCGTTTCTATCGTGGATAGTCCAGCTTGCACTCCTGCTGTAACAGCCTTCATTTCTAAAGGTTCTGTAAAAGCATAAGTAATTGTGTAGTCCTCAGAATCTTCATCTTCGTATTGAATCCATTCAGATTCAGAATTCATAACATATAAGGATGCAGTGTGTGTTACTCCGTTCATATCCTCGTCCGAGTAGTTATATAAAACTGTACCAGTGTAGCCCTCTAGACTAACTCCTGCAGTATAACTTTTAGACATGGATTCATTGCCATTAATGATAATAACTTCAGAATCTTTTGAAACTGAGTTTTCTCCAGCAATAGAATAATCTGCATTTGGAGTTAACTCCAATCCAGCTATGTCTAAAGTAGCACCATTGGCAATGATAATATTATTACCATCTGCAATATTAACCACCTGGGCAGCTAAGGTTGAGGTAAAAATAATCATTAAAATAAAGAATTTTTTTTTCATAGGCTTAAAATTTAATAACTCGTATAAGTTGTTAATAATGTAATGATTACATATTTAGAATATAAAATTCTTAATATTTAATCAGTGATTTCACTAAATATACAATTTTTATCTATATTTGAAAGTAAATTCAAAAGAAAACGAAAACGTTGTAGTTGAAAATTACAAGCAAATATAATGTCCAGTAATTTTTTCAACGTGTTACACAAAGAATAATTAATTTGCTTGTATAATTTAATATAAATACTTTCTTTTTTTAATTATGGTCCTAAATTTAAAAAAAACAAGTTCTAGTTTAATAAGGATGTTCTTTTTTGTGTTCTTCATCTTTGTTTCAAATTTAGTTGGCCAAGAAAAAATTATTTCAGGAGTTGTTAACGATTCTTACGGAAATCCAATTCCTGGAGTTAATATTTTACAAGAAACTCAAAAGAATAATGGTGCAGTTACAGATTTTGATGGAAACTTCACGATTTCAATAAGCGATGAGTCTAAGTTGATTTTTAGTTATGTAGGTTTTATAACAAAAAAAGTAGAAACAATCAATAAAGATAATCTAGAAGTGACTCTTGAAGAAGATTTATTAGGTCTTGATGAGGTAACTGTTGTAGCTTATGGAACTCAAAAAAAAGCAAGTGTTATTGCTGCAGTAACTAGTATTAATCCTGAAGAATTGCGTGTTCCTACAAGTAATTTAACATCTTCAATTGCAGGAAGAGTAGCTGGAGTTATTTCTTATCAAAGAAGTGGTGAACCAGGTCGTGATAATGCAGAATTTTTTATTCGTGGAGTTAGTACTTTTGGCTACGCAAGATCTCCATTGATTCTTATCGATGGAATTGAAACTACCTCTACAGACCTAGCAAGATTGCAACCAGATGATATTGCTAGCTTTTCTATAATGAAAGATGCTACCGCAACTGCCCTTTATGGCGCAAGAGGAGCAAACGGAGTTATTTTAGTTACCACAAAAGAAGGTAAAGAAGGAGTTGTAAAAATTAATGTTCGTTATGAAAAAGCCTACTCTGCCCCAACAAAATCTTTAGATATTGCAGATCCTGTGACTTACATGAGATTACATAATGAAGCTTTGGCTACAAGAAACCCACTTGGTGGTAGAATTTATTCTTTAGAAAAAATTCTTATTTCTCAAGATCCAAATAGAAATATTATGGCATACCCAACCGTAAATTGGTTTGATGAGTTACTTGAGGACTATACACTGAACAGTCGATTTAACTTTAATGTTAGTGGTGGAGGAAAAGTCGCAAGATATTATTTAGCAGCTACAGTAAATACCGATAACGGGAACTTAAAAATTGACCCACAGAACAATTTTAATAACAATATTAACTTTAAACGGATTTCACTTAGGTCAAATGTTAATGTAAACCTTACTCCAACAACTGAAGTTGCACTTAAGTTTAATGGAAATTTTGATGATTATATAGGCCCGCTAGATGGTGGAGCAGCAGTGTATCAAAAAGCAATGCAAACTAACCCTGTTTTATATCCAAGATTTTATGAGCCTGACCTTCAATTTCAAAACTCTACACATATTTTGTTTGGAAATTATGGTCAGTTTGGTGATTATTTAAATCCTTACGCTGATATGATTAGAGGTTACAAAGACGAGAGTTACAATAATTTTCTAGCTACAGTTGAGGTTAAACAAGATTTAGGTTTTATAGCTGAAGGGTTAAACGCTAGAATTCTAGGTAATACCTCTAGGTATTCATTTTATAATTTAGAAAGAAAGTATAATCCGTTTTACTACACTCTTGGTAACTATGATTTTCAAAGCGATCAGTATACTTTAATAGCTTTAAATCCAAATCAAGGCACAGAATATTTAGAATATAACGAAGGCAATAAAGTTATTACTAATGCTACGTATTTTGAGGCCTCATTAAATTACAATACTACCATTGATGATATTCACGAAATATCAGGAATGATAATAGGGATTTCTAGAGAATTAAAATACGCAAACGCTGGAGATCTTCAAAGGTCTTTACCATATAGAAACTTAGGTGTTTCAGGAAGGTTTACCTATGCTTTTGATGAAAAATATTTCTCTGAATTTAACTTTGGCTATAATGGATCTGAAAGATTTGCAAAGTCAGAAAGATTTGGGTTTTTTCCATCATTTGGGGTTGGCTGGTATATTTCTAACGAGAGTTTTATGAGCGCTAGTGATGTAATAACAAAACTAAAATTTAAGAGTACCTATGGTTTAGTTGGAAATGACCAAATTGGAAGTGCAGAGGATAGATTCTTTTATATTTCTCAAGTTAATTTAAATGACGGATCAATGGGAGCACCGTTTGGAAATGAATTCACTAATTATATTAATGGAGTAAGTATCGATCGATATGCAAATGATCAAATAACTTGGGAAAAAGCAAAAATGTTAAACATAGGGTTTGAATTAGGCTTATTTGGAAAAATAGATATTCAAGCTGATTATTTTACTGAATACAGATCTAATATATTAATGGATAGGGCTCAGGTTCCTGCTTCAATGGGTCTACAGTCTCCAATTAGAGCTAATGTTGGAGAGGCATCCTCAAAAGGGTTTGAAATGTCGCTAGATTATAAAGACAATGTTACTAGTGATTTATTTGTAGCCGTTAGAGCTAATTTTTCTTTTGCAACAAGTAAATATGAAGTGTTTGAAGAATTAGACTATGTAAATGCCGGACTTCCATGGAGATCTAGAATTGGTCTTAATTTATCTCAACCTTTCGGATATATAGCAGAGCGATTATTTATAGACGAAGCGGATATTGCTAATTCCCCAATTCAGACTTTTGGAGATTATATGGCAGGGGATATAAAATACAAAGACATTAATAATGATGGAATCATTGACATTAATGATGAGGTTCCAATTGGATATCCAACAACTCCTGAAATAATTTATGGTTTTGGAACATCTGCCAGCTATAGAAACTTTGACTTCTCATTTTTCTTTCAAGGCTCTGCAAGGTCATCATTTTTTGTTGACGCATATAACACTTCCCCATTTATTGATACAAGCGGAAGCGCCATTGGAAATAACGCATTACTGACCGCATGGGCTAATGATCATTGGTCTGAAAACGATAGGAATCTCTATGCTTCGTGGCCTAGATTATCCGATCAGCTAATTGACAATAACAATAGAAATAGTACTTGGTGGTTAAGAGATGGAGCATTTTTAAGATTAAAGTCAATTGAATTTGGGTATTCTTTTACAGATAAATTGGCTCAAAAACTTGGGTTTTCAGCTGGTAGAGTATATGTCAGTGGAACTAACTTATTAACCTTTAGTAAATTTAAATTGTGGGATATAGAAATGGGTGGAAATGGCTTAGGATATCCTATTCAAAAGGGAGCTAACTTGGGTTTAAATATAAATTTTTAATTATTTAAAATGAAAAATTATTACTTCATATTAATTATACTTTTTTCTTCCTGTAAGCAGGATTATCTTGATGTTATTCCTGACAACATCCCCACAATTGATATAGCTTTTAACAACAGAGCAACTGCTTTAAACTTTTTAGCAACTTGCTATACTTATATTCCTGAACATGCCAATGTAGTTCAGAATTTTTCAATGTTAGCTGGCGATGAAGTTTGGTATTATGCAGAGAATGATTTTTATATGAATAATGAAACGAGTTTTAGACTTGCAAAAGGAATGCAAAATGTTTCTAACCCATATTTAAATTATTGGGAGGGGGGCAGAGGAGCTCCTCATAGTTTATTCAACGCTCTTAGAGATTGTAACATATTTTTAGATAACTTGGTTACAGTCCCTGGTTTGGAAGAGCAAGAAAGACTTAGATGGCTGGACGAGGTTAAAGTATTGAAGGCTTTTTATCACTTTTGGCTTATGCAAATGTATGGTCCAATTCCAATTGTTGAAAACAACATAAGTGTCGGAGCAAGTGCTGAAGAAACGAATGTCTTTAGGGACCCTGTTGATGATGTTGTTAATTACTTAGTTCAATTACTAGATGAAGTAATTGAAGGAGAAAATCTTCCAGGAGTAATTAATTTTATATATACTGAGCAAGGAAGAGTTACAATGCCAGTTGCAAAAGCCTTAAAAGCAAAAATTTTAGTTTTAAACGCCAGTCCAATATTTAATGGCAATACTGATTTTAACAGTCTTGTTGACAGTCAAGGAAATAGCCTGGTTAATCAAACTTATGACCCTCAAAAGTGGGTACTTGCAAAAGATGCATTATATGAAGCTATTGAAAGCGCTGAGTCTAATGGCCATCAACTTTATGAGTTTACTCAACAAATCCCTATTAATGGTGAACTAAGTGAGCAAGTAATTGAAGAGTTAAGCCAAAGAGCCGCAATAACAGAGTCATATAACTCAGAAATTATCTGGGCATATGGTCCAGAATGGACGGGAGATTTACAAATGTGGTGCCAACCTAGATGGACTGCTGACCACTCTGCATTATTTGGATATACCAAAAAATCACATGCTCCAACTCTTAATATGGTAGAAACTTTTTACTCCAATAATGGTGTTCCATTAAATGAGGATATTTATTGGAATTATGCGGATAGATATGATGTTGTTTCAACTCCTTTGTTAGATGATAATAATGAAAATTATCATGAGTTTTATATTGAAGATAATTATAGTACAGCCAAGCTACACACTTACAGAGAGCCTAGATTTTATTCTTCAATTGGATTTGATGGAGGTAAATGGTTTTCTCTAGAAACGACCAATATAAATAACATCCCTTATTTGGACGCTAAGGCAGGAGCACTTTCTGGAAAACAAGGTTTTGAAATTTATTCAATAACGGGCTATTTCGCTAAAAAATTAGTTCATTATGAAAATGTAATTGCTCAAGAAGGGTCTACAATTAAAGGGTATTCATTTCCAATCATTAGATTATCAGATTTATATTTAATGTATGCAGAGGCTTTAAATGAAGTTAAAGAATCCCCTGATTCAGAGGTTTATGAGTACATCCAAAAAGTTAGAGATAAAGCAGGACTTGATGATGGTGGAGATCTAGTTAATACTTGGCAGCTTTATTCTAGTAACCCTTCAAAACCAAGTTCAAAAGAGGGCATGAGAGATATTATACATCAAGAAAGAATGATTGAACTAGCGTTAGAAGGTCATCGATACTGGGATTTGCGTAGATGGAAATTAGCAGATGAATATTTTAGCCAACCGATAAGAGGTTGGAATATTTTTAGACCGGATGTAGAAGGTTTTTATGAAGTGGAAAACATATATTATAGAAACTATTTAATTAAAGATTATTTATGGCCAATTAGCCAAAATGAATTATTAAGAAACCCTAATTTAGTTCAAAATCCAGGTTGGTAATAAAATTAGTTTATGATAAAAAAAGAAAAAAAGAACAATATGAGATTTATTTCAGCTTTTTGCGTTTTATTTCTTGCAATAATGTTAATTAATTGCTCAGAAGACCCACTTCATAGTGCGAATGGATCTGACGGAATTCCTCCAGGAAAAGTTACAGTTAACTCAATAGAAAATATTGCTGGAGGAGCAATTATAAAATTTACTCCCCCAACAGATGAAGACTTGCTATATATTAAGGGTTCATATGATGACGAGAATGGAACAGAAAAACAGGTTATCGTCTCGTCATTTATTGACACTCTTGGAATAACAGGATTTGGTCAAGTTGGTCAATATCCAGTCGAAATTCGTGCTGTTGATATAGGAGATAACGAGTCAGAAGCTGTAACGGTTGAAATATCACCACTGGAAGCGCCAATACATGCAATTTTAGAATCAATTGAAGGGTTAGAAGATTTTGGAGGGATTAATATTTCTTATTTAAATCCAACTAGAGCTGAAGTTTCGCTTAACATGTCTGTTCAAAATTCTGAAGGTGAATTAGAATTTAAGGAGTCTTTTTACACTAGTCAAGCAAATAGCTCTTATAGCTTTAGAGGTTACGATCCAGAACCAACAGTTTTTGTAATATATGTTGAAGATAGATGGGGTAATCAAACTATTAGTCGCTCTTTTGAAGTTACTCCTTTGGAAGATATCTTTTTAGAAAAAGTTTATTGGTCGGTACAGTCAATGCCAGGAGATGAAAGTTTTAGTGAATATGGTTTTTCAGCTAATCAAATATGGGACGGATCTTGGAGCAGTCAATGGAATTGTGGACACACTAGTTTTTTACCTTTACCTCACCAATTCACACTTGATTTAGGCCAAACTGCAAAATTAAATAGATTTAAATTATATCAAAGAGGGGGTAGCGAGTTGTATAAGCATGGAAACCCTAAAAGGTTTAAAATTTACGGAAGAGAAAATTTGAATAGTTTACCTATTTATAATCCTGATAATCCTGGAGATGGGTGGATAGACTTGGGTTATTTTGAATCCTTTAAACCTTCTGGATTACCTCCAGGATCAAATACGGCGGAGGATTATGAATACCAAGATAACGGTGAAGATTTTGTTTTTGCTTTTGACGCTCGACAATATGATATTCGCTACATACGATTTGTGAACCTTGAATCTTGGAATAACCAGATGGTTACAGTACTTGGAGAATTGTCATTTTGGGGAACAGTTATTAATTAATTAAAAAAACATGTTAAATAAATTAGCATACATTTTACAAAATTTTAAATTTTTAAATCTAGTTTTAGCTAGTTCATTAATTTATGTGTCCTGTAGTGATATGGATTCTATTCATGACGAATATTTAAATGGAGAAATTATATATGCTGGGAAACTCGATACTCTTAAAATAAGACCTGGTTATTACCGAGCACAATTAGAAGGTTATACACAATTTTTAGGAACTTCTAATCAAATTACCATTGAGTATGAAGACCAAATAATAAGCTACCCAATTGAAGAAAATTTATCTGAAATATTCTCTGTTATAATTGAAGATTTAGAAGAGGGTAGTTATGAATTTAATGTATATACTCAAGACCCTAACGGAAACTTATCTGTTTCACAAACAGTTGCCGGAAATGTAATTGGGGATGAATTTATCTCAGACCAAAATCCTCGAGAGATTTTGGATTATTCTTTTGAGCCTGAAGGGAATTATGTGAACTTTTATGGAAATGCAGAATCTGAATTTGTAATATATACTTTAATTGATTACGAAAATGAAGAGAATGAAACTATCAGAGATACGTTGTTTTACGAAGATAATAGAGTAAAATTAATTAATTTAAAGCCACTTGGCAGTATGATAACCACTTCGGTTATACAATCTGGGTTATTTGGAATAGATTCTATTGCATTAAACCCTTTAGAATACACCTTGCCTGATCTTCCATACACAGAAATTAATAAAGATTTCATGAGATTAGTTAACATGCCTAGTGATAACCCAGGCACTTACAACGGAGCAGATCCAAACCAGTACCTATTTGATGGAGATGGGTTTACAGAGGCTAATAATTTTAATACATATCATTCTGGCCCTAATAGCATCCCACATCATTTTACTGTAGACTTAGGGGTTAAAACCGACCTAAGAAAAATCAAACTGAACCTAGTTGACCCGGTTATTAATTCTGAGAACAATCCAACAGAAATACAAATATGGGGTAGAGATAACTTAAATTTTGCTGAAACCGCGTCTAGTGATGAAGCTCAATTTATTAATGCTAGCTGGCAATTGTTATATGAAGGGGAAATTGATGGGTTAAATGAAAGTAACCATAGTTTCATTATACCAGCAGCCTCAAGTCAAATGCGATATATTAGATATAGAGTGATAGGATCTGTTGGAGGTCAAAGCGCACAGCTAAAAGAACTAACCTTTTACGGAGAAAATACAGAAGCTATTGAATTAGAAAAAAATAATTTCCAATTAGTTGGTATGCCAAGTGATAATCCAGGAAATTTTTATAACGCAAATCCTTCCCAATATTTATGGGATAATAACAGTTTTTGGTCTGGAGATTCTAACGGCTATCACTCTGGAGAGAACTCAGTTCCAGGGCATTTCACTATTGATCTTGGCGTTACAACTCAATTAGCTAAAGCAAAGATACATCACAGGCCGACTTGGAGTTTTGTTGGAAATAATCCAACACAAATTGAAATATGGGGTAGAGATGATATTGATAATGCTGAAACATTGCCAGTTTTTGAAAGTTCTGGAAATAATGTTATTTCAGACCCTGTTTTGACATCTGATTTTGAAAATGCAGGTTGGCAATTAATTACCACAGAATCAATTAATGGAGGAGGTTCTGACTTTGCTGAATTCGATATTCCTGCAGGGCCTATGGTAAGATTTATAAGAATTAGGTTTGTTTCAACTGTTGAGGGAAGTGCGTGTCAATTTATTGAAATGGAATTTCGTGGAATGGGAGCAATTCCAGCTAATTAATTAAAGTCAATGAAATTGAAGTACAAAAAATCAGTATTCTATATTTTATTTTTATTTTTTTCTGCTACTTTTTCTCAGCAATTGTCTGAAATTGTAGACACTCGGATTGGAACTAAAGGGGAGTCATTAGCATGTGGCTATTCTTTTATTGGAGCTACATATCCTTTTGGCATGGTTCAATTTACTCCAAGTTTTTTTTCACCACAAAAGGGTTTTGTTGTTACTCAGCTCAGTGGAGCAGGTTGCTCAAATATGGGCAATTTCCCAGTTGTACCTATTGCGGGGAATTTAGAAGATTCTCCATTTGACATGAATTCACTTGAACCTTTTACAGAAATTAACAGTTCATCAGCAGGATATTTGTCAGTTAATTCAAAAAAAGATATTACTAGCAGATTAACGGTTACCAAAAGATCTGCTATAGCCCAGTTTGACTTTACAAATTCTAAAAATGGTACAATAATTATAGGATCTGGAGTTAACTCTTCAAATGAAAAATATATTAAAAATTCTTTTGTAAATATTACTTCAACCTCAACTTGTGAAGGATTTACAGAAGGTGGAGAATTTTGTGGAACTGAAACTCCATATAAAGTTTATTTTGCAGCAGAATTTGACAGACCTGCAAATGAATCAGGAACTTGGAGTGGAAATGAATTAACACAAAGTCTTACTAATGATGGGCAAAACTCTGGAGCTTTTTTCACATTTAGTACTGATAAAAATAAAGAAGTTAATTATAGAATAGCTATCTCTTTTGTTTCAATTGAAAATGCCAAGGAAAATTTAAAGTCAGAGAATTTAAATACCTCTTTTGATGAATACTTAACTAATACACAAAAGGTTTGGAATAATCATCTTAGTAAAATAAAAATTTCCACAACAAACGAAGATAAAAAAGTTCAGTTTTATACAAATTTTTATCACTCTTTAATTCATCCTAATATTGTTAGTGATTTTAACGGAGACTACATGGGTGCTGATTTTAAAGTTTACAATAATTCTAATGGGAAAGAACATTATAGTTCTTTCAGTGTTTGGGACACCTACAGAACTCAGGCTCAACTACTCGCAATGCTGTTTCCAAAAGAGAGTAGTGATATGATGGAATCACTAGTTAACTTTGCAGAGCAAGCAGGTGGATATGGTAGGTGGATATTAGCAAATATTGAAACTGGAATTATGCAGGGGGACCCCACTCCTATATTAATCTCTAATTCATTTGCTTTTGGGGCTAAAGATTTCAATCAAAAAAAAGCATATAAATATATGTATAAAGGCGCAATGGAGCCAAGAGTTAATTCTCAAAAACAAGAAATTAGACCTTATCTTACAGAGTATATTAATAATGGCCACACATTTGCGTCTATGATGCTTGAGTACACTTCCTCCGATTTTGCCATAGGTCAGTTTGCGCTTCAGGCATTAAATAAAAAAAATGATGCTAAACTTTTTATTGATAGATCTCAAAATTGGAAAAATATTTACAACCCACAAATCAAATGGCTAAATTCAAAATATCCAAATAATGTATGGAAGGATATTACTCATGATTGGCGTGAAGGAACGTATAAAAACTATTTCTGGATGATTCCATATAATCTTGGAGGTTTAATTGATAAAATTGGGGGCAATGAATTTGCTGAAAAAAGATTAGACACTCTTTTTACTAGACTTGATGCTAAATATGAAGACGATTGGTTTGCTGCAGGGAATGAACCTGACTTTCAGGTACCTTGGATTTATAACTGGATTAATAAACCAAACAAAACTTCACAGACGATTTCAAGAATTTTAAATGAACAGTATAATAGTAGCGTCTCTGGCTTACCAGGAAATGATGATTTAGGAACTATGGGAGCATGGTATGTATTTGCTTCTGTTGGATTATACCCTATGATTCCTGGTGTTGGTGGTTTTTCAGTAAATATTCCAGCATTTGAAAATATTTCTATTAATTTACCTAACAATAAAATTTTAAAAATCAATAAAACAGGGCCTGAAAATTTCTTTATTAAATCTTTATCTTTTAATGATGAGGCTCATAACTCAACTTGGATAAACTGGAATATGATTAGAGATGGGGGTTTTTTGTCATTTGAAATAGCAAATAATAATCAATCAAACTGGGGTGTAAATGAACCTCCCCCTAGTTTTAAATAACAATTAATTATGATGTCATTAATAAAAAAAATATCACTACCAGCAATACTAGTTTTAGTTGTAATTACCGTTTGGTCTTTTACCAAACCATTTAACTCTAATAAAGGCCTTATTGAATATGTTGATCCATTTATTGGTTCTGGAGGCCATGGACATGTTTTTGTTGGAGCAACCGTGCCTTTTGGCGGAGTTCAAGTTGGGCCAACAAACTTTAACAAGGGGTGGGATTGGTCCTCTTCTTACCATCACACGGATAGTATTGTAAAAGGTTTCTGTCATTTAAATGTTAGCGGTACTGGTATGTCAGATTTAGGAGAACTTACTATTATGCCTGCAACTGGTGAATTAAAATACAATGCAGGAAATCAAGATAACCATATGTCTGGATATTCTTCACTTTACAGAAAAAAAACGGAGATTAATACAGTAGGTTATTATAAAGTAGAACTTGAAAGATATGATATTGATGTCGAACTAACAGCATCCGAAAGGGTAGGGTTTCACAGGTACACATACCCGTCTTCAAAAAAGTCCAGAGTAATAATAGATTTAGGGGAAGGAAGCGCTGACAGGCCAACAGAAACTTATTTAAAAAAAGTAAATGATACCACTTTTCAAGGATATAGATTTTCATCTGGATGGGCCTCTGATCAGAGAGAGTATTTCACTCTAATTATTTCTAAACCAGTTAAAGATTTTATTCTTTATGACAGCAATAAAAAGTATAAAGGAAATGAGTTAAAAGGGATATATGTTAAAGGGTTTTTAGAGTTTGAAACTGATAAAAATGAAGAAATCTATGTGAAAATGGGAGTTTCGACTGTTAGTTCTGAAAACGCACTTGAAAATATGATTGTTGAGATTCCTCATTGGGATTTTGATATGGTCAAAAAATCAGCTGAAAACAAATGGAATCAAGAACTTTCAAAAATTAATATTAAAACAGAAGATTTAAAAAGAAAAAGAGTTTTTTATACCGCAATGTATCACACTATGATTGCGCCTAATTTATATCAAGACGTAAATGGTGAATATAGAGGAACTGACAAAGTCGTTTATAAAGACACTACTTTTACTAACTACACTTTATTTTCTTTATGGGATACCTATAGAGCTGCTCATCCATTATATACAATTACTCATCCAG
This sequence comes from uncultured Flavobacteriaceae bacterium, assembly GCA_964275595.1. GTDB lineage: Bacteria > Bacteroidota > Bacteroidia > Flavobacteriales > Flavobacteriaceae > SGZJ01. The sequence goes on from CAXYDM010000008.1 coordinate 328,180, forward strand.
AAAGAGTAAGTGATATGGTAAACTCTATGTTAAAAATATTTGATCATCAAGGTAAATTACCAATATGGCATTTAAGAGGAAACGAAACAAACACTATGCCCGGATATAGCGCCATCCCAGTTGTAATTGACGCTTCTTTGAAAGGTTTTGAAGGAATTGATTTAGAGAAGGTGTTTGAAGCTGTTAAAACGAGTGCTACTGGAGATTTTGAACCTGGAGTTAAAAAATTAATGGAACTAGGTTATATCCCTGGGGATTATATGGTTGAATCAGTTGCGAGCTCTATGGAGTACGCTATAGCGGATTGGGCTATTGCTCAATTAGCAAAAAAATTAAACAAACAAGAAGATTATGAGTATTTCTTAAACAGGTCCAAAGCTTATAAAGAATATTTTGACAAAGAAACTAGATTTATGCGAGGTAAGCTTACAGATGGCAGTTGGAGAACTCCTTTTGACCCTGTCCGTGCTGAACATCGAGTTAATGATTATTGTGAAGGAAATGCCTGGCAATATTTATGGCTTGTCCCTCAAGACCCCGAAGGATTAATTGATTTACTAGGTGGAGACGAAAAATACACTCAAAAGTTAGATGAGTTATTTAGCATGTCATCAGATTTGGGAGAGGGAGCACATGAAACTTCCATGGACATAACTGGTTTAGTAGGTCAATATGCACATGGTAACGAGCCTAGTCACCACACCACATACATGTATGCCTATTCTGGACAACAGTATAAAATCGCGGATAAAGTAAGGTATATTAATAATGAACTCTACACAGACAAGCCTGATGGTTTATCTGGAAATGAAGATTGTGGACAAATGTCAGCGTGGCATATATTTTCCTCGTTAGGGTTTTACCCGGTAAACCCCTCTAACGGAGCCTATGTATTTGGATCCCCCTTATTTGATGAGGCATCCATTGGTTTGCCTGAAAATAAAAAGTTTACTATAATAGCAAATCAAAATAGTGATGATAACATTTACATACAGTCTGTACAACTCAACGGAAAAGATTATAAATTCTCTTACATAACACATAAAGATATTATGCAGGGAGGAGAAATAATTTTTAATATGGGTCCAAAACCAAACATGAATTTTGGCAAAGAAAAAGAGTTTAGGCCACAATCAATTGTATATTAATAACGTAATATGAACAAAAAAACATCTTTATTAACAGTATTGTTTATTCTTTTTTTTAATTTTTTTACGTTTTCGCAAGATGATTTCACTCAATACGTTAATCCACTTATAGGATCAGATTCCTCTCATGAGTTATCTAACGGTAATACTTACCCAGCAATAGCACTTCCATGGGGTATGAACTTTTGGACACCTCAAACAGGTGAGATGGGAGATGGCTGGATCTATACGGATAAAAATTCTGGCTTAGTAGGAATACGTCAGACCCACCAACCTAGCCCTTGGATAAATGATTATGGCGCTTTTTCAATTATGCCAATTACTGGAGAAGTAAAAGTGTTAGAAAGTGATAGGAAATCACAGTTTAATAATGTTAAAGTATTACCTCATTATTATAAAGTTGAATTAACAGACTCGAAAACAAAAATAGAGCTAGCCCCAACAAAAAGGTCTGCTCATTTTAAAATTGAGTTTCCAAAAAACATTAAGTCTCACGTAATAATTGATGCATTTTTTAAAAACTCAACAATAAAAGTCTTAAAAGAAGAAAACAAAATTATTGGAGTAGCAAAAAACAATTCAGGAGGTGTTCCTGAAAACTTTTCAAATTACTTTATTATTGAGTTTAATACCCCTTTTGATGAATTTGGGACTTGGGATGGTAATGGAAATATATATTCTAAAAACGAGCTTTCCGGCAAGCATGTTGGGAGTTATGTTAGTTTTATAGGCAATAATAGTAATGTAATTGAGGCTAGAGTTTCATCTTCATTTATAAGTCATGATCAAGCTCAAATTAATTTAAATAGAGAAATTCCAAAATTACAATCCTTTGAAAAAACAAAAGAATTGGCTAAAGAATCTTGGAACAATGAGTTGTCTAGAATAAAAATTAAACCCGCTATAAATGATAATTTTAGCAATAAGAAAGATTATTTTGCTGCTCATGAAACAGCCAAGTCAAATGTTATAAAATTTTATTCTAGTTTTTATAGAACTCTTTTGTTTCCAAGGGAGTTTCATGAATATAATGCCAATGGAGAGCAGATTCATTATAGCCCTTATAATGGTAAAATTGAAACAGGCCCTTTATATACAGATAATGGTTTTTGGGATACATTTCGAGCTGTATTTCCATTTTATACCTTGATGTACCCAGAAAAATTAGGAGAGATATTACAAGGAATAATGGTTAACCCATACAAAGAAAGTGGATGGCTTCCTGAGTGGTCTAGTCCAGGGCACAGAGATTGTATGATTGGATCAAATTCAGCTTCAATCATTGCAGAGGCATATTTAAAAGGTATCACAAATTTTGATATTGAGACGGCTTACCAAGGGATAATAAATAGTTCTAAAAACGAAGGCCCAGTTAGTTCTGTTGGAAGAAAAGGAGCCAAAGAATACAACTCACTAGGCTTTATTCCTTACGACACTTCAATTAATGAAAGTGTTGCTAGAACGTTAGAGTATGCATATAATGATTATTGTATTTGGAAATTAGCTGAAAAGCTTGGTAAACCTAGTGATGAAATAGAGTTATTTAAAAAGAGGTCTCTAAACTACAAAAATGTATTTGATCCCTCAACAAATTTTATGAGAGGAAAATCTTCAAGTGGAGATTTTGAGGACCCATTTAGAGCAGATAAGTGGGGTGGAGTTTTTACAGAGGGTAGTGCATGGCACTATACCTGGTCTGTCTTACATGACCCACAAGGATTAATTAACTTAATGGGAGGTAAGGATAATTATATTAAAAAAATGGATGAAATATTTACCTCAAAACCTAGTTCAGATTATAGCTATTATGGTTTTAAAATTCATGAAATACTAGAAATGGAATTAGCAGGAATGGGTCAGTATGCTCATGGAAATCAACCCATTCAACATGCTATATATTTATATAATTATGCCCAACAGCCATGGAAAACACAAGAAAAAGTACGTTATGTAATGGATAATCTATATGGTTCAGAGGCAGATGGTTATTGTGGAGATGAAGATAACGGACAAACATCAGCATGGTTTGTTTTTTCATCACTAGGCTTTTATCCGGTAGCACCAGTAACAGGCCAATATGTAATAGGAAGTCCACTTTTTGAAGAGGTAACCATAGAGCTAAGTAATGGAAAAGAGTTAAAAATTAATGCTAAAAATAACAGCACATCAAATGTCTATATAAAAAACTTTCAATTTAATCAATCGGAATCCAATAATAATTGGATAGATCACAACAATTTAAAAGCTGGTGGAGTTATTGATTTCGAAATGTCAGACACCCCTAATTTAAATTGGGGTGCAGATAAAAATTCTGTTCCTTACTCGATGTCCAAAGATGAATAATTTTTATTATTTTTATATAATAATAATAACCTTTAATTATGGATGCACAAAAAAATATTATAAAAGTAAGGGTTCACGATGGTATCGTAGGGCTTTTAAACATAAGTTCAATCTTGCTAGCTAGTCAATTTGGTCTTAATTGGATATATGTAGCAGTTGCAGTTGCAGTTTTGCAAATAATAAGTCCAATCACAAAATTCTGTCCTGTATACACAATACTAAATAAACTAATGCCCGACACGGACCCTATCCAAAATGGAAAGTAAAGATGCTAATGGGAACTCTTTAAACGATGGTGACACTGTTGTTTTAATTAAAGATTTAAAAGTAAAAGGAACATCTGTTATCATAAAAAGAGGTACTTCTATTAAAAATATTCGGTTAACCAGTAATCCAACGGAAATAGATTGTAAGTTTAAAAAAGTAAAAGGCCTAGTACTTAAAACAGAATTTGTAAAAAAAAATTAATATGATAAGAAATCGACACCTTAGTTATAGAAGCGGAAATCCTGCATTAAACTCAAATGCTTTTGCCTCTCAATCTAATAATAGAAGAGGAGCTACACTTGTAGAGTCAATGACCATTAAAGGAACGGTAGATAAAACAGCAATAGGTTTATTTCTATTAGTTTTTTCTGCTTACTACACTTTTAGCCCCGGGATGACTCATTTTATTCCAGTTGGAATATTTGGAGGTTTAATTGTTGCAATCATTACAATTTTTAAAAAAGAATGGTCACCAATTACAGTACCTATATATGCCATTTTAGAAGGCTTGGCGCTTGGCTCTATTTCTTATATGTTTAATGCAAGTTATGACGGAATAGTTGTTCAAGCAATTGGTTTAACCATTGCAATATTAGCTTCTTTACTACTTGCTTACAGGTCAGGGGTTATAAAGGCAACTGAAAACTTTAAACTAGGTGTGTTTGCTGCAACAGGAGGTATATTTTTACTTTATATAGCAAGCTTTATAATGAGTTTTTTTGGAGCTTCAATTTCAGTGCTTGACCCTACAAATAGCTCGCTTATGAGTATTGGAATTAGCCTTTTTATCGTAGTTATTGCTTCAGCTAACTTAGTGATTGATTTTGACTTCATTGAAGAAGGAGCAGAAAAAGGAGCCCCTAAATATATGGAATGGTATAGTGCATTTGGACTATTAGTCACACTAATCTGGTTGTATTTAGAGATACTTAAGCTTTTGGCTAAAACAAGAAATAGATAGTTTTAAATTTTTGAAATTAGAGTAGGGATTTCAAGTAAATCTAACGTCACTGCTAACCCAAAGACTTGTCTTAATTGTACTTTTTTTACTGCATTATCATCATACCTGCACTGTATAATTAAACTTGTAGATAGATAATCATTAATTTTCATAAAAGCAGAAATAGTATAATCGATATCTATATTTTCAGCATTTTGAAGATAATCAGAATACAAGCTTAAACTTTGTTCAAGAATTACATTTTCAATTAATTCAAATTTATAGAATCCAGTTAATGATGCTCCTAATTCAAACCTAGAGGTATTCCCCTTAGAAATACCAAAATATTCTTCTCCATCACTTAAGTTTGACGTGAATTTTTTGTTTGCTATAATTAGTCTTCCGGTTACAGGTGCCATATTAATCCAGAAATCATTTGACTTTTTCCAATATACACCTACACCTAATTGAATGTATGCAGGAGAAAAGAACCTAGTTGTTTCATTTCTTTGCTCGCCACCAATAGAACTATTTAAATACTTATAACCTCTTGCAAACTGGGTTTTAAAATTCACAAAACTCGAATAACTTAATTCTTTAGTAAAGTTTTTTCCAACTAATGAATTAATTTCAATTCGATCATCTGTCTTTTTTGCAAATTCACTATCACTATTTTTATTTATTCCAAAAGCACCAATCATTTTTGTGTCCCATGCCCAGCCATTTTTGTAATAATTTAGGTTATAATCTACTGCTAAAGCACCAGCTATACTATTTTCTCCACCTGATGTCCAATTACTAAATGCAGATTGGTTTACAAGAAAAGTTAGTTTGCCAGATTTATCCCAGCCTTCTTGTTTAAGAGAATCTACAATAACTGTTTGTGAGAACACGGAAAACGTAACTAGAACATTTAATAAGAGAAATAATATTTTATTCACTTCTTTTTTTTAATATTACAGATATAATAATTTTGTAAATTTAATAATATAATAATTTTATAATGATGAAAAGACTAATATTTTTTTTCTTAACAGCTTGTTTGCTTAGCTGTAATGATTCTACCAAAAACACTATTACAGAGGATCAGGCAATTTCAGTTCTAAAGGGTTTTTTCAAAGCCATGGATATTGATAAGCTTGGAAGTGATTTAGTTTATGATTACACTACCACAGATTTTGTTATATATGAAATGGGGGACAAGTATGACTTGGAGTCTTTTTTAGAAATTATCAAATCACATTTTAAAAAGGGCTACACATCTACAGAATGGAGTCTTTATGATTTTAAGGTAAGTATCGATAATAATACAGCACATATTAGTTATTCTAATAAAGGAAAATTTACTTTTATTGAGGATGGGATTACGAAAGAGGAAAACATACTATGGTTAGAAAGTGTCTATTTAAAATACGAAGAAGATGTTTTAAAATTAAGCTTTCTTCAGTCCGATGATATTTCAAGAGAGGTTATTGAAATAAATAGTAAGTAATTTAATTTATATGAGCCATTTATTTAAGTCTTCTTTATTGTTCATATTTCTATTTTATAACTGCAGTAATCAAAATAATGAGACTGTAGAAATATCTGAAAACTGGACATTTAAAAATAATCTAGATTCAGTTTGGCTTGAAGCCTCTGTCCCTGGGGATGTTCATACGGATTTATTAAAGAATGGACTTATTGAGGATCCATTTTACAGACTAAATGAGCACGATCTTCAATGGATTGACAAGACTGATTGGGAATATAAAACAGAGTTTAATTTATCAAAAAAAAACATTAACAGTCATTCTCTTTCTTTAGATTTTCAAGGTATCGACACGTATTCATCAATTTATTTAAATGATTCTTTGATTGTAACTACTGATAATATGTTTATCGGAAAAACAGTAGATATTAAAAAATTTGCCAAACTAGGTAAGAACAAACTTTATGTCAAGCTTTATTCACCAATTAATAAAGGAGTTAAACTTCACGATAGCTTAGGCTATGATATTTCTTCTTTCAATGCAAATGATTTAGCAGAAATAGGTAAGGTAGAAGGAAATAAGAGAGTTAGTGTTTTTACGAGGAAGGCTCCTTATCATTATGGATGGGATTGGGGACCTAGATTAGTAACTAGTGGTATTTGGCAGCCAATTAACATAAAAACATGGAATTACTTTAATATTGAAGACTTATATATAAGACAAAAGAGTCTAAATAAAAGTGCAAATTTAGTTGCTGAAATTGAGCTGGAATCTTATTTAGAAATTGATGAAATGATTTCTGAAATTTATGTAGATAATCAAAAAGTTTCGACGGATCTTATTTATATAAATAAGGGTACTAATAAGATTGAAATACCATTTAAAATAAAAGATTATGAATTATGGTGGCCTAATGGTATGGGAAATCAAAACATGTATGAAATTAAAGTAAAGCTGCAGTCAAATAACAACTTTGTCACAACCTCAAAGAGGATTGGACTTAGAGAAATTAATTTAGTTACGTCTGAAGATAGCATTGGTAATAATTTTTATTTTGAAGTAAACAAAAAGCCTGTCTTTATGAAAGGGGTAAATTACATTCCACAGGATGTTTTTTTAAATAGAGTATCTGATGATAAATATGAAGAATTACTGAACTCTGCAGTAGATGCTAATATGAATATGATAAGAGTTTGGGGAGGTGGTATTTATGAAAATGAAATATTCTATAATTTATGTGATGAAAAAGGATTGTTAGTATGGCAAGATTTTATGTTTGCTTGTGCTATGTACCCTGGAGATGAAGAATTTTTAAAGTCTGTTGAACAAGAGGCAGAATTTAATGTGAAAAGACTTAGAGGACATCCATCAATAGCATTATGGTGTGGAAATAATGAAGTAAGGTCAGCATGGAAAAATTGGGGATGGGAAAAAGATGTAATTGAAAATCAATCTCCTGAAATTGCTAATGAGATTAGTAAAGCCTATGATGATGTTTTTCATAAAATATTGCCTAAAGTTGTAAATAACTTAGATAATAGCACAGCTTATTGGCCATCTTCCCCAGGTAGTACTTTATCCGGAGGAACAGAATCTTACACCAGTGGTGATGCACATTATTGGGGAGTTTGGTGGGGAAAAGAGAATTTTGAATCCTATAATCAAAAAGTGCCTAGATTCATGTCCGAATTTGGATTTCAGTCTTTCCCAGAGTTTTCAAGTGTTGACAAGTATACTAATGAATCTGATTACAGTATATATTCTGAGGTAATGAAATCTCACCAGAGATCTAGTATTGGAAATAGCACAGTTGAAGACTATATGCTTAGGTATTATAATAAGCCAAACAGTTTTAAAGGATATTTATATGTAAGCCAAATTTTACAAGCTTACGGGGTATCAATGGGAATGGAAGCTCATAGAAGAAATAAAGGTTACTCCATGGGGAGCTTATATTGGCAGTTAAATGACTGTTGGCCAGTTGCATCTTGGTCAAGTATTGATTATTTCGGAAAATGGAAAGCCCTTCATTATTCTACAAAAAAAGCCTTTCAGCCAGTGTTGATTAGCTTTTTTAAGTCTGATAGCGAAATAGAATTACATATAATTTCGGATTTACTTGAATCAAAAGATGTTGATTTAAACTTAAAGGTTTTAAGTTTTTCTGGTGAGGTTTTATATGAAATAAATAAAAAATATTTATTACAGCAAAACTCAACTATAAAAGCTGAAAGCTTGTCTATTGAGTGGTTAAATAAGAACTTTGACCCTAACTCTAGTTTGTTGGTAGCTTCATTATTTTCTAATGAAATAGAAATTTCTAACAATAACTATTACCTATCAGAATTTAAAGATATCAAATTAACGAAGCCATTAATTGAATATAAAATAGTTGAACTAATCAATACTTTTGAAGTTAGTTTAACATCTAAAAATTTAGTTAAGAATGTTTTTGTTGATATAGATTCTAACCAAAATTTTTCAGACAATTATTTCGATATAATCCCAGGTGAAGTATATAAAATATCTATTAAAAAGGACCAAAGTCTAACATTAGATGATATAAAAAGAAAAATTAATTTCTTGAGTTTATTTGATACGTATTAAACTTTTGAAATGTTTTTAATAAAATCTAAAGGAGTTTGAAACCTTCCACTTTTGTCGTCCAATTTTTTTATACCTAATAACGCCATTTTGTTTTCCACCAATGCAATTAATTTGCCTAACTGAAACTCTACTTCCAATTTATTTTGTACACCATTTATTTGATCATTTAATACGTTTTCTTTATCAAATATTATCTCTGATGCATCAATTTTTCCCACAAGTATTTCTCTTGCTTGATGAGAAATTTCGATATTATTTATAAAATCTACGTAGATTGTATTTGCAGTTCTGAAATTAACTCCAATTAGTTGTTTAATTTTTTTTTGGTACACATTCCATAGATTTTTATGTTTTTTTATTTCTTTTGAAATGTTAAGATTAAAAATTTCATATTCGTTATTGTATGCTGCTAATAGTTCAGGATTTTTGTTAAAATGTGTAAAGTAAAGTGAAGTTTTTATTGTTCGAATTAGTTTAAATATATTTTCATTGAACCTTACAAACCTGTTAACCCCCTTTGATTTATAAACAATATGATTATCCTTAGAGTTTGTTGCACTTGAAGTCTTTAGATGTTTATATTTTACTATTTCTATCGGAGTCATTCCTTTAAATATTACCATTGTTATAAAAAACGAGATTGCCTGAAGATCATATATGTCTGTTGAGCTAATTATGGCTTGTTCTATATCATTAATATTTATTTTTCTTTTTTCCGATTTCTTTTTATTTGCTTTTTCAATTAAGTTATTATCAAATATTTTATTATTTACAATTAGATCTAGCTTGCTTGCTTTATTTACAATTACTTTCAGTTTTTTTAAGTATGCATTAACAGAAGAAATCTTAATGCCGTTAAATAGAGTATTTGCTTTAAATTTTACTAAATTCTCTCTATTAAGATCTTTTAAGTAAATCTCTTTATTTAACTCAAGATGTTTTTTAAATACACCAATCGTATTTAAATAGTCTTTTTTAGTGAATATGGACACATCATTAAAATTTTTATTTATGAAACTTTTCATTGATTGTACTTCAACACCATTTTTTAAATATTTTTCACACTGGGATAGTTTCCATTTTCCAGACTTTAAATTATCAAGAGCTTTGTCTTTATGTAATTTAAGTTTTTCTAATAAAATATTTTTAGAGATGTGATTTGTCTCGGCATTACTAATTTCATCTTTACTATAGTTATTCCTATTTACATATAATTCTGATTTAATCTTTTTTCTGTAATTCGTGCTTTTAATATCAAAATAGATATTTGATAAATTATTTTTATTTTTATATGGTGATATTTTAATTAATATTCTCAATTAGTGTCAACTATTAGTTCTAATATTTTATAATATATAGCAATTTTTATCATAAATATACAAAAAAATAGTATTACAAACTTTAACAAAAGTAAAGTGGTTTAATATCACATTTAATAAAATTACAATAACGAAATCTTATTTAATTAATCTTTTTGAGAGAATTATCATGAAGGAAAATGATTGTTATCTATTTTTGCCTATTATATAAACATGCTTATAGATCTTTGTATGATATTGAACTTTAAAAAATAATATATATTTATATTCTTTTCTTTTTAAATCTATTATAATCTAAGAAATAGTTTATTCTTATTGAAAATTGGTGACCTATGTCTTTCCCAAATAAATTATTTAAACTTTCTGTATATGAAATTAATGATTGATCATCGTTACTATAGATTTGATTTCTATATTGAAAAGTCGCAGCACTGCCTGGAGCGAATCTCCAATTATACGATAAATCAAGGTTCCAGATGTTAAAATTAGTATTTGGATTGTCCTCTAAAGGATAATCATTAACAACTACTCCCCAACCCATTTTCCTGTAATGAATAATAATTTTTATAGTTCACGCTACTCCAGTAATTTCTTATCTCTAACGCAAACCCCTTATAGGAGTTTATGTTATAATTCATCTCTAACATTGCTTGATTGACCTTCACATCCCTTAAACCCTATGACTACCTGTTGGTTTTCACTACCCGCATAACCTAAGTCATCTTTTTCAAATGAAATTCCTAATCCAGTACTTACGTTTACCCTATCTGAAACTTTATATTCCACCCCAACATTTGATCCTATTTTGTGGTTCTTCTCTTCATAATACTCATCCATACTTTTTTGTCCATCAATTTCGGCGCTAAATACTAAATCCTTTGTATTATTTGTATCAAAATCATATCTAAAGCCTACCAACTCTGGCTTTAAAAACAAATAATCCTTCTACCCTAGATTCAAAATAATCTTTATTTATAGTAGTGTACTCAATTTCAAATCTGTGTTTATAAAGTTTTTTAGTCTCAAAAAAACAGCTCTAATTCATAATTATTATTTCTCTTAACACTAGGACTAAACCTTCTTCCATGCCTTAACCCTAATTTTATCTTTAGTTCATTAAAATACTTAATTGGGTTAAAAATCTCATAGGATATATTAGCAAATATACTTTGGTTATTATACCATCTTGAAATCCCTAAATCGTCCTGATTATATGTATCATCTGTAGTCCAAACACCAGTCATCCATCTAAAATTACCTTTTGTCTTATTTATTTTAAATGAAGTTTTATAGCCGTCTTCATTTGTTCCATTTTCTAAGATCTCACTTCTTAGTACAGACCCTTCAAATCTGTAATTGTTTTGCTTAGTCTTTAAATCTAATAATAGTGCAGATACATTTGCATTTCTATACTCTTTCGCTCTTTTAACATTTGTATTTAAAAACGTAACGGAGGAGTTGTTTTTTATTTGTTGATCTAAGACTAGAACATTGTAGTTTGTTAGAGGCTCTAGTATAACTTCTCTAGTATTTTGATTTAACGTATCTTGCAAAGTCGCTACTGACTTTTTAGTTATTGCATTGAAAAACCCAATTCCTAGTTTATTATCTGTTCTTCCAGAAACCTTAATTGCATTGATTAAATCTATTGAATTATCTGAAGATGATACTTTTTCATTTTCTTGTGTAAAATCCTCACCACTACTACTTAAATCACCACCAATACGTCTACTATAAAAAATTCCACCTCTATTAAATAGTTCAGTTCCTTCAGTAAAAAAAGCTCTCTTTTCATCAAATTGCTGTTCAAATGGGCTCAAGTTTAATTCTACATCATCAAATTTAACTTGTCCAAAATCTGGTATTAATGTCGCATCAATTGTAAATGCTTCATTTATGCCATATTTAATATCCATTCCTGCAGAAATTCCGGTACCAGTATTACCGTCATATATTTCTGAATTAAATTGACTGTATGGATAAAAGAATAATCTAGTGGGAGGATTTATATTTTGAATTCCTTCTAAAGTACCCATATATTCACTCATTGTGCCTACGGACCTGTCTATAAAGTTCCAGACATAGCTTTCATTCAAATTAAACACCCTTCTAAAGAAATTTAAACCCCCAGGATTGGATGTCCTTTTTAGGAAATCTTAAAGCACTATATGGAATTTTAAACTCTGCGTTCCATCCAAATTCATCATAAGAAATTTTCGAGTCAAAAACCACATCATAATCTCCATCACCATCATCAAAATCACCAACGGTTTTCATATCTGCTATAGTTCCGGCACTTGTAATAACAAAACTTACAAAATTCAAACCATCGTCATAAGGACTAATCATTACCCCAAATAAATCAGTTTTGTTCATATAAAATTCATCTCGTTGACTAATTTCTTTGGCTATATTTTCCCGGATCTGGATCTGCCATTTTAAACCCCAAAGTAAACTGCATTATCATCATAAATCACTTTTACCGAAGTAGAATGCGTATCTCTAGCTTTACCAATATTTGAAGGTCTCCATTGATAAAAGCCTGTATTACTTTCTACATTACCCCAAGCATTATCATTTAAAACTCCATCAATTATAGGGGCGTTAGAAACTCGTTTTGCAACAGCAATTTTTCTTTCTTGTGAAAAAGCATTAAAAGTTGCACATATAAATAGTGCTATTATAAAAAATCTAATATTCATTATCCTAAATTCCATACAAATATCTCTAAATAAAACTTTTGTAATTCTAATTTTATGTTAAAAATTAACTAAATTTATAACTAATCAAAACAAAATATAATTATGAAAAATTTCATTTATGTTACATTTTTATCGATTGTAGCATTTTCTTGTAACCCAAATCAAGATGCAATGAAGACTTTTGAAGAAAACACAAAAACAATGGACATTCTTTTTGAAAGTTTTGCTAATGAATCTGTAGACTATTCTAAGTTTGCTGATGATGTGGTTTTTAAAGGTACTTTAGTTGGTGCTAAAGACTCATTATCGTTAGATGAAATAAAAGCAATACATAAAGAGCTTTTTGCTAAATACGATTTTAAGTATATGGCACCTATGAAATATTTAACAGGCGTTAACGCTGAGACTGGTTTAACAGATGGTTCTGTAAGAATGTATTATGACCAGGAAGTAACTCTTACTGCTACTGATTCTAATGAAGCAAAATCTGTTATTGTTTCTATTTATGAATCATTTGACTTTAACGAAGAAGGAAAAGTTACCTACGTGCAATGGTATTGTGACTGGACAGGCTCTTTAGCTTATTTGGAAGAGTAAATTTCATTATTTTTATTATAAAAAAAAGTCCAAACAATTTGTTTGGACTTTTTTTGTTTATGACAATACAACAATACTATTTAGGATTATAGACTTTAACTCCTTTATTATAGACTTCTTTTTTATCTAAACTCATTTTTTTAGTTTTAAACTTTGAGTAAAGATCCATTTGATCGTTATAATGCTTTGAACTTGGGTTATCGCTAGCTCCATAAGAAATAATACTCTCTATTTCTACCTTATCGTCTTTAAATTTAACTAGTGAAATATAGGATTCCCCATGTGTAATTTTAATTTTTCCATCTTTGTATTTAGTACCTTTCATTGCTGTTATTACATCAGGCAATCCAAAAATTCCAATTTCTTTATTACCTCTGACAAGTTTTTGAAAATCCCCCAATTTTATATTAACAGAACCAAAATGTTCAAGCAAATGGTTTTTAGTGTGTGTAATTAGATCTATTATTTCAATTTTGTCAAATATTTTTTTATGTTTTATGCCTTTGAAATTATTTATTAGTGTGTAGTATAAAACTGCATAATTAGCTGCTCCTACAGAATTGGAGTCTGTTGCCATATCCCAGTTTTGTATATTCAGTATTACGTCGGATAATTTTGGGTACTTTAATGGGTCTATTTCCCAAATAACGTTAATGTCAAGAAAATTATAATTTAAAGGCTTAGGAAGTTTATTGTCATATTTGATTTGCTTAAATGTGTTATAGTCTATAGTGTCAAATGAATTTATTAAATTTCTAATTCTAGTGCTTCTGTTATTATCATACGTCTCATAATTCATTGTCTTTGAATAATTTTTTTCTTTTGGATTTTCAGAATTTCCGGTAGATTTAAAAGGAGAATGATTTGCATTATAGATAAATCCAGATTTTGGATTAATAACTTGAGGAAGATCTTTTATGTCGTAGTATTTATTCCATAAGTTTTCTCCTTTACTTCCATCTACTATTTTAGTCCAATCGTTTTTTTCATTTCTGATTGGAATTATTCCATTTGATATATAAAAAATAGTATCATTTTTATCTGCATAACCAATATTATAACCAGGGATTGACTTCATGTTTAAAATATCATAAAATTCGTTAAATGATGTTGCTTTATTCATTCTCCACCATTGTTCTAATGCTTTGATATTATATAAACTTGGTGTTCTAACCGAATAGTATCCGGATTTATTTCTTAAAGTCGGACCGAAAATACTTTTGTAATAAGTTTTTTTGATACCAATATTAATCCCGAGTATTCTATATTTTAATTTTGCTTTATATTTTTCTAGCTTATGCTCTTTATTATCAACTATATATATATTCTTTTTCGAGTTATGCATTTTTAACTTAAATAAATCTGCCTTATCTGGGTAATTAACTGTGTGTGTCCATGCTAAATGTTCGTTAACCCCCGTTAAAATACAAGGTGCTCCTGCAAATGTGGCTCCAAGAATATTTGTGCCTTCTTCACTGTTTAAATGAACCTCATACCATGAGTTTGGTCCGTCTAATGGTTGATGAGTATTTATAGCAAGATATGTTTCTCCATTTTTTGTCTTATTGTTATTAAAAGCAAAAGTGTTAGAACCTTGAATATCCTCGTTTATCCCAAGGTTAGATAAATCAACAGTATTATTAGATATTATTTTACTTACCAATTGATCGGCACCATTAGAAATGAATAGTTGTAAAAAGGAGTAATTCAACATCTTTCTTGGAGTAACTGGAAATAACTCTTTAACTAAGACCTTCTCTGAGTGTAGTTCTGCATATCTATTAATACCTTGGCTATACGCTTCCAGAATTTTTATAAAATCCTCAGAGAGAGTATTAAACAGCTCATCAACTGTTTTTTCAGACTCTATAAACTGAGTTAAAAAATCCACTATTATTCCGTCGTTACTCAGGTAACTACTTAGTAATTGATTTCCAGCTAGATACGCTTTTTGAATAGTCATAAAATCATCTTCACTATGAACCCAAGCAAGTCCATAAGCGATATCTGCATCAGTTTTTCCGTAAACATGAGGAACACCATACGAGTCTCTAACTATCTCAATATCTAGAGGGTTTATTTGACCATGAGATAAAGACATGGTAAAAAACAATAATATAACTTTATACATAACTTCTTTTTGGTAATTTTTTTTCTACAAAATTTATATTTGAATTCATAATTTCTGTTAAAATATTCTCTAATATTATTTTATAGTTTTTTAGGACATCTTCATTTATTACAGATGTATTATCAAACCTTGTACCGAAGTTGAATTTTAGCAAACCAGATTTTAAATTTTTAAACGATATTATACCAACCTCTATTGGCAAATTTTGATTACTTGTCATATTGTAAGCATATGCGTAAAATAGTATTTGAAACCAATTTTTAATTTTATCGTAATCAATTTCTATATCTTCCCAATTTGAAATATTTAATTCTCTTTTTTCTATTTTTTTTCCAGTCTTGTAGTCTATAATTCTAAGTGTGCCATTTAAATTATCAATTCTATCAATCTGTCCCTTTAAATTAATTTCTTCTTTAAACTTTTTACTTTGAAATTTTATATTAAAATCCTCTTCAATTCCAATAACTTGAATACTATCACCCTTATCAATAGATTCTATTTCAAGTTTAATAAATTCAGAAATATATTTTTTTGCAACTTCTAAAATAATTAAGTTTTTTCCTGTTTTGAACTGACCATTATTATATATTATTTTAAATTGTGACTTTACTATTTTGTCTAATTCCTTTAATTGAGTTTTTAAATATTTTACCGTAATAAATTTATTTACTAACGGTTTATATATTTCTTTTAACGATTCATGGATTACAGTTCCTAAAGTATTAGATTCAATAGTTTCTTCTACTTTTAATTCGTCAGGTATTTTCAATATTTTTTTATAGTAAAAATTTATTGGCTCCCTAATATATGAGAGAATTGACGAAGCAGAAAAGCCTTTTTTTGCTAAGTTTTTTAAATCATTTATTATCTCTTCTGTTTTCGTTATTTCAATTATTCTTTCTTCATTTTTTGGTGTATTTGAATTGATTATTTTGTGATTAATTTTATGTATCCCTTCAAATTCAAGTTGTCTTATAAACCTGCTTTTTTCACCACCTTTTAGTGCATCTGCCTCTGTATTATAGATTAAGTGTACATTCTTAGCTCTTTGAATAAGTCTATAAAAGTGATAAGAATATATAGCGTCTTGTTCTTTATAGGTTGGAATTTTATTATCAATTTTAACATCAAATGGAATAAATGAATTTTCAGTATTTCCAGATGGAAGTACACCTTCGTTTACTGAGCTTATTATAACCGTGTCAAAATCTAAAACTCTGGATTCTAAAAGTCCCATTATTTGGATTTTTGAAAAAGATTCGCTGTTAAACTTTAATCTTTCATTTTTTACAATGTCTTGAAATAGATCAAATAAAATAGTAATTGAATTTATAAATTTAAATCTTTTTTTAAGAACGATTAATTCATTAAAAATTTCATTAAATCTATATAAGTGCTCTACTGTCAATAACTCATCTTTTTTAATCAAAAGATTATCTCGAATTTGTATTATTAGATTTTTTGAATTTGATATTGCCAAATCAACATTGTCAGACCAATTTTTAAATAGTATTATTATTAACTCTTTATGAAATCCCCCATTACTTATTAAAAACTCTAATTTAACATTTACAATATTGTCTTTATTTATTTTGTCAATAATTATATCTGAATAATTTATTCCTTGGTAATCAAACAAAGGCTTGATTAACTCGTGAGTCAATAAGGAGATTATTTCTTTGTAATAAAATTTAGATGTTGCTTTAGTATGGAGTTTAAATAGTTTATAAAATAGGGAGCTTACAGAACTAGAAAACAGTGGGAAGCCCATTGTAATGTTGACCCCTTCAATTCCCCTTGGTAATGAATTTAGCATTGGAATTAATAGGGACTCATCTCCAAGTACTATAGCTGTTTTACCTTTTTGATTGATATTCTTTTTGACGATTTCACCAATATATTTTGCCTGACCAATGTTTTTTGATATTCCTACCGCATTAATATTCTTTTTTGCAGAGTAATTATTGTTAATCCAATTTATTTCCTTGTTTTTATAATAAGGCCAATTGTTTCTATATTGATTTATAAAAAATGCTGAATTATTAAAAGTGGAATTAATTGAGATTTTATCAATGTCCCAATAAATTTCAGCTAATCCAGTTTTTAAGAATTGTTGAATAACTAAAGATTCTATTTTATTTAATGCATTAAAACCAACAAACACATATTTTTGGTTTGCTTTTTTTTTAATAAAATTTTCAACATTGTTCAGGGCTTTTTTTTCTAAAATACCTTGATAACCTGAGCCTTTACTTAAAAGATGATTTGAAAATTCAGTGTAATAACTTTTAATATTACTCCAAAAATATAAATGTCTTTTTATTAATTCTGTTGGATTTAAATCTAAGGACCAATGATCCATCTCCTTTACTGCCTTCAAGTAGTCAAAGACCTGACTTGGGTCCTTTATTTCTTTATCAATTATATTGAAGTCTTGAATTAATATTCTACTCCATTTGATAAAATCTTCAAACTTTTCTTGTTTATCCTTGGGGGTAATATTTAAATAGATTGAATAGAACTCAAATATTAACTCTGTATTTGAAAGAAGTTTTAGTTCGGATAATTCTTCAATAAAATTTTCTATACTTACTATTTTAGGTGAAAAAATTGTTTTAGAAACTACCTTAGAAAGTGTTTTTTTTAAGTGGTAGCCAGATCTTTTATTTGGGAGAATAAAAACAGATTTAGAAAAATCAATATTTTTATTTTTCAGATCTAAAAGAACTTTTTTTATAAAACTATCCATTTTATAAAAATAAAAAACGCTTCTTAAATAAGAAGCGTTTTTTAAATATATAATTCTAAAAGAATATTTTAACTAATATTTATTTAACAAGAATAATCTCTACTCTTCTATTATTAGCTCTACCTGCTCTAGTATCATTAGTATCAATCGGAGATGATTCACCAAAACCTTTAGAATCTAATCTAGATTCAGCAATTCCACTGTTAGTTAAATAATCTACAACAGCATTTGCTCTTTTGTCAGAGATTTTTTGATTAACTTTTTTAGATCCTTTACTATCGCAATGTCCTTCTACAGAGAAGTTAGCTTTTGGATATGCCATTAAAATTTCAACAATTGCATCAAGTACTGGAGGAGTTCCATCAGTAAATTTAGCAGAGTCAAATGCGAAATTTATTGTTCTGGAGTACTCTACCAATTGAGCTAAAGCTTCATCACTTGGATATATTTCAGGGCAACCATTGTTAGCTACTGAACCTGCCTCAGACGGGCAATCATCATCTTTATCTAAGACACTATCTCCATCACTATCAGGCCAAGGACAACCTCTGTTGGCTCTTGGTCCAGCTACATTTGGACAATTATCATTAGAATCAGCTATTCCATCCTCATCAGAATCTGGGCAACCATCTAAAGAAGCTAATCCTGCATTGTTAGGACATGCATCTTTGTTATCAGATACACCATCTCCATCAGAATCTGGGCAGCCGTCGTATTCCAGGCTTCCAGCTAGCAGCGGACATGTATCTTCACTATCTTGGATTCCATCTCCATCAGAGTCTGGACAACCATTAAACTCTTCTAGTCCAGGAACCTCTGGACATGTGTCGTGCTTGTCATAAACACCATCACCATCCGTATCTGTTCCACCGAATTTTACAGATAACCCAACTGAGTATCTCATAGTACCACCCTCATCAATTATTGGGTAAAGACCATCCGGACCATTTATTAGCTGTGTGTTCCCTCTTCCGTTGTTAGAGAGATTAAGTTTATAATCCACCTGAGCGGTTAAGCCCCATACATCTGATAACCAGTAATTCATTCCAATACTTGCATTTGAAGTCATCCAGAATTGAGTGTCCATCCATGTTTTACCTAAACCAACTCCAACAAAAGGCTCCATTTTTTGCATATTAAGCGCTTCACTTAAACTGTATTTAAGCATCAAATCACTTGCAAAGTATTTTACTTCATTTATAAACTCGGCACCATCTGCAAATTTTGATATTTTGTTTACAGATCCGCTAAGACCAAGTGATATATTATCACCCAAATACTTAGAAAGAGTGAACATAGATAAACCACTTGAAACATTCCAGTTTTCATCTACAGCAAAGAACTCATCTAACTTAGTGCTTTCGTCCGCATCTAAATCAACAGCGTTTATGCCAAATGTGAACTGCCAAGGATTATTATTGTCCTGAGCGTACGTGTTTGTGTAGCTAATTGTTATTAAAAGTACTAACAATAGTTTGCTAAAATTTTTCATAATAATTTTAATTTAGTTTGTATTTCCTACAAAAATATGCTTTTTACCTGTAACTATCAGCATATACAATCAAAAAAAACCACTTTTTTTTAGATTTTTTATAGAATTTTAAGCATAATAAACATTGTTAACAGAGATAAACATTGTGTTTTTTTTTTTAAATAAAAATAATGTAAAACTCTACTAATCAGTAAATTATATAAATGAAAGAGATTGACACAATTTGTAATAAGGAAACGGCTATTTGTTCTTAATTAGAACTAACAAAAATTTATTGAGATTCCAAAAACTAACTTCAATTATAAGGTCTGTCATAACATCGAGTTTAGTTTGATTAAAAAATAATCACCTCTACATTATTTAATGTATTTACGATAATTTTATTTTGAACTATATACCCCATTTCTACTAGAACCTTTTCGTAATAATTAATTTGAGTATAGTCCCCTTTTTTTACTTTACCAGTTTTATAATCAATTATGGAGATTTCTTTTTCTGAACTAAAAACAATCCTGTCCGGCCTAATAGGTTCATTATTTTTTAAAATTATGTCCTTTTCATTGAATGATATTAAATCTGGATTGTAATAACAGCTTAACTTCTCGTGATTTATAATTTCAGTTACAAGCGCACAATACTTTTCTTTCAACTCTTTATCTAACGTACCATCATCGTATAAATTTTGCAAAACTTTTTCTAAATCATTATTAGAAGATATTTTTGACATTATTTCATGTAGCAAGTTTCCATTATTTGTAGCTTTTTCTAAAGATGTTCCCCATAACTTTGCGGATTTTGCATCAATATTAATTTTGTGAATTTCTTTTGGATTAATAATGAAATCATCAATTAGTGATGCATTCGATATTTTATTTGAGATATTTTTTTTTATTTTTTCACCAAAATCAAAAGTTTCTTTATTCTCTTCCCACAAATTATTTTTCTTTAAATAATTAATAAACATGCCTGAATATTTTTTTAAGTTCTCTTCCCCCTTATTATTAATCGAATTGGAGCATATTATATGAAGCTCATCTTGAGCTCTTGTTAATGCAACGTAAAGTAAATTGATATTATCTAATTCTAAATTCATTAAATGAGTCTCGTATATAGAATTACCAACCTCTCCAAAAAATTCAAAATCTTTATTAAAATTTAACAGTAAATTATTAAAACCATTAAATTCATCTCCGATTACAGGGTACCACTCTTTTGCATCTTTTTCTTTATAAATATCTATATCTGCGTAAGCATAAATAACAACAGGAAATTCAAGCCCCTTTGATTTATGAATAGTCATTACCTTAACTGCATCACTTTCTTCAGGTGATACAATACTTAAGTTGTCTTTTTTTGATTCATAATGACTAATAAAATCTAGTATGTTAGCAAAATTTTTATTTGAATAATCAAATGCAAAATCTAGAAAAGATTGAATATAATTATTAGACTTATTAGATAATTTGAAAGCGTATATAACATATTCAACTGCTTCATAAAGTGAAGACTTTGTTAAAATATTATAATCAAAATATAAATTAATTTTATGCAATTCTTTGAAAAAATCTTTTTTATTTTTTGTAATTAATCTTTTAATAAATGTGTGCTTATAAGTTTTTAAATTATTTTTTCTGTGTAAATAATTTATAATATCTAATTTTGAATTTGTAAGCTTAGGTTGGGAGCAAAATTTCAAAATCGCAATAATAAACTCAACTTCTTCAGATTTACTAATTAATAATGTCTCAGATGAAATGATATCTATATCTTTTTTGTTTAAAAAGTCAGAAATTTTAATCCCTTGATCATTGGTTCTTACTAAAATGCAAATATCTCTAAGTGCATAATTATTTTTTAAGCTATCAAGAATGATTTGGTAAAGCCTTAAATTATAAGTGTCTTCTTTTTCATCTGTAGAATCTATATTTTTTAATATGTTAATTCCAACATATCCACCTAAATTATTATTGGACTCTTGCTGGCAATTGTTGTAAATGTTTTTATGAATATCTGAGGTAAATACAAATTGACTAATATGAGTGAATAGAGAATTATTAAATTTAATTATTTCATCTCTACTTCTATAATTAGTTTCTAGATCAACTACGCGACTTTTAATAAAAAAATCTGTATTGTTATTACAGAGTTTGAGTAATTGTTCGGGCTCCCCACCTCTCCATCTATAAATTGCCTGTTTTATATCTCCTGAAATTGATAAAGAAGAATTTTCAGACGAAAGAGAATTTTCAATAAGAGGTATTAGATTATTCCATTGTAATTTAGATGTATCTTGAAACTCATCAATAAAAAAGTGTTTATACTTCACTCCTATTTTCTCATAAATAAAAAGTGCAGGTTGGTTTTTTATTTGATTATTTACAATTTTATTAAATTCAGAAATAAGAATAATGTTTTTCTCTTTTTTAATAATTTCTAACTCTGAATTTATATGTTTGAGTATTGATAAAGGCCTATTATTTGATTGAATATTTTCATAAAATTTAAATTTGAATATCTTTTTCTTTAAGACCGTAAAAATTGAGTATAGTTCATCACTTATTGAATCAATTATACTTTTTTTATCATCAGCTAACGCTTTTTTATATAAAATCCCATTTTTAATTTTTGACTCAAGTTGACTTGAATACAATGCGTTAAATTTTTTTGATTTTACTTTTTTTAAATGTTTAGGTAAAGCTTGGCTTAAAAAATCTGAATCATCTAATCCTTTTGAGTAAATTAAGTTTAAACAGTCTGTTGCTTCATTAACAATTTCTGATTGAATTTTTATTTTGTTATGATCAATTTGTTTTTTTAATATTTCAAAATCTTCCAAATTCTTAACCCCTATTTCCGAGATTTGATCAAAGTGATTTTCATTTAGCAATAATTTTGAAATATTATTTAGATCATATTCAATATCCCAACTCTTATCGTTAGAAGACTTTTCAAATGAAAAATTAATAAGAACTTTTGTCAATTTCATATCGACGCCGGCTCTCGATATTAATTTAGCTGTGGATTCTTCTAGTAAGTCATTAGCTTTAATTTCTACTTCATAGTTTACTGGCAATTTTATTTCATATGCAAAATTTCTTATGATTTTTTGTGTAAACTTATCAATGGTTGAAACATCAAAAGACGCATAATTTATTAGAATTGATTTTAATATTGATATCGACTTTAATTGAATTTCTTCATTATTTAAATCAGTTTCTTTTTTTATTGAATTTAAAAGTGGATTGTTTTTTTCATTTGTCTCTATTTTGGTAAGCTGATTTAAACTTTCAATTATTCTACTTTTCATTTCATTTACGGCTTTATTTGTAAATGTTATTGAAAGAATATTTTTATAAGAATCAATCTGATTATCCGTAAGTAATATTTTTAAATATTCCTTAACCAGGTTAAAAGTTTTTCCACTTCCAGCTGATGCGTTGTATATGTTATAGAAATGTTTCAAGTAATATAGATTACTTAACCAAAATAAGTAATCTAGATTACTTATTAATAATCCTTTTTGTAAATTTGTATTATTATATAATATTAATCTTAAAAAATAAATACAATGGGATTTAAATTACCAGAACTTAATTTTTCATATGATGCATTAGAACCATCAATAGACGCTAGAACAATGGAGATCCATCACTCCAAACATCACAATGGATACACTAATAATTTAAATAATGCAATCCAGGGCACGAGTTTAGACTCTAGCACAATTGAGTCTATCTTAGTAGATCTTGACATGGATAATAAAGGATTAAGAAACAATGCTGGAGGTTATTATAATCATAAATTATTCTGGGAAGTAATTTCACCTGTTGATAATGAAGATATTTCTAACACCATGTTGGACCTTATTAATAAATCTTTTGGCTCTTTTGATTCATTTAAGGATCAATTCTCTAAAGCTGCTGCTACTCAGTTTGGGTCTGGATGGGCATGGCTTTGTGTTATGGATGATGGTAGACTTGAAGTTTGTGGAACTGCAAATCAGGATAATCCTTTAATGCCAAATATTGGATGCTCTGGAACTCCTATTCTAGGTGTGGATGTTTGGGAGCATGCTTATTATTTAAACTATCAAAATAGAAGAGTTGATTATATTTCTGCATTTATGGATTTAATAAATTGGAAAGTAGTTGAAACAAAATATTTATCTAATTAAATAAAAAAGGCGGACACAGTCCGCCTTTTTCCCCCAAATCAAATCACTTAATAAAGAAATTATAAAGTGAAAGTATAAATATATATATGTACACTTATAATCATTTATATATTACACTTTAGTTGTTTAATTATTTGTAGTTAAATGTTTAAATATTAAAGAGAGAGATATTAATTAGTAGGCTCTTTTTTTATTTCCTTCGAAGAAATTTATAAATGCATTATTTACGACTCTGTTTCCACCATTTGTTGGATAGTTACCAGTAAAGTACCAATCTCCTAAATTATTAGGGCAGGCCTTATGTAGATTTTCAATAGACTGAAAGATAATCTTAACTTCTGCACTAGTCACATCAGTACTTAAAAGAGAAGTAATCATAGTAGAAATTTCTTCAGCAGAAAATAAAGAATATAAATCTTTTACATAATTAGTAATCTCAGAATCTGGTAAAAGTTCTTGTTTTTTACATTTTTTATACGTCGAATCAATTAACGAATACTGATTGGTTTGTTTTAATAAAGATAACAGAGCTTTAAAAGCTATAAGACTCTCCAAGTTTGCCATATCAATGCCATAACAATCTGGGTATCTAATTTGAGGAGCAGATGAAACAACAATTATTTTTTTAGGACCAAGGCGATCAAGCATTTTTAAGATACTCTTTTTAAGAGTTGTTCCCCTTACTATACTATCATCAATAATAATCAAGGTATCAGTTTTTTTAATTACACCATATGTAATATCATAAACATGCTCCACTAAGTCATCTCTGCTGCTATCCTCTGTAATAAAAGTCCTTAGTTTAACATCTTTTATAGCAATCTTTTCAATTCTAGCTCTTTCACTTAGTACTTCAACTATTTGCTCTTTGGAAATGTTTTTATTATTTAATATTTCATTTGTTTTTTTGTTAATTAAATAATTATCTACACTTTCAACCATGCCATAAAATGAAGTTTCAGCAGTATTGGGTATGTATGAAAAAACAGAGTTACTTATATCGTAATTAATTTCCTTTAAAATTGTAGGCATTATTAGTTTACCTAATTCTTTTCTTTCTTTATAAATGTCAGCATCACTTCCTCTAGAAAAGTAAATTCTTTCAAATGAACATGCTTTTTTTTCTGTTGGAGGGAGTATCTCTTTTATACTTAACTCTCCTGCTTTATTTATAAGTAATGCATTACCAGGTGGAACTTCTTTAATTTGATCTAATTTTAGATTAAATGCAGTTTGAATAGCAGGTCTTTCAGATGCTACTACTATAACTTCATCATCTTTATAATAAAAGGCTGGTCTTATTCCCGCTGGGTCTCTAAGAATGAAAGAATCACCATGACCTATCATACCCCCAATAACATATCCTCCGTCCCAATCTTTTGAAGATTTTTTTAATATTTTACTAACTTTTAGTCTCTTGGTAATTAAAGGAGAACATTCAGATTTGGTAAAACCTTCTTTTTTTAAATCTTTATATATTTTTCTGACTTGAGCATCTAAAAAATGACCAATTTTTTCCATTATGGTAATTGTGTCAGTGTACTCTTTTGGGTGCTGCCCTAATTCTACAAGATTGTTAAATAAATCTTTGACATTGGTCATATTAAAATTCCCCGCAAGAATTAAATTTCTGTGTTTCCAATTGTTCTGTCTTAAAAACGGGTGAACACTTTCTACGCTATTTTTTCCAAAAGTTCCATATCTAACATGCCCCAGCATTACTTCTCCTATGTATGGAATATGTTTTTTTTGAAGAGAAACATCATCTTTAAGCAAAGGATTTTCATCTAAAGCATCATTAATTCTAGTATTAATTTTTGAAAAAACATCTTGAATTGGTTGCTGTTCAACAGATCTGACCCTACTTATGTATCTTTCCCCAGGCTCAACATCAAATTTAATACTGGCAAAACCAGCACCATCTTGACCTCTATTGTGTTGTTTTTCCATCAATAGATACATTTTATTTATTCCATAAAATGTAGACCCGTATTTTTTTTTGTAATAATCTAAAGGCTTAAGAAGTCTAATATGGGCAACTCCACACTCATGTTTTAAGGCATCACTCATTTAGATATTTTATGATCTTGTTAAGAAACAAAAATAGAATCAATTTTTACAAATATCTAAAAAAATTGATTTATTTTATTTTTTAATTTTGGTCACTCTTTGTTCTATTAGATCAATATCTAAATTCATTATGTTATTTGGTCCGAAACCTTCAATGCAATATGACGCAATTGCAGTTCCGTACATAACACCTTTTTTAACTTCATTGAATGATAGCTCTGAGCAACTTGCTAAATACCCAGCTAACCCACCCGCAAAAGTGTCGCCAGCACCAGTTGGGTCCTTTACTTTGTCAGTAGGGTATATCGGACAATTATAGTAATCATGTCTCCAGAAAAAATTAATGAGCCAAACTCACCTTTTTTAATGATTAAAAATTTCGGGCCAAGTTCAGATATTTTCTGTGCAGCAATTTTCAAATCATTCTCCCCTGTTAATTGTTCCGCCTCTTGGTCGTTAATACATAACAAATCAACTTTGGAAATTACATTAATTAACTCATCAAGGGTGTTATCCATCCAGTAATTCATAGTATCTAAGATTACAAGTTTTGGTTTTGAATTCATTTGCTCTAGAACACTTAATTGAATTGCTGGATGCAAGTTTCCAAGTAGAACTATTTCTGCATTTTTATAATTGTTTGGAACGATGGGATTAAAATCCGCCAGTACATTTAGTTCTGTAGTTATAGTATCTCTATGATTCATGTTTACATGGTAAAGGCCTTCCCAAAAGAAAGTTTTACCGCCTTTAACCACTTCAATCCCAGAAATATCTATTTTATTGTTTTTTAGAATAGATAAATATTCTTCAGGAAAATCATCACCAACAACTGAAACTATAGCATTATTTACATTAAAAACAGATGAGGATATGCCAATATACATGCCTGAACCCCCAAGAATTTTGTCCACTTCTCCAAATGGGGTCTTTATTGAATCAAAAGCAACGGTACCAACGATAAGTAATTTGTTCATTTTTATTTATTAATTAGGCGCCAAATATAAGTTATTTTCTACCGAAATCTGCAGGAATTTCACCCCAAATTTTAGTTTTCCATTTTAATATTCTTGTTTGATAAGTATTGGAATTAAGCCACACTAGAGCCCTATCTACTAATATAAATAGATTTTCATTTTCGTTAGTTCTTTCCAATTTGGTATTGCATTTTTTTCTTCTTAACCCAGCTTATTGCAGTGATAGAATCAGTATAGATAGGTCTATTACTTTTCAACTTTTTTAATTCAGCTAACCCATGTACCAATGCCAAAAACTCACCAATATTGTTAGTTCCTTGCTTAAATGGTCCGAGGTTGAATAATAGTTTTTTAGTTTTAGTGTCTACCCCTTGATATTCCATAATTCCTGGATTCCCACTTGATGCAGCATCTACTGAAATAGAATTTAAATTAGGAAGCTCATCACTAGAAATTAACTTAGATTTAGAAATATAATTTTTGTAATCATTGGTAAGCGCGTTATTGGCTTCTTTTAGACTCAAAAAAGATTTATATTTAGCCCCTTTATAATTGTTAATCTGCTCTTTACATTTTTCCCATGTATTGTACACGCCCGAATTATGACCTTCCCAAACTGCATAATATTTTATTTTTTTCTTCATTTTAGTTAACAAATCTTGCTATAACCTCAGGGAAATACTTCATTTCTAAGGCATTAATTCTTTTAGCTAAACTAATAATACTTTCGTTTTTATCTAATTTAATTGCTTTTTGGAAAAGAACCTCCCCTTCATCATAATTACTATTTACTTTATGTACTGTAATACCACTGAAGGGTTCTTTATTTTTTATAACTGCAGCATGAACATAATTTCCATACATACCTTTTCCACCATACTTTGGTAAAAGCGAAGGGTGAATATTTATTATTGGAAAATTCATTTTAATAAAACTAGTTGGAATTTTTAATAGGAAGCCAGCTAGTATAATTACATCTGGATTTATTTTTAAAATTTTTTGTTCAATTTCAGATGAATTTAAAAATAATTGTTTTTCAAAAATCTCACAAACTACATTAAGAGCTTCACACCTTTTTATGACACCAGCTTTTGGGTTGTTAGTAAAAACTTGCCAATTGATTTTTATATTATCAGCAGATAGTTTTAAAATCAAGTTTTCTGCATTTGAACCATTACCAGAAGCAAAAATTATTATTTTTTTTATTTTTGACATTCAAAAACTTATTAAATTTTTAATAATATTAGCCATTTAAATTAAATAAATTGCACATTTCTTTTCTAAATAGTTAAATTAAAATAAAGTTTTTTATTTTTGTCAACTATAACTAAATATTAAATTAATAAAACTTAAAATTATGTCAGACATTGAATCAAGAGTTAAAGCTATTATTGTAGATAAATTAGGTGTAGATGAAAATGAAGTTGTAACAGAAGCAAGCTTCACTAATGACCTAGGGGCAGACTCTCTAGATACTGTAGAATTAATTATGGAATTTGAAAAAGAATTTGATATTCAAATACCAGATGATCAAGCAGAAAACATTTCTACTGTTGGTCAGGCAGTTTCTTACATTGAAAATGTGTAAATAAATTTTTTTTATGGAATTAAAAAGAGTTGTTGTTACAGGTCTTGGAGCTCTAACCCCTATTGGGAACAACGTTAATGAGTATTGGGACAATCTAATTAGTGGCAAGAGCGGAGCTGCGCCAATAACTTATTTTGATACTGAAAAATTTAAAACAAAATTTGCATGTGAGTTAAAAGACTTTAATGTCTTAGATTTTCTTGACAGAAAAGAGGCTCGAAAAATGGATAGGTTTACTCAATATGCTATGGTCGCTTCAGAAGAAGCTATACAAGATTCAAAAATTGATTTAGAATCAATAGATAATTACAGAGCTGGAGTCATATGGGGGAGTGGAATTGGTGGTATTGAAACCTTTCAAAATGAAGTAATTAATTTCGCATCTGGTGACGGAACCCCAAGATTTAACCCTTTCTTTATTCCTAAAATGATCGGAGATATAGCCCCAGGGCACATATCGATGAAATATCATTTTATGGGGCCTAGTTATACCACAGTTTCTGCATGCGCTTCTTCAGCAAATGCAATGGTAGACGCCCTTAACTATATTAGACTTGGTCATTGTGATATAATCATAACTGGCGGTAGTGAAGCAGGAGTTAATAAAGCTGGAATGGGTGGTTTTAATGCCATGCATGCATTATCCACAAGAAATGAAGATCCAGCAACAGCGTCTAGACCATTTGATTCAACAAGAGATGGTTTTGTTCTTGGCGAAGGAGCAGGAGCCATTATTTTAGAAGAATACGAGCACGCAAAAGCTAGAGGAGCAAATATATATGCTGAACTTATTGGTGGAGGACTGTCTTCGGACGCATATCATATAACCTCACCTCACCCTGAAGGTTTAGGGGTAAAAGCTGTTATAAAAAATTGTTTAAATAATGCAGGAGTCTCTATTGAACAAGTGGATGCAATAAATACACATGGCACATCAACTCCTTTAGGCGATGTTGCTGAGCTAAAAGCAATATCAGATGTCTTTGGTGATCATGCAAAAAACATTAATATAAACTCAACAAAGTCTATGACTGGGCATTTACTTGGGGCAGCTGGAGCTGTTGAAGCGATTTCTGTTATTTTATCTATTAAAAACGGTATTGTACCTCCAACTATAAACCACAATAACTCGGACGAAAACATAAACCCTTCTTTAAATTTAACATTAAATAAAGCTCAAAAGAGAGATATAAATATAGCAATGAGTAACACTTTTGGGTTTGGTGGTCATAATGCTTGTGTTATATTTAAAAAATATATTAATTAATGGGTAATTCAATATTGAATAATTTTATCCTATTTAATAAAAAAGACAACTTCTATTTTGAAATTAAAAAGCTCTTAAAATTTGCTCCAAATTCTATACATTATTATAAAAGAGCATTCACTCATAGATCATTAAATGAAAAAGATATTAATGGAGTTGCAGTAAATTATGAAAGATTAGAATTTCTCGGGGATTCTATTTTAAGCTCCATAATATCAACCTATTTGTTCAATCAAATCCCAGAGGGATCCGAAGGATATTTGACAAAAATGAGATCTAAAATTGTTAGCCGAAAACATTTAAATGAATTAGGTCAAGAATTAAACTTAACTCAACATTTAACATGCGATTTAAATATTGAGAATTATGGAGAAAATATTGAAGGAAATTTATTTGAGTCGCTTGTCGGAGCTATTTTTTTAGATAAAGGTTACAAATATGCGAAGAAATTTATATTTCAAAGTGTAATTATTCCACATGTTGATCTTAAAAAATTAGATGGAAAAATAATTAGCTATAAAACATTAATTATTGAGTGGTGTCAAAAAAACAAATTAAAATATTGCTACGAAACATTTGAAGATTCAGGAAATGACAGTATAAAACATTTTACATCTAGTTTACAAATATCAATTTTTCAGTTAGTCAAAGCGAGATCAACTTCGAAAAAAAAGGCAGAAGAAAAAGTTTCTCAAAGAGCCTTTTATATTAATCAAAAACAAATCAACACATAAGAATTATTGTTCATATTAATATTTAAATAGAATAATATTTATTATATTTTATTATGGCAATTAGAAAATTTATTTTTCCAGAACAAGAGTCTATACAGTATTATTTATTCGCCATTCATTCGGTATTAATTGATTACAGACTTGCATTCTTTTTAAATAAAAACTTAAATATCGAGCTAAAAAGAGCTTCTAAAGATTTGGATATTTCTGGCCAAGATGGCTTTTATTCAATCTTTGAATTTGAAGATCAAGATAATTTATTAAATTGGAATCTAATATCTAATTGTTCACACACAAATAGTAAAAATGAAATTAAAGAATCTTTGTTATTTAAAAACACTGAAATTGAGTTGAAAAAACATAAATTAATGAATGAACTAAATCAAGTTGATTTTTTTCTCAAAATTGAATATCACACAAGTTCAATAAATATAAAAAAAATTATAAAATCAATTAACGAAATACCAAATATAATGTCAGTATATAACTTAAATTTAAATAATATTAAGGATAAAGAAACCCTCAAATTTTCATAATGAATAAAAACAAAAAAACTAAAATCGTCGCAACACTAGGGCCAGCAGTAAATTCTAAATCTATGCTAAAGAAAATCTTGGATGAAGGGGTTAATGTTTTAAGAATAAATTTCTCACATGCACACCACGACGATGTTAAAACAACAATCAGTTTAATAAAAGATCTAAACTCTACTTATAACTATAACGCAGCTATTTTAGCAGATCTTCAAGGACCTAAAATAAGAATTGGTGAGCTAAAAAGTGATTTCTTTATTAAAAAAGGAGATGTAATTTCATTTAAAACTGGAGCCCATTTATAGCTGATAAAAATGAATTTTACATGAGTTATTCAAACTTTGCTAAGGATGTAAAAGTTGGTGAAAAAATATTAATTGACGATGGGAAATTAATATTTAAAGTAACTCAAACAAATCAAAAAAACATAGTTCATGCTAAAGCTGTGCTGGATGGAACTATTAGATCGAATAAAGGGGTTAATTTACCAAACACAGATGTTTCATTACCAGCATTAACCAAAAAGGATAAAGAAGATGCTGTTTTTGCTATTTCACAAGAGGTGGACTGGATTGCGTTATCATTTGTTAGAAATTCAAATGATTTAAAGGACTTAAATATCTTAATAAACAAATATTCAGATGTTAAAATACCTGTAATTGCTAAAATAGAAAAGCCAGAAGCTATTTTAGCTATCGATGAAATTATTCAAAATTGCGATGGATTAATGGTTGCTAGAGGGGATCTAGGAGTTGAAATTCCTTGCGAGCAAGTACCATTAATACAAAAAAAACTAGTTTTTAAAGCTAAAAAAAACAGAATACCCGTAATTATTGCTACTCAAATGATGGAAAGTATGATGGATAGTCTAACTCCATCTAGAGCAGAAGTAAATGATGTTGCAAATTCAATTATTGATGGTGCAGACGCAGTAATGTTGAGTGGTGAAACTTCAGTAGGAAAATTCCCAGTTCAGGTGATTAAACAAATCTCTAAAATTATAGATTCTGTAGAATACTCAAGTTTAATTAAAGTTCCAGAAAATCCTCCAAAAATAAAAACTAATAGATATATAACAAAAGCTATATGTTATCATGCTTCCCATATGGCTGATGAAATTAACGCTAAAGCCATTATGACTTTAACCAATAGTGGATATACTGCTTTTCAAATATCTGCATGGAGACCTCATTCAAATATTTTAGTCTTTACATCAAATAAAAGAATTTTAAATAGATTAAGTTTATTATGGGGAGTAAAGGCTTTTTATTACGATAAATTTAATAGTACCGATACAACTATTGAAGAAATTTCTTCGATTGCATCCTCCGAGGGCTATATTTCAAAAGGAGACTTCACTATTAGTTTAGCCGCTATGCCAATAAAATCAAAAGGGATGGTAAATACCTTAAGAGTAAATCAGGTAACTTAAATTGTTTTGATAGAAATAGAAAGAAAATTCTTAGTAAAATCTGACGAATATAAGTCTGAGGCATTTAAAGTACAGTTATTATCTCAAGCATATCTTAACAATAGCCCAGAAAAATCTGTAAGAATTAGGATAGTTGACAATGAAGGGTTTTTAACAATTAAAGGGCCCTCTTATGACGGCGGATTATCTAGGTTTGAATGGGAAAAAAACATCCCAATAAGTGAAGCTAAAGAATTAATGAAACTTTGTGGAGATCAACTAATTTTAAAAAAAAGATATTTTGTCAAATACAATAATATCATTTTAGAAGTTGACGAATTTTTAAATAATAATAATGGTTTAGTTTTAGCAGAAGTAGAATTAAAAACAACTAGTCAAAAGATAGTTTTGCCAGACTGGATAGCAGAAGAAGTAACTGGAGTTAATAAGTATTATAATTTGAGTTTATCAACCAACCCATTTAGTAGTTGGTAAATTTAAATATTGAACGAAATGATTATCTTCGTCCACACAAACAAAAACAATAAATATGAATATTTCTGAATTTGGAATTAATGAGGCATTAAAGACCCTAGGAGTTAATAAAAACAACTTAGGTTCATCGACTGGATCTAATTTTTTTGCTTCTGGAGAAAAAATACAAAGTTTTTCGCCTGTTGATGGTGAATTAATTGGCACTGTTGAAGCTACAACTAAGGAGGATTATGAAAAAATTATTAAAACTGCATCCAACGCATTTAAACAATGGAGGGATAAAACTGCACCTGAAAGAGGTGAAGTCGTAAGACAGTTTGGAAACAAATTAAGAGATTTTAAAGAGCCATTAGGGAAGTTAGTTTCTTATGAAATGGGGAAAAGTTATCAAGAGGGATTAGGAGAAGTTCAAGAAATGATCGATATATGTGATTTTGCAGTTGGTTTGTCAAGACAACTTCACGGATTAACAATGCATAGTGAAAGGCCAGGTCATAGAATGTATGAACAATACCATTCTTTAGGAATTGTGGGTATTATTTCTGCTTTTAATTTCCCTGTAGCGGTTTGGGCATGGAATACTGCATTAGCTTGGGTTTGTGGAGATGTTTGTGTCTGGAAACCTAGTGAAAAAACTCCATTATGTGGGATTGCTTGTCAAAACATTATAGCTGAAGTTTTTAAAGAAAATAATGTTCCTGAAGGCGTTTCGTGTCTAATTAACGGGGATTATAAAGTAGGGGAGTTTATGAGTAAAGATTCTAGAATTCCTTTAGTTTCAGCTACTGGTTCAACTAGAATGGGTAAAATTGTAGCTAGTGAGGTAGCTGGAAGATTAGGAAAATCATTATTAGAATTAGGAGGAAACAATGCTATAATTGTATCCCCTGACTCAGATTTAAAAATGACGGTAATCGGCTCTGTTTTTGGAGCGGTTGGTACTGCAGGCCAAAGATGTACTAGTACAAGAAGATTAATTATACATGAAACTATTTATGATAAAGTAAAAAACGCATTAGTAGAAGCTTACAAGCAATTAAAAATTGGAAATCCACTAGATGAATCAAATCACGTTGGACCATTAATTGATACAATTGCTGTTGATTCTTATAATAATGCGTTAAATAAAGTTGTTGAAGAGGGTGGAAAAATAATTGTTGAGGGAGGAGTTTTTTCTGGAAATGGATACGAAAGTGGATGTTATGTAAAACCAGCAATTGCGGAGGCTAAAGCAAATTTTAATATTGTGCAGCATGAGACATTTGCCCCAGTTTTATACTTATTAAAGTACAGTGGCTCAGTTGAAAATGCAATAAAAATTCAAAATGAAGTAAAGCAAGGGTTATCATCATCTATTATGACTAATAATCTTCGAGAAGCTGAGCTATTTTTATCTGTGAATGGATCTGATTGTGGTATTGCTAATGTAAATATTGGAACTTCTGGTGCTGAAATTGGAGGTGCTTTTGGAGGTGAAAAAGATACTGGTGGTGGTAGAGAATCTGGTTCAGACGCATGGAAAGTATACATGAGAAGACAAACTAATACTATAAATTATACTACAGACCTTCCACTAGCTCAAGGGATAAAGTTTGATTTATAGTTTTTTATTAATTAATGTACTACACGCTTGAGCTGAGGGTAAAACTAATAAATCTGCAATATTTACATGTTTTGGCCTTGATATAACAAATGAAATAATTTCTGCTATATCATTTGCCTGTAATGCTTCATATCCTTTGTAAACATTTTTAGCAGTCTTACTATCTCCTTTAAACCGGACATCAGAAAAGGATGTTTCAACAAGACCAGGGTTAATTTCAGAGACTTTAATATTATGCTTATTTAGGTCTAATCGAAGACTCTGACTTATTGCCTTTACAGCATACTTGCTTGCACAGTAAATATTTCCTTTGGGATAAACCTCTTTTCCTGCTAGAGATCCAATATTTATAATGTGACCAGTTGAATTTTCAATCATACTGTTAACAATAGCTTTAGTAACATACATTAGCCCTTTAACATTGATATCAATCATTTTGTTCCAATCATCTACATTACCATCTTGAAAAAGGTCCATTCCGTGTGCATTTCCAGCATTATTTACTAACACATTTATATTTTTCCATTTTTTCGGTAAGCTGGAAATTGAATGAATAACTTCAGAATTCATTGAAACATCAAAGCATAACGAGATGGTTGTAGTTATTTTACTTAAGTCATCCTTTATAGATTGAAGAATATCTTTTCTTCTTCCACAAATAATTAGTTTAAATCCGATTTTAGCTAATTCATATGCAGTGGCTTTACCAATCCCACTAGTTGCGCCAGTAATTAATGCTATTTTATTCATTCTATAAATATATACATCTATTAAAGATTATTAAAAAATATGTTAAAATTATTGTTAATTCTTTGTTTTTTTAACCAATTATTAACAGGTTAGAAGTAATATTTTTAACAAATTGCAATAGGTTATTAACTTAACCTTACAATATTAAAATTTAAAAAATGGAAAATAAAATAAATATTAAGGAGATTAATGAAAAAATTGAGAAAGAGAGTGCCTTTATCGATTTGTTATTATTTGAACTTAACAAGGTAATTGTAGGGCAAAAACCTATGATTGAAAGACTATTAATTGGACTTCTTGGTAAAGGGCATATTTTACTAGAGGGTGTGCCTGGGCTAGCAAAAACACTAGTTATTAATTCTTTGTCTAAGGCAATAAAAGGTTCTTTTAGTAGAATTCAATTTACACCTGATTTACTCCCTGCTGATGTTGTTGGTACTCAAATTTATAATATTAAAGAGACTAATTTTTCTGTAAAAAAGGGCCCAATTTTTGCAAATTTTGTTTTAGCAGACGAAATTAATCGAGCTCCTGCTAAAGTGCAATCTGCATTGCTTGAAGCTATGCAAGAAAAACAGGTAACCATAGGAGACGAAACTTTTATATTAGATAAACCCTTTTTAGTTATGGCAACCCAGAACCCTGTAGAGCAAGAAGGTACTTACACTTTACCTGAAGCCCAAGTTGATAGATTTATGCTAAAAACTGTAGTTGATTACCCATCTATGGATGATGAAAAATTAATTATCAGAGCAAATTTATCTGGTAGCTTTGAAAAAATTAGTCCAGTTGTTTCAATCAAAGAAATTATTAAAGCTCAGAGTACAATTAATGAGGTCTATATGGACGAAAAAATAGAATCTTATATTTTAGATATAATATTTGCAACCAGAGAACCTTCAAGATATAAATTGTCAGAACTTGAACCTTTAATATCCTTTGGAGCATCTCCAAGAGGAAGTATTAACCTCGCTTTAGCTTCAAAGTGCTATGCCTTTATTAAAAGAAGAGGATACGTTATTCCTGAAGATGTTAGAGCAGTTGTTCATGATGTTTTGAGACACAGAATAGGCATTACTTATGAAGCTGAGGCAGAAAATTTAACATCTGTTGACATCATAAACAAAATTGTTAATCAAATAGAGGTCCCTTAATTTTGATTTATGGATACAAAAGATCTTTTAAAGAAAGTCAGAAAAATTGAAATAAAAACTAGAAAGTTGTCTGACCATATTTTTGGTGGTGAATACCATTCTACCTTTAAAGGAAAAGGCATGACCTTCAGCGAAGTTAGGCAGTACCAAATTGGAGATGATGTAAGGGCAATTGATTGGAATGTAACGGCAAGATATAACGAGCCTTACATAAAAGTTTTCGAGGAAGAAAGAGAGCAGACTTTAATGTTAATGGTAGACGTTTCAGGGTCTAAATTTTTTGGAACCAACAATATTTTTAAAAACGAATATGTAACAGAAATTGCAGCTACTTTATCTTTTTCTGCTAATAAAAATAATGATAAAATTGGTTTAATATTATTTACAGATATAATTGAGTTATATATTCCTCCAAAAAAAGGAAAGACACATATTCTTAGAATAATTAGAGAATTATTAGAGTTTAAGCCTGTAAGTAAAAAAACTGATATCCATTTTGCATTTAAATTTTTATCTAATATTCAAAAAAACAAATCGATTGTATTTATAATTTCGGATTTTATTTCGTCTGATTATTTTAAAAGCTTAAAAATCAGCTCTTCAAAACATGATATCACTGGAATTAGAATTTTTGACAAAAGCGAAGAGTCAATTCCAAATTTGGGTTTAATTCAAGTTATAGATAGTGAAACAGGGAATGTTTCAACAATTAATACAGGTTCATCAAAAGTTAGATCTTCATATAAAAAGCAGTACTTGTCTAATGTTAAAATATTTGAAAACAACTTCAAACGCTCTGGAGCAGGAGTTATAAATTGTGGTACCGAGGATAGTTATGTCAAAAAGTTATTGGGATATTTTAAAAATAGGAGTTAAATGAAAACCAGGTTTCTAACACATAAATTCTATAAAACAAAATATTTATTAATACCCTTTTTTGCTGTGTTTACCCAACTAAATGCTCAAGAGGTATCAAGCTATGTTGACACAACAAGTATTAGGATTGGAGAACAGATCACCTATAAAATTAATGTTAAAGCAGATTCATTAGAAGATATTGATTTTCCTAAAGCTAAAGATTTTGCTCCCTTTGAACTTATTAATGAATTTAAAGTAGATACTAATTATTTAAATAAAAAATTTATAATAAGTAAGAAATTCGCTTTAACTTATTTTGACTCAGGAGCTTATTACATTCCTTCTCAAAAATTAACTCTGTTAAATAAGGAAGTTAAGCTAGACTCTTTTAAAATAACAATTAACCCTGTAAAAATAGACACTACCAAGCAAGGACTATATGATATTAAGCCTATTATGAAATCAAACACTCAAATTGATTTTATTTTTTTTGGCTATATATTAATATTTATCGCTGTTATTTGTGCTGTTTTATATTTTAAAAAACAGATATTTTCATTTTTTTCAATTCAAAAATTAAAAGTAGAATATTTAACTCCTTATGAAAAGGCTGTAATAGAATTAACTAAAATTAAAAAACTCAATTATCTCTCAGATGTAGATATCAAAACGTACTATTCAGATTTAACATTTGCTCTTAGAAATTTTATTGAAGAAAAAATAATAAAGAATGCATTGGAGAGTACAACAAAAGAGTTAATCCAGAAACTTTCTTTATTAAAAACGTCTAAAAAGTTGAATTTTTCTAATTCAACTTTAAAAAACATTGAAGATGTTTTTTCCAGAGCTGACCTTGTCAAGTTTGCAAAATATGAACCAGACGCTCAATCTGCTTCAATCGATTTGGAAACACTATCCAAGGAATTAGAAAACATTAAACTAATTTTACCTGAACCATCTAATGAAGAGCTAGAAAAAAACTTAAAAATCCAAGAAAATCTTAGAAGGAAAAGGCTAAAAAATAGAAATAATAAAATTATAATATACTCGCTTTTGTCCCTATTATTAGTTTATTTAACTGCATCAATAATGTATGGTTTTACTTACGTAAATGATAAGTTGTTTCGAAAACAAAATTTGATATTCCTTGAATCTAATGAATGGGTCAACTCTAGTTATGGAGCTCCACCAATTACAATTACTACTCCCGAGGTATTAAATAGAAATACGGATAGTTTTATATTTGGTTTAGATGAAGCCTCTGCAAAATCGGAATTCACCTATAATAACTTAAAGGCTAGCTTAAATATTATACTTACAAATATCAAACTTCCCGAAAACAGCTCTAGTATCAAATTACAGGATGTAATGATTAATTCCATCGAAACTATTGAAAAAATGGGTGTTAAAAACATCATTACTAAATTCGAAAAATTTCAAACTCCAAATGATGCTGAAGGATTAATGATTTATGGTTCTGCAGATTTTCCAACCGATAACCTAACCCAATTTAGAAAATATAAATACAAAATGTTTGGGTTTATCAATAGTCAAGACTATAAAC
This sequence comes from uncultured Flavobacteriaceae bacterium, assembly GCA_964275595.1. Taxonomy (GTDB): domain Bacteria; phylum Bacteroidota; class Bacteroidia; order Flavobacteriales; family Flavobacteriaceae; genus SGZJ01. The sequence goes on from CAXYDM010000008.1 coordinate 367,125, forward strand.
AGATTTTTATTTCATGGGAAGAAAACGACAACTATATTGTTGAAATTGTTGATAGAATTGTAAACTCTGTTGAACTAGTAAAAAATAAAACAAGCTTATGATTTTCAAAATACAATTTTTAAATCCCGAGTTTTTTTGGATACTTTTAGTTATCCCAATTATTTTCGCTTGGTTTGTTTTGAAAAAAAACAAGTTAAATAATTCTATATCAGTTCCAAATACAAGCGCTCTATTATTATACCCTTCTATTTTACCTAAACTTAAACCTTTTTTGAATTTCCTTAGAATTTTATCATTGATATTTATAATAATTGCACTAGCAAGACCTCAGACAATTGATATATCAACAAAGGTTAAAAATAATCAAGGGATAGATATTGTAATGGCAATTGATGTTTCAGCCAGTATGCTAGCAAAAGATTTAAAGCCAAATCGATTGGAGGCTTTAAAAAGCGTTGCCTCTAATTTTATCCTAAATAGAACTAATGACAGAATAGGCCTGGTAGAGTATGCTGGAGAGAGTTATACAAAAACCCCCATAACGAGTGACAAAAATATTATAATAAAATCACTCAAAGAAATTAACTATAACACTATAATTGAAGGTGGAACAGCTATTGGAATGGGGTTAGCGACATCCGTTAACAGAATAAAGGATAGTAAAGCTAAAAGTAAAGTAATTATTTTGTTAACTGACGGGGTAAATAACTCTGGTTTTATTGATCCCAATACTGCTGCCGAATTAGCAATTGAGTATGGAATAAAAATATATACTATTGGTATAGGAACCAACGGAATGGCTCTTTCGCCTGTTGGAGTTGATAATAATGGTAAATTTAGTTATGCAAAAATTCAAGTTGAAATCGACGAAGATTTACTTATTGAAATTGCGGATATTACTGGAGGCAAGTATTTTAGAGCTACTAATAATAAGAAGTTACAAGAAATTTATAGCGAAATAAACAAATTAGAAAAATCAGATATTGAAGAAATTAAATACTATAATCATGAAGAAAAATATAGGTTTTATATTTTATTGGCGATTATATTTTTGACAACTGAATTAATCTTAAAATATACAATCTTTAGAAGTTTTATATAATGTATCAATTAGAAGAAAAAATATGGTTTTGGTTAATGATTCTCCCAATATTGGCAGCCATTTTATTTTTTATTAATGAAATATGGAAATCTCGCACCCAACATGGATTTATTACTAAATCCTCTCTTTTAAAGTTAAGTCCCGATTATTCAAGATTTAAGCCTTATTTAAAAATGTTTGTCAGTATTTTATCATTAGTATTATTGATTTTTTCGATGGTTAATTTACAAGTAGGAAGTAAAATTGAAACCTATAAAAGGTTTGGTGTTGATATAGTTTTTGCAATTGATGTTTCTAGGAGTATGCTTGCTGAAGATGTTGCTCCAAATAGGCTGGAGAAGTCTAAACAAATTGTTAGCCAAATAATTAATAAACTTACAAGTGATAGAGTAGGGATTGTAGCATATGCTGGAAAAGCATTTCCGCAACTACCAATAACTACTGATTATTCTGCAGCAAAGATGTTTTTAAGTAATATGAACACAGACATGATTTCTTCTCAAGGGACAGCTATAGATGAGGCAATACAACTATCCACTACTTATTTTGATGAAGACATTAACACAGCTAAATTATTAATTATCATTTCTGATGGTGAAGACCACAATAATAGTTCTCTAGACATTGCAAAAATGGCTGCACAAAGGGGAATAAAAATATATACTATTGGAGTTGGAAAAGAAAAAGGATCTCCAATTCCAATGAAAAAAAATGGAATTACCCAAAACTATAAAAGAGATAATAATAATGAAGTTGTAATCACAAAACTCAATAAAAAAGTTTTGACTGAAATTGCTGAAATTACACAAGGGACTTTCATTATCGGAGAAAACACTTCATTTGTGATAAACGAAATAGATAAAATTTTACTTGATACTGAAAAGACTGAATTTGAAAGCACACAGTTTTCAGATTTTGAAGATCAGTTTCAACTATTTATTTTTATAGCTCTAATCTTCTTATTTTTAGATATATTTCTATTTGACTCTAAGACAAGTTGGATAAAAAAATTAAACTTATTTAATGATAACAATGCAGCAAATTAAGATTAATAAAATATTAATTAATTATGTCCTATTGATCTTTATGTCAATGGGAAGTTTAATGTCTCAGCAAAATGAGTATGAATCTTTTATAAAAAAAGGTAATAACTCATTTGAAGAAAACACAGTTCTTTCTGAACAAAATTACAGGAAAGCAATTTCAGTAAGCCCTGAATTTGTGAAGGGTCAATATAACTTTAGTAATAATTTATATGAAAATGAATATTATGATGAGGCTCTATTAAATCAAATAGAGGCTTCAAAATATGCAAAAACAACTGTAGATAAGCACCAAATATTTCATAATATTGGAAATATACTAATGAAGCAAGAAATGTGTAAAGAAGCTGTTGAAGCTTATAAAAACGCATTGAAAAACAACCCTAAAGATGATGAGTCAAGATATAATTTAGCATTGGCTAAGGATTGTGCTAAGAAGGATGAAAATGAAAATGAAAATGAAAGTGAAGGTGAAGATGAAGATGAAGACGAGGATAAAGAAAAGGACAAAGAAAAGGATGATAATGAGAATCAAAAAGATGATAAAGATCAACAAGGAGATGAAGAAAAAGAAAATGAAGATCAAAAAGAAAATAATAAAGATGATAAAGATCAACAAAGTGAGGACAAAAATAATGATAACAAGCCTAGAGAAAAGAAACTGTCCCCACAACAAATTAAAAACATCTTAGAAGCAATGAATCAAGAAGAAAGTAAGGTGCAAGAAAAAATGAATGCAAAAAAACTAAAAGGAGTTAAATTAAAAAATGAAAAAGACTGGTAATGAGTTATAAATACTTCCTAAATATTGCATTGCTTTTTATTAATTTAAATATTGTATCTCAAATTAATTTTGAGGCAAAATTAAGTAAAAGTACTTTAGGAGTCAACGAAAGATTACGTGTAGAATTTTCAATAAATGAAGATGGCGATAATTTTTCTCCACCTGAATTTAAGAATTTTAAAGTAGTTGGTGGTCCAAGTCAATCTATTAAAAATTCTTGGGTTAATGGAGCTAGATCTTATAGCAAATCTTACACCTATTTTTTGTCACCAATTAAAATGGGCACTTACAATATTGGTCAAGCTAAAATTGAAGTAAAAGGTAAGGTTTATAAAACACTACCTCTTGAAATTAAAGTTGTTAGTGCGGTAAAAAATCCTAACAGAGAAAACGACCCAAATTATGTTTCCGATAGTGAAATATATCTAGTCTCGGAAATATCAAAAAGTTCTCCATTTTTAAATGAAGGATTTTCAGTTGTTTATAAACTATATTTTTCATCCAATATTGGTATCACAAATTGGAGAGAATTATCCTCTCCTAGGTATGCAGATTTTTGGAGTCAAAATATAGATATAGACAATTACACAATTGAAGATGGCACTTATAAAGGAAAGTCATTTAGATATGTCACCCTTAAAAAAACTGTTCTTTACCCTCAAAAAGAAGGAGAATTAAATATTGAACCTTTATCCTTAGATATAACATTGCAATTGCCGACTAATAGAAGAGATTTCTTTGGACAGAGAGTTACAAAATCTTCCCAAAAAACTGTTACTTCAGGCAATAAAATAATTATTGTAAAAGAATTACCCACTATCAACAAACCAAGAAATTTTAATGGAGCAGTAGGATCTTTTAATTTTGTAGTTAAGAGTTCAAAAAGTCAACTTTCGGTTTCAGAAGCATTAGAGTTAGAGCTTCAAATTAAAGGTAATGGAAATTTAAAATTGTTTCAACTCCCAAAACTCAGCCTCCCATCATCTTTAGAGATTTATGAGCCTGAAAGAATAGAAAAAATTTCCACAAATATCAGTGGTATGAAAGGATCTGTTCGAGATCTATATACAATAGTTCCTTCCAGCCCAGGAAAATATAAAATACCCAAAATTGAGTTTTCTTACTTTGATTTACAATCCAAGAAATACAAAACAATTAGCTCTAGTGAAATAAATATTGATGTTGACGGCGATAAGTGGAATAATGATTCAGCGAAAAACATTAATTCAAAAATCAAACCCAAAAACATATCACTTGAATTCTTGCCTTTTAAAACAAAATCTGAATTTGTAGAAATTAAGACTAAAACTTTTTTTAACACAAATATTTTTTGGGGCTTATTTATAACCCCTTTTATTATTACTATAGTCATAATTTTAGTGACGAATTATTTATTTGGGCGAAATAAATTTTTAAAAACAGATACATCTATTCATTCTAAAAGATTAGCAAAAAAATATTTACTCGAAGCAAAGTCCAATCTGGGTAATAAAAAAGAATTTTATGAATCTTTAGACAGAGCCTTACATAATTATTTAAAGTCAATTACTTTATTTGACAATAGTAATTACACAAAAATTAATATCGAAAATGAATTAAAGAAAAGAAAAATAGATGCTGATATTATCAAAACATTAAATCAATTATTTAATAATTGTGAAATGGCTAGATATACACCTATTACTAATGTAGAAATGGAATCTGATTATACAAATGCTTTTGATATAATTTCTAAAATTGACAAATTAATTAATTAATCATGAGACACGTTTTATTTTTCATTTTATTTATTAATCTAAGCTTTTCACAACAAAATGATATTTTTATTGTTGCAAACGAAAAGTATAATTCATCAGATTTTGTAGGTTCTATTGAAAAGTATAATGAACTTTTAATCAAAGGATTTCACTCGCCAGAATTGTATTTTAATTTAGGAAATGCTTATTATAAGCTTGATAGTTTAGCTAATAGTATTTATTATTATGAAAAAGGTTTAAAATATTTCCCAAATGATTATAGTTTAATTCAAAATTTAGAATACTTAAATAATCTGACTGTCGATGATATTGAATCTGTGCCTGAAGATATTGTTAGTAAACAATTTAATGATTTTATAAAACACTTTTCATTAGACACCTGGTCAATAATTACTTTAATTATAGCTATGCTTTCTTGCATTTTATTTATATTTTACTTTTTCTCTAGGTCACCTAAAGTTAAACGAACCTCTTTCACAATATTTATATTATCTTTCGGACTAACCTTTTTTTTGTTATTTATAAATTTTGAAATTTATAATGTTCAAAGAAATTTGGAATTTGGTATTGTATTTGAAAAAGCAATCGAAGTTAATTTTGAACCAAATGACAAAAGTGAAGTTTTATTTGAAATTCACGAAGGAACAAAAATTCAAGTAATCGAGAATTTTGATATAGATTGGTTGAAAATAAAATTGTCGAATGGCCAAACAGGTTGGGTTATAAAAAATAAAATTAAAATCATATGATTACATTAGATCAGGTTGAAAGAGCTCAAAAAAAATGGGGTGAGGGAATTATTAAAATTGGAAGTTTAAAAAATAACTATAAATTATGTAAACAATTTACTTCAAATTTTTTAAATGAAAGATATAATTTAAAAGAAGGTAAAATTTTATTTAAGCCAACAAAAGCTATTGAAGAACAATTTCGCCCAAATTTAGATATGGCATTGTCCTATTTTATAGGAGGAGAGGATTCGTTTTGTAAAGAAGACCAAGGCTTTGCAATGAAACCATGGATTAAAGTTTCATTTGAAAACTCTGGATTTATATTTGAGAAAAATAGAGCCATTGCAATGGGAAATTATTTCTTCACTGACTTAAATGAAAAGACAATTAAAGTTGAATATTCTTTTGGGTATAAATTAATTGACTCAAAGTTATATATTGACCTACACCATTCTTCATTACCATTTTCTCAATAGTTTTATCTCAAAACAGTTGCTGAAACAAATTTACTTAATTCACTAAGAGGCTTATAAAAGATTGACAACTCAAGTTTATCTTGCTCTATTATTTTTAGAGAATTATTAGCTAGGTTAAATATAAAAATCACTATAATTAGTATTAAAATATTTTTTAAAAGTCCAAAAATGCCACCTAGAATTTTATTAAACAATCCTAAAGCAACTAATTTCGCAAGCTTTGTGGCGACTTTTCCTAAGACTGAAACAATTAGTAGAGTTAATATAAATAATATAATATTTGATAATATTATAATATAACCCTCTTCCCATGACAAAAACTGCTTAGAGATTAAATAGTTCGATAAATCACTATTGTATCGAGTAGCTAAATATATTCCTAAAACAAGCCCAATTACCGATGCTATTTCACTTATAAACCCCTTAAAAAGCCCTCTTATTAAACCATAAAGAAGGAAGCTTGAAATAAAAAGATCTATGTAATTCATTGATAATATTTTTACAAATAAAAGAAATTTTATTTATTGAATAACATAAATGATAATGCTAACTTTGTTTTAAGTAAAATACGCTAATGATTAATTCTAAGTTAAAAGAAAGATGGCAAATATTAACTCGAAAATTATCTTTTGATTTTCGTGACGGTGATGATATTGACTTAGATTCTATAATTTATTTAATTGGAGTTCAAGAGTTGCAGCAACTTCACTCAAAATTTAATAAGAATCAAAAGCTAGACTTAATGCATATAGCAATATGTAAATTATTAAGTGATTATGGTTATTATGAATTCGATTATGTTGATGATCAAGGCTGGCCACACTATAAATCCCTAAAACAAATCCCTAACTTGAAAGCTGGCGAACAGTCTATTTTAATGAAAGATGCAATAGTCAACTATTTTGTTAAATCTAATTATATTGATTAAGAATGATTAAATTTGAACTCTGATTAAACAACATGATTGAACAAATAACACAAAATATTAAAAATATTGAATCTTTTACATCTACTTCAAAAGATGAAATTGAAAAGTTTAGAATAAAATACTTAGGTAAAAAAGGACTTGTTAATTTTTACTTCTCAGAATTTAAAAATGTAGATAATAGCAAAAAAAAAGAATATGGTTTAACCATTAATAAACTAAAAATATCTGCTCAGAATAAATTCAATGAGTTAAACTCCTTTCTTTCTAGTAATTTAATTTCAACGCAGCTGAATGATATAACTAGACCTGGAAATTCTATTGAAATTGGTTCAAAACATCCAATTACAATTGTAAAAAACAGAATTATTGATATTTTTTCTAGTATCGGTTATAATGTTAGTGAAGGTCCAGAAATTGAAGATGACTGGCATAATTTTACTGCATTAAATCTACCTGAACATCATCCCGCAAGAGATATGCAGGATACTTTTTTTATACAGACAAATCCTGATTTATTATTAAGAACGCATACTAGTTCTGTTCAGGTTAGATACATGGAAAATAATAAACCACCAATTAGAACAATTTCACCAGGCAGAGTGTATAGAAATGAAGCTATTTCAGCGAGATCTCATTGTTTTTTTCATCAAGTAGAAGGTCTATATATTGATGAAAATGTTAGTTTTGCAGACCTTAAACAGACGTTAGAATTTTTTACTACACAGCTTTTTGGTAAATCAAAAATTAGATTAAGACCGTCTTATTTCCCTTTTACTGAACCGAGTGCTGAGGTAGACGTTTATTGGGGTTTAAAAAATGAAACAGACTATAAAATGACAAAAGGGACAGGTTGGTTAGAAATCATGGGTTGCGGAATGGTTGACCCTAATGTTTTAGATAATTGTGGGATAGATTCTAAAAAATATTCAGGATTTGCATTTGGAATGGGTATAGATAGAATAGCTCTTTTACTTCATCAAATTAAAGACATTAGATTGCTTAGTGAGAATGATACTAGATTTATTAAACAATTTAAATCTACAATTTAATTCAACTTTTCGTTTAATTTTTTAAATGTATTTTTTGGATTCTTTTTTTCATAAAGAATAGCATGAACTGCTTCTATAATAGGAGTTTTTGCTTTTTTAATATTTTTAGCATTTAATTGCATCGCTTTTTTCGTTGAGATGTATCCCTCTGCAATCATTTTCATTTCCATCTGAGCTGACTTTACTGTATATCCTTTGCCAATCATATTTCCAAACATTCTGTTTCTTGAAAAAACAGAATAACCAGTTACTAATAAATCACCTAAATATGCTGAATGATTAATATTCCTTTTTATTTTATATTTTTTCTTAATAAACCTCTTGATTTCCCTTATTGCATTACTCATTAAAATACTTTGAAAATTATCTCCATAACCAAGGCCATGTGCAATTCCTGCAGCGATAGCATATATGTTTTTTAACATGCTGGAATATTCAATTCCAATAACGTCATCACTCACTTTTGTTTTTATATACTTATTACTAAAATCTAAACAAACAGTCTTTGCTAAACTCTTTTTAGAGCATGCGATAGTTAAGTAAGAAAGCCTCTCTAACGCAACTTCTTCTGCGTGACAAGGCCCTGCAATAACCAGGAAATTTTCATTTAGTATATTAAAATTATTTATCATATGCTCACCAACTAAAAGGCCAGTTTCTGGTACAACTCCTTTAATACCTGAGATTATAATTTTCTTAGAAATATCAATTTTAATTTTTTCCAATTCAGAATTAATAAATTCAGATGGTACAACTAGTATTATTACATCTGCAGTTCTAACAACTTCATTTATATCTCCGTTGACTTGTATTTTTGATAGATTTAATTCTACAGAGCTTAAATAATTTGGGTTATGTTTATTCTTTTCGATATAATCAAGGTTTTCGGCATTTCTTATATACCAAGTAACAGATTTTAAATTATCAGAAAGAATTTTGACTATTGCAGTAGCCCAGCTACCACTTCCAATAACAGCATAATTTAAATTATTTTTCATTCTTTAAATTTATAAGTTAAATATTTATTTCAATATTGTTATTAATTAAATAAGCTAAAACCTCTGAGTCTATTTTTAAATTATCTGTTTTTTTATTCAATATATTTTTTCTAATATTTGATGCTGAAACTTTAATAACAGGAGCATTTAAATAGCAAATGTTTTTATGTGTTAATTTAGATTTTTCCTGCTGATTCTTTCTTGGATATACATAGATTTTATGATTTTCGATAATTTTAGTGTACTCTTTCCAAGTTTTAAGTTTCTCAATGTTGTCCTCGCCAATTATTAAGCTGTAGTCATTTAAGTTTTTCTCTGTTTTTAAATAATCTAAGGTTCTTATTGTGTAGTTAGGCTTTATTAGCATCTTTTCAATATCACTTGGAAAAATACATTTATGTTTTTTACAAACTAACTCAAGCATTTTATATCTGTGGTAAAAATCAATAAGTATACTTTCGGTTTTGTGTGGGCTTTGAGGAGTAAGTACTAGCCAAATCTCATCTAAATCAGTACTATTGAGTACATATTTGGCCACATGCAGATGACCATCATGCACAGGATTAAACGCACCAAAATATAGCCCTATATTCATTTATTGAGTTTTTATAAATTGATAAATTATTTCTTTAATTTCTTTAATTGCTAATTCTAAGTTATCATTAATAATTACAAAGTCGTATTTATCAGAATATTCCAGTTCCTTAGTTGCTTTATCAATCCTAAATTCTATGCTCTTTTGAGATTCAGTTTTTCTATTTATCAAACGTCTCTTTAATTCTATTAAACCCGGAGGTTTAATGAAAATAGAAATACTTGTATTAGGAAATTGTGTTTTAACATTTAATCCACCTACAACATCCATATCAAAAACAATATTTTTTTCTTCAATATTTAATCTTTTAATTTCAGATTTTGTTGTTCCATAATAAACATTTTTATAAACTTCTTCCCACTCTATAAAATCATTATTTCGAATTTTTTCTTTAAAATCAGATACGGATACAAAGTGATAATCTTTACCGTTTATTTCATTATCCCTTTTTACTCTAGTAGTTAAGGAAATTGAAAATCCTAAATTCAACTTTTCTGATGATAATAATTCTTTTACTATTGTTGTTTTTCCAGACCCGGATGGAGCAGCAATTATAATTAACTTTTCCTTTTTCATTATAATACGTTTAGCAGTTGCTCTTTTATTTTTTCTAATTCATCTTTCATTTGAATTACAATTTTTTGCATTTCTGAGTTGTTTGCTTTCGACCCTATGGTATTTATTTCTCTACCAATTTCCTGCCCGATAAAGGCTAATTTTTTGCCGTTTGAATTCTTATTTTCAAGTGATGATAAAAAGTAGTCTAAATGATTTTTGAGTCTGACTTGCTCTTCAGTAATATCAATTTTTTCTATATAATATATAAGCTCCTGTTCTAATCGGTTGTTATCGTAATCTATATTTAATTTTTCGATTTCTGCATTAATCTTAGACCTAATATGATTAATTCTTTCTGGGTCTATTTTATCAATTAGAGATAACAAATCTTTTATTTTATGGATTCTCATAATAAAATCTTTCTCTAAAACAAGTCCTTCGTCTTTCCGATATTTAATTATGGCTTCGATAGCATTTTCAATTTCCTTAAAAATTATTGGCCAATCCGATTCGTTTTCTTGAATCTGTTCTGAAATAATTGCATCAGGCATCTTTACTGCTATTTTCAACAACTCAACAGCAGATCCATCAACAATCTCCCTTAATTGATCTATATATGTATTAATTAAAGTAGAGTTTAATAATGAATTTTTTTTGTTAATAGTTGAATCCATGTATAATAAAAAATCGACTTTACCTCTTTTTAGTTTATCAGATAAATGTTTTCTTATTAAAAGTTCTTTGGGTCTTACGGAATTTGTAATTCTAGTGTTTAGATCTATATTTTTGCTATTTAAAGATTTTATTTCAATTGTTAAATTTCCGCTTTCCAACTGAACTGTAGACTTTCCGTAGCCAGTCATTGATTGAATCATATTATTTTAAGTTTTTACAAAGATATATAAAACTCAATTAGCTTCTTTTTTTAAAGAAACTAAATAAATTCCAGAGAAGATAAGTGAGATTGCTATTATGTCAGTGAGCTTTAAAATATCGTTTCCTGAAGCAATGGCATAAATAATCCCAATTATTGGTTGAAGATAAATAAACATTCCAACGGTAGACGCCTTCAGAGTTTTTAATGCGTAAACATTAAGTAAATAAACCCCAAATGTTGCTCCTGTTATGACAAACCCAAGCTTAAAGAATGAGATTCTATCATAAATATCCCAAGGTATTTCTAAAAATTTTTGAATAGAAAATGGAGCATTTAAGATTACCCCAAAAAGAAATAACCATTTCATAATTGTTATAACAGAATATTTTTTAGTCAAAGATCTTACAGCTACTAAATATATAGCATATGAAATGCTATTTAGTAATAATAATAAATTACCAGACCTTATATTGTCAGTATTAATATCCGTTCTACTATTAATAAGAATTATTGAAATTGCACCTACAAACCCAATAGCTACACCAATTATCCTTGTCTTAATTATTTTTTCTTTTATCATAACAATAGAAATAATAAAGACTATAATAGGGGAAATAGTTGAAATTATCGAGCTGTTTATTGGAGTAGACAACTCCAAGCCCTTGATCGCAGAAATCATATTTACGGACATTCCAAACACAGTACAGAACAAAAATTTTGACCAATCCTTCTTTTCAATTTTTTCTTGTGTCTTAAATATAGAAATAATCCAAAATAGAGTACAAGCACCTAAAACTCTGGAAAACAGTAAACCTGAAGGTGTTATATAAACAGGCATTAAGGTTTTAGTAATCGTGTGGTTTAATCCAAAAATTGATGTTGCAGATATTGCAGCAAAAATTGCAAGTAGTCGATTATTCACCTAGATGTTTTTTTAACTCTAAGATATTTTTTTTGCTGTTCCCAATAAAAATTTTCTGATCTGTAATTATGACTGGTCTTTTTAGAAAAGTGTAATTTTCTAAAATGTAATTTTTATACTCAAGTTCAGTTAAAGTTACATCCTTCAGTTTTTTTTCAGTAAATAGTTTAGCTCTTTTATTGAAAATTGATTCATAATTTTTTGATAAGTCATGAATCATTTCTATCTCTTTTAATGTTAATGGATTAGATTTAATTTCTCTAAAAACAAATGAACTATCTAATTTAATTTCTTTTATAATTCTTGTACAAGTATTGCAAGATTTTAGATAAAAAACTACCTTCATGTTGAAATCAATATTTATTTAAATTAAAGTTATTATTTAGTTTTTGATACTACTAATTTAAATCTATTTTTGTTATAAAAACCAAGCTAATGAAATTCAATACTAAAACTATTCACGGAGGACAGGCTCACGATCCAGCTTATGGGGCTGTTATGCCTCCAATTTATCAAACATCAACTTATGCTCAGTCTACTCCTGGCGGTCATAAAGGATTTGAATATTCTCGTACACATAACCCTACAAGACATGCTTTAGAAAAATCTTTTGCAAGTATAGAAAATGGTAAATACGGACTAGCATTTGGTTCAGGACTTGCGGCAATTGATGCTGTAATTAAATTGTTAAAACCAGGAGATGAGGTGATTTCTACAAATGATCTATACGGAGGAACATATAGGTTATTTACAAAAATATATGAAAAGTTTGGAATTAAGTTTCATTTCGTTGGGATGGAGAACACCTCAAAAATTAGTTCTTTTATAAATAAAAATACAAAATTATTATGGGCAGAGACTCCCACAAACCCCATGTTGAATATTGTAGATATTACAGCCTTGTCTGAAATTGCAAAGGCTAATAATATTCTCTTTGCAGTAGATAATACTTTCGCAACTCCGTATATACAAACTCCTTTAGATTTAGGAGCCGATATTGTAATGCATTCTGCAACTAAGTATCTTGGAGGTCATAGTGATGTTGTAATGGGTGCACTGGTTGTTAATGAAAGTTCTTTAGCAGATAAATTGTATTTTATTCAAAATGCAAGTGGTGCCATTCCTGGGCCTCAGGACAGTTTCTTGGTTTTACGTGGAATCAAAACTTTACACATAAGAATGCAAAGACATTGCGAAAACGCCAAGATGATTGCAGAGTTTTTAAATGAACATCCCAAAGTTGAAAAAGTGTATTGGCCTGGGTTAAAAAATCATAAAAATCATACTATTGCTAAAAGCCAGATGAATGACTTTGGAGGAATGATTTCTTTTACTTCTAAGGATAATGATTATGACAAAACAATCCGAATTTTAGAAAAGTTAAAAATATTTACTCTCGCAGAGTCCTTAGGAGGAGTTGAGTCGCTTTCTGGTCATCCAGCAAGTATGACTCACGCAAGTATTCCAAAACAAGAAAGAGAAAAATCTGGGGTTATAGACTCGCTAATAAGACTTAGTGTAGGAATTGAAGATATTTCTGATTTGATTCAAGACTTGAAACAGGCTCTTGAATAGATTTTTTATTAATATGATAATATTATTAGTGATTAATGTAATATATTTATTAAATCATTATTTTAATATAGAGATTAATCAAAATATTATAATTTAAAGTCAAATATATTATGCAAGATAAAATAAACGGATTTTTAGATTTAGTACGTGAAAGAAATGGAAATGAACCTGAATTTATGCAAGCAGTTGAAGAAGTTGCAGAAACTGTAATTCCTTACATAGTAAATAAAGACATATATCACGGAAAAAATATTTTACTAAGAATGGTTGAACCTGAGAGAGTAATATCATTTAGGGTTTGCTGGGTTGATGATTTGGGAGAGATTCAGGTAAATAGAGGCTATAGAGTTCAAATGAATTCAGCAATTGGTCCTTACAAAGGAGGTTTGAGGTTTCATCCAACTGTTGATTTGAGTATACTTAAGTTTTTAGCTTTTGAACAAGTTTTTAAAAATAGTCTTACCACACTGCCAATGGGAGGTGGAAAAGGAGGAAGTGATTTTGATCCAAAGGGAAAAAGTGATAATGAGATTATGAGATTTTGTCATTCCTTTATGAGTGAGTTATTTAGACATATCGGTCCAAATACAGATGTGCCTGCAGGAGATATTGGAGTTGGAGGAAGAGAAATTGGGTACTTATTTGGTAAATACAAAAGGTTAAGTAACGAATTCACTGGAGTTTTAACAGGTAAAGGAGTAAGCTGGGGAGGGTCGTTAATTCGACCAGAAGCTACGGGCTATGGAACAGTATATTTTGCACAAAATATGTTAGCTACTAGAGGAGATGACTTAACAAATAAAACAGTTGTTATTTCTGGTTCAGGAAATGTTGCTCAGTTTGCAGCAGAAAAATCAATTCAGTTAGGAGCAAAAGTTCTTACAATGTCTGATTCTTCAGGTTATATTTATGATTCTGAAGGAATAGATGATGAAAAACTAAAACATATAATGAATCTTAAAAACGTTCAAAGAAAGCGAATCAGCGAATACTGTATTAAATACCCAAACAGTGAGTTTATTAAAGGAAAAACTCCATGGGCTACAAAATGTGACATAGCTCTTCCATGTGCTACACAAAATGAATTAGATTTAAACGATGCTAAGATATTACTGAAAAACGGCTGCCTTTGTGTAAGTGAGGGAGCTAATATGCCATCCACAAAGGATGCAGTTCATGAGTTTCAAAAAGCTAAAATTTTATTTGCACCCGGGAAAGCTTCGAATGCTGGCGGAGTTGCAACATCAGGGCTAGAAATGACTCAAAACTCTCTTAGATACAATTGGTCTAGAGAAGAAGTAGATAAAAAACTAAAGGACATAATGTTGGATATTCATGATTCTTGTATTGAATATGGTTCTGATGACAATGGTTATGTTGACTATGTAAAAGGAGCTAATATAGCTGGTTTTGTTAAGGTCGCGGATGCCATGTTAGCTCAGGGCATAGTTTAGTTTTATATTATTATATTATAATGATATATTTGTCGTTCTTATAGATGTATCATTATAATTTTTTTCATGAAATTTATTGCCATACTTTTATTTTCTCTATTGAGTATATCTGTTTGTATTTCTCAAAACTGGAATGGGCATTATTCTTATCATAACTCTATTGATACCTCAACGGGAAATGGAAAAATATTTACTGCATCAGAAAATGCAATTTATATTTACTCAACTCAAGATGATCAACTAAATGTTATTACAACAATTGATGGATTATCAGGGGATTTTATTTCAAATATTCATTATAGTCCAAATTTTAATAAATTAATAATTGGATTTGAAAATGGTCTTATTCAAATTGTAGATTTTAATAATGATAATATTTTAACTATATATGATATAATAGAAAAGACAACAATTCCACCAAACAAGAAAAAGATAAATGAACTAACTGAGGTTGATAATATTATTTATATAGCAACTGATTATGGAATTTCTTTATATGATTTAAATTCATTAGAATTTGGAGATAGTTTATTTATAGGAGACGGCGGAACCCAACAACAAGTAAATCAGACGATAATTAATGACAATTTTTTATATGCCACATTACTTGATTTTGGAGGTATAAAAAGAGTTAGTCTTGATTCAGACATTATTAATTATCAAAATTGGGAGCTTATATATCCAGGAGATTTCAATTTTATTTTAAATCTCAATGATAGTTTTATTTTCACCAATGAAAACAATGTTTTTTTATCCCAAAACAGCACGTCTACGTTAGTAATTTCACTACCTCAACCGATTAAAGAAATTACAATAAATGAAGGTGAAATAATAATTACTTCTGAAGACAAAATTTTCATCTATGATACTAATTTCAATTTAATAAGTAGTTCAATTATTAGCAGTAATTTTAACACCACATTTAATAGTTCTATATTATATAATAATTATATATATGTAGCTACTTCATCTGAAGGCTTACTAAAAATTAATACAAATAATATTCAACAAAGCTATTCAATATTACCAGTTGGACCTCTTTACAATAATGTTTTTTCAATTAGCTCCTTGTACGGAAATGTTTGGGCTACTTTTGGAGATTATACATCAACATATAATCCATATCCATTAAGAAGAAATGGGATTAGTCATTTAGCTAATGAAGATTGGCACAATATAAATTATGATAGTATCCCTGAAAATGCAGTTAATTTAAATAATATTTCTCTTAATCCATTTAATTTAAATAACATATTTATAAGCTCATACCATGGAGGCTTATTAGAAATTTCTGAAGAATCTTTAGTCTTACACGATCAGTCAAATAGTGATTTAGAATCTTTAATATCAGCAGATGCGAACTATAATAGTGTAAGAATCTCTGGAAGTAATTTTGATGACTCTGGGCTTTTATGGATAATGAATTCAAGAGTGGATAGTCCTTTAAAGTCTTATAACTTAGACACTAATCAATGGTCTAGTTATGACTTCACTCAAATTATTCCTGACGGTTATAATGATGAACTAGGGTTTAGTGATATTGTTATAGGTTCAAACGGAACAAAATGGATTGGAGGTTTAAACTCTGGATTAATAGGGTTTAATGAAAATGGAGGGAATCCATTGTTAAAAAGAATAAATGATAACGATATCGGAAATTTACCTTCTCCATATGTGAAAAGTTTAGCTATGGATAACAACAACCACTTGTGGATAGGAACAATCAAAGGTTTAAGAGTATTATATAATACTTCTAATTTCTTTGATACTAATGTGTCTACACAACAAATAGTTATTGAAGAAGATGGTATATATAAAGAACTCTTAGAGCAACAATTCATTTCTGACATAAAAGTAGATGGATCTAATAATAAATGGGTAGGAACTATTGGTTCTGGACTCTTTTACTTTTCTCAAAATGGTCAACAAACTATTTATCATTTTACAAAGAATAATTCTCCATTACCATCAAATAATATTAATGATATAGCATTAGATGTTGCTAATGGTCTTGTGTTTATTGCCACAGATAAAGGATTAGTTTCATTTGATTCTGGCGGCTCTTCTACAAGTTCTACACTGGACGAATCTTATGTTTATCCTAATCCGGTCCGCCCATCTTTTAACATGAATATTGACAAGATCAAAATTTCAGGAATTACAGATGATATTAATATAAAAATCACAGATATCTCAGGGAATCTTGTTGCTGAAGCAAATTCAAATGTAAATAATAGATATAATGGATTTAATTTAGAAATTGATGGTGGTGTTGCTTATTGGAATGGAAAAAATTTAGCTAATAATTCTGTTTCTTCGGGTGTTTATATTGTTATGCTTTCAGACCTTGAAAATTATGAAACAAAAATTTTAAAAATTATGATAATTAGATAATGTTAGTATCAAGTTCCGCTATAGTACTGTCCAAAGTTCGTTATCAGGACAATGACCTAATTATTAAATGTCTTACAAGAGATTTAGGGGTAGTATCTTATATGGTTAAAAATATTTCAGTCTCAAAGAAAAGTAAAAACAAATTTGCCTTCTTTCAACTTTTAAATATTCTTGATTTAGAAACTAATTTTAATCCAAACAGATCAATTCAATATATTAAAGATTTAAAAATTAAATACAGTTTCAAATCCCTTCATACTAATATTTACAAGAGTTCTGTAGTTATGTTTTTATCTGAAATATTATCTACAATTATACATAATGAAATTAAAGATATAGAGTTGTTTGATTTTATTGAAAGCTCACTTATATGGTATGATAAATCAGAGGAGAGTTCTGCTTTTTATCTAATTTTTTTAATGCAAATGACGGACTATTTAGGATTTTATCCAGACTGTACTAATATGCATTATAATTATTTTAATTTGGAGGAGGGACTTTTTGAAAACTCAAAAAATAGCAAATATGTAATCAAAGGAGAGTAGCCTAGTTTTATTTAAAACAATTTTAGGCATAAAATTTGATAGTAACAAGTTGCCATTTATAGATAAGATAAAGAAGAAAGATATATTAAAAAATATTTTAATTTATTATAAATTGCACGTCGATGGCTTTAAAGACCCAAAGTCTTTAAAAGTATTAAATCAAATTTTCGCAGATTAATGAAAATAGTACTCAATTTAATAATCTTTACATTTTCTTTATTAGTTTCTTCTCAAGAAATATTATGTTTTAGATGAGGTAACAATGGACCCAATTTCGGGGGCTCTTTTATATCAAGAACTTAGAAGATGGAAAGAAAGAAAGGAATCATGTCTGACATAAACGGCGCTGTCTCTCTTTCACAATTTGAAAATGCTAATACGTTTATTACAATATCGCATATTTCGTATGTAAATAGAACATTAGAGTTTAGTCAAGATTACATCGAAATATCTTGTTAAAATCTGATTCAAACAATTTAGATGAAATTGTTATTTCAGCTTCCAAATTCTCTCAAAATCTTAAAGAAATATCGCAAAGGGTAATATTTATCTCAACTGAAGATGTAGTATTAAGTAATCCTCAAACCAGTGCTGACTTGTTAAGTAGTAGCGGTAATGTGTATATCCAGAAAAGTCAATTAGGTGGAGGTAGCCCTATGATAAGGGGCTTTTCAACCAACAGATTAGCTTTGTCTGTTGACGGTGTTAGATTAAACAACGCTATATTCAGAGGTGGCAACATACAGAATGTAATTTCAATAGACCCCTTTCAATATTCAAAATACAGAAATTGTTCTTGGGTCAAGCTCTGTTATTTATGGTAGTGATGCTATTGGTGGAGCGATGAACTTTCAAACAAAAAAACCTGTGTTTTCTGAATCAGATAGTATTTTCTTTAAACTAAATTCGATATCTAGAAATTCTAGTGCTAATAAAGAAAAAACTGCTCACTTAGATTTTAATTTAGGCTCTAAAAAATTTGCCAGCCTTACTAGTTTTACATTTTCTGACTTTGATGATTTAAAGATGGGAGATAATGGTCCTTCAGATTATCTAAGGCCTGAATATGTTCAGCAGGTAGGAGGAGAAGATGTTATTTTTTCGAACTCTGATCCAAGAGTTCAAAAACATACTGGGTATTCTCAGTTTAATTTCATGCAAAAATTTCTGTTAAAAACAGATAAAACAGAATATGACTTAGGAGTTCATTATTCTTCAACTTCGAATATTCCTAGGTACGATAGGCTGATTAGATACAATAATGACTCCAACGAGCTTCATTATGGGGAGTGGTATTACGGTCCACAAAAATGGCTATTAATAAACTCTAGGATCACAAAAGAGAGTTTTAAATCTCCAATCTATGATAAATTAATCTTAACCACTGCTTATCAAAAGTTTGACGAAAGTAGGTTTAGTAGAAAGATCAATTCAACGTGATCAAAGACAATTTAATGAACAGGTCAACATCTTTTCCCTGAATTTGGATTTTGAAAAATCTTATGACGAAAAATCTTATTTTTCTTATGGAATAGAGTATCTAAATAACAAAGTTAACTCTACGGCATCCTTAAATGATATTGTCAAATGGAACTCATTTTCGTCTATTGCAACAAGATATCCTGATGACTCGACATGGGAATCTCTGGCAAGTTATCTTACTTATAAGTACAAATCAAGTAAAGATTTAATCTTTCACTATGGATTAAGGTATAGCCATATAATTATTAATGCTGATTTATCAGCAAATAATTCATACCATAATTTTCCTTTTTCAGATGCTAATCTTAATACAGGAGCATTAACTGGAGCTTTAGGATTAAGCTGGATTCAGAATGATACTTTTCAATGGAAGTTTAATGTGACAACAGCGTTCAGGGCTCCCAATATTGATGATATTGGAAAGATATTTGACTCAGCACCTGGAATAGTTGTAGTTCCAAACCCTGATTTAAAACCAGAAAAATCATTTGGCCTTGAACTTGGAAGCTTAGTAAGTATTAACTCAAAAATTAATTTTGATTTTGCGGTTTATTATACTCATTTATATAATAGTATGATTAGAAGTCCTTTTAGTATGACAGTTGATTCAGATGATCCAAGCGGTTCTTCAATAATTAATCAAATTATTTACGACGGAGAGTTAAGCGATATTTATGCTATTCAAAATACTTCAAAATCTTGGCTTTATGGTTTTGAAACTGGACTTAAGATAAATTTATCTGACAATTTTGATTTTAAGACTCAATACAATTATTTAAATGGAGAACAAAGAGATATGGATGGTGCTACAAATCTCCCTGTTCGACATGTTTCTCCACATTTTGGAAATATTCATTTTATTTACTCAAAAAATAAAACTAAAGTCGATCTATTTTTCAATTATAATTCAAAACTTTCATTTTCTCAACTCTCAAATTCAGAGAGAGACAAACCTTACTTATATGCTATAGACGAAAATGGCAATCCATATTCTCCATCTTGGCATACTTTCAATTTGAGAACTTTATATGAACTGAACAAAAATTTTCAATTCACTGCTTCTATTGAAAACATCTCTAATAAGTTATATAGACCATATTCTTCTGGTATTTCTGCTCCTGGAATAAACTTTATTTTTTCCGTAAATTACCGTTTATAAATAATTCTTATGGGTGAGTTGTTTAAGCAATCTGATATTGTAAAAAAATTGCAAAGATACTGCGTATACCAAGACAGGTGTCATAAAGATGTTGTTGACAAAATGAAGTTAATGAAAATCCCCTATAGCCTTCACGATAATGTATTGGTAGAATTAATTAAAGACGATTTTTTAAACGAAGAGCGATTTGCTTTTAGTTTTATCAGAGGAAAGTTTAGGATAAAGAAATGGGGTAAGATTAAACTGAAAAATGAACTTTTTCAAAGGAACATAACTTCAGCTCTTATAAATAATGCTTTGGGTCAAATTAATAATGAGGACTATAACAAAACATTTGATGAATTAGCCTTAAAAAAGTTTGATTATTTAAATGAGGATATCAGTATTAGTAGTAAAAAAAAGTTTATAAGCTATTTACAGTACAGAGGCTGGGAGAACGATTTAATTTTTAGAAAAGTAAACGAGCTTTTTTAAAATTTAATATTTAATCCAACTAAAATATTTCTTCCTGGCATTTCAACTAAGTTTGTTTCGCTATAAATTGCATCGAATAAATTATTTCCAGTTAAAGATATTTTATATTTTTTTAAACTATAATTTAACTTTAGGTCCATTACAGAATAATTTTCTCCAAAGCTTCTTTCCGCATATTTATAGACTATTGAGCTGTTAAGGTTTTTTTTGATTTCAAAACTATACGACGAAGTGATATGATTTTTTAATGAATTTAGCGCATATCTTGAAAAATCAAAATCAGTCTGTTTTAAATCATCTTCAATATTAGTGTATCCAATATTTATACTGTGTTTTAAAAATGCAGCTAGATAAAAATCATAAGACATCCCTATCTTCATAACCTTTTGTATTAATCTCTCTTATATTAGATGCTTCCCACGGAGCTGATTCTATATTTTTTACATAATCAATTACATCAGATGCGTTTCGATTGAACACAACAAAATTTATATTTAATCCGTTTCTATCAAATCGAGCTCCAAATTCTTGCGTTAATGCTTTTTCAGGATTTAAATTCTCATTTCCAATTGTTGTTGGACTACTATAGTATAAATCGGTATAGGTAGGTACTCTATAGGTGTAACCAACATTACTATATAATTTAATATCTTCATTTACTTGATAGCCAATATCCAGACCTGGATAAGCAAAGAAATTCCTAAATAAATTACTTTGGTAATTCATATTTGTTGATACATCTGAAAAATAACTAAATGCTACTCCGGGAGTTAAATCAATTTTTTCATCTGCAAATTTCATTTGGTGTTCTAAAAATAAATTCACCATAGTTCTATTTCTATTACCTAGATTATTACTTGATAATTTCACGGAGGCAACATCTAAACCAAAGCCTGTACTTCCAATTCCTGATTTATAAGACCCATTAAGCTCGAAACCAACTTTATTAGAGATGTGTAAATTTCTATATACGGATGGATTATGTCTTAGATAAACATACATATCTTGATTCCTTTTCCAGTATAGTTTAGGCTTTATAATTAAATTTCCCTTAACTATTTTAGTAGTAAACCCCAATAAACTTGCCTGGGTTTCTTCGTATTGATCAATAGCCTCAGGGCTTGCATAGAATCCGTTAGCGCCAAATTTTCTTTCATTAAAAGAAGATATCATATCAATTAACTGCCCTTTTATTTTAAAGCTATTTTTTAAAAAATAATTTTCATTTTTATAATCGGTATTGTATTTATGTCCTTCTGAACTATTATTTGAATAATGGAAAAGTACAGATTGATCTTGAAGATTCTTACTAATTGTTACGGAAGCATTTTGCTGGTCATACGATCCAGCTTCTAACTTTACTGAGACCATATCTTCTGCTACTTTAGAAGTAATAATATTTATCGCACCTGTGAAAGCATTTTGTCCATAAACTCTAGAGGCAGACCCTTTTATGATTTCTATTCTTTCGATTACTTCAATAGGCAATGCCATATTCATGGTGTGGTGACCTGTTTGAGGATCTTCTACTTTAATTCCATCTATTAAAAGTAGAGTTTGATCAAATCCACCTCCTCTAATATATAAGTCTGCTTGCATCCCTGAAGTTCCTCTTCTTCTTATATCTATTCCTGCAACCTGTTGTAGTAATTCTGCAACGTTATTCGCTGGACTATTAATAATCTCTTCTTTTGAAATTACCTGTACAGTTTTTGAACTTTCAGATAATTCTAGTTCAATTCTAGGCGAAGAAACAATTATTACTTCTTCAAGGCTTATTTGCTTCTCTTGCGAGTTCATTATTGAGTTTATCGCAATTATAAAGATTACAGATAGTAATTTTTTCATTGTTTTTTAATTTTTTTCAAAACTACTGCTTTTTTATCCAATTCTATATTTTGTTAATAATAAATAGCTATTTGGTCTATATGTTTTGTTTCAAACATTATATTTATTTCATGTTTGCACTTGTCGATTGTAATAATTTTTATGCTTCCTGTGAGCGTGTTTTTAATCCAAATCTTCAGCATAAACCAATAGTAATTTTATCCAATAATGATGGGTGTATTATTGCTAGAAGTGATGAAGCTAAAAAATTAGGAATACCTATGGGAGCCCCTATTTTTAAATATAGAACTCTTATAACCAATCATAATGTAAAGGTCTTTTCTTCAAATTATTCTTTGTATGGAGATATGAGCAGTAGAGTGATGTCTATATTAAAACAATTCACCCCAGACATACAGGTTTATAGTATAGACGAATCTTTTTTAAAGCTAGAAGGTTTTGAGGGTTATAATTTGAACTGATTATGGAATGTTAATGAAAAATAGGATTTTAAAATGGACAGGAATTCCTACTTGCGCTGGAATCGCACCGACAAAGGCTTTATCTAAAGTTGCTAATAAAATTGCAAGAAAATATCCTAATCAGACCAATGGAGTATATGTTATTGACACTGAAGTTAAAAGAATAAATGCTTTAAAATGGACCAAAATAAAAGATATATGGGGAATAGGGAAACAGCTTAGTAATAGACTAGCAATCAAAGGATGTAAAAATGCATATGATTTTACTCAGCTACCGGAGAGTTGGGTGAAGTCCAATTTATCTGTTGTAGAATCTAGATTGCAGCGAGATTTATTAGGTATACCTACACTTGATTTAGAGATTCAAAAATCTAAAAAATCTATTTCAACGACTAGAACTTTTGAAAAACCATTAAAGGAATTAGATAAAATTAAAGAGCGTGTCTCTACTTTTGCTTTTGTTTCTGGAGAAAAACTACGTCGCCAAAATTCTCATTGCCACATGATTATAGTTATACTTAGAAGCAACTATTTTAGAGAGGATTTAAAACAACATTATGCAACTAAAGTAATTAGTTTGCCATATCCGACAAACTCTTCTCTTGTACTTAGTAATTATGCGATAAAAGCTATTGAAGATGTCTTTAAGAAGGGAATTGCATACAAAAAGGCAGGAATAATACTCACGGGGCTAGTACCTTCTAATAATTATCAATTAAATATATTTGATTGGGAGAATTCCAATCATCAACCACTTATGAAAGCTATCGACAAGATAAATTACAGGTTTAGTAATAAAATAAAGCTAGCCAATCAAGATTTGAAAAAAACTTGGAAGATGAAACAAGATCATTTATCTCCCAACTATACCACTAATTTGCAAGATATAATTAAAGTAAAATAATGACAAAAAAAGTTAAGCCACTTCAATTTTTTATACCTAAACCTAGCTCAGGAGAGGGCACAATAATTATTAATTCAGGAATTGCCGCTGGATTTCCATCTCCAGCTGATGACTTTAAACAAAATAGAATAAGTCTTGACAATGAATTGGTTAAAAATAAGGAAGCTACTTTTTTTGCAAGAGTTAGCGGTCAATCTATGATTGGTGCAGGCTTAGACGATAATGATTTATTGGTAATTGACAGAAGTATAGAGCCACAGAACAATAAAATTGCTGTATGCTTTATAGATGGGGAGTTTACCGTGAAAAGGCTTTTAATTAAAAAAGGTAAACTTTGGCTTCAGCCAGAAAACTCTGAATTTAAAGCAATAGAAGTCACAAATGAAAATGAGTTTGTGATTTGGGGAATAGTAACTAATGTTATAAAGAAAGTTTAAAAGGTGAGGTTAGTCTACTAAAGCTATAATTTTATTTTCTTTTAGCTCTACAGTGCCAGAATTAATAGAAAGAAAAGTCCCTTTTTCGGGTCCTTTTTCAAATTTATCCTTAAGGTTTTCCTCTATTGTAATGTCTCCGTAAATTTTAATAGTTCCTTTTTTTAATGTAGAAACAATTGAAGCGTGGTTATTCAACATTTCAAATTCACCATCAACACCAGGGACAGCAACCGAAGTGACCTCTCCACTAAATAAAGTAAATTCTGGGGATATAATTTCTAAATACATTTAAACTAAAATTTATAATTTATGCTTCTGCTAACATTTTCTCTCCAGACTCAATAGCTTCTTCAATACTTCCCTTTAAGTTGAAAGCAGCTTCAGGTAAATGATCTAATTCACCATCCATAATCATATTAAATCCTTTGATTGTTTCTTTTATATCTACTAATACTCCAGGAATTCCAGTAAACTGCTCAGCTACATGGAATGGTTGAGATAAAAACCTCTGAACTCTACGAGCTCTACCTACAGCCATTTTATCTTCTTCGGATAATTCCTCCATTCCAAGAATAGCAATAATGTCTTGTAGCTCTTTATATCTTTGTAATAATTCTTTTACTCTTTGAGCACAATCATAATGTTCATTCCCAAGAATATCTGCTGTTAGAATTCTTGAAGTAGAATCTAAAGGATCTACTGCTGGATAAATACCTAGCTCAGCAATTTTTCTTGAAAGTACTGTAGTAGCGTCTAAGTGAGCAAATGTTGTTGCTGGTGCAGGATCTGTTAAATCATCTGCAGGTACATATACTGCTTGAACTGAAGTAATCGATCCGTTCTTAGTTGATGTAATTCTCTCTTGCATGGCACCCATCTCAGATGCTAATGTTGGCTGGTAACCTACCGCTGAAGGCATTCTTCCTAGTAGTGCAGATACCTCAGATCCAGCTTGAGTAAATCTAAATATATTATCTACAAAAAATAACACATCCTTACCTTGACCTTCTCCAGCTCCATCACGGAAATATTCAGCTATAGTAAGACCTGATAATGCCACTCTAGCTCTTGCTCCAGGAGGTTCATTCATTTGACCAAAAACAAAGGTTGCTTTTGATTCTTTCATTATATTTTTATCTACTTTATTTAAATCCCATCCACCTTCTTCCATAGAGTGCATAAAATCATCACCGTATTTAATAATTCCAGATTCTAGCATTTCTCTAAGAAGGTCATTTCCTTCTCTGGTTCTTTCGCCTACTCCTGCAAATACAGAAAGACCACCATGTCCTTTGGCGATGTTATTAATTAACTCTTGAATAAGTACAGTTTTTCCAACTCCAGCTCCTCCAAATAATCCAATTTTTCCACCTTTAGCATAAGGCTCTATAAGGTCAATAACTTTAATTCCAGTGAATAATACTTCAGTTGAAGTAGAAAGATCTTCGAATCTTGGTGCTTCTCTGTGAATAGGAAGTCCACTATCTCCAGATTTAGGTAAATCTCCTAAGCCGTCAATTGCATCTCCTATAACATTAAATAATCTACCATAAACATCATCTCCAATAGGCATTTGTATAGGAGAGTTTGTAGATGTAACTACAACTCCTCTACTAAGTCCATCGGAAGAATCCATTGCTACAGTTCTTACAGTATTTTCTCCAATATGAGACTGAACCTCTAATACTAGTAAAGTTCCATCACTTTTCTTAATTTCTAAAGAATCATATATTTTAGGTAACCCTTTACCAGCTTCGAATTCAACATCGATTACTGGCCCAACTATTTGTGAAATTTTTCCTGAAATTGTAGACATTATATAGGTGTTTATTTAATAAATAACTTTTGAGTCGCAAAGATAGATTTTTTATCTAAAAAATTTTAATAAATTTTTTAAAAAATGTGTAATTTTTTTCATTTTTTACTAAATAAAAAAACCTGTAGAAGAACTACAGGTTTTTTTATATTTTATAATTTAGACTTATCTCAAATTAGGAGAATAATTTGTTGGATAATCTCCCGCCTTTACAGCTGCATCCGATAAATTAGATCCATAGTGAGCATCAATTGCTTCCATCATTCCGTTAGCAATTAGCGCACTACCCCTAGCAGTTGTATGTACTCCATCTAAAGAAAAGAACCCTCCAAACACTAAATCAGTTGTCATTACGTAATCATCAAATGCTACTCCTTGTGTAACAGCTGATTTAATATTCCATAAGCATCGTACAGAGCCCAACCTTGTTGTGCAGTTATTGTTTCAATAGTAGCATTGAATTGAACTGTTCTAGCTTGTGTTTCTGCTATTTCATCATATGACAAAACAATTCCGTCTGCCAAAGGAACACTTACTCCATTTATTTGAGTTGGATTTCCATCCACCGTAGTTCCAATTAATCCAATTGCAGGTAATACAATTTTATCATTCATTGTTGCTTGTCTCCAGGACGGTAATCCCAAACTAGATAAATTGGTAAGATATTCATCTTCCATAGTTACAGCATTTAAGCCTTCAACAAATGTGATAGTTCTATTAGTAACTTCTTCAGCTGAAATTAAACCAAATGCTTGCGCTGCAGCTAAACCTCCGTTATATGCAGCAAATCCACCATTTAAAAGATCAGCTGTTGCAGCATCTAAAGGAACTGCATTATAAGGGATTGTATTTAAATAAGCAATTGCAGTTACATCTGGAATATTGGACACAACTCCACCAGGAACCTGAGCTAAAGCTGCCATTGTTGAACCAAATGCAAATTCAAAATCAACAGAGCTTGTTAATGTGCCAGTTCCACCACTAGTAGCGTACCCTAATGCGTCATTTCCACCTGACCAAACACTTACAAATGTTGGTGATTGAGCTAATACATCTTGAATTATACTAGATCCAGGACTAGACATTACTCTAACTGCGTATGGATTTGCAGTTCCAGTAGCAACACCAGCTAAATTTCCATAACCAGGTGCAATCATATGAATTGCTTGAGCTCCAGGAACAGCCATATTGCTGTAAGGTCCAGCAACTGAATTCATTAATTCCGTTGTTGGTGAAGCACCTAAATCACCTAGTGATTGTGGTCCAGCGCCGTTAAAAAATAATCTTGGGCCGACAATTTGATTACCTGCAAGTAATAAACCGCCAATATTATCATTCATGTAAGGCTGAGTGTAGTTGGATGTCACAGTATTGTCCTCAGAAAGACTCATAACTCCGGCCATTATATTTGGATAAGAACTTCTTTGTCCTTCAAAAAACAAAGCTCCATCAGTGTATCCAGCAGTTATAGATGCTCCAATTGAAACAAACTTGTCAAAATTAGCATTTCCAGATCTGATTTCTACCATTTCTTGAACCATCATTCCAGCATCCTCCTGATCCTCCTCACAGGAATTAAATACTATCAATGTCATTGATAGAAATAAATATTTAAGATTTTTTAATTTCATAATTAATTGATTTAGGGTTAGTACTTAAAAAAAAACCTGTAGAATAACTACAGGTTTTTTTTAATATTTTAATTTAATTGACCTGTTTTCTACATTGAAGGAGGATAGTTTGTTGGATAGTCTCCAATTTCTAATCCAGAATCTAATAGATTAGACCCCCATGTAGCATCAATTGCCGCCATCATTCTTTTAGCAATTGCTGCACTTCCTCTAGTAGTTGGGTGAAACCCATCTAAAGAAAAGAAACCTCCAAAAACTAAATCTCCAGTCATGGTATAATCATCTACTTGTAAGCCTGTTGTTACAACTTCGTTATACAAACCGTGCAAATCAAATAATGCCCATCCACTTGGAACACTTGCTGAAATAGCAGCATTAGCAGTTGCAAGTTTTGTTTGTATTTCATCAATTTCACTAGGAATTAAAACACCGAAATCAGGGAGTCCAACAGTAACACCCCAAATACCATTAGCCGGATTTGCACCATCTACTGGCTGACCAAGACTCGGAGCTGCAAAAAGACTTATTTTATCATTTTCATTAGCATCTCTCCACGTTGGTAAATCAAAGGCCTCTAAGTTTGTTAAAGTTTCGTCTGTAATTAAGACAGGGTTATCTCCTGCGACGCGAAGAGCTAAAGTTCTTAAAGCTGCTTCATCTGCAGTTAATTGTCCAATTGATTGTAAAAATTGAAGACCTCCATTGTACAACTGAACTAGTGCATTTATTTGATTAGCAGTAGCTTCATCTAAAGGGATTGCATTGTAAGGTACTGTGTTAAATGTTGCGGATACAGTAGGATCAGGTAAAGTAGTAATAACACCATTAGGAACACTAGAGCTTAAAGCTTGTATTGTTCCAACAACTCCAGCTAACATTCCAGTTGGTCCATCTAATTCAAGAGGAGGTGTAAGACCTGAAGCACCAAACAAAGTGTAACCAGCAAAATCATTACCTGGTACTAAAGTGACAAAAGTTGGTTGTTGCATAAGAGCATCACCTAATATTGTAGCATCATTACTTGAGGCTGCTCTAACATACCAAGGGTTTGCAAGTCCTGCAGCCAAACCTTCTAAACTACCTACTCCAGGAGCTACATTAACGATTGCATGTAGCAAATGGAAAGGCTAAGTTTGAATATGGTCCAGGCACTACATTAGTAGCTTCTGTACTTGGTGTTCCAGAGTACTTGTGCTGGGCCAGCTCCATCAAAGAAGAATCTTGGTCCCCAAAACTGATTACCACCAACATTAATTCCTCCAACATTATCATCAACGTA
Source organism: uncultured Flavobacteriaceae bacterium (assembly GCA_964275595.1). Taxonomy (GTDB): domain Bacteria; phylum Bacteroidota; class Bacteroidia; order Flavobacteriales; family Flavobacteriaceae; genus SGZJ01. The sequence goes on from CAXYDM010000008.1 coordinate 396,404, forward strand.
AGGCTGAGTAAACGCTCCTCCTGTTTCAGTTTGAGACATAACGCTAGCCATTATATTTGGGTATGAGCCCATCTGACCAGCTATGAATAATGAACCATCTGTTACACCAGCTGTTATTGAACCACCCATAGCTACATAACTACTAAAGTCAGCATCACCTGAAAAAACTTGAGTAAATTCAAAATCTGATGAATTTGGTTCTTCGGTATCTGTATCACACGCCGTAATGGCTAAAAACAATACAGACATAAATAAGTATTTAATTTTCATAATTTAATTATTTAGATTAATAAAATTATAATAAAGCTTGTAACGAAAGTTAAAAGCTTTATTATAAAATTGTTTTTTTTATAGGTTGTTTATAGTTAATGAAACGTAATATTGAGAACCTATTAAACCAGAACCGAATGCTGTAAAGTATTCGTTACCACCAAGATTGGCAGCACCAGCTTTTAATACAGTATTAAGTTTAGGTAATGTTAAGCTAACTTGTGCGTCAAACACATGTTCAGCAGGAACATCTCCTTCACCGAAAGTTGCTTCCCAATAGAATTCACTATTATATCTCCAAGCTACATTGAAACCAAAGTTTTTGAAAAGTTCAGTTTTTCCAAACTGACCTTTTATTTTATGCTCTGGAGTATTCCAGTTAGTAGCAAAATCAGGATTAGCTTCTTCGTCAAAATCTAATATAGATTTAGTGTAGTTAGCGCTTACATCAAAACCAAGAATCTTAGTAGTAACGCCTATAGCTCCACCCCAAGATTTAATTTCTGCAGTAGAGTTTGTATATACACTCCAAGTTTCATAATCTCCATTTGCAATAGCTAACACAGATAAAGCTCCATCTCCAACAGCTACCATAATAGTGGCGTTAAAACCGCTTGAGTATTAATAAAGTTAGAATACTCATTTTGGTAAACACTCATGTCTATAGAAAAGTTTCTTGATAATCTACCTCTATATCCAAGCTCAATAGATTTAACCTCTTCAGGCTTTAACTATTTCTACTCCAGAAGCTTCTAACAAAGCAGGGTTTCCTGTAGCAGCAAAAGCTTCAACTGAAGCAGCTGAAAAAGAGTTGTTAAATGCACTATTACCATCTAAAGTAACTGTTGCAGGAAGGCCTAACGCCTGTCCGTTAGCACTTACACCATAATCTCTAACATACGCATCTAAACTCGCTGGAGAAGAACCTAGTAATCTAGCTCTACCCACATCAAGACCTATAAATAAATCCTGTGTAGATGGGTTTCTAAATCCAGTTTGAAATCCTACTCTAAAGTTATGATTTTTATATTCACCAGCTTGGTATGATAAAGATACTCTTGGAGTAACTTGTCCATCAAAGAACTCGTTTTTGTCATATCTTGCAGCAGCAGTTAATGTCAATCTTTCTTCATTCAAAAAGCCTTTTACAAGTTGAGTGTAAATACCTGTTTCTGAGTAGTCAATAGCTCCATCATAATCTGTGTAAATTGTACCAGATGAGTTAAGTGAATATTGTCTAAAAGAACCACCAACTTGAAGATCAGCCCAATCTACTTGGTCTTGAAAGTTATAATTCCAATCGCTATGGTATATTTTTGAGTTATCTTGAAATTTAGCACCTGTTGTTAAATCAGGATCGTTAACAACCTCTTGAAAAAGTCTGTCAAATTCTTCTGTTCCAGGTAGTACCCTGTTTGCATCAGCAACAGATCTACCTGCAGCGTGAGCTTGGGCTTCTGTAGCACCTCCAAGAGTTGCACCAGCAAATCCATTTACATAATTTCCAAACCACACATTATCACCATCCCCGTTACGTATTCCTTGGCTGTAACCTGAATCACTCCAAATTCTATTAATATTAATAGCAGTAAAATTCATATCATAAGAATCACCAGCATTATCTTCAGTAACATAAGCTCTAACAAAGAAATTATCATCCTTTACTTCAAGTTTATGTTGACTCATTGTGAAGTTTTCGATTCCATATCTATTAGTTCCTTGGTAAACTGTTTGTCCAGTTCCCCATTTCCCAACATATGAAATTTCAAAATTATTTTCAAAAGGTCTGTAGTATATACCCCAATCTGCTTTCTTACTCTCCGCAACGTGATCCGTTAAATCTACTTCTCTATATCCAGTTCTACTTACTACCTGGCTTGGGACTAAAGCTTCTATCCCAGCTGGAGCTATTCCTAGATCTACTAATAATTCCGCAACTCCTTTAATATCTGTAGCAACTTCATCACCATAGATGTTAATACCATCATGGTCGTAATCTGCTCTAGTTAGACCTCTACCAAATTTATCTTCTTCACTATCAGCGATCCAATCAGTACCAAGTAAGTATCCAAAGTTTGCTTTAATAGCAAGCTTATCACTAAACTTATGTCCAAAACGAATACTTAAATCTCTGTAAGTATTGTCTCCGGCAGCTTCTTGTGAAGTTATTCCTTGTTTATATTGCCCACTTAAACCTGTATGGTCAAATGGATTTTTACTTGTCATTAAAAGAATACCATTAAATGCATTTGCTCCGTAAAGGGCAGATGATGCACCAGGTAATAATTCAACACTTAATACATCCGTTTCAGTCATCCCAAGTAAATTACCTAATGGGAAATTTAAAGCAGGAGCAGAATTGTCCATTCCATCTACTAATTGTACAAATCTAGTGTTTGCAAATGTTGCAAAACCTCTTGTATTAATTGCTTTAAAAGTTAAACTGTTAACGTTAATGTCAACTCCTTTCATGTTTTCTAGTCCATCGTAAAAATCAGCAGATGCAGTGTTTGCAATTTCTTTAACACCAAATCTTTCAATTGTTACTGGAGATTCGAATATTCTCTGTGGAGTTCTAGATGCCGAAACAACAACCTCATCTAAAAAAGTTCCATCTTCCAGTTCAAAATTAACTGTTCCTGAAGAATCAACATTTTGTGATGATGATTGAAACCCTACCATACTTGCTGTTACTGAAACTGTTCCTTCAGAATCAACTGTAAAAGAATAGTTTCCATCAAAGTCAGTTTGAGCTCCAGAAGAAGTTCCATCAGCAATGACATTAGCGCCAGTAAGTGGTTGACCATTTTGATCAGTTACGTTTCCGTTAATTGTGGTTTGTGCATATGAAATGACACAAAAACACATCATAAAAATTTTAAGAATTGTTCTCATAATTATTAGTTAGTTTGTTTTATAAGTACACAATATATGTATATAATCTGTTAACTCAATGTAAATTTGGCAAAAAAAGACATTTAAATCATTATAATATTTAATAATTATATTATAAAAATGTCAATTTTATAATAAATTCATATTTATTATAAATTTTTGTAGTAATTAATTCATATTTTTAACATAATAGTTAAATTATCCAAGATTGGTTAAATTAACCTTAAAAACTCCATCAAATCCCTCTGAAAATGCTAAAAATTGTAAAAATGGAGATAGCAAAAATATCTCTGTTAACATGATTTTTGGGTATTATGGTTTTAAAAATTACTGTATAATATAAAATAAAACCAAAAAATAATGACTTGCGCTTCCGCCTAAAACAAACATATGCCATATTGCATGAGAATACTTCATTTTCTCAAGTCGATAAAAAATAATTCCAAAGGAATAAAAGAGACCACTTATAATAAGTAGAATTATTGCATTAGTTTCTAAGGACTCAATAATGCTTTTAAAGTCTAAAACCACTAACCAGCCCATGGCTAAATATAAAAACAGTGAAAATTTTTCAAACTTTCCAGTAAAAAGTAGTTTAAATACAGTTCCAATTAAAGCAATTATTAAAACTGCAGTAAAAATTTTTATTCCCGAGTCTGCGTATAATGTTATTAAACAAACTGGAGCATAGGAGCCTGCTATCAAATAGAAAATACTTACGTGATCAAATATTCTAAATTTTCGTTTTAAATTTAAATTAGTTGAATAATGATATAGTGTTGAAGCAGAGTAAAGACAAATCATACCAAATTCAAAAAGTAAGATACTTTCAAAACTAAAATCCGTAAGGTTTTTGTTGTAGTAGAGTAGAATAGGTAATCCAATTATACTAAGAATCAGTCCAATAAAATGAGTTAGAGTATTCCAATACTCTTCTTCTTTTGTTTCTTCCATGAGTTAGTCTTTATGTGAGCCGTCACAAAATGGTAATGTCTTTGATTTTGTACATCCACATAAGGTAAATCTACCTCTATGCTTAATTTTATTGCCGTCTAAGTCTGTTAAATCTACCTCACCCTCTACAACTATTTGCCCTTTATCCTTTCTGTAAATACGTGGTATTTTTCTTTCCATTACTATAAGTTAGATGTGTATTCCATTAAATATGTACAAATCATTGCTCCATATGTTCCGACAACATAACCAAAAACAGCCAATAGAACTCCTACTGTAGCCAAGGATGGGTGAAAAGCAGCTGCAACTACAGGAGCAGATGCTGCGCCACCAACATTTGCTTGACTTCCCACTGCAAGAAAGAAATATGGTGCTTTAATAATCTTTGCAGTAATAATTAATAATAAAGCATGAATAGCCATCCATATTAAACCAATCAACATTAATTTTGGCTCATCAAGAATTGATCCTAAATCCATTTTCATACCAATTGTAGCAACAAGAATATATATAAACACACTACCTATTTTACTAGCTCCAATTCCTTCATAATCTCTTGCTTTAGTAAAAGAGAGTCCTATCCCTACAAATGTTGCAATAGTAATCATCCAAAAGAATTTAGATCCAAATGATGATAGACCTGAAGATTTATCTGCTACTGAATCAAAGTTGTTAATTAAAAAATTTGATATAATTTCTGCACCTAAATGAGATAGTCCAACTGTTCCAAAACCAATAGATAGTAAAACCATGTAATCAGTTAAAGATGGATTTCTTTGGTTATTATTAGTGAATGATATCACTTTTTCTTTTAATTTTTCAATCGCTGTTGTATCTGCTTTTAGCCATTTGTTAATAGCGTCTTTCTTACCAATTCCAAGTAGTATAATAGCCATCCAAATATTAGCCACAACAATATCAACAAGTACCATACCTCCATATTTTTGGGGGTTATATTCAAAGATTTCTAACATTGCTGCTTGATTAGCACCACCACCTATCCAGCTTCCAGCAAGTGTAGAAAGACCCCTCCATATTGCGTCTGGCCCAGCTCCGTTAAAAAGTTCAGGAAAAAAACTTGATAATATCAATATAGCTATAGGTCCACCAATAATTATTCCTATTGTTCCTGTAAAAAACATTATTAATGCTTTGTAGCCAAGATTGTAAATTGCTTTTAAATCAATACTTAAAGTCATAAGTACTAATGAAGCAGGAAGTAAGTATCTACTTGCAATGTAATAGGTTTGAGAATCCTCAGAAGAAATAACGCCTAAGGAATTAAAGATTGCTGGGATGAAATAGCACATAAGTAGTCCTGGAACAACTTTGTAAAATTTATTCCAAAACCCATTTTTTTTGGATTCTGTAAAAAAAACAAAACCAAGTGAAATCATTAAAATTCCGAAAACAATAGCATCATTTGTAAAAGGCATATTCTGTGAATTTAATTTTCAATGAATATAGTAAAACAATATATTTGCAGCATTATTTATTAGATGAAAAAATCATTAATTATATTAATATTTATAGTAAGCTCTAGTGTTAGCTCACAGTCCATTTCTGTTCAAGTTAAAGATTCACTTTCTTTATCTCCAGTTCCTTTCTCAACAGTTTCTTTTTCTAATAATAAGGGATTAATTTCTGACGAAAATGGAATCTTTCAATTAATTACATCAGAATTAATTAATCAAGATTCTTTATTTGTTTCATCTATGGGTTATGAAAAAGTATCCTACCCATTATTAAAATTTAGAGATAGTATTATTTACCTAATGCCCTAAGCCTGTTGTTTTAAATGATGTGATTTTAACTAATAAAAGGCTTAGCTCTATTGAAATAGTTCAAGAGGTTTATAAAAATATTGATAAAAATTATGAAAAGGGTCTTACCAAAAATAAAATATTTTTAAGCAAGAGATCTAACTCAAAAACAAAAAGATTTAACACTAGTAAATTTAAATCATCTATTAAAGAAATAAATAGATCATTACTAGATAGTATTTCAAATAATCTTTCGAAAGAGAATAAAAACGCTTTAGAAACTTTGTGTTATCAATTTGGAAGTATTGAACAAGACATGCAAAAAATTAGCTTAATTAAGGCTAGAGAAACATACAACAAAGAGGATGAAATATTAGAATCTTTAAATACTAAGCTAGAGCTGTATTTAAAGAAAAATATCAAGTCTGATTCTTATTTTAAAATTAAATCTGGATTTTTTGGGGGTGAACTTGAAATTGATGGTTTACACGATGTTGACAGTACAGATTTAGAAGTGTTAAGCAAAAAAATGGAAGAGGATTTAAAACGGAAAAAGAACTTTGCAGGGTATCAAAAAAACACTATTAATAATTTTTATTCGACTCTTTTTTTTAATGAAGATTCTGATTTTAATTTTATTTTAAAACCTAATAAATACACTTTTTCTGAACCTGAACTTAATTTTATTGGTGAGGACTTGATTTATGTAATTGAGTGTACACCCTAAAGGAAGCTCTAAGTATAAAGGTACTTTATATATTAATTCTGAGGATTTTGCACTAATAAGATTGGATTTTGAAAACACTAAACCCTTATTTAAATTTAAATTACTTGGAGTTGCATTTAATCAATATTTTAGATCGGGAAAATTACTTTTATCAAAATTTGATAATGAAAAGTATAATTTATCTTATGCCCAAATTACATCTAAACAAACCTTCTCAATCGATAGGCCAATTAGACTTATTGAAAAAAATAAAAATGTTAAAGGTCGTCGTAAGCAAAATGAAATTTCTTTTAGAATAGATATGGCTTTTGATCAAGAAAATAAAACCGAAATTCAGGTATTTGAATCTTCAACAATTAGTATGGATGAATTTGAAAAAATTGAACAGACAAACAAGGTTCTCCCAGAGTTTTTAGATGAATTTACATCCAATTTTTGGCAGGAATTCTAATTACTCTACCGTACCGGAGTGTTTTAAAAAGGTGGTTTCTTACGATTCATTAACAATGGAATTTACCATTTGTATTAAAACATCCACTCTTACCAAAACTACACATTATACAGGTTATCAACAAAAACTTTTCGATGAAATCAAAAGATTAAAAGATATTATGGTTTATGAGTCATTATAAGTAAAATTCATTAATTTAGATATTGCATCAAGAACGCAATTTGCGTACCAACCGACCAACTCGTTGCACGGTGGTTTAGAATGTGGGTTACTCAACCAAAATAATCGAGTATTCTATTTTTTTCTTGCCCTGCATTTTTATTAATATTAAAATATAATTATGAAAAAAAAAGAATCAATTAATGAAATTGAAAAACGTAGAAAAAATAGTAGGTTTTTTAAACTTGTAGATAGTATTCCTTACAATAATTCAAAAGTTGGTCAGACATTTATTATGAAAGTTTCTTTAACAAACAAATTAATATTCACAGATGAAAAAAAATAAAACCAAAAAGGTTCAAATTAAAATGTTTAAAAAGGAAAATAAATCAGAAAAGTTATTTAACTCTGTAGATATCAAATCTTTAGAATTATTTGCTGAAATGATGAGAGATAGATACAGAAATTTAAATGAATAAAGTTCCTTTTGAATAGATATATATCTTTCATAAAACATAATTAAATTATTTGATAGGAGAATTATAAAACCATATATTAGTTTAGTATTATATCATGAGTTCTATTATTATGTTAAATCCTATTTGTTCTAAAAAATTTACAAGAAATGACACAAAAATTGTGCTAGAATTTTGCTTAAAAAAACTTAAACTTAAATCTGCTTTTCAGTTAAATGATAGGTTTGAG
>CAXYDM010000009.1:0-16522 GCA_964275595.1 uncultured Flavobacteriaceae bacterium
GCAAAATTCCGTTTTCCTTGAAAGTATCGATAACATCTGTTTCTACAGAAGCTTTTCCTTTTTTAATTGCTTTAAAAAAAGTCCCCATCAGGTACCAAGCATAATCTTTGGTCCCAAGGTTTATAATTTGGCGAAAAGTGCGGTTCTAATGGAAAATCTCCTAATTCCTTTTTAATCCCTTTTAGAACATATCTTTTCATTGTTCTTGGGATACTTTCTGCACAGATTATAAAAAACCATCCCTGTTAAAATATTTTTTCCTCTAACAATGATATGTGCAATTTTCTTTGGCAGAAATACTTTTTATAATTTTTGCAATCTTATCTTTATTTGGTAAAGCTGCAATATATGTAGGAGATCTTTGTAGCATTGTAATTTTTTCTACATCATCTGCAATAGCAGGAACAATCGTTACAGCTGTGGCTCCACTTCCAATAACTACAACTTTTTTATTTTTATAATCTAAATCTCTATTCCATTTTTGAGGATGTAGAAATTGACCTTTAAAATTCTCCAAGCCATTATATTTTGGTGTATAACCATTATCATAATTGTAATAACCACTAGCAATAAATATGAACTGAGCAGTATATAAGCTTTCTTCTTGAGTAATTGGGTTTACAGCAGTAATTGTCCAAACTTTTTGCTTATTATCAAAATTGTAATGCGTTACTTTCTGGTTAAAGCTAATATGGTTTTTAACATTATACTCTTCTGTTGCTTCATTTAAATAACTTAAGATTGACGGAGCGTCTGCAAACGATTTATCATCATCCCAAGTTTTAAATGAATAACCAAAAGTATACATATCTGAATCTGAACGAATACCTGGATATTTAAATAGACTCCATGTACCCCCAATTTCTTCTCTGGCCTCTAAAATCTTATATTTTTTTTCCGGATTTTTTCTTTCTAAATGGCAGGCAGCGCCTATACCTGATAAACCTGCTCCAATAATCACAATATCATAATCCATACACTAAAATTTATTCTTCATAATTAATATGCTCAAGTTTAAGGTCTGTGAAATTAAGGATATTAACTACGAATTACAAATTGGTTTTTTGAAATTAAACATCTCTTTTGAGAATTAATTTCATAAATTTATTTTTTAATTTAAAAGGTTGAGCTTGAAATTTTTAGACAGAGTAAATGGAGTTCCGGATTTAAAAAATATTTCTAAAAAAGACTTAACTGAGCTTGCCAAAGATCTTAGAAAATTTATAATTGATATCGTGTCAATTAAAGAGGGGCACCTTGGTGCTAGTTTAGGAACTGTTGAATTAACAATTGCACTACATTATATATTTAATACTCCTTATGATAAATTAGTTTGGGATGTAGGTCATCAAGCGTATGGGCATAAAATATTAACTGGAAGAAAAAATATTTTTCATACCAACAGAGAGTTTGGTGGAATTAGTGGTTTCCCTGAGTTAAATGAAAGTGAGTTTGACAACTTTGGCGTTGGTCATTCTTCTACTTCAATTTCAGCTGTTCTTGGAATGAGTTTAGCTTCAAAAATAAAAAATGAACTAGAAAGACAACACATAGCAGTGATAGGTGATGCATCAATTGCAAGTGGAATGGCATTTGAAGCTTTAAATCATGCTGGTGTTACTGATTCTAATATTACAGTTATATTAAATGACAATTCTATTGGAATAGACCCAAGTGTAGGTGCCTTGAAAAACTATCTTTGTTCAGTAAAAATCAATGCTAATAAAACAGATAACATTTTTGAGTTATTAAACTTTGAATATTTAGGACCAATAGATGGTCATGATATACCTTCATTATTAGCTGTATTTGTTAAAGCTAAGAAAATGAAGGGGCCAAAATTAATACATATAATCACTAAGAAAGGAAAAGGTTTAAAGCTCGCAGAAGAAGACCAAATTAAATATCACGCACCTGGAAAGTTTGACAATAAAACTGGGATAGTTTATAAAAATGAAAATGATAAACTGCCTCCAAAATTCCAAGATGTTTTTGGGTTAACAGTTTTAGATTTAGCAAAAAAAAATAAAAAAATTATTGGGATTACTCCTGCAATGCCAACTGGAAGTTCTTTAAAGTATATGATTAAAGAGTTCCCAGAAAGAGCGTTTGATGTTGGTATCGCTGAACAGCACGCTGTAACATTGGCTGCAGGACTTGCTACTCAAGGATTAATTCCTTTTTGCGTAATCTATTCGACTTTTTTACAAAGGGCTTATGATCAAATTATTCATGATGTAGCGATACAAAAACTTCCTGTAATATTTTGTATTGATAGGGCTGGGCTAGTTGGAAATGATGGGGCTACTCATCACGGGGTATTTGACATTTCTTATTTAAGATGCATTCCTAACTTAATTATTTTTGCTCCAAGAAATGAAATAGAACTCAGAAATATTTTATATACTTCTCAACTTAAAAATAGAGGCCCAATAGCAATTAGATACCCAAGAGGAAGAGGATTGATCTTAGACTGGAAAAAGAAATATAAAGAAGTGAAAATTGGACAAGGTGAAGAAATTAGAAGTGGTAAATTATTAAGCATATTATGTGTTGGTACAATTATAAATGAGGTAATAGACATTTCAAATAAACTTGACCTTAGTTTATATGATATGAGGTTTATTAAACCAATAGATACCAAAATATTACATAAAGTATGTCAAAGGGGTGATAAGATAATAACAATAGAAGATGGAGTGAAAGCTGGTGGTTTTGGCAGTTCTGTATTAGAATTTATGTCTGAAAATAATTATTCAAATAAAGTCAAAGTTTTAGGAATCCCTGATATTTTTGTCAAACATGGGGAGACAGAAAAATTAAAAGAATCAATAGGGCTTGATAGAACTAACCTAGAAAAAACTATCAGTAATTTTTAAAACTGGTGCCCAGTAATTTTTTTGTACATAGTCACAGCTTGAGAGTCTGACATGGAAGATATAAAATGACATACTCCAATTAACCTATCATACAAATTGGATCCTTTTAAATTAATATGATTTGGTAATAGATGTAATATTAATTTATCATAGCTACTCTCCGATCCTTCTTCGTAATTGTTAAGAGATATAATAAACGTATCAAGAAGTTTATTAATAATATTATATCCTGAAATTTCTTTTTCAATTACTTCTTTTGATTGATAAATGTTACTAACACTTAATTTAATAATATCATTAATTTGAGCTGAGAATTTACTTTTATCAAGTAATGAAGATTTAAAATTTCCTTTTAAAATTTCTTCTTCATTAGTAATGAAAATTTCTACAACTTCATTTATTAAGGTATTTATCGCTAATGCTCTTAAATAACTTACACGATCCTGTTTATTAGTAAGTGAATTATATTTATTAATATTAATACTATCTCTAACTAAGTTTATTAAATACTCAAGAGCAAATTCCTCTTCAATAAGCCCCAGGTTAATGCCGTCTTCAAAATCAATTATTGTATAACATATATCATCCGCTGCTTCTACTAAAAAAGCTAGTGGATGTCTAAACTTAATATTGTTATCAATTAATCCAAGTTCATTAAAAACATCATCAAATACAGAAACTTCACTTTGAAAAACTCCAAATTTTTTATCACTTACATTATTTGTTGGTTTAATTGGTAAGGATTCTTTTGGATATTTAACAAACGCTCCTAATGTTGCATAACTTAATCTAAGCCCACCTTCTCTTCCAACTCTTGATTGTGTAAGTATCTTAAACCCATTTGCGTTGCCTTCGTAATCACACAAATCTTGATATTCTTTTTTAGTTAATTCTGTAGCGTATTTTATGCCATTTCCTTTTTTAAAATATTGGCCTATAGATTTTTCACCACTATGTCCAAATGGAGGGTTCCCAATATCATGTGCTAAAGAAGCAGATGCAACAATAGCTCCAAAATCATTCGATTGATATCCATGTGTTTCTTTAAGGTGGGGGTATTTTAGTAATATTTTAGAACCTACTTTTCTGCCTAATGATCTTCCTACAACACTTACTTCTAAACTGTGGGTTAATCTGGTGTGAACAAAATCACTATCTGATAGAGGAATAACCTGAGTTTTATCTTGAAGGCTTCTAAATTCAGAGGAAAAAATAATTCTATCATAATCTACTTCAAAGCCAAGTCTATTTTCGTCTTGTTCTTTTCTAATTCGCTTTGTTTGATCTCCTTGGCGTTTTAAGGAGAGTAATTGTTCCCAGTCCATTTAAAAATATTAATCAGTAGCAATATAATTAAAAATCAAAAAATAATGCTTCAATATATAATTAAATAGTCTCTTAACAATTAAATAACAATTCCTTAAACTTTTGGTAAATACAAATTAGAACCACAGGTGTTTCTTTGTAATAAAATTAATAATATAAAAAATCTATGAAAAATTTAGCTTACTCTTTACTAATGATCTCATTATTTACATTTACTGCTTGTGATAATGATGACAATCCTCCTGTGGTACCAGTTGATCCGGATCCTGTATCAGAAAACATTAATGTAACAGGCATGCTTACAGGTGTTAACAACTGGACAAGTAATAATATATATGTATTAAATCAAAAAGTTGTTGTGGATGCTGGAGCTACTTTGAATATTGAATGTGGCACGATAATAAAAGGTACTGCTGGAACAGGATCTTTGGCGTCAGCTTTAGTTGTAGCAAGAGGAGGGACATTAAATGCTAATGGGACTGCTGATTGCCCAATTATTATGACATCAGAAAGTGATAATATTGAAGTAGGACAAACTGCTGGGACAAACTTAGGAATTAACGATAGAGGTTTATGGGGAGGGCTAATAGTCTTAGGATATGCTCCATCTTCATTTTCAGGCGATGTTTCTGAGGTTCAAATTGAGGGTATTCCTGCGGATGACACATTTGGACTTTACGGAGGCAATGATCCGTCAGATAATTCTGGGTCCATAACTTATGTTTCTATAAGACACGGTGGAGCTTTGATAGGAGAAGACAATGAGATTAATGGTTTAACTTTAGGTGGAGTTGGTAATAGTACTGTTATAGATAATATTGAAGTAGTTGCTAATACTGATGATGGAATTGAGTTTTTTGGAGGAACTGTAAACGCATCTAATTTACTTGTCTGGGGTCAAGGAGATGATGGTCTTGACATAGATCAAGCTTACTCGGGGACAATAGATAATGCTGTTGTAGTTTTAGGAGATGTTTCTGACCATGCACTAGAAATAGATGGTCCTGAAGGATCTTTGAACGGACAATTTGAGTTACGAAATATCACTATCATAGGAAGTCAAGTGACTGAAGATGGTGAATACGCAGATTACAGATCTAACGCAATGGGTCATACAACAAATTTATATGCCTTGAATTTTAAAGCTAGTTCTGATATTGAACTTGATAATGATGGTGTTGCTAATAATTATAACTCAGGACTATTATCTTTTGGAACATTTGAAATTGTAGTTCCAGAAGGAGCAACAATAGAAAGTATCTTTAATAACAAAGCTGAAAATGTAGCTGTGGATGGGTTTGGATCAACAGCATCTTCAATAGCGGCTAACGAAAATACAGTTGGAGCAAATACAGCAAATCTTGCATGGTCTTATTCAAATACTGCTGCTGCACTAGGCTGGTAATTATTTGAACAAACTATAATAATTGGTTACCACTAGCCAATATAATAAAACAGCAAAACCTAGAAATTTCATATGATGGTTTTGCTGTTTTTATTAATTAACAATTAGTTAATATTAGAAAACATTTAGTTAACATTTGGATTAGATATTTGCAAATAAATAAATTAAAAAATGAAGACTAAAACTAATTTAACTTTTTTAACATTTCTACTTTTAACATTTCTATCTTATTCACAGTCTGGGAAAATAACTGGAACATTATTGGATGGAGAATATGATGAACCAATGGCATTTGCCAGTGTTATTGTTAAAGGTACTACTCAGGGAGTTTCTTCTGATTTTGATGGAAATTACGAAATAGAATTAAATGAAGGTACTTATACAATGACATATTCTTATGTTGGTTATCAATCTGTAGAAATTGAAGATGTCATTGTTAAAAGCAATCAAATAACAAACGTCGATGTAACTTTAAGCACTAATTCTTTAGAAACTGTTGTAATAACAACAACATTAAGAAAAAATACAGAGTCTGCTGTTCTTGATTTACAAAAAAAATCTGCTGTAATGTTAGACGGTCTTTCAAGTCAAAGCATTAAAAAATCGGGAGCTAGTAACATTGCATCTGCAGTAAAATCTGTTCCTGGTGTTTCAGTTCAAGGGGGAAAATATGTATATGTTAGAGGTCTAGGAGATAGATATACAAAATCAATTCTTAACGGTATGGATATCCCTGGATTAGATCCTAATAGGAATACAATTCAGATGGATATTTTTCCTACCAATATATTAGACAATATAATTGTTATAAAATCTGCTTCAGCTGAGTATCCTGCTGACTTTACAGGCGGAGTCATCGATATTGTTACTAAAGATTTTCCTTCAAAAAAAACAAACTCATTTTCTATTGGTCATGCATACAACCCAACAATGCATAATAATTCTAATTATCTAACATCAAAAAAGAGTAAAACTGATATATTTGGGTTTGATAATGGATATAGGAATTTACCAATAAATAGATATCAGCCTATCCCAGGGACTTTTGACAATTCTCCTAGTTTAACAACATTAACATCGGCCTTTAATCCACAGTTGTCAGCTCAAAGAAGAACTAGTAATAGTGATTTTAGCTTTGGATTTACCTCTGGAAATCAATTTGAAGTTGGCAATAACAGATTAGGTTATCAATTGTCCATGTCATACAAGAATACAACTACATTTTTTAAAGATAGAATAGACAATAATTTAATTAAAAATGAAAATGATTCGTCAGTAAATGAATTAGAAGCGAAGAGAATTAGTGTTGGAGACGAGGGGATCAATAATGTGTTATTAAATGGTCTACTAGGAGTTGTTTACAAAAGGGATAGATCAAAATATAAGCTAACTTTATTACATATTCAAAATGGAGAATCTACAGCCGGATATTATTACCAACAAGTAGCTCAAGGCGGAGGTGGAAGTGGTTTTGTAGATGTATTTAAAGATGCTATTTTATATACTCAAAGATCTGTAAGTAATGCATTAATAGTTGGAACTCATACAATAGATGATGGATGGAAAACAGAGTGGAAAATATCTCCAACAATTTCAATAGTAAAAGATCTTGATCATAAAATAACTCCTTTTATGAGAACAGATGAGGGAAGCTATGGTATAAGGCCTAGTTCATCAGGGTACCCTGTAAGAATTTGGAGAGACTTAATGGAAATTAATATTTCTTCAAAGTTAAGTTTTTTAAAAAAGTACACTCTTTTTGATGAGCCTGCTAAATTAAAATTCGGTGGAGCATTCACATATAAAACTCGTGATTTTGAGATAGATAATTTTTCCTTTACCTCAACAACTCAAAATGTTGAAAATGGTATAGCTGATAATTTATTATTAACAGAAAATTTGTGGACTACCTCAAATCAGTCAGGAACACATATGGTATTTGGGGACTCTTTTAAACCAGCAAATTCTTATGAGGGTGAGCAAAGAAATTTAGCTGTTTATGCTTCCAATGAATTTAATATTTCTGAAAAACTTAAATCCATCATTGGGCTAAGAGCTGAAAACTTTCAATCATTTTATACAGGCCAAAATCAAAGTGGGAGTGAAATATTTAACAATACTAAAATTATAGATAAATTAGACATATTCCCATCAGCTAATTTTATTTACGCTGTTAATGATAATACAAACTTTAGAACATCATACTCAATTTCTACAGCAAGGCCATCTTTTAAGGAAGCGTCCAGGGCTCAGATTTTTGATGCAATAACAGGAAGAATGTTCATTGGAAATTTAGATTTAAGACCTTCTTACATAAATAACTTTGATTTAAGATACGAGATCTTTGGAGACAAAGAAGAGATAATTGCTTTCAGTAGCTTTTATAAAGACTTTAAGGATCCTATCGAGCTTTCATTTTTTGCATCTGCACCTAATCAATTAACCCCAAGAAATTTAGGATCTGCTAATGTATATGGATTTGAATTTGAATTTAGAAAACCTTTAACCTTTTTGTCAAATGAACAGGAAAAATTAAAATTCACAGTTAATGCTTCATATATAAAGTCATCGTTAAAAATGTATGAGGATGAATATAATAGAAGAGTTTTAGCCGCAAGAGATGGTGAAATAATTTCTAAAACTAGAGACTTGCAAGGTCAATCTCCATTTCTAATAAACTCTAGCTTTAATTATAAAAATACAGATTTAGGTGTTGAAGCAGGTATATATTACAATGTACAAGGTAAAACTCTTGAGGTAGTCGGGACAGGAATTGTTCCTGATGTATATTCTAGTCCTTTCCACAGTTTAAATTTAAACTTAAATAAGACCGTTGGCAAAGACAATAATACTTCTATAGATTTAAAAATTAAAAACCTGTTAAATAATAAGAAAGAAAGTGTTTATGAGTCTTTCAATACTGCTGATCAACTTTATTCTCTAAGAGAATATGGGACAGAAATATCTATTGGGTATAGTTTGAAATTTTAAAAGTAATTTAAATTAACACTAAGTTAATATTCAATTTACATTGGGTTAATTTTGTTACATTATTTTTATATCTGTTAACAAAATGTAGTCATATAGAATAGTTTTAGTCAACTTTACTTTGATTACAAGCTGCCTTTGGCCAAGGCAGCTTTTTTTATTTCTTAACATTTACATAACATTGGCAATTAATAATAGTTAGATATTTGTCCCGACTAAAATTATCTATACTATGACTAAACAATTTCTTGTAATGAGTTTTTTACTTATACCATTACTAAATTACGGACAAGAGAATTCTAATATTTTTTCTTCTGGTGAGCCTCATTTCAAAGCTTTTTGGAATTATCATTATGACTTTACAGAAAACACCACACAAACTAGTGCATTCGAATTGTCAAGAGTCTACTTAGGATATAAATATTCTTTTAATGAATCTGTTTCTGCAAAAATTACTTACGATATAGGAAAAAATAGTGCAGGAAGTTCTCATACTGCTTTTTTAAAAATTGCTCAATTAGATTGGAAAGTAAATTCAAACTTTAAATTAAGCATGGGGATGATTGGTGGTAAAATGTTTAAGGATCAAGAAAAAATATGGGGATATAGATATCTCTACAAGACTCTACAAGACGAATATAAATTTGGAAGTAGTGCAGATTTAGGAGTTAATGCAGAAATAAAACTTTCTGATAAATTAACTTCAAATGTATTTATTGTTAATGGTGAAGGATATAAAAATGTTCAAGATGAAGATGGTAATCAAAGATTTGGAACAAATTTAATTTACAAACTAAACAAGAATATAACAACAAAGTTTTATTATGATACCCATGCAGTAGTCGATTCTAAAGCTATAAATAATATTGGGGTTTTTGCAGGATATAAATCAGACAAATTTAGATTTGGAGCAGAATACAATGAAATGCAAAATGGTGAAACCTATAAAAATGCAGCAGAAGACCATAATTTAACTGGCTTATCTTTCTATGGAAGTTATTTGCTAAACGAAAAGTTTGAGGTTTTTGTTAGATACGATAAGCTTACTTCCAATCAAGTTGATGAAAGCGATACTAATTGGAATTTTGAAAATGATGGCGGATTAACCATGGTGGGTATTGAATATAAAGCTGTTAAGGGGGTTAAGTTTTCTCTAAACTCTAGAAATTTTAATTACAAAGATTCAAATATTACAGATTCTTCATTAGTGTATCTAAATGCAGAGTTTAAACTTTAAAAAAATAAAAAATGGATAATATTTATTTATTAATGATTGTTGCTTTAGCTGTTTTAGCTGTTGCAGATTTAGTGGTTGGTGTTAGTAACGACGCTGTTAATTTTTTAAACTCAGCAATTGGCTCTAAAGCAATTTCATTTAAGACTATAATGATAGTAGCTAGTATTGGAATCGCCGTTGGAGCTGTGTTCTCTAGTGGGATGATGGAAGTTGCCAGAAAAGGTATCTTCAACCCTGGTGAATTTATGTTTAGTGAAATTATGATAATATTTATGGCAGTCATGATAACTGATATTTTACTATTAAACTTCTTTAACACGATTGGTATGCCAACCTCAACTACAGTTTCGATTGTTTTTGAATTACTTGGAGCAGCTGTGGCTATGGCATTAATAAAAATAGGAGCTGATAGTGGAAGCTTTTCAGATCTTGTCATATATATTAATACCTCTAAAGCAACTCAAATTATATTTGGAATACTGCTCTCGGTCTTCGTCGCCTTCTCCGTTGGGGCAATAGTACAATGGGTGTCAAGGGTACTTTTATCTTATGATTTTGAAAATAAAGCTGCATGGGTAAGTGCAATTTTTGGTGGTATAGCAATTACTGCTATATCTTATTTTATTTTAATGAAAGGAATCAAAGGAACATCATATGCTAAACTTAGTTTTGATGTAATTGGCGGGCTTACTATTAAAGATTTTTTAGAAACTAAAGTAACTTCAATTATAGCGGTTAGTTCAGTCTTTTGGTCATTATTTTCTTATGTTCTAATTGTATTTTTCAAGACTAATATTTATAAAATTATTATACTAATTGGGACATTCGCTCTTGCTCTAGCATTTGCTGGAAACGATTTAGTGAATTTTATTGGAGTCCCTATTGCTGCTTGGCAGTCCTACGAAGCATGGGTTGCTTCTGGTGTTGCTGCAAATGAGTTTAGTATGGAAGTTTTAGCCTCAAAGGTACCCACTCCTAATGCGTTATTATTTGCAGCAGGATTAGTTATGGTTGTAACTCTGTGGTTTTCTAAAAAAGCACAACGTGTTGTAAAAACAGAACTTGATTTAGCTAAACAAGGAGATACAAGAGAGAGATTTAATCCAAACTTTCTTTCTAGATTTTTAGTTAGATTCGCAAGTAAGTCGTCTTTATTAATTGATAAGGTAACTCCAAAACCAGTTAATGACTTTATAGAAAAACAATTTGTTGAAAAAAGTGGTGTATTATCAGCGACTATCAGTGATGAAGATAAGCCAGCCTTTGATTTAGTAAGAGCATCTGTGAATTTGATGGTTGCAGGAATTTTGATTTCAATAGCTACATCATATAAATTACCTCTATCAACTACTTACGTAACTTTCATGGTAGCAATGGGTACTTCACTGGCTGATAGAGCATGGGGAAGTGAAAGTGCAGTTTACAGAGTTGCCGGCGTATTAAATGTAATTGCAGGTTGGTTCGGTACAGCACTAATCGCATTTACAGCTGCTGGAACAATTGCTTTTTTAATTAATATTTCAGAATTATTTATTGCAGTACTATTATTTGCAATAATAATTATTGGTATTAGAGGTTATTTAAAAGGCAATAATGATTCTGAAATTAATGATGAAGAAAACTTATCACTGGATGAAAGTAGTTCATTACAAGGAGTTATTTTTGAAAGCTCAAAAAACATATCTAAGGTAATGAAGAGAGGAGAAAAAGTATTCACTAATGCAATTGAAGGGCTTTCCAAGCAAGATTTAGATTTATTAAAGAAGAATAAGAAACAGACTGCTAAACTTTCTAAAGATGTAGATGAATTAAGAGACAATCTATTTTATTTTATCAAAAATTTAGATGAATCAAGTTTAAATGCAAGTAATTTTTATATTAATCTTCTTGGATATCTTCAAGATATTACACAGTCTTTAGAATACATAAATAAGGCTAGTTATAAGCATGTGAATAACAATCATAGTAAGCTTAAGTTGACTCAAATAAGAGAGTTAATTGAAGTTAACTCTAGTATAAGTGAATTGTTTATGGAAGTAAATGGATTATACAAAAATAAATCTTTCAATAAAATTAAATCAGTTATAAAGAAAAAAGATGGTCTTTATAAATTAGTTCAAGACAAGATTTTAGCTCAGGTAGCTAGAACAAGAAATGAAGAAAAAAGCCCAAAAAATACAACCTTATACTTTGGGATTTTACAAGAAACTAAAGATTTATTAAACGCGATTATGAATTTATTATCTGACTATAATGAATCACATGATTCATCTGTTGAGCCAGCTAAACTGGATAGATAATAATGCATATAATTTAAGTTTTGTCCATAAAAAAAGCTCCTAATTAAATTAGGAGCTTTTTTTTATTTATGTATTTCTATATTTAAGACCCACACATTAAACAATCATCACCTTGACCATCTTTAGATTGTGCTATTAATTGTTTCATTTCCTCAGCACTCATAGGTTCAACATCAACATCTTTTGTCTCAGCAAATTTTTGAGCTGTTTTAACTGCAGCTTTCTTTTTACTTGCAACAACTTCTGGCTTTACCTCTACTGCTGGTTCGACGACTTCTTGTTTAGCTTTAACTTCTTTTTTTGTTTCTGACCTCAGGTTTAGTATCTAAAGTAAATTTAATCGCATCCACAGCACTTTTAGTTCTTAGATAATACATTCCAGTCTTAAGGCCACTCTTCCACGCATAGAAATGCATAGAGGTTAATTTAGCCATAGTAGCTCCTTCTAAGAATAAATTTAGAGACTGAGATTGATCGATGAAATATCCTCTTTCTTTAGACATGTCTATTATGTCTTTCATACTTAATTCCCAAACAGTTCTGTAGAGTTCTTTGATATCATCAGGGATTGTATCAATATTTTGAATAGAGCCATTTGCTCTCATAATATCTTGTTTTAAGCCCTCGTCCCAAAGTCCAAGATTTACTAAATCTTCTAAAAGATGCTTATTGACAATAATAAATTCTCCAGACAATACACGTCTTGTATATATGTTTGAAGTATATGGCTCAAAGCATTCGTTATTTCCTAATATCTGTGATGTACTGGCTGTAGGCATTGGAGCTACTAATAAAGAATTTCTTACTCCATTTTTAAGCACTTCTTTTCTTAATTTCGACCAGTCCCAGTTTCCACTAAGATCTTTTTCATCAACGCCCCATAAATTATGTTGGAATTCACCTTTACTAATAGGAGAGCCTTCATAGGTTTGGTATGGTCCGTCATTTGTAGCTTCTTCCATAGATGCTTCTACTGCTGCAAAATACAATGTTTCAAAAATATCTTGATTTAATTTTTTAGCAGCGTCACTAGTAAATGGTAATCTTAATAAAATAAAGGCATCTGCTAAACCTTGTACTCCTAAACCAATTGGTCGATGTCTAAAGTTTGAGTTTTCAGCTTCTTTAACAGGATAGTAGTTTCTGTCAATTACTCTATTTAAATTTTTGTTACTCGTTTTGTAATTCTATATAATTCTTGATGATCAAATTCTCCATCTTTTATAAACATAGGTAGAGCAATTGAAGCTAGATTACATACTGCAATTTCATCAGGTGAAGTGTATTCTAAAATTTCTGTACAAAGATTAGAAGATCTAATAGTTCCTAAGTTTTGTTGATTAGATTTTACATTTGCAGCATCTTTGTAAAGCATGTAAGGGAGTTCCTGTTTCAATTTGAGACTCAAGGATTTTTTCCCATAGTTCTCTTGCCTTAATTGTTTTTCTTCCCTTACCCTCTTTTTCATATTTTAAATACATTTTATCAAAAGCATCAGCATGAACGTCACAAAGTCCAGGACATTCATTTGGACACATTAGAGTCCATTCAGCATTTTCTTGTACTCTTTTCATAAACAGATCTGGGACCCACATAGCGTAAAACAAATCTCTTGCTCTCATTTCTTCTTTTCCGTGATTCTTTTTTAAATCTAGAAAATCAAAAATATCAGCATGCCATGGCTCAATGTAAATAGCAAAACTTCCTTTTCTTTTTCCTCCTCCTTGATCTACATATCTTGCAGTATCGTTGAAAACTTGTAACATCGGAACAATACCATTACTAGTACCATTTGTTCCAGCTATATAGCTTCCGGTAGCTCTGATATTGTGAATAGATAATCCTATTCCACCAGCAGACTGTGATATTTTTGCAGTTTGTTTCAAAGTATCATAAATACCTTCAATACTATCATCTTTCATTGTTAACAAAAAACAAGATGACATTTGAGGTTTAGGAGTTCCAGCATTAAATAATGTTGGAGTTGCGTGAGTAAAAAACTTTTTTGACATCAAGTCATATGTTTCAATCACAGAGTCTAAATCGTCTAGGTGGATTCCAATTGAAACTCTCATTAACATATGTTGAGGTCTTTCAGCAATTTCTCCATTTAACTTTAAAAGGTATGATCTTTCTAACGTTTTAAATCCAAAATAGTCATATCCAAAATCTCTATTGTAGATAATTGTAGAATCTAATAATTCTTTATTTTCAGATACAACTTTATAAACATCATCTGCTAATAAGGGAGCTTTTTTTCCTGTTCTTGGATTAACATACTTGTGAAGATCCTCCATAACATCACTAAAAGATTTTTTAGTGTTTTTGTGTAAATTTGAAACGGATATTCTAGCAGCCAATTTAGCAAAATCAGGGTGTGCAGTAGTCATTGTAGCCGAAATTTCAGCAGCTAAATTATCTAATTCACTTGTAGTAACTCCATCGTATAGTCCTTCAATAACTCTGGCAGCAACTTTTACTGGATCCACTAATGGGTTTAGCCCATAGCAAAGTTTTCTAACTCTTGCTGTGATTTTATCAAACATCACAGGCTCTTTTTTACCGTCTCTTTTTAGTACAAACATATTTGTAGCTCGTTTATTATTCTGGGTTAGTGACCAGAAGTTAGTTAGTTAATTTATTATTGTCTTAGAAAATTGAAAAAAACTTAAATTGCAGTGAGATTAAAAATCTGCATCGAAACTAAATTTATCTTTTTCTTCTTCTTTATTTAAAACTCCTGCTTTTTGATATTCAGAAACTCTTTTTTCAAAGAAATTGGTTTTACCCTGTAATGAAATCATATCCATAAAATCAAATGGATTTGAAGTATTGTACTCCTTCTCACATCCTAATTCACCAAGTAATCTGTCTGTCACAAATTCTAAGTACTGAGACATCAAATTATCGTTCATACCTATAAGGCTAATTGGAAGAGATTCTGTTATAAATTCTCTTTCAATATTTAAAGCGTCAATTAAAATTTCTCTGATTCTCTCTTTGGGAACTTTATTGATTAAGTGTTTATTATGTAAATGAACAGCAAAATCACAGTGAACTCCTTCATCTCTAGAAATCAATTCGTTAGAAAAAGTTAATCCTGGCATCAGCCCTCTTTTTTTAAGCCAAAAGATTGAGCAAAAAGCACCAGAAAAGAAGATCCCTTCTACAGCGGCAAAAGCGATTAATCTCTCAGCAAAGCTAGGGGAGTCAATCCATTTAAGAGCCCAGTCAGCTTTTTTCTTAATCGCAGGAAATGTCTCAATTGCGTTAAACAATTGATCTTTTTCTTTTTCATCTTTTACGTATGTATCGATAAGTAAAGAATATGTTTCACTATGTATGTTTTCCATCATAATCTGGAAGCCGTAGAAGAATTTAGCTTCACTGTATTGTACTTCGTTTACAAAATTTTCAGCTAAATTTTCATTAACAATTCCGTCACTTGCAGCAAAAAAAGCTAAAATATGTTTGATAAAATATCTCTCATCATCATTTAATTTGTTAGTCCAGTCGGTAAGGTCTTGGTGTAAATCAATCTCTTCTGCTGTCCAAAAACTAGCTTCAGATTTTTTATACCATTCCCATATATCGTGATGTTGAATTGGAAATATTACAAACCTTGATTTATTTTCTTCCAAAAGAGGTTCTACTGCATTTGACATACTTATTATTATTTTTAAAAATTAACGTTAAATTTAATATAACTTGGGACTAACAAATATTCAAAATTTTTATCGAAAATGAAAGTCATGTTTATTAACATTGTGTACAAGTTTTTAACAAAACAAGATTTTTTTAAAAAAATAAATAGGACAAAAGTTAATTTTTAAAATACTGATTATTAGTGATTTAAGAACAAATAAAAAAAATGTCTATCAAGAGATAAAAAATTAAAATCAAAAACATCAAAAAAAAATTAGACTCTATTTTTTAAAATCTTTTGCGGCTAATTCTAATTCTAAGTACCAGTCTTTTCCAAATTTTCTAATAAGTGCCTCTTTTACAAATTTGTAGACTGGAACTTGAAGCTCTTTGCCCAAAATACACGCATCACTACAAATAGACCATTTATCATAATTTACCGAAATAAACTCACTAAAATCTTTAGTTCTAACTGGATACAAATGACATGATATAGGTTTTTTCCAACTTATAAGTCCTTCGTCATATGCTTTTTCAAAACTACATTGTGCTATTTTATTTTCATTTAGAATAAGATAAACACACTCTTTACCGTCTACAAGTGGAGTCTCTAATGCTCCTGAATCTGTGGTAATAAATTGTCCTTGTTGATTTATCTCGTTAATGGATTTAGGGCTGAGATAACGCTTTACAGTTGGATAAAACTTTTTTATTTCATCTAATTCACTTAGCTCTAATGGGG
>CAXYDM010000010.1:0-42289 GCA_964275595.1 uncultured Flavobacteriaceae bacterium
AGTTAGAAGAAAAGTAGAATTAAAATGTCCTAGTGAAAAAATTCCTGAAAGTTTAGTAATTGATCTAGATGGAGTTGATATTGGTGAAAGTTTTAAAATATCATCAATTAACTTAGAAACTGATGTGGTTCCAACTATTAGAGGAAGAGACTTTGTTATTGCAACACTGGCTGCTCCAACAGTTATGAAGGAGCCTGAAAAACCTGCTGAAGCAGAAGCTGCAGAAGGTGAAGCAGGATCAGAAGCAGCAGATGGTGAAAAACCAGCAGCAGATGGCGAAGCAAAAGATGGTGAAGACAAAAAAGCTGCTGAAGAAAAGAAATAACCTGTCAAAGTTAAATTTTACTATCCATTAAAAAATGCTTTTATTTGTAGGCCTAGGCAATCCAACACCAGATAGTGAAAATAATAGACATAATGTAGGCTTTAAAATTATAGACTCTATTAATAAAAAATTTGGTTTATCAAAACAAAAACCAAAGTTTAAAGGACTACTAACAACTGGAAATGTTGGTACTCAAAAAGTTTATGCAATTAAACCACTAACATTTATGAATAATTCTGGAATTTGTATTAGAGAACTTATTGAATATTTTAAAATAGACGCAGAAGATGTAATTGTTTTTCATGATGATTTAGATGTAGAGTTTGGAAAAATTAAAGCTAAATTTGGTGGATCCAGTGCAGGACATAATGGAATTGCATCTATTGATAAATTTATAGGTAAAGATTATTCAAGAGTAAGAATTGGTATTGGAAAACCAAAAGAGAATATGGAAGTTGGAGATTTTGTTCTTCAAAATTTTGATGAAGATGAATTGACTGGCATAGAAAAAATCTCAAATCATATAAATGACTCAATTTCTATATTGGTTGAAAAAAAATTAGATTTATTTTCTAGCACAGTAAACAATAATAAATAATGAGTTTTAAATGTGGAATTGTTGGTTTGCCCAATGTTGGTAAATCTACTTTATTTAATGCTTTAACAAATTCTAGTAAAGCTCAAGCAGCAAATTTCCCTTTTTGCACGATAGATCCAAATGTTGGTGTTGTGCCTGTTCCTGACGAAAGGTTGGATAGTTTATCAAAAGTTTCAAAATCAAAAAAAATAATAAATACAACCATTTCATTTGTTGATATTGCAGGATTAGTAAAAGGCGCATCCAAAGGTGAAGGATTAGGTAATAAATTTTTATCACATATTAGAGAAGTTGATGCAATCATTCATATGATTAGATGTTTTGACTCTGATGATATTCAAAATGTCAATCCGACAGTAGACCCAATAAGAGATTTGGAAATAATTGAAACAGAGATGATGTTAGCAGACTTAGAGTCAATTCAAAAAAGATTAGAAAAAAGTAAGGGAAAGAATTTAACAACAATGAATTGAGTCTAAACTCTAATGTTAGTAGTCAGTATATTTCCGCATTATTATTAATTGGTTCTACTCTAAAAAATGGTTTAAAAATCAATTTAAAAGGTGAAATTACTTCTAAACCATATATAGTAATGACATTATCTCTATTGAAGCAATTGGGTATTTTATATAGCTTTAAAGAGAATATCATTAAAATCAATAGCTTTAATGATTTAAGAGTAAAAAAAACAATAACAGTGGAATCCGATTGGTCTTCTGCATCATACTATTACAGTTTTGTAGCATTATCTCCAATTAACACAGACTTAATACTTAATACTTTTAAAAATACAAGTTTGCAAGGAGATTCAATTCTTTCTAAAATATTTAATGAATTTGGAGTTGAAACTATTTTTAATGATAATTCAATAACAATCAAAAAAACTAAGGTTTCTAAACAGACTGTAGCTTTTGATTTAATATCATCACCAGATTTAGCACAAACTATTGCTGTGACATGTCTAGGACTTGGAATAAATTGTTCTTTAACTGGATTAAAGACTTTGCTAATTAAAGAAACTAATCGTTTGTTAGCCTTACAGAACGAGATAAAAAAACTGGGTACTGATATAGAGATTACTAAGGACTCTTTAAGTTTTAATAATCCAAACAAAATAAATAATAATGTTACTATTGATACCTATGAAGACCATAGAATGGCAATGGCATTTGCACCATTATCAGTTTTAGCAAACATTATTATTAATGAGTCAGATGTGGTTTCAAAGTCATATCCAGATTTTTGGATTGATTTAACTAAAATCGGAATTACAATAAATAAAAGCTGATTTACTTGACTTTGCCTATCCCCAGATTGTATATTAGCACCTCCTAAAAAAATATACAACATGAAATTATCCCACTTCTTATTTGAATTACCTGAAGATCGCTTAGCAGAATACCCTGCTGAGAATAGAGATGAATCAAAACTAATGGTTCTTAATAGAAAAGAACAAACTATTGAGCATAAGTCATTTAAAGATATTATTGATTATTTTGATGAAGAAGATGTGATGGTTTTAAATAATACAAAAGTTTTTCCGGCTAGACTTTATGGTAATAAAGAAAAAACTGGAGCAAGAATTGAAGTTTTTCTTCTTAGAGAGCTAAATTCTGAACAAAGATTATGGGACGTATTAGTAGATCCAGCAAGAAAGATTAGAATCGGAAATAAATTATATTTTGGCGATGATGAAACATTAGTAGCTGAGGTAATTGACAATACTACTTCAAGAGGTAGAACTTTAAGATTTTTATATGATGGTGGTTATGATGAATTTAGAACCAAATTAACACAACTTGGTCAAACCCCATTACCTAAATATATAAACAGAGAAGTTGAGCCGGATGATAAAGAAAGATATCAAACGATATTTGCAAAAAATGAAGGAGCTGTTGCAGCGCCAACTGCAGGAATGCATTTTTCTAGACACTTATTAAAGCGTTTAGAAATTAAAGGAATTAATTTTGCAGAAATCACTTTACATGTTGGTTTAGGGACCTTTAATCCAGTTGAAGTAGAAGATTTGTCAAAACATAAAATGGATAGTGAAGAAATTGACGTAGATATAAATGCAACTACAACAATTAATAAAGCATTAAAAGAAAAAAGAAGAATATGTGCGATTGGAACTACATCGATGAGAGCTATTGAAAGTTCTGTTTCATCTAGTGGAACTTTAAATGTGTACAACGGCTGGACAAATAAATTTATTTTTCCTCCCTATGAATTTAGTATTGCAAATTGTATGGTTACGAACTTCCATATGCCTAAATCAACTTTAATGATGATGACATCTGCATTTGCAGGTCATGACTTCATGTTAAGAGCATATGAAGAAGCTATAAAAAAGAAATATAATTTCTTTAGTTATGGTGATGCAATGCTGATTATATAATCATGATTAAAAAAGACGTTAGATCACTATCTCTAGAAGATCTTAGAGCTTTCTTTACAGATAAAGGTTTCCAAGCATTTAGAGGAAACCAAGTTTATGAATGGTTATGGAAAAAATCTATCACAGATATTGATCAAATGACTAATATCTCTAAAGAAATTAGAGATTCCCTTAAGTCTGAATTTGTAATTAATAATATAGAAATTGATTCTGTACAAAAAAGTACAGACGGTACAATAAAAAATGCTATTAAACTTCATGATGGTTTAACTGTCGAGTCTGTATTAATTCCTACAAAAACTAGAATGACGGCATGTATATCTTCACAGGTTGGTTGTAGTCTTAATTGCAAATTTTGTGCAACATCTAGTTAAAAAGAATGAGGAATTTAAATCCTGACGAGATATACGATCAGGTTGTTACCATTAACAATCAATGTCTAGAATTCCATAACAAACCATTAACAAACATTGTTTTTATGGGAATGGGAGAGCCATTAATGAATTACAATAATGTACTAAAAGCAATCGAAAAAATAACATCCCCTACCGGCTTAGGTATGTCTCCGAAAAGAATAGTTGTTTCAACATCTGGAATTCCAAAAATGATTAAAAAAATGGCTGACGATAAGGTTAAATTTAAGTTAGCAGTCTCTTTACACAGTGCAATTGAAGAAACAAGAACTTCAATTATGCCTTTTAACGAAAAATTTAATTTAGAAGAGTTAAGAGATTCTCTAAAATACTGGTATGCAAATACTAAAAATAGAATAACTTATGAATACGTAGTTTGGGAAGGTATTAACGATAAAATTGAGGATGTTAATGCTCTTGTTGAGTTTTGTAAATTTTCCCCTAGTAAGGTTAATTTAATTCAATACAATTCCATTGATGATCCAAGTTTTAAGCAAGCAAATAATTCTGCAATTGCTTTATACATGAATGTTTTAGAAAAAAACAATATTACCGTTACCTTTAGAAGATCTAGAGGTAAGGATATAGATGCTGCATGTGGTCAATTGGCTAATAAATCTCAATAATTATAATCCATTTAAACATAAATAAAAAAGCACCTTAATTTTAATTAAGGTGCTTTTTTTGAAATTATTTAATCGTGTAATTATCTAACTATTAATTTAGATGTTTTACTTTGACCTTCAACAGTTACTTTAATAAGGTACATTCCTGCACTTAATGAACTAACTTCTAAAGTATCCGCACTTAAGGATGTATTGATTAATCTCTTTCCAGTGATATCAAATACCTCAACATACTTCACTCCATTTACTGGAGTTTGTATTGTTACAAAGTCTCCATTGACTGGGTTTGGATAGATATTCATATCTAGAGATTGAACATCGTTCACTCCTAAAGTTCCCTCTACAACAAATGAATCCATTTGTAGCACGAAAGAATCATTACTTACACAGTGTATTCCAACTCTAACAGTTTGACCATCATAAGCACTTAAATCGTATTCGTACTGTGTCCACTCTGTTGGAGCTTCTACATAATCACCTGCTGAAATTACTGTGAAATCGTGCAGGATCTGTACTAGATCCAATTGCAATTTGAAATCTATCTAATCCATATTGCATCTGTTATAGACTTAGCCCAAAAACTAAGTGTAGGAGAACTAACCCCACTAATAGTAAATTCAGGACCAATCATCCAATCATCATTTGGAAAAGGAGTACTATTTGCACCTGAAGCGATGAAGTATAAGCCTTGATTACCTTCATAGCTATTGTATCCACTAAGATCGGTTCCTCCAACATTTGTAATTTGGTCATTATTCCATATAATTCCTGCTCCCACATAACTCTCATTAGGAAAGTCTACGTCACTAGCTCCCCAAGTTTGTCCACCATCATTATCAATTATAGTCCAACCTTCAATATTATCTATTGCAAATGCATCATGACATTCAAAATTATCTCTCCAAACAATTGGTAATTCATATTCATCTGGACAGTCACCAGACACTTCAAAAGTTGACCATGCATCAGGTCCATCACCATTATCTGGATTATCACTCCAATCACTAAAATTACCATCACCACAAATAGATCTTATGGTAAAGTAATACAAAGTCCCAGGCTCTAAACCTTCTAAAGTATGTGGAAATTCATTAAATGTATAAACTTGAGCTGTTCCATCACCAGGTGTAAAAGTCTCACCTTGATTATATTCAATTTCATAAGAAGTAATTGCAGAATTGTTTGTACCATTAAAACTAGCACTCACAGTTCCCATAGTCCAAGAAGATATATCTGGCTCTGGACAATCAGAATTTGACGATGATGTTATCGATGGATTTTTAATACAAAATCCCCATTGCCACCCCTGTGTATCATTGTAAGAAAATCTATATTTAAAGTTCTCAAGTTGATTAGCTGTAAAATTTGAAATATCATAACTTTTTTCAAAGCCAACTAGATTATCACAATTTTGATAATCTGTAGCAGTTGTGGTAGTGCTTTCTAATTGATCTTGTAAATTAGGTAAATATTCGTTAGTATCAGCATCAAAAAATTCAACACCCAGATAACCACCGATATAATAATGAGAAAATCACCACTAACTGTTATAAATGTTTCTCCTGCATTAAAAGCTGCAGTTAAATCAATAATTGGAGATTCAGAGGCAATAACGTCTGCCAGTGATGTATTTCCAGCAGCATCATCATCAAAAGTAAAAGAATCGGAAGTACTAGGTTCAGCAATCAGTCCTGTTGCAGTGTACTCACCAGAGGTTGTCCAGTTTTCATTAGGCCAGTTTGCAGCTTGATTAAGAACCTGAGAGTATCCTAATTGAAAGCAGAATAATGTTATTAATAATGTAATTTTTTTCATAGTTAATTGATTTATTGGTTATTATAATTAAAAATACTAAAAATATTGATTGTATTAATTTAGTTATTAATATTCTCATTATAATAATTAGTGATAATCCTTTAATTATTGATTTACTAAATTTATTTAGTGATAATTTTTAAAGGATATATCTTATATTTATTAAAAAATTAATAAAATTGATTTCAAAGTCTACAATTGATAAAGTATTTGAATCCTCCAGAGTTGAGGAAGTTATTGGAGATTTTGTTCAATTAAAAAAATCTGGATCGAATTTTAAAGGATTAAGCCCTTTTAGTGAAGAAAGAACTCCGAGTTTTATGGTATCTCCAGTAAAACAAATATGGAAAGATTTTTCTAGTGGAAAAGGTGGTACTGCTATTACTTTTTTAATGGAGCATGAGCATTTTACTTATCCAGAAGCAATTAAATATTTAGCTAATAAGTATAATATTGAAGTTGAAGAAACTGAGCAAACAGATGAGCAAAAAATAGAATCTGACGAAAAAGAAAGTCTATACTTAGTTAGTGATTATGCCAATAAATTCTTTCAAAAATCCTTAAAAGAAACCGATGAAGGTAAGTCGGTAGGTTTAAGTTATTTTAAGGAAAGAGGATTTGCTGAAGAGACTATTAATAAATTTCAATTAGGATATTGTAAGGATGAATGGACTAGTTTTACAGATCAGGCAATAAAAGATAGCTACAAGATTGAATTTCTAGAAAAATCTGGTTTAACAATAGTTAAAGAGGATAAGAAATTTGATAGATTTAAAGGAAGAGTCATCTTTCCTATATTAAGTATGTCTGGTAGAGTTTTAGGTTTTGGAGGAAGAACACTAAAAACTTCAAAATCTACTGCCAAGTACCTTAACTCACCGGAAAGTAAAATTTACTATAAGAGTAAAGTTTTGTATGGTTTATTTCATGCCAAACAAGAGATTGCAAAACAAGATAATTGTTTTTTAGTTGAAGGCTACACAGATGTGATGAGGATGCATGAAAGAGGAATTCGTAATGTAGTTTCTTCATCGGGAACTGCCCTGAGCTCGGATCAAATAAGACTAATTAATAGACTGACAAATAATATAACGGTAGTATTTGATGGGGATTCTGCAGGTATAAATGCTGCTTTAGAGGTATTGATATAATACTTGAACAAGGGATGAATGTGAAAATTTGTAATTTACCTGAAGGAGAAGATCCGGATAGTTTTGCAAAAGACAAAAATGTTGATGAGTTGTCCTCATATTTCTTAGAAAATTCAAAAGATTTTATCACCTATAAAGCTTCCTTATTAATTGAAGGTGCTAAAAATGATCCTATTAAAAAAGCAGAAACCATTAGAGACATGGTTGCTAGTATTTCAAAAATTAGTGATCAAATAAAAAAAGAAATATATATAAAGGAATGTTCTTCCATAATGGATATTAGCGAAGAAGTTTTATATAGTACTTTAGCCCAGATATCTAAAAAACAAATTTCTAAATTAAATAAACCTACTCCAAGTCCAGAAGACTCTTTCAAGGTTGTTAAAAATAAAAATGAAGAAAAGAGTATCAATGTTTTATATGAACTAGAAAAAAAAATCATTGAAATATTAATTCTATATGGTGATAAAACCGAGAATTTTGAAGATTTACTATTGAAAGAAAATGATGCTGGTGAATTAGTATTAGAGCCTGTTGTAAAGACAAGTAAAGTTTTTGAAAAAATATATATGGATCTTCAAGAAGATGAAATGGAGTTTTCAAATGATGATTTTAAAAATATATATTATATAATCATTGAAAACTTAAATAAAGGATCAAATATTACAGTTGAGATGTTTGCAAATAAAGTTCCAGTAAACATTGAATTAGAAATAACTAATATACTAATGGGCGAAGAAAAATATAGATTACACGATTGGCAAAGGAGTAATATTTTTCCAAAAGACAAATCAAAAACTATTGCTCAGTTAGTTAATGATACAATTTTAAACTTAAGATGTTTCCTTATTGATCAAAAAGTAAATGAGTTTAAAAATAAGACATTAGATAGTGATGACAATAAATCTATTCTCGATGAAGTTCTAAATTATTCAAATTTAAAGATGCTACTTTCTAGAAAATTAAAAAGAGTAATTTAATGAGTTAATAAATCTTCTGGAATAATACATATCGGAATTGGTTCCATTTTATGCTTATTCTTTGTGTTAAAACTTTTGTATATTTTAAGGACCTCTTTTTCTCTGTCGCTAATTTTAGAATTTGATTCTTCTGTTTTCATTGCCCATTCTAATTCATCATATGTAGCTCCAATTTGATCTTCATCTGACCTAGAGTCAGCATATAAACCATCACTTGGTTTAGCATTAATTATTGTTTTATCAACTTTTAAGAATTTACCTAAGTTGAAAACCTGAGACTTCAATAAATCAGCTATTGGACTTAAGTCAACTCCACCATCTCCATATTTAGTGTAAAAACCAACCCCAAAGTCTTCAACTTTATTTCCTGTCCCAACCACTAAATAGTTGTTAATTCCTGCAAAATAATAAAGAGTTGTCATTCTTAGTCTCGCTCTTGAATTAGCCAGAGATAAGTCATCGGTTGAATTATTCTTTGATGAATTAATTTCATTACAAAATGAATCAAATACAGAATTCAAGTCTACTAATTTACCACTCACATTAGTATAATTTGATTCAAGATTCTTTATGTGATTTTTAGCTCTAGAAACATGTTCATGATTTTGTTTAATTGGCATTTCAATACAGATTACTTCAAGTCCAGTTTTAGCACATAAAGTGGAAGTAACTGCAGAGTCTATTCCACCAGAAATACCAACAACAAAACCTGATATTTTGTTGGCTTGAGCATAATTTTTCAGCCAATCAACGATAAATTCTGAAACTTTTTCCGTTTTCATAAAATATATATTATTTATATAATAAGAATCTTACATTTGTAGTACAAAAATATATATTAAATCACTAATAAAAGTTATTATCTGTGCATAAATTTTTAATCTTTTTAATTATTTTTTTAACATTTAGTTGTAATAATGTTAATACTCCAAAAGTTGAAGTTGAAATAGAACGATTCGAAGATATTTTTTTTAAAAGTAATGCTAATAACCTTTATAAGGTAAAAGAAAATTTTTCTTTTTTATTTCCACCCCAGTATGAGGATCAAATATGGATAGACCGGTTAAATGATACTATTCAAAATCAACTTTACAATGAAGTTAATTTATCTTTTGGTGATTTTTCAGATCAACAATCTTTAATTGAAAGTTTTTATAGCAATTATTTGGGCTACGATTCTGAGTATAAAATACCTAGATTAATTACTTTAACAACTGATGTTGATTATCGAAAGAAAATAATATTAACAGACTCATTACTTTTAATTGGCCTAGATAATTATTTAGGAGAAGATCATGTTTTTTACTCCTCATTCCCTACCTATCTTACAAATACTTTTAATAAAGAAAATATTATCATTGATATTGCTAAAGAATATGCTACGGCAGTAATTGCAAATACAAGATCTGATAATTATACCTTTATAGAAAAAATTATTAATCATGGAAAAATGTTATACTTTGCGAGCTTAATGTTACCCGAGAAGGAAGAATCAAAGATAATTGGCTATACTAATGCAGACTTTGCTTGGGCTTTAAAAAATGAAAAAGACATTTGGTCTAATTTCATTGAAAATGATTACTTGTTTAGTAGTGACAATAACTTAGATAGTAGATTTATTAACTTAGCGCCATTTTCAAAATTTTATTTATCTATTGACAATGATTCACCAAGTATGATTGGAAAGTTTATTGGTTGGAAAATTGTCAAATCTTTTATGAAAGTTAGTTCTTCAAATTTGAATGAATTAATTCAATATGACCCAATGTATATTTATAATAATTCAAAATATAAACCCAGTAATTATGAATGATAAAAAATCAAAAATTGAAATCTCTGTAAATTTAGATGATAATAAAATCCCGGAGAAAATATTATGGTCTGCTGAAGATGGGAATATAAAAGATAAAGAATCTAAAGCTCTTTTTTTATCTGTGTGGGATTCAGAGAAAAAAGAAAGTTTAAGAATAGATCTTTGGACTAAGGAAATGCCGCTGGATGAAATGAAAATTTTCTTTCACCAAACTTTAGTAGCAATGAGTGACACTTTTAATCGAGCAACCCAAGATGAAAAAATGACTGCTACTATGAAAGATTTTTGTGATTATTTTGCCGAAAAGTTAAATCTAAAGCAAGATTAAATTACCACTCATTTAGTTTGTTTGAATCTAATTTTATAAAAATAAAGAGCAATATTGTAAATGCCCATAAACTAGACCCACCATAGCTAAAAAATGGCAGAGGAATCCCAATAGTTGGAACTAAGCCCATTACCATACCAATATTTACCAAAAAATGAAAAAACAGTATTGATGCAACTGAATAACCATAAACTCTACTAAACTGATTTTTTTGAAGTTCAGATAAATGAAGAATCCTTAGTAATAGTAAAATAAATAATAGTATAATAAAACTACTTCCAAGAAACCCCCATTCTTCACCTACAGTGCTAAAAATATAATCTGTTTGCTGTTCGGGAACAAATTTACCAATGGTTCTGGTTCCTTCTAAGTATCCTTTTCCCAACCAGCCTCCAGAACTAATTGCTTTTTCAGATTCGTTTAGATTATACAAAATGGTTCTTTTCATTTTTTCTATTTCCTCTGGGTTATTTTCAAGCCTTAGCCATAGACTAATTCTATTCTTTTGATGTTGCTTAATTACATTATTATAAAAATAATTTATGCTAAACGACAATGTAGCAGCAAAAAATAATACTCCTAGATGCTTAAGTAATGAATTTCTTTTCTTCTTAGTTCTAATATAGTTTAAGGCTACTATTCCAAATGAAATTAAAAATGTAGTTAATAATGAAAACTTAATTGTGGAAACAAGTAGCAGAAACAACAAGCTTATTGTGTATAAATATATCTTAGGGATCCCTTCTCTAAATAATACAAAGAAAAAAGCTAAGTAAACTAGCGTACTACCTGTATCGTTCTGTAATATTATTAAAATAGCTGGCAGGAAGATAATTACAAGCAATTTAACTTGATGGTTAATTAGCTTGATATTTGTTTGTAAATCACTAATGAATTTAGCAACTGCTAATGAGGTCGCTACTTTTGCAAACTCACTTGGCTGTATTGTAAAAGACCCTAACCCATACCATGATGTAGATCCATTGACTGTCTTGCCAAAAATAAATAGGCCTATTAAAGAAAGAACGGATAGGAAATAGAATATGCTTGCAAATCTCTCGTAAAACTTTGCTTCTATACTTAAAGTAATAATAATTAGAATTGAGGAAAGTAAAATAAATATTATTTGTTTGCCATAAAGTTCATTTACATTAAAAATACTTTCCATACTTCCAGATAAACTAGAAGAAAAAATATTGCCCCAACCAAAGCCAACCAGAAGTACATATAGTCCAATTAAAATTTTATCCACTTTAAATACATTTCTTCTCTCGCCAATCATTATTGATTTATTTTAAAAGGCTTATCTAAATATGGTTTTTCATACTCTTCAGCTAAGTTTGTATTTATTACTAATTGTTCCATCTTTTTTAATGTAACTTCTCCCTTAATATGTTTTTCAATCATTAATGATGCAATTCTGCCTGCCCATCTAGATCCATAATAACCATTTTCTACTAATACAGATATTGCTATTGTTGGATTGTCTTTGGGTGCAAAAGCTATGAAAATAGAATGGTCAGTTAATTGAGTTTTTTTCCCATTTATTTTTGTAAAATTCTCAGCTGTTCCTGTTTTCCCACAAATTTCAATCCCAGGAACTTGTAAAAACTTTGCTGTTCCAGATGTATATACTTTACTTAACCCTTCAATTATTGGGTCAAAATAGGTACTATCAATTAGCGTGTAATTTTTAATTTTAAACATTGAATCTATTTCAGCACCTTCAATTTTTTTGATAATATGCGGGGTGTAATAAAAGCCTTTATTAGCAATTGCAGCGGTCATGTTTGCCAACTGTATAGGAGTGACTAAAACTTCACCTTGTCCTATTGAGTTTGATAAAGTTGTTGTTGCACCCCATTTAAAATCTGGATACCAATTGTTGTAAAATTCAAAATCTGGAATAACACCTTTTTTTCCAACTGAAAGGTCATTATTTAAATATTCACCAAGACCAAAACTTTTCATTTGATCACTCCAGTTGTTAAAGGATTCTTCAGTAGGTGATTTGGTGTCAATTGTTTTTCTATATGCATTAGCAAAATAGGAGTTGCAAGATAATGATATTGCATTTGTTAAATTTCTATGACCACCACCACAATGGCATTGCATTGTTCGTTTTTCTTTTCCATACTGGTAGTAGTTATTGCAATAGATTGATGTTTTCTCTGTAATCGCTTTTTCTTGTAAAGCGGAAAGCCCTACTAAAATTTTAAAAGGAGACCCCGGGGCATGCATATTTAAGAGACTTTTATCAATTAAAGGCTTATAAATACTATCACTATATAATTCCATGTAATTTTTAGATCTATTTCTTCCAATTAACAAGTTGGGGTTATAAGATGGAGCAGAAACCAAGCTAAGTATTTCACCATTACTTGGATCAATAGCTACTATACCACCTTTTTTTCCACTCATTAGTTGTTCGCCATATTTCTGTAATTCAGAGTCTATTGTTATAGTAAGGTCTTTTCCTGCTATTGGGATAATATCTAGTTCACCGTTTTTAAAACTACCAACATCTCTGTTAAATCTATCTTTTTGAATAAATTTTATCCCTTTGATTCCTCTAAGTTCATTTTCATACGATATTTCAACGCCTTGCTTACCAATTAAATCACCCATTAAATAGTAATCATCCTTTTCTATGATTGAATTATTTACCTCAGCTATATACCCAAGAACATTTGCACCAATATTTGTGTTATAATCTCTTAAATTTCTTTTTTGAATATAAAAGCCTTCAAATTTTCTAATTTTTTCCGCCAAAAACCCGTAATCTTCTTTTGATAAATGAGCTAAAAAAACCTGAGGTATTCTAGGAGAATAGGTTTTGGTTCTATTGTATTTTTTAATTAAAAAATCTTTATCTATTTTAAGTAGATTACAAAACTCAATTGTATCAAATGATTTCACCTCCCTGGGAATAATCATCACGTCGTATGAAGGCTGATTGGAGACTAACAGGTTGTTATTTCTATCAAAAATATATCCTCTTTTAGGGTATGTAAAAACCTTCCTTATAGCATTGTCTTCAAATATATTATATTCTTTATTTGAATATACCTGTAAATAAAAGAGCCTTGAAATAAATAAAATTCCAACAAAAATTACTGCAAAATATAGAAGAGATTTTCTCATCTTTCATTTGTTTTAAATAGGTAGCTAAATAAAAAGCATAAAGAAATTGTAAAAAAACTTGACATAATAACCTTATCTATACTAAATAACAATTTAGAAAAATCAAAAATCTCTAAACTAAATAAAACTGCATGATGAATTATAGATAATAGAGATATATAAATTAATTTATTTTTAAAATCAATATTTTTAAATTTTATCACTTGGTGTATGTATGCCAATCCAAAAGATATCTTCAAAATAAATGGCCTTAGATAAGCGATTGTTACAGATGCTGCAGCATGTAATCCAAGAGTGTCACTAAAAATATCAATTAAAAGGCCAATAATAAATGAAATGAAAATAAAAAATATTCTATCATTTTTTATTGGATAGTATATTATAAAAATTATGTAGATAAATGGATTTAAATAACCAAACAAGTTTATGTTATTGAATATTATTGTTTGTGCAATAATTAACAAAAGTGCCGTTAAGATATTTCTGGTGATCTTATTCATTAAGTTTCTTAAGTTCTGCTAAATCATTATTTCTTATTATATACACGTTTTTAATATTGGTCATATCATTAAATAAACTTATTTCCGCTTCAATATAGTTTTGAGTATCATCTAATTTAAATGATGATACATTGCCTATTAATACTCCTTCTGGAAAAATAAATGAATTACCACCTGTAATAATAGTGTCTCCAATATTTATTTTAGTTTGTTTGGGTAAATCTATTAGTTGGACAGTGGAATAATTTAATCCGTTCCAATTTAAAATCCCAAAATGATTAGACTTTTTAAGTTTTGCATTAAGGTTTAGTTTTGTATTTAGAACTGAAATTACTCGACTATAGTTTTTTGAAACCCTATCTGTAATTCCGATAATTCCTTTATTTGATACTACTCCCATATCTTCAGAAATACTATCAATATTTCCTATATTAATTGTTAAATAGTTATTATTTAGGCTGTAACTGTTTTTTATAACCTTAGAGTTGAAAACTTCATATTTCACACCATCAATAGTTTCTTTTGAGTAGTTATATATAAGTTTTTTTAGTTCAGTATTTTCTTCATTTAAACTTTTGTTCTCATTTTTTAAATTTAAGTATGAAGAAATAAAGTTAGTTGTTTCAAATATTCTCCCAGTAAGACTATTTGTAGAGTTTAAAACAAAACTATTATGGTATCTGCTATTTGAAAATATTAGAATTAACGAAAAAGAAAAAAGGCTTAGAAATAAAATGAAATTTTTATTTCTAACAAAAAAATCTATGATTTGACGCATAAGCTAATCTTATTTTATCAATACACTTTTGTATTTAGGTAAGTTTTTTAGAACAATCCCCGTACCTCTAACAACAGCTCTTAAAGGATCTTCAGCTATGTAAACCGGTAAATCTGTTTTTTTAGACAACCTTTTGTCTAATCCTCTAAGCATTGACCCTCCTCCTGCTAAATAAATTCCAGTATTATAAATATCTGCAGCCAGTTCTGGTGGAGTTTGAGATAATGTTTCCATTACAGAGTCTTCAATCCTCAATATTGATTTGTCCAAAGCCTTGGCAATTTCTCTAAAAGATATTTGGACCTGTTTAGGTTTTCCAGTAAGTAAATCTCTTCCTTGAACACTCATTTCTTCAGGTGGAACATCTAAATCTCCTGTAGCTGATCCTATTTGTATTTTAATTTTTTCAGCTGTTCTATCTCCAACATAAAGGTTATGTTGAGTTCTCATGTAATATATTATGTCATTGGTAAAAACGTCACCAGCTACTTTAACTGACTTGTCACAGACTATTCCGCCTAGAGCAATAACTGCAATTTCGGTTGTTCCTCCACCAATATCAACTATCATATTTCCTTTTGGCTGCATTATATCCACCCCAATTCCAATCGCGGCAGCCATAGGTTCATGAATTAAATAAACCTCTTTACCATTTACTCTTTCCGCAGATTCTTTAACCGCTCTCATTTCGACTTCAGTAATTCCTGAGGGAATGCAAATAACCATTCTTAATGCCGGAGAAAAAAACTTCTTTTTAAGTGCAGGAATACTTTTAATGAATAAACTAATCATTTGTTCAGAAGCATCAAAGTCAGCAATAACACCATCTTTTAATGGTCTTATTGTTTTAATGTTTTCATGTGTTTTACCTTGCATTAAGTTAGCTTCATTGCCAACAGCAATTATCTTACCTGAAACTCTATCTCGTGCTACAATTGAAGGGCTATCAATTACGACTTTACCATTGTGTATAATAAGCGTGTTAGCAGTACCTAAATCAATTGCAATTTCTTCTGTCAAAAAATCAAAAAAGGACATCTATTAAAAGTTTAAGTAAGTAAATCTATTCATATCTAATATACATAAAATCTGATGAAATATTTAACAATAAAATAAAATATTTCATCAATGTTTAAAATGTCTAAACCCAGTAAAAACCATTGGTATTTTATTTTCATTACAGTATTCAATACTTAGGTTGTCTTTTATAGACCCCCCAGGCTGAATCACTGAATTTATTCCATTATTATTTGCAATTTCAACACAGTCTGGAAAAGGAAAAAATGCATCACTAGCCATAGCAGCTTCGTTTAAATTAAACTTAAAGCTTTTAGCTTTATGAATTGCTTGATTTAGAGCATCAACTCTACTTGTTTGTCCTGTTCCACTAGCTAATAGCTGCTTGTTTTTCACCAACACGATTGTATTGGATTTAGTGTTTTTACAAATTTTTGAAGCAAATAATAAATCTTCTATTTGCTTATCACTAGGTTTGGTTTCAGTTGCAAATTTGAAATCAATCAAACTGTCGGTGTGTTTATCTTTTTGCTGAGATAAATATCCATTTAAACAACTCCTAACGATAAACTCAGGCTCGTTAAATTCTTTTAAAACTAATACGATTCTATTTTTTTTCTGTTTTAAAATATCTAATGATTCTTTAGAAAATTTTGGAGCAATTACAACTTCACAAAATAAATTATTTATTAGCTCGGCAACATCTATATCTATTTCAGAATTACTAATTAAAACACCTCCAAAAGCAGATACAGGATCAGCAGCTAATGCATCTATGTAGGCTTGTTTAATAGTATCTCTTGTCGCTATCCCACATGCATTATTGTGCTTTAATATAGCAAATGTTGGTTTTTCTTCTTTAAATTCAAGAATTAAATTAACTGCAGCATCTACGTCTAACAAGTTGTTGTAGCTTAATTCTTTGCCATTAATTTTATCAAATACTTTATCAAATTCGCCATAGAAAAAACCTTTTTGGTGTGGATTTTCTCCGTATCTCAAGGTTTTAGCATTAGTGTCACTGATTTTTAATGCCGTAACTTCATTTTCTGAATTAAAGTAATTAAATATTGCAGTATCATAATTTGAAGATACATTAAAGGACTTTAATGCAAATAATTTCCTTTCACTGTTAGATAAAATGCCGTTTTTATCTTTTAAAATATTTAAAAATACTTTGTAATCATCTTTTGACGAAATACATGTTACATCATTATAGTTTTTTGCAGCTGCTCTAATGAGTGAAATACCTCCAATATCAATTTTTTCAATTATGTCCGAGTGGGATGCTCCTGAACTAATTGTATCCTCAAAAGGATATAGATCTACTATTACTAAATCTATTTGAGGAATTTCAAAATCTATTAATTCTTTTTTGTCACTCTCATTATCTTGCCTGTTTAGAATTCCTCCAAAGACTTTTGGGTGAAGAGTTTTTACTCTACCACCTAAAATTGATGGATATGAAGTTAAATCTTCAACTCTAATAACTTTAACTCCTAAATCATTAATAAATTTCTGTGTACCTCCAGTGGAATATATAATAACTCCTTGACTATCTAGTTCTTTAATTAATGGTTCTAAACCATCTTTATTAAAGACAGATATTAATGCAGATTTTATTTTGATTTCCTTCATTTAACACAAATTTATTGTAAACCCAAATTTATGAATTTAAAGCAGACCTAAAGATTATTTTATTGCAAATAGGAATGTTTTTTTCAACTAAATCATCCACTTATTAACATCTTTGAATTATTTAATAATTATCTAATTTGTTTTTTGAATTGTTTGTGTCATTCATGTAATCTGTATCTGCTAAAAGATTATCATAAATTATAGAAAATATTTTGTCTTTCAAATTATCTAAGTCACTGTTTTTTAAACCTATAGTATTAACAAAATCACATTGCTTTACCCTGAATATTCCAGGCCCACCCTTTAAAAAATCCCAAGAAAATAGGCGTTTACAATCATAATAAATATGAGGTATAATTGGTATTTGATGTTCAATAGCTAAACTAAATGCGCCATTTTTAAAAGGGGCTAAGATAACATCTTCGGTAGGTACTAATCCCTCAGGAAAAATCCCAATACTAATTCCGTTTTTAAGTCTTTTTTTTGCCTTTTCATATACTTTTTTTCTACTTTCTGCACTACTTCTATCTACCATAATAACAACCCTTTTGTAAAAAAAACCAAATATTGGAATTTTTTCTAACTCTTTTTTGCCAACAAAAACAATTGGGTTTTTAGAAGAAGCAACTAAAACAAATCCATCCATTAATGAGCCGTGATTCGGACAAAACATATAGCTCTTATTTGGTTCAATTTCTTGTTCTAATTTAAATTTTAAACGAAATCCCATTCCGTATATTAAAATTTTAGACCAAGCTCTTACAACTCTCCATAATATTGGATAATATTCTTCCTTTATTGTCAAAATAAATAATACAGGAGACATAATAACAATAGTCACAAATATCATAATGTAAAACCAACTGCGCCAAATTAACAAAAAAGGAATCTTTAAAATTTTCATATTAAAATTTGTTATTATAATAAATAATAGCATAATGAAATGTTAAAATTAAATAAATTAACTTTCTATAAATTAGTTTTGTATTATATATAATTTAATGAAACATTTTTTAACAAACATAATATTTTTAATTCCATTAGCACTTATTTCTCAGACTAATATCTCAGGAATCGTACTAGAGCAAAGTTCTACCGAATGCTGAAATAGTATTGCCTGGAGCTAATGTTTATTGGATGAATACAGCGGAGGGAGTTGTCACTAATCTAGATGGTGAATTCACTATTTCAAACTCTGGCAATTACAGTAATCTTATAATTAGTTATGTTGGTTTTAAATCTGATACAATTGACATAAAAAATCAAAATTTCATTAAGCATTATTTAAAACCAGAGTCTACTTTAGATGCTGTTAATATCAAGGCTATTTCAAAGACTTCCTCAGTATCTTACTTAACTTCTCAAAATATCATTAACGTTAGTTCTGAGGAGTTATTAAAGGCTGCATGTTGTAATTTATCGGAAAGCTTTGAGACAAATCCATCCATTGATGTAAATTTTACAGATGCAATTACCGGGGTGAAGCAAATACAAATGTTAGGTTTAACTAGCCCATATATTTTAATCACGACTGAGAACATTCCAACTATTAGGGGAGCTTCACAAGTTTATGGTTTAAGTTTAATACCTGGAACCTGGGTGGAATCTATTCAAATAACTAAAGGGGCTGGATCAGTTATTAACGGATATGAAAGTATTTCGGGACAAATAAATGCAGAATTACAAAAACCTAATTCGGATTTCCCTTTGTTTTTCAATTCTTACTTAAACACAATGGGCAAGTTTGAGTTAAACACACATTATAACACTGAAATTTCAAACAAATTAAGTACAGGCTTATATTTTCATTTAAATTCTAATGACCAATCTAATGACCATAATTCTGATGGATTTTTAGATAGTCCTTTAGCAAATCAAATAAATTTTTTAAATAGATGGCAATACACTGATTTAGAGAAAGGGTTAGTCGGTTTTTTTAATTTTAGGTATTTAGAGGATGAGAAACAATCAGGCGAGATAGATTTTGATCCTAGCTTAGATAGACTAACAACAAATAACTGGGGAAGTGAGGTTAATACTGAAAGGTTTGACACATCCATTAAGTTTGGCTATGTTAACCCAGATATTACTTATCAAACTTTAGGTTTTCAATTAGCTTATAGTGATCATAGTCAAAATTCATACTTTGGACTAAATCAGTATGATATATCTCATCAAAGTATTTTTTCGAATATTATTTATAATTCAATTATAAGTGACACAAGACATAAGATTAAAACTGGTCTAAACTTTAATTCTGATACCTATAAAGAAAATGTTGTAAATGCACATTTTAATACATCATCAGTTTTTTCTCCCAATGACTTTACAACAGAATATATTAATAATGACAGATCTGAAAACTCTATTGGTGCATTTTTTGAATATAATTTTGATAATTTAAATAATCTAAATCTTACTGCTGGAATTAGAGCTGATAGGCATAATAAAATGGGAACATTTTTAACTCCTAGATTTCATTTAAGATACACTCCTGTTGAAAAATCAGTAATTCGATTTTCATTTGGT
The DNA here is from genome assembly GCA_964275595.1 of uncultured Flavobacteriaceae bacterium. Lineage (GTDB taxonomy): Bacteria > Bacteroidota > Bacteroidia > Flavobacteriales > Flavobacteriaceae > SGZJ01. Next base: position 20,054 of record CAXYDM010000010.1, read on the forward strand.
AGAGGAAAAAGAATGGCCAATATATTTGCTGAAAACCAAAATTTATTTGCTACAACAAGACAAATTATTTTACCAACAGATGATTTGAAATCTGAAGATGCTTGGAACTATGGAGTCTCATTTTTACAAAACTTTAATTTATTTAACAGCAAGGCTGAATTAGTTTTTGATTATTATTATACTAATTTCACGAACCAAGTTGTTGTAGATTGGGAAAACCCCTATGAAATTAGTTTTTATAATTTAGAAGGCAAGAGTTATGCATCCAGTTTTCAATCTCAATTTAATTATTATATAAGTGAAAACATTGACTTAAAATTAGCTTACAAACTATATGACGTTAAAACAGATTATAGTTCTGGAATTTTGAGAAAACCGATGACCCCAAAAGAACGTATTTTTTTAAATTTTTCTCTTAACTCAGATTTGAGTGAAAACAAATCTCAGTGGAAGTTTGATACAACCTTTAATTGGATTGGAGAGCAAAGATACCCTAATAGAATTCCTGAAAATACAACTTCAATTATTCCAATCTATCAAGCACCTACCCCAGATTTTACAACTGTTAACTCTCAACTGACCAGAGTTTTTTCAGAAAAATTTGAGTTTTATATTGGAGCTGAAAATTTAACAAATACAAAGCAAAAAAACCCTATATTTATGAGTGAAGATCCATTTAGTCAAGGTTTTGATACTACATTTGTTTATGGACCAATATTCGGAAGTATGTATTACGCAGGTTTAAGATTTAAAATTTACTAATGATGATAAAATATATATTAATTTCAGTTTTAATTTCACTATCTAATATTGATCAAAACTCTAATGCGAAAGCAAATTTTAGAGTTGACGGAGTTTGTATGATGTGTAAGTCTAGAATAGAAACTACTACCATTAAGTTAAAAGGAGTTAAGGTTTCTAAATGGGATATTAGCACTAACCAGATTAGTTTAATATATAATGAAAAAAAAATCAAATTAAATGATATACACAAATCTATTGCAGAGATAGGGCATGACACTGAAAAAGTGACAGCGACTGATAAGGCCTACAATAGTCTAGATCCTTGTTGTAAATATAGAGACCCTGAAGTGGTTAAAAATCACCAATAGAATTTAAAAATATTTAATCATACCCCAAAATTAAAAACTAAAATCATGAAAATACTTAAAACTATAATTGTATGCTCAACTATTTTATTGTTTAATAGTTGTCAGAATTCTGAATCAGAAAATGAAAAGATTCCAGGAATAATATTAGAAAACATGGATACTAGTGTTGATCCAAAAGACGACTTTTACAATTATGTAAATGGGAATTGGATGAAAACAAACACAATTCCTGATGATGAATCAAGATGGGGCGGGTTTGGTGTATTAAGAAAAACAACTAGACAAGACGTCCTTGAAATAATTAAAACTGCACAAATAAATGATAATTATAAAGAAGGTTCTGATCAAAAAAAGGCATTATTAATTTTTGAAACAAAGCTTGACACAATCTCAAGAAATAAAGCTGGAATTAAACCGATTCAGCATTTGTTGGATGCTATTGAAGGAATAAATAACATCGAAGAATTACAAACTGTATATGCAACAGTTACAGGGATTTCTGCTCCCTTTGCGGGGATTGGTGCTAATCCAGACTTGAATGATAGTAGTGTAAATACAGCATGGGTTTTCCCTGGTGGATTAGGTCTACAACGTGATTATTATCTTGATCAAGACGAAAAAACCAAAGATATTAGAAAGGATTACCTAAAGCATGTATCAAAAATGTTTCAGTTTATTGGTTATAACAGTGCGGACGCTGACAATGCAGCAATTTTAATTCTTGATTTAGAAACTAAACTGGCTAAACCGCGATTAGATAAAGTTGAAAGTAGAGATATCAGAAATTTTAATAATCCTATGACTATTAATGAACTAACATCTTTAACTCCTTTTATGAACTGGGACAAACTAATTTCTGACTTGGGAATTAAAAAATCTTTAGAACAAGTTCTTGTAATGCAACCTAAGTATATGGTAGAATTAAATAATGTTTTAGAGACTACTTCAATCAATGATTTGAAAACTTTAATGAAATGGTCTACAATCGATAATACAGCTAATTATTTAACAACGGAAATAGAAAAAACAAACTGGGAGTTTTACAGTAAAAGACTATACGGATCTAAAGCTCAAAGGCCAGCTGAAGAAAGAGCCTTAGAGACTGTTAACGGCAGTGTAGGAGAGGCTATTGGTCAACTATATGTAGATGCAAAGTTTCCTCCAGAAGCTAAGTTTAAAGCTGAAAAAATGATTGCTAATGTTATACAGGCTTTCCAAAATAGAATTCAAAATTTAGATTGGATGAGCGAAATTACAAAAACTAAAGCTATTGAGAAACTTGATAAGTTTACAGTTAAAATTGCATACCCAGATACATGGAAGGACTATTCTGGTTTAAAAGTTAATAAAGGAAATAGTTTTGCTGAAAATATGTTTGCTGTTTCTAAATGGAATTTTAATCAAAACATCTTAGAAATTGGTGAGCCTGTTGATAAATCTGAATGGGGAATGTCTCCTCAAACTGTTAATGCTTATTTTAACCCATTAAATAACGAGATAGTTTTTCCGGCAGCAATTCTTCAGCCTCCTTTTTACAATTATACTGCTGATGAAGCAGTAAATTATGGTGGAATAGGAGCTGTTATTGGTCACGAGATTTCCCATGCTTTTGATGATTCTGGTGCAAGATTTGATGGGGATGGAAATGTGAACAACTGGTGGACAGAAAGTGATTTGAAAGAATTTGAAAAAAGAGGGAATGCCTTAGCAGAACAGTACAGTTCTTTGGAAGTTCTTGATGGAGTATTTATTAATGGAAAATTCACACTTGGTGAAAATATTGGAGATTTAGGTGGAGTTCTTGGTGCTTATGATGGGTTACAAATACACATAAATGAAAATGGAACACCTGAACCAATTGATGGATTTTCAGCTGAAGAGCGTTTCTTTATGTCTTGGGCAACAGTTTGGAGAACATTGATAAGGGAAGATGCTTTGAGAAGTCAAATCACAACTGATCCTCACTCTCCAGGTTATAACAGAGCAACTCAACCTCTTAAAAATGTTGATGCATTTTATGAAGTTTTTGGAGTTAAAGAAGGAGATAATATGTATATAGCTCCAGAAAATAGGGTAAGAATTTGGTAAATATTTAGTTATTATAATAAAAAAAGGCACTCTGTTAAGAGTGCCTTTTTTTATAAATTAAACTCAGTGATTTTTACATCATTCCTGGCATTCCACCACCCATTGGGGGCATTGGTGCAGCAGCAGACTCTTCTTTAATATCTACTAATGCGCACTCTGTTGTAAGAATCATTCCAGCAACTGAAGCTGCATTTTCTAATGCAATTCTAGTTACCTTTTTAGGATCGATAATACCAGCTTTAAGCATGTCAACATACTCTTCTTTTTTAGCATCATATCCAAAATCTTTTTTTCCTTCTGAAACCTTGGCTACAACTACACTTCCTTCTCCTCCAGCATTAGCTACTATTGTTCTAATTGGAGATTCAACCGCTCTTGAAACAATTTGAATTCCAGTAAGCTCATCATTATTTTCGCCACTTAGTTTTTCTAGAACAGCTTTAGCTCTAACTAAAGCAACACCACCCCCAGCAACAATACCTTCTTCAACTGCAGCTCTAGTAGCAGCAAGAGCATCATCTACTCTGTCCTTTTTTTCTTTCATTTCAATTTCACTGGCAGCACCAACATACAATACAGCTACACCTCCAGCTAGCTTAGCTAGACGTTCCTGTAATTTTTCTTTATCATAATCACTAGTAGTTGTTTCAATTTGAGCTTTGATTTGGTTAACTCTAGCTTTAATATCATTTTCTTTTCCTGCTCCATTTACAATAGTAGTATTGTCTTTGTCAACTGTAACAGTTTCAGCAGTACCTAACATAGTTAGATCTGCACTTTCGAGTGAAAAACCTCTTTCTTCTGAAATAACTGTCCCGCCTGTTAATATTGCTATATCTTCTAACATCGCTTTTCTTCTGTCACCAAATCCAGGAGCTTTAACAGCAGCTATTTTTAATCCCCCTCTTAATTTATTAACAACTAGGGTTGCTAATGCTTGCCCATCAACATCTTCTGCGATGATTAATAATGGTCTTCCAGATTGAGATACTGGCTCAAGTATTGGAAGAATTTCTTGAAGGTTAGATATTTTTTTATCAAAAAGTAAAATATATGGATTTTCTAAATCTGCAATCATTTTATCTGCATTTGTTACAAAATATGGAGATAAAAAGCCTCTATCAAATTGCATTCCTTCTACTACGTCTACATATGTATCTGTACCCTTTGCTTCTTCAACTGTAATTACTCCTTCTTTTCCAACCTTATCAAATGCAGTTGAAATTAGATCTCCAATTGTATTGTCATTGTTAGCTGAAATTGAAGCTACTTGTCTAATTTTATCTAAAGAATTTCCAACTTGAGTAGATTGTTTATTTAAATCTTTGACAATAGCACTAACTGCATTATCAATTCCTCTTTTTAAATCCATAGGATTAGCTCCTGCTGCTACATTTTTTAAACCTTCTTTCACAATTGCTTGAGCTAAAACTGTTGCTGTAGTAGTTCCGTCTCCTGCTAAATCATTTGTTTTTGAAGCAACTTCTTTAACCATCTGAGCTCCCATGTTCTCAAGTTCATTATCTAGTTCAACTTCTTTAGCTACAGTTACACCATCTTTAGTGACTTGTGGGGGACCAAATGATTTACTGATAATTACATTTCTTCCTTTTGGACCTAAGGTTACTTTAACTGCATTAGCTAGTGCGTCAACACCTCTTTTTAAGCCATCTCTAGCTTCTACATCAAATTTTATATCTTTTGCCATTTTATTTTTTTTTATTGTTAAACAATTGCCAGAATATCACTTTCAGACATTATTAAATAATCTTTTCCATCCAGTTTTAACTCAGTTCCAGCATACTTTCCGTATAAGACTGTTTCACCTACTTTAACTGTCATTTTATTTTCTTTGGTTCCATTTCCAACAGCTTGAACAATTCCTTTTTGTGGTTTTTCTTTTGCTGTATCGGGGATAATTAGACCTGAAGCTGTTTTTGTTTCTGCCTGCAAAGGTTCTATTAAAACTCTGTCTGCAAGCGGTTTGATATTTAAACCCATAATTTTTTTGTTTTTGTTTTAATATATTAAATGCACAAATTGTGCCAATACTTAGATACTGACAAACTTACATATTTAAAAAAAGTTAAGTAAATTTAATTTTCTTCTACAGGAAGAGTTAAATCTTGAGAATTGTTAAAAGGCAAAGCTTGAGTTTCAACTTCTTCTGTATTTAATGCTTTTGACTCTATAATTTCATTATTATTATCAATAGCAAAATTTGAAGCAAGAATTAATGCTATTAAAAAGATAGCTAAAAACCAAGTAGATTTATCAAGAAAATCGGTAGTCTTTTGAACTCCACCAAGTTGTTGAGTTCCTCCACCACCAAACGATGAAGATAATCCACCGCCTTTAGGGTTTTGAACCATAATTACTACAACTAGAAAAAAAGCAACTATAACTATAAGTATTAAAAGTATAGAGAAAGAACCCATGTTAATTATTTTTTATTTTATTTATTTGGTCAGCAAAGTAACTACTTTTTTCTGGATATTTCAAACTTAAAATATTATAAGATTCTACTGCTTTGTCAAAATTGTTTTGACTTATGTAAATTTTGGCAAGGGTTTCTGTCATTAAAGCATCTTCTTTAAATACATTTGATGATATATAATCAAACTCTGAATTGACCTCACTATTGGTGTGGCCAATCTTTGGTTTAGTTTCAATAAATTTATCTATTAAGGAATTGCTGGAGGTTTCATTTTTATCTATTTCCTTTGATCTATCAATAGGCTTAAAGTTAGAAATGCTGAGCCAGTCAACAAAAGATTTTTTTTCTTCAAAACTTTCTTTTGCTTTGTCAGCTTTTTCAGAAGTTAACTCAGTTCCAATTTTCTCTTGGTTAGTTATATAGTCAAATAATACATTTCTCTCAGTTGTATAGGCTGCTACTATTTTTAATTCACCATGAAATTTAAAACTTTTAGTGTCTTTTAATGCTTTTAAATAAATTGCTCTTGCAGATTGTAAGTAAGGAAAATCATCAATTATAGACCTTAAATAGCTAATTTGGTTCTTATCTATTCTATTTGGATTCTTAAGTATTTTAGTAAATTCCATATTTATAAACTATTTACCATTTAGCTAATGATGCATTAAATACGTCCTGTGTTATTCTTTCAAATATTTCCTCTACTGCAGTATCCTTTTGGGAGCCTATTAACTGTGAACTTCCAGCATAGTCAAAATAAAATGTAAATCGCTTTTCGAAGTTGGCTTCTTCATCATTTTTGTCATAAAATCTAACATTAACTGAAATTGTTAATCTATTTTGAGCAGCTGTATTATTTGCAGTTGCAGTAGTAGGGGATATCCTGTATTCAGTTATTTCTCCTTCATAAGTTAAATCACCATTGGACTTAACTAAATCTAAACTCGTTTGATTTATTAATAAATCAATTAAGCTATTTGTAAAATCTCTTTCAATACCAGGTTCTATCAACGCAGCTGCATTTTGAAAGTAATTTACCTGGAATGATTTTGTTTCAGGTGAAATAGAAGCGCCAGTTAATGAGTATTTAATACTACACCCTGAGAAAAGACAGAAATAAAAACTAAATAATATTATCCTTAAATGCTTCATTATTTTATAAATCAAATTGTTTGATTTTTCTATATAAAGTTCTTTCACTAATGCCAAGCTCTTCTGCAGCTAGTTTTCTTTTACCATCGTGTCTTTCCAAAGACTTTTTTATTAGCTCTAATTCCTTGTCATGTAAAGATAATGTTTCTTGTGAATCTAGTTCTTGAACATATTGGTAATTATTATCTTTAATTTCTTTCTCCTGGTTTTCGTTAACATCAATTATTGGATAATTTTTGACTTCTTTATCTTGTTCGTATATTTTTTGAATAAGGTTTTCGTTGTTTTTTTGAAATTCTGACATATTATCATTTTTCATAAGCTCCATTGTTAGCTTTTTCAAATCATTTAAATCATTTTTCATATCAAATAAGACTTTATATAAAATTTCTCTTTCGTTACTAAAGTCACTTGTGTCTTGCTTTTTTTTAATTACTGCAGGTAGGTTAGTTTTTTGACTATTTGGTAAATAGTTAATTAGGGTTTCCTTATTGATGTTTCTTTCACGCTCTAAAACGGATATCTGTTCTGCAACATTTTTTAGCTGCCTGATATTACCATTCCAATTGTAGTTAATTAATAATTCTAATGCATCTTTGTCAAGTTTTATTGACGGCATTTTGTATTTTAATGCAAAATCGCTAGAAAACTTCCTAAAGAGAAGATGAATATCCTCTTTTCTATCTCTTAATGCTGGTAATTTAATTTCTACAGTACTTAACCTGTAATATAAATCTTCTCTAAATTTATTTTCTCTAATTGCATCAAACATATCCATATTGGTAGCTGCAACAATTCTAATATTAGTTTTTTGAACTTTACTTGAACCTACTTTGATAAATTCTCCATTTTCTAAAACTCTTAATAAACGAACTTGTGTTGTAAGGGGTAGTTCGCCAACTTCATCTAAAAAAATAGTACCTCCATCAGCAACTTCAAAATATCCTTTTCTATCACTGGTTGCTCCAGTAAATGCTCCTTTTTCATGTCCAAATAATTCACTATCAATAGTTCCTTCTGGAATTGCACCACAATTAACTGCAATATACTTTGCATGTTTTCTGTGAGAAAACTGATGTGTTATTTTAGGAATGCTTTCTTTTCCAACACCACTTTCTCCTGTAACTAAAACAGATATTTCTGTTGGTGCAACTTTTAATGCTTTTTCTAATGCTCTATTTAAAATTGGGTCATTACCAATAATTCCAAATCTTTGTTTTATCGCTTGAACTGATTCCATAATTAATTATTTTTTGAGTATTCAATTGCTTTTCCGATTAAAGTTGCACTTGTACATTCATTTGTAATTACATTAACAAAGTCTCCAATTTTATAATTCTCTTTTGGAAATACGACAACCTTATTGTGCTCTGTTCTTCCAGCCCAATGTTTTTCAGATTTTTTAGATTGTTTGTCAATTAATACTTCAACTTTTTTATTTAAAAACTCTTTAGTTCTTTTAAGGCTGTGTTCTTGTTGTAAGTCTACAATTTCTTGTAATCTTCGTTTTTTTATTTGCTCATCAACATTGTCTTCAAGTTTTCTTTCTGCTAAGGTTCCTGGTCTTTCGGAGTACTTAAACATATAGCCAAATAAATAAGTCACCTCGTTCATTAAAGAAATTGTTTCTTTATGATCATCCTCAGTTTCATTTGGAAAACCTACGATCATATCATGACTAATCGTGCAATCGGGAATTAGTTTTTTAATATTTTTAATTAAATTTAGATATTCTTCTCTAGTATGCTGTCTGTTCATCGCTTTTAAAATTGTATCGCTACCACTTTGAACAGGTAAATGAATGTAATTGCATATATTCTCATATTTTGACATTACTTTAATCACATCTAGAGACATATCTTGAGGATTTGATGTTGAAAATCTTATTCTCATTTTAGGTTGAGTAACAGCGCACATTTCTAAAAGTTTTGCAAAGCCTATTGAACTTGCTTTTTGAATTTCAGAAGCCTTAGAAATATCCTTTTTTAACCCTCCCCCGTACCATAAATAACTATCAACATTTTGACCTAATAAAGTAATCTCTTTATAATTCTTGCTCGCTAAGTCATTAAGTTCGTCTATAATACTTTTTGGATCTCGACTTCTCTCTCTACCTCTTGTAAATGGAACAACACAAAATGTACACATATTGTCACATCCTCTAGTAATAGATATAAAAGCTGAAACTCCATTGGAATTAAGCCTTACTGGAGTTACATCTCCATAAGTTTCGTCTTTTGATAGTAAGACATTTATTGCATCTCTACCAGAATCTACTTCTTCTAATAAGTTTGGTAAATCTTTGTAAGCATCTGGCCCTACCACTAAATCCACAATTTTTTCTTGTTCTAGAAATTTGTGTTTCAATCTTTCAGCCATGCAACCTAAAACTCCCACTTTCATCTTTGGGTTATTTCGTTTTAATGCATTATACTTTTCTAGTCTTTTTCTTACTGTTTGCTCTGCTTTGTCTCTTATTGAACAAGTATTTATTAAGATTAACTCAGCTTCTTCTATTGTTGTTGTTGTATTGTAACCTGTCTTAGATAATATTGAAGCGACAATTTCACTATCACTAAAATTCATCGCGCATCCAAAACTTTCTATATATAACTTTTTGCTATTTTTAGAAATAATCTTAGTTTTTAATACCTCTCCTTGTCTTCTTTCTTCTAATAATTTCTTCACAGATATTTAAATATTAGTTATAATTAAGTCTACAAATATAGTATTTAATTTATGTTATGACAAATTGTCATATCAAAAATAATAAAAGATTACAAGAGGTAGATAATCAATAAAATAGACTTATTTAAAAGCTAATTTTCGGTTTTCAAAAAATATATATAAAAAATTCTTCTACATTTGTACATCTTAATTTTAAAATATGGCAAAGAATCTAGTTATCGTTGAGTCCCCGGCAAAAGCAAAAACAATTGAAAAATTTTTAGGTAAAGAATTTGTTGTTGCGTCAAGTTATGGGCACATTTCTGATTTACCTTCAAAAGAACTTGGGGTTGATGTAGATGGAGATTTTACACCTAGATATGAAGTTTCAAAAGACAAAAAAACTGTTGTTAAAAACTTAAAAGATTTGGCAAGTAAGTCCGAAATGGTTTGGCTTGCTAGTGATGAAGACAGAGAAGGAGAAGCAATTGCATGGCACCTTTTTAATTCTTTAAAATTAAAAGAAAATAAAACTAAAAGAATTGTTTTTCATGAAATTACTGAATCTGCAATCAAAAATGCAGTTAATAATCCAAGAAAAATAGATTATAACTTAGTAGATGCACAACAAGCTAGAAGAGTTTTAGACAGAATAGTTGGTTATGAACTATCCCCAGTATTATGGAGAAAAATTAGAAGTGGTCTTTCTGCTGGAAGAGTGCAGTCTGTGTCAGTTAGATTAATTGTTGAAAAAGAACGTGAAATACTTGGTTTTACTCCCTTATCTTCATTTAAAATTGATTGTGTATTTAAAACACTTGAGGGAGATTCCTTTAAAGCTAGACTTTCAAAATCATTTAATTCTAGAGAGGATGCCGTAAGTTTTTTAAATAAAAATATTGATTCTAAATTCTCAATAAAAAGTTTAGAAAAAAAACCTACAAAGAAAACACCTGCTCCACCATTTACAACGTCAACTTTACAGCAAGAGGCTTCTAGGAAATTATATTTTTCAGTTTCTAAAACCATGACTTTAGCCCAGAGGTTATACGAAGCTGGTTTAATAACTTACATGAGAACGGATAGTGTTAATTTATCCAATGATGCTAAAGAAAGTGCTAAAAATGAAATTATTAACTCTTATGGAGATAAGTATTCTCACCCAAGGACATTTAAAGGGAAAATAAAAGGTGCTCAAGATGCTCACGAAGCTATTAGACCAACTGATTTTTCAACAAACTCTGTTAATATTGATAGGGATCAATCTAGGCTATATGATTTGATTTGGAAAAGAGCAATTTCATCTCAAATGTCAGATGCTAACCTTGAAAGAACAAATGTAAAAATACAATCTGATAAGCATAATGAGTTGTTTGTTTCTAATGGAGAGATAATTAAATTTGATGGTTTTTTAAAAGTATATTTAGAAGGTACAGACGAGGAAAATCAAGAAAAAGACGATTTATTACCAAGTCTTGTCAATAAATCAAGCTCTTGAAAATAAATATATTAATGCAACTCAAAGATTCTCAAGACCACCATATAGATATACAGAGGCTTCACTTGTAAAAAAGTTAGAAGAGTTAGGAATTGGTCGTCCATCAACATATGCGCCAACGATTTCAACAATTCAAAATAGAGGATATATTGAAAAAGGTACTGTTGATGGCAATAGTAGAGATTATCTTCAAATATCTCTTGTCGAAAACTTAATTCAAGAGAAATCTTTAACTGAAAAGCACGGTTCTGATAAAGGAAAATTGGTTCCTACTGATATAGGAATAATAGTTACAGACTTTTTAGTAGAACATTTTGAAAATATTTTAGATTATAATTTTACAGCAAAAGTTGAGCAAAATTTTGATGAAATTGCAGAAGGTAAAAAAGAATGGACAAATATGATGAAATCATTTTATAAAGATTTTCACCCTGTTGTCTTAGATGTTAAAGAAAATGCTGAAAGAGAATCTGGTAAAAGAAATTTAGGTATTCATCCAGAAACTAACAGAGATGTTAGTGTTCGACTTGGTAAGTTTGGTCCTATGGTTCAAATAGGAAATGTAGAAGATGAAGAAAAACCTTTATTCGCTAGTCTTTCACCTGAAATGCAGCTAGGTTCAGTTACATTGAAAGAAGCTTTGGATTTGTTTGAACTTCCTAAGGTTTTAGGAAATTATGAAAATGAAGAAATACTTGTTAACAATGGTAGATTTGGTCCATATGTAAAGCATGGAAGTAAATTTATATCTCTTCCTAAAGGGGTGGCGCCTTTATCCGTATCGCTTAGAGGAGTCAATTGAATTTATAGTTGAAAAACAAAAAGCTGATGCTCCAATAGCAACATATAACGAGATGCCAGTTCAAAAAGGAAAGGGAAGGTTCGGTCCATTTATTAAATGGAATAACACATTTATCAACGTTAATAAAAAATACGACTGGGATAATTTATCTCAAGATGAAATAGTTGAACTTATTGAAACTAAAATTCAAAAGGACATTGACAAAGTAATATACGATTGGTCTGAAGATAAAATTAAAGTTGAAAAAGCAAGATGGGGTAGATTTAATATAATTTCAGGAAAGATAAAAATTGAGCTTCCAAAAACCTTTCGATATTGAAAAGTTAACTTTGAAGGATGCCAAAGAAAAGATTGCTAAATTATCCAAAAAAAAATCAAAAAGTAAAAAATAATAGATGATCAATTATAATTTTTTAAGTCCTGTGGATGATTTAATTTTATCCCATATGAACTTAAATTCATCTTTGATTTTAGGTAATAGAATTAATATATTTTCGGATGTTTCTTCGCCCCCAGATTTAGCTAATATAGATGTTGCTATAATTGGAGTTAATGAATATAGAAATGGTAAAAACTCTTTAGACGAAAATTTTTCTTTGAATGAAATTAGAAAAACTTTTTACAATTTATACCCTGGTAATTGGTCTCTGAATATTGCTGACCTTGGTGATTTAATATTGGGTGAAAATGTTTCTGACACCTACCAAGCGATGCAAAGTATTATTTCTGTCCTATTAAAAAATAATATTATTCCCATTATTATTGGTGGAACACAAGACTTAACTTATGCTAACTACAGATCCTATGATTACTTAGAAAAGACAGTAAATATTGTAAATATTGATTCAAATTTTGATTTAGGAGATTCCTCAAAACCTATTAAAAATAATAGTTTTTTAGGTAAGATTATTTTAGACAAGCCTCATAATTTATTCAATTATTCTGTTTTAGGATATCAAACATATTTTAATTCTCAAGAAGAAATAGACTTAATGGAAAAGTTATATTTTGAACCCTACAGGCTAGGGGAGTTAAATAATAATATACAAAATGCTGAACCGATTTTAAGGGACGCTAATATTGTTACTTTGGACCTTAAGAGCATTAGATCATCTGAGTTAAGTTCCAAACAAAAATTTTCACCAAATGGATTCGACGGTAAAGAAATATGTGCTATTTCCAGATATGCTGGTATAAGTAACAAAGTTTCATCATTTGGTATCTATGAATATTTGCCATCATTTGAAGATGAAGCTACAGAAATGTTAATAGCGCAAATTATGTGGTATTTTATTGAAGGGGTTAGCTGTAGAATTGTCGATAATAACTTTCACAAGGTTGAAGATTTTCAGAAATTCACTGTATTAGTCGATAACCAAGAGCTTGTGTTTTTAAAAAGTGTTAAATCTTCTAGATGGTGGGTTGAAATACCTTTTGTGCAAAATTCAAATAATAAATTAGATGACCATTCGTTATTACCTTGTATGCATGAGGATTATTTAGATGCTACTAAAGGAGTTATCCCAGAAAGATGGTTTAAAGCTCAGAAGAAAAACATAATTTAAGTATTATATTTTTAATCATATTTTAAGTTTAAATTAACAAAAAAAGGGATTGCTTATATTTGTATATTAAAAATTATATGGATAAGTTTACGTGCTTTTTATAATCATGAAGCTAAATTATTTAAAAAATATGAAGAATGTTATCTTAAAAACCGCTTATTACTTATGGTAATGAGTTGTGGATCAGGTGATAAGGGAGAGTTAGTAGGAGTTAAGGGAAAAAAGTATTTTTCTGAAAAACCTTTCGGAATGGCTCTTGTTCCTGGAGGTTCTTTTATTATGGGTAAATCTGATGACGATATCGCCGGTATAAATGATGCTCCCACTAAGACAGTTACGGTGAGATCGTTTTACATGGACGAAACAGAAATTACTAATTCTGAATACAGGCAGTTTGTTTATTGGGTGAGGGATTCTATAATGAGAACAAAACTAGCTGAAGAAGCTGAATACTCTGATGCTGACCTTGAGGGTGATGGTATTGCGCTGTATGCATATAAAGACGCAGATACTTCTGATTTAGGAGTTTACCAAAAATGGAGAAAAGAAAACACATTTGATAACAGACCACTTAATTGGGACGTTGACCTAATATTAGATAGAAATGACTACCCAGATGACATATATTTAGAGGTTGTTGAGGGTATGTTTATGGATGAGGATGAGGTATTTAATGATGTCAGAACATGGGATGTAAAACAATTTAAATTTAAGTATAAGGACAGTAGAGTTGCTGAATATTTAGAAGTTAAAGAAGACTTAATAAATCAACTGGCTAATGATAATCCACCAATTTTAAATCCAACTGACGAAGAACTTGAATTATTATTTGATGGTTTCAAAAGATCTAACTTTATAACTGATGAAGTTATAGAAGTTTATCCAGATACTACTGTATGGATTACGGATTTTAAATATTCTTACAATGAGCCAATGCACAATGATTATTTTTGGCATGATGCTTACAATGATTATCCAGTTGTCGGAATTACATGGAAACAAGCTAAGGCCTTTTGTGAATGGAGAACAATGAAAAAAAATGCTTTTCAAAAAACAAAAAATAAAGACTTAGTCCCTGAATTTAGACTTCCTACTGAAGCTGAATGGGAATTTGCTGCAAGAGGTGGTTTACAAGGTGCTTCATTTCCGTGGGGTGGTCCTTACACTAAAAACGATAGAGGGTGTTTTATGGCTAACTTTAAACCAATGAGAGGTGACTATGCTGTTGATCAAGCTTTATACACAGTTGAAGGTGATGCTTATGATGCGAATGGTTTTGGACTCTTTAATATGTCAGGAAATGTTGCTGAATGGGTAGATTCATCTTACGAATCTGAAGCTTATGATTTTTCATCTACAATAAACCCTAACGTTAATAAGAGATTTAATAAGAAAAAAATAACCCGTGGTGGATCTTGGAAAGATGTAAAATATTATTTACAAGTTAGCACTAGAGATTATGAATACGAAGATATCCCTAGAAGTTTTATAGGGTTTAGAACAGTACATGATTATTTAGGTGCTGACTTAACTGCAAATGCACAAACAAATAGTTCAAGAATAAAGAGATAAATAATTAAATTATAAATTTTAATAAACATTAATATTATGGCAATTAAATTAAGTAAAAAAACAATGAATATGGCCTACGGTCTTGGAGCAGCAATTGTAATTATTGGTGCACTTATGAAAATCATTCATTTTAGTATTGACTCAATTGGTTTAACTGGTAACTTAATGCTAACAATTGGCTTAGTTACTGAAGCGATTATTTTTGCTCTATCTGCTTTTGACGTTCCAGAAGAAGACCCAAATTGGGCATTAGTTTACCCAGAATTAGAAGGTGGATCAACCTCAGGAAGTTCCAAAGAATCTCCACAAGGATTATTATCTAAAAAATTAGACGGTATACTAAAAGAAGCTAAAATTGATGCTTCTTTAGTTGGTAGTTTAAGTAGCAGTATTAAAGACATGGAAGCATCTGCAAAGTCTGGTGCAGATAGTGCGGATAGTTTAGCTAAAGTTAATAAGGAATTTGCGGATAATGCTGAAAAGCTTCAAAAGCAAATGGCATCTTTAGCAGCTAACTTAGAATCTTTAAATAATGTTTATGGTGGGGTATTAGGCGCTATGAATAACAAAAAATAGTTTTAATTTATTATAAATAATTAAAAAACACCAATATGGCTAGCGGAAAGGAAACCCCAAGACAAAAAATGATTAATTTGATGTATTTAGTATTTATAGCTATGCTAGCTTTAAATATGTCAAAAGAGGTCTTAACAGCATTTGGCATGATGAATGAACAAGTTGTTGAGTCAAATATTAATGCAACAGAAAGAAATAAAAAATTTAAACAAGGCTTAGATGAAAAAGCCGATGAACAACCAGGAAAGTATCTTTCACTTAAGAATAAAGCAGATTCTATTTCTACCTTAGCTGAAAATCTCTACCAACACATAGAAAATATTAAAATTAATTCATTAGTATCTGTTGAAGATCCAACGGATTATGAAATCATGGATAAATCTGAAACTATTGATGAAATGTTTTTTAATCCTGAGTCTTTTACCACAGAGGGTAAAGAGTTTTTAAATCAAATGAAAGTTTTTAGAGAAGGTGTTGCTGAAATTTTAAAAGATAATTTATCTCTCCAAGATATAGTTCAAGATGCCACAAGAAAATTCTCAACTGACGAAGTAACCAATTCTGAGGGTCTAAAGTTAGATTGGTTAGAATATCATTATCAAGGTTATCCATTAGTTGCATCGATAACGAAGTTTACTATGTTACAAGCCGATGTCAAGACTATTGAATCAGAATTACTTTCTGCAATGCTTCAGGGTAAATTAAAAATTGAAGCATCCTTAACTAATTTTGATGCTATTGTAGTACCAGATAAAACTGCATTCTTTTCTGGAGACAACTTTACAGGCAGAATTATATTAGGAAAAAATGATAAAACATTAAAGGCCGATAAAGTGCTTATAAATGGTGTGGAATTAGATCAATCTTCTATGCTAACTGGTCAAACAATTCTTGATTTTCCAGCTGGTGCAGTAGGTGAACGTGAAATTGTTGGTGAATTTCAATTTAAAGAAGGTGATTCTATAATCACTATTCCAGTTAACAGTACTTACGCAGTTGTTCCTAAACCAAATTCAGCTACTGTTTCAGCAGATAAAATGAATGTTGTTTATCAGGGAGTTAGAAATCCTTTTTCAATTTCATTTGCTGGAATTCCTGACAATAAAGTTGACCCACTTGCTACACCTGGTTTACGTAAAGGAAAATTAGTTGGTAAAAAAGAAAGAAAATCTGCTGGTGATTATGAATTAGATTTAAGAAAAATGCCCACAGCCTTAAAAGGCAAAAAAACCATAAATGTTAAAGTTGTTGGTACATTGCCTAGTGGAGAAAGAGTAGTTACGGAAGTGCCTTTTAGAATTAAGCCTATCCCTTCACCGTTAGGGTCAATTGATGGTGAAACTGGTTCTATGTCTATGAACAGAGCAGATCTAGCTTCTGCAATTATTGATGCTCAGTTTAATGGCTTTGACTTTGATTTACCACTGTCTGTTGATAATTTCAAAATAAATATACAAGGTAAAGGTGTATTTATTTGTGAAGGTGATGAATTAAGCGCACAAGCAAAACAAGCTCTAAGAGGAGCTAGAAGAGGCTCTCAAATAACAATTACTGATATTGCACCAAAAGGAAGAGGTACAAGTACTATTATTCCTACTGCTGCTCCGTTAATCGTAACCCTAAAGAATTAATTATATGTTACTAAATAAAAAAGTCATATTCGTTTTTTCATTATTTATAGGTGTAAATCTAACATTTAGCCAGAGTAATCTATTAAATGCAAAAAACCCTGAAGAAATTGGTGTAAAAACATTGAGTCAATTAGATTTAGATGATGAATCTGTTTTAGAATATGGTTACATAGATGATAAAGATGTTCTTTTTTCCAGAACAGTTTGGGAAATTGTTGATTTAAGTGAGAGAATTAATTTCCCTTTTTTATATCCTACTGACACTACTTTAGTTGGTAATGAGAGAAGACCGCTAATATGGTATTTAATTAAAGGTATTGAAGAAGGTAAAATAGCTAGAATTTACGATGACGGTAAATTCAATTTTGAAGTAGACTCGTCGAGTGTATTTAAAAAATTGACTGATACAGTTATTAAAAGAAGAGGTATTAATAAAATGAATGATTTTGGCGGTTATAGAGATTTTGCACTTTATAATAATGTTGATTTTGGTGAGTTTACTTATGTTGATGAAGATTCTTTAAAAGAAACAAATGCACCACTTTATAATTCGTATTTAAAATTTAGAAAAGCTGCAGTATTGCCTTATTTAACTAAAGGTAGAGATTACGAAATAAACAACTTTTCGTATGATATGGTTACTCAGTATTTAATAAAAGGAGTTTGGTATTTTGATAAAATTCAAAGTGATTTAAGATACAGACCATTAGCTATTGCACCAGTTACCAGACAGGTAGCAAACATGGAACTTGATGCAAATGCATTCTATGAAGAAGATATTGAAAAAGTACCCATGTTTTGGGTCTATTATCCAGATGTTAGAAATGTATTAAAAAATGCTTATGTTTTTAGTCAAAAAAACAGCTCGGTAAGAAAATCTTTTGATGAATTAATTAATGCCAGAAGGTTTAATTCTGTTATATATCTTGAAGAAAATATGCAAGAAGATAGAGAAGTAAAAGAGTATATCTCTAAAAACTCTTTTATGCAACTTTTAGAGTCGGAGAGAATTAAAGAAAAAATTAGAAATTTTGAACATGATATGTGGAGCTGGTAATAACTTCTCACAATATAAAAAAACGCTTATTATACAATAAGCGTTTTTTTTATACCATATTTTTAGCAGGATTAACTATTTAATCTATTTTTGCAACTGAATTTTTTTTATAAATATTTATGTTAAATATCCACAAAGCTTCTATATTTTTTCAAGGAGAGCCTCTTTTTAGTGACATTACTTTTAGATTAGGTAGTGGAAATAGGGTAGGTTTAATTGGTAAAAATGGTGCTGGTAAATCTACTTTGTTAAAAGTTATTTCTGGTGAAATAGAGGCAACTTCTGGGCAAATTGCTAAAGAAAAAGAGGTTAATATTGGATTTTTAAAACAGGATATAGATTTTGAATTTGGTAGAACAGTTTTAGAGGAATCTTATTTAGCATTTTCTGAAATTATCGCTATTGAAAAGCAGCTTTCTTTTATAAATACTCAATTAGCAGAAAGAACAGATTATGAATCAGCTGAGTATAGCCAATTAATTGTTGATCTAAACGATTTACAGCATCAGTATGAGATAATTGGCGGTTATAGTTATCAAGGAACTACAGAAAAGATTTTACAAGGGTTAGGATTTTTACGTGCAGACTTTACTAAGTTGACTGATACCTTTTCTGGAGGTTGGAGAATGAGAATTGAACTTGCTAAGTTACTACTTCAGAACAATGATATTCTTTTACTTGATGAGCCAACAAATCATTTAGATATTGAAGCCATAATTTGGTTAGAGAATTTTTTAAAAAATTATGCTGGAGCTATTGTAATTGTATCACACGATAAGATGTTTTTAGATAATGTGACTAATAGGACTATAGAGATTTCTTTGGGTAAAATATATGACTACCCTAAGCCATACACACAGTTTTTAGTACTTAGAAATGAAATTAAAACCCAGCAGTTGGCTTCTCAAAAAAATCAAGCTAAACAAATTGCACAAACTGAAAAACTGATTGAAAAATTTCGAGCTAAAGCATCAAAGGCTACCATGGCTCAGTCGCTAATTAAAAAGCTAGAAAAAGTAGATCGAATTGAAGTAGACAAGGATGATAATAGTGTAATGAAATTAAGTTTTCCTATTTCTGTCACACCAGGAAAGGTAGTTGTTGAGGCTACAAATATTTCAAAAAATTATGGTGATTTAAGTGTTTTACAAAATATTAGTCTTTCTGTAGATAGAGATAGTAAAATAGCATTTGTTGGGCAAAATGGCCAGGGAAAATCTACACTTGCAAAGATAATTGTTGGAGATATCAAATCAGAAGGCGTTGTTAAGTTAGGTCATAATGTTCAAATTGGATATTTTGCTCAGAATCAAGCCGAATATCTAGATGGATCTAAAACTGTATTAGATACAATGATTGATGCTGCTAACGAAAAAAACAGAAGTAAAGTAAGAGACATATTAGGATCTTTTTTATTTAAAGGAGACGATGCTGATAAATTTGTTAGAGTATTATCTGGAGGAGAGAGAAATAGATTGGCTTTAGCTAAACTTTTATTGCAACCACTTAATGTGCTGATAATGGATGAGCCAACTAACCATTTAGATATCTTATCAAAAAATGTCCTAAAAGTTGCATTAAGCAAGTTTGAAGGCACTTTATTATTGGTTTCACACGATAGAGACTTCTTGCAGGGATTAGTGAATAAAGTTTATGAATTTAGAGATAAAAAGTTAAAAGAATACTTAGGGGATATAGATTATTACCTGGAGGAAAAGAAAGTCGAGAACTTAAGAGAAGTTGAATTAAAAACAAAAATTAAAGTTGATAAACCGCTAAGCAATAAGTTGTCGTATGATAATCAAAAGAAGTTAAAATCTCTAAATAACAAACTGTCTAAAGTTGAATCAAAAATAGGTTTATTAGAAAATGAAATTAAAGATTTGGATAATAAGTTAGAAGAAAACTATGACAAATTTGCAAATGAAGATGGGTTCTTTGATAATTATCAATCTAAAAAAAGTCAATTAAATATATTAATGAAGGATTGGGAGTTAATTCAAAACGAACTCTCTAAATTAACTTAAGAATTATATAGATGTTTAATGAATTATTCTTGTATAATTTAAAAAGCGTTGTATATTTGTAGACTATATCGCGGGATAGAGCAGTGGTAGCTCGTCGGGCTCATAACCCGAAGGTCATAGGTTCGAGTCCTATTCCCGCTACTAAAACAATAAAACGGTTATACTTTTATAAAGTGTAGCCGTTGTTTTGCAATTAAAGGTCTAAACTAACTTATTTTATAATTGAAAAATCTTTTGTCTTTTTTATCTTTGACTCTTTCAATTTTTGTTTTATTGTTTTTATTTATTTGATTAATGATAAAACTTCTTTTAGTTTTTATAGTTTCATATGTGTAATGTGTTATGCCAAATAATTCATCTAATTTATCTTTGGAAATAGTATTTGACTTTTGAACTTTTAATTTATTTTCAATAATAAATATTTCTTGTGTTAAAGTATCTTGTAAATTTTTAAAAGTATTAACTTTTTTTATTTCTTATTAAGTAAAAAAGTAACAAGCAAATTATTATCAGAAAACTGACAATATAATTTAATGAAATGTTTTTTGTTTTAGTTTTATATAGTTTTAAATATTCTTTACTATGATTTAATTTACCTGAATTGACATCAAAAGATTCTATGTTTCCATTCTTATCTCTAAAATAAACCCTAGGAATCCTTAATATAGACGTATGAAAAACCATCAACGGATATTAATTTATTTAGTTTAGTAGTGCTTTTAAAAGAACCTAAAACTTTATCTAAAATCATGTATCTTAAACCACCTCCTTGTTCAATGTATCCGTGTAAAGAGTAAAGATCAGAGTCATATATATAGTTCCCTCTAAAAAAACCTAATTCATATCGTTTAAATAACAGCTCTGCTGAAGTTTTTTTGAAAGAAGTAGTTTGAGTATATTCAAATTTATCAAGATCTATCTCACCAAAAGAATAACTGCATTTGTGTATCAATTTTACTTGTTTCAAATTCTGAAAAATGATTTAAAAGAACCATTATTTTATTGCCTATAATCCAAGAATTTAAAACTTTTTTTGCATCAAATGGATAGTTTTTTATTTCTTTTTTAATCCATTCTTTATTTGGATAATCAAAGTAAATTAGCTCAGAAAATGTATTGAATAAACCTTCTCCTCCATAACTATACAGGATATCATTGAACAGGAATAAATGTCTGTTATAATTAGATCTCGAATCCAATTCCTGTGAAAATTTTAAATACTCTAGGGTTATCACTTAAACTTCTTTTAAATAAATGAAGAGTCGAGTTAGGGTTGTAGTAAAGAGTTGAATCGTTCTTATAAACTATATCACTAAAAAAATGATTTTTAAAATTTAATATTTTTTCATTTATACCAAATGATTTGATCTGGTTATGTATTTCTAATGTGTCAATGGCTCTTGGATTTTGAGAAAACCCGCTAAAAATATACAATGACAAGCAAAATAAAAATATGATTTTTTTATAAAACATAAGCAAAATATAAATAAAAATAAAATAGGTGAATAATGGTATATACTCATGAATTATTGTGGTTTATTAATCTATGCATAAGCAAATAAATTAATTTCCTCCTTGGTTTTGTTTTAATAGTTATTGCCTCCCCATAATTATGACTTTATTATTATTTACTAAAAATATGAAAATTAATTAATGCTTTTCAATTCCCTTGACTTTGCAATATTTTTACCGATAGTATTTATTCTATACTGGTTCGTTGCGCAAAAGAACCTAAAGCTCCAAAATTCCTTAATAGTATTAGCAAGTTATGTTTTCTATAGTTGGTGGGATTGGAGATTCTTATCATTAATTATTTTTAGTACAGTAGTAGATTATTTGGTTGGACAGCAATTAAGAACTGAGGACAAGCAATCTAAAAGGAAAGCATTACTATGGACAAGTATTATAGTAAATCTTGGCTTTTTAGGATTCTTTAAATATTACAATTTCTTCTTAGAAAACTTTGTAGATGCTTTTAGTCTTTTTGGAATGCAGATTAATGCTAATAGTCTAAATATTATTCTGCCTGTTGGTATTAGTTTCTATACCTTC
>CAXYDM010000011.1:0-71074 GCA_964275595.1 uncultured Flavobacteriaceae bacterium
CATCCTAATATCTAGCGGATCTTGGACGCTGATGGAAGATCTTCCATTACATCTTTGTAGTGTTTCTGCTATTATATGCTGTGTTATTTTCTTTGTGAAGAAAAAACAGTTTTTATTTGAATTTTTATTTTACTGTGGAATAATCGGAGGGATTATGTCTATACTTACTCCTCAAATTACACTATATGATGATAATTATTTTTTTTATATAATGTTTTACTTTAAACATGCTTCAATCATAGTGATTCCAATAGCAATCATGTATCGAATGAAAATGGAATTGAGAAAATATTCTTGGTTAAAAACGTTTGCTGGAATCAATATATTATTAGCTATTGTTATGCCCGTCAATGCCGCACTTGGATCAAACTATCTGTATGTTGCTAAGCCTCCAATAGCAAAAAACCCTTTAATTTTAGGGACAGGTGAAAATACTATTTTAGGTTTACCTGACTATGTATTTGGTTTTGAAATAATACTATTAATATTACTACTAGTATTTTACTTAATATTTAAGCCAAGAAAATAGAAATGAATAGATATTTATTATTGATTATTTTATTTTATAGCTGCAATAATTCAGTTAAAATTGATGACAAATTTTCTAAGAATAACACATTGGAAAATTCAATTAATATTAGTGCCAAAATAAATCCTCAAAAGTTAAGTTTAGAGGCTCAAAATATAACACAAAAATGGTCAAGTTTAGCAGAACTTAAAAGTATTATAAATGGCTTGGAATCTGAAAAGTATACTGCTTTCATGGAGACAGATAATTACTTAAAGGAATTTATAACAGAATTAAAAAAAACACTTCCAAAAAAATTAAATTTACCGCCGATAAGCTCTAGAATTGTTGTTTTAGAAACAAACATTTTAGAATTAGAATCTGTGTTATCAAAAACTCAAATAGAAACGAAAAAAAAGGTTACAATAACAAAGAAATCTATTGAATCTTATTACAACCTCATTTATCAAATAAATAAAACCATTGAAAAGGAACTACAAAAAATTACTGAGTAGTTTTTTGAGAAAGTAAAGCATCCTTACTAATTTGAGCTAAATTAAAGTTTGGAGCAATTGCTAGAGCTTCGTCCATAATTTCAATTGCAGCATCAATATTTAAAGCTTTATTTTCTTTAAAACGAACAAGACCTTTCAAATAAATAAATGCAGCTTTCATCGGAACTTGGTATTGAGACTGAGATTCATAATATGTCCTCATAACATCACTTTTTGAATTAGCAACTCCAAAAGTGATATGCTTAGTCGCCCCCAACAAGTCATCAAGTTGAATCTTTAAATCTGCCAATTCATATGCGACAAGCGGATTAGGCTTTCTTTTATAAAGCTCTTCATAATGCTCAACTGATCTTTCAATTTGATTTAATACTTGAAGAGAAATAGCTTTCACTTCAACAGCCATGTCAGAATCATTTTCATTTCTATCAATTCCGATAGTGTTTAAAGCTTGAACATGTTTCCCCTCGTTCATGTACAAAACAGCTAAAGTATCTTTTCTAGCTTGACTTGGAGATAATATATTAAGGTGAGTTAGAGCGTTAATAACTCCTTGAACATCGCCTTGAGTTCTCATTTGCTTATAATATTCTTTATAATGAGTGAGCATGGACTTTTCAGACTGTGAATATGTTGAATATGTAACTAAAAAAGTTAAGATAAATAAAAAATGTTTCATGATATTAAATTTATTTGAGCGAAACTAGTGATAATTTTAAAACTAACAAAAAATCAAATTTACTATTAATTAAACTCATACCAATTATCAAACTTTCCGTTAATTGGATCAATAAATTTGTTTACATAAACAAGACCACTTTTAATTAAAACTTTATTTGAAGCTATATTTTCAACTGATGCTATGCCACAAATATTTTTAAGATTTTTATAATAATCTAATATGGCTTTTGATGCTTCAGTAGCTATTCCTTTACCCCATTGGTTTGGTTTTAGTCTATACCCTAAGTCATAAAAATTCGTTTTGTTGTTAATCATTGAATTGTTAAACTTTAGCCCTGCCCATCCTATAAAATTATTTTTTTTATCTAAAACAGCTAGTCTACCCACTCCATAATTTTCATATTGGTTTAACTGAGCTTGAATATATTCCTTAGCTTCGCCATATGATTTCATTGGAGAATTATAAAGATATTTATGCACTAAGGGATTTGAGTCCAAGTTGTAAAGTTGTTTAAAGTCTTTGGATTCAAATTTTCTTATTAATAATCGTTTAGTTTCAATCATAATTTACTGTACGATTATTTTCCAACTGTAATCAATAGTATTTAAAATATATAATCCAGGGGGGAGATAGTCATGATTTAAAATAGTTGATTGTGATGAAGAATTATAACTTGATTGTACATCAATTTTTTGCCCTAACAAATTATGTAACGAAAAACTCTCAATTCCCAAAGTATTTAATATTTGAATTTGTTCGTTCGAGTTAATAGGGTTTGATTTTAATTTAAGAGAATTCTCATTAAAATAAGAATTTGATAGATTGTCAGAAAAATAACTTTCTCCGAACTCAAAACTATCATTACCAATTGTATTTCCTATAAGCCTACCTGGAATATCATCAATATACGGATGTATTCCTCCCCAAATCCTTGATAAACTACATTGGTCTGCAGCATCTCTATATGTAGCCCATTGAAGCTCTATATCTTCACTTGGGCCCTGTTCAAAAACTAAAAACTCATCTTTAGTTGCAAAAAATTTTCCTATACCTCCAGGGAAATATGGACTGCCAGTAAACATAGTTAAAACTTCTGCAGCAGATCTGGAAAATGTTGAATGTCCAGAAACATAACCTGCAAAATTAGGGGTTACAAATGTTGGCCTTTGATATGGCCACCAATCCTCTGCTAAAACCCACCCTACACTAGCTTGATCTAATTCCACATCGTCAATATAATCATGCCCTCTCCATGTATATAATTTAATTTTACCTAAATTTTCATTGTTTTCACCAGCTAAAAAATCTCCATCATCTACTGTTTCTATATAGTCCTCAATGATAGGAAAACCTTGAGGATGATAATTAGCTAACGAAGAATCAGAACTCTGCCCTAAAGCTGAAAGATATCTTATGATGGATATTGGTCTTACATAGTCATACCATCCTTTAATCCCCCAGACTGAAACGGCAGCATCGTGCATTGTTCCACCCAATATAAAATATGATTTAATATCCCATTCTAAATTTGACAATATCTCTCCTTCTCCTTTAAACTTTTTAATTAGTAAAGGATCGTCACTGACCTTATTTAATAATACAAACCAATGTCCTGGAGGTGTTTCTGATTCTGGTCCATCAGCCCAAAACTCAGCTAATACACGTGTGTAATCTCCTCTTAGAGCATATTGAGGTTCGTAAGAAAGATTGGTAAATGGGTTTAATTCATGGCCAGTACTACTATCACCACCGGAGTAATAGTTATAATAACTATTATAATCTGAAACAGATGTTGGAAAATTATTTAAATTAAAATTACCAATTGATCTTGGAGAAATATCCCATGACACATCATTTTCAGATGAAAGGTGTGAACCCCATATCGGAACCATTGAAAATGCATTCACAAAATCAAAGTTTTCTTCATCAGAATTATTTAAAAAAGGAGGTGGTCCAGGGTCATGATAAACATTGTATGGATTATCATCTCTTGAAAAAGTACTTAAATCACCCTCATTTAAACCAAAAGGATAAACATTACCCCATTCAGCACCAAGAAAAGGAGGTGTGTTTTCGCCGGTTACTTGTCCACTTTGGTCAATAAAAACACTTAATGTTAGAGGCTGCCATCTGTTAGGATCGATAATATTTTCATTTCCACTTAATATTGGAGATAAAGGGTCATTTACAGGAACATAATACTGATTTTCATAATCTAACTCTTCTAAAGAACCATCTTCTAAACCATATTGAATATAATTTTCAGCAATATAATTACCAAGGTGTATAGGATTTTCTGAGTTATCTAAAACTTCATAATTTTCAATATCTAACTCTAGTAAATTCATGTAAAAGCTAGCCAAACTAATAATATATTCAGAATTAGGAGACTCAGAAAAGCGATGAGTGATTAACCTGTAAGCGGTATAACTAATAGCAGTAACCATATTTTCTTCTTCCGACATATTATTATCAAAATACTGGTAATCAACATTAAAATCATTTACATTTTGTCCTATAAGATAAGTAGAGCCTTGTCCTTTAATTATAGCCCAAGCGTCATACATAGCCGCACTAATATGAAATAAGTTTCTGGCATGTACAGTAGGTCTAGCAAAATCATTTCTTATTGCTTCTAATAATATTTCGTTCCAAAGTCTTGCAATAGACATATTGTTAGATATCCAATCTATTTCAGATGTGTCAATAGTAATATTTAACATTTCTACCTCAGTAGAACATTCATCATTATAGGCACTCACCGATAGGCTACCTTCAATAGCGACATCCCAAATCACAGAAACAGTTGAGGTTCCTTGACCACTAATTATAGTTCCATTTACAATATTCCAAACGTAATTACTAGAATCATTTGATAGGTAAGAGTATGTATATGGAAACAAAGGTTGTATGTTATTTTCTCCTTCTAATGATCCAGCAGCTAAAAACTGACAAGAACCGTCATCTACCGTTGCATCTGGATTATAATTACACGAATTAATATTTGTACAACCTTCAATTTTCAATGATGTATTATGATCATTCTCAACTACCCCATCATTTTCAATAATAGTAATGAAAGAGTTTACACCTAATTCCTCATAAACTTGCCTACCCGTGTTTGGCCAAGTAACAGCTATACTATCAATTGAAACTGTGTTTTCAATACCAAAATGAACTGATTGCAATGACTGATTTTGATATGAAGATCCATGATATAATCTAGATTGATGCGTATCGTTATCCAAATAAATTTGAACAATAGATCCTAAAGCGTCCATATTAGACACAGTCCCTTTTAAATTAATTTTAATCCAGTTTCCCTGCAGTTGAGCATTAAAATAAGCGTCAATTGCTTTGTTTTCATATAAGATAAGGCTTGAATCAAAATTAGATATCAATAAATCTAGATCACCATCATTATCATAATCAAATGACACTAAAGATCTACTTTTAGTTAATTCAATCTGTTCTTCTAAAGGTTCAGTTTTTGAAAATTTTCTTGATTGGATTGATTGTGACCCATCAGAAACATTTATAAAAAACTCATTCTCTTCAACAACTGAAAATCCGTTAGCAATAAATAGATCTTCAAAACCGTCATGATTATAATCTGAAAAGTTTGCTCCCCATGCCCAATTTGTATCGTATATATTTACATTTTCTGAATTATTTACATACTGGTTATTCATAAATTCATCGACATAAAAACTGTTTTCTTTTATGTTTGTAACTAAAATTTCAAAATCATTATCATTATTGTAATCACTTGTAGCTAAACCCATCCCATCATAAGGATCCAAGAGATTATAAGACTGAGTTTCATCAACAAAACCTTCTCCTTGTTGATTAATTAATAACATATTATTTTGATCGAGATCGTTGGCTACATATATATCCGGATAATTATCGTCATTGGCATAAATAACAATTGAAGAAAAGCTATTAGTTGTACTATTAACATTACTTAAATCTACACTTTCAAAAGTACCATTACCAAGGTTTTTATATAATTTATTATTTGAGTTTGAATGATAGTCAGTAATAAAAAGATCCAGTAATCCGTCAATGTCATAATCCAACCACAAGCCACTGGTAACAAAACAAGTATCGCAGTCTACAGTTAAGCCAGATTGATCTGTAATATTGGTAAAGGTGCCATCAGTGTTATTTTGGTATAGTTGACTTTGGTTAGAGTTCCCTAGAAAAAGATCTGGATAGGAGTCATTATTAAAATCTCCCCACGAAGCGGAAAGTCTATCTCCAAAATCTTGTTGTAAATCTAAAAAACCTATATCATTTAATATAATATCATGGTTTAATGTTTGTTCAATACCAGTGTCTATAGTAACATCAATAAAATTACCGTTATTGGTATTTTGTAATAATCGACTCCAAGTAAAATTATTATTTTCTTCAGAAAAACTACCAACAATAAAAATATCTAAATCTCCATCTAAATCGTAATCGGCAACGGCAACTCCGTTATTATCTTGATAAATATTTAAATCTGAGTAATTTGAAGCATTTCTAAACTGTTGTGAAAAAACACAAGATATTATAAAAAAAAATGTGTAAGAAAAATATTTAGTTTTTAATAACATAGAATTGTTTAGACAATAAATTTACACAAAATTAAAACTTAACTTCAAGAACATTATAATCTAATCTGACAAACTAATTCAGCAATAGTAGTCTCATCTCCGTAAAAATATTTTATTGACGATATTCCAGCTTGTATTTTAAGATTATTATTATCGAAGTATTTTGAAATACCAAAACTCATGTTTTCGAAATCTTGAAGAATTGAATTTTCGTATGCATTATTAGTTTCATTTGTAAATTCAGGTGTAGAAAACTCATATCTAAAATCAATTCCTATATCGTTTTTGAAGACATATCCTAGCTGAAAATTATAACTACTTCCTAAGACTAGGTATTCGCTAATTTGTTGTGGAATTAATAAATCGAATGTTTCGGTATAAGTTTCATTTAAAGCTGATGCAGCGGCATCAGCATATTCAGCTAAAAAAGAAAATCCTTTATATTTTAATAATAGATCTACAAATATTTTTTCATAATCAGGTAAATTATTTTTGGCATTTGCATCATAAAACATAATATCTCCGTGACCATCTCCTGTTTTATGACTAGTTCCAATATTTTTACTGTAAGCAAAACCAAGCTCCATAATTAGTTTTTCTTCACCAACTAAATCTACAGACCCTTCATTTCCTTCTGAAAAATTTCCAAAAGGATACAAATCTAATCTAGCTCCAAATTTAACTCCACCTAAATCACTATCTCTGGAATCTTCCCCGAATGAGTTTCTGCCATCACCAGATGTAATTGCAAATTTTGGTGAAAGAATAAACTTTTCTCCGAAAGTAGTTTCTATAAATAGTCCAAATTCTTCCCCATCAGAACCTGTATGGTTTTGACTAAGTAAACTTCTACCAGTAAATTGAAGAATATCTTCATTAAAAATCATTTCTCTATTATTTAAAAATGTGTTTTTTTGACCAAAATATAAGTTAACACTTTTACTTGGGTGATATCCAACCCAAGCTTCTAATAATGGATTACTTAGACTATAATCCATCATAATATTGAAGCTTACTTTTTCTTTTTTTGCATTTCCTGATATCTCTAATACAGAGTTCTTTGACTTAAATTGTCTGTTTATTTCATTTACTATTCCTCCATCAACAATACTAGTCATTTCATTATAAACATATGTAGGCTTTATAAAGCCATTAATATTAAAGTTATAATCTCCATCTTCAAATGACAATGACACTCCATTACCAAAATCAAAATCCGATTGGTTTTGATTTGATTCTTGAGCTGTAATAAATGTTGTAATAAATATTATTATTAAAAATGATATCTTTTTCATGACTATGTTTTTTTAATTTATTAATCTGTATATAGGTAATATTTCGTTTATTTTTGTCCTTAAAATTCCAAAACTAACAAAGCTATTTGGAGCTTCTGGTTCTAATAATTCTGTTAAGATATTAGTAGCTCTTTGATTAGTTAAAATTAAATAAGTCCCTTGTTTTACTATAATTTCATCTTCAACAAGGGAAGCTTTTACGGACTGTAAATTCATTTTTTCGTACTTATCAAAATTATCATTATAATTTGTTATTTTGAATTTTTCAACTTTCATAACAGAATCATTTTGAATAGTGTTTACTTCAAGACCAAGAACTCTTAATTTCTCAATTAATTCAATATGCTCTTCTAATATTAAGTAACCTGAAGGTCTATCTCTAATTAAGATAGGGTTAGATCTTAGAGCATCTCTTATAGTAACCTCATAATCGATTATTTTATTTGAATTCAAATCAATTGTTTGAATCATTTCTTTTTCTACTGTTCTGGAACTAGTAACAACTATATCACTTGAATTACTACTTAATGATTTTTTTAACTCTGATTTAATAAAATCACTATTTTCAAAAGATGTTTTAAGATAGGACAGTGCGATAGAAAAAGCAGAATTTACTCTTCTTTTAAAAGAAGTTTTACCAATTCCTACTCCTCTAATTTCAATCAAGGTGGATATGGTGTTGTTTAGCGCATAAGAAGTAGCGCTAGATCTAGCATTAGTTGAACCTTGATTAAAATGAATCTCTCCTAAATGTTTAGTGGTAGACATATAATCGTGATGTTTTAATCCGTAGTTATCCATAACTGACCTTGCCTTTTTAACAAATAAAGTATCTGTAATTGATCTAATATTTTCTGGCACATTTAGGTTCCCAGAATATAAAAACATCACATCATAAACAGATGTAATTCCAAAATCACTCATCCTGGCAAAATCTTTTCTGTAGGGCCTATACTCATGAAAGTCAACAGCAATATCAGGATTAAAATTTGTAAATGCTTGTTTTATAGATACAGATTCTATCGCCATTAATTTAGTTTGATCTCTATTTAAATCAAGTCCATTTGATGCGTATCTGTTTTGCTTTATAGAGCCATCTATATTAGCCATTGGTAAAATAGCAATGTTTGTGTTATCCAAAAGGTGTTTTAAATTACTATCATTAAGTAATCTATCTAATAGATATAATAAACCCTCTGTTCCAGCAGGCTCATTACCATGAAGTCCACCTTTAAACCATACTTTTAAATTGTTTTTATTTTCTGAATTAAGATATACAATTGGTATTTGATATCCTTTTTGTGATTCTCCAATAAATTTAATTTCCATTTTATCAGGAAATTTATTTTTAAGATTAGTCAGAAAGGTCATTAATTCCTCATAATTAGTAAATCCTTTTTTCTTTTTTAAAGCTGGAGTTATTTCTAATAATTCTTGATAATCTGGAAAAAAATCATTTGTTATTTTTTTACTTTGGGGATTAGGCTGACCCGCAACGAGAATAGTCCCCAACAAAAAAAATGATATGTACAAATATTTAATCATAGATTTCTAAAAAGATATAGTTGTAATTAATCTAAATAATAACTCATCTTTAAAAAGAGGGTCAGTAGCAGTGTCATTATCATGATTTACACCCAAACTGCCATCTACTAAAGTTATTGACCCTTGTATCTTAGCGCCGTAATTTCTTCCAAGAAGTTTTCCAATGCCTAAAGTATAGTAATTGGGCCTATTGTAAAAAGTAGCATTATTTAAAAAAGAGTTGTCATCTGCTTTTAAATGGGTATATCTAGAGTCAATTGTAATACCAGATTTAAACAAGTATCCCATTTGAATATTATAAGCCTCCCCAAGCATCATTCTACCATTAACATAGCTTTCAATATCTTGAATGCCATTGACTAAAAATGAGGAAGAGGTAGATCCATCATTTCTTACTCTTTCAATAATGTTAATTGGAACTGTTGAGCTGGATTTAACATACTCTCCAAGGGCTGAAAAGCCATTGTATTTAAATAAAAAATCAATTCCATACTTAGTATAGTCGGGTAAACTTTGCTGACCAAATTCATTTAAATAAAGTATTGATCCACTATTTCTACCTCTTCTACTACTCATGCCTGAATTATGACTATAGTTAACACCAATTACAAATTTTGGAGTTAATTCCCTCATAACATCAATTTGTCTGAACTGACCTTTATTAGTGAATAGACCGAAAGGTAAAAAATCGATTCTTCCTCCGATTTTTAATCCACCTAAATCTTTATCAAAATTATTTATTCCATCACCATTTGTTAAAACAAAATAGGGACGTAAATAAGAACCCTTGCCATTTAATCTAAAATTTCCACTTAAAAACAAACCAAATTCTCTTATCGATGAGAATGCAGAGGTAAGTCTACTCCTTTCTACTAATTGCAATGAGTTAGAATTCATAAATAACTCTCTATTGTCCGTGTATGTTGACCTTTGACCAAATATGACTTTTATTCTATTTGTAATATCATAACTTACATATGCGTCAAGTAAAAAATCACCAGTAGCTTCTCCTGTTTCTGAGGACCCACTTAAATCAACCTGAAATCTATATGCAAATTTTGGATTAGCAGCTTGACCGTCAAATCTTAATCTTAACCTTCTTAATCTAAATCTAGTTGAAGAAGAATTTTCTTCCAAATCATTATAATTCTTTATTTCAACATGCGGTTGAACATAACCACTTAATTTAATCTTACTTCCATTATCGGCAGTAAAGCTAATTCCTTCACCAAAAGAGTAACTATCCAATGTGGATTGGGAATTAATATTAAATGATATTAAAAAAAGAAATAAAGAAGTAATTTTTATAATTTTCATAATAATATTTTAAAATTTAAAAATCTGTACCATCTAATTTGTATCCTGGTGAATACAGAGCTACCGCTTGATCCTGCAATACCTCGCATGCTGCTCTAGAACCGTTTCCCCTGTTATATCTGGGTCTAAGTGTGTAAGATTCATTTGGGTTGTTTGAAAGAGGTTCTACATCGATAGTTAAAATAACATCTGCCACTGAGGATCATTCATTGTGATTAAAGTCTCCATGCATTACTCATGTTTATTGAGCCCTCAGACGCAGTCTGCACCACAGAATTTCCAAAATCTCCGGTTGGGCTACCTCCTCCAAATAAGAACTAAGAACTCCATTTGCAGGAATTATTGATCCTCCGATGGGAAAGTGTGTCTTAGCTGTTCTCCATCAGCTGGTCTATGCATCAGTAATAGTGTAGCCAGACATAGTCAATTTCTAAACCTGAATTATAAAACTCAATAAATTCATCTTCGTTAGCTTCTCTAGATCCATCTCCATTAGCATCACCAGCATGATCTCCAGCTGGCGGGTCGTACAAAACCTCGTTAATTATAAAACCAGCTAGTGGATTCCATGGACATCCGTTAAATTCTTCTGCAACTCCAATGGCAAGTTCGGGCACAGTTATCCTCTGAATCAGGGATACCATCCCCGTCAGTATCAGTATCATCATCAAGTAAGTTTATTACTAACTGAGAATTACTTGACAAAAGATAATTACTGTTTGCAATTAAATCAATAATGATCTCTTCTGGACTTTCAATTTCACTATCTTGAATAGCTGAAATAGTTACTGATCCAGTTCTACTTCCACTGATTATTGAAATATTATTTGAACTAACTGAATAGTCAGAATTTATAACAGCAGAGCCAGAAAATTGCATCGGAATCGATATATCGCTAGATACAGATCCATTTAATGTAGCAGTTACAACAACTAGGCCATTATCTTCAGAAATAGTTTCGCTTTCTAACTCAACATTGACACCAGGCAAGACATCTTCAGTATCACAAGACTGAACTGCTAAGAATAGAAACATTAAAATAATAATATTTTTCATAAACCTATTTTTTTTTAAATTTTTCTCTAAAATAAAGAAAAATCCTTCTATATTTAACAAAATTTTACTATAAATTATGCATATTAATAAGTTCCTGTTTTTTCTATTATTGTTGCTTTTCAATTGCCAAAACCAAGAAACTACATTTACACCAAATGAACCAATTGACAATAATAATAGTGTGGTATTAGAAAATTTAGGTGCTGGTTTATTTTACCAAACTTTTAATGAAAAAGTCATTCCTATCTATTACTACATCCCTAACAATGTAAATTCAAGTACACCAGTAGTATTTAATATTCACGGAGGTGGAAGAGATGGAGAATCAACGAGAAACATGATGGAGGTTAAAGCAGATCAATATGGATTTATAATTATTGCACCTGAAATTAGTAATGTTAATTTTCCGGGTGGAGACGGTTTTAATTTAGGAAACGTATATGTAGACGGAGATAATCCAACACCAGAATCACTTAATGATGTAAACGAATGGGCATTTTCAATAATAGAACCAATTTTTGATATATTTCTAGCCAATACTAACACAAATGTTGACAAATATCATTTATTTGGACATTCAGCTGGAGCTCAATTTGCACACCGATTTATGCTTTTTAATCCAAATGCTAGGTATGATAAAATCCTAACCTCTGCAGCTGGCTGGTTTACTGTTTTAGATAATAACATTCAGTTTCCTTATGGCTTAAATAATAGTATTTTAACACAAGAACCTCCATTATCTAACAATAGCTACTTAATAGATATTTTAGCTAAGAATCATATAATTCAAGTTGGAAATTTAGATAATGACCCAGATTTTCCAGGGTTAAGACATAATGAATTTGCAGATGCTCAGGGTCTACATAGAGTTGATAGAGCAATTCATTTTTATAATCAAGCTCAAGATTTTGCACAAACGAATTCATTAACTTTTAATTGGACACTTAATATTATAAATGGTTTATCTCATAATACTGGTGATTCTATTGAATATGGATGTGACCTAATATTTAATTAAGATGAAAATATCCGCAAGTAAAATAGGATTTGTTTTAGGGCCTTTATCTTTTATTTTAATAATGTTGTTTTTCAATCCTGATGATTTAGAATTTCAAGGAAAAGCTATTTTAGCATGTGCGTCCTGGATAGCTATATGGTGGGTAACTGAACCTATTCCAATTGCTGCCACTTCATTGTTACCAATAATAATTTTTCCTCTTTCTGGTGGGTTAGATATAAAAACAACAACGGCTGCTTTTGGACACAAATACGTTTTTTTATTTATTGGGAGTTTTATTTTGGCTATAGCTATTCAAAAATGGAAACTGCACAAAAGAATTGCTCTAAACATCATTAATCAGGTTGGAGTAAATAAAAGTAATATAATTTTAGGGTTCATGACTGCTACAGCATTTTTATCGATGTGGATTAGTAATACTGCGACATCGGTGATGATTTTACCCGTAGGTTTAGCAATTATTTCGCAACTTAAAGATGATCCTAACACTCCTGAAAATGAAAACTCTTTATTTGGGAAAGCTTTAATGCTTGCAATAGCTTACAGCGCATCAATCGGAGGAATGGCTACTATTATAGGAACTCCACCTAACATGATATTTGCTGGGGTGATTAAAGAAAGTTATAATATTGAGATTTCTTTCTTTGATTGGTTTAAGTTTGGACTACCCTTAAGTATATTTTTTCTGTTTATCTGCTGGTTTTATTTAACCAAAATAGCTTTCAGGTTTAAACAAAAGGAATTCTCGGCTGGAAAAGAAGAAATTGTGTCTCAACTGAAAGGGTTAGGCAAAATATCTTTCGAAGAAAAAACTATATTAATAGTATTTATTTTAACTGCATTAGCTTGGATAACAAGAAACGTTCAAATAGATGGTGTTCAATACGGATTAACAAAAATAATTCCAAATTTAGATGATACAATTATAGCTATTATTTCTGCTCTAGTACTGTTTATATTGCCTTCTAAAAAATCTACAATTACAAATAAAATAACCAAAATTATTGATTGGGAAGATGCTATGAAACTTCCTTGGGGAATACTATTATTATTTGGTGCTGGCATGGCTCTTGCTCAAGGTTTTGATAGCAGTGGGTTAGCTATATGGATTGGCAGTCAACTAACATATTTAAGTGATGTCCCATTAGTGGTTTTAATATTAATATTAATTGCTAGCGTTAATTTTTTAACGGAAGTAACATCTAATATGGCAACTACCGCTATGTTATTACCTATTCTGGTCTCCTTAGCTGTTATTCTTGATTTACATCCTTATTATTTGTTAGTTAGTGCAACTTTAGCAGCATCCTGCGCATTTATGTTACCTGTTGCGACGCCTCCAAATACTGTTGTTTTTGGGTCAGGACTATTGAAAATTGAGGATATGTTTAAAAAAGGATTATGGCTAAACTTAATCTCTATTGTTACTTTGACTTTTACAATATATTATGTACTACCTTATTTTTGGGACTTAGTCACACCACTATAAATATTTATCCAATAACTTCGCTTGCTCAGTTAGAGATTCTTTAAATTCAATCTTGATATTACTCACTAATTCTTTCACAGATAAAGTGTCTTGAATATTGGTAACACCCTGACCAGCAGACCAAATTGTACTCCAAGCTTTTGCTTCTGCTTTTGCAAGATCTAATTCTTTTGCAAAACTAAATTTTGATGTTAGTACTTTAAAATACATTTTTAGCTTTTGCATAAATGTTGGAGAACCGCCCCACATTTTTTCACTAATTCCCATCTTTTCTAAGCTTGGTCGTAAAAAACTAGCTGGAACTCCTGAAACCACAGCAGTATATACAATATCCCCAGCACCACTTTCAATTATCATATTTTTATAATCATCAGAGGCTTTACTTTCATTGGTATTTATAAATCTTGTTCCCATGTAAGCAATATCTGCACCCATTTGCATGGCAGAAGCCACATCTTTTCCGTTACTTATACAACCCGAAAGGATTATAGTCTTATTAAAAAACTTCTTAATTTCAGCAACAAGAGGCATGGGGTTTAAAGTTCCTGCGTGACCTCCAGCTCCAGCTGCAACCAAAATTAGCCCATCAACTCCTGCTTCTGCCGCTTTCTCAGCATGACGTTTTTTAATAATATCATGAAAAACTAAACCGCCATAATTATGAACAGACTCGACTAAATCCGAAACTGCTCCTAATGAAGTTATTATAATCGGAACTTCGTGCTTTATACATATATCTAAATCTGCTTGTAATCTTGGATTAGAATGGTGAACAATTAAATTAACTCCAAATGGAGCAGGTTTTTTACCTGTCTCATTTTCAAAGCTTTTAAGTTTTGACTTAATCTCAATAACCCATTCTTCAAAACCTTCAGTTGTTCTTTGGTTAAGAGCAGGAAAAGTTCCAACAATTCCATTTTTACAACATTCAATTACTAGTTTTGGGCCAGAAATTAAAAATAGTGGAGCTGCTATAACTGGAATGGATAATTCATTGATAAATGATGGTTTACTCATAATAAAAATTTAAAGTTTAAGAATTAATTTACCGCGTTTATTTCCATTGAATAGTTTTAAGAATGTTTCATAAAAATTATCAATACCTTCAAAAATACTCTCATTACTTTTTAACTTTCCTTGATTAAACCATTCGGATATTTGATTTATAGCCATAGGGTAATCATTTTTATAATCAAACACAACCATCCCTTTCATAGTTGCTCTATTAACTAATAGGGAAAGATAATTGGAAGGACCTTTGGTTCTAGAAGTGTTATTATATTGAGAAATAGCACCACATATTACAATTCTAGCATTCATTCTTAATTTTGCCAGTGCAGCATCCAAAATTTCACCTCCTACATTATCAAAATAAACATCTATTCCCTCTGGGCAGTACTTCTTTAAAGAAGAATATATATTGTCGTTTTTGTAATCAATTACCTCATCAAAACCAAGCTGCTCTTTAACATATTTACACTTCTCATTTCCTCCAGCAATGCCGATTACTTTGCAGCCTTTGATTTTAGCAATTTGTCCAACCAGACTACCAACAGCACCAGCTGCAGCAGAGACCAATACGATATCTCCACTCTTTATTTTTCCTTCATTAATTATACCAAAATAAGCAGTCATACCTGGCATTCCTAGTGCACCTAAATATCTATGTATAGGATTATTCTTATCCTTAATAATACTATAGTTTTTTCCATCAGAGATTGAATACTCTTGCACTCCACCCCAGCCAGAAACAAAATCACCTACTTTAAAATTAGTATTATTATTTACTTGTATAACTTCTCCTACAGTACCAGCTCTCATTACTGTACCGATCTCAACAGGTGGAATATAGGACTTTGAGTTATTCATCCAGCCTCTCATGGCTGGATCAAGGGATATGTATTGTTGTTTAATTAATATTTGACCGTCTTTTATTTCTGATATTAACTCTTCTTCAAAGCTCCAAGTATTTTTTTCTGGAATACCAGTCGGCCTATTAACCAAAATCATTTTTTTATTTATCATAATTTATCTTTAAAAATCAAAACACTAGTTGCCTGTCCAATTAGGCTTTCTTTTCTCTCTAAAAGCACTTAATCCTTCTTTAGCATCATCATTTTGTTGCATTTTATTTAACATCTCAGATAAATATTCATGCTCATTATTTGTATTATATAAATTATCATATGCTTCTAAGCCTAAGCTAATTGCCTTTGGTGAATTTTCTTTAATTTCTTCTACTAGTTTATTGGTAACCGAATGAATTTCATCCTCATTACAAATATGAGATAGCAAACCTAAACTATGAGCCTCCTTTGCTGTTATACTATAGCCTCTAACGCACCAATCCAGTACCTTTCTTTTTGGCATAATATTTATTAAACTGGCCATTACCTGCATTGGAAACAAACCTCTTTTAACTTCTGGTAGCGAAAAATTTAATCTATTATTTGCAACAACAAACAAACAGCCAGCGAGTATTAAAAACCCTCCAGCGTAAACATCTTTATTTACAACTGCAATTGTGGGCTTATAAATTTTATTAAAAAGTTCACCAATTAGAATCTCATTATTAGGCAATGGTATTGTTGAGTCGTTAGGTTCAACATCCCCAGACATTGCTTTTAAATCTGCACCTGAACAAAACACAGTTCCTTCAGCTTCAAATAATACTACCCAAATAGTCTTTTTAAAATGAGCATAATGCATTGCGAAAGCAATTTCATTTACCATTTGAGGGTGTAAAGCATTTTTTTTGTTTGGTCTATTTAATGTAATCTTAAAGACATTATTATTTTCTTCTAAATTTAGAAATGAGAAATGAAAATTAGAAAGATTTTCAACCTGATTATTATTATAATTATTCATTTAGTTTCATTTTTTTTTAATAAAATATACTATATAAACACTGATATTTAGACTTGTAAAACTCCCATATTAAATTGTTTTTCAATTGGCGCATGATTTGCAGCTTCAATACCCATAGAGATCCAAGTTCTAGTATCTAGTGGATTAATCACTGCGTCTGTCCAGATTCTTGCTGCTGAATAATAAGGGGAAATTTGTTGATCATAACGTGATTTTATTTCATCAAATAATTCGGCTTCTTTTTCTGGTGTGATTTTTTCTCCTCGTTTTTTTAATGATGCTGTTTCTATTTGTAGTAATACTTTAGCAGCAGAATTCCCACTCATTACAGCTAATTCAGCACTTGGCCATGCAACAATTAATCTCGGGTCATATGCTTTACCACACATGGCGTAATTACCTGCTCCATATGAATTACCTATAATAACTGTGAACTTAGGTACAATAGAATTACTCACAGCATTTACCATTTTTGCACCATCTTTAATGATACCTGCATGTTCAGATTTACTTCCAACCATAAATCCAGTTACATCTTGTAAAAAAACTAAGGGTATTTTTTTTTGATTACAGTTAGCAATAAAGCGGGTTGCTTTATCAGCGGAGTCGTTATAAATAACCCCACCAAATTGCATTTCTCCTTTTTTAGTTTTTACTAATTTTCTTTGATTTGCTACAATACCAACTGCCCAACCATCTATTCTAGCATAACCTGTCAAAATAGTTTGTCCATATCCTTGTTTATATTGATCAAATTCAGATTTATCTACCAATCGTTTGATAATTTCTAACATATCATACTGAGCATTTCTTTCTTTGGGTAGAATTCCAAAAATATCATCTTCATTTTCTTTTGGAACTTGACTTTTAACTTTATTAAAACCTGCCTTTTCAAAATCACCGATTTTATCAACTATACTTTTAATCTTTTCTAATGCGTCTTTGTCATCTGTTGCCTTATAATCTGTAACACCAGAAATTTCACAATGTGTTGTAGCTCCACCTAAAGTTTCATTATCAATACTTTCTCCAATTGCTGCTTTTACTAAATAGCTTCCTGCTAAGAAAATACTAGCCGTTTTATCTACAATAATAGATTCATCGCTCATAATTGGCAAATAAGCACCACCAGCAACACAACTCCCCATTACCGCAGAAATTTGTGTAATTCCCAAACTGCTCATTATAGCATTATTTCTAAAAATTCGACCAAAATGTTCTTTATCTGGAAAAATTTCATCTTGCATAGGTAAATACACCCCTGCAGAGTCTACTAAATAAATTATTGGAATTTTATTTTCAATAGATATTTCTTGAGCTCGGAGATTCTTTTTACCAGTGATTGGAAACCAAGCTCCTGCTTTTACTGTAGCATCATTAGCTACTACTATGCACTGTTTTCCTTTAATATACCCAATTTTTACAACAACTCCACCCGAGGGACAACCTCCATGTTCCTTGTACATTTCATCTCCTGCAAAAGCACCAATTTCTATTGACTTTGTTTTGCTATCAAATAAAAAATCTACTCTTTCACGTGCTGTCATTTTCCCCTTTTCACGATGTTTGTCTATACGCTTCTGACCT
The DNA here is from genome assembly GCA_964275595.1 of uncultured Flavobacteriaceae bacterium. GTDB lineage: Bacteria > Bacteroidota > Bacteroidia > Flavobacteriales > Flavobacteriaceae > SGZJ01. The sequence continues at coordinate 18,482 of CAXYDM010000011.1, forward strand.
CCACCTAATTTTACTTTAGCAAAACGTTTGCGTAGATCTGAAATTAAAAGTTTGTTAAAGTCTTCGTTTTTATTGAAGTTAATATCCATAGGGATTCATTTTTAAGCAAGTTAACAAATAATATATACTTTAATTAAGAGATTCAGACAAACCAAATTAATTCCATAAATTTATGATAGTAGAGAGAATAACAATAATACCAGCTTTTATTACTAATATTTTTGCTGTTAACAATAAAAAAAGATACCTTTTCCATACTTTAACAACATAGCAAGTTATTCACAAGCCTCTGTCAAACAACAAAACTAATTTATTATGAGCAACGAAACTAAATTTGATTTTAAATTTTATCATTGGGAAAAAACATTTAAAGACAAACCTTTTTTAAGGCAACCTTTTGGTGAAAATTGGGAAGAATACACTTGGGGTGAAGTTGGTCAACTTGCAAGAAAATTAGCTACAGGTCTTAAAAGTCTTGGACTTCCAGAGAAAAGTCATATTGGTTTAATGTCAAAAAACTGTAGAGAATGGATAATTGCTGATTTAGCTATAGTTATGGCAGGCTATGTATCAGTACCATTTTTTCCAAACTTAAATTCATCTGAAACGAAATCATTACTAACTCAAGGAGATGTAAAAGCGTTATTTATGGGAAAGGTCGAAGATTGGAATGAAATTCAAAAAGGTATTCCTGAAAATATGCCGCTTATAGCTTTCCCTCATTATCAAGGGTTTTCTAAAATTAGCGAAGGGTTTCAATGGTCTGATTTCATAAATAAATTTGATCCTCAAATCGAAAACTACTCCCCAAATATTAATGACACATGGACCATTATATTTACCTCGGGAACAACTGGAAATCCAAAAGGAGTGGTATTGGATTTTGGTACTGTACAAGGAGTATGGAATTTGTTTGAAGTAAGTTTAGCAGAAAAATATAATATTAGTCTATCAGGAAAAAATAGTTGGTTTTCATATTTGCCATTAAATCATATTGCAGAAAGAGTTGGGGTTGAATATACAAGTTTTAAGTATGGTGGTGTAATTTCATTTACAGAATCATTAGAAAGGTTCGGAGAAAACTTAAAAGCTGTTCAGCCATCAATATTTATTGGAGTTCCAAGGTTATATACTAAATTTCAAATGGGAATACTTTCAAAATTCCCTCAAAAGAAATTAGATCTTTTTTTAAAAATCCCTATTGTTTCAACTATTATTAAAGGTAAACTTAAAAAAGCTTTAGGCTTAAGTAATGCTAGTGTAATAATTAATGGGGCTGCTCCGATGTTAGAAGTTCTAAAGCAGTGGTATAAAAAAATAGGCATAAATATTACTAACGTATATGGAATGACAGAAAATTGTGCTATTTGCACTCAAATTTCACCTTCAGTTACTAATAAAATAAACTCAGTAGGACTACCTCAATCTGGAGTAAAAATTAAAATAAATCCTGAAAATAATGAGATTATGATGAGTGGAGCATTTGTGATGAAAGGGTATTATAAAGATAAAGAGCGAACAGATGAAACAATAAAAGATGGCTGGCTTTGTACAGGCGATCAAGGTAAAATAGATGAAGATGGATATTTATACATTACGGGAAGAGTTAAGGATACATTCAAAACCAGTAAAGGAGAATTTATTGAACCATTGGGTCTTGAGAAATTTTTTGGAGATACTGTTGAATTTGAACAAATATGTATAGTTGGTCTTGGTAACCCTCAACCAATGTTGCTAGTTGTTTTGTCAGAATCTGGAAAATCAACCGAAAAGAATGTATTAAAATCGATGATAGAAAATAAATTAATCAACGTTAACAAAGATCTTGTTAGTTATAAAAGAATATCCACTATAATTTTTGTAAAAGATGATTGGAATCCAGAAAATGAAATATTAACTCCAACAATGAAAATTAAGAGAAATAAGATAAATGATAAATATTGCGAAAAGTTTAAAGGCTGGAGTGATAATATAGAAACAGTAATCTGGGAATAAATGGATGAAAGTTTAAAAAATAAAGTTGCTTTTGTTACTGGTGCTGCAACTGGAATTGGAAAAGAAACAGCACTATTATTAGCCAAGAATGGAGTTAAAACAATGATAGCCGACATAAATGAGGTGGAAGGACGAGCAACAACTAAAACTATAAATGACTCTGGTGGAATTGCTTGTTTTTATAAACTAGACACATCTATCAAAAAAGATGTTGCTAATGTTTTAGATAGTATTTTTAAAAAACATGGCTCAATTGATTTAGCAGTGAACAATGCTGGTATTGGAGGATTAGTAGGTTCACTTCATACAATTGAGGAGTCAACTTGGGAAAGAATGATCTCTGTTTGTTTATCAGGCGTTTTTTACTGTATGCAAGAAGAAATAAAATATATGTTATCAAATAAAAATGGTAAAATTGTAAATGTTTCTTCTTTAGCTGGTCTAAATGGTGTAAGAAATGGTAGTCATTATTCAGCTGCTAAACATGGGGTTATTGGACTTACTAAGTCTGCAGCAATAGAATACGGGGGTCATAATATTCGAGTTAATTCAGTATGTCCAGGGTTTATTCAAACTGCAATTTTAGATGACATTCCAGAAAAGTCACTAGAATTTGTGAAAAACCTTAGAGTTCCTATGAAAAGGATAGGTAACACTACAGAAGTAGCTGAAAGTATTTTATGGCTATTAAGTGAAAAGTCTAGTTTTGTTAATGGAGAGGGTTTATTAGTTGATGGAGGCTTTCAAGCTGGGTAAAAAACAAAATTAAATCTGTAAATTTTACTACAATCAGTTAAAAATTATTTTCTAATCTTAAAAAATAAATGATTGAGATTTATTAAACAATAAATCCCACTAAGACGTATAATTATACCACATTATTAACTTATTTTTACAAAAAAAATTTGATGGAGTATTTTAATGAAGAACATAATCTTTTTAGAGAAAGCTTAAGAGAATTTCTTAACAGGGAGGTAAGTCCAAATATTGAAGTTTGGGAAAAAGATGGGAAAATACCAAAATCTATATGGAAAAAAATGGGAGATATGGGCTTTCTAGGATTATCTTTTCCAGAAAAATATGGTGGAAGTGATTTAGATTTCTTTTTTGAAGTAATATTTAACGAAGAGCTAGGAAGGCTGAATAGTGGTGGTTTTGTTGTTACTCAGCAAGTGGTTCAATACATGTCTGCTCCTTATATCTATAAATATGGTAGTGATAAATTAAAAGATAAATATTTACCAGGAATAATTTCAGGAGACTTAATAAGCTGTATAGGAATAACTGAGCCTAATGCTGGGTCAGATACAAAAAACATTCAAACTAGAGCTGAACTTATAGACAATAAATATGTGATCAATGGATCTAAAACATTCATCACGAATGGATTATATGGAGATTTTATTATTCTTGTAGTAAAAACAGATCCTAAAGCTGGTTCAAAAGGAGTAAGTCTAATTTGTGTAGATCTTGATCAAAATGGAATTACCAAAAATAAAATTAATAAACTTGGCTGGCACTCATCTGACACTGCAGAACTAAGTTTTGACGATGTAAGAGTTCCCAAAGAAAATTTAATTGGAGAGGAAGGAAAAGGCTTTTACTATTTAATGAATGGATTACAACTTGAAAGACTTTGTTTTTTACCTAGTAATGTTGCAACGATGGAATATGCATTATCGGAATCTTTAAATTATATGTCTCAGAGAAATGCATTTGGGAGAACAATAGATAAATTTGAAGTTCTAAGACATCGTATATCTCAATTATCATCTGAACTAGAAGCGCTAAAAGCATTTAGTTATTACTGTTGTGATTTATTTGACAAAGGGATTTATGATGTTAAATCATGTTCTATGGGTAAACTAATTGTTACTGAATTACACGAAAAGATTTCTACACAATGTCTACAGTTTTTTGGTGGAAATGGGTATACTGAGGATTATCCAATGGCTAGAATGTTTAGAGATTCAAGAATTGGAACAATTGGAGGTGGAACATCAGAAATTATGAGAGAAATTATTGCTAAAGTTATCATTGATGATGTGAAATATGAAAAAGCAAAATCAAATATCAACTCAAAAGAAAATTCAGTAAATACTAATTTTTCAAATCTTTATGATGTCTCATCCTTAGAAAAGTTAGATAAGCATGATCTAACATTAGCAACAAAAACTATCAGAATTGCTGAAAATACTATAAATATTACCATCAAACATATTAATCTAGTTGATGATCATGGAGATAAAAAGAGTAGTTCTCAGTCAATTAGACACCAAATTGCCCAACTAGCCTCTGAAATTGAATGCTCAAAGCAGTTTGTTCTTTCAATAAACAGAAAGTTTGAAACAACGGAAAATCTAGAAAAAGAAATTTCAATGGCTAAATTAACTTCAATTCAATTAATGGACAGAGTACTTTCAAAATGTTTTCAAATGTTTGGAGCTTACGATACTTTAGAACATCATCCATTGGAAAAAATATTTCAAAATTCAAAGATGATTCAAATCTCTAATAGTAAAAGTGATTTGCATGATAATATTTCAAAACTTATAATAGAAAAATCTAAATTTTAAGGCTCATAATTAGTTAAGAAATATCTAATCCATTATTTGTAGATATATTATCAGGAGATATAAAAATATCTTGATCATTTTCATCTTTTGTCAATAATATCATTCCTTGACTTTGAACTCCAGCAATTACTTTAGACTCTAGGTTAATTAAAACAACAACTTTATTGCCAATTATTTCAGATGGATCATATGATTTCGCTATTCCACTAACAATTGATCGAATTTCATTTTTTATATCTACTTTTAATTCAAGAAGTTTTTTAGATTTTTTAATTTTTTTAGCTTCAAGAATAGTTCCGATTTTTAAATTTAATTTTGAAAAATCAGCATAACTAATCTCTTGTTTTTTACTAATTATTGATTTACATTTTTTTGAAGCATTGAGTTTTGAAATTTGAAAATCAATTTGTTTATCCTCAATTTTAGTAAATAATAGTTCTGCATTATTAATAGTGACGCCAGTATTTATGAGAATCTTATTTTTGTTTAAATTATCCCATGTCCATTCAATTAGGTGAGCTTTATAATTTAAAATATCTTGTAGCTTTTTAGATGTGTTCGGTAAAAATGGCTCGCTTATGACAGATAAAATAGCTGAAATTTGTAAAGAGACATGCATAACTGTTTCTACCCTTGCTTCATCTTCTTTTATTATTTTCCAAGGCTCTTGATCTGCTAAGTATTTATTACCAATTCTAGCAATATTAATTAATTCATTACATGCCTCACGAAATCTAAATTTATGAATAGATTTTTCAATTTTTAAGATAGATAAATCAATCAGATTTAATACTTCTTTATCAATATCTAAAATGTTATTTGATTTAGGGATAAGACCGTCATAATATTTGTTTGTAAGAACTACTACTCTATTAATGAAATTTCCAAAAATAGCTACTAATTCGTTATTATTTTTTGCTTGAAAATCTTTCCAGGTAAAATCGTTATCTTTTGTTTCAGGTGCATTAGAAGTTAGCACATAACGTAAAACGTCCTGTTGATTAGGAAAATCTATAAGATAATCTGGGAGCCAGACTGCCCAGTTTTTTGACGTTGATATCTTATCTCCCTCAAGATTTAAAAACTCATTAGCTGGAACATTTTTAGGTAATATATAAGATCCCTCAGCTTTAAGCATAGCTGGGAAAATAATACAATGGAAAACAATATTATCTTTACCAATAAAATGAATTAATTCTGTCTCTGGATCTTTCCAGTATTTTTCCCAATTTTTATTATTATTTTTTGCCCATTCTATACTTGATGAAATATAACCTATTGGTGCATCAAACCATACGTATAAAACCTTTCCATTGGCACTGTCTAAAGGAACTGGAACTCCCCATTCTAGGTCTCTTGTTACTGCTCTTGGTTTAAGTCCATCATCTAGCCAAGATTTACACTGCCCATAAACATTAGGTTTCCAATCTAATTTGTGACTTTTCAAAATCCAATCTTCAAGAAAGGATTGATGAGAATCTAGTTTCAAGTACCAATGTGTAGTTTTTTTTAGCTCTGGACTAAGCCCAGTAATTGAGGATTTTGGATTTATCAAGTCTATAGCATTATGACTAGCTCCACATTTCTCACATTGATCTCCATAACATTCTGTATTATGACATTTAGGACATGTACCAATGATAAATCTGTCTGCTAAAAATTGATCCTCAGATTCATCATAAAATTGTTCGGACTCAATTTTAGTAAACTGATTATTATCATTTAATTTTGTAAAAAAATCACTTGCAGTTTTATGATGTATTTTTGAAGAAGTTCTAGAGTAGTTATCAAATGATATTCCAAAATCAATAAAAGAATCTTTAATAACCTTATGATATTTATCAACTACATCTTGTGGGTTAATACCATCTTTTTTAGCCTTTAAAGTAATTGGTACTCCATGTTCATCACTACCACAAACAAATAATACATCATTGCCTTTGATTCTTAAAAATCTAGAGTAAACATCAGCTGGAATATAAACTCCAGCTAAGTGACCAATATGTATTGGTCCATTTGTGTAAGGTAAAGCGGCCGTTATGGTGTATCTTTTACTCAAAATTTTTTTTTATACTTCCCTGTAAAAGTAAACATTTTATCAGTTAATATAAAAATGATTTTATATTAGTTTATTATATTAACTTTATATAATGTTATGAAAATTAAAATTATATATTTTACTTTTATTTATATTAGTATTATTTCTAATATGAATGTTTTTAGTCAATCAGATATCAAATCATCAAATGTATTGAAAACACAATTAATTCAGCCAGAATACCTTAAATATGGAGATACTATATCAATTGTAGCTCCGTCGGGGGTTTTAAATAATTTTGATAATAAAATTATAAAAGCAATAAATATATTTGAAAGCTGGGGACTTAATGTTGTTTTAGGGAAGCACATTTATGATAAAAATGGTCATTTTGCTGGAACAGACAAAAATAGAGAGAAAGATTTTCAAAAAGCTTTAGATAATAAAAACATAAAAGCTATCTGGTGTGCCAGAGGAGGTTATGGGGCTGTAAGAATAATAGATAAATTAAAATTTGATAGTTATTTAAGAAATCCTAAATGGATAATAGGGTTTTCAGATATCACTGTTATTCATAATAAATTAAATCTTTATAATAGTGAATCTATTCACGCAATGATGATTACAGGATTTGAAGAAATAGATCAAAATAATAATTCACTAAGTAAGTTGAAAAGTGTTTTATTTGGTGATGATTTATCTTATTCAATTGGTCCAAATAAAAATAATAAAATTGGAAAATCGGAAGGAAATATAGTGGGTGGAAATCTCACTCTTTTACAATCAACAATTGGTTCAAAAACAGAACTAAAAACAAAAGATAAAATATTATTTATCGAAGAAGTAGGTGAATACGCATATAGCATAGACAGGATGCTTTATAGCCTAAAAAGAGCAGGTTATTTTGACAATTGTAAAGGATTAATAGTTGGTCAAATAAGTAATGTAAAGAAAAATACTACAGATTTTGGGATGAGTATAAATGAGCTTATTTTAGAAGTATTAGATGAGTATGATTTTCCGATTTTATTTGATTTTCCAGCAGGTCATGAAAAAACAAACTATCCAATTATTTTGGGTAGAAAAATTAAACTAGATGTTACTAAATCAAAAAGTAAAGTGGTTTTTTATAATTAATTGTTTATAGCTTCTAAAGCTAATAAAGCTCTATCAATTGTAGATATTTTTTGAATTGTTAATATTAATTTTGAACCATTTATAGATTTTTTTTCTTCAAGTTTACAATTATGAGGGTTCAAATTCACGTAATTTAAAATCGAAGCGAAAATAGCTGATTTGAAATAATCACTATTTTTATCCTTAATAAAGTAAGCCTTAATAATTCTTTTTTTCATAACTACTTTCTCAAAACCTAGTTCAATAGCTAGCCACTTTATTTTAACAGTTACTAAAAGATCTTCAACTTGGTATGGTAAGTTACCGAACCTATCTTCAAGCATAGTTTCAAAATTGTTAAGTTGAGAAATATTAATGATTTTGTTAAGTTCTGAATATAATTGTAGTCTTTCATTTACAGATTTTATATAGAAATCAGGAAATAATAATTCAAAATCTGTATCTATAGAAACCTCACTAATATAATTTTCAGGTTTTTCATTTTGGTATAGATCTTTAAATTCATTTTGCTTTAATTCTTCTATAGTTTCATTTAAAATCTTTTGGTAAGTTTCAAAACCCATATCATTAATAAATCCACTTTGTTCACCTCCTAATAAATCTCCAGCTCCTCTTATCTCTAAATCCTTCATAGCAATATTAAACCCACTTCCAAGTTCAGTATGTTCTTCTAAAGCAGTGATCCTTTTTCTTGCATCATCGGTCATAGTTGAATAATCCGGGGTAATAAAATAACAATATGCTTTTTTGTTAGTCCTACCAACTCTTCCTCTCATTTGATGTAAATCACTTAAACCAAAGTTATTGGCATTGTTTATGAAAATTGTATTAGCATTAGGAACATCTAAACCACTTTCAACTATTGTAGTACTTACTAGCACATCAAATGACCCTTGCATAAAATCTAACATAAGTTGTTCTAGTTTTCTTCCTTCCAATCTTCCGTGACCAACTCGAATTCTTGCATCGGGTACTAATCTTTGGATTAAACCAGCTACTTCGTTAATATTTTCAATTCTATTGTGAATAAAAAATACCTGTCCTCGTCTTAATATTTCCAATGTAATGGCATCCCGAATTGTAGATTCACTAAATCTAACAACTTCACTAGAAATAGGGTATCTATTTGGAGGTGGTGTATTTATAATTGACAAATCTCTTGCTGCCATTAAACTGAATTGAAGTGTTCTAGGAATAGGAGTGGCAGATAATGTTAAAACATCAACATTTTCTTTAATGTTTTTAAGTTTTTCTTTTATTGAAACACCAAACTTTTGTTCTTCATCGACTATTAATAAACCTAAATCCTTAAAATTTATACTTTTATTAACTATTTGATGAGTGCCAATAATAATGTCAATTTTTCCATTAGAAATTTCTTCAATAATATTTTTCTTGTCTTTAGAAGTTCTGAACCTGTTTAAATAATCTATTGAAACTGGAAAATCTTTTAACCTGGATGAAAATGTTTTGTAATGCTGAAATGCAAGAATTGTTGTAGGAACTAGAATAGCAACTTGCTTATTATTATCAACAGCTTTAAATGCAGCTCTAATTGCTATTTCAGTTTTACCAAAACCAACATCTCCACAAATCAATCTATCCATTGGTTTATGACTTTCCATATCATTTTTAACATCTACAGTAGAACTAACTTGATCAGGGGTGTCTTCATAAATAAAGGAAGCCTCAAGCTCGTGTTGCAAATAACTGTCTTTTGAGTATTGAAACCCTTTTTGGTTTTTTCTTTTTGCATATAATTTAATTAAATCATAAGCAATTATTTTTACTTTAGCTCTGGTCTTTTGTTTTAACACCTTCCAAGCTTTACTTCCCAACTTATATATCTTTGGTGGGGTTCCGTCTTTACTGTTATACTTTGTTATCTTGTGTAGAGAATGTATACTTAAATACAGTGTATCTCTCTCTCCATAAATAAGTTTAATTGATTCCTGCATTTTACCCTCAACACTAATCTTTTTTAAGCCACCAAATTTTCCAATACCGTGATCGATATGAGTAATAAAGTCCCCAACTTTTAATTTGGTAAGTTCTTTGATATTCAAAGCTTGTTTTTTAGCATAAACATCTTTGATTTTATACTTGTGATATCTGTCAAATATTTGATGATCAGTATAACATACGATTTTATTATCGTTATCAATAAAACCTTGGTATAAAGGAAGAATGATAGGAATATAATTAACATCTAAATCCAAATTATCAAAAATATCACTAAATCTATTTTTCTGTTGTTCATTAGCACAACATAAATAATTTTGAAAGCCAAGTTTTTCATAATTATTCAAGTTTTCTATTAATAACTCGAAAGACTTGTTAAATGATGGTTGAGGCTTAACATCATATTTGATTTCATTATCATTAAAAATAGAATTAGATCCTATCTCAATTAATTTGTGTTTTATTAAACTTGATTTTATTTCTTTTGAAGAACTAAATAATACTTGTGGTTTAAGTTGAACAGTAGAATCAGAAAAATCTTCATATATAGAAATAGACTTTTCAAATAATAATTTTATTTCTTTAAGTAAGTATTTTGAGTTTTTTAAAAAAATACTAGTGTTAGGGGATAGTATATCAAGAAAATTTACTCTATTTTCTATTTTGATATCAGATTGAATATTCGGAATTATTTTGATTTCACAATAGTTCTTAATTGAAAGTTGAGATTCTAAATCAAATGATCTAATTCTTGTAATTTCATCGCCAAAGAACTCAATTCTGTATGGCTTATCATTAGAAAAAGAAAAAACATCGATAATACCTCCTCTAACGGAAAAATCTCCAGGCTGAGTAACAAAATCAACTCTTGAAAACTCATATTCAAATAATATTTCGTTGATAAAGTCTATAGATAATTCGTCTTCAACTTTAATATTTAATGTATTTTTTTGTAATTCTGATTTTGTAACAACTTTTTCAAATAATGCTTTATAATGAGTAACAACTAAATAGTTATTAGGGTTTGAGTTAATTTTATTAAGTACATCTGCTCGAAGTAATATATTAGAATTATCGGTATTGCTAGTAGTATAAGGGTTTTTGTAGCTTTCAGGATAAAAAAGTACATTATTCTTTAATTTTTCAAGATCGTTGAAATGATATGCAGCAGTTTCTTTATTTTCTAGTATTAATACAGTTAATTTTTGATTTTTTGAAAAAATGGAAGAAACAAGAAAAGATAATGAAGAGCCTATTAGACCTTTTAATAGTATCTTATTTTCGTTTTTGGCAATAGAAGATTCTAGTTTTTGCGTTTGCAAAGACTTTACAAAAAGTTGCGAGATATCTTTATTACTCACTTTTTAAATTTGATGCAAATATAAAATTTGAAAATTAAAATTTAATTATTAATCATTAAAGATTTTAATTTTTTTACCATTTGAGGACTACCGCAATAGAAAGGAATTCTTTGGTGTAGAGTTTTTGGATTTACATCTAATATTCTTAAAAACCCGTCAGTAGCAATTCCTCCAGCTTGTTCACAAATAAATGCTATTGGATTACACTCGTAAAGAAGTCTTAATTTACCATTTATATTTTTAGAGGTGTTTGGGTACATATATATACCACCTTTAATCATGTTTCTATGAAAATCAGAGACCAAAGAACCAATGTACCTGGAAGTGTATGCAACTTTATCAGTTTCATCTTGACAATACTTAATATACTTTTTTATCCCTTTTGGAAATTGCAAATAATTGCCCTCGTTAATCGAATAAATATTTCCATTTTTCGGAAATTTGATTTCTGGGTGTGATAAATAAAAACTCCCTATTGCGGGGTTTAGTGTAAATCCATTAACACCAAAACCAGTTGTATAAACCAACATTGTAGAAGTTCCGTAAATAATGTACCCTGCAGCAACCTGCTTATTTCCTTTCTGTAAAAAGTCATCTAAGACTACTTTTGTACCAGTTTTACTAATTCTCTTGTATATTGAAAATATTGTTCCGACTGAAACATTTACATCAATATTAGATGATCCATCAAGCGGGTCAATTAAAACAACATATTTATTATTATTAGATTTATCTAAACTATTTATAGAAATAAAATCTTCTTCTTCTTCACTTGCAATTCCACAAACAATATTTCTATTTCTTAATGCATTAATAAATATATCGTTGGCATAAAAATCTAATTTTTGTTGTTCTTCTCCTTGAGTATTAATTGTATTACTATCACCGATTATATCAACTAAGCCAGCTTTGTTTACTTGAAAATTTACAACCTTTGCAGCAAGTCTTATCGAATTAATTAATGAAGATAATTCACCAGAGGAATATTGATGAGATTTTTGATTTTCAATAATAAACTCACCAAGGGTTTGATTTTTATTTGTCAAAATTCTGTATTATTATTTATTAAATTTAGATATAATTTTTTTATTATATACCTATATTTGGCAATAATATTTAGATTATGAAAATCATAATTAGAGAGGCTCAAAAGGATGACATGTCAGATGTAATCAGTCTGATTAAGGAGCTAGCTGAATTTGAAAAAGAACCAAATGAGGTTGATATTGATTCTACTGTACTCGTTAATGATGGTTTTGAAGAAAATTCATACTTTAAATGTTTTGTCGCAGAAAATAATGATAGTATTATTGGTACAGCGATAATTTATAACAGATATTCAACTTGGAAAGGAAGAACAATTCACTTAGAGGATTTAATTGTTACTGAAAAAATGAGAGCAAATGGGGTTGGTACTTTATTACTAAATCAAGTTGTTAACTATGCAAAGAAATTAAATGTAAAAAGAGTCTCTTGGGAAGTTATTAACTGGAATAAAAAGGCTATTAAATTTTATTTAAAAAAAGGTGCTCAGATAAAACAAGATTGGAGTATTGTTCATCTAGATAATAAAGCATTAAAAAATTATAAATAAGCTATGCAGATTCTGAAATTTGGAGGTGCTTCTATTAAAGATGCAGTTAATATTAAAAAAGTTGCTACTATAATAAATGGCATAGATTATAAAGATACAATCATAATTGTTTCTGCAATTGGAAAGACAACAAACGCATTAGAGGCTATTGTGGATCATTACTTAAAAAAAAGTAATAACTTATTAAACTGCATAAATGAATTACACGAATTACATATAAAAATTATAGATGATCTATTTATAGAAAATCATGAAATCTATAAAATTGTTAGCAGTGACTTTCAAAAAATACATGATTTTTTAAAAAATAATAAATCACCAAACTATAATTTTATTTACGATCAAATAATTCCCTTTGGAGAGTTATTGGCTTCTAAAATTATAAATGAATATTTTAACAGTGTTAATATAAAAAGCGAATTTAAGGATGTTCGAGAGTTAATAAAAACAGATTCTTTCTTTAGAAATGCAAATATAAATTGGAAATTAACTCAAGCAAATATTTTAAAAACAAAGTTTAATCCCAATATAAGCTTAACCCAAGGATTTATTTCTAGTAATGAAGATAACTTCACTACGACTATGGGAAGGGAAGCTAGCGATTATACAGCTTCGATATTTGCATATTGTTTAAATGCTAACTCAGTAACTATTTGGAAAGATGTAGACGGAATATTTAATGCTGATCCAAAGAAATTCAAAAACACTATTTTATTAGAAAAAATATCATACACTGAGGCAATTGAACTTGCATTTTATGGTGCCTCTGTTATTCATCCAAAAACAATACAGCCTTTACAAAAAAAGGAAATTCCTTTATATGTTAAATCGTATATAAACCCAAAAGCTTTAGGTACATGTGTCAGCAAATCTAAAGATATATTTCCTAAAGTACCTTGCTATATTTTAAAAGAAAATCAAATACTTCTAAGTATTTCTTCATTGGATTTTTCATTTACAATTAATGATAAAACAAAAGCAATTTTAACTTTATTATCTCAAAATAAAGTTAAAATAAATTTAACTCAAAATTCTGCAATTAGTCTAATCTTATGTGTAGAAGATGACTATAACAATATAGATAAATTAACTTCTGAGCTAAAGTCTAATTTTAAAATTAATATTGAAAAAGGTTTAAAACTATATACTGTGAGAAATTTTGAGAAAAAATCTTTTACTGCATTTAAAAAGGGTAAAACTATATTAATTGAACAGACTTACAATAATACTTCACAAATGATTTGTGTTTAAAGTTTAAGTTACTTCATTTATAAAATCCTTGAAATATTTTTTTATATCATCTCTTACAATTCTAAAGTTTTCTAAAAATAATTTTGATTTGTGATCTGATTTTGAAGGGTCAATAAAATCCTTGTGGATTTTAATAGCATCTTTTACGTCAAACAAAGGGCAGCTTTCCTTAGCGTGATCGCAAACAGTTATTATATAATCAAAGTCTACTGATAAATATTCATCAACGTGGTTTGAAGAATAATTTGAAATATCAATTTTGTCTTCTTTCATAATCTTAATTGCTGTCTGATTAACACCATGAACCTCAATACCTGCACTATATATTTTTAATCTTGATTTAGCAAAAAATTCTAAGTAGCCATGTGCCATTTGACTCCTACATGAATTGCCAGTACATAATACTAAAATTTTTTTCATTTTATTTAAAGTAAGTTTCTATTTTGTCTATTATAATTTGAGATAATTTAACATTGCTTTCAAATGTCCATCCAGCAATATGAGGAGTAATAATTACATTTTTTAAATTTTTTAATTCATTAAAGTATGAATTTATTTCTTTCTTTATGTTATTAAAAGATGAACTTTCAATATCTATCACATCTAAGCCAGCTCCAAGAATTTTCTTATCATTTAAAGCATCAATTAAGTCAGGAGTATTAACTATTTTACCTCTACTAGTATTAATTAACCAAAAAGGTTTATTAAATTTTTGAATAATTTCTTTATTAAATAAATTAATGGTTTCTGCTGTAAGAGGTAAGTGTAAACTAACAATATCAGCGTTTTTAAATAAAAAATCTAAAGAAGATTTTTTCGCATATTTACTATCAATTTTATCATCTATATCATAAAAAAAAAGCTTACAATTAAATCCAGAAATTTTTTTTGCAAAATTTTTTCCTGTATTACCCATCCCTATTATAGCTACTGTTTTTCCTTCAATTTCGAACCCTCTGTTTTCTTCTCTATACCAAAGCCCTTTTTTAACTTGACTTGAAGATGTGTTAATATTATTTAATAATGATAATAATAATCCTACAGCGTGTTCACCAACTGCATTACTATTTCCTTCTGGCGAAGATATCACTTCAATATTTTTACTTTTTGCGTAATTACAATCTATATTTTCCAGACCTGAACCTACTCTAGCTATAAATTTTAAATTTGTAGCTTTATCAATAAAATCTTTATCAATTTCAAATCTGCTTCTTAAAATTAAGCCATCGTAGTTTTCTATAACCTTTCCGATATCGTGTTTAGATGAAGAAATATCAAGGTCATTGATGTATCCCTTTTTTTTTAAAGAAGAAATTAAAATTGGGTGATTAGAATCAAGATGAAGAATCTTCATTAAAGAGGTAAAATTAATTTAGCGATATAAAAATAAATTAAAATCCCAAATATATCATTACTTGTGGTAATGAATGGACCTGTAGCTATGGCTGGATCAATACCTCTTTTATCTAAAAATAGAGGTATGAAGGTTCCAATTATTCCAGCAACGATTATCACAATTACTAATGAAATTGAAATTGCTAGAGCGACCAAATATTCTTCGCCGGAAATCATAATAAATAAAAACAAGATTACAGATAAAATAACTCCATTAAGAATGGATAAAAAAGTCTCTTTAATTAACCTATTATTTACACTTCCTCTTATGTCATCATTAGCAAGTCCTTGTACAATAATTGCACTTGACTGAACTCCAACATTTCCAGCCATAGCTGCTATTAAAGGAGTGAAATAAAATAATATTTGATGTTTTGCTAATATGTCATCAAAAGCACCCATAACAATAGCGGCTCCAATACCACCTAAAAGACCTAATAAAAGCCAAGGTAGTCTAGCTCTAGACAGCTGAAAAATTGTGTCATCAACATCAACATCTTGCAGTATACCTGCTGCTAGTTGATAATCTTTTTCTGCTTCTTCCTTAATTAAATCTACAATATCATCAATAGTTATTCTTCCAAGTAAAATATTGTTATCATCTACAACAGGAATTGCTTCAAGATCATATTTTTGCATAATATTAGCAACACTTTCTGCTTCATCATTAACATTTACAAAATCAACTTTAGGAATATAAACTGACTTAATACTTGATCTTGGATTTGCAACTAATAAATCTTTCAAAGATAATCTTCCAATTAGTTTATCTTTATCATTAACAACATAAATAGAATGAACTCTAGTGACTTCAGCTGCTTGGATTCTCATTTCCTTAACGCACTTTGTTACTGTCCAATTTTCGTTAACTTTAACTAATTCTTTTGCCATTAAACCTCCGGCAGAATCTTCATCATATTTTAATAATTCTTTAATATCAGCTTTATGTTCAGCATCAATTATTTTTGAAATAACTTTCTTTTGCTTCTCAACAGATAATTCAGAAATTATATCTGTAGCGTCATCTGTATCTAATTCTTCAATCTCTTTGGCGATTTCATTAGGAGAAAGATTATTTAAAATTTGCTCTCTAAAATCTTCATCCAATTCCATAAGAATTTCAGAAGTTTTATCACTTTCTAAAAGCTTAATTATATAGGTAGATTGATCGACATTTAATTCCTCTAAAATTTCTGCAATATCAGCATGGTGAAGTTCATTTAATTTGACTAGCAATAATGTATCCTGATTATTGTCAACTAAATCAATGACCTGATTTATTAATAAATCAGTTAATTCAAATTTTATATTTTTTTCAACTTTGTTCAAAAGTCTAAATGTTTTAGTCAATTAAATCCGTTATATATATGAAATCTTTAACAGATAATTGTTCCGGTCTCAAATCAAAGATAGCATCTTCTCTTAAAATATCACTTAAATTAAAAGATTTTAAGCTATTTCTCAGTGTTTTTCTTCTTTGCTGGAAAGATAATTTAACGACTTTAAAAAATAGTTTTTCATTATATTTAATCTCAATTTGTTCTTTTCTTTTAAGTCTTATGACTGCAGAAACAACTTTAGGAGCAGGAGTGAATACTGAGGCAGGAACTGAAAACAAATATTCCGTATCGTAATATGCTTGGGTTAAAACAGACAGTATACCATATTTTTTACTTCCTTTTTTTTCACAAATTCTCTCTGCAACCTCCTTTTGAAACATTCCAATTAATTCAGGAACACTACTTTTATATTCTAAGGTTTTAAAAATAATCTGAGTTGAAATATTATAAGGGAAGTTACCAATTATAGCAAAATTCTCTGTAAAAATATCTGATAAATCCAATTTCAAAAAATCGTGTTCTAATATAATTAAAGGATCAATAAATAATTGTGCTTTTAGAAATTCTACAGACTCACTATCAATTTCAACAAGTTTTAAATTTATTTTTTTTTTGATCAAATATTTGGTTAAAACTCCTGTACCAGGACCTATTTCTAAAACATTTGAATAATTACATAAGGATAATGAATCAACTACTTTTCTAGCTATGTTCTCATCGTTTAAAAAATGTTGACCTAAATATTTTTTTGGCTTAACATTTCTCATGATTAATCAATTATCGAGAATCCTGTGTAAGGAACAAGAACTTCGGGGATAATAATACCTTTTGGGGTTTGATTGTTCTCTAGCAGTGTAGCTAATACTCTAGGAAGAGCTAATGAACTCCCATTCAAAGTGTGTGCTAGTTGTGTTTTTCCAGATGAGTTTTTATATCTTAATTTTAATCTATTTGCTTGAAACGACTCAAAATTTGAGACTGATGACACTTCTAGCCATTTATTTTGACCTGCTGAAAATAACTCAAAATCATAAGTCAAACAAGAGGTAAACCCTAAGTCTGATCCGCATAATTTTAAAATTCTATATGGAAGATTTAATTTATTAATAATAGACTTTACGTGTTCCACCATTGTATCAAGAGCAGCGTATGAATTATTAGGATGCTCGACCCTTAAAATTTCAACTTTATCAAATTGATGCAATCTATTTAAACCTCTTACATGTGCTCCGTAACTACCTGCCTCTCTTCTAAAACACGGAGTATAGGAAGTAAGCATTTTAGGTAAGTCAGATTCTAGTATAATTTCATCCCTAAAAATATTTGTAGCTGGGACTTCTGCAGTAGGAATTAAATATAAATTATCTTCATTAATATAATACATCATTCCCTCTTTATCAGGTAATTGCCCAGTACCAAGTCCTGATTTTTCGTTAATTAAATGAGGAACCTGAACTTCATTATAACCTGCTTGGGTATTCATATCAAGGAAAAAAGAAATTAATGCTCTTTGTAACTTAGCTCCTTTACCTTTATAAACAGGAAATCCAGCTCCTGTAATCTTATTTCCTAACTCAAAATCAATTATATCATATTTTTTTGCTAGTTCCCAGTGAGGTAAAGAACCTTCTGCAAGTTTTGGCTTGTAGCCATCGCTAAGTATTTCGACATTATCTTCTTCGCTATTTCCTTTAGGAACCAAATTGTGGGGAATATTAGGTATTTTATAAAGAATGCTTTGTAACTCTTCTTTTGTAGTGATCAAGTCTTCATTTAACTTTTTACTATTTTGTTTTAACGTGACTGTTTTTTCTTTTAAAATTATAGCATCCTTTTGAAGTCCTTGTTTGAATAAATCTCCAATATCTTTAGATATCAAATTCAACTGATGTAATATACCGTCTAGCTCTGTTTGAATCTTTCTCTTTTTAGCATCCATTTCAATAACAGTATCGATCAAAGAAGATGAGTCCATATTTCTTTTTGAAAGTGATTCAACTACTAAAGCTTTATTTTCTTTAATAAAATTTATTTCTAACATATAAATAATAATTAATCCAAATTAATCATAATTGATTTGATATCAAATATTTAAACTATTAATGTAGTTCAAAGTACTTAGTTTATCTTGCCCAAGTTGTTTTTTTAAATCATCAACTGAATTGAATCTTATTTCATTTCTAATTCTCATTATCATTTCAATAGTTAAATTTTTATGATAGATGTTTTTATTAAAATTTAGAAAATGAATTTCAATAGATTTTTGTTTTCCATCAAATGTAGGGTTATAGCCAATATTCATCATTCCAAAAGTAGTTTGATTATCAATAATAGTCTTAACTATGTAAACTCCATTTTTAGGAATTAATTTATAAGGCTGATCTACTTTTATATTTGCGGTAGGAAAGGATATTGTCTTTCCTATGTTATTACCATGAACAACATCACCACTAAAAAAGAAATTGTAGCCTAAGAATTTATTGGCTAATTTAATCTCTCCATTAATTAAAGCTTTTCTAATTTTTGTTGAGCTAATTGCAATATCATCAATGTCTTGGGCTAAAATTTCTGTTACTTTAAAATCATATAACTCTCCAAATTCTTTTAACTGTTCAATATTTGCAGTTCTATTTCTTCCAAAATGATGATCATAACCAATTATTATATGCTTAGCGTTTAATTTGTTGACAAGAATGTCACGAACAAATTCCAGTGCACTTAGTCTTGAAAACTCTTTAGTAAACTCTTTTATTATCAAGTAATCTAAATTCAAACTATTTAACAGTCCTTCTTTCTCTTGAATTGTATTAATTAACTTAAGTTCATTGTCATTTTGTAATACCATTTTAGGATGAGGAAAAAATGACAACAATATAGATTTTAAATTATTTTTTAAGGAAATAGTTGTTAATTGATTAATGATTTTTGTGTGACCAATATGAACCCCGTCAAAAGTCCCTATAGTTACTACAGATGGCTTAGTTGAATTATAATCTTGTAAGTTTTCTCTAATCAATTTTTTAAATTATAAGTATTCATTGTAATTGAAATACCACTCATTACAAATGAAATAATTAATTCATTAACGGTTTCTTTAAGATGAGTTAACTCTAAAAGTTCTTCATCAGAAAATCTAGATAAAACAAAATTACTTTGCTGTCCTTTTTTGAATTCATTAGAAATTCCAACTCTCAATCTGTTATATTCGGAAGTGTTTAATGAATTTTCAATATCTTTCAAACCATTATGACCCCCATTACTACCACTTGGTTTTAATCTTAATTTTGCAAATGGGAGATTTAAATCATCACTAATAATCAGCAAATTAGTAAGTGGAATTTTTTCTGATTTAAGCCAGTGTGTTACCGCTGAACCGCTTAGATTCATATAAGTATTTGGCTTTAGAAAAATAAATGAACGTCCTTTTAACTTGTATTCACTGATACTACCAAATCTGGCATTTGAAAATGAAATATTGGCTTGTTCTGCAAAAAAATCTAGTATTTCAAATCCAATATTATGTCTTGTATTGGTATACTCCTGACCAATATTACCTAAACCTACAATTAAATACTTTTTCATCAAATAAATATAACATCACAAAAATAAAAAAGCATTCTGACATACAGCCAGAATGCTTTAAATAAGTTAATAAATAACTAAATATTTAATTTGCAGCTTGATCAGCTCCTTCAGCAGGTGCAGCTGGTGCTGCAGCTCCTTCAGCAGGTGCTTCTTTAGAATCACCAGTATCTTCTGAATCTTCATCCTCATCATCTAGAGTAGCTTCAACTAAAGCAGCTCTAGCTCTTCTAATTTGACAAACAACAGTACTTTCTGGTTGCAAGAAAGTATAAGAGTCATTTAAAATTTCTCTAATGTATACTCTCTGACCAATTTCAAGTTTTCTAATATCTATTTCTATATAATCAGGCAAATTAGTTGGAAGAGCTTTAATTCTCAACTTACGTTGATTTTTTTGAAGATTTCCACCCATTTTAACTCCAATAGAATTTCCAACAATGTTTACAGGAATATTCATTGCAATTGGTTTATCATTAAATAGTTGATAAAAGTCAATGTGCAAAATTCTATCCGTTACAGGATGAAACTGAATATCTTGTAAAACTGCGTCTAATTTTTCTCCACTATCAAGTGTAACTACAACAGTATGCGCTTTTGAAGTATATACTAGTTTAGAGAATGCCAACTCTGGTGCAGAGAAATGCAGTGGGGTATCTCCTCCGTATATAACGCAAGGTACCTGTCCAGCATTACGTAAGGCTTTTGTTGACTTTTTGCCTACGCTTTCTCTTTTAGATCCGTTAATTGTAATTGATTTCATTATTTAATTTTAAGGTTAATTATTTACATAATAAATTTTGAACTTATTGACTCATTATTATGAACTCTTTTCATAACATCAGCAAATAAAACGGCGCAAGATAACACTTTAATTTTAGAATTTGAACTAATTAAAGGAATAGAGTCTGTCACTATTAACTCTTTAAGTTTTGAGTTCTCAATGTTTTTATAAGCATTGCCAGAAAGTATTGGGTGAGTGCATATTGCTCTAACACTTAGTGCACCTCTTTCAATCATAAGATCAGCAGCTTTAGTAAGAGTGCCAGCAGTATCTACCATATCATCAACAAGTACTACATTTTTACCTTCAACGTTACCGATGAGTTCCATATGAGAAATAACATTAGCTTTTGCTCTTTGTTTATAACAAATTACTACATCACTTTCTAACGCTTTAGCATAAGCATAAGCACGTTTTGATCCACCCATGTCTGGAGAAGCTATGGTTAAATTTTCTAAATTTAGACTTTGTAAATAAGGTAAAAAGATAGTTGATGCGTACAGGTGATCTACAGGAACTTCAAAAAATCCTTGTATTTGATCTGCATGTAAATCCATTGTAATAATTCGAGTTGCTCCTGCTGATTCTAATATTTTAGCAATCATTTTAGCAGCAATTGGAACTCTCGGTTTGTCTTTTCTATCCTGCCTAGCCCAACCAAAATATGGAATTACAGCAGTTATATGTCTTGCCGATGCACGTTTAGCAGCATCAATCATTAACAGCATCTCCATTAGGTTTTCAGAAGAAGGATTAGTTGAACCTATTATAAATATTCTAGCGCCTCGAATTGATTCTTCAAAGGAAGGTTGAAACTCTCCATCACTGTAGTGAGATGTAATTATTTTTCCTAAATCAGCTCCGAATGAATTAGCAATATTTTTTGCAAGTATTTCTGTCTTTGAACAGTGAAATAGTTTTGGATTAACTTGTGTTTTGCTCATTATAATTTACTGTTATTTAGTCTGTTAGATATGTTGAAAATATTAATAACAAAAATATAAATTAATTTTCAGTGAACTGTTATTATATGCCTAATATTTTGGGGACTTATTACTAATTATTGTTATTTTCGCAAATCAATTATTATGCTCAAGTGGCGGAATTGGTAGACGCGCTGGATTCAAAATCCAGTGACTTTGGTCGTGTGGGTTCGATTCCCACCTTGAGTACTAAATTTAGAGCATCTTTAAGTTATTAATCTCTAGTTCAGTAAGGTTTTTCCAATGACCTCTTGGAATATCCTTCTTGGTTAAGTTTGCAATCTTAACACAGTCTAGTTTAATTATATCGTACTTGAAATGATCAAATATTGTCCTTATAATGGTATTTCCTGTATTTTTAATACTTAACCCAATTTCTTTTTTTGTGGAGTTTTCTACATAACTAATTTCTTCAACTGAAATTAATTTACCATCTATTTTAAAGCCCTCTTTAATCTGTTTTAAATGCTCTGCTTTTAAGTTTTTATCAAGTTCTATATAAAATAATCTTGCTACACCTTTTTTAGAATTGGTAAATTTATTCATAATCAATTCATCATTGGTAAATAGTAATAAACCTGTTGTGTTCCGCCCTAACCTACCAATAGGCTTAATTTTAGCGTTTGTCGCATTAGATACTAAATCCATAACGGTTTTACCCTTAGATTTACTGTCAGTTGTTGAAAAACCTTTTGGTTTGTTTAAAAGGACATAGGCTTTTTTTTCTGGATAAATACGAGCCCCGTCAAACCGAACTTCATCATCTAAATTTACCTTATAACCCATTTCAGTAATAACTTTTCCGTTAACTTTAACACTTCCAATAGAGATATGCATGTCTGCATCTCTTCTAGAACATATACCTGAATTGGAGATAAATTTATTTAAACGAATTTTGTTATCCATGACATTTTTTTTCAAAGATATATAGATATATTTAAGAAGTATTAAATTAAATAATTAAATAATAAATAAAATTTATCTAAAAACAAATCAAAGTCTATTAAGACAATACTTAAAACTCCCAATACAATAAGAAATTTTAATAAATTATGAAGTAAATTATAATATTTTTTCGAATTATATTTCCGTAAAATAATAGTAAATAATAGTAGTATAACAATACTTAAATAGTAATAATAATACATCATTCCAGTATCAAAATAAGTGAGTAAAAAGCAAACTATTATAACAACAATAAAAGAAATTACCATTAATAAATACTTACTTAATTGCTCTCCATAAACAACTGGAATAGTTCTATAATTTAAAGTAAAGTCCCCTTTAATGTTTTCTAAATCCTTTATAATTTCACGCATATAAACAACTAGAAATAGAAATATTGCATACATAAAAATAATTAACTCAAAATTTTTATAGTAAATCAGTATTATAAGAAAAGGAATAACCGATAATAGAGAAGAAACTATATTTCCAACAAACAGTATTCTTTTTAACTTATGGGAATAAAACCAGATCATAAATATATAGATTGAAAAAAAAAGAACGGACTTCCAAGAAACTAATGAAGAAGTATAAATACATAAAAAGTTTAGAATAATATAAAGACTTAGTTTAGTTCTTTTTCTAACAACTTTATCGATTTTAGATTTTACTGGCTTATTAATAAGGTCCTTTTCATAATCATAAAAATTATTAATAATATATCCAGAAGCTATTGCAATAGAGGAAGATAATATTAAAAGAAATAATTGAAAGTCGAATAAAATACTAGAAATTGAATTATCAATTGATATAATAAAAATAGAGGTAAAGTATTGAGCAATTATTATAATAAAAATATTATATAACCTAATTACTGAAAATAAACTGATAAATTTATAAAATATATCTTTCATGATATATCGTTAGAGTTAATCCCTAGAAGTTATAAACGACTTCAATTTTGTGTCCAGCCAATTCTTTTTTTGCTTTTTCAAAATCTTTAGCAAAGCCTAAGATATATCCTCCACCGCCAGAACCACAAAGTTTTAAAAAATAAGAATCATTGTCTATTCCTTTTTGCCACAAAGAATGGTATTTATTAGGAATCATTGGCTTGAAATTATCAAAAACAACTTTTGATAGTTTTTTCGTGTTTTGAAACAATGAACTTAAATCACCGTTTAAAAAATCTTCAACACACATATTTGTGTATTTGATGAACTTATCATTTAGCATTTTTCTAAAACCATCTTTTTTCATACTTTCCATGAAAATATTAATCATTGGCGCAGTGGTACTTACCTCCCCGCTGTCTAATAAAAACACAGCTCCTTCTCCAACTCTTTCTTGAGATGGAATACCAGTGACTTTAATATCTTTTTTAGAATTTATAAGAATTGGTATACTTAAATAACTGTTTAATGGATCTAAACCTGAGGATTTACCATGAAAAAATGATTCCATAGTAGAAAATACCTCCTTTAATTTTAAAAGCTTTTCTCTTGTAAGGTTTTCTAAGACAGTTATTTTATCGTTGGCATAATAATCATAAACTGCAGCTACTAATGCACCACTACTGCCTACTCCATAACCTTCAGGTATAGAAGAATCAAAATACATTCCTAATTTTAGATCATTATAAAATTTGTCTAAATTAAAATTTACTATTGGACTATTTAAGTTTTTTAAATAGTCATAGAACTTAAATAATTTAGAATTTGAATCCTTCGCGAAAGAAGTATTTACATCAGTTCTTTTAAGAGCACCATTATAAAAATTATATGGAATAGATAGTCCTTTTGAATCTTTTATAATACCATACTCTCCGAATAAAAGTATTTTAGAATAAAACAACGGGCCTCTCATAAGTGCTTTTTGATATTCAAATTTACAATTGTTTAGCGCCAAAACCAACACAATCTCTTATATATGAATTATTTTCACAATGGATCTTTAAGTTTCTCTCAATAAAATCGTAAACCCTATCTGAGTATCGATCAGGAAATAAAACATGAACATTTGCTCCAGCATCTAAAGTAAAACACACTGGAATATTATTTTTAGATCTAAATTCACGAATACTATCAATGATTTGTAGTGTTTTAGATTTTATAAGAATATAAGACGGGTCACTAGTCATCATTAAGCCATGAAGCATTAAAGCTTCATCCTCAACAAGTTTAACAAATTCATTAGTATCTCCATTTTTTAAAATAGCAGATAACTTGTCAATGTTATCTTGAGCAATTTGGAATCTTTTATCAGCGAATGGATGATTATTCATAAGATTGTGACCTACGGTACTAGAAACTGTTTTAATTCCTTTATCAACCAACAATACAGCATCATGATAAGTGTTGAAAATATCATGAACTTTATATGGAAATTCAATTGAATATAGGTTAGAACTAGTATTGAAAGATGAGTGAGTCCCCCACAAATTAACACTTCCTTTTAAACTTCTACAAGCGCTACCAGACCCTAATCTTGATAAAAAAGATGCCTTCATATAGAAATAGTCATCTGAGATTTTTGGGTTAATAAGTTTTTCAAGTGACATAATACAAAGCGCTAAAGCACTTATACCACTTGCAGATGAAGCAATTCCACTACTATGAGGAAATGTGTTGCTTGTATTTATTTTAAATTTATAACTTAAGATATAAGGGCAATATTTAAGTATTCTTTCAAAAAAAGATTGGATTTTAGGCTTAAAATCTAATTTAAGTTGTTCATTAAAATAAATATCAAAATCTACAAATTCTGAATTATTTTTTTTCTTGCTAAAGTCCAGCTTTGTGTTGGTTAAACATTTATTTAATGTGAAACTAATAGAAGTGTTTTTGGGTATTTGAATATCAGATTTTCCCCAGTACTTGACTAAAGCAATATTACTAGGAGATTCCCAATGGGAAGTACCACTTAATGGGGCTTCAAAATTGTCATTATAAATAAAATCTTCTTTTTTCATTTAGCTAATTAATGTAAATATACTAAGTTAAAATTATTATCATTTAGTCAAAGGTCTAACTAAACCTTCTTGAACTACAGATGCAACTAGAACTCCTTTTCTTGTGTAAATATGCCCTTGAGCAACCCCTCTTGCATTGGCAGAGTTAGGGCTTTCAATTGAATATAGTAGCCAGTCTGTAAAGTCAAAATCTCTATAAAACCACATTGCATGATCCAAACTAGCCATTTGAATATCGGAAAAACTAATTTTTTTCATATGTGGAAGGATAGATGACCATAGCAGATTGTAATCAGAAATATAAGTTAATATTTGATGCTTAATTTCAATCGTCAGATTTGGAATATCACCCTTTAGTTTAAACCATACATCCATTTTTGGAGGAAGGACTGCATCACTAGAAAGGTTTAGAATATTAGTAGGTTTAAACTCAATAGGACGCTCAACACTTAAAAAGCTCTTTAATTTAAAAGGCATGAAATTGCCATTTTTCTCTGCTAGTTCACTCCAACTTGTCAATTCTTCTGGAGGAGTGATTATTCGTTCCATTTTACGAAAATGCTCAAATCCAAACTCAATTTTATGAAATGAAGCTGCTAAAATAAATATAGTTTTATCCCCCTGAACAGCAGTGACTCTTCTGGTGGAAAAACTACCACCGTCTCTAGTATCATCTACTTTATATTGTATAGGTTTATTTAAATCTCCAGGCTCTAAAAAATAAGAGTGAAGAGAATGTAATATTCTACCATTTGTAATAGTTCGGTACGCAGCATTCAAGGATTGAGCTAAAACTTGCCCACCAAATACATTAGAGCTGCCAACTGTCTCACTTTTACCAATAAAAAAACCTTGTTGTTTTTTTAAAAGCAAAACCTCAAGCAAATCTTTAACAGTATTCATTAAGGAAAAATTGAATTATAATGAGAAATATTAAAAAAGTGCGGGCGGAGAGACTCGAACTCTCACACCTCGCGGCACTAGATCCTAAGTCTAGCGTGTCTACCAATTCCACCACGCCCGCAATTTGGAGTGCTAATATAAACAATACTTTGAAAATAAAATGTTTCTTAAATAAAAAGTTTATCATGTTTTGTACTTTTACAATATGAAGGAAATAAAACAATTTATACAAAACAACAATGATAGAATTCTAACTGAATTATTTGATTTGTTAAAAATAAAATCAGTAAGTGCTGATAGTAATTTTAAAAAAAATGTGAAAGATGCTGCTATATTTTTAAAAGATAATTTTGAAAAAATAGGATGCGAAAATATTGAAATAATTGAAACTGCTGGACATCCAATTGTTTATGCAGATAAGATAATTAGTGATTCTGCTCCTACAGTTCTGGTTTATGGTCATTATGATGTCCAACCTGCAGACCCTGTAGAATTGTGGGACAACCCTCCATTTGATCCAATTATAAAAAAAACAAAAACTCATCCTGAAGGTGCAATATATGCTCGAGGGGCTTGTGATGATAAAGGGCAAATGTTTATGCATTTAAAGGCATTTGAATATATGAAAGAATTTGATAAATTAAAATGTAATATCAAGTTTATGATTGAAGGTGAAGAAGAGGTTGGAAGTGTGAATTTAGAAAAATTTTTAAATGAAAATAAAGAAAAACTTAGTAATGATGTTATTTTAATTTCAGACACAGGTATGATTGCAAATGACATTCCTTCTATAACTACTGGGTTAAGAGGACTAAGTTATGTAGAAGTTGAAGTTACTGGACCAAATAGAGACCTTCATTCTGGATTGTATGGCGGAGCTGTGGCCAACCCTATTAATATTTTATCAAAAATGATTTCATCTCTGCATGATGAAGATAACAAAATTACAATTGCAGGCTTTTATGACAAAGTTTTAGAGATGACTGAAAATGAGAGAATTGAAGTTTCTAAAATTCCTTTTTCTAAAAAAGATTATGAATCTGAAATTGACATAAGTAGTACCTACGGGGAAAAAGGATATGTAACTAACGAAAGAAATTCATACAGACCTACATTAGATATAAATGGAATATGGGGGGGATACATAGGGGAAGGAGCCAAAACAGTTATTCCAAGTAAAGCTTATGCTAAAATTTCCATGAGACTTGTCCCAAATCAACAATCCGAAAATATAACTAAGTTATTTAGTGATCATTTTAAAAAAATTGCTCCAATTGGTGTTAAAGTTAAAGTAACTCCTCATCATGGAGGAGAGGGATACGTAACTCAGACTGATAGTATTGAATATCAAGCAGCAGAAAAAGCTTATTTAGAAGCATTTGGATGTAAACCAATAGCGCAAAGAAGTGGTGGCAGTATTCCAATTGTTCCACTTTTTGAAAAAGTCCTTGAGAGTAAATCTATTTTAATGGGCTTTGGTCTTGACTCAGATGCAATTCATTCCCCAAATGAAAAGTTTGGACTATTTAATTTTTTTAAAGGAATAGAAACTATCCCTTTATTTTATAAATACTACTTTAATTTATGGACATCAAATAAAAATGAGTAAAAAAAATAAAGAAGAAATCTCTACAAATTTAGCTGAAAAATTAGTCCTAGAACAGCGTTGTTTTACAAATAATACTAATAAGTTTAAAATTTTCTATCTGGGCTATAATGCATGATATTTATTGAAGGTTTTTTATTGTCTAACAATTCTGAAACAACTAAACCAGTAGCTGTTCCCATACCCCATCCCATCATTGCATGGCCTGTAGCTATAATTAAATTTTTACACTTTTTAGACCTGCCTATATAAGGAAGACCATCGGGGCTTACAGGTCTTAATCCACATTTAACTTTTTCAAATTCGTCATTTGTAAATCCAATTTGAGGATAATAATTTTTTGTTGCACTAATTATTGCATTTACTCTATTGTTATTAATTTTATGATTTATTCCCGCAATCTCCATTGTTCCAGCAAATCTAGTAAAACCATTCATTGGAGTAATAGCAACTTTAGCCTCTGCTAATATTGCAGGGATTGAGATATTAGTTTTCCTTTCAATATTAAGACTATATCCTTTGCCCGCTTGAAGCAATAAACTTAATCCAATTTTTTTACTTAATAAACTAGACCAAGAACCTGCTGATAAAACGAAATGATCTGCAAAAATTTTAGTTTCATTGTTGGATATGCATTTTATGGATCCATTTTCAATATTGAAGTCATTAATAATTGTATTTTTGATAATTTTAACCCCATTATTTATTAAATACTCTTTCATATTACGCATAAATTCATCTGGCGTTGTATGAGAATCGCAATTATAGTAAGAAGCTCCAATAGCATTAATATTAATGTTGGGTTCAATATCACTTAACTCTTCTTTCGAAATCATTTTAGCAGACAATCCGTTGTCTTTGGCTATTTTAACTACTCTATTCTCCTCATCTAAATACTTTTTTGTTTTACATAGCATTAGCAAACCTTTTTTCTCATAATGAAAATTAAACTCATCTTTTTGTTTAATCTCATCATAGAGTTTTTGACTAAAGACCATCGCTTCTTTAATAAGTGGAATAGATTTATAAACATGTTTGTTTGTAGAAGATTTTGCAAATGCAAATAACCATTTGTACAAATTCATATCAAGCCTAGGCTTAATGTATAATGGACTAGATGAATTAAACATCCATTTTAAACCATTTTTTATAGCCCCTGGTGATGAAAGTGGGATTAAATGACTTGGTGAAAGATATCCTGAATTGACATATGAAGTCCCACTATTCATGTCAGATTTATCGATAATTGTAACTTTATGACCATTTTCTAGCATATAATATGCTGAACATAGTCCTATAATTCCACCACCAATTATTACAACTTCTTTGGACATATTAAATTACTTGAAAACCATAAGCATATGGATCATTATCATCAATTACTATTGTGTTATAACCATAAACCTTGGCCCATCCTCTTATAGATGGCGATATAGCATTAAATCTCCCTACTTTAGATTTTTTTTTAATTTTTCCGATAAATTTTGAACCAATATAACTCTCATGAATAAATTCTTCTCCAATTTGCAATTTTCCTTTGTGAAATAGCTGAGCCATTCTTGCGGATGTCCCAGTACCACAAGGAGATCTATCAATAGCTTTGTCTCCATAAAAAACTGCATTCCTAGAACTAGAATTTATATCTAATGTTTTTCCAGTCCACAAAAGATGACTTACACCATTTATAGTAGAATCTTCAGGATGAATAAAAACATTAGGATATTTGTTATTAATCTTTTGTCTTATTTCTTGTGAAAACCTAATAATATTTCCAGCAGTATAGTTTTCGATACCACTAAAATTATTTTGAGGTTCAATAATAGCATAGTAGTTGCCTCCATAAGCCACATCAAAATAAATATCTCCTAGATTTTCAGAGCAAATTGAATAATTCTCTGCAGCTAAAAAACTATCAACATTAATTAGTTCGACAAACTTAACTTTATCTCCTTCAAGTTCATATTTGACTTTAATTAAACCAGCAGGAGTTTCGACAGATAATTTTCCTGCATTTTTAGGGACAATTACTTTCTCTTCAATTGCTATAGTTACGGCACCTATGGTACCATGCCCACACATAGGTAAACATCCTGAAGTTTCAATATAAAGTATGCTAAAGTCATTTTCTTTATTATTTGGTGGAGATATAATAGCTCCACTCATCATATCATGACCTCTAGGTTCAAACATTAAACCTTTTCTTATCCAATCAAAATTATTTAAAAAAAATTGTCGTTTTTCACTCATATTAGTTCCCTTGAGAACTGGTGCTCCCTCCACAATTAATCTGACTGGATTGCCACAAGTATGTGCATCAATGCATTTAAAAACCGATCTACTCATCTTTAGTTTTTTGAATATAATTTAAAACTCTAGACTCTAATATTGCAAGTGTAACAGTACCTTCGGATAAAATTATTTCATGAAAATCACGAATATTAAAATTTGAACCTAATTTATCTTCTGCTAGAGATCTTAATTCTCTAATTTTCAATTCACCTATTTTATATGAAAGTGCTTGTCCTGGCCAAGAAATATATCTATCAGTTTCAGTATTAATTTCATGTAGAGAAAGTGCTGTATTTGAAGACATATAATCTAACACCATTTCCTTCGACCAACCTAATGCATGAATACCTGTATCAACTACTAATCTACATGCCCTCCACATTTCATAAGTAAGCTTACCAAATTGTTCATATGGGGTTGTATATAAACCCATTTCTTCTGCTAAATACTCAGTGTAAAGCCCCCACCCTTCTCCGTAGGCAGACAGATATAAGTTTTTTCTAAAGGGTGGGATTTTATCCCCTAATTCATTGTTTAATGCACTCTGAAGGTGATGCCCTGGAACAGCTTCGTGAACCGTAAGTGCTGGTATAGTGTAAAGTGTTCTACTTTTTAAGTCGTAGGTATTTACCCAATAGTATCCTGGATCGGTACTGTTTTTAGAGGTTCCAACATACCTCCCACTAGTATACTTAGGAGCAATTGCATCAGGAACTGGGGCAACTCCATATGGTTTTCTAGGGAGGGTTTTAAAAAACCTCGGTAATTGTTCATCAGCTCTCTTGGCAACATCTCTAGCAAACATTAATAAGTCTTTTGGAGTATTTGCATAAAACTGTTCGTCAGTTCTTAAGAATTTAAAAAAATCTTCAAATGAACCTTGAAATTTCAAGTCTTTAATAATCTTTTTCATTTCTGATTTTATTCTAGCTACTTCATCTAAACCAATTTGATGAATTTTTTCTGCTGTATATTCATTACTAGTTGTATAATAATCAATCCTGTTTTGATAATATTCTTTCCCATTTGGAGTACTAGAAACTCCAATTTGTTTTCTAGTTTTAGGATAATATTCATTTTCAAAGAATTGCTTAATTCTCTTGAATTGAGGGACTACAATTTTATTAATTGTGATTTCAGCAGCTTTCTTAATAGAGTCTAATTGACTTTTGGAAATGTCTTTTGGAAGATTTTTAAAAGGCGAGTAAAAATAATTATCTAAATAATTTTTTGTAATGTGATCATTGTAAGTTGATTCATAACCATCAAAAATAACTAAAGGTTGTGAAACACCTTTTTCTAATCCTGCTCTAATATTAATTAAATTTTGATCTACAAAATCTGGCAAAGAATTTAATTTATTTAGATATTCTAGGGTTTTTTTATAACTTGATAAAGGACGTACCATATAGTTTAAACTACTGTGAAATCCTGAGTCTGAAAGAAGTGGGTTCAGGTATCTTTCAAAATAAAAGTAATCTATAATATCATTTAATTCAAATTTCAATAATTTATAAGAAATTAAATCATTTTCATTTAAATCATCAATATTAATTTTTTCTAACTGATTTAATAATTCTGTCGCAAAATTAGCTTCACTTTCATAGTGCTCTTTAGTAAATAGACCTAAGGGATATTTTTTACCATCATACGATTCATGATCTTGGTAAGTCGTTATCGTTTCTTGTAATTTTTTTTCAGAATTTTTTGAAAGATTAATAACAATTCCCGTTAATAATAAAACTATTCCTAATACTGATAAGACTGATTTTTTCATTTATATTTTATTTTTGGTGTATATTCCATTTACAAGTCTAAGTATGTTTTTTGGATTATTGTCTTGCAATGAATCTGGGAGTAATTCATTTGGGAAGTCCTGATAACTTAGTGGTCTTACCCATCTGTCAATTGATTTAACCCCAACAGCTGTAAATCTACTATCTGTAGAAGCTGGATAAGGACCACCATGTAACATTGAAGCGTTAACTTCTACTCCAGTAGGAACTCCATTAAGAATTATTCTTCCTACTCTCTCTTTAAGAATATCTATTAAGTCTTTATTTGAAGAAATTTCATTATCGCTGGCTATAATTGTCCCGGTTAATTGACCATTAATTTTATTTACCACCGATTTTAACTGACTCATATTGTCGCATTCTACCAGTAATGAAAATGGTCCAAATATTTCTTCTTGTAAATCATTATTTATTATAAAATCTGACCCTTTAACTTTAGCAAGAGTTTGTTTTGAATAATTAACCTCTACATCATCATCATAATTAGCTACGATATTAACTTTTTTATCTGAAATTATTTCTTGTTTGTTTTTATTATAATTTCTAAGAATATTTGGATGTAACATACAAGATGGGGCAATATCCAATATTTTTTCTGCTAAAGAATTTTCAAAATGAGTGAAATAAGCAGATTTAATTCCAATAATAATTCCAGGATTTGTACAAAACTGACCTGACCCTAAAGTTATTGAATTAGCATATTTAGTTGCTAAATTAGTCCAATCTGTCTTTAGGATTTCTGGCAAAATTATAACCGGATTGACGCTTCCCATTTCGGCAAAAACAGGGATTGGCTCATTTCGCTCATTAGCTAAATTCAAAAGGGATCTTCCTGCTTTTAAACTACCTGTAAAACCAACTGCCTTTACCAAAGGATTGTTAATCAAGTCAATTCCAGTTTGTATTCCTCCACTATTAATATTTGAAAAAACTCCATCTGGCATTTTTGTGATTTTAACAGCTTTTATAATTGCAGAAGATATCAATTCACCAGTACCTGCATGCATTGGATGAGATTTAACTATTACAGGACATCCAGCTGCTAAAGCTGAAGCTGTATCTCCACCTGCAGTTGAATAAGCTAATGGAAAGTTACTAGCTCCAAAAACTAGAATAGGTCCAAGTGGAATAGACATTTTTCTTAAATCTGGCTTAGGAACTGGTGTTCTTTCTGGGTCAGCTGTATCAATTGATGCATTAACCCAATCTCCTTTTTTTAATAATTCAGAAAAAGATCTAATTTGTCCAACAGTTCTTCCTAACTCTCCATTTGCTCTTCCTTCAGCTAGTCCTGTTTCTTTGCAATAAACTTTTACGATCTCGTTTTGAATTAATAATATTTGATCAACAATAGAATCTAAAAATTCAGACCTCTTAAGACTATTTATATTTTTATATTCTAAAAAGGCATTATATGCTAAATTGACTGCATTATTTACTTCATCTAAAGTAGCCTCGTAGAAATCACACTCATTGTTTTTATTAAGTTTAGGATTAAAGGTTTTAAAAATTACTTTTCCTTTAGAGGATAAACTATTTCCGATGTAATTTTTACCATGTAGCATATTAATAAGTATATTTTGAAAGGTCTGGTCTATTTTTCAAACTACTTTCTATTATTTGAATTACTTTTTTTCTTTCCTCTCCATCAAGTGGAAGTCTAGGTGGTCTAACATTTTCTGTGCCAATTCCATTATACATTTCTGCTAACTTTATGTTTTGAACTAATTTAGAATTTATATCCAGCTCCAAAAGTGGTAAAAACCAACGATAAATTTCTAATGCATCAGCAATGCGTCCAGCTTTTTGAAGTTTATAAATTGCTACGGTCTCTTTAGGGAAAGCATCAACTAGCCCAGCAATCCATCCATGAGCTCCCATTAATAAACTTTCTAAAGCAAGGGTGTCAACACCAGTCATTATTTTTAGTCTATCTCCAAAATAATTAATAATCCTAGTTACATTAGAGATATCTCTTGTAGACTCTTTAACAGCCTGAATATTTTCACAGTGTAATAATTGATCAAACATTTCTAAGGTAACTTCAATTTTATAATCTACTGGATTATTATAAATCATTATAGGTAAAGAAGTACTTTGAGCTATCGATTTAAAATACGTAACCGTTTCCTCACTACTAGCATTATATCTCATTGGAGGTAAAATCATTAAACCAGCAGCACCATCCTTTTCAGCATTTTTAGCTGAGTTAACAGCCTCGCTAGTAGATTGCTCCGCAATATTCATTAAAACCGGAATTTTATTTTCAGAAATTAAAACCGTGTTTTTTATTAATTCACTTTTTTCCTTACTTGTCAATGTACTTGCTTCTCCTAATGTTCCGCCTAATACTATGCCACTTACACCTGCATCAATTTGAGCTATAATATTTTTATTAAACATTTTAAAATCTAGCTCATCATTTTTTGTAAACTTTGTTGTTACAGCTGGCATAACCCCTTCCCATTTCATAATTTTTTTTTTAATAAAGTTATATTTTTTATTTTAATTTAACATAAATAAATCTGAAGCTATTCCATCAGATAAAAACTTGCCTTTTCTTGTGATATATAAAAAATCATTTTTAATTAATAACAACTCATTAGCAATATGATTTTGAGAGTTATTAATTAATTTATTTTTATAAATAGAACCAAATTCATTTTCTATATCTGTAAAAGATATGCCTTTACTGGTTCTCAGTCCAAACATAACCATTTCATTGAATTTGTCAATTGCAGATAAAACCTCCATTTCATTTGGTATAATATTATTCTTGATTGATTCGATATACTTTAAATTATTTTTAATATTCCAAAATCTATTATTGCCATTAAATGAGTGAGCTGATGGTCCAATCCCAATATACTTTTTTCTGGTCCAATAGGCTGAATTATTCACGCTATAAAGATTGTTTTTTGCAAAATTTGATAATTCATAATTTTCATAATTATGGTCCTCTAAAACATCTAGGAGAATATGGAATTGCTCTTGAGATTGGGAGTCATCAATAGGCGCAATTATTCCATTATCAATATATTTTTTTAAAGCAGTTTTAGGCTCAACAGTTAAAGCATATGCAGAAATATGAGAAATATTATGTGATATTAAAATTTCAATATTTTCTTTCCATCTAGAGTTATCTAAACCAGGGATACCATAAATAAGATCAACCGAAATATTATCAAAGTATTTACCTGCAGATTTTATACAGTTCATGGCTTGATTACTCGTGTGAGACCTATTCATTAGTTTTAAATCTTTTTCAAAAAAAGATTGAACTCCAATACTTAGTCTATTTACTCTACTATTGAATAATTCTAGTATCTTTTCATCCGTCAGGTCATCTGGATTTGCTTCTAAAGTAATTTCAACAGAATCATTAACAAGGTAGTTGTCGTAAACTGTTTCTATCAATGAATTTATTTCTCTTATATTCAAAACAGATGGAGTCCCACCACCAAAATAAATAGATTCTATCTTTTCATCTTTTAATTCTCTATTTCTAATTAAAATCTCGTGTTTCAACGAATTAATCATTTGATCTTTATGTTTAAAAGACGTGGAAAAATGAAAATCACAATAATGACAAGCTTTTTTACAAAACGGAATGTGAATATAAATTCCTGACACTTAATTTTATTATTAGTTAATTTAAAAAATTATTTTTTCAATCGGCTTTCATTCAGTTTAATGAAACTAGACCATCCTGAATAATTTTTTTCACCTGTTAATTTTCCAGAATTATAAAAATGACAAACAGCTGCAGCTAAACCATCTGTGGCGTCTAAATTTTTTGGAATTGTTTTTAACTTAAACATTCCTTGAAGCATTCTTGCGACTTGTTCTTTACTAGCATTTCCATTGCCTGTAATAGACATTTTTATTTTTTTTGGCAAATACTCAGTAATTGGAATTTCCTTGTTTAGTCCAGCTGCCATTGCTACTCCTTGAGCTCTACCAAGTTTTAACATACTTTGAACGTTCTTACCAAAAAACGGCGCTTCAATAGCAATTTCGTCTGGATGAAATGTTTCAATCAGCTCATTAGTTCTCTCATAAATTAATTTTAATTTTAAATAATGATCTTTATATTTCACTAAATTCAATTCGTTAAGTTGCAGAAAAATCATTTTATTATTTATAACTTTAATAATTCCAAAACCCATAATAGTTGTACCTGGATCAATCCCCAATATAATTCTCTCTTTAGCCATAGGAATAAATTATTGGGTTGTAGATATTAGTATTGGTAAAATAAATTTTGTGTTTACAGGTTGTCCTCTTTTAATAGCGGGATATAATTTTGGTAATTCTAAAACGGTAATTTTAAATATTGAATCTACTAATAAATTTAGATCTGAGATTAAACTTTCATTAGACATTTTTCCTAAAACTATATGACCCTTATTAGTAACATTAAAATTAATAATTAAGGTATCAGAAATAGATGAATTAACAACAACAGGATTGTCAATTAAATTGGCTTGTAATTTTGAAGTAAGTGTATTTACAAAACAATTAAAATTTGATTCTTTATCAACAATAGTGTCACAATTTTGAAACCTTGGAAATGTATCAACATCATTCCAATTAAACGTTTTTAAATCATCCGAAACTAAATCATCAACAATAAGCTCTTTGTTAGAAGTAAAATCACAAGATAAAAGAACCAAAAATAAAATATAATTAATATAAAACTTCATATGCTATATTGTAGTTTT
This sequence comes from uncultured Flavobacteriaceae bacterium, assembly GCA_964275595.1. Lineage (GTDB taxonomy): Bacteria > Bacteroidota > Bacteroidia > Flavobacteriales > Flavobacteriaceae > SGZJ01. The sequence goes on from CAXYDM010000011.1 coordinate 55,714, forward strand.
CAAATTACAAAAAAATATAAACTAATATCATATATGATTATTAATTATATTTATTAAATATTACCAATTATGACTTATATACTATTAATTATTTCTATAATTTTAATTATAACTGGGATAGTAGCAAGTTTTGTGCCAATTATTCCAGGGCCAATCACTGGTTGGTTTGGATTATTTGCTCTTTCTCAAATTCATGATTTCTACGTAAGTAATACATTACTAATAATAACATTTATAGTAGCAATTACAATTTTTATAGTTGATTACTTCATCCCTGTTATTGGGTCTAAATATTTTGGTGGAAGTAAGTATGGAGTTATTGGAACTTCAATAGGACTGTTAGTAGGTCTTTTAAGTCCAATACCTTTTGGAATTATTATAGGGGCTTTTTTAGGAGCACTGATAGGTGAATACTTTGGTGGAAGAAATCTTTCTGAAGGAATTAAACCAGCTATAGGTTCATTAGTAGGTATTATATCGTCATCCATTATAAAATTTATAACAGGATTTGCTTTTTTAATAATTTATGTAAGCTTATTAGCTACTAATTGGGAAATACTATTTTGATGATCCTCCTTGAGTAGTTGTTGGAATAATTTCCGTAACGAAAGTATTTTCTGTCGATTTACTATTAATTCTATTAATTAACATCCTAACAGATTTCTTACCAATTTGTACTGCATGCTGATTAATTATTGTCAGTTGTGGCAGAGATAGCATTGACGTTAATTTATCACCAAAACCAACAATTGATAAATCTTTTGGAATATCAATATTTAATTTTGAAGCTGTATTTACTGCTAAAATTCCAGAAATATTATCTGCAGCTATAATTGCATCTAAGCCTTTACTTTCTCTAATAAAATTTTCTATTGAGTTATGTGCATTTTTTCTATAATACTCGGAATTTTCAATATGACTGATATTAGTTTGATGGACAAGTTTTAATATTAGTTGGTCATCGAATTTGCCAAAGAAATCGACACAAGCTTTCCTATATCCATTACTTCGATGTTTACCAACATTTAAATTGTTAATAGCAGTTATAAATCCTATTTTTTTACGACCCATTTTTACTAGACTTTTCACTTCATTATAAATAGTATCAAAATCGTCAATTATAACTTTATCGCAGCTTATTTTATCAGTAATTCTGTCAAGCATCACTAACGGTATATTATTTAACGTTAAATTTTTTATGTGAGAAAATTCATTTTTATTTAGGGTTTCTTCTGAAAGAGCTAACAGCACTCCGTCCACAGAACCAGTAGCAATTATTTGTAAATAATCAATCTCTTTTTCCAATGATTCCTTGGAAAAAAATGTGATAATATCATACCCTAATTCTTCGGCGGCAATTTGAATTCCGTACAGTACTTTAGCGTAAAATCTATTTAATATATCTGGAAGAACAACTCCAAGGGTAAGTGTTTTATTACTCTTTAAACTAAGTGCGATTTTATTTCTCTTATAGTTTAATTCTTTCGCTAAAGTTTGTATTTTAATAATAGTCTCTGAGCTAATCTCGTCACTGTTATTGAGTGCTTTTGAGACTGTAGAAACAGAGACATTTAATTTTTTAGCTAATTGTTTTAAAGTTACCATTACTGTTAATTAATTAAATCAAATGATTTATTGTTCTTAACATCAGAATCTCCACCAATAAAAACACTGAATTTACCAATTTCTGATTCCCAGCGGTCATTGGCAGTATAATATATTAAGTTAGAATTATCAATTTCAAAACTAACTTCTTTAGTTTCACCAGGGTTTAATTCCACAAGTTCAAATCCTTTTAACTCTTTAACAGGCCTCGCAAGACTTCCATAATGGTCTCTAATATACATTTGAACTACATCCTTCCCTTTTAGCTTGCCAGTATTTGTGATTTTCACACTAGCTTTAATTACATCGCCCCTAGAAATTTCATCTGAACTAATAGTTAAGTCTGAATATTCAAAGCTAGTATAGCTTAAACCATACCCAAAAGGGTATAAAGGACTGTTCTCAACGTCAGCATAAGTTGATCGTGTTACTTCAGCAGATGAAGCTCCAGGCCTTCCTGTTTTTTTGTAATTGTAATAAAGAGGGACTTGTCCTACATTTCTAGGAAAAGACATCGTTAACTTTCCGCTAGGATTATAATTTCCATACAATACCTCTGCAATAGCATTTCCAGATTGTGTGCCTAAATGCCATGCTTCTACTATAGTTGGAATATTTTGATCAGCCCAAGTTAAATTAAGTGGTCTTCCATTCATCAAAACTAGAACAATGTTTTTATTAACTTTAAACACCTCCTCTAACAATTCTTGTTGTAACCCTGGGAGTCCAAGTTCAGTTCTACTTCTTCCTTCACCTGATTGAAAACCTTCTTCCCCTAAAACCATTATTACAACATCTGCAGATTTAGCAGCTATTTTAGCAGCTTTAAAACCAGTTCTGTCTGTATGATTTAACTTAACTCTATTATGAAAATTAGTTTCACCATAATATAAATCAACTCCTTTTCTATAAGTTATAGAATTTGAACCATAATTCTCCAATCCCTTTAAAACAGTTACGGCCGTATTACTGTCCGCTGCACCTCTCCAATTTCCAAGTGGACTATTATTATCATTGGCTAAATGACCTATCAAAGCGATTTTTTGACCTTTCTTTTTAATAGGCAACAAAGAACTTTCATTTTTTAATAATACAATTGATTTTTTAGCCATATCTAATGCAGCTAAATTATTTTCTTTACTTCCAATTACATTTTCTTCTCTTTCTAAATCACAATATTTATATGGATCTTCAAAAAGACCTAAATCATATTTAACTCCCAAAATTCTTTTCACAGAATCATCAATCACACTAATATCTACTTTTCCTTCAGCAACTAATCCTTGTAATTGTCTAACATAAAGACTTGATTCCATATCCATATCCGATCCAGCATTAGCTGCAAGTTCTGCAGCATGCACTCCATCTTTAGCGTATCCATGAGGAATCATTTCACCAATTGAACCCCAATCAGAAACAACAAAACCTTCAAAGCCCCAGTCTCCTTTTAAAATATCTCTTTGTAAGAATTTACTTCCGGTTGCAGGAACTTCATTTAATGTGTTAAATGCATTCATAAAAGTACTAACACCAGCATCAAGTGCAGCTTTAAATGGAGGTAAAACATTGTTATAAAGAGTATATTTATTTATGTCTGCAGTGTTATAATCTCTACCGGCTTCTGGAAACCCATAAGCAGCAAAATGTTTAGCACAAGCTGCAATTGTTGAAAAATCCGATAAATCATTGCCTTGAAAACCTTTTACTCTAGCTGTAGCGATAACGCTTCCTAAATAAGTATCCTCTCCCGCTCCTTCCATAACTCTACCCCATCTTGCATCTCTATAAATATCTACCATTGGAGCAAAAGTCCAATTTAGTCCAGCTGCTGCTGCTTCTTCAGCTGCAATTCTTGCAGACTTTTCAATTGCTTCAATATCCCAACTCGCTGATTCAGCAAGTGGAATCGGACTAATTGTTTTATACCCATGAATGACATCAAAACCAAAAATTAATGGAATACCAAGCCTTGTTTCTTCAACTGCAATTTTTTGAAGTGCAGATACGTTTTTAACTCCAGTAACATTTAACATTGAACCAACTAAACCATTTCTTAAATCGTCATATCTCCCCTTTTCATATCCTTTTTTAGGAAGAGGTCCTGTAGCATCCCAAAATCCGTTATATTGATTCATTTGACCTACTTTTTCATCTAAAGTCATTTTAGACATTAAGTCACTAATAAATATTTCTTTTTCAGACTTACTTTCGTTACAACTGTAATTAAAAATTACTGTTGCTATTAAGATTAGTTTTAAAAATTTTGATTTCATTTATTATGTATTTTTTTGTTGATAATTAATTCTCATATACTCTTATATAATCCACTTCCATAGTTGATTCGATAAAATCAGGATCTATCTCAAACCATGATCCTCCCATTGCTATATTTAATATAAAAAATTGTGGTGCATCAAATGGCCAGTTTTCAATATTTTTAGGCGATGGATTATAGGTATAATACAAATTATCATCAATAAAAAATTGTATTTTTTCCGATGTCCAATTTATCGAATAGATGTGAAATTCGTTAAAGCTACTAACGTTTAGGTGACCAGTAGTCCATGTGTCTCCATGACTGTAAGGAGTATGAATAGAACCAGCTACAACTGTAGGGTTATGACCCCAATGCTCCATTATATCAATTTCTCCACATTCAGGCCATCCTACACCGCTGTGGTTAGCTCCCAGCATCCAAAGTGCTGGCCATGTTCCTTGACCCTCAGGTAATTTTGCTCTAATATCAACTCTACCATATTGAAATTCAAACTTGTCACGAGAAATTAATCTGGACGAAGTATAATTATATCCTTGGTAAGCTTCTGTTTTAGCTGTTATTTTTAAAACCCCGTCTTCAACTCTGGAGTTTTCAAGTCTATTAGTATAATATTGAGATTCTCCATTTCCCCAGCCCCACTCACCATTACCAATTTCATGGGTCCAATTATTATTATTTACTGATCCAGTTTCATTAAACTCTTCTGACCAAATTAATCCAGCTGATGTGTTATCATTTACATAGACAGAAATTGCTTGAAATTCGACAATGTAATTTTCTGTCTCAGAATATGCATAAACATAAACAGTGTAATTGTTTAGACCTGGGTTGGTATAGGTAAATTCAATATTACCAGTATTACTTTCAACGACCTCTCCATTACCAAATCGAAATTCATAATTAATGGCGTCTGTTGCTGATGCTGAGCAACTAATAACTCCACTTCCATCACCATTTAAATTATCATTATTTTGTCCTACAATATCAATTGTTAAATTTAAGTTTGAAGGAATAATTTCTTCAACAGTCGTTGCTGAATTATCTCCACCATTAGTAGATTTTTCACTTGAACAGGAGGTAGTTACAAAAAAAATAATTATGATTAAACGGATCATGGTTCAATTTTAAGGATATAAATATAACTAAAAAGGGAGAAATATATTACAATTTCTCCCTTTTTAAACAATAATGTTATTATAATATTTTATTGCTCATTTGTTAGTATTATGTACCAAGCCAAGCCTTCAAAGCCAACAGTTTTAAGAGTTAAAGTATTTGATGAACTATCGACAATCTTATAAACATGCGTTCCTCCAACATAAAATCCAAAGAATCCATTTCCATCAAGGTAGATATGTTCTTCACCTCCTGGTGCACCTATAGTCCAACTTGATGTAAAGTCTTCAGTTGGATAGTACTCATATTCGTTATTTCCATTCGCTTCTAAGCCTTGATCTCCTACAAATTCATCAGCTAAAGGGGGGGCTTTTCCAAAAATACTACCAAAAGTTTCAATAGTTAAAGTTCCATCAGGGGTAAAAGTATATCTGTCATCGTACATTCCCGTATCTACTTTATCAAATGCTGCTGCTTGCCACCAGTCTGGGGTATCAAGCTCAGATGGGCCAACTCCCATATGTCCAAACTCTTCTGCCTTTACTCTCCAACTTCCAGTATACATGGCTTCTAACAATTCTGCAGGTGGAGAGTATAAGACTAAAACATCTAAAGAAATAGATGTATTAGAAACAACTCCAGCTGTTCCAATTGCGATTACTGTAACATCATAATTACTCAATCCAGTCGTAGAAAAATTATAAGTAATCATTCCACTTGGAGACATTGTCTCAACCCCATTGCTTACAAATTTATAAGTAATTGCATTGTTTGCTACAGCAGTTAAATGAACTGTACCACTACCGTCTCCATTAGGATTGTTTTCATCAGATCCAACAATATCTGCTGAAACCTGTAAATTAGTAGGGTTTACTATATCACCGAATTCGTGATCTTCAGTTTCACAAGATGTAAAAACTAATGAAGTAATTACTAATAAAGATTTAAATAAATATTTAATTTTTTTCATTGTTATATTTTTTTAATTAACCAATTTTATTTCATCAAAGTGATAAACACCTTCTGCTGTATTTCCAAAATCATAAAATACTATAAAAGATACGTAATCTAAATCAGGAGCTAAACTGAAATCATACGTAAGAGTTTCCCACTGATTAGCTACTGTAGTTGTCATGTCAAACTCATATGTAAGACCATCCACGTTTCCTTCAATAGTTTCAAGTTTTACCTTGATAACTTTCCCAGCCTCTGGTGAGTAAGACTGAATTTGAATTTGATTCATACCTGCAGAAGAAAAATTAATAGGATCAACTGAAATCCCCATTCCACCCCACACTTCTGACCCTTCTGTTTTAGTGCACTGCATAACATTAGCAGTAGTATTAGTTCCTGAAACATTAGGGTTTTCTACAATTTGAATTCCCTCTACACCACCAAAAGAAAAGTTACCAGGTAATTCTCCTTCAAAATTTTCTATAGCAATTGAAGGTGCAACTGTAGGAATGTATTCTCCCAAGCCTACCTGAACTTCATCAAAATGATATACTGCGGCATTTTGATTTCCAAAATCATAAAATACTATGAAAGAAATATAATCAAGATCCGGAGCAGCAGAGAAGTCATAAGTTAAAACTTCCCATTGATTAGCAACTGTAGTTGTCATATCAAATTCGTATGTTAAACCATCAACATTACCTTCAATAGTTTCAAGTTTTACCTTTACTACTTTTCCTGCTTCTGGCGCATAAGAATTAATTTTTATTTGATTTGTTCCGTTAAAGTTAATTATACCATCAACAGCAAATCCCATTCCTCCCCATACTTCAGCTCCATCAGTTTTGGTAAACTGCATTACAGTAGATGTAGTATTTGTTCCAGATGGATTAGGGTTAGATACCAATTGAACTCCTTCAACTCCACCAAACGAAAAGTTTCCAGGTGTGTCGCCTTGAAAATCCTCAACTGTAGTAAAGTTAGATACAGCTGGAAGAGATAATCTAATATTATCAAAGTAATAAGAAGTATCATCTCCAGAGTTTCCGAAATCAAAGAATATAACAACTCTATCATATTCCTGAGATAAATCAGAGGCACTAAAATCATAAATTAAAGTTTCCCATCCTTGATTTACAGTAGTTGTCATATCAACTTCAGTATTAATATCTGGATTAGCTGAGTTTTCAAGTTTTAACTTAACAACTTCTCCAATTTCTGAGGTCCAAACATCTACTGCTATGTTATTAAGTGATGAAAAATCAACAGGCTCATCAATAGTTAAAAATGAACCAGCCCATACTTCAGAACCATTAAACTTAACTGATTGACCAACAGTACTACTAGTGTTTACTCCAGATGGATCGGGATTCGGAATGACAGTACTTTGAGCATTTCCAAAATCAACAAATGAATAATTTAATGTTGGGTCTTCAAAATCAATAGGCATCAGTAATGGGTTAACTATAGTAACTAACTCTGAGTATTCAGTTGTAGCTGCTCCACCACTTAATGCAACTACTGTAACAGTGTATTCTCCAACATTTGAATAGGTGTATGTTAGTGTCTCTCCAATTTGTAGAGGAGTTGGCGCCTCATCAGCTCCTTGATCTCCAAAATAGACCTCAAAAGATGCAGCTAAATCTGCTGATGCAGATACTGTTATAACAAAAGCATTTCCAGCAACGTTATTAATAGTTACTAATAAGTTTTCAGGTGCTGAATAAGATACTACAACAGAGACAACTGTTGAAGTTACTTCACCATTTAAACCAACTGCTGTTATGATTGCCTCGTAGGTACCTTCAGGGTATGTGTGTACAACAGAATTTCCTGGATTTACCGAATCTGAGGAATTAGAACCATCTCCAAAATCAACAGTATAACTAACAACTCCTTCACCAGTAGGTGTAATTGTAACTACTCCCGTGTTATCTTGAGTTAAACTAATCATAGCTGAAACGTTTGTTGGGGCTTGAATAGTCTCAACAAAATCAATGTTGTTTTCTATTTCTTCTACACAAGCAAATATTAAGGCAGAAGCAAGAAATACGTTTAATAAATATTTTAATTTTTTCATGTTTTTGTATAAATTAATTTTTAGTAACCAGGATTTTGAGTCAAAGCAGAAATATCAATTTCCGCTTGTGGAATTGGGAAAACTTCATGTTTTCCTTCAACAAAACCATTAATTTTGGAAGCAGCTTGATTAGTTCTTACTAAATCAAAAAATCGGTGACCCTCCATTGAGAGCTCAAAGTTTCTTTCAGCCCAAATTGCATCAGTAAGAGCCGTTCCTGTAGCAGTAATATCGTGATTTTCATCTCCAAAAGCTCTTCTTCTAACCTCATTTAAGTACTGTTGAGCTAAAGCATCACTAATACCACCTCTATTATTGGCTTCAGCAGCCATTAATAAGACATCAGCATATCTAATTATTCTATAATTATTTAAATAGTTTAACTCAGTTTGAGCTCCACTTTGTCCAGCTCTAGGAATATATTTATTATTGTAGTATCCTGTATGCTCATATCCTTCTGTGTAGTTTGCCCCTGTTGCAGCAGAGTAAGCAACCATATCCAAAATGGAAGCATCTCTTCTAGTATCTCCTTCTTCAAATGATTCATATAAAGAATTTACTGGTACATTAAAACTCCATCCTTGAGCGTATTCAGGTCCATCCCATCCTCTTGGTCCGTTCATTATTATTCCATAATTTCCCTCTGAGCATTGTGGGCAACCCCAATCATACCAGTTTGATGTATTAGTGTATTGAATTTCAAATACAGATTCTGGTCCATTCTCTCCAAAGGATAAAAATTGACTACCATAATCAGAAACCAATGAGTAAACTCCAATAACCTGATCAAAAGCTGCTGCTGCTTCAGTAAATTTATCTTGATACAATAAAACTTTTCCTAGTAAAGCATTAGCTGTGAACTTATTAACTCTTCCAACTTGACTTTGAGAATTTGGTAAACTTGAAATTGCATTTTGAAGATCAAGTTCAATTTGAGCATAAACTTCTTCTTTTGGTGTTCTTGTGAGTGTTCCAGCATCTCCAGCTGTTAATCTTCCATCTACAAATAACGGGACATCACCAAAGAATTTTACTAATTCAAAGTAGTAATAAGCTCTTAAGAAATAAACCTCTCCGTAAAGAGCGTCTTTATTATCAAAATCTAATAGAGATTTATTTTCTTCCATATAATTAGCTCTATTGACACCTTCATATAACCACTGCCAAATTGATCTTAAATTATCATTGTTCGGATAATGAGTCATATCATCAATTTGTTGTAGACCAAGATAATCTGATGCACTTTCGCCTCCACATAGAGAATTATCAGAAGCTATATCTCCAATTTGCATGTTAAAAAATAACCATTGAAGCGGATCGTAAGTTCCAATTAATGCAGCATCATAATCACTCTCTGATTGAAAGTAAACGTCTGCGGTAATAGCATACCCCTCTATCGGTTCGTAGTCAACGTGATCAGCACACGTGTATGACAAAATGCTAACAGTCAGTAATAAAAATATTTGTTTAATCTTTTTCATAATTTCTATTATTAAAATTTAATATTTAATCCCATAGACCAAGTTCTTGGTTGTGGGTAAGTTCCTATATCAATACCAGTGTTTAATACTCCACCATTTGAAATTTCTGGATCATAACCAGAATACTCCGTTAAAGTAAGTAAGTTTTTAACTTGAGTGTATGCTCTGATTTCATCAAAACCAATCTGGTTTGCAAATGATTCTGGAAAAGTATATCCTAATTGAATGTTTTTTATTCTAAGGTAACTTCCATCCTCTATATATCTATCGGATGCTCTTCTGTTATTATTTGAATCAATAAATGAGACTCTTGGTTCAGAATTACTTGTACCTGCACCAGTCCATCTATCAAGTGTGGAAGCAAATCGATTAGTATAATTTAAGTTTCTTTCGTAAGCTCTGTAAATATCATTACCTACAGAAGCGTATGTAAATACACTAAAATCAAAATTCTTATAATCAACAGCTAAATTCCACCCAATTGTAAAATCAGCAAAAGGGTCACCTATTTCAGTTCTATCACTGTCATTTATAATCCCGTCCGAATTAACATCAACAAATCTTATATCTCCAGGTGCTGCCCCATTTTGTGTGGCATGAGAATTAACCTCTGCTTGAGACTGAAAAATTCCGTCAGTTTTATAACCAAAGAAATATCCTGGACTAAATCCTTCTTCAAATCTTACAATTGGAGTGTAAGGAATTCCATATCCAGCTCCCCATATATATCTGTCTCCATTGTTTATTTGTAAAACTTCATTATCAGATGTTGTAAAATTAAGGTTTGTACTAATATTAAAGTCTTTTCCTATAGTAGTATTATATGAAAGTGAAGCATCAATACCTGTACTTTGAGTTTTACCAATATTCGTTGTTGGGAAACTTGGAGTTCCTAGGTATAATGATAGATTTGGGGCAAATAATAAATCATCAACTGTTTTTTTAAAATAATCAACAGTTATTGAAAGTTTATTATCAAATAGTCTAGTATCAATTCCAAAGTTCATTTGAACTTGATTTTCCCATGAAACATCCTCATTAGGAACAGACCCAAGTGCAGAACCATTAATTATACTACCGTCAAAAGTATAACTAGGGAAAGTTGAGATAAGTGCAAATTGAGGGTTGATATTATCATTTCCAAGAGATCCATAACTAGCTCTAAACTTTAAGTAATCTAAAGGAGCGTCTTCAAAAAAGTCTTCCTTTGAAATTACCCAACCCAATGAAGCTGAAGGGAAAAATCCAAACTTATTATTTGTACCAAATGATGTAGATCCATCTACTCTGCCTGTAAAGGAAAAGTAGTATTTTTCATTAAAATCATATAATAATCTTGAGAAATAAGAAACATTTCTGCCAACATATTGCCAAGAACTAGAAGTTTGTTGAGATGCATTTCCAGTAGCAGCACTGATATCTGCATAGGCCCACGAATTAAAAGGTACATCTTCATTGAAAGCTCCGATGTATTCACCTTTATTTTCACCAATAGAAAAACCTAATACAGTTTGAAAGTTATGATTTTCATTAACTGTAAAATCATAATTTGCATAAGTTTCAAAAGTATAGTTAAAATAATTTGTTTTAGATTCTGATATTCTATTGTGAGTCGATACAATTGTACCTTCTGCATCAACAGAAACTATAGGACTTAAGTCTTCATTAGCATTTGTAGCATTGTGACCACTACCATAAAATGCTAAGGGTATAAAGTTTTTGTTATAGATATCAACAAATGTATAACCAAATCTAGAAGTAACTTTTAGATTATCCATTAAATCATGTTGTAATTCAATCTTCCCTGTTAACTTATTAGTATTTCCCTCATTGTATGTGTTATCAATTTGAGCTAGTGGGTTAATTATTTCCTGAGTAATTGTTTCACTAATCCCAAAACTACCATTTTCATAAGGACTAACCGTTGGATCAAAATTTAATGAGTTAGAGAGAACACTATTTATTCCATTTTCTGGAAGTCCCTTCCCTTTTATGTTACTGTAATTTGTATTAACTAATAGTTTAGTTTTATCAGTTAAATCAGTATTAATATTTGTTGTAAAGTTAGTTCTGTTAAAAAAAGATTTTTCTGATGGACCAACAACTCCGTCTTGACCTAAATAACCAGCTGAAACATAAAAGGATGTATTGTTACTACCTCCAGATGCAGTTATTGAATGATTAACAATTGCAGCGTCATTAATTACTTCTTCTTGCCAATTAGTACCTTTACCTAATCCTGAAAGATTTGGATAAATTAAGCCTTCTCCAGCTGCCATACTTGCCTCATTTAAAATAGCACCATATTCACTTGCATTTAAAACATCAATCATTTTGACAACAGATTGATTTCCAATAGATGTACTAAAGTTAAAAGAAGTGTCAGAATTTCTTTCTCCTGACTTAGTAGTAACAACGATTACACCACTACCACCCTTTACACCATATATAGATGCTAGAGCAGCATCCTTTAAAACACTTACAGATTTAATATCGCTAGGATTCAATGAATTTAAATCGTCAATTGATTGCGAAACACCATCAATAACAACTAGTGGAGAGTTACCAGCATAAGAAGTAATACCTCTAATTAAAACAGTTGGTTTAGATCCTGGTGAACCACTAGAAATAATATTAATACCAGATGCTTGCCCTTGCAAAGCATCTTCAACTCTTACAGGTTTTATAGCTTCAATAGCACTAGAATTGACTGTGGATACGGCACCAGAAATGTCACTCAACTTTTGAGATCCATAACCAATTACCACCACTTCATCTAATTCACTTAAATCATCTTGCAGAACAACAGAAATATTGGTCTGCATACCAACAGCAACAGATGTTGTTTGATAACCAAGATAACTAAATACTAAATTAGAGTCTGAACTAACATTTGAAAGAGAAAAATTTCCATCAAAATCTGTTACAGCCCCGTTGTTAGAGTTTTCAACACTAACATTAACTCCGACTAAGGGAATAGAATTAGAGTCTTTTACATTTCCAGAAATGTTCTGGCTCTGTATAGTAGAAAACATTGTTCCTATAAACAGACATAAATTTAAAAGTAATATTTTCATGAATTTTTATTTAAATAATTTTAATATAAATATTTAATCTAGTTTAATTTATTAAAGAATTATCAAAAAGCTTTTATCTAATTACTAATAACTCAAAATAGAATGCCTAAATTAAGGTATATGCAATTATATAATTCATATAGATTGTATTTTTAAAGAAAAAACAGTAATATTAGTTGATTTATAAATAATTAATATTAAAAAATTAGTAATACTAAGAATTCTTCAATTTATACACGAAAACGATATAGTGAGTTAAATATGCTTCAAATTTGCTATTATTTGAGCAATAAATTGCATTTAAAATAAAAAAGCATCCCGATTTCTAAAAAGAAAAAGGAAAGCTTTCCACTGGTTTTAAAAAAACCTCTAATAAGTATTAAACTTATTAGCAACACAACATTTTAAATGCGGTCTGGACGGGACTCGAACCCGCGACCCCCTGCGTGACAGGCAGGTATTCTAACCAACTGAACTACCAGACCGTTGCTTTAAGCGGAGCAAATATACACTCCATTTTCTTTACCACAAATATTTTCATAAAAATTATTAATTAATTATGTAATAATAAACTTAAAAAGTTTAATACTTACTTAAGAAGATTGTCTAATGCTGTTGCATATGTATCTTTTGGAGCAACTCCTACGTGTCTGTCTACTAATTCTCCATTATTAAAAACTAGTACAGTTGGAATATTCCTAACACCATATTTTGCAGCAAATTCTTGATTTGAATCAATATCCACTTTTCCAACTACTGCTTTATTTTCATATTCACTACTAATTTCATCTATTACAGGACCAACCATTCTACACGGCCCACACCAAGCTGCCCAAAAATCTACCATTACCGGTTTATCACTTTTTAATACTGTTTCTTCAAAATTACTATCTGTTATTTCCAATGCCATAATATTCTATTTTTTATATATGTTTATTAATTATAATTTTTTTTAATATACTAATGTAAAGTTAAAAAAAACAAGAAGTCAAAATTAATTAAAAAAAACATTATTAATTACTTAAGTTTTTTAAATAATTAAAGTGAGCCCTTTTCTTACCATTAGCAAATCTTCCTTTACGTTTTGATAATGAATAAAAATCGTTTTTTAATTCCATTAACAATCCCTTAACGGTTGGATTTAAATCTTTTTCAGTCATTAACAAATTTATTCTATCAATAAAATGAAGTTGCAATCTTTGCTCAAATAAATCCTCACTAAATGGCTTAGTAGCTATTGTTTTAAATAAGCTATTTAGCAATTGCTCAACAGTTAATGCGTTACCCAGTAGAGATTCTTGAGCGGATAACATTCGATTTAGTTTATCTACACTCAAAAATCTATTTAAAGCCCCAATTTGCAAATTTTGGAAGGAAGCTAAAACTCCTTCCTCTTTAATTTTAGATACAAGTTTCTTTTTCATGAGCCAATCTTGTGTTTTCCAAAGATTTTGATCTAAAAATAGTAGAGCCTCTTTTTGCTTAGAAACATCGGTATTTAAATAAGTTGTCACACCTGCTTGATTTGAATTATGAGTTGTATTATAAATTCCACCAACAACATTATGAACATGATAAATATATCTTCTGTAGACAGAAATTAATTCACCATATATCTCATTTAAATCATCATAGTTACCATTTGGCTGCATGGTCCAATTCTCTAAGTTATTTGCAACAATTTTCAAGTTTTTTATCCCATACATACTAGCCCTTACAGGGTCATCACCAATGTTTTCCGTTTGCGAATTAGGGTCATTTCCGTATCCACCAAACATATAAATTGGGTTTAGTGACTTAGAATCTACAATCATTCTTAAAGTTTCTCTTTCATTCTCTGGTGTTTCGCCAAAATACCTATAACCCCCAAAACCCCAAAACCCCGTAGAATTCATTTTCTTAAATGATAAGTGCAGCTAAAATAAACGCTTTCAATCTATTTTTTAGACAGAAGTAAGATTTGTACACAGATTGCAACTTAATAAAAAGTAAGGTTACGGTTTCAAAAACCTCTATCTCTATATACTCGAACGTGCTAATAAGTGTTTCTGTCGTGTCTCTTTTCCAGCATGAATGTACGCTAGAATATGCAGAATGATGAACTCAGATCATATCAGGATTACAAAAAGTTGACTTTCAGTGAGATGCGATAGGCCGGCAAGGAGCTTCCTACTGGGAATAATTACCCAAGGTATTTAAACCCTTCTTTCAAACCCACTAGAAGAATGCACGAACTAGCCAAAACATCAATTAGTATGTCAGGTGCCATGAATTCTGGATCATATGGCTATAAGCCTATTGAGAGAAATATTTTATCCAGCAGAAGAAATTCAGCAACAAAGATCGATCAGATATCAAGGAGATCTTTTTCTAGCCAAGTCAGTTAAAGCTAGAAAAGGTAGAATGGGGCCCAAAGTCTCGATGTGGACACTGTTTCGTATGCTACAAGATCATCAGCAACGAAAATGAGTCATCATTCGCGCTTCAACTCGACATGCGAAGCATTTTCAAGAACAAATGTGAAGTCATTCACATCACAGCGTTAGAAAGGTTCTTTGTATCCAATGCCCATCAAGTATAAGCGTTTTAACGAAGATTTCGACACCAAAAGCAATGTTTCAAGACAAGAGCGTGAAGCTAAAAAAAATTCTCTTATTTCGACTCAAAACTTGGCTGCATTCACAAAGGATAGACCGACTCTCAAAGTAATTGGCACACCAAATTTCAACTCAACGAGCATTAAAGCCTAAAGCATCATTAGCAAAAGCAA
>CAXYDM010000012.1:0-10459 GCA_964275595.1 uncultured Flavobacteriaceae bacterium
ATAGTGCTAAAGCACTTATGCCACTTGCAGATGAAGCAATTCCACTACTATGAGGAAATGTGTTGCTTGTATTTATTTTAAATTTATAACTTAAGATATAAGGGCAATATTTAAGTATTCTTTCAAAAAAAGATTGGATTTTAGGCTTAAAATCTAATTTAAGTTGTTCATTAAAATAAATATCAAAATCTACAAATTCTGAATTATTTTTTTTCTTGCTAAAGTCCAGCTTTGTGTTGGTTAAACATTTATTTAATGTGAAACTAATAGAAGTGTTTTTGGGTATTTGAATATCAGATTTTCCCCAGTACTTGACTAAAGCAATATTACTAGGAGATTCCCAATGGGAAGTACCACTTAATGGGGCTTCAAAATTGTCATTATAAATAAAATCTTCTTTTTTCATTTAGCTAATTAATGTAAATATACTAAGTTAAAATTATTATCATTTAGTCAAAGGTCTAACTAAACCTTCTTGAACTACAGATGCAACTAGAACTCCTTTTCTTGTGTAAATATGCCCTTGAGCAACCCCTCTTGCATTGGCAGAGTTAGGGCTTTCAATTGAATATAGTAGCCAGTCTGTAAAGTCAAAATCTCTATAAAACCACATTGCATGATCCAAACTAGCCATTTGAATATCGGAAAAACTAATTTTTTTCATATGTGGAAGGATAGATGACCATAGCAGATTGTAATCAGAAATATAAGTTAATATTTGATGCTTAATTTCAATCGTCAGATTTGGAATATCACCCTTTAGTTTAAACCATACATCCATTTTTGGAGGAAGGTCTGCATCACTAGAAAGGTTTAGAATATTAGTAGGTTTAAACTCAATAGGACGCTCAACACTTAAAAAGCTCTTTAATTTAAAAGGCATGAAATTGCCATTTTTCTCTGCTAGTTCACTCCAACTTGTCAATTCTTCTGGAGGAGTGATTATTCGTTCCATTTTACGAAAATGCTCAAATCCAAACTCAATTTTATGAAATGAAGCTGCTAAAATAAATATAGTTTTATCCCCCTGAACAGCAGTGACTCTTCTGGTGGAAAAACTACCACCGTCTCTAGTATCATCTACTATATATTGTATAGGTTTATTTAAATCTCCAGGCTCTAAAAAATAAGAGTGAAGAGAATGTAATATTCTACCATTTGTAATAGTTCGGTACGCAGCATTCAAGGATTGAGCTAAAACTTGCCCACCAAATACATTAGAGCTGCCAACTGTCTCACTTTTACCAATAAAAAAACCTTGTTTTTTTTTTAAAAGCAAAACCTCAAGCAAATCTTTAACAGTATTCATTAAGGAAATATTGAATTATAATGAGAAATATTAAAAAAGTGCGGGCGGAGAGACTCGAACTCTCACACCTCGCGGCACTAGATCCTAAGTCTAGCGTGTCTACCAATTCCACCACGCCCGCAATTTGGAGTGCTAATATAAACAATACTTTGAAAATAAAATGTTTCTTAAATAAAAAGTTTATCATGTTTTGTACTTTTACAATATGAAGGAAATAAAACAATTTATACAAAACAACAATGATAGAATTCTAACTGAATTATTTGATTTGTTAAAAATAAAATCAGTAAGTGCTGATAGTAATTTTAAAAAAAATGTGAAAGATGCTGCTATATTTTTAAAAGATAATTTTGAAAAAATAGGATGCGAAAATATTGAAATAATTGAAACTGCTGGACATCCAATTGTTTATGCAGATAAGATAGTTAGTGATTCTGCTCCTACCGTTCTGGTTTATGGTCATTATGATGTCCAACCTGCAGACCCTGTAGAATTGTGGGACAACCCTCCATTTGATCCAATTATAAAAAAAACAAAAACTCATCCTGAAGGTGCAATATATGCTAGAGGGGCTTGTGATGATAAAGGGCAAATGTTTATGCATTTAAAGGCATTTGAATACATGAAAGAATTTGATAAATTAAAATGTAATATCAAGTTTATGATTGAAGGTGAAGAAGAGGTTGGAAGTGTGAATTTAGAAAAATTTTTAAATGAAAATAAAGAAAAACTTAGTAATGATGTTATTTTAATTTCAGACACAGGTATGATTGCAAATGATATTCCTTCTATAACTACTGGGTTAAGAGGACTAAGTTATGTAGAAGTTGAAATTACTGGACCAAATAGAGACCTTCATTCTGGATTGTATGGCGGAGCTGTAGCCAACCCTATTAATATTTTATCAAAAATGATTTCATCTCTGCATGATGAAGATAACAAAATTACAATTGCAGGCTTTTATGACAAAGTTTTAGAGATGACTGAAAATGAGAGAATTGAAGTTTCTAAAATTCCTTTTTCTAAAAAAGATTATGAATCTGAAATTGACATAAGTAGTACCTATGGGGAAAAAGGATATGTAACTAACGAAAGAAATTCATACAGACCTACATTAGATGTAAATGGAATATGGGGGGGATACATAGGGGAAGGAGCCAAAACAGTTATTCCAAGTAAAGCTTATGCTAAAATTTCCATGAGACTTGTCCCAAATCAACAATCCGAAAATATAACTAAGTTATTTAGTGATCATTTTAAAAAGATTGCTCCTAACGGAGTAAAAGTTAAAGTAACTCCTCATCATGGAGGAGAGGGATACGTAACTCAGACTGATAGTATTGAATATCAAGCAGCAGAAAAAGCTTATTTGGAAGCATTTGGATGTAAACCAATAGCTCAAAGAAGTGGTGGCAGTATTCCAATTGTTCCACTTTTTGAAAAAGTCCTTGAAAGTAAATCTATTTTAATGGGCTTTGGTCTTGACTCAGATGCAATTCACTCTCCAAATGAAAAGTTTGGACTATTTAATTTTTTTAAAGGAATAGAAACTATCCCTTTATTTTATAAATACTACTTTAATTTATGGACATCAAATAAAAATGAGTAAAAAAAAATAAAGAAGAAATCTCTACAAATTTAGCTGAAAAATTAGTCCTAGAACAGCGTTGTTTTACAAATAATACTAATAAGTTTAAAATTTTCTATCTGGGCTATAATGCATGATATTTATTGAAGGTTTTTTATTGTCTAACAATTCTGAAACAACTAAACCAGTAGCTGTTCCCATACCCCATCCCATCATTGCATGGCCTGTAGCTATAATTAAATTTTTACACTTTTTAGACCTGCCTATATAAGGAAGACCATCGGGGCTTACAGGTCTTAATCCACATTTAACTTTTTCAAATTCGTCATTTGTAAATCCAATTTGAGGATAATAATTTTTTGTTGCACTAATTATTGCATTTACTCTATTGTTATTAATTTTATGATTTATTCCCGCAATCTCCATTGTTCCAGCAAATCTAGTAAAACCATTCATTGGAGTAATAGCAACTTTAGCCTCTGCTAATATTGCAGGGATTGAGATATTAGTTTTCCTTTCAATATTAAGACTATATCCTTTGCCCGCTTGAAGCAATAAACTTAATCCAATTTTTTTACTTAATAAACTAGACCAAGAACCTGCTGATAAAACGAAATGATCTGCAAAAATTTTAGTTTCATTGTTGGATATGCATTTTATGGATCCATTTTCAATATTGAAGTCATTAATAATTGTATTTTTGATAATTTTAACCCCATTATTTATTAAATACTCTTTCATATTACGCATAAATTCATCTGGCGTTGTATGAGAATCGCAATTATAGTAAGAAGCTCCAATAGCATTAATATTAATGTTGGGTTCAATATCACTTAACTCTTCTTTCGAAATCATTTTAGCAGACAATCCGTTGTCTTTGGCTATTTTAACTACTCTATTCTCCTCATCTAAATACTTTTTTGTTTTACATAGCATTAGCAAACCTTTTTTCTCATAATGAAAATTAAACTCATCTTTTTGTTTAATCTCATCATAGAGTTTTTGACTAAAGACCATCGCTTCTTTAATAAGTGGAATAGATTTATAAACATGTTTGTTTGTAGAAGATTTTGCAAATGCAAATAACCATTTGTACAAATTCATATCAAGCCTAGGCTTAATGTATAATGGACTAGATGAATTAAACATCCATTTTAAACCATTTTTTATAGCCCCTGGTGATGAAAGTGGGATTAAATGACTTGGTGAAAGATATCCTGAATTGACATATGAAGTCCCACTATTCATGTCAGATTTATCGATAATTGTAACTTTATGACCATTTTCTAGCATATAATATGCTGAACATAGTCCTATAATTCCACCACCAATTATTACAACTTCTTTGGACATATTAAATTACTTGAAAACCATAAGCATATGGATCATTATCATCAATTACTATTGTGTTATAACCATAAACCTTGGCCCATCCTCTTATAGATGGCGATATAGCATTAAATCTCCCTACTTTAGATTTTTTTTTAATTTTTCCGATAAATTTTGAACCAATATAACTCTCATGAATAAATTCTTCTCCAATTTGCAATTTTCCTTTGTGAAATAGCTGAGCCATTCTTGCGGATGTCCCAGTACCACAAGGAGATCTATCAATAGCTTTGTCTCCATAAAAAACTGCATTCCTAGAACTAGAATTTATATCTAATGTTTTTCCAGTCCACAAAAGATGACTTACACCATTTATAGTAGAATCTTCAGGATGAATAAAAACATTAGGATATTTGTTATTAATCTTTTGTCTTATTTCTTGTGAAAACCTAATAATATTTCCAGCAGTATAGTTTTCGATACCACTAAAATTATTTTGAGGTTCAATAATAGCATAGTAGTTGCCTCCATAAGCCACATCAAAATAAATATCTCCTAGATTTTCAGAGCAAATTGAATAATTCTCTGCAGCTAAAAAACTATCAACATTAATTAGTTCGACAAACTTAACTTTATCTCCTTCAAGTTCATATTTGACTTTAATTAAACCAGCAGGAGTTTCGACAGATAATTTTCCTGCATTTTTAGGGACAATTACTTTCTCTTCAATTGCTATAGTTACGGCACCTATGGTACCATGCCCACACATAGGTAAACATCCTGAAGTTTCAATATAAAGTATGCTAAAGTCATTTTCTTTATTATTTGGTGGAGATATAATAGCTCCACTCATCATATCATGACCTCTAGGTTCAAACATTAAACCTTTTCTTATCCAATCAAAATTATTTAAAAAAAATTGTCGTTTTTCACTCATATTAGTTCCCTTGAGAACTGGTGCTCCCTCCACAATTAATCTGACTGGATTGCCACAAGTATGTGCATCAATGCATTTAAAAACCGATCTACTCATCTTTAGTTTTTTGAATATAATTTAAAACTCTAGACTCTAATATTGCAAGTGTAACAGTACCTTCGGATAAAATTATTTCATGAAAATCACGAATATTAAAATTTGAACCTAATTTATCTTCTGCTAGAGATCTTAATTCTCTAATTTTCAATTCACCTATTTTATATGAAAGTGCTTGTCCTGGCCAAGAAATATATCTATCAGTTTCAGTATTAATTTCATGTAGAGAAAGTGCTGTATTTGAAGACATATAATCTAACACCATTTCCTTCGACCAACCTAATGCATGAATACCTGTATCAACTACTAATCTACATGCCCTCCACATTTCATAAGTAAGCTTACCAAATTGTTCATATGGGGTTGTATATAAACCCATTTCTTCTGCTAAATACTCAGTGTAAAGCCCCCACCCTTCTCCGTAGGCAGACAGATATAAGTTTTTTCTAAAGGGTGGGATTTTATCCCCTAATTCATTGTTTAATGCACTCTGAAGGTGATGCCCTGGAACAGCTTCGTGAACCGTAAGTGCTGGTATAGTGTAAAGTGTTCTACTTTTTAAGTCGTAGGTATTTACCCAATAGTATCCTGGATCGGTACTGTTTTTAGAGGTTCCAACATACCTCCCACTAGTATACTTAGGAGCAATTGCATCAGGAACTGGGGCAACTCCATATGGTTTTCTAGGGAGGGTTTTAAAAAACCTCGGTAATTGTTCATCAGCT
The DNA here is from genome assembly GCA_964275595.1 of uncultured Flavobacteriaceae bacterium. Classification (GTDB taxonomy): domain Bacteria; phylum Bacteroidota; class Bacteroidia; order Flavobacteriales; family Flavobacteriaceae; genus SGZJ01. The sequence goes on from CAXYDM010000012.1 coordinate 5,985, forward strand.
CTCTTGGCAACATCTCTAGCAAACATTAATAAGTCTTTTGGAGTATTTGCATAAAACTGTTCGTCAGTTCTTAAGAATTTAAAAAAATCTTCAAATGAACCTTGAAATTTCAAGTCTTTAATAATCTTTTTCATTTCTGATTTTATTCTAGCTACTTCATCTAAACCAATTTGATGAATTTTTTCTGCTGTATATTCATTACTAGTTGTATAATAATCAATCCTGTTTTGATAATATTCTTTCCCATTTGGAGTACTAGAAACTCCAATTTGTTTTCTAGTTTTAGGATAATATTCATTTTCAAAGAATTGCTTAATTCTCTTGAATTGAGGGACTACAATTTTATTAATTGTGATTTCAGCAGCTTTCTTAATAGAGTCTAATTGACTTTTGGAAATGTCTTTTGGAAGATTTTTAAAAGGCGAGTAAAAATAATTATCTAAATAATTTTTTGTAATGTGATCATTGTAAGTTGATTCATAACCATCAAAAATAACTAAAGGTTGTGAAACACCTTTTTCTAATCCTGCTCTAATATTAATTAAATTTTGATCTACAAAATCTGGCAAAGAATTTAATTTATTTAGATATTCTAGGGTTTTTTTATAACTTGATAAAGGACGTACCATATAGTTTAAACTACTGTGAAATCCTGAGTCTGAAAGAAGTGGGTTCAGGTATCTTTCAAAATAAAAGTAATCTATAATATCATTTAATTCAAATTTCAATAATTTATAAGAAATTAAATCATTTTCATTTAAATCATCAATATTAATTTTTTCTAACTGATTTAATAATTCTGTCGCAAAATTAGCTTCACTTTCATAGTGCTCTTTAGTAAATAGACCTAAGGGATATTTTTTACCATCATACGATTCATGATCTTGGTAAGTCGTTATCGTTTCTTGTAATTTTTTTTCAGAATTTTTTGAAAGATTAATAACAATTCCCGTTAATAATAAAACTATTCCTAATACTGATAAGACTGATTTTTTCATTTATATTTTATTTTTGGTGTATATTCCATTTACAAGTCTAAGTATGTTTTTTGGATTATTGTCTTGCAATGAATCTGGGAGTAATTCATTTGGGAAGTCCTGATAACTTAGTGGTCTTACCCATCTGTCAATTGATTTAACCCCAACAGCTGTAAATCTACTATCTGTAGAAGCTGGATAAGGACCACCATGTAACATTGAAGCGTTAACTTCTACTCCAGTAGGAACTCCATTAAGAATTATTCTTCCTACTCTCTCTTTAAGAATATCTATTAAGTCTTTATTTGAAGAAATTTCATTATCGCTGGCTATAATTGTCCCGGTTAATTGACCATTAATTTTATTTACCACCGATTTTAACTGACTCATATTGTCGCATTCTACCAGTAATGAAAATGGTCCAAATATTTCTTCTTGTAAATCATTATTTATTAAAAAATCTGACCCTTTAACTTTAGCAAGAGTTTGTTTTGAATAATTAACCTCTACATCATCATCATAATTAGCTACGATATTAACTTTTTTATCTGAAATTATTTCTTGTTTGTTTTTATTATAATTTCTAAGAATATTTGGATGTAACATACAAGATGGGGCAATATCCAATATTTTTTCTGCTAAAGAATTTTCAAAATGAGTGAAATAAGCAGATTTAATTCCAATAATAATTCCAGGATTTGTACAAAACTGACCTGATCCTAAAGTTATTGAATTAGCATATTTAGTTGCTAAATTAGTCCAATCTGTCTTTAGGATTTCTGGCAAAATTATAACCGGATTGATGCTTCCCATTTCGGCAAAAACAGGGATTGGCTCATTTCGCTCATTAGCTAAATTCAAAAGGGATCTTCCTGCTTTTAAACTACCTGTAAAACCAACTGCCTTTACCAAAGGATTGTTAATCAAGTCAATTCCAGTTTGTATTCCTCCACTATTAATATTTGAAAAAACTCCATCTGGCATTTTTGTGATTTTAACAGCTTTTATAATTGCAGAAGATATCAATTCACCAGTACCTGCATGCATTGGATGAGATTTAACTATTACAGGACATCCAGCTGCTAAAGCTGAAGCTGTATCTCCACCTGCAGTTGAATAAGCTAATGGAAAGTTACTAGCTCCAAAAACTAGAATAGGTCCAAGTGGAATAGACATTTTTCTTAAATCTGGCTTAGGAACTGGTGTTCTTTCTGGGTCAGCTGTATCAATTGATGCATTAACCCAATCTCCTTTTTTTAATAATTCAGAAAAAGATCTAATTTGTCCAACAGTTCTTCCTAACTCTCCATTTGCTCTTCCTTCAGCTAGTCCTGTTTCTTTGCAATAAACTTTTACGATCTCGTTTTGAATTAATAATATTTGATCAACAATAGAATCTAAAAATTCAGACCTCTTAAGACTATTTATATTTTTATATTCTAAAAAGGCATTATATGCTAAATTGACTGCATTATTTACTTCATCTAAAGTAGCCTCGTAGAAATCACACTCATTGTTTTTATTAAGTTTAGGATTAAAGGTTTTAAAAATTACTTTTCCTTTAGAGGATAAACTATTTCCGATGTAATTTTTACCATGTAGCATATTAATAAGTATATTTTGAAAGGTCTGGTCTATTTTTCAAACTACTTTCTATTATTTGAATTACTTTTTTTCTTTCCTCTCCATCAAGTGGAAGTCTAGGTGGCCTAACATTTTCTGTGCCAATTCCATTATACATTTCTGCTAACTTTATGTTTTGAACTAATTTAGAATTTATATCCAGCTCCAAAAGTGGTAAAAACCAACGATAAATTTCTAATGCATCAGCAATGCGTCCAGCTTTTTGAAGTTTATAAATTGCTACGGTCTCTTTAGGGAAAGCATCAACTAGCCCAGCAATCCATCCATGAGCTCCCATTAATAAACTTTCTAAAGCAAGGGTGTCAACACCAGTCATTATTTTTAGTCTATCTCCAAAATAATTAATAATCCTAGTTACATTAGAGATATCTCTTGTAGACTCTTTAACAGCCTGAATATTTTCACAGTGTAATAATTGATCAAACATTTCTAAGGTAACTTCAATTTTATAATCTACTGGATTATTATAAATCATTATAGGTAAAGAAGTACTTTGAGCTATCGATTTAAAATACGTAACCGTTTCCTCACTACTAGCATTATATCTCATTGGAGGTAAAATCATTAAACCAGCAGCACCATCCTTTTCAGCATTTTTAGCTGAGTTAACAGCCTCGCTAGTAGATTGCTCCGCAATATTCATTAAAACCGGAATTTTATTTTCAGAAATTAAAACCGTGTTTTTTATTAATTCACTTTTTTCCTTACTTGTCAATGTACTTGCTTCTCCTAATGTTCCGCCTAATACTATGCCACTTACACCTGCATCAATTTGAGCTATAATATTTTTATTAAACATTTTAAAATCTAGCTCATCATTTTTTGTAAACTTTGTTGTTACAGCTGGCATAACCCCTTCCCATTTCATAATTTTTTTTTTATTAAAGTTATATTTTTTATTTTAATTTAACATAAATAAATCTGAAGCTATTCCATCAGATAAAAACTTGCCTTTTCTTGTGATATATAAAAAATCATTTTTAATTAATAACAACTCATTAGCAATATGATTTTGAGAGTTATTAATTAATTTATTTTTATAAATAGAACCAAATTCATTTTCTATATCTGTAAAAGATATGCCTTTACTGGTTCTTAGTCCAAACATAACCATTTCATTGAATTTGTCAATTGCAGATAAAACCTCCATTTCATTTGGTATAATATTATTCTTGATTGATTCGATATACTTTAAATTATTTTTAATATTCCAAAATCTATTATTGCCATTAAATGAGTGAGCTGATGGTCCAATCCCAATATACTTTTTTCTGGTCCAATACGCTGAATTATTCACGCTATAAAGATTGTTTTTTGCAAAATTTGATAATTCATAATTTTCATAATTATGGTCCTCTAAAATATCTAGGAGAATATGGAATTGCTCTTGAGATTGGGAGTCATCAATAGGCGCAATTATTCCATTATCAATGTATTTTTTTAAAGCAGTTTTAGGCTCAACAGTTAAAGCATATGCAGAAATATGAGAAATATTATGTGATATTAAAATTTCAATATTTTCTTTCCATCTAGAGTTATCTAAACCAGGGATACCATAAATAAGATCAACCGAAATATTATCAAAGTATTTAACTGCAGATTTTATACAGTTCATGGCTTGATTACTCGTGTGAGACCTATTCATTAGTTTTAAATCTTTTTCAAAAAAAGATTGAACTCCAATACTTAGTCTATTTACTTTACTATTGAATAATTCTAGTATCTTTTCATCCGTCAGGTCATCTGGATTTGCTTCTAAAGTAATTTCAACAGAATCATTAACAAGGTAGTTGTCGTAAACTGTTTCTATCAATGAATTTATTTCTCTTATATTCAAAACAGATGGAGTCCCAC
>CAXYDM010000013.1:0-17357 GCA_964275595.1 uncultured Flavobacteriaceae bacterium
ACAATAAATATTATTTGTAAATAAAGAGCCAACACTAGATCTAATTATATTGGGATTGTAAAGATCTGTTTTTGGATTGGCAATGATTACAGCATCAATATTTGCTGCATCGGCTGTCCTTAATATAGCTCCAATATTACCAGGCTTTTCAGGGGCTTCTATTACAATAATCAAAGGGTTATTTGATTTAAATTTTATGTTTTTTAAATCATGATTTTTACAATTTGTAATTGCAATTACTCCTTCAGTTGATTTTCTGTAAGCGAGTTTTTGATATACTTCTAAAGAAACTTCAATTTTTTCAATCTCATTATTAAATGAGTTATCTAAGTCTGCTTCTTTTATTATTGAAGGGCAATATAATAAGTGTTTAATTACCCAATTATTATTTATTGCAAGTTTTATTTCTCTTAATCCTTCTATTAAAAAAGTTTTTGAGTTTTTTCTATGTTTAGACTTTAGTGTAAGTTGATAAAATGCTTTTACATCTTTGTTGTTAACACTTATTAGTTTTTTATTCATTTATTAGTTCGATAACTTATATTTTTTTGAATATCGTTTCCAAAGTTCTGTTTGGTGAGTTTCTAGACTTACTTTTCTACCTGAAATATAGGCATTAGTTAGTTGATTTGACTTCATGTCTAAAGCATCTCCCTTACTTACAAATAGTGTAGCACTTTTTCCAACTTCTAAAGTACCAAGAGTTTTATCAATTCTCAATATTTTTGCAGTATTGGATGTTATCAATTGTAATGCTATTTCTTTATCAATCCCTTGTGCTGCTACTTGTCCAGCATAAAAAGGTAAATTTCTAGTCTGAAAATTTGAAGCTTCACCTGTATGAATCCCAACCAGTACACCAGCATTAATTAATTTTTTAGGATTTATATAAGTAGAATTATAATCTTCATCCTCAAAATTTGGCAAACTGTGAGTGTGTTGAATTAAAACAGCTACATTGTTTTTTACTAAAAATTTCGAAATTAGATGTGCTTGATATCCACCAATTATTACAATGTTTTTTATATCAAAATTCTTAGAAAAATTAACTGCATCAATAATCCCTTTTTCATCATCTACATGTATAAACAATGTTTGACTATTATCAAACAATCCATTCATTGATTCGAATGCTAAATTTATTATTTCTTTATTACTATTTAAGTAAGCTATAGATTCTTTAAAATAATCTGATAATTTTTCTAAATCAGAGTTGTATTGTGGATTTTGTTTATATCCTCTTGATTCACCTAACCACCATCTGCCTCTAGAAAAGCTGTTTGGCCAGTTTAAATGAATGCCATCATTGGCTTTTATCACAGCATCTTCCCAATTCCAAGCATCAAGCTGAACTATTGAAGAAGTTCCCGAAATCCTTCCACCTGCAGGTGATATTTGAGCAATTAAAACTCCATTTGGTCTCATTGATTCAACAACTTTTGATTCAGCGTTATAAGCTATTATACTATTGATGTTTGGGTTGTTATCTCCAATTTCTCTTTGATCATCACTAGCTCTTACTGCATCAACTTCAACTAATCCTAGAGAAGTATTTGCAGCGATAAAACCTGGATAAACATGTTGTCCTTTTATATCTATGATATTGCCTTCATAAGGTATTTTAGAACTATTTGCATCAACACATGCTTTTATTACACCATTTTCAAATACAATTGCACTATTTTCAATAATTGTACCATTTCCAATATGAGCTATTCCACCTAATAATGTGATTGCATCTTTTTGAGTCATTTCCGGGAGTTTGTTGTGCGATAACTTCACTAGATATGAAAATTAGGGCTATTAATATACTTGCTATTTTTTTCATCTTTATATTGATTCACAGGTTAATAACGTTTTTATTTTTCTTTTTACAGGTTGGGTTTTACTACCTTTATTTTTTTGTTCCATCATCATATTTATAAGTAGAGCTCTCTCTTCTTTAATTTCTTTTCTAAGTTTTTTGTCTCTTTCCTTGTCGAAGTATATAGCACCATCAATTATAGTTTTCTCAGCTATTGCATAAACTGAAAGAGGGTTTTGATTCCAAAGAACTACATCTGCATCCTTTCCAACCTTGATACTACCAACTTTATCATCAATTCTTAAAAGTTTTGCAGGATTTAGCGTTATTGTTTTCCAAGCATCCTCTTCACTCATACCTCCATATTTTATAGTTTTTGCTGCTTCTTGATTTAGCCGTCTAGACATTTCTGCATCATCACTATTAATTGCTGTAGTCACTCCAACATTATGTAATATTGCTGCGTTGTAAGGAATTGCATCGTTTACTTCAAATTTATATGCCCACCAATCACTAAATGTTGATGCTCCAACTCCGTGATCCTTCATTTTGTCAGCTACTTTGTATCCTTCTAGTATATGGGTAAAAGTATTTATGTTAAAATTAAATTTTTCTGCTACCTTCATTAACATATTGATTTCACTTTGAACATAGGAATGGCAACTAATAAACATTTCTTTGTTAAGTATTTCTGCTAAGACTTCTAATTCTAAATCTTTTCTATATTCTTGACCTGATTTTTTTATTTCATCATATTCTTTAGCTCTATTAAAATAATCAATAAAAAGCTGTTCAACTCCCATTCTTGATTGTGGAAATCTATTGTAGCTTTGCCAATTTGACTGCTTTACATTTTCACCCAGGGCAAACTTTATAAATTTTGGTGAATTTTTAAAAATTAAATTATTTGCACTTTCTCCCCATTTAAGTTTAATAATTGCAGACCTTCCTCCAATAGGATTAGCAGACCCATGTAAAATCTGAATAGTTGTAACTCCACCAGCTAAATTCCTATATATATTTATGTCTTCTGGATCTATAACTTCTTCAATTGTAACTTCAGCCGATGAATTGTGACCACCTTCATTTATACTTGAGGCTGCAATGTGAGAATGTTCATCAATTATACCAGATGTTAGATATTTTCCTGTACCATCAATTATTAGTGCACTTTTATGTTTTAACTTATTTCCAATTTTAGATATTTTTCCTTTTGTTATTAGTACATCAGTATTTGTTAAAACACCTTGGTTTTCATTTGTCCAAACTGTAGCATTTTTAATTAAAATATCTTCACTTTTTTGGGGTTCATTAAATCCATAAGCCATATTAGGATACTTTACAGCAAGTACATTTATTTGCTCATTGTTTTTATTATCTAATTCCTTAGATTTAGATTCTTGTTTTTCAAAAAACTTTGCATATATGTTATTAACAACTCCGTTAGAATAGTAAATCTTACCATCTAAATCATTATTTTCTGAATTTGATCTTAAGCTTAATCTAATCAAATTTGAATCATCATTAATGGTCATGTTAATCCACTCTTTCTTGTAGGTTAGTTTTTTGACAGATAAAGTAGAGTCGTTTAACTTTGCTTTTGGTTTGTCAAGCTTACCATCAATATTTAATACAGCACTTTTTTTATTAATAGTTAAATTATATTTACCTCGAATATCTTTAATATTCATTGATTTTATAATATTTCTATTTCCTTTTACCCAATTTTCATGAATTATAGTGTTATCTTCAAATAACTCTCCAGATGTTATTAGGAAATTTGCTAAATAACCTTTTTTTAGATACCCCAATACATCATCTCTACCAATTAGTTTTGCAGGAATACTTGTCAATGCTTCCAATGCTTTTGATTTACTTAAGCCATGATCAATAGCTTTTTTTATATTAGTTTTTAAATTATTTGGAGACTTTAGACCCTCTGTTGTAATTGCAAATTGTATTCCATTTTCTTCAAATTGACTTAGGTTAGAAGGTCTCTGATTCCATTCTCTCATGTCAGAAAGTTGTAATATGTTTGCAGAATATACATCTTCAATATCATAAGCATCTGGAAAGTTAATAGGTAAGATATAACTAGCATTTGTAGCTTTTATTTCTTCAATTCGTTCGTACTCATCTCCACCACCCAATAAGACATACTGAATATTAAATTCATCACCAATTTTATCAATTCGTAATGAATTAATTTTACTTTTGGCTTCAAAAATTTGTATTAATTTTTTATTTCTATTTAATGCTTCTAATGATTTGTCATTGGTTTTAGAAAGACCTTTAGAATACCAGTCTGCATCATAATAAACTTGCTTAAGTAAGGCAAAAGCACCCATTATTGATGATGGATACGATTGACTAGAAGTAACGCTGTTAGATAATGATAAATATTGAGTTGAATTTATGTCAATTATACTATTTGAATCTCCATTATTAGTTAATGCTATTAAAGCACCTTTACCTCTAATTATTCCATCACTCAGATGAGTATTAACTGCTCCAAAACCATTTTTTATTAATTCTTTAGCTGTTCTCTCATCATATTTAAAGAAATCTATAGCACTTTGTTCTGGTCTTATGTGATCATTCCAATAATAACCTTTTCTTGTATTATTATATTGTGGTGATCTTCTTCCACTAAAATTTCGCTCAGGAGCCTTAACTCCAAATTTTGAATATATATCTATAAACGAAGGATATATTGACTTTCCATTAAGATTTATTATTATTGAATTTTTAGGAATCTCTACCGATTTGCCAACAGCGATTATCTTGCCATTTTTAATAAGCATAGATCCGTCTTCAATTATATTTTTATCACTAGAGTAAATTTTAGCATTAGTGAATAATGTATAATTAGAATTGTTAAAACTGATGCCATCATTTGTGGGAAAATAATCTTGAGAAAAAATAAAATTGAAAGTAAAGATAAGTAAGAGTGTAGTAATTCTATTTAGCATAACATTTGATTTGATATCTAAATATATAATTTTTAGATTATACAGGCTACTTTATTATACTATTTTTAACTACTTAACTATATTTATTTTTTCAAATAATTTATAATTAATGAAACGCTTTGGTTATAACTTTTAATTCCTTGACTAATATTATTAAATTTCAAAAACTTATCATAACCAGACTTTGTAATTGATTCTATTGGATTTGTGTATTTTTTCCAAAATTCAGAATTATTTTTAAAATCTTTTAAAATCCCAGTATTTAATAGTTTTAATAGTGAATTGTATGATGGTTTATCATATTTGTAGAGTTCATTTAGGCATTGTCTTAAAGCAAATGTATAACCGTTATACTTAAAATATAAGTCTTCATTATTTATTAAGTTAACAAAGGCAATAAAATTACATTCTAACTCTTGTGCAAAACCTAATTGATGAGCAATTTCATGCGAAGCAGTATGAGGTATGGTATTTTTAGGAATTAGGCTATTTATTTGAGATTCATTAGTAAAAGGGTTAATATATCCACTAAACCCAAGATATGCTAATGGTAAACTAATTAAAGATTTTTTTACAATCAAATTATTTGTTTTAACGTTTGGATAATATTCTTTTAGTATACTTAGATTATTATAACTATTTGAAGCTTTTTCGTTAATTTTTGCAATATCATAAGGAATGTCTGTCGAAGATGAGTCTGCATGCGATATTTGTCTATGTAATTTATTTGATTTTATTATTAATTGTTTTGATATTTCTTTTAGATCTTTAATTGTATAAGTTGAATCAAGGTTTAACTTTTTCTGAACAGGAATTCTGTAATAATTTAAACCCCATTGAAAATAGAATAAGAAGTGTAATGTAGAAACATAAAAAAATATGGATATAATACTTTTTCGCCAATTAAATTTCTTTTTACTTATTTTTTTTATTGAAGACCAGCAAAAGTATATTAATATGATTATGTACAAAATATCACCAAAGGAAAAAGGAAATACTGAGGAAATAGTCCTCGAAATATTTGAAATAAATTGATAAATTCCAAGGCTGTAATATTTTTCAATTATTTCTGGATAATTAGAAATGTTTTGAACAAATATAAGTTGAGGTATAATTAATATTCCAATATATTTTTTTTTAAATATCATTATTTAAAAATAGTAAAATACTATTAGTTTATTGTTAGTATTAATTAAATTTGTAATCTAATAAAACACATCATTATGAGTAATGAAATTCGAAATCTAGAGCCTAATATTATTTGGAATAATTTTTGTAAGCTTAATGCTGTTCCCAGACCTTCTAAAAAAGAAGAAAAAGTAATAAAATTTATGCAAGATTTTGGTGTTAATTTAGGTTTGGATACTCAAATTGATAAAGTCGGCAATGTTGTGATATTTAAGCCTGCTACTGATGGAATGGAAAATAGAAAGACAGTCATTTTACAATCTCATTTAGATATGGTTCATGAAAAAAATAATGATGTTAATTTTGACTTTGAAAAATCTGGAATTCAAATGTATGTAGACAATGATTGGGTTAGAGCAAAGGGCACTACGTTAGGAGCTGATAACGGATTAGGCGTTGCCACAATAATGAGTGTTTTAGAAAGTAAAGATATTATTCATCCAAGATTAGAAGCACTATTTACAATTGATGAAGAGACTGGGATGACTGGAGCTTTAAAATTAGATGAGAATATTCTTGATGGCGATATATTATTAAATCTTGATACTGAGGAAGACGACGAAATTGGAATTGGTTGTGCTGGAGGTGTAGATATTACAATTAATAATAGTTTTGATACAACGATTAAGCCCAACCTTTTATTTATTAAAATCACCCTTAATGGGTTGTCAGGTGGGCATTCTGGAATGGAAATTCATAAAAACTTAGGTAATTCTAATAAGTTACTCAATAGTATTATTAATGATATTAATGAGAGTTTTTTGATTCATATTTCTGAAATTGATGGTGGTGGTTTAAGAAATGCTATACCACGAGAGAGTTCATTTATTTTAGGTATCAATGATTTAGATTTTGAAAGTATTAAATCTCAATCTCTAAAATCATTTAATATTATCAAAGACCAATTCTTAAATACTGACCCATTTATAAAATTAAATATTGTTAAATTAAAAGAAGGTTTTAAAATTATTGATGTCGATACTCAAACAGAATTAATAAATCTAATTGGAAATTGTCCAAATGGTGTTTATAAAATGAGTGATAATATTCCAGGTTTAGTAGAGACATCTAACAATCTTGCTAATATAAGTCTTAAAGATGGAAATTTAAATATAAAGTGTCTTACAAGATCCTCTAATGAATCTTCAAAAGAAGAGTTAAAAAATATTATAAAATCTCTTTTTACCAATAAGAAATATACTGTAGATTTTTCTGGAGATTACCCTGGGTGGCAACCAAATATGAATTCTGAAATACTATCTAAATTAGTAGAAGTTTATAAAGATTTAAATAACACAAATCCAAATGTTGCTGCATGCCATGCTGGTTTAGAATGTGGTATAATAGGCTCTCATTATCCGAACTTGGACATGATAAGCTTTGGACCTACTATAAGAGGAGCTCATTCTCCAGATGAAAGAGCATCGATTAAATCTACAATTAAGTTTTGGGAATTTTTAAAAGAAGTTCTTTTAAAAATTCCCTTAAAATAAAAAAACAGCCTATATTTAAATATAAGCTGTTAAGTTTATCTATTTATTGTGTGTGAGTTAGTTTACACTTACCATAGTAATAATAAAGATTAAATCTTGTTTAGGTTTAATGATACCACCTCCTTGAGCACCATAACCTAAACTCCAAGGTAAAAATGCAAATATCTTATCTCCAACACTCATCATTCCCACAGCTTCTTTAAAGCCAGTAATCATTTGTGCATCAGGTGATAATTCCATAGGCATCGCATTGTATCTACCTTTCACTTCTTTGTCAGAGCTGTATCTTCCGTAACTTTCTTCAACTTCTTTAGAATTTGAATCAATTAAATTTGCCTCTGAATCATAAAGCTCATAAAAAAGAGATACGTTGTCTCCTTGATTTGGCTTAATTCCTTTTCCTTTTTTTAAATAAAGTGTTTTTAGCCCGCTTTTTGATGTTTTAGATTTGGCTTTATAATTATTTAGAGTTGGTAAAAAACTTATCGCCTTTTCTTTGCCTTTAATTTGATTTTCTAGTCTAGTTTTTCTTTTTTCCTCCTCAAGTAATTTATTTTTCTCAACTAATTTAGTTAACTCAATATTCCATACGTTTACAGCATCAAAATTTTTAGCATCAGTCCCTTTTCTAATTATATTCAATTTTTTTATAATTACATCTGAAATAGGTCTATCTGCTACACCTGTTTCAACATTAGAAATTGAATCTTGAATTTCAAGACCTAGCACAACTTCACCAAAAACAGTATGTTTATTATTTAAATGTGGAGTAGGAGTTTCAGTGATAAAAAATTGACTTCCGTTTGTTGCTGGACCAGAATTTGCCATCGATAAGATTCCTGCTTTATCATGCATTAATGATGGATCAAATTCATCTGGAAAGCTATAGCCTGGACCACCTCTTCCAGTTCCTTCAGGATCGCCTCCTTGAATCATAAAATTGTCCATTACCCTATGAAATATTAAACCATTGTAAAAAGGTCTGCCTATGTGAATTGAATCTACATCTGGGTGATTTCCTTCTGCAAGAGCAACGAAATTAGCTACAGTTATAGGGGTTTTGTCATATGATAGCTTAACTATCATAGTTCCCATATTAGTCTCAAATTCTGCAAATAAGCCATTGCCAAGATTTTTATGCTGGTTATTGCAACTTGCAAAAACAACTACTGTAGATAATAATAAAAGTATTTTTTTCATGTATATTAATTTTGGTTTGAATTTATTGATTTTACTTTGATTGTACAAATTATAGCAGTGTTTGGAGGTATTTTATTGTTGTCCCCATAAATACCATATGCTTTATATGATGGAAATATAAAAGTAGCAATTTCTCCATTTTTTAATAATTGTAAAGCTTCTCTAAGCCCAGTGATTATTTCTTGTTTTCCCATAATATAGCTCTGATCACCAATAAACTCTTCTTCATATATCAGATTGTTTTCTAAATCTTTTACAGAGTAGTTAAACATAATTATATCACCAAATTCAGCTTTTTTAGATGTGAGATCATTTGTTTTTTGAAAAAAATAAAAAAACCCCTTTTTAGAGTTTAAATAATTATTCTCTAAGTTTTTTGAAATATAATCATCTATTTTTTTGTTCTGATCTGTTATAATTTGACTAATTAGAGTTGAATTATCGTCTTTAGTATAATTTAGAGGGTATCTTGGCTCATTATTATTACAAGAAATTAGCATCGTAATTATAATTAAACGTAATGACTTCATTTGCTAAGTTTGGTTTTATATTGTGGTAATAATTTTTTGAATTTTGAGACAGTATCTTTTAAATTTTCTTTACTATAACCTCCAGCTGCATTGATGTGTCCACCTCCGTTAAAATTATCTCTAGAGAATTCATTCACATTAAAATTTCCTTTGGACCTTAATGATATTTTAATAATTTCATCAGCTTCATTTTCTATAAATATTGCAGCAAATTTCACACCTTTTATTGTTAATCCATAATTAACAAAACCTTCAGTATCTCCTTTTTTAAAATTATATTTATTTAAACTTTGTTGAGTCAAATACATGTAAGCAGTTTTGTGTTGTGTATCAACAATCATATTAGATAAAGTATGACTTAATAATAATAATTTGTCATAGGAATTATTATCATAAACTAAATTATTTATTTCACTACCATTGGCACCTTTTTTAATTAGTTCAGAAACTACTTTATGAGTTACACTTGTAGTTAGTGGAAATTTAAAAGACCCTGTATCTGTCATTATCCCAGTGTATAATGCACTCGCTATTTTTGAATTAATTTTATCATTTAAGGATAGTTCCGCGATAAAATGAAATACCATTTCACAAGTCGAACTCATGTTAACGTCAGAATATGTATAGTTTGCATAATTTTCAGGATTCTGATGATGGTCAATCATTATCTTTAAAGCATTAGAATCATTTACAATCTCTCCCATTGAACCAATCCTAGATAAAGAATTAAAATCTAAAGTAAATATGATGTCAGAACTTAAGATTTCATTGTTATATAACTCAGGATTATTTTCATAAATATTAATTTCATGTTCTTTATCCATCCATTTTAAAAAATCCGGAAAATTATTTGGAGAAATAATAGAGGATTTGTGTCCTAAGGATTTTAATAACTCATTTATAGCTACACATGAACCTATAGCATCACCGTCAGGGTTTTTATGAGGTATTACAATAATTTTTTTTGAATTTTGTAATTGAGTCTTTAAATCTCTAATATTTATACTAATCATAATCTACGAATATACGATATATTGATAAATGATTTATTTAGTTCTGTAAAATGTATTATTTTTGTGGTTAAATTTTAAAAATATAAAAATGATTACAAACAGAACTTTTACTATGCTCAAACCTGATTCGGTTGAGAAAGGTAATATTGGAGCGATAATGAATAAAATTAATGCTGCTGGCTTTAAAATTTTAGCATTAAAATTAACAAAAATGAGTGTGTCAGATGCCCAAAATTTCTATTCTGTACATAAGCAACGCCCTTTTTTTAATGATTTAGTTGAATATATGACTAGAGGTCCTATTGTAGCTGCAATCTTAGAAAAAGATAATGCTGTAGAAGATTTTAGATTGCTAATAGGAGCTACTAACCCAGCTGAAGCGGCTGTTGGAACTATTAGGAATGAATTTGCTGATTCTATTAGTGAAAATGCAGTTCATGGGAGTGATAGTGATGAAAATGCTAAAATTGAAGGGGATTTTCATTTTTCTGGTAGAGAAGTTTATTAAACTGAAATAATACAAAAAAAAAGAGTCAAATTAAATTTGACTCTTTTTTTTCGATAAATCTAAATTATATAATTATACAACTTTTACATTTACTGCGTTAAGACCTTTTTTGCCTTCTGTTAAATCGAATTCAACTGCATCTCCTTCACGAATCTCATCGATTAACCCAGAAATGTGTACAAAATGTTCTTTGTTTGATTCATCTTCAACGATAAAGCCGAAACCTTTAGTGTCATTGAAGAATTTTACTGTTCCTTTACTCATTTTTTTAATTTAATTGTTTTAATAAGTTGCAAATATACATTAAATATATTCATCTTTTGTTTTTACTGGATAAACTTTTAATTAATAAATTCAATATCTATAATTTCTAATCTGAATTCTTCATTTTTTTTGTTTCCTACAAGTATTCCGAATTCTTCAATTTTATCAAAGTCAAAATTTTCCATATTTAATTTATATCCTCTGTATTGAGCAGTAAACTCATTTAATGGGATTTCAATAATTTGTTTTGAATTAGTTGTTTTGAATGTTTTGGAGTAAGTATATCTTATATTTTGACTAGGCTTAATTCGTATTTGATATTCTTTAGAATCTCCAATTACTACCATTTTAATTTTTTGATCTTTATTTACTTTTAAGTTTCTTGTATTATATCTAAAGGAAGCAAATCCACCATTATTTTCAATTGAGACTCTTCCTTGGAATACCAAAGTGTTATTTTCACTAAATCTTATGTTTGATTCTGAAACTCCACCCATTACATTATCATTGACTACTAACCAATTATTTCTGTCGTTGTCTAATATGTTTATTCTATTTGTCTGCATGGTTATTAAATGGGATATTATTAATATTGTGTAGATGTAGTTTGTCATTTATCTTAGAACTATTTTTTTGATTGCATCTTTTTCCAGAGCTTCATTTAATAAGTTAATTATTTTCTCTTTTCCGTAGCTCAGCTCTTCCCTAAGGGTTGATGAGCTAAGGCTTACATACAAAGTTTTATTTTTTAAATGAACATCTGTAGTATAATTACTAACCCCATTTTTCATAATTTTAAACCAAGCATCCTTAGCATCAATTTTTTCTAAACCTTTTTCTAAATTATTGTTTTTTAAAAAGGTATTAAGTAGTGCCCCAATTTTTATTTCATCTTTATCCATCTAGTCAAAGTTTAACTTTTCATATACTTTATAGTGATATATGTAATTTTCTTTATTAGTTAAAAATAGCTCTGTTGAATCTAATTTAACTATTGTTTCTTTATAACTATTGTTTTTATCAAAATACTCTATAATAGTCTCTCCATTAGAAACAGATATATTAAAATTGATTTTATGTAGAGATGTTTCGAATTTACCATCAAATTTTGGCATTACTTTTTTTCGTAACCCTTTGCTATTCTCCACTTCAAAATAATCAATTATTCCGCTAAATGGATATGTTTTTAAAAGCTTATTATCTTGCTTAACAGATTGTATTTCCCAATATCCATTTAACAAACTTATGTCTGTTTTGTGTTTTTCCGTACATGAAAAAATTAAACTAATATATAGAAGGAGTATGGTTTTTTTCAAAGTTTGAAAATTTTATTGGAATTATTAATTTCCTTAATTGACTCTTTAGTTCTTTGCTCGTCTGTGTCTGAAATGAAGATTTGACCAAAATCATTAGCGCTAACTAAATTTATTATCTGTTTTACTCTATTTTTATCCAGTTTATCAAAAATATCATCTAATAATAAAATGGGATTATTTTTATTTTGAGATTTTAAAAAATCAAATTGAGCGAGTTTAAGAGCAATTAATAAAGACTTTTGTTGACCTTGACTTCCAAATTTTTTAACAGAGTAATCATTGATATTAAAAATAAGATCATCTTTATGAATTCCTTTAGAAGTGTATTGTAAAAATATATCTTTTTCTATGCTATTTTGGAGTAAAACGGATAGCTTATCAAATTCTAAATCTGATTTGTATCTAATATCTACTTCTTCATTGTTATTAGATATTGATTTGTATTTTTCTTTAAATACTGGAACAAATTCATTTAAAAATGATTTCCTTTTTATGTGTATATATTCTCCAACAGATTCTAATTGAGAATCGTAGACCTGTATTGTTTGTTTATCGAGAGTTTTATTTTTAAAAATTAATTTAAGTAAACTATTTCGTTGTGATAAAATCTTATTATAATTTATTAAACTCTCCAGATATTTTTTGTCACTTTGAGAAATAACACTATCAATAAATTTTCTTCTAATATCACTTCCTTCTGCAATTAAATTTCTATCACTTGGAGATATTATAACTAAAGGTAAAAAACCTATATGGTCACTAAATTTTTCATATTTTTTGTTATTTCTTTTAATGACTTTTTTATCATTTTTTTTAAAATTTATTATTATGATTTCTTTTTTTGATTCCTTTAGATAACATCCCTTTATTGCAAAAAAATCTTCATCGTGTTTTATGTTTTGTGACGAAATAGGGTTAAAATAACTTTTACCAAAAGATAAATGATATATAGCGTCTAAAACATTAGATTTTCCAACTCCGTTTGGACCTATAAAACAATTTATATTAGGGTCTAGTTCAACAGTTTTAGTGCTAAAACTTTTGTAATTAGTTAATGTTATTGATTCTAATATCATTAGAGGGATTAATGAAAAAATGATTAAATTGAAATTTATTACTGCAAATTATTGAAAAATTACAAATATTTTATCCTTTTTTAAGAATAAAAATATATTTTTGCGACTCAAATATTTTAATTTATGGCAACTTATAAAAAAAAAGGTTCTAAATCTAAATCATCTAGAAACAAATTAGAAGAGTTAGAGAATAAATCTGCTACAGCTGGAATTATTAATACTTTAGATGATGGTGCATCAAAGACTGAGCAGTGGGTTGCCACTAATCAAAAATATATATTCATAACTATTGCTGTAGTTGCCTCATTAGTTTTTGGTTATTTAGGTTTTGATAAATTTATTCAACAACCTGTTGAAGTAAATGCCATGAACGAAATGCATCCTGCTCAGATACATTTTGAATCAGCAAATCAAACAAAAAACGATTCTTTATTCAATTTAGCTTTGAATGGATCTGACGGAAAATTTGGTATGATTGATATTATTGAAAATTACTCTGGAACCAAAGCTTCAAACTTAGCCAGTTATTATGCTGGGATGTCTTACCTTAATTTAAATGATTACCAAAATTCTATAAAATATTTAAGTAAATTTAACTCAGAAGATGAGATTCTTGGCGCAACTGCTATCGGATCTATTGGAGATTCTTTTTCTCAATTAAATCAATATGAAGACGCTTTTGATTATTATCAAAAGGCAATAAACTATTCTAATAATGGCTTTACTACGCCTATGTATTTATTAAAAGCTGGATATATAGGATTAGAAATTAATAAATCTAAAAAATCTTTAGACTTTTTTAATAGAATAAAAAGTGAATTCCCAAATTCTATTGAAGTCACCAATATTGATGCATTAATTGGTATGGCAAGTGCTTCTGCTAAATAATTACTTTATATGAGTACTAAGAACTCTAATTTGTCAAATTTTGATAGCTCTAATGTTCCTAACGGAGATTTATTAACTATTGGATTGGTTGTCTCAGAGTGGAATGAAAACATTACAGAATCTTTATATGAGGGTGCTTATACAACTTTGACAGATTTTGGTGTAAAATCTAATAATATTAAAAGATTAAATGTCCCAGGTAGTTTTGAATTAGTTTATGGATCAAAAAAAATGATCCAATCCAAGGTAGACGTAGTTATAGCTATCGGATGTGTAATTAAAGGTGAGACAGAGCACTTTGATTATATATGTAAATCTGTATCTAAAGGAATTGTAGATTTAAATATTAATTTTGATACTCCAGTTGTTTTTTGTGTTTTAACAGATAATAATGTTCAACAGTCTATTGATAGATCTGGTGGTATACACGGAAATAAGGGAGTTGAAGCCGCTATTACTGCCTTAAAACTTGCTAATTTAAATTAGTTAGAAACTCTTTCTGTAAAAAAGATATTATTCATTATTTTTAAGTAAATTTTCAATTTGCATGCTCAACTTTAACTCTAAAAATAATAAAGTTTATAATTATACTGAAAGGTTTGCAAAATCAAAACTTAAGCTTAAACCTAAATTTGATGAATTTAGAACAACATTAGGTTCAAATAGTGGTATTAAAAATAAACTAACTAAAGCTTTAAATGATTCTAATAATATAACAGATAAATCTGTTAAAATAAGGTTGCTAATAATTACTTCAATTTTGATTTTTATATTCTTATATTTAATTGACTTTGATTTAAAAATATTTTTATAATTAATGGATAATTTAATTAAGCTATTACCTGATCATGTTGCTAACCAAATTGCTGCAGGTGAAGTTGTACAAAGACCATCATCTGTTGTTAAGGAATTATTAGAAAACTCAATTGATTCTGGAGCTAAAAAAATATCCCTATTGATAAAAGAATCTGGAAGAACTTTGATTCAAGTAGTTGATAATGGTTGTGGTATGTCTAAAAAAGATGCCTTGATTTGTTTTCAACGTCACTCTACTTCTAAAATTACTAGTGCTGCAGATTTATTTAATTTATCTACTAAAGGGTTTAGAGGTGAGGCTTTAGCTAGTATAGCAGCAATTTCTCATTCCGAACTAATCACCAAAACTAAATCATGTGACATAGGTACGTTTATAAGAGTTGAAGGAAATAAAATTATTCAAAATAAATCAATTGTTTCTAATGAAGGATCTTCCATTTCTGTAAAAAATCTTTTTTATAATGTTCCAGCCCGAAGAAATTTTTTAAAATCGGATAATGTAGAAGTTAGACACATAATAAATGAGTTTCACAGAGTAGCTTTAGCTCACCCAGAGATTCATTTTGAATTCGATAATAATGACAACCAGTTATTTAGTCTACCAATTTCTAATATTCGACAAAGAATCGTTAATATTTTTGGTTCTAAATCGAACGAAAAGTTAGTTCCTGTTAATGAAACAACCGAAGTCTTAAAGTTATCTGGCTTTATTTTTAAACCTGAATTTTCTAAAAAATCGAGAGGTGAACAATTCTTTTTTGTTAATAATAGATTTATTAAGAGTCCTTACTTAAATCATGCTGTTAATTCTGCATTTGAAGGATTAATTAACTCTGGATACAACGCTTCATATTTTCTTTTTTTGGATGTAGATCCTAAAAGAATAGATATAAACATACACCCAACAAAGACTGAAATTAAATTTGATGATGATCATACAATTTATGCAATATTAAGATCAGCTATTAAACATAGCTTAGGTCAATTTAATATATCTCCTATATTGGATTTTGATAGAGATAAAAATTTAGATATTCCATATAAGTATGCTTCTATGTCTACAACTAATAATATTGAAGTTGAAGTAAATCATAATTTTAATCCATTTGATAAGAATCAAAATGAATTAAACTTTAAAGATTCAAATCAATCTAAGGAATATCAGCAATTAGAATACTCTTCTTTTCAAGGGAATATAAATTTACAGTTAGATTTAGAAGGAGATTTAAATCATGAATCTACATCTAATGTATTTCAACTTAAAAATAAGTATCTAGTTAATAAGATTAAATCTGGACTAGTTATAATTAATCAAAACAGAGCACATCAAAGAATTTTATATGAAAATTTCCTTAAATACATAACAGTTCAAGGAAATGATTCACAAAAACTGATGTATCCAGTTGAAATACAATTGTCCATTAAAGAAATTGCAATAATTGAAAATTTTAAAACTCAATTAAATAATTCTGGATTTTTATTCGATACAGTTAATAATGACACTCTTTCATTTTCTTCACTTCCTAGTTCTATAGAAAAAAATGATTTAGAGTCAATAGTTAGATCTTTATTGGATAATATTACAAATGAGATACCAGATGATAATTTTAGTCAAACCGATATGATTTCAAAATCTTTAGCCAAAAGTATGGCTATTAAAAATGGTCAAAATTTAAATGCCAATGAAATGGATTTTATAGTTAATGGTTTATTTGCATGTAAAGAACCTAATATATCCCCATTTAATAAAAGAACTTATATTACTTTAACGAAAGAGGACTTAGATAATAAATTCAATTAAAATATGTTTAGATCAATTACAGATGGAGTTAAACACTTATTAATCATCAATGTGATTATGTTTGGAGTTACAATGCTTATTAGCCCAGAGATGATGTACTCTTCTTTTGGTCTATTTTTTCCAGTAAATAATATGTTTCAGCCATGGCAAATTGTTTCTCATATGTTTATGCACGGAGGATTAAGTCATTTATTATTTAATATGTTTGCTCTCTATATGTTTGGAACTGCAGTAGAACGTATTTATGGAACAAATAGCTTTTTGTTTCTATATTTCTCTTGTGGTTTAGGAGCAGCTATAATCTCTTTAATTTTTTCTTACTATAATTTTTATTCTGTACTGGACGTATTGGTTTCGTCAGATATTAAGCAAATCCGAAATTTTAGATACTTTAAATCAGGGTAAATACAATACTGGTTGGTTATCAGTTATTAATGAAGTTGAGTTAAATACTTTTATTTCTGCATTTAATACAAGTATGGTTGGTG
>CAXYDM010000014.1:0-61911 GCA_964275595.1 uncultured Flavobacteriaceae bacterium
GCCATATATGATTTCTACTCCTTCAGCTATTAAACATTTAACAACAGCTTCACTTCCGCTTATTTTTTTTATACTACTCATTTTTAAAATTCGTCTGTAACGCAACCTTTGGAAGCCGATGAAACAGTTTTTGCATATTTATATAAAGAACCGAAATCTACTTTCAATTTTGGTTCAACCCATTTATTTTTTCTTTTTATTAACTCATCATCCTCAATATCTAGAATTATTGTGTTTTTTATTGCATCGATAACAATATTATCTCCATTTTGAATCAGAGCAATATTACCACCTACTTGAGCTTCTGGTGTTATATGTCCAACAACAAATCCGTGAGTACCTCCGGAAAATCGACCATCTGTAATTAATGCAACATCTTTTCCAAGACCAGCACCCATAATTGCTGCTGTAGGTTTTAGCATTTCGGGCATCCCTGGACCACCTTTAGGTCCTTCATATCTAATAACAACAACATCTCCTTTTTTTACTTTTCCTTCACCTATGCCCTTATTTGCAGCAAATTCTGAATCAAAGACAATTGCTGAACCTTTAAAAACTAACCCTTCTTTTCCTGTAATTTTTGCAACAGAACCTTCTTGAGCAATATTTCCATATAATATTCTAATATGCCCTGAATTTTTAATTGGGTTTTCAATTGTTTTAATAACATCTTGGCCTATTTTAAGATCACTTACATCTTTTAAATTCTCTTCAAGTGTTTTACCAGTTACAGTTATACACTCTCCATGAATCAGCCCTTTTTTAAGAAGATATTTCAAAACAGCTGGAGTTCCTCCAATTTCATGTACATCTTCCATTAAATACTTTCCACTTGGCTTTAAATCTGCTATAAATGGAGTACTATCGCTAATTTTTTGAAAATCGTCTAATGTAAAATCTATTTTTGCAGCTCTAGCAATTGCTAGAAAATGTAAAACAGCATTGGTAGATCCTCCAAGTGCGACCACTAATCTTATTGCGTTTTCTAAAGATTTTCGTGTAATAATATCTAAAGGCTTTAAGTCTTTAACTAATAGATTTTTAATCGCCTTACCACAATTTTCAGATTCAATAACCTTTAATCTTACTATTGGCAGGGTTTGAAGAATTGAAAGGCAAAGACATTCCTAAGGCTTCAATAGCAGACGCCATTGTGTTAGCTGTATACATTCCGCCACATGCCCCTGCTCCGGGGCAAGCTTTCTTAATTATAGACTTATACTCATGGTTATCCATCTTACCAGAGACCTTACTCCCCCATGCTTCAAAAGCTGAAACAATGTCTAATTTTTTACCGTTATGACAGCCTGAATCAATAGTTCCTCCATAAAGTAATATTGAAGGTCTGTTTAGTCTAATCATGGCCATTAATGCTCCTGGCATGTTTTTATCACATCCCACCACAGTAACTAATCCATCATAACTCATCGCCTGAACTACAGTTTCCATAGAATCCGCAATAATATCTCTGGAGGGTAAAGAATAACGCATTCCAGGTGTACCCATTGAAATTCCATCACTAACTCCAATAGTATTAAAAATTAAACCCGTAACGTTATTAGATAAGACTCCATTTTTTCACATGTTTAGACAAGTCATTTAAATGCATATTACAAGGGTTTCCTTCGTAACCTGTACTCGCAATTCCAACAATTGCATTTTTAAAATCAGATTCTTCCATACCAATAGCGTGCAACATCGCCTGAGCGGCGGGTTGTGTGTCATCTTGAGTGACCGTTTTACTATACTTGTTTAAATCCATTTTATGAAATTCTCAAAATTAACGGCTTAAATTAAATAATTCGTAGTGAAATATGTGTAATACTAAAATATCTCTATTTAGCTATTTTACAGGTTATTATCTTGTCTAAATTCAAAATAAATATATATTTATTAATTGAATATTAAAAATTAATATCCTTAATATTCATCATAAATATTTATTTATAAATAATTCGTTATTTTTGCATCTTAAACGAGGAAAAATTTGACTGATTGCAACCTCAAGAAAAAATGCTAAAAAAAAATTTTCTCTTACCCTGCAATTTGTCAAGTCTAAAATATATACATATGACATATTTGTTTACATCAGAAAGTGTATCTGAAGGACATCCAGATAAAGTTGCAGATCAAATTAGTGATGCTCTAATTGATAATTTTCTGGCATTTGATAAAGACTCAAAAGTTGCTTGTGAAACACTAGTCACCACTGGACAAGTGGTTCTGGCTGGAGAGGTAAAATCTTCTATATATTTAGATGTTCAGAAAATCGCAAGAGATACAATAAACAAAATTGGGTACACTAAAAGTGATTATATGTTTGATGGAAACTCCTGTGGCGTTTTTTCTTCTATTCATGAACAATCAGAAGATATCAACAGAGGAGTTGACAAAGAACTTAAGGTTTATCAGGGTGCTGGAGATCAAGGAATGATGTTTGGATATGCTACAAATGAAACAGAAAACTACATTCCACTTTCTTTAGATTTATCACATTTGATTTTAAAAGAGCTTGCTCAATTAAGAAGAGAAAATAATGAAATTAAATACCTAAGACCCGATTCTAAAAGTCAGGTAACTATCGAATATGATAACAACAATAAACCCTTAAAAATTGATACCATAGTAATATCTACACAACATGATGATTTTGATGAGGAAAAAATAATGCTAAAAAGGATAAAAAAAGATATTTTAGAAATACTTATGCCAAGAGTGATTAATAAATGCCCCTTAAACTCTAAACATTTATTTGACAATGAAATTAAATATCATATTAATCCAACAGGTAAATTTGTAATTGGCGGCCCACACGGAGATACTGGATTGACAGGGAGAAAGATTATTGTAGACACCTATGGTGGAAAAGGTGGACACGGAGGTGGAGCTTTTTCGGGAAAAGACCCCAGTAAAGTAGATAGAAGTGCAGCTTACGCTACAAGACACATTGCTAAAAATCTTGTCGCATCTGGAATTTGCAATGAAGTGTTAGTGCAGGTTAGTTACGCAATTGGTGTAGCAAAACCAGTCTCAATATATATCAACACATACGGTTCAGCTAAGTTTAAATTTTCAGACAGTGAAATAAGTGAAAAAATATCAAACATGTTTGACCTAAGCCCTGCTGCTATTGAAAAAAGACTAAAACTTAGAAATCCTATTTATTTAGAAACAGCTGCATATGGACATATGGGTAGAAAAAATGAAATAGTAAATAAAACATTCGAACAGCCTAACGGCAATAAAATATCATTAGATGTTGAGTTATTTACATGGGAAAAGCTTGATTTAGTAGAAGAAATTAAAGCAAGGTTTAATTTAGTGAAATAAGGTTAAATCTAATATATTCATATTTATCTATTTTTCAGTTATTTAACCTTATAAATTCAAAATAAATATATATTTATTAATTGAATATTAAAAATTAATATACCTAATATTAGTCATAAATATTTATAAATAATTAAATTATTAATAATTCATTATTTTGATAATAAATGAGCAGAAATTTGATTGATTGAAACCTCAAGAAAAAATGAAATGGTAAATAAAATATTCAAACAGCCTAACGGAAATAAATATCATTAGATATTGAACTATCTACATGGAAAAAACTTGATTTATTAAAAGTTTAATCTTAATTAACTACTTTACAAATCATATACTAGTCTGAAAGTTATAAATCTTGGCTGAATAAATACTCCGTTGAACTTATTGAAATATTTCCAGTGTTTGATTGATTTTGAGATTTAGTATTTAGTAAATTAGTAGCTTTTAATTCAAATTCCCATTTACTATCTTGATCTTTTTTGTATGCAAGTGATGCATCCCAAAATTCGTACTCATTTAAAACAGCTCTGTCATTACTAAAAGAGGTGTTTGTATACCTCGATCTAAAGGTAAATGATTTTAAAATTAATGCATCTACATCGATAAATGGAGCTTTTGTGTAAAATTTACTTTCAACATCACCCAAGATATTATTAGTCAATGAATAGTTATATCCAAGTTCTACATTTGGTGCTTCTCTAAACGATGTTCTAACAGTTGCTCCATAGTTTTGAGAAAAATTTTCACTAATACTAGGATTATTAATATCAGAAATATATTGATTGAATTTAGAGAAATTAATACCACTAGATAATGATGCTCTAATTTTACCAAATTGTCTTTGAAATCTACCATTAGCAGAAAAATTTTCATCAGCAAAAGGAGAATTAAAAGGAGAACTAGAAGCCACAACACTCTCAAATGTTGTAAGATTTCTAATTTGATCTATCCTTTTATTGTACGAGATTCTTGCAAATATATTCGTATAATTAAATAAGTTAAAACTGAAATAATTAAGATTAAAGTTGTGTGAAATAGCATTTTGTATTTCATTATCTCCACTAAAAATAGAGTTATAGTTATTTAGCACTAATCCTTGAGCTATTTTAGAAACGTCTGTAAATTGAGTTCTCATCGCATAATTAAATCTTATTGACTCACTTTGTTTAAGCTGAATTATTGCGTTAAAATCAGGTAATATCTTAAAAAATGAATCCGAATAATCAACAGAAAATTGACTGTTTTTTGAATTATAAGCGTGTGCAGTAAAACCAGGGCTAAGAGTGAAAATGCCAGATTTAAGCCTGTAATGCATACCAACATAATAGTCCGAAAAGTTATAATTTACTTTGTTATAATCAATTCCATTATTTACTGTAGGGATTGACTCATAAATATCTCCATTATCTAAATACTGGAAAATATTAGAGTCAAATTTTTGATCACTTAAAATAGTTCCAACAGTGAAATTAATATCACTTTTTTTATTTAATATGTTCCAATAGTCCAGTTTAGCGTCTAACTGATTAGTCTTCACTAGTTTTTCTTGATTAATATTAAAATTAGATTGATTATTATCAAAACCTAGTCCTAAAGCTGTGTTTTGATAATTAGCATCATTTTCTAAAATAGCATTGTAGAATGGATCTTCTTCGCTAATAAGATGTTGTGCTTCTAGTGCAAAAATATTCTTTTCGTCTAAAGTGTAATAATAATTAAGATTTTGATTTATACTAAATGCTTCAGAATTTTCATCTTGAATTGTATTTCCTAAAACAGAAGAAAATAAAGTTTGGTCTTGACTTTCAATTGAGTTTCTGGTTAAAATTTCATAATCTAGCTGATTATTTGAATTAGGTCTGTATTTAACTGTAAATTTAGACAGCGCTAG
Source organism: uncultured Flavobacteriaceae bacterium (assembly GCA_964275595.1). Taxonomy (GTDB): domain Bacteria; phylum Bacteroidota; class Bacteroidia; order Flavobacteriales; family Flavobacteriaceae; genus SGZJ01. The sequence goes on from CAXYDM010000014.1 coordinate 5,222, forward strand.
ATCACTAACCTGAGCTGTATTAGTCTCTGTTTGTTCATCAGGAATTCCAAGTTCAGTATTTATATATTGAGTGGAATTATTTTCTTGTAAATCAATATCGCTTCTTGTTAAAATGACAAATCCATAAAGATCAAGTTTTTTATTAGGTGAATAACTAAAATTAGCTGCACCAAATTTTGAGGATATGTCTTTTGCTTTGTTATTTTGCAGTTGTAAAAAACCTAAGTTGTTATTACCTAAGCTAATTGACGTACCACTTTTACTGCTTGGCTGGCTGAATCCACCTGAAAAATTAAAATAATCTCTTCTGGTAAAAGCTAACTCGCCTATATTATTTAAATCCCCTATGACATTAACAGTGTATTTGGGGCTGTAATAAAATAGTTTAGGTTGAAACAAATACAGACTCTGGTTATCGACGTCTGTATCAGAAGTATTATTCAACAATCCTTCAATTGCTGAAACTCCAGCAGTGACATTTCCAAACCAAAATTTATCTTTTCCTTTTTTTAATTTTATATTAATAGCAATATTGTCTTGGTTGTTTTGAACCCCACTTAATTGCCCTACTTCAGAATAATTTTTTAATATCTGTACCTTATCAATAGCATTTGAAGGAATATTTTTAGTTGCTATTTTCGTATCTCCGTCAAAAAAATCTTTACCCTCAACCATTACTTTTCCAACTACTTTTCCTTCAACTTCAATCTGACCATCGTCGTTGACCTCTACTCCTGGAAGGTTTTTAAGTACATCCTCTAACTTTCTCTCAGTTCCAGTATTAAATGAATCAGCGTTGTAAATTAGAGTATCGCCACTAATTTTAACGGGCATTTCGTAAGTAAGTTCAACTGCATCTAAAACATTGCTTTGGGATAATGTAAAATCTTTATTAATATCGTTTTCCTTAGAATCAATCTGTCTAGAAATGGACTCCATTCCAATGTAACTCACTTGTAAATTGTAAGAAGTGTTCTTTTGAAGTGATAATTTATATTCACCATTTGCATTAGAAATGGCAAAGCTTTCTAAAGCACTAGTTTCCTTGTTAATTAAGATAACATTAGCAAGTTCTAATGGGTTATTTAAACTATCCTTGACTAAGCCTTCCATTTTAATTTGAGAAAAAGTCAAATTTGTAGTTAATAACAATACAAATGTGTATATAATCTTATTCATAATTTAATTTTAAATATTTTTTAGTTCCATCTACCACCACGAGATCTACCTCTATTATCTCTCATTTCTTGCATCTTAAATTGAACCATATCGGTATATTCTTTTTTAGTAACGACATCTCCTTTAGTTGGTCTAATAATTTCATCCTTCTTCTCAGGATTTAATACAATTTTTGAACATAACATTGTTGTGTTTTTTGTGTTTAACTCCAATATTAAACCTGGTAAACCATAAGACTGTTCAGGTCCATTACTAATTGGAATTTGAGGAGTATACCAAGCTACAATAGTTTCAATTTTTGTATCAATTACAACTTCTTCTATCTCTTCTACTTTAGTGTTTGTTTCTTCATCAACATCTGAAATTTTTTGATTGTTGTCATTTTCTTTATTTGTTGAATCTTTGGATGTTTGATTTCTTGACCCTCGTAGGCTCTCCCAACTAAAGTTGTCATTTACTCTTTTTCCGACAGCTTTAAAACAGATATAGTTACCAATTTGTTTTTGTTCACCCGTCATTTCCCACACAAATTCTGGTAATTTATCATTAACTAAAAACTTTTTACCAAAGAATTCATTTTCCTGCAGATATACCTTTTCTTTAATATTTTTATACATCTCTGGATTACCGCTTCCAGCACTCATAAACATAGCGCCCATCCCAGATCTTCCTGAGCCAGGAGCGTCCAGTCTTTCTTCTTCCTCAAAAGTAGACTCTGTCCTATTGAAAGTTAAGATAAAAGTTTTTTCTAAATAGGGTTTCATCCTGTCTTTCATTGCACTTTTTTGCTCGGCAGACATTCTGCTTCCCCAACTTCCTAAATCCATAGTAGTTTTTGATTGATAAAAAGCTTTACCTTGAAAATCTTGAGAGAATAAGTTTAGAGAAATAAAAAAGAATATTATTATTGAGAGTAATTTTTTCATAATTTTAATTTTAAGCTAAATTATAAAGGTTGCAAATCAAAATAGTTAATATTATCTTAAAAGATTGTATCTTAATTCAATGAGATCTTTTATTATAATATATCTAATATATTTTTCTGTTTTAGGCAATGAAAACTCGTTGGAATTTAAATTAATTTTTAAGAAAGAAACTACAAACGAAAATATCAGGGGGAGTAGATAATTTAAACAACATTTACACTGTAGAGAATAATGAGTTAATTAAAAGTTCAGATGTTAGAAATTATTATTATAAGAACAGTTTATATTCAACTATTACCTCAATTGATGTCCAAAATTCATTGAAAATAAAATTGTTTTACGAAGATTCCAACTCGTTAGTTGTTCTTGACAATAAACTTTCCGAAATATCAAAAATTAATTTCAACATTATTAGTCCTAATAAAATAATTTCTAAGTTTTCTGCTTCAAATGACAATAATGTATGGGTATATAATGAACTAAACTCAAAAATTGAATTATATAACTACATTAATAATACATTTAGAATTGTTAATTCAGAAATTTCAGGTGAAGTAATTTCATTAAAGAGCAACTATAAATATTGTTGGGTTCTAACAGATTCCCACATTTATAAATTCAATTATTTTGGTAGTTTAATTACTAAAACTGTAGTAAATAATATTCAACAAATAGAAATCTTTAACGACAACTTATTTTTTAAAAAAGATAATGAGTTGTTTTATTTTGATCAAGATCTTTTAATAGAGTATAAATTAGATTTAGAAAATTTATTAATAAAAGATTTTTTTGTAATCAATCAAAGCTTGTATATTTACGATTCTGAACATTTTATTAAATATCAAATTCAAAAAAAATAAATTATGCATATTGCTATTGCAGGAAACATTGGAGCAGGAAAAACAACTTTAACTAATTCACTAGCTAAGCATTACAACTTTGAAGTACAGCTTGAAGATGTAGTAGACAATCCTTATTTAGATGATTTCTACAACGAAATGGAAAGATGGAGTTTTAATCTTCAGGTTTACTTTTTAAATAGCCGATTTAGACAGCTAATTGATATAACTGAAAGTAAAAAGAATGTAATTCAAGACAGAACAATATATGAAGATGCAAATATATTTGCTCCTAATTTACATGCGATGGGGTTGATGGCTAATCGTGATTTTGAAAACTACAAATCTCTATTTGAATTAATGGAATCAAAGGTTGAGGCTCCAGACTTATTAATTTACTTAAGAAGCTCAATTCCCTAATCTAGTTTCTCATATTCATAAAAGAGGAAGAGATTATGAAAATTCAATTAGTATTGACTATTTGAGTAGATTAAATGAGCGCTACGAAGCTTGGATTCACAACTATAACAAGGGTAATTTATTAATAATTGATATTGATAATTTAGACTTTGTTGATCACCAAGAAGATCTAGAAAAAATAATTTCTATGGTTGATGAAAAACTAAAGAAATAAAAAAAGCCTCATTTAAATGAGGCTTTTTTTATAGTATTTTTAATTTCTTGGTTTGGAAAATTGATTAATAAATGAAATTTTATCTCCATCAAATCGAAAAGATTCCATCCAGTTTAAACTAGTTTCTTCACCTTCTGGAGTTACTACATTACCATTATCCCATAAAAGAACCCATTCGTCTCCATTATCACCGGTAACAGCAAGGTTTACGGCAACATTGTAATCTTGAATGTCAACACCTGAATAAGTGTCTGAGAGAAACTGTATGGCAGCTTCTTTTCCTTCGACAGAAGAACCATCTGAAAGGTTAAAAACAACATCATCAGCTAAATGATTAGCAACTTTATTGTATTCTTTTGCTATTAAATCTCTAACCATTCCCTGAACAACTAATACTTTTTTATCACTACCAATTTCAAATGTGTCTAAATAAGTAGCATCATAAATATAATTTGTAGAAGTATCTTCAATCTCTTCAGATCCGTGACCTCCTAAAATCGGTGCTATCACAAGTCCAATCAAACAAGTTAAGCTTAATTAAAATATTCATTGAAGGCCCTGAGGTATCCTTGAAAGGATCTCCAACAGTATCTCCAGTGATTGCAGCTTCATGAGCCGCAGAACCTTTATGTGTCATTTCTCCGTTAATCATAACTCCCGCTTCAAATGATTTTTTGGCGTTATCCCAAGCGCCACCGGCGTTATTTTGAAAAATTGCCCATAGTACACCACTAACCGTTACACCAGCCATATAACCACCAAGCATCTCTGCAATCATTAATTTTTCCATTCCAAATAACATTGGCAAGAAAGTAATTAACAACGGAAATCCAATAGTTAAAATTCCGGGAAGCATCATTTCTTTTAAAGAAGCTTTAGTAGATATCTCAACACATTTATCATATTCAGGCTTGCCTGTTCCTTCCATTATTCCAGGAATATCTTTAAATTGTCTTCTAACTTCGTAAACCATTTCCATGGCTGCTTTTCCAACTGCATTCATAGCCAATGCTGAGAATACAACAGGGACCATTCCACCCACAAATAACATTGCTAATACTGGAGCTTTGAAAATGTTGATTCCCTCAATACCAGTAAAAGTGACATAAGCAGCAAATAATGCAAGGGATGTTAATGCAGCGGAGGCTATAGCAAAACCTTTACCTGTAGCTGCTGTTGTATTTCCAACAGAATCTAAAATATCTGTTCGTTCTCTTACGATTGGATCTTGTTCACTCATTTCTGCAATACCACCTGCATTATCTGCAATTGGACCAAAAGCATCAATCGCCAACTGCATAGCAGTGGTAGCCATCATTGCTGATGCTGCCATTGCAACACCATAAAATCCAGCCAATGCATAGGAAGACCAAATTGCTGCAGCAAACAAAATTACAGTGGGAAATGTAGAAATCATCCCTGTTGCCAAACCTGCAATAATATTTGTTCCAGCACCAGTAGCTGATTTTTGAACTATATTTAAAACTGGTTTTTTACCTAAGCCTGTGTAGTATTCAGTAACTGCAGAAATAACTCCTCCTACAAATAACCCTACTAGAGTTGCATAAAATACTCGCATAGCGGAGATATCCTTTAAGACATTTCCATTAGTTTCGAAGAAATTCATTTTCATTGTTTCAGGTAGCATGTATGTTACTAAAAAATAACAAGAAACTGCAACCAAAGCTATTGAAAACAAATTACCTTTATTTAGAGCTCCCATTACTTGAGCTTCTTTAGCATCATTAGATTTAATACTAACTAACATCGTACCAAGCATAGAAATAATGATTCCTACTCCAGCAATAGACATTGGCAATAAAATAGGCCCAATAGAACCGAAACCATTAAAAATATTGATATCATTAACCTCAATAACATAATTTCCTAATACCATCGCTGCTAATACAGTTGCCACGTATGAACCAAATAAATCTGCTCCCATACCTGCAACATCACCTACATTATCACCTACATTATCAGCAATTGTCGCTGGGTTTCTTGGGTCATCTTCTGGAATACCAGCTTCAACCTTACCAACTAAATCAGCTCCAACATCAGCAGCTTTGGTATATATTCCACCACCAACTCTTGCAAATAAAGCAATTGATTCAGCACCTAAAGAAAATCCTGCTAATGTTTCTAAAACTATTGTCATGTTATCTACACTAAAAGTTTCACCTCCTAAGTAATTGTTGAAAAGAATAAAAAAGCCTGTTAAACCTAAAACTGCTAAACCAGCAACTCCAAGACCCATAACCGTACCTCCACCAAAAGAAACCTTTAAGGCATTTGGTAAACTAGTTTTTGCCGCTTGAGTTGTTCTAACATTTGTTTTCGTTGCTATTTTCATTCCCATGTTTCCAGCGTAAGCAGAAAAGATAGCTCCAAAAATAAAGGCAATAGAGATTAACCAATGAGTAGTTTCAACCACAGATGAAACACCTGCTAAAGCTAAACTAACTACAATTACAAAAACTGCTAGCAACCTATATTCTGCATTTAAAAATGCTAAAGCTCCTTCATAAATATGGTCTGAAATCTCTTTCATTTTACCATCACCGGCATCTTGTTTCATAACCCATGACTTTTTATAAAGCATGTAACCTAGACCTATAATTGCCGCTACAATCGGCATGTAAATAAACATTGAATCCATTTTGTATTTTTTTAGTAAATTTTAATTCGGTCGCAAAAGTAATGAAATCAGTTTAGATTTAAAAACTAATTATATCTCAAATACATTGCTTATTTCTTGTAAAGTACTTTTTTGACGGCTTTTATTACATCCTCGCTGTTAGGAAGCCATTCAGCTAAAAGCACAGGTGAATATGGCGCTGGTGTATCCGCAGTATTGATCTTTTCGATTGGAGCATCTAAATAATCAAATGCTTTTGATTGAACTTGAAAAGTAATCTCAGTTGAAACATTTCCAAAAGGCCAAGCCTCTTCAAGTATCACCAGTCTATTTGTTTTTTTAACTGATTTAATTACAGCATTAATATCTAAAGGACGTACAGTTCTTAAATCAATAATTTCACAAGAAATATTTTCTTGCTTTAATTTATCCGCTGCTTTGTATGCTTCTTTTATTATTTTTCCAAATGACACAATAGTAACGTCAGTACCTTCTCTTTTTATATCTGCAACTCCAATAGGCAAAGTGTATTCTCCTTCAGGAATTTCACCTTTATCACCATACATCTGTTCACTTTCCATAAAGATAACAGGATCATCATCTCTAATAGCAGATTTTAATAATCCTTTCGCGTCGTAAGGATTTGAAGGGACAATAACCTTTAATCCAGGCGTGTTAGCAAACCAGTTTTCAAATGCTTGAGAATGGGTTGCGCCTAATTGACCTGCTGACCCAGTTGGCCCCCTAAATACAATAGGGCACTTGAACTGACCACCAGACATTTGTCTAATCTTTGCAGCGTTATTAATAATCTGATCAATTCCAACAAGAGAGAAGTTGAAGGTCATGTACTCAACAATAGGACGATTACCTGTCATCGTTGATCCAATAGCAATACCTGCAAATCCTAATTCAGCAATTGGAGTATCAATAACTCTTTTCTCACCAAATTCATCAAGCATTCCCTTGGAAGCTTTATAGGCTCCATTATATTCTGCAACCTCTTCACCCATGAGGTAGATACTTTCATCCGTTCTCATTTCTTCTGACATTGCTTCACAAATAGCTTCTCTAAATTGAATTGTTCTCATTTATATTAATTTACTGCAAAAATACTAAAGGATTTAATAATTATAATTAAAAAAAATAAAATAATTACTATGCATGCATAGTAATTTATGTATTATTAATTATCTTTGACCAATAAAACAAATAATATGAAAATAATAGTTTGTATTAGTCATGTTCCTGACACAACTTCAAAAATAAATTTCACTGATGGAAACACAAAGTTTGACAGAAATGGAGTTCAGTTTGTAATTAATCCAAATGACGAATTTGGTCTTACAAGAGCAATGTGGTTTAAAGAAAAACAAGGAGCCACTGTTGATGTGATTAATGTTGGCCTGTCTGATACTGAGTCAACTCTTAGAAAAGCGCTTGCAATTGGAGCAGATAAAGCGATTAGAATAGACATGAATCCTCAAGATGGGTTTAGTGTAGCTAAGCAGTTAGCTAATTATATAAAAAAAGAAAATTATGATCTGGTAATTGCAGGTCGAGAGTCCATTGATTACAATGGTGGAATGGTTCCTGGGATGATCGCTGGTTTGAACAATGCTAATTTTATAAACAATTGCATAAGTCTTGAAATTGATGGCGCTAATGTTACAGCTTCTAGAGAGATTGACGGGGGAAAAGAAACTATTGAATCTTGTACTCCACTAGTGATTGGAGCTCAAAAAGGTTTGGTAGAAGAAAGTGATTTAAGAATTCCAAATATGAGAGGAATAATGATGGCTAGAAAAAAACAACTTGAAGTTATTCCAGCTATTGACACCTCTAATCAAACGAACTCAATTGAATTTGAAAAACCAAAACCAAAAGGAGAAGTAACACTAGTTTCTTCGGACAATCTAGATGAATTAATAAATTTACTTCACAACGAAGCTAAAGTAATTTAAATATGGCAATATTAGTATACACAGAATCTGAACAGGGTAAATTTAAAAAAATAGCTTTCGAATTAGCTTCTTATGCTAGGGCAATAGCAGATAAAAACAATACTACTGTGACTGCAGTGTGTATCAATGCAGAAAATCCAATGGAGTTACAAAACTATGGTGTAGATAAAGTTCTTAATATTTCAAATCAAGACTTAAAATCATTTAACGCCATGTCATACTCTCAATCTGTATTTGAAGCTGCAGAAAATGAAAAATCCAACATTATAGTTATTAGCTCAAGTGCAGATTCAAAGTATTTAGCTCCACTACTTGCAGTTAAACATAATGCTGGATACATATCTAATGCATCAGAATTACCGACAAGCTACAGTCCGCTTACAGTTAAAAGAACAGCATTTACAAATAAGGCATTTGAAATCACTCAAGTTAACAATGAGAATATATTAATAAGTTTAGCGAAAAACAGCTATTCCATTACTGAAATGAAAACTGATACATCAGTAGAAGATTTTTCTGTAAATGTTTTACAAAACGATACAAAAGTTAAGTCTATCGATAAAGCTACTGATAAAGTAACCATAGCTGATGCTGATACAGTTGTTTCTGCTGGTAGAGGTTTAAAAGGCCCTGAAAACTGGGGAATGATTGAAGAATTAGCTGAAGTATTGGGTGCTGCTACCGCTTGCTCAAAACCTGTATCTGATTTAGGATGGAGACCCCATGGAGAACATGTAGGCCAAACTGGTAAACCAGTTGCAAGTAACCTCTACATTGCTATTGGAATCTCAGGGGCGATACAACATTTAGCAGGAATTAATTCTTCTAAAGTTAAAGTGGTAATTAATACTGATCCAGATGCGCCATTTTTTAAAGCTGCTGATTACGGAGTAGTTGGTGATGCATTTGATGTAGTACCTAAGCTTATAAATAAGCTAAAAACTTTCAAGGCTCAAAACTAATAACTTTTGTGTATAACATAAAAAGGTTAAATTTGATTGAAATTGTTTAAATCAATATGAGCTTAGTACGTCTTATCATAAAAGGAATTTCTTACAGTCAAACACAAAATGGAGCTTATGCGCTGATTCTTAGCGAATTGGAAGGGGAAAGAAAACTTCCAATTGTTATTGGTGCTTTTGAGGCGCAATCTATAGCCATTGCTTTAGAGCAAGAAATTAAACCTCCAAGACCACTAACTCATGATTTATTTAAAAATTTTTCTATTCGTTTTGATATAATTGTTAAACAAGTAATTATTCACAAATTAGTTGATGGAGTCTTTTACTCTAGCATAATATGCGAAAGAGATAAAATTGAAGAAGTTATTGATTCTAGAACAAGTGATGCAATTGCACTTGCACTCAGATTTAATGCACCAATTTTTACTTATGAAAATATCTTAACAAAAGCTGGAGTTATTCTGAAAGTTGAAAATACGGAAGATGATGGGAATACTGTTTTGAAAGAGATTATACAAGAAGACACTACGGTTAATAAAAAAGATTACAAAAATAAAACAACAGAGGAACTTCAAAAGTTATTAAAAATTGCAGTTTTAAAAGAAAATTATGAAAATGCAGCTCTAATAAGAGATGAAATATCTAAAAGACAATAATTATGTTAAGAAAGCTTTCGATTTTACTATTTATTTTTTCATTTAACTCAATTTTTTCTCAATCGATTATTGGAGAATGGTTTTTTGAAAATGTTCAAGACTCTAACGCAAATGAGTTATTTGAAGTTAAAAAAACAGATCTCTTGAGCATTACGGAAAATGATTTTAAGTACAACTTAGAAGCAAAAAATAATTTATTAGCTGAGGGTAGTTACTCAATAACAAATAATAAATTGTCGTTTAAGTACAATACACCTTCAGATACCTTAAGAACCTACGATATTACTTTATTGTCTAGAAATGAACTAGAATTTACAGAAAACGGAATCACTTATAAATTTAAAAAGAGAATTATAGCAAATCAAGGATTTTCTTTAAATAGTTTTTTACGAGGACTTTTAGGGATGTTTGTATTGATCTTAATTTCATACCTGTTAAGTGCTAACAGAAAGGCAATTAACTGGAAAACCGTAATTCTTGGGCTTGGAGCTCAAATTATTTTAGCGATTGGCGTACTTAAAGTTCCATTAATACAAGGCTTTTTTGAATGGGTAGGAAGTTTATTTATAGCCGTTCTAGACTTCACTCTTGAGGGTACAAAATTTTTATTTGCTTCCTTTTCAACTGGTGAGATTGAAGCACCTCTAATGACCTTTGCTATTTCTATATTACCAACAGTTATTTTCTTTTCCGCACTTACATCTGTATTGTTTTACTTAGGTATTATACAACGCGTTGTTAAAGGACTCGCTTGGTTATTAAGCAAACTTTTACAAGTTTCAGGAGCAGAAAGTTTAAGTGTTGCCGGAAATATATTTCTGGGGCAGACGGAATCCCCTTTAATGATTAAAGCCTATTTAGAAAAAATGAACCGTTCAGAAATCTTATTAGTAATGATTGGAGGAATGGCAACCGTTGCTGGTGGTGTTTTAGCAGCTTACATAGCCTTTCTAGGCGGTGACGACGAAGTCTTGCGACTTTTTTATGCGAAGCATTTACTAACAGCCTCTGTAATGGCAGCACCTGGTGCTATTGTCATTTCGAAAATGCTTTACCCACAGGTAGAAACTATAGATAATGAAATCAGCATCTCGCAAGAAAAAATTGGGTCTAACATATTAGAATCCATTGCAAACGGAACGACCGAAGGGTTGAAATTAGCACTAAATATTGGCGCTATGCTTTTAGTGTTTCTAGCATTTATCGCAATGATTAATGGCATCCTAGGATGGGTTGGAGAATGGACCACATTAAATGACTGGATTGCTTCAAACACATCTTACAAAATCTTTAAGCTTGAGTTTATTTTAGGATATATTTTTGCTCCGCTAATGTGGCTCATAGGTATTGCGAAAGAAGATATTGCACTAATGGGGCAACTACTTGGAATTAAGTTAGCAGCGAGTGAATTTGTTGGATACATACAGTTGGCAGAATTAAAAAACATCACAACTTCCAGTTATTTTATATACCAAAAATCGATAATAATGGCTACATATATGTTATGTGGTTTTGCTAATTTTGCATCCATAGGAATTCAGATAGGTGGGATTGGATCTTTGGCTCCAGGACAACGAAAAACACTTTCAGAATTTGGTATTAAAGCACTTATCGGGGGAACTATTGCATCGCTTTTATCTGCCACTATTGCTGGGGCAATCATCGGCTAAAAAGTTAATAACTTTAATATTTTTATTATTTAATTTTCTCTGGATTTATCTATTTTTATTTTTTAAATATTTCAAATGAAGCAATACTTAGATTTAGTAAAAAAAGTTTTAGAAAACGGAAATCAAAAAGGGGATAGAACAGGTACTGGAACAAAAAGTATTTTTGGTCACCAACTAAGATTTGATTTAAGTAAAGGCTTTCCAATGATTACTACAAAAAAGCTTCATTTAAAATCTATAATTCATGAATTATTATGGTTTATAAATGGAGATACTAATATTAGTTATCTAAATGAAAATGGAGTTAAGATTTGGAATGAGTGGGCAAATAAAGATGGAGATTTAGGACCAGTGTATGGCTATCAGTGGAGAAATTGGAATGGAGATGAAATTGATCAAATTAAAGAGTTAATTAGCACATTAAAAAACAATCCTAACAGCAGAAGAATGCTAGTTTCTGCATGGAATCCGTCCGTTCTTCCAGATACTTCTAAATCTTTTGAAGAAAACGTTGCAAGTGGTAAAGCGGCACTTCCACCTTGCCATGCTTTTTTTCAATTTTATGTAAATAACGGTAAACTGTCTTGTCAACTATACCAAAGAAGTGCAGATGTTTTTCTAGGAGTTCCCTTTAATATTGCATCCTACGCATTATTCACCATGATGGTAGCACAAGTGTGTGGATATCAAGCTGGAGATTTTATACATACATTTGGTGATGCACATATATATAATAACCATATTGACCAAGTAAAATTACAACTAAGTAGAGACACAAGACCATTACCTAAAATGGAGATAAACCCTGAAATAAAAAGTATTTTTGATTTTAAATTTGAGGACTTTAAATTAGTTAACTATGACCCACATCCACATATTAAAGGAGCAGTTGCAATTTAAAAAATATGACTAGATCTAATTTAACTATAATTGTTGCTGCCGATACAAATGACACTATTGGTAAAGACAACAAATTAATTTGGCATCTACCCGATGACCTAAAGAGATTCAAAAAGCTAACTTCAGGACATCATATTATTATGGGAAGAAAAACTTTTGACAGCTTTCCAGGTTTATTACCAAATAGAAAGCACATTGTAATTACAAGACAAAAAGAAAATAGAGAAATAGAAAACGTTATTTACGTAAACTCTATGCAAGAGGCTATTAAAGTCAGTAATGATGATCCTAATCCGTTTGTAATTGGAGGTGGAGAAATTTACAAAATAGCAATGGACTATTGTACAAAAATAGAGTTAACTAGAGTAAATCATTCTTTTGATGGGGATACCCATTTCACTAAAATTGACACTAACGATTGGACTAAAACATCTGATGAATTTCACGATATAGATGAGAAACATAAATATTCATTTAATTTTGAAACTTACGAAATAAAAAACATATGAAAGCTTACGTATTTCCTGGACAAGGAGCTCAGTTCTCTGGAATGGGATTAGACCTTTATGATCAAAGTGACATCGCTAAGGAGTTATTTGATTCTGCAAATTCAATTTTAGGTTTCAAAATCACTGAAACAATGTTTAATGGATCTTCGGAAGAACTTAAACAAACAAAAGTAACACAACCTGCTATCTTTCTTCACTCTGTAATTTTAGCAAAAATATTAGGTGATAATTTTAAACCTGAAATGGTTGCTGGACATTCATTAGGAGAATTTTCTGCACTTGTAAGTACTGGTGTAATTAGTTTTGAAGACGGATTAAAACTTGTTTCCAAACGTGCTACAGCTATGCAAAAAGCTTGTGATATTCAAAAAAGCACAATGGCTGCAGTTTTAGGCTTAGAAGATTCGATTGTTGAAAAAGTATGTGATAGTATTGATGGGGTTGTTGTAGCTGCTAATTATAACTGTCCAGGTCAATTGGTAATCTCTGGAGAAATAAATGCAATTAATGAAGCTTGCGAAAAATTAAAGGAAAATGGAGCTAGGAGAGCTTTAGTTCTTCCTGTAGGTGGAGCGTTTCATTCTCCGTTAATGAGTCCTGCAAAAGAAGAACTGGAAAAAGCAATCAAGAACACCATATTCCACAAGCCATCTTGCCCTATTTACCAAAACGTAACTGCTAGTGCAGTAATGGACGAGAATGAAATAAAAAACAATTTAATTTCTCAACTTACTTCCCCTGTAAGGTGGACTCATACAATTCAACAAATGGTTGAAGACGGAGCGTCAGAATTTATTGAAGTAGGTCCAGGAAAAGTATTACAAGGACTAGTAAAAAAAATAAATCGAGAATCTGAGGTTTCTTCAGCTACAATATTTTAATACAAATGAAAAATAAAAGAAATTTATGCATTATATCTCTAGTGGTTTTAAATATCATTTTAGATCAATTATCCAAATTTTGGATTCGTGGCAATGTAGCTCCATACAATGATATTAATATAATTGCTGATTATTTTATCATCACTAATGTTGAAAATAGTGGTGCTTTCTTAGGCCTTGGTAGTGACTTTTCACCAGTCATAAAAAGTATATTATTACTTGCTCTTCCAGTGGGAGTTCTAGTAACTGTTTTAGTTTATGTTTTTAAAGATAAATCGATTGATAAACTAAGTCTTATTGGATATAGCTCAATCATTGGTGGTGGTATTGGAAATATATATGACAGGTTTTTATATGGATCAGTAACAGATTTTTTATTTATTGATTTAGGCGGGGTTTTCAAAACAGGAATTTTTAATATAGCTGATCTTTCTGTTACAACAGGTATGATTCTAATTATATGGGCGAGTTTTAAAAATAAAGATTAAAAAATTAATTTTTATAAATCACTCCTTCTTTCATTACAAAAACTACGTTTTCTAAAGTTGAAACATTATCCAAAGGGTTATCAACGGTTGCAACTATATCTGCGATAAATCCTTCTTTAATTTTACCCAGTTCATCCTCCATTTTTAAAATTGAAGCATTTGTAACAGTAGCTGACTGAATACATTCCATTACTGGCATACCAACTTCGTGCATATATCCAAATTCTTTACCATTAATTCCATGTGGATATACACCAGCATCAGAACCAAAAGCAATTTTTACACCAGCCTTATATGCTTTTGCAAATGTAGATTGAATTTGAGGCCCAATAGCAAGTGCTTTAGGCACAACTAATTCATCATAGTATCCTTTTATTTTTGCTTTTTCAGCAACTTCTTTTCCGGCAGTAATAGTTGGGACATAGTAAGTTCCATATTCTTTCATAAGTTCCATGGACTTATCACTCATAAGTGTTCCGTGTTCAATCGTAGTAACGCCTCCAATTATTGCTCGCTGAATCCCTTCGTCTCCGTGAGCATGTGCTGCTATAATCATTCCATAGTCTTTTGCAGTTTCGCAGATTGATTTAATTTCCTCCAAAGTAAACTGAGGGTTTTGACCATTTTTTGCAATACTCATTACTCCTCCAGTTGCAGTAATTTTTATATTATCTGCTCCGTCTTTATATCTTTGTCTAACCGCTTTTTTAGCTTCATCAACACTATTAATAACCCCTTCTTTTGGGCCTGGATCACCTCTTAGTGAGTTTTTCCATCCATTTGTAGGATCCGCATGACCTCCTGTTGTACCAATTGCTTTTCCAGCAGTAAATATTCTTGGTCCTACAACTTCCCCTTTAGCAATAGCATCTCTTAGTGAAATATTTATTCCAGACCCACCTAAATCTCTAACTGTTGTAAAACCAGCCATTAAAGTTATTTCTGCAAATTTTAAAGACCCAAATGCAATATCAGCATCATTTGCTGTAAAAGCATTCATGTATTTTTGAGGATTAAACTCAGATTCAATGTGAACATGCATATCAATTAAGCCAGGCATTACAGTATTTGACTTTAAGTCAATTACTTTATCAAGTGGGTTTTCTGACGAAACATATCCGTTTTTTATTGCTACAATTTTATCAGAAGAAACAATTATAGTTTTCTTATTTAAAACCTTTCCTCTCTCTGTGTCTATAATTTTACCACATTGTAAATATGTGTCTTGAGCAATGATACTGAAACATATAAAGAAAGTAAATAGACTTAAATATTTTTTCATGACTTGGGGTTTTAATTGATATATACAATCTAAAAATACATATTTTAATTTTTTTATAACAATTATCATTAAAAAATCAATTTAAATTTTGAGATTAAAAAAATCATAACTAAATTTAAATTTAATACACATAATTAAATGAATAACTTTTTAAACAAAAATTGGTGGTGGAACTCTCGGAATCAAAATTCGTGATACACACTTTGTTTGTTTAATCAAAATATCAAGGCTTGTCATACACGACAAGCCTTTTTTTTATGAAAAAATATAAACTAATAACTCATTACAAAAAGATACTGGCGGATACTATTTCTCCTGTAAGCGTATTTCTAAAAATTAGAGATCAATTCCCCAATAGTATTTTACTAGAAAGTAGCGATTATCATGCAAATGACAACAGTTTTTCTTACATCTGTTGTAATCCTATAGCTTCCATAAAAGTAGATGCAAATAAAATTACTAAGACCTACCCAGATCATACCACAAAAATCATGACTGTAGCATCTGACGAAGTAACTATAGAAATTGATAAGTTTACGAAGCAATTTGAAACTAAAAAAGATAAAGCTTTCAAGTTTATCAATAATGGAATGTTTGGATTTACAACCTATGATGCAGTTAAGTATTTTGAAGACATTACTATTTCAAAAAAAGAGGATTCTATTCAAATCCCAGACATGTACTATGCGGTATATCAAAACATCATTGCCATCAATCACTTCAAAAATGAGGCCTATATATTTGCACATTGCTATGAATCTAAAAATAATATAGAGACTATTGGCCATTTGATAAAAATGCAAAGTTTTTCATCCTATGACTTCAAGTCCAATGGGAAAATCAGCTCTAACCTAACAGACGAAGCTTTTAAAGCTAATGTAGATTTAGCAAAAAAACATTGTAATCGCGGCGACGTATTTCAACTTGTATTATCTAAAAAATTTCAACAAGATTTTAAAGGAGATGATTTCAATGTATACCGTGCCTTAAGAAGTATTAACCCGTCCCCCTTCTTGTTTTATTTTGATTATGGGAGATTCAAGATTTTCGGAAGCTCACCAGAAGCACAACTTGTTGTTGAAAATCAGAACGCAGAGATTCACCCTATTGCTGGTACTTTTGCACGTACAGGTGATGACTTAAAAAATGCTGAACTTGCTAAAAAACTAGTAGCTGATAAAAAAGAAAATAGCGAACATGTCATGCTAGTAGACCTTGCAAGAAACGATTTAAGCCGACATTGTACCGATGTAGTAGTTGAAAAATATAGAGAAGTACAGTTCTTTTCACATGTTATTCATTTGGTCAGTAAGGTCATTGGAAAGATCAAAGAAAACACACCAACCATGCAAATTGTGGCCGATACTTTCCCAGCTGGAACGCTTAGCGGCGCTCCCAAACACAAAGCAATGCAACTTATTGAAAAATACGAAAAAACAAGTCGTGCCTTTTACGGAGGAGCAATAGGCTTTATGGATTTTGATGGGAATTATACCCACGCCATTATGATACGTACATTTTTAAGTAAAGATTATCAATTGCATTGGCAAGCAGGCGCAGGAATTGTATCTAAGTCCAGTTCAGAAAATGAGCTTCAAGAAGTATACAACAAGCTAGGTGCTTTAACCAAAGCCATTAAACTTGCTGAAACAATATAATTATGAAAAAAATAGCAGTCATTGATAATTACGACAGTTTTACCTTTAATTTGGTCCATTACCTTAAGGACCTAGACTGTGAAGTAACGGTCCTTAGAAATGATAAGTTTGACCTAGATGACATTGAGCATTATGAAAAAATACTACTCTCCCCTGGCCCTGGAATTCCTGATGAAGCTGGTCTATTGAATTCTGTAATTAAGCGATATGCATCAACCAAAAGTATTCTAGGTGTATGCCTTGGGCAACAAGCTATTGGAGATGTTTTTGGTGGTGCGCTTATAAATTTGAAAGAAGTATTTCACGGAGTTCAAACAAATATTACTGTTACAGTTGAAGATGAAATTTTATTTAATAAACTAGAGAAATCATTACAGGTAGGTCGTTATCATTCATGGGTAGTAGATAATAATTTACCAGATTCTTTAGAAGCTACTTCTATCGATGATAGCGGTCAAATTATGTCCTTAAGGCATAAAAAATATGATGTAAAAGGGGTTCAATTTCATCCTGAATCTATACTAACTCCTAACGGAAAACAAATATTAAAAAACTGGATTAATTCTTAATTTGATTTAAAAAAATGAAACATATTTTAAACAGACTTGTTAATCACGAAACCATTTCAACAATTGAAGCTAAGCAGGTTTTGATAAAAATATCTAAAGGAGATTACAATCAAAGTCAAATTGCTTCTTTTCTCACAGTATTCATGATGCGAAATATCACTCTAGAAGAACTAAAAGGCTTTAGAGATGCCCTTTTAGAGTTATGTATTCCTGTGGATTTATCGGCTTACAATCCAATAGATCTATGTGGTACTGGAGGAGATGGCAAAGATACCTTTAACATCTCTACACTTTCCTCATTTGTAACAGCTGCTGCAGGAGTTCCAGTTGCTAAACACGGCAACTATGGAGTGTCATCTGCTTGTGGTTCTTCCAATGTACTAGAATATATGGGTATAACTTTTTCAAATGATATTGAGTTTTTAGAACGTGCCATTGCCACGACAGGTATTTGCGTATTACACGCTCCGCTGTTTCATCCAGCAATGAAAAATGTTGCACCTATTCGGCGTGAATTGGGGGTTAAAACCTTTTTTAATATGTTGGGGCCAATGGTAAACCCTTCGGCTCCAAAAAACCAAATGGTAGGGGTCTTTAACTTAGAGCTTTTACGATTATACACCTATCTTTATCAAGACTCAGATAAAAATTACAGCATAGTTCATGACCTTGGCGGGTATGATGAAATATCCTTGACAAATACCGTTAAAATTGTCTCCAATAAATCAGAAGTTCTTTTTTCAGCAGAAGATTTAGGGTTAAAAAACAACACCCAACAAGCAATTTTTGGAGGAAATACAGTGGCAGATGCCTCCAAAATTTTTAAAGCGATTATAGAAGGTCAGGGGACTGAAGCACAAAATAATGTAGTGTGCGCCAATGCTGGTTTAGCGATTGCAACCGCCAAACAGCTGACGCATTCAGAAGGCTATGAACTAGCCGAAGAAGC
The DNA here is from genome assembly GCA_964275595.1 of uncultured Flavobacteriaceae bacterium. Classification (GTDB taxonomy): domain Bacteria; phylum Bacteroidota; class Bacteroidia; order Flavobacteriales; family Flavobacteriaceae; genus SGZJ01. The sequence continues at coordinate 23,926 of CAXYDM010000014.1, forward strand.
CCTTTTTTCTGGAAAAGCAAATAAGTGTCTCACTAAACTAATCGCCCTATAATGAGCAGTATATTAGATCGTATCATCGTTGATAAACACCTTGAAGTAGCACTTCGAAAACAACTAATCCCTATTAAACAGCTAGAACAGTCCGTTTTGTTTGAACGCCAATCGTTGTCTCTTTGTGAACGTCTTAAGCAAAGTGCTTCAGGACTCATTACAGAACATAAACGCCGATCACCATCCAAAGACTGTATCAATCAAAATTTGAATATCCAGGACGTTGCGAAAGGTTATGAAAAAGCTGGAGCTTGCGGCATGTCTGTCTTAACGGATATGAAGTATTTTGGAGGAAGCTTGGAAGATTTACTGACTTCTAGAGCGAGTTGTAAAATGCCCTTACTACGAAAAGAGTTTATCGTTGATCCCTATCAAATTATTGAAGCAAAAGCCTACGGGGCAGATGTCATTTTACTAATCGCAGCCGTTTTAGGTCGTAAAGAAATTGAACAATTTTCAGTTTTGGCTCAAGAATTAGGGTTAGAAGTCTTGCTAGAAGTTCACAATCAAGAAGAATTATACAAATCAATCATGCCGTCACTAAATATGATAGGCGTTAATAATCGAAACCTAAAAACATTTGAGGTTAACTTAGAAAACAGCATAATGCTAAGTACATTAATTCCAGATGAGTTTGTCAAAATCTCTGAAAGTGGCATTCGTTCAGTGGAAGATATCAAAAGCCTTCAACCTTGTGGGTATAAAGGGTTTTTAATTGGTGAGAATTTTATGATCACAGAAAATCCTGGCAAAGCAGCAGCAGATTTCATAAAACAATTAAACGCATGAAACTAAAAGTATGTGGCATGAGGGACGAAGAAAATATTAAAGAGGTTGCAGCCATTGGTATTGACTATATGGGGTTTATCTTTTTCGAAGGCTCTTCTAGAAACGTAACGGCATCGATTCCTAAACTGCCTTCTGGCCAAAAGTCTGTAGGGGTTTTTGTGAATGCTTCCTTTGATACTATTGTAGAAAAAATTAATATCCATAATTTACAAGCAGTACAATTGCACGGCGAAGAAACTCCCAAATTTTGCAAATCTCTACAAGCACTTAATACAACAGTTATTAAAGTATTTTCCATTAAAAATGAATTCAACTTTAATGTACTCGCACCATATGAGTCGGTTTGTGACTTTTATCTTTTTGACACAAAGGGTCCACTAGCAGGTGGAAATGGCTTCTGTTTTGACTGGTCTGTTTTAGACAAATACCCCTTTTCAAAACCCTATTTTTTAAGTGGAGGTATTGGAATAGAGGACATTAGTCAACTACAAGAATTCAAAAAAAGTACCGCAGCAACCTATTGCTACGGCGTAGATGTAAACAGTAAATTTGAATTGGCTCCGGCTAAAAAAGATAAAAACAAATTAGAAAAATTTAAACAACTATTATGAATTATCACGTCAATGAAAAAGGCTATTATGGCCAGTTTGGAGGGGCATTTATTCCAGAAATGCTATATCCCAATGTAGAAGAATTACGTCAAAACTATTTGAAGGTAATGGCAGAACCTGATTTCAAAAAGGAGTTCGATCAACTCCTAAAGGATTATGTAGGTCGACCAACCCCTTTATATTTTGCTAAACGTATGTCTAAAAAATACAACACTAAAATATATCTCAAAAGAGAAGATTTATGCCATACGGGAGCACATAAAATCAACAATACAATAGGACAGATTTTGATGGCCAAGCGTCTCAAAAAAACACGTATTATAGCCGAAACTGGCGCGGGTCAACATGGGGTAGCCACGGCCACAGTTTGTGCTTTAGCAGGTCTTGAGTGTATTGTATATATGGGTGAGATTGATATTGCACGACAAGCACCAAATGTAGCCCGAATGAAAATGCTAGGCGCCGAAGTACGTCCTGCACTTTCAGGAAGCCGTACGCTAAAGGATGCCACTAATGAAGCCATACGAGATTGGATTAATAACCCAGTTGACACACATTATATTATAGGAAGTGCAGTTGGGCCACACCCCTATCCTGATATGGTGGCGCGTTTTCAATCGGTCGTATCCGAAGAAACCAAATGGCAATTAAAAGAGGTCGAAGGTCTAGAAAATCCTAACTATGTTGTGGCTTGTGTAGGTGGCGGTAGTAATGCTGCAGGCGCCTATTACCATTATTTGAATGAACCAGACGTTAAACTGATTGCAGTAGAGGCCGCTGGAAAAGGCATTTATACAGGTGAAAGTGCCGCAACCTCCGTCCTTGGAAAAGAAGGGGTAATTCACGGTAGTAAAACCTTACTCATGCAAACAAATGATGGACAAATCACGGAGCCTTATTCGATTTCGGCAGGGCTAGATTATCCAGGCGTTGGCCCCATGCATGCCCATTTGTATGAAACCAAACGTGCTGAATTTATTTCGGTGACTGATGATGATGCTATGACAGCGGGTCTTGAATTGTCACAGCTCGAAGGCATCATTCCAGCGATTGAAACGTCTCATGCGTTGGCTATTTTTAAGGACAAAAAATTTAAGCCACAAGATGTCGTGGTCATTAGTTTATCGGGGCGTGGCGATAAAGATTTGAGTACATATATTGAATATTTTAAACTCTAACATTGTGAATAGAATACAGCAAAAGTTAAAAGAAGATAAAAAACTATTATCGATCTATTTTACAGCAGGATATCCAAGCCTAAATGACACGGTGACTACGATTGAAAACTTAGAGAAAAATGGGGTGGACATGATTGAAATTGGAATGCCGTTTAGCGATCCATTAGCGGATGGTCCTACAATTCAGGCAAGTTCTACACAGGCCTTGCAAAATGGCATGACCTCAAACGTTTTGTTTGATCAACTCAAAAACATTCGAAAAACAGTTTCTATTCCTCTCATTTTAATGGGATATTTTAATCCCATGCTTCAATATGGTGTAGAGGAATTTTGTAAAAAATGTCAAGAAGTAGGTATTGACGGATTGATTATTCCAGACCTTCCTGTAGAAGTTTATCACGAAGAGTACCAGACCATTTTTGAACGTTATGGCTTACTAAATATATTTTTAATTACTCCTCAAACAAGTGAAAAGCGCATCCGATATATGGATAGTATTTCAAAAGGATTTATTTATACAGTTAGTAGTGCTAGCACTACTGGAAGTCAAAATGGATTTACAAAAGAGCAAACAAATTATTTTAAACGTATCAATAAATTGAAGTTAAATAACCGTCAAATTATTGGTTTTGGAATAGCAAATAATGAATCATATTGTCAAGCAACACGTTATGCAAAAGGTGCAATTATTGGAAGTGCTTTTATAAAATATATTAGTAAACATGGAATTAATAGTATTAAAGGTTTTATTAAATTAATTTTAAAAAAATAATTTAGATATATATTATCTTTTGAGAAAAATAATATAAAGTAGTGTATTTTAGCTATAAATAATTATATCATTTATAACTTAATACTACATATAAGTAAACTCGTTTTACAATTACTATCGCTGTTTAACTCTAAAATTAAGCTTGGAGTTATTGGAAGACTAGAAACTTTTGATCGACTTAATAATTCTATTAATACAAATGATAAAACTATTTGGTTTCATTGCGCATCCCTTGGTGAATATGAACAAGGATTTCCACTCTTTGTAGAACTAAAAAAGAAATATCCGAATCATAAATTAGTATTAAGTTTTTTCTCTCCCTCTGGATATGAAGTTAAAAAAGCAAATAGTATTGCAGACGTTATTGTATATCTTCCAATAGATACTAAAGATAATTGTAAAAAATTTATAGATCTAATCAAGCCTGAAATAGTAGTATTTGTTAAGTCAGAGATTTGGCCAAACTATTTAAATGAAATTAAAAAAAGAAACATAAAATCGATACTAGTTTGTGCAATTTACAATACTTCACGAATAAAGTATAGTATATTGAAAAAAGCAGTTTTAAAGTTTGATTATATTTTCACGCAAGACGAAAAATCAAAAGAGTTATTTGAGCTATTGGGACATAATAATGTTTTTAACTGTGGAGATACCAGATTTGATCGAGTGTCCTTGTCTAAAAACTTAAATGAAAATGTTGATTATATTAAAGAGTTTTTGAGTAAAAAAGATTGTCTAATTGCAGGGAGCACCTGGGGTAAGGACCATGAGATACTTACAAATTATATAAATCATTCAAAGTCAGATTTAAAATACATTATAGCTCCACATGAAATAAATAAAGAAGAAATAAATAATCTAAAATCATTTATAAATAAAAAAACAGTTCTTTTCTCTGAATTAAATAATGAAAATATTAAGCTTGCAAGTGTAATCATTGTAGACAATATTGGAACTCTTTCTAAACTTTACAAATACGCTAGCCTAGCTTACATAGGAGGTGGATTTAATGGTGAAGGGAAGCTCCATAACACATTAGAAGCAGCAGTTTTTGGTTTACCAATAATCATTGGAAAATATTATAGTAAATTTCCAGAAGCAGTGAGTATGATTGGTAATGGAGGAATGTTTTCAGTTAATAATGCTGAATCTTTAAAAAATAAAATTGATGAATTAATTAGGGATAAAGAAAAACTACAAAAAACAGGTGCTCTTAACTCTAGTTTTATTAATAGTAAAATTGGGGCTACCCAATCCATATTAACTAATTTAAAATAAACAAAAATGAAATATTTCGTATTAACAGTATTGACCTTTGTAATTATCTCTTGTGATTATAAAGTAGAAAAAACAATAGATTTTAGCAGCTCTTCTGATTCTGAAATTGAATTTTATTCAAGTGAAGAAACAATTAAAGCTGGGTATCCATTTTCTGATGCTGTAAAGATTAATGATCTTATTATTCTCTCTGGGGTTGTTGGAAATATTCCAGGCAATGAATCCGTAGTCGAGGGAGGTATACAAGCAGAAACAAGACAAGCTTTAGAAAACATCAAATCAATACTCGAACACTATGATTTAACGATGGATAATATTGTAAAATGTACTTGCATGATTGATGATATTTCTGAATGGGGACAAATGAATGAAGTATATAAAACCTATTTTACCAAAAACAAACCTTCAAGGAGTGCTTTTGGTGCTGATGGACTAGCACTTGGCGCTAAATTAGAACTAGAATGTTGGGCAGTAGAAAATTAAATCGCATAAATTGTGATTTATATTCTACTTAATAATATTTAATCCTATAATTATTTAATCTATAAATTCCTGAGCAGATTTATTTTTTAACCGCTTTGAATTAAATAAGAAAAACACGAAAGCACTAGTAAAAACTAAAATTACAGAGCTTAACCAAATATTATTTTTAATTCTGTTTTCATAATTAAACATTGGCATTTCATTATAGTTTTTAATTGTAAATTTCTGATTCTTAAATAGCATAGGTGCTAAGTAACTTCGCCACTTATCTGAAAACTCAAATACCTGTTTCTTATAATCATTATAATGCTTTTCAGAAGTTCCTGCAAAATTATTTAGTGATTGTTGAACTAGTATAGCCGGTGATAAATACTTAAACAAACTAATTAAGTCTTGTTGTTTTTTTAATTGACCTTCATATTCAACTAATATTGGTTTTGTTTTTTCTTCCATAACTTTTTCTGAAGCAAAATAATTATGCCAGAAACCAAAATTATCCTTATCGCTCTGTTGTGCTAATTCTGGATGATTTCGCAAATACTCATCCATTATTTTGTTTTGACTCTCTTCATTTTCTTTTTTAATTAATCGAATTTCATTAATCATTTTTAAGCGAGAAGGAACTGGATATAATGAATTACCTATTTGATTAATTGAAGCAGGCAATATTAAAACAATAAGTAACCATAAACCAATTAGAGTTAATGCATTTTTTGCTGAATTATTCACTTTTATATTTATGATACAACTTAAGACAAACCAAAACAAGTTATATGCAGAAAGCAAAGCAACTAAGCCGAACATACTAAATCCATCTCCAAGTGAATTTGGAGAAAAGATAGCAATAACAAAAAACAATGAAACAATACTTATTAGGTTAAAAATCAGGAAACGAATTCCAGTTTTTTGCAACAACCAATTTATCATAGAAAGAGGTTGAGCTGACAATAATCTAAGTGTTCCTAACTCCTTTTCTTTTGATAAAATATTGAAAGTAAAAGATATAATTAGTAAAGGTAAAATGTAAATAATTACAAAGGACAAGTCAAAATTTCCGAATAATAACTGCACAGGATTAATCATTTCAGAGTAATCTAATGCAAAATTATTCCCATATACAGTCGGACTCTTAAAATGAGTATACATATCACTTTGTCCTGTTGCAATAAATGAAAACTCATTTGGGTCCATTATTGCTAATCGTGGATGTCTATAGCCAATAGTCATAGGGTCAGATGGTAAACGCCAACTTGGACCATCAACAGCCTCCCCTTTTTCAATTTTTGTAAGTGTCGATAACATTGCGCTGTCCTGTACTTGCAAACCCTCTGTAACCTTTGAAATATCATTGAGCCTTTTTTCTACATTTTTATTTCCATTAAATGCAGCAAAAGTAAATAGTAAGGTTGTACTAATAAACAATACTAGTAGCCATTGGCTTCTAAACAGTAATTTGATTTCGTGTGATAAATTATTTAAAAACATTTTTTATTTATTTTTTGAAAAGATTAATAAACCTACAAACGGAAGAAATAGCCAAAGACATAAAAACAATATGTTTTGAGTATTTTCTTTTATTATTTCTGAATTTGTAGGAGGAGTGAAATTAAATTTTGGAAGTTGTTTAAACTTCTCTTCAGTCATATTGTAACCGCGCTCACCATACTTTGAATTATCTTTAATATCATAATTTAAAAACTCTTGTTTTTGCAATCGATACTTCTCAGCAGCATTAGTGAATTTCCAATGTAATTTATCGCTTGTATTTGAGACATCCATTGATAAAAATCGTAATGAAATAAATGGTGACAAAAAGGACAAACTTTCATAAACCTTGTTTTGTTTGATTGCAATTTCATTTAAAATATCATAATGTTTTTTATAAATCTGAGCTTCATGCTCTTCTCCTTTTTGCATTCGATAACCCGAATAATTAAACGGTAATTCACTAATCTTTTCAACTCCATATTCTTCTAATGTTTCTAACTCTAGTTTTTGAGCAGCTTCGTTCCATGGGTTGTGACCATCAAGTCCATTTTTTTTATCTTCAACAACAGCAGCATTAAATTCTGATTTTGATGGATAAGGGTGGGCTTCATTTGCAAAATTTGTAGCAACTTTAGGAGTAATAAAACTAAATAAAATCCAAATTAGCAAAGTGCATACTAAGGAAGTTCCAGATGATTTACTGAACAAAGAAACTAAAACTGTGATCGTTGAAATAATTAAATAATAAACCAAATATGAAGCCAATAGAGTCATTAAACTGCTCCAACTAAAAAAGGCTAAGTCATGAACATTTGATAAAACAACTCCTATAACCAAAAAGGTAAATATGGTTAGAATAAAAATAGGAATTATTGTAGCGAACCACTTTCCTAGAATTAATTTTACAGAACTTACACCTTGACTTTTTAACATTGTCAAAGTTTTATTTTCTAATTCTTTTGTATAAGAATTATAACCAATAAGTATTATTATTAAAGGAAATAGGTAAATCAACACAAAGTTGATAGAAAGTGTGCCAAAACGAGCTAAACTTGTTTGGTCTGTAGCCTCACTAAATGATGCTTCATTACGATTGTGAGCCTCTAAAAATATGGAATTACCAGTATATTTAGTGACACCATAATCTAATAAAGACAAGGCAAACTTTGGCTTAAAGGCATAGGTCCCATAGTGGGCTGCAGAGTGTGGATTTTTAGCTCCTTGTGTCTCCCAAATTGTACGTTCTTTAGAAACCGACTCGGTAAGTTGTTGATTACTTTTTTTATATTGATTAACCCCTGTAATTAAAGCTAACAGTAGTAAAATACAGGATATAACGACTGCTGATTTAAATCGTCCATCTCTACTTAACTCTTTAAGCTCCTTAAAAATTATATTTCTCATATTAGCTTACATTTTTAAAGTTCATAATATCCAAGTAAATTGTTTCCAACTGCTTGAGTGTAAGTTCGGACGTACTAGAATAGTTTTCCAAAATACCAGATCGCATAATTCCTATATGGGTACTAACTTCTTTCGCTCTAAATAAATCGTGAGTAGCCATTAGTATAGCAACACCATCATCCTTCATTTTTTTAAGTAATGAAATAAACTCATTACTAGATTTTGGATCCAAACCAGATGTAGGCTCATCAAGTAATAGAACCTTTGATTCTTTTGCAATAGCTAATGCTATTCCAACCTTTTGACGCATTCCTTTAGAGAATGTATTTACTCTATTATTATGTGCAGCTTTTTCTAAACCAGCTTCTGATAAATAGTTTTGTAATTGTTGCTGATCAAATGTCTTATTAGAAAGTTTAGTAAAATAATCCAAATTCTCAACGGCACTTAATGTTGGATACAACATAAGGTTTTCAGGGATATAAGTTAGAAATTCTTTTGTTTTTATTGGATTTTTTATAACATCAAGATTATTGATTTCAGCAGTTCCTAAGCTAGGAAGTGTGAAGTTTAATAAGATGTTGATTATTGTAGACTTTCCAGCACCATTAGCACCAAGCAAACATAATATTTCTCCTTCATTAACATTAAAAGAAAGATCATTAATAGCTGTGAAATCACCATATTTTTTGGTGATATTATTTGTGGTTATCATATGAGTAAATTAAAAATTAGCAATTAATATAGCGTGATTCTATATCATTAAATAGGTCTAAATGACCTGAAAATATATTGTTTAAAGCAAAGGAGTGTATTATAATGTAGGAGGAGGCCTACAAAAAAGAGAATTGTCAATTTGACTTTGTTCAAATTTATAATCATGAGCATAAAAATTTTGCTCTTTAAATAAATTCATGATTTGTGTTGGAGAACTAATTGAGTTATTAGTTGTAAAATCTGTCTCATTAGCAACAATTACATGTTCACAAATTTCACAGTCCTTATCAAAGGCATCACTTTCATCATGAATAAAAGAGTGTAAACTGACTACTTTTAGTCCCATAAATAGGAAAAGTAAAAAGAAGGCAATATTATTTTTATATTTAATCAATTGGACAAGTTTAAGATTCAAAATTAACAATATTTTATAAATAAAAAAAAGGGGTTAATCTTAAAGATTAACCCCTTTTGTACTGAAGGCGGGACTTGAACCCGCACGGACTTACAGTCCATTGGATTTTAAGTCCAACGTGTCTACCAATTCCACCACTTCAGCATTATATTTTATCAGAGCGAAAGAAGGGATTTGAACCCTCGACCTCCACCTTGGCAAGGTGATGCTCTACCCCTGAGCTACTTTCGCAGTTTTTTTAATGAACGAACACCAAAAGGTGCGGGTGCAAATTTAATATAATTCTTATAATAGCAAAGTGTTTTTTAAAAAAATAAGCACTTATTAATTATCTATCTTTTTTTTAAGTTCGCTAAGTTTAAGTAAAGCTTCAACTGGTGTTAATGAATTAATATCAATTTTTGATATTTCATCTTTCAACTCTTCCAAAATAGGGTTATCTAAATTAAAAAACTGCAGTTGAATATCGTCTTTTATTGACTTAACCTTGCCAGTTAATTCCTCATTGGAGTGTGATTTTTCTAGTTTTTTTAAAATCTGATGAGCCTTATTTAAAACCTTTGAAGGCATACCAGCCATTTTAGCAACATGTATTCCAAAGCTATGTTCACTACCACCTGGGATTAATTTTCTTAAAAAAAGTACATCATTTTTTTCTTCCTTTACAGAAACATTAAAATTCTTTATTCTTTTAAAAGAAGAAGTCATTTCATTTAATTCGTGGTAATGTGTTGCAAAAAGAGTTTTTGGTTTGGATACATTATCATGTAAAAACTCGCTAATAGCCCATGCTATTGATATCCCATCATAGGTACTAGTACCTCTACCTATTTCGTCCAGAAGAATTAAACTTCTACTAGAAATATTATTTAATATTGATGCAGTTTCATTCATTTCTACCATGAAAGTAGACTCCCCCATGGAAATATTATCACTCGCTCCTACTCTAGTAAATATTTTATCAAACCAACCCATTCTTACGGATTTTGCCGGGACAAAACTACCCATTTGAGCCATTAGAACAATTATTGCTGTTTGCCTTAATATGGCAGATTTACCAGACATATTAGGCCCAGTGATCATTATAATTTGTTGTTTCTCTGCATCTAAAAAGACATCATTAGAAATGTACGATTCGTGTGCCTTTAATTGTTTTTCAATAACAGGATGTCTACCATCTTTAATATCTAAGTCATGAGAGTCATCTATGATAGGTTTGCAGTAATCATTCTCTATAGCCAATTGACTAAATCCAGAAAGGCAATCTAATTTTGCTATTAAAAACGAATTATTTTGAACCTCCTTTATAAAGTCACCCATCCATTGAACTAAATCATTAAAAATTTGAATTTCAAGGGCCATTATTTTTTCTTCAGCACCAAGTATCTTAGATTCATACTCCTTTAATTCTTCAGTAATATATCTTTCTGCATTAACTAATGTTTGCTTTCTTATCCAATGCTCTGGAACCTTATCTTTATGGGTGTTTCTGACCTCTATGTAGTATCCAAACACGTTATTTGAAGCTATTTTTAGAGATGTAATACCTGTTGCTTCACTTTCTCTTGCTAGCATTTGATCCAACACCTCTTTGCCTGAAAAAGCAATATTTCTTAATTCTTTTAACTCCTTTGAATATTCAGAGGATATAGAATTTCCTTTTAAAATATTAACTGGGGCTTCTTCCAAAAGAGTTTCTTTAATCCTATCCCTTAGCTTATCACAATTACTTAAATTATCACCAATTTCTTTTACAGAAGCATTAGTAGATTTTTCTGCAAGTGATTTAATTGGTATAATTGCCTCAAGAGAATTTTTTAATTGAATTACTTCTCTTGGACTTATTTTAAAAGTAGCAACTTTAGAAATGAGTCTTTCTATATCACCAATTAATTTAATGTGATGTTGGATTTGATTTAAACAATTTAAATCTTGAATAAAAAACTCAACCACTTCTTGGCGACTATTTATTTCTTTAAGATCTTTTAGGGGAAGTGCTAACCATCTTTTAAGTAGTCTACCACCCATTGGAGATATTGTTTTATCGATAACATCAATTAAAGTAACCGCATTTAAATTATTTGAATTAAAAAGCTCTAAGTTTCTTGTGGTAAATCTATCCATCCATACATAATCCTCTTTTGGTATTCTTTTAATTGAAGATATATGATTAATTTTCTGGTGCTGTGTTTCACTTAAATAATGCATAATAGCTCCTGCGGCTATAACACCATCATTTAAATTTTCAATTCCAAAACCTTTAAGGTTCTTAGTTTTAAAATGCGAACAAATAGACTCTTTAGCAAAGTCATGTTGAAAGACCCAATCTTCAAGATAAAAAAGTTGATATGGGTAGCTAAATTTTGAGCTGAAGTCTTGTTTTTTTTGTTTGGAAACTAATATTTCACTAGGATTAAAATTTTGAAGAAGCTTATCTACCTCATCAACAGTTCCTTCTGAAATTAAAAACTCTCCTGTGGAAACATCCAAAAAAGAAATACCAATTTGTTTACCTAAGCTAATTGCAGCTAAAAAATTATTTGTTTTTGGAGATAGCACTTCATCTATAATCGCAAGACCTGGGGTTATTAATTCTGTTACTCCTCTTTTGACTATTGTCTTAGTTAGCTTTGGATCTTCTAATTGATCACATATAGCAACTCTTAGCCCAGCCTTTACTAGCTTAGGCAGATATGTGTTTAATGAATGGTGAGGGAAACCAGCAAGTTCTGTTTCACTTGAACTACCTGCTCCTCTTTTGGTTAAGATAATCCCTAATATTTTAGCAGTCTTTATTGCATCCTGGCCAAAAGTCTCATAAAAATCTCCGACTCTAAATAACAACAATGCGTCAGGGTATTTTACCTTGATAGCATTATACTGCTTCATTAAAGGGGTTATTTTTTTTACTGTTTTAGACAACGTAGACTAGTTTTAAATATTTATTTTTACTGATATATTAACACGTGTTGCTAATGTAACTAATATTTATTTTTTTAAAAAGACATTAAAAGAAGATATACTAAATTATTTTTCTAGAATGAGAAAATTAAAAAACAGTGAGCTAAATAGAATTAGCCCTAAAGAATTTAAAGAAGCAAAAAAAAGTCCTGTTATTGTCATACTTGATAATATTAGAAGCTTAAATAATATTGGAAGTATTTTTAGAACTAGTGATGCTTTTATGATAGAAAAAATTTATTTGTGTGGGATAACAGCAACTCCTCCTCACAAAGACATCAACAAGACAGCCCTAGGAAGTACAGAAAGTGTAGAATGGCACCACACAACTAGCACATTAGAATTAGTAAATCAATTACAAAAGGAAGGTATAAGCGTTATATCAATTGAGCAATGTGAAGGGTCTAGTAAACTTCATGAGTACAAATTTGAAAAGGGTAAAAAATATGCTTTTATATTTGGAAACGAAATTAAAGGGGTTGATCAAGAAGTAATTAACCAAAGTGATGATGTTATTGAAATACCTCAGCTTGGAACCAAGCATTCTTTAAATATTTCAGTTAGTGTAGGGATTGTACTTTGGAACTCTGTTTTTAAATAAGAAACTACTGACAAATAGATTTTAATATATTTAAGTAGTCTATTCTGTTATTTACAAAATCCATGTTATTAATGTCAATAATTTTTATATTTAAATCAGTTTGAGTTTTATGAAAATCAAGATATCCTGAATTAATATTTTTCAAATACTTTGAATCTATATTTTGTTCGTAATCTCTACCGCGTTTTTTAATATTTTCTTTTAATCTATCAATATTTTGATTAAGATATATATATAAATCAGGTTTGAGAATATCTTTATACATAGAGAAAAACAGCTTTCTATATAATGCAAACTCATCTTCACTTAAAGTAATTTTAGAAAAAATTAATGATTTAAATATGTCATAATCACTGACAATAGAGTCACTAAAAATATTCAATTGTGACAAGTCATCCGTAATTTGCTGATATCTTTCTGCTAAAAAAGACATCTCTAAAGTAAATGCATACCTGTCTGGTTCTTCATAGAATTTTGGAAGAAAAGGATTATCGGCAAACCTTTCCAAAATTAATTTTGAGTTAAAGTCTATAGATATTTTTTTAGCTAGTGAAGTTTTACCAGCTCCAATATTTCCTTCAATAGCGATGTATTTAAATTTTGAAATATTGAATTGATCTTTGGGGTTGGACAAAACTTTAGAAAGTTTTTTAACATTACTACCCTTGCACGACTGTAGTAATTCGTTAGAGTTTTTATTTAAAATTGGGTGGTTTATATTAGGATCAATGTCATTTAATGGGGCTAAGACAAATTCACGCAAATGCATGGAAGGGTGAGGTACCGTTAATAGATTATTATTAATAATCTGGTCCTCAATTAATATAATATCAAGATCAATTGTTCTGGATTCATAGACATTTTTATCGCTTCTAGTTCTTCCAAGTTTTGTTTCTATATTTACAAGAGATTGCAGTAAGTTATTTGGGTCGTCGTTAGAGAAAAAAGAAATACAAATATTATAAAAATCGTCTCCTTTAAAACCTACAGATTTCGTTTTATATATAGGAGATATTGAAGATACAATAGAAATTTCTAAATGGATTAAATCGATTGCATTTTGAAGGTTTTGCAGCCTATCTCCAATATTAGAGCCAATAGAAATATGATATTTATTAAAAGATTTCATTGGTACAAATTAAACAAAAAGAAATTCAAAATGTTATATTTACCTCAATTAATATTTTGGATTAATGACAGCAAAAAATAAAATATTAGCACAAAAAATATACCTAATACTAGGAGCTCTGTTTATCACATCTTTGGTTGTTTCTAATTTAATATTTCAAAAGTTTTTTTATTGGCATCCATTTGATATAAAAATATTTGGAGTCGATTTATTTATTCTTTCTGTGGGTATTTTACCCTACCCTATCACCTTTTTAATTACAGACTTAATTAGTGAGATATACGGAAAACAAAAGGCTAACCAAATGGTAACTGTTGGTATTTTCGCATCTGTATTTTCAATTTTGATAATCTTAGTTGCAGATTCTGTTCCTGCAATTGTAGATTCGCCTGTTGGAGATGAGTTATTTTCAAAAGTATTTGGAAGTACAATAATCGCAGTATTTGCAAGCATGATAACTTACCTATTTGCTCAATTTGTAGATATTCATATATATCATTTTTGGAAAAATTTAACCAATGGTAAAATGCTTTGGCTTAGAAATAACTTTTCTACTTTTTTCTCTCAATTTATAGACACTTTTACCATTACATTCTTACTTTGTGTTTTTGATGTATTAAAGTGGGATCAGTTTATGGGTTTACTAATTTCTGGTTTTTTATTTAAAATTATAATTGCACTTATTGATACTCCTTTTTTATACTTAGGGGTCTATCTATTTAGAAGAAAGTTTAATCTAAAGATAAATGAAGAAATTAATATTGATTGATTTTTCAAAAAGACACCTCTACAACAAAGCCTTCGTGAGATCTAACATTAAAAACTTTATTTTCCTCAAAAATTAAATATTGACCTTTAATTCCTTTTAGAGTTCCTTTAATTTCCTTTGTTTTTATAAGTTTTTGAGTAAGTGGTTTAATGGGGTATTCGTTGACTGGAAAATCAATATCTGTTTTGCTGTTATTTTGTATATAATAATCAAGAGTTTCTATTGGAATATGTTTTTTAATATCTTCTTTACAAGACATTATATCAAGCTCATTCGAGTCATTAGTTAGCATTTTTCTCCAGTTGGTCTTATCACTTATAAACTCTTTTATAGCAACTTCAGTTATTCCTGCTAAAAATCTATTTGGAACTTCTACTAATTCAATGGCTTGATGTGCTCCTTGATCAATCCATCTGTATGGAACTTGACCCTTTCTGGTAACTCCAACTTTAATTTGCCCAGTATTAGCTAAGTATACAATATGTGGTTGCAATTGAACACTTTTTTCATAGTCTAAATCTCTATCTTCAATATTTAAATGGGCTGTACTAAGCTCTGGCTTAATAATCCAATCTCCAGCCTGAGGTTGTTCAAAAAAACAATTTTTACAATAACCTTGTCTAAAGATTTCTTTTTCTTTTTCACAGCTTAAACAAAAATAATGAAGGAACTTAATAGAAACTTCTTTATCAAGTAAATCATTAAGACAAATGAAATCATTATCAAATTCCATATAGTATTTTATAGGACTTTTAAACTCACTCTGCATTTTTCTGATAACACCTTGAAATTTCATGAAAATATTACTAATTTTAGTATTCTATAAATATATGAAAAAATGGTAAATCCTTTTATTAATTCGGTAACCTCTTGGTTTCTAAAAAAACGGATTCATCAAATAGAATTGTTCTTGAAATATCCTAATGAAGTTCAAAACGAATTACTACTAAAACTCTTAAGTTCAGCTAAAAATACTTCAGTAGGAAAACTATATGATTTTGAGTCGATTAAGAGTTACAAAGAATTTAGTGAAAGAGTTCCTGTTTCAACTTATGAGGAAATTTCAGAGATGATTGAAAAGTCTAGAAAAGGAGAAAAAAATATTTTTTGGAACACTGAAATAAAATGGTTTGCTAAATCTAGTGGAACTACAAACTCTAAAAGTAAATTCATTCCTATAAGTCAAGAATCTTTGGATTATTGTCATTATGCAGCAAACAAAGATTTACTATGTCTTTATCTTTCAAATAATGAAAACTCAAAATTGTTTGAAGGAAAAAATCTTCGATTAGGAGGAAGCAAATCCACCTATTCTGAAAATGGCAGCATATATGGTGATCTTTCTGCAATTTTAATTGAAAATATGCCAATCTGGGCTGATTTTACAAGTACCCCAGTAAAAAAAGTTGCTTTAATGAGTGATTGGGAATATAAAATGGATGCTATAATTAATGAAACAATAAAAGAGAATGTTACAAGTTTAGCAGGTGTCCCGTCTTGGATGCTAACCCTTCTAAATAGAGCATTAGAGGTTACAAATAAAAGCTCTATTAATGAAATTTGGCCAAATTTAGAAGTCTATTTTCATGGAGGAGTTAGTTTTAATCCATATTTAAATCAGTATAATTCTATACTCAAATCTGATAAGGTTAAATATTACGAAATATACAATGCTTCGGAAGGTTTTTTTGCTGTACAGGATTCTAATGATTCCAAGGATCTTTTATTAATGTTGGATTATGGAATATACTATGAATTTATCCCTATGGATGATTATCAAAACCAAACAATTATTAATCTATCTCAAGTAGAGCTAAATAAAAACTATGCAATTGTTATTACTACTAACGCAGGCCTTTGGAGATATAAAATTGGCGATACAATTCGATTTACTTCAATTAATCCATATAAAATAGTTGTAACAGGCAGAACAAAACATTTTATAAATGTATTTGGGGAAGAAGTTATAATAGAAAACAGTGACAATGCAATTAAAAATCTATGTAAGACAAAGGATTTAGAAGTTGTTGAATATACGGTTGCTCCTGTTTATATGGATGGAAAGAAAAAAGGAAGACATCAATGGTTAATTGAATTCAATAAATCACCTTCAAATATGCAAGAAATTACAAATTTAATTGACGAACTCTTAAAGCATGAAAACTCAGATTACGAAGCAAAAAGATATAATAGTATTTCTTTAGATAAACCAGAGATTATTGTAGCTAAAAAAGGAGTTTTTTACAAATGGATGAAAAAAAGAAATAAGTTAGGAGGTCAAAATAAAATTCCAAGGCTATCTAACTCCAGGAAATATATTGAAGAATTATTAAAACTCAATACTTAAGATGCTGCCTTTAGTTTTTTTAAGCTAATTCTAGATAATTGCTTTTCTGCATAAGATTTAGTTACAACTAATTTCTTACTAGCTCCACCTGGCATACTAAACATAGCATCATTTAAAATTTCTTCACAGAGAGATCTTAAACCTCTAGCTCCTAAGTTATAATCTATAGCTTTTTCAACAATATAATCTAATGCAGGCTCTTTAAATTGAAGATCAATATCATCCATTTCAAATAGTTTAACAAATTGCTTAATTATTGCATTTTTTGGAGTAGTTAAAATAGCTCGAAGAGCTTTTGCATCTAGTGGATTCATGTAAGTAACTACTGGTAATCTTCCAATAATTTCAGGTATTAATCCGAAATCTTTTAAATCTTTTGGGTTAATGTATTGCAATAAGTTTTCTTTCAAAATGACTTCTTCTTTAGAAGATTTATATCCAATAGCGGCCATGTTTAATCTTTTAGATATAAATCTCTCTATTCCATCAAATGCACCACCTGCAATAAATAAAATATTTTCAGTGTTTACTTCTATAAATTTTTGATCTGGATGTTTTCTTCCTCCTTTTGGGGGGACATTAACTATAGTTCCTTCTAACAATTTTAGTAAAGCCTGTTGAACACCTTCACCAGAAACATCTCTTGTTATGGATGGATTATCACTTTTTCTTGCGATTTTATCGATTTCATCAATAAAAACTATTCCTCTCTCTGCTTTTTCTAAGTTGTAATCTGCAGCTTGTAATAATCTTGTTAAAATGCTTTCAACATCTTCCCCTACATAACCTGCCTCTGTTAAGACAGTTGCATCTACAATTGCCAATGGAACATCTAACATTTTTGCAATACTTTTTGCAATTAAGGTCTTTCCAGTTCCAGTTTGACCAACCATTATTATATTACTTTTTTGAATTTCGACATCATCGTTAATTTCTTGACTTAATCGTTTGTAATGATTGTATACTGAAACGGATAGAATTTTTTTAGTAAAATCTTGACCAATTACATATTCATCCAAAAAGTTTTTAATTTCTTGGGGTTTAAGAAGTTTTGTCTTAGAAACTTCGGAATTACTTAAATCTGAGCTAGCTTCTTGAATAACAATACCATTTGCTTGTTCTATACACTGATCACAAATATGGGCATCAATTCCAGCAATTAACAGTTCTGTCTCTGCTTTTTTCTTTCCACAAAAAGAACATTGTAATTCAGATTTACTCATAGATAAATAAATTTAAGATCTTGTAAGAATTTCGTCAATCATTCCATATTCTAGAGCTTTATCCGCTTTCATCCAGTAATCTCTATCACTGTCCTTGTAGACCTTGTCGTATTTTTGACCAGAATGCTTACTTATAATATTATATAATTCCTCTTTAAGAATTAATATTTCTCTTGCAGTTATTTCAATATCACTAGCCTGACCTTGAGCACCACCCAATGGCTGATGAATCATAACTCTGGAGTGTGTTAATCCACTTCTTTTACCTTTCTCTCCTGCACATAATAAAACAGCCCCCATTGAAGCTGCCATACCAGTGCAAATAGTTGCAACGTCTGGCTTTATTAATTGCATTGTGTCATATATACCAAGTCCAGCATAAACACTACCACCTGGTGAATTAATGTAAATCTGGATATCTTTAGAGGCGTCTGTACTTTCTAAAAATAATAGCTGAGCCTGTATAATATTAGCAACTTGATCGTTTATAGCTGTCCCCATAAAGATAATTCTATCCATCATTAATCTTGAAAAGACATCCATAGCAACAGCATTCATTTGTCTTTCTTCAATGATATTAGGAGTTAAAGAACTAGGGTACATACTGCTTACAATCTTATTGTAATAAGTACTGTTTATGCCTTGATCTTTTATAGCAAACTTTTCAAACTCTTTAGAATAATCCATACGATTTTATAATTTATTTAAATATACTGATTTTAAATATTAGGCTCCATAAACTTCTTTAACGAATTTCTCATAAGAAAGTTTCTTTGCTTTTAGATTTACATTTTCTTTAAAAAAAGATAATATTTTTTGGCTAGTTAATTGCTCCGATATTCGTTTAACTTCGTCTTGATTTGAAAGAACTCTAGTTACAATATCCTCCAATTCTTTATCTCCAGGATTAGCTTGTCCGTATTGTAGCATTTGATTAATAATCATTTCTTTAGTGTAGGACTTGATATCATCCATATTAACTTGAAGTTTGTTTTCAGTAATTACTTTACCTTCAATTAATTGATATCTCATACTTTTTTCAGATTTTTCATATTCTGCTTTAGCTTCTTCCAGTGTAAGTTCTTTTTCGCCTGCTGTTTGCATCCATTTATGTAAAAAATCAGATGGTAAAACGAACTTGGTATTATCGATAAGGTACTCAGTCACATCATTTAATAATTTTTGATCAGATTGCTGAACAAATTGTTTTTCAGCATCCTCAGCAATTTTTTTCTTCAACTCTGTAGCTGTTTTAACTACCCCTTTTCCAAAAAGTTTATCAAATAATTCAATATCTAAATCTGCTGGCTCTCTAAAGTTAATTTCTTCTATTGAAAGTTCAATTTCAATTTTTAAATTCTCTGCTTTTTCAGTTGGTATTTTTAATGCACTAACTAAATCTGCTTGATTTTCAAATAAATTATTAGTTTTTATTGTGATTTTATCTCCAACTTTAAGTCCAATAATAGATTTTGCAGTAGACTTACTTTTAATTTTATCTAATTTAAAAGTGAATTTATTATTAATTTCTTCCTCTTCATTAACAAACAATGCCGTAATCTCATCTACTTTAGAAACCTCTTTTTTATTAATTAATTTTCCATATTGATTTTGAATATTAGCAATTTGGTCGTTAATCATTTTGTCATCGGCTGTAATTGTATAACTAGTTACTGGCTTCTTAAATTTTAAATTAATATCAAAAACTGGAGTTAAACCAACTTCAAAATCAAAATTAAGTTCGCCAGAACTCCAATCAATATCATCATTAGATACTGGAATAGGGCTTCCTAAAATATCTAGCTTTTCAGTAACTAAATACTTCCTTAATTCTTCTTGAATGATTTTGTTTACCTCATCAACAATAACTGCTTTACCATATTGTTTTTTAACTAATCCTAGAGGAATATGTCCTTTTCTAAAGCCTGGCATATTTGCTGTTTTAGAATAATTAACTAATACTTCGTTTACTTTTTCAGAATAATCCTTTTCAATTAATTGAACACTAATTAAAGAGTGTTGTTTACCTAGACTTTTTTTAGAAATTTTCATTTTTTGCTTTAAAAATTGGGTCGCAAAAATACAATAAATTTTAGATTAGGGCAAGACTATAATTACAGATTTAATTTTTTAAAATCTGAAGTAATATCGCATGAAAATAATCTGGATTTTCCGCATGTACCCAATGTCCTGAATTTGGGATTGAAATAATTTCTGAGTTTGGAAATTTGTCTTTGACAAAAATAACATCACTTTCATTTATATAATCTGATTTGTCACCTTTAACAAAAAATGTGTCAACAAAGATCTTATGGCTAATAGTTAATTTGTCCATAAGTATAATTAAATTTTGATGAAGAACATTGACATTTGATTTAAAGAAAAAATTGTTATTACTATCTCTTCCAATATTTTTTAAAAGAAAAAATACTAGAGATTGTTCACTAACTGTTTTTGCTAGCTCAATTTCTATCTCTTTTCTTGAACTATATTTTCCCAGATTTAGTGCTTTAAGTGCCAAAAATAAATAATTGAATTTAGGCTCATATTTTTTAGGCGCTATATCGACAATAACTAGTTTATTTAAATATTTGGAATGAAGCATGCTAAAAATCATAGCAGTTTTACCACCCATTGAATGACCAATAAGAAGACATTTGTGAATTCCGTGGTGGTCTAAATAATTATGTAAATCATCGACCATTAAAACATAATTAATTTTATTTGAATGAAAACTTTTACCGTGATTTCTTTGATCAATTAAATGAATACAATAACTGTCATCACTAGATAGTTTATTTGCAACCGATTTCCAATTATCCCCCATTCCTAATAACCCATGAAGAATAACAATGTGATTGTTGCCCGATCCAATTATTTTAGAGTGAAGAATTTTCATGACAATTTTTGCAAGTAAGATTTGATAACGGGTTCAAGACCTAACAATAAACTCTCAGTTATTAATGCATGTCCTATAGAAACTTCCAATAAATTATTAATTTTTTTCTTAAAAAATTCTACATTATCTAATGACAAATCATGACCTGCATTAATTCCTATATTAAGTTGATTCAAAAGATCAGCACACTCAACATAAGGATCAATTGCAGCATAGTTTCCTAGTTTAAAATTGATAGCGAAATCTTCAGTATATAGCTCTATTCTATCGGGATCAATTTTATGTAAATTTTCAATGAATTTGATTTCGGGATTAAGAAATATAGAGGTTCTAATATTATTTCTTTTAAACTCACCAACTATTTCTGTTAAAAAACTTTCATTTTTAATTGTATCCCATCCAGATGATGAGGTAATATCGTTAACACCATCAGGAACAAGTGTTACTTGTGTTGGCTTAATTTCTAGAACCATTTTAGTAAACTTTTCGTTTGGATTTCCTTCAATATTAAACTCTGTACTAACTATTGGTGATAACTCATATACATCGGAATATCTAACATGTCTCTCGTCAGGCCTTGGATGGACTGTAATTCCTTGAGCACCAAACATTTGTATCTTTTTTGCAAATTCAATTAAGTCAGGACTGTTTCCTCCTCTTGCATTTCTTAATGTTGCTATTTTATTAATATTAACACTTAATTTCGTCATTTGTTAATTTTAATGTAAAAATACAAACTACTTTAAGTAAATTATGTAATTTGGTTTAAAATTTACAAGCAATATGGTAGTAGATAATCTTGTTGAAAACCAGGTGACAATAAAAGTGTTAAAAAACATTAATACTTTTTCTTTTTCTGAAATTTGTCAAATATTAGAAGTTAATAATGTTAAAATATTTAGCGTTTCCATTTCTGATACAAATTTAGAACATATTGAAGCGATTGTAAAAATTTCTGCAAAAGACTTAGCTCCAGCTCTTAGACTACTAAGAGAATTTGAATACGAGGTTCTATCAAATCATGAAGAAGATGACTTTTTAAATGATTTAAAAGACAGGTCAAAATATTTGGATAAATATTTAAACATTTAGATTAAATGAAAGTAGCTATTCTCGGTAAAATTTTTAAATCCGAACCAACAGAATACATTACTAAAATAATATCCCTTTTAGAAAAGAAAAAAGTTTCTGTATTTTTAGAATTTGAGTATTTCAAGTCATTAAAAGGTTTTATTTCAGAATCTGTCAGTTCGTTTAATGAATTAGACAAATCTTTTGATTTACTTATTTCAATTGGTGGAGATGGTACAATTTTAAAAGCGATCACTTTTGTTAAGGATTTATCTATTCCAATTGTTGGTGTCAACACTGGTAGATTAGGGTTTTTAGCTAAAATTCAAATTGAAAATATAGAACTAGTAATTGAAGAAATTATTTTGAAAAACTACTCTATTTCAGAAAGGACTCTAATTGAGGTTTCAACTTCTGAAACCAACCAACAACTTTCTAAATTAAACTTTGCGCTTAATGAAATAACCTTGAGTAGGAAAAACACTACTTCTATGATTTCAATCGACACCAAGCTAGACAATAAACACTTGAACTCTTACTGGGCAGATGGACTGATTATTTCTACTCCCACTGGCTCAACTGGATACTCTTTAAGTTGCGGAGGGCCAATTATAATGCCTGAGGCAGAAAATCTTATAATAAACCCAATAGCTCCACATAACTTAAATGCTAGACCATTAATTATTCCTGATAGTACAGAAATTAAAATCAAGGTTAATGGTAGAGAAAATGAGTTTTTAATATCCTTAGACTCAAGAATTACGACTTTAAGTAATTCTAACGAAGTAATAATAAAAAAATCTCCATTTAAAATAAAAATGATTGAATTAGAAAATGAAAGTTTTTTAATCACACTTAGGGAAAAATTAATGTGGGGAAAGGATAAAAGAAATCTACAATAAATCAAATTTTAAACAGTTCTTTATCTTATAACAATTAGATGAAAAATAATTGTATTAATTATATTTACACGATTATTATAAGTATGAGATTAGTTATTATTTTACTTTTTACAATTCAGCTTTCGTACAGTCAAATCTATGAGATTGGAATTGCTGTGGGTGGCAGCAACTTTATTGGAGATGTTGGTGAAACTTCATTTGTAGCTCCAAATGAATTTTTAAATGGAATTATACTAAAATGGAACAGAAGTCCTAGGCACTCTTACAGGCTATCAATTTTATCTTCAAAAATAAGTGCAGATGATTCAAATTCCAAGGATCCAAGTAGAATAGAAAGAGACTTATTATTTGAAAATAATTTATTTGAAATTTCTAGCGGTATGGAATTTACTTTCTTTGATTTCAATTTACACGAAGCTGGTATTAAATACACCCCTTATCTTTTTACAGGGTTAGTATATACTAAATTTGATAAGTTAGGTTATCAAAATAATGCCATTACTAATCTAGGAGGAAAAACTAATTCATTAGGCATTCCGTTTATATTAGGGTTTAAATACAGGGTATTTGAACAATTAATTTTATCTGCTGAAATTGGATCGAGATTTATGTTCACAGATAATATAGACGGAAGTTTATCGAATACAGAAAATTACACTAATTTTGGAAATATTAATAATAATGACTGGTATGTGTTTTCATTAATTAATTTATCGTACACATTTGGAAGAAAACCTTGTTATTGTAATTATTAAATAATGATAGAAGAAAATACAAATATTCCAAAGCATATAGCCATTATTATGGATGGTAATGGAAGGTGGGCAAAAAACAAGGGACTCTCCAGGGACCAAGGTCATAAAGAAGGGAAAGAGTCTGCTAAAGAAATTGTTAAAACTTGTGCCAAGCTTGGAGTGAAAAATTTAACCTTATTTGCATTTTCAACAGAGAATTGGAAAAGACCAAAGATAGAAGTTGATTTACTAATGGATTTATTGCATAACTCTTTGATATCTGAGTTAAAGGAACTTAAAAAAAACAATATTAGACTTGCAACTATTGGTGATATTTCCAAAATTCCACTTATTGTAAGAACATTTTTGAAGAAGGTTTGTAGTGATACAAAAGATAATAATCGGATGACTTTAACACTAGCACTAAATTATGGATCCAGAGATGAAATCATAAATTCCGTTAAAAATATCGCTGATAAAGTTAAAAATAATATAATTTCTGCAGAAAAAATTGATGAATCGCTAATAAATCAGCATCTTTACACTCGAAATTTACCAGATGTTGATTTAATGATTAGATCGAGTGGTGAAAAAAGAATTAGTAATTTTTTACTTTGGCAATCTGCTTACGCTGAATTGCATTTTAGTGATGAATTATGGCCTGATTTCAAAAGCGAACATTTAATGAACGCGATAACTGATTATCAAAACAGAGAAAGAAGGTTTGGAAAAACAAGTGAACAGCTTACTTAAAAAAAAAGTTTTGAAAATAGATTTTAAAAAGTTAACCTATATATTTTTACTTTCTTCAATATCGGTATTCTCTCAATTAGCTGAAAAAAAACAATCTTACATTATTGGTGATGTTAGTGTTTCTGGCAATACCACATTTAGCCCTCAAACTATAGTAACTTATTCAGGACTAGGTAAGGGTGAAAAAGTAACATTGCCTGGAGAAAAGATTAGTAATGCCATAAAAAAATTATGGGGATCAAACCTATTTAGTTCAATTGAAATATTCGAAACTAGAAAAAGTAATGATACCGTTTTTCTTGAAATTTCTTTAGTTGATTTGCCTGAGCTTACTAGTCTAACTATCACAGGTATTAAAAAAAATAAAACTGAAGATATTATCAAAGAAAATAAGTTACAAAACGGTGTTAAAGTAACTGAAAACTTGATAACAACTACAAAAAATTATTTAGAAAATTCATATAGAAAAAAAGGATTTTTAAAAGCTAAGGTAACTATTAAAACAGAAGCAGTAATTGACAGCACTACAAAATCAAAAGTCAATATGTTTTTGGATATCAGTAAAGGCAGCAAGGTTAAATTGGAGGATATCTCATTTATTGGAAACGAAAAAATTAAATCCAAGACATTGTTAAAAGCAATGAAAAACACAAAGAAAAAAAATACTTTTAGAGTCTTAAAAAGATCTAAATTTATTAAAGATGACTTTAAAGAAGATTTAGTAGCAGTAGTCGATAAGTACAAAGAAAATGGATATAGAGATGCTAGAATTCTTATTGATACTCTTGTTTATGATACAGATACTAACATGGCTAGTGTTTCAATAAAATTAGAGGAAGGAGAAAAATATACATTTGGTGATATCAACTATTTAGGCAATACTGTCTACACGGACTCACAGCTTAATCAGATTTTACAAATCAATGAAGGGGACACTTACAACGGAGTTGAACTTGAAAAAAGAATTGCCGATAGCTCTGATCCTGATGCAAATGATCTGTCAAATTTATATCAAAATAATGGATATTTATTTTCATCCGTGACTCCTGTTGAAGTTAGTGCTGATGGTAATGTTATCGATTTAGAGATAAGAATTAATGAAGGGAAACCTGCCTATTTTAATAATATTTCGGTTGTTGGTAATGAAAAAACAAATGATCATGTGATCTACAGAGAAATAAGAACAAGACCTGGTCAGTTGTACAGTAAGGCTAATGTCATGAGAACCTTGCGTGAGTTAGGTCAATTAGGTTATTTTGACGCACAACA
Organism: uncultured Flavobacteriaceae bacterium; assembly: GCA_964275595.1. Lineage (GTDB taxonomy): Bacteria > Bacteroidota > Bacteroidia > Flavobacteriales > Flavobacteriaceae > SGZJ01. The sequence continues at coordinate 49,773 of CAXYDM010000014.1, forward strand.
AATTTCACCAGATTTTAAAAATGTAAACCCTGGAAATGGAACATTAGATATGGAGTATTCTGTTGTTGAGAGTGGTTCAAGTCAAATTGAGTTACAGGGTGGATATGGAGGTGGAGGATTTATAGGTACTTTAGGTTTATCTTTTAATAATTTTGCAATTAAAGATATTTTTAATAAAAAAGCATACAAACCTGTTCCTATGGGTGATGGTCAAAAGTTAGCGCTTAGATTACAATCAAGTAGGTTTTACACAATGAACAGTTTTTCATTTACTGAGCCATGGCTTGGTGGTAAAAAACCTGTACAATTTTCTACTCAATTATCCCAGACTAAACAGTTCCTTTATAATCCTGTAACAAGAAATGCAGACAAAACAAGGTCTTTCAATATTAGTGGGATTTCTGTTGGATTAGCTAAAAGATTATCTGTTCCAGATGATTACTTTACCTTATCGCAAGCTGTAAGTTTCCAGTATTATGATTTGAATAATTATAATACAGGTCTTTTTACTTTTGGTAATGGTTCTTCAAATAATTTAGCTTACACCCTTGGTTTAAGTAGAAACAATACTTACACTGATCCTATATACCCTACAGGAGGTTCTAGTTTTAGTTTTTCTGCTAAATTCACATTCCCTTATTCTTCTGTTAATAATGTTGATTACTCAGCTTTAAAAACTGAAAGACAAGACTTAGTTAATCAATTAACAACTGATCCGTCTAATACTTCTGCTTCAGAAAGAATAGCTGTAATTGATCAGGAAAAATTTAGATGGTTGGAGTATTATAAATTCAAATTCAAAGGTGAGTGGTATACCGCACTTACAAAGAAATTAGTTTTAAAACCAACATTTGAATTCGGGTTTTTAGGTGCTTATAATAATGATAGAGGTATAGTGCCTTTTGAAAGGTTTTTTCTAGGTGGAGATGGACTTGGGACATACAGTCTAGATGGAAGAGAAACAATTGCATTAAGAGGATATCCTAATCAATCATTATCATCCCAAGATGGAGGCTCCATTTACAACAAATATTCATTAGAGCTTAGATATCCAATTAGCTTGGGTCAACAAGCTAAAGTATATGCTCTAGCATTTATGGAAGGCGGATATTCGTTTAATAATTTTAGAGACTACAATCCATTTGAATTAAAAAGATCTGCCGGTTTAGGAGTTCGATTGTTTATGCCTCAATTTGGATTACTAGGTATTGATTTTGGACATGGATTTGATTCGCTTCAAGGCGAAACAGATAAGCATGGATGGGAAACACACTTTATCATAGGACAAAATTTCTAAAAATATACTATAAATATAAATTAGGCGTTAATAAATAAACTCTTCAGTTATTAAAGATTATAAAAACATATTATTTTTTTGTATCGTTATTTATGGTACCGTCGCCTTGGCTCAAAAAGGAGTAAGAATAGGATACATCGATACTGAATACATATTAGAAAACATCCCTGAACACCAAGAAATAAGCCAGCAACTAAACTCGAATGTTGGAAAATGGAAAAAAGAAATAGAAGGTAGAGAAAAAGAGATTAAAAATAAACGGGATATCTTAAATAAAGAACGAGTTTTACTAACACCTGAGCTAATACAAGAAAGAGAAGAAGACTTAAAGATTGAAGAAGAAGAAGTTTACGAATATAAGCAAGATAGATTTGGACCAAATGGTGATTTTATATTACAAAAAAAACAATTAATTCAACCAATTCAAGATCAAATATTCTTAGCTATACAGGAAATTGCGAAAACTAAAAAATACGACTTTATTTTTGATAAATCAGCAGATATTGTTATGCTTTACTCTGATAAAAGATATGATATTAGCGAACAAATTCTTCGTACCATCCTTAGATCCAACAACCAAAAACAAGTAGAATCAAGAAGAGAAAAAAAGAAACTTGAAAATGAATCTATTGTTTCTAAATCTAATGTTGAAGATCCTAGAAAAACAGAGCTTGAAAATAAAAAAAGAATAGCTGAGGAGAGAAGAGATAAAATATTACAAGATAAAGAGGCAAAAAAAATTGAAGCAGAGGAGAAAAGAAGAGAAATGATTGAAGAGAGAGAACTTAAAAAGAATGAAGCAGAACAAAAAATAAGTAAACTCATAGAAGAAAGAGAAGCTAAAAAAAAGGAAGACATAGAAAATAAAAAAAGGATTCTTGAAGAAAGAAAAAAGAAAAAAGAAGAAGTTGAAGTAAAAAGAAGAAAATCTATTGAAGATAAAAAAGAAGTTAAAAATATAAATTCTTCCAATTCAAGTGTCAGAGAAAAACTATTGTTAGATAGGAAGAAAAAGGTAGAAGAAAGCTTAAAAACTGAGACTCCAAAAAAAATAGAAAAAAATGAAGATTCAACTCCTACAATTGAAGAAAGAAAAAAATTGCTAGAAGAAAAGAAGAAAAAAATACTTGAGGCTAGAAAAGCTAAATTAGATGCTAAAAAGATCTCAAAAGATAGTACCTTTACAAATAATTAATAACAACAGATAAAATTGTATCATGAAAAAAATTAATAAAATAATTCTTACTGCTGTAATTGCTTTAAGTTCACTTAATTTTACTTTTGCCCAAAGCAAAGTAGCACACATCAACACACAAGAATTAGTAGCTTCAATGCCTGAAATGAATACGGCTAAAGCTGAATTAGAAAAATTAGCTAAAACGTATGAGACTGATATTCAAACGATGGCTGCTGAACTTCAAAGTAAAGTAAAACAATACGACACTGAAGCTCCAAATCAAACAGATGAAGAGAATCAAAAAAGATTACAAGAGGTTCAAGGAATGGAACAAAGCATAAGACAATACCAACAACAAGCTCAGTCTGATTTACAAAAGAAAGAATTTGATTTATTAAAGCCTATCTCAGAAAAAGCTCAAGCAGCCATCATAACGGTTGCAAATGCTCAAGGATTTGATTACGTATTAGATTCTACACAAGGACAAGGAGTAATTTTAGCAAATGGTAAAGACTTAATGGCTGACGTTAAAAGTGAATTAGGGTTCTAATATCATTAGCTCACATAATAATATTTTAAAAAAAGCTATCTTAATTAGATAGCTTTTTTATTTTTACAATATGGCTAACAATCATCCTATAGGCTTATTTGATTCAGGAATTGGTGGAATTTCCATTTATAATGAAATCAAAAAGACACTTCCTCTAGAAAACACAATTTATATTGCTGACAATTTAAATGCACCATATGGTAAAAAAAATGAAGAGGAAATAATACAATTAAGTATTAAAAATACTCAGAAACTACTTGACCTTGGTTGTAAGTTGATCGTTGTTGCTTGTAATACTGCCACAACAAATGCCATAGAGGTTTTAAGAGAAAAGTTTAACATTCCTATAGTTGGGATTGAACCATCAATTAAACCGGCAATGCTTAAAACAAAAACCAATAATATTGGAGTTTTAGCAACTGAAAAAACTTTATCTAGTAATTTATTTCAAAAGACTAGTAGCAGGTTTTCAAAAGGAATAAATATCCATGAACAAATTGGTTTCGATCTAGTTAGGATTATTGAAGAAAATGGAATAAATGATGAATTATTAAATCTAAAATTGAAAGGGTATATTCAGCCCATGTTGAGCTACAACATAGATCATTTGGTTCTCGGTTGTACTCATTATTACTTTTTAAAAGATATTTTAAAAAGTATTTTACCTAGTGAAGTTAAAATATTGGATTCCACTAAAGCAGTAAGTAATAGAGTTCAACATTTATTAAATGAGTATAATATTAGTTCAAATACATCAACGGCCAGAAACATATTTTTATGTACAGGTAATGATAATGTAATTAGAAAGTTCCTAAGTAGTGAAGATAAAATAAGTAGGATTTCTACTTAGTTTATTCCTGGGCAGTTGCAATCATACTTTTGCTTTTTACAGCCTAGGTTAATTCCAAGAGTAATTTGATGGTAACCTCCGTTATCAAATACGATAGAATTAGACTGGTAAGAGTAGGTATATGCAAACACAAAATTTTCAAAATCAACTCCAACAATAGGAGTGATATATTGAAGATTTTGAGTTTTAACTTGATCATTTAATCCAAGGTATTCAGCTCCTTCAAAACTTCTTCGATATGACAGACCTCCCCAAACTTTTCCAAACTCAGTTTCTCTATAAACTTTAAAGTTTATATCTACAAAAGATTCTTTAGAAGATTCTTTGTAAGCGTATAATATAGAAGGCTCATAACTCCAAGAACTTCCAAATCCACCAAATACATTACCAGTAGATAGTAAATAAGATCTAGAATTATCGTATGAATAAATACCTAACTCGTTTGAGTTTATACCATCATTTTTTAGAAAATTCTTAAAAGTAGCGTGTGCATAAAAATCCAAATAGTGATATGAAAATCCAAAATCAAGATTAAAATCAGTAGAGCTTTGTGTAATTCCAGAAACTAAGGGGTCAAAGCCATCAAATAAGAACGAAGACTCATCTAATTTATATTGCATCATCCCTGCACTAAGACCAAAAGATAACATATTTAGATCTAACCTATTTCTTGAGAAAAGTAAATGATGTGCATAAGTTAAATAGGCTCCAGTTTGTGAATGATAACCATTTTTATCATTGAATACTATAGCTCCTATCCCAGATTTAGAATCCCCAATACGTCCATTATAACTAATGGTTTGTAGATTAGGAGACTCACTTTGATCCAGCCATTGTTTTCTACTAGTTATTCTAACTTTATTACAGTTAGCGACTCCTGCCATTGACGGATGTAATAAATAATAGTTATCAGTTAAATAATCAGAATATATAGGAATTCCTTCTTGTGAGAATATAAATTGAGAACTAAGTATAAAAAAAGCAGTACAAAGTAAATGTTTTTTAAGCGTCATTTTTATCAATTAATCAGTCCAAATATATAAATTTTTAATGGATTTATATGTTTGATCATTCTTTTATCTTCAATGAGGATTCATTATTTTTGTAAAAAAATTATAATGAAAAAATATAAGGTTTCAATCAATGAGACAAGTAATAAGTTTATAGTAAAATTTGAAACAAATTTTTTCTTGACTAATCATCAGAATTATGAATATAATAATATCGATGATGCTTTAAACTCACCTTTAGCTCAACAACTATTTTACCTTCCATTTGTAAAAAAAATATATATATCATCAAATTTCATAGCTATTGAAAGATATAATATCGTAGAATGGAATGATGTACAAAACGAGGTTGCTGAGCAAATAGAAAATTACCTGAACGAAGGTAAAGATGTTGTGAATGATATTGAAGGGGTAAAAAAAACAGCAGTAACTGTTTACGCGGAAAGTACTCCAAACCCATCTGCAATGAAATTTGTATCCAATAAAAATCTAGTTAATTCACTTTTTGAATTTACATCAATTGACCAAACTTCAAAAAGCCCATTGGCAAGAGGATTATTTAATTTTGCATATGTGAAAGGTGTGTTTATTGAAAAAAACTATATATCCATTACCAAATATGAAATTGCCGTATGGGAAGAAATAACTATGGAACTAAGAGAGTTTATTCGATCTCATATTGAAGACGGTAAACCTATTGTAGAATTAGATTCTAACGATATCATCTCACATTCTGAAGATCAAAAAACGAAAGAATTTGACAAACTAGATGATATTTCTAAAGAAATTATAAATATTTTAGAAGAATATGTAAAACCAGCAGTTGCGGCTGACGGAGGAAATATTCAATTTAAATCTTATGATGCAGATACTAAAAAGGTGTCTGTAATTCTTCAAGGTGCTTGTAGCGGTTGTCCTTCTTCTACATTTACACTAAAAAATGGAATTGAAAACATGTTAAAAGAAATGTTAGCTGGTAAAGTTGATTGTGTTGAAGCAATAAATGGTTAAACCAATAACTTGAATTAAGTTTTTGTACTTTTAAATAAAATGAAAATAAAATTATTTTACTTCTTATCTCTATTGTTAATTATAACCGCTTGTGAAAACAAAGAATCTAAAAAAATGAGCAACAATTTAATTAATGAAACAAGTCCCTATTTACTCCAACATGCATATAATCCTGTTGATTGGAATCCTTGGGATTCAAAATATTTAAATCTTGCAAAAAAGGAAAATAAACTCATTATTATTAGTGTTGGATACTCAGCATGCCATTGGTGTCATGTAATGGAGAGAGAGAGTTTTGAAGATACCATTGCTGCAAAATTAATGAATGAAAAATATATTTCTATCAAGGTAGACCGTGAAGAAAGGCCAGATGTAGATAATGTTTATATGAACGCCGTACAGCTTATGACTGGTAGTGGAGGTTGGCCCTTAAATGTAGTAACACTTCCAGATGGAAGACCAATTTGGGGAGGTACATATTTCACAAAAGATCAATGGATTAATGCGCTTGAACAAATTTCTAAACTTTATAATGACGATCCTGAGAGACTAATTAGCTATGCAGATCAATTAGAAGAAGGAGTAAAATCTTTAGACGTAATAAATTTAAATGAGACAACTCCTGATTTTAATTTAAATATCATGCAAGATTATCTAAACACTTGGTCTACAAAGTTTGATATGGATTATGGTGGCTCTAAGGGCATGCCAAAATTTATGATGCCTAATAACTTACACTTTTTATTAAAATATTCTTATCAGACTGAAAATAAAGAAATTCAAAAATTTGTTGAACTTTCGTTAGAAAAGATGGCATTCGGAGGTGTGTATGATCAAGTTGGAGGAGGGTTTTCAAGATATTCTATAGATGACAAATGGCATATACCTCATTTTGAAAAAATGTTATATGATAATGCGCAATTGATTAGCTTATATTCAGATGCTTATAAATTGACAAAAAACAGCCTATATAAAAATGTAGTTTATGAAACCATTGGCTTTATAAATTCAGAACTAAAAGACAGTAGTGGTGGATATTACTCATCTTTAGATGCAGATAGTAAAACAGATGAAAATGTTTTAGAGGAAGGAGCCTTTTATGTATGGACTAAAGAAGAGTTGATTAAAGTTCTAAAAGAGAAGTTTACGCTATTTTCTGATTATTATAACATAAATGAATTTGGATACTGGGAAGCCAATAAGTATGTACTGATAAGAAATCAAAAGGGTGTAGAAATTGCCTCTAAATATAATATTTCAGAGGATGAATTAAATCAATTCATTCAAAGTTGTAAATCTGAGTTAATTAAAGTTAGAAACAAAAGAATAAAGCCTAGGCTTGATGACAAAATTTTATCTTCCTGGAATGGATTAATGATTAAAGGATTTGCAGATTCATACAAAGCATTTAATGAACCTGATTTTTTAGATGCAGCTGTTAAAAATGGAGAGTTTATAGTGAAAAATTTATTACAAAAAGATGGGCAACTATTACGTAATTATAAAAATAATAAGGGTTACATAAATGGATATTTGGAAGATTATTCAGCAGTTATATCTGGGTTTATTGCTTTACACGAAATCACCCTTGATGACAAGTGGTTGAAATACTCTAAAAAAATTACCGACTACGTATATAATCACTTTTACAATGAAAAAACTAAAATGTTTTATTTTACATCTGATTTAGATGAAAAACTTTTATCAAGGACTGTCAATTTTAGAGATAATGTCATTCCTTCAAGTAATTCAATTATGGCTAATAATTTATTTTTTCTTTCACACTACTTTGATAATGAATATTATTTAGAGACAGCTAAATCAATGTTAAATAATATCTCACCTGAATTTGATTTATATCCTGATGGCTTTTCTAACTGGTTAGATTTAATGCTAAAATTAAGTGATTCTTTTTACGAGGTTGCAGTTGTCGGAGAGGATGCATTAATTAAAGCAACCGAAATTAATAAAAACTTTAAGCCTAATAAATTAATCATAGGCAGTTTAATTGAAAGTGATTTACCTCTCTTAGAGAACAGATATGTTGATGGTGACACATTTATATATGTTTGTGTAAAGAAAGCTTGTAGGTTACCTGTAAAAACTTCTGAAGAAGCTCTTGAGTTTATTAATTAGAATTTAATTTATTTCCGATAAACTCTTTTAAATAAAAGGGTTCAAAATTAGCCGTATTTTCAAAATCATTAGACATAAATTTAATGTAAGCCAATTTTCCAATTTCAATTGAAGAAGGTAATTTATTATCAACAAAAATAGCGTTAGAATTATTAATTATACTTTTGGTTTTATCGTTTGCGTTCCCAAAAAAATATACTTTATTTTTTATTAAATATTCTTGAAAAGAATCTTTTGTCAAAATTTCAGCTTTAGTTTCCCTTATTTTATTAAAGTTTTGATCGTAGACTGAAGAGTAAACTTCCATTCTTCTGGCATCAATAAGTGGTATTATATATCCATTAGAAGATTCAATCTGATGTGCAAAAGCGTCAAGAGTATCCACAGAAATTAATGGTATCCCTAATGCAAAACATAACCCTTTAGCAGATGACACTCCTATTCTAAGTCCCGTATAAGACCCGGGTCCTTTACTGACACTTACAGCAGAGAGATCTTTGGGAGATACTTTTGAGTCTGCTAGGAGATCATTAATAAATACATGTAACCTTTTTGAATGAGAATAATTTTCATCATTTTCCTGTTTATAAGAAACTAGTTCAGAGTCCTTAAATAAGGAAACTGAACAGTTGGTTGTAGAGGTTTCTATGTTTAGAATATAATTCAATCTGTAATTATTTACCCATATAAAAATCTAAAACCTTAATTTTAAATATAAAATCATACTTAGAATTAATAAGCGATGACTTTGCATTTAATAATCTAAATCTCACCTGCTCTAAATCAATAGTATTGATTGCTCCTAGCTGATACCTTTGCTGAGAATTTTCAAAAGCTAACTGTTGAGATTGTAATGATTTTTTTGCTGCTTGATAAGATTTTAAAGCAGCACTTGCATCTGTGTAAGCTCTTTGTACTGTTGCTTCAACATTGAGCTTTGCTTGTATCAATCCCAAATCTGAGTTATTTTCTTGAATTTTAGATTTAGCAACATTTGTTTTAATTTGATTTCTTGAGAATATTGGAACACTAATATTCATATTTAGACTGTGTCCTTTATTGTCATTTATCTGTTGAAAAAAAGAATTATCAGAAGTTAAGTTGGAGAAATTTGCACTAGCATTAAAACCATAACCAAATGAAACACTTGGCATGTATGCGCTCTTAGAAATTTTTGTGTTATATTTTGCTAAATCTATATTGTTATTTGCAACTTTTATTTCATTTCGGTTTACTAACGCATAATTTAAAACAGGCTTAATATCAGTGTATAGTAAATTTTCTGAAGGGACTTCTACGTCAATTGAAACAACATTAAAACCTTCTAATGGAATCTGTAATATTTGAGATAAATTTAATAAAGATAATTTATAGTTATTTTGAGCAGTTGTTAAATTCTGCTCATCTAAACTAAGTGTAGCCTCTGCATCAATAATATTTGCTTGAGGTTGAACTCCAGCTTCAACTAAGTTTTTAATCTGCTCTAATTGTTTGAATGAAAATTCATATTGTGATTTAGCTAAAGCTAAATTCTCTTTACTAAAAAGAATGTTTAAATAGTTATTGGCAACATTTAAAGAAACATCATCTTTAATTTTATTAAGCTCATTTTCACTTCTCTCCAAGTTAACCTTAGATTGTCTTAAGATGTTTAGGTTTCTAAATCCATTAAATACGGTCTGAGATAAATTAAAGCCAACACTTGAAGAATTAAATGTTCTATCAGCAAATTCTCCAGGATATAACTCTACTGTTCCTATACTCATAGATTGATTAAGGTTAGAGCTAAGTGATGGTAAAAAATTTCCTTTATTAGCAATAATGTCTTGGTCATTGGAAAGAATTGTGTTTTGTGCCTGTAAAATTGAAATGTTATTTTCTAAAGCATAATCCACACACTCTTGCAAATCCCAAAACTTTTCTTGACTTATAGAAGTAGTAATGGAAAATACACTTATTACTATTATATATATATATTTCATAATCTTATTAATTAATATTAGTTATTTAGAGTCAGGTCTTCTTTCTCCTTCACCGCTTTCATCATCTTCTAAAACTTTATTCCAAACTTTAATTTTATCATTTTCCTCAATACCCTCTAAAACTTCAACACTAATACCGTCAGAAATACCAATAGTGATATCTTTTTTGACAAATACTCCATCATCATTTAAAATTTCTACAAATGGTTTTTCAGTAAATCTGTTAAACTGAATTAAAGACTCTTTAATACACAAAGAGTTTTCTGTATTTTCAATTTCTATTATTGCATTAGCACTGTAACCAGCTCTAACTCTTGAGGTAGGTATTTCAACATTTGCTTTAATTTTAAATTGTACAGCACCATTTGCTTCGATTCCTTTTGGAGCAACAAATGTTAATTTAGATGGAAACTCCTCTTCACCTAATGCTCCAAGAACAACCTTAATATCTTTACCTTCCTCTAATTTTCCTACTTCTGCTTCATCAACTTGACCTTCAAAAATCATAATGCTCATATCAGCTACAGTGGCTATGGTTGTACCAGCATTAAAGTTATTACTTTCAATTACTTGATTTCCTTCTCTAACTGGAATTTCTAAAATAGTACCAGAAATTTGAGCTATTATATTTGTGTTTGCCGAACCACCTCCAGAAAGAGAACCTTGTTTTATAATTTTAAAAACATTTTGTGCGTCAATGTATGTTTCATTAGATTGATTCAAGGATAATTCAGAATTCTCATAATCTTGTTTAGAAATAACACCTTTATTAAAAAGCTCTTTACTTCTTTCAAATAACCTTTTGGAATTTTCATAGGATAATTTAGTAGAGTTAATTCTACTCTTTAGCACTGGTAAGACTCTGCTCGTTAGGAACTACCCTAATTTTGGCAATTAAATCTCCCTTTTGTATCATGTCTCCTTCTTCAACATAAATCATATCTACGATTCCTGTTACTTGAGGTTTTAGTTCAATTTCATCCTCTGGATTTAATTTTCCAGTAGCAACCACATTTGTGTTTAACGATGTATAAAAAGGAACCTGTGTTTCGTATTCAATAATTGATTTTGAATTTGCATCGCTAAAATATTTTAGCACAAAAAATAATGCGACTAGTCCCGCAGCTATTAAAGTAATTCTAGTTGGTTTATTCATTTTATTTTATTTTTAAAATTTATTCTTCTCTTAATGCTTCAATTGGTTTTATACTTGTTGCTCTTCCGGCTGGAATTAATCCAATAAGTGTTCCAAATATTACTAATATTATTAGGGATATAAAAACAATAAAAATTGATACAGACGGATTAACAATAACAGATTCTGGTCCTTGTCCAAATAAACTATTCATAGCAATTAAAATCCAGCCTCCAGAAATTATCCCAAAAATTCCTGCAATAATAGTAAGAAAAACTGCTTCCAAAACTATTTGTCTTTTAATTTCAAATGGAGTTGCTCCAAGGGCTCGTCTAATTCCTATTTCTTTAGTACGTTCTTTTACAGTAATAAGTAATATGTTTCCAATAGCAAAAACTCCAGCAATTAATGTAGCAATACCCACAAACCAAGTTAAAAACTGCATTCCAGTTAAAAACCCTTTAAATTGCTCAAACCTTTCTCCTAAATTAAAACTACCAAAAGCTCTATTATCGTTTGGGTGTACTTTATTCATGTTTCTTAATAGTAACTTAGCGTCATTTTCAATTTGCTTAATGTTATAATCTGGCTTGCCTGTTATAGTTAACCAACCTACATTATCACCTTGATTATATATTTGCTGAAAAGTAGTAAAGGGGATATGCATTGAACCACCAAAATCAAAATCACCTTGCTTAAACACACCAACTACTTTGAAATTTATATTATTAACAGTTATATATTCTCCAACAGCATTTTCATCTTTTTCAAAGATTTGTTTATACACATCATCATTGATAACTACAATTTTTTTGTTTAAATCAATATCATTTTGATTTATCCATCTCCCGCTAATTAAGTTCTTTTTTTGAATTTTATCCAAAATGGGGAAATCTCCACTTACTCCAAAATTTCCGTATAAAAATTTTCTAACTACACGAGCTTGATTTTGATTTCTAGGCACCAGTAACTCAATCCCCGGAACGTTATT
>CAXYDM010000015.1:0-82492 GCA_964275595.1 uncultured Flavobacteriaceae bacterium
CCTAAAGAAGCTCTTAAATCATACGAATTGAATTTAAAAGGTCGTCCATTTAGATTTAACGGTATTTATGGAGCTGCTAAAGCAGCTCAAAAGCTTGATAACAATGAATTGGCAGCTTACTATTTTGAGAAGTTAATTAAAGTGAGTAAGGATATAAACAGTTCACGTCCAGAACTTTCAGAAGCAAAAGATTTTTTAGCTAATAATTCAATTTCTAAAAATGTTTAAGATTCGTTTAGCTTATGCTTTAATTTTTATGATCAGTTTTTTCTTTTCTTGTGATCAGCAGGAAAAAAAACAATTACCTGTTTACAACCCAGTTGATTTTAAAGCCAAATTAGTAGATAAAAGTGTTAGAAATGTAAGTGAAAATCATACAGTGGCGGATTTTAGTTTAATAAATCAAAATGGTGTCAATATTACCAATAAGGATTATGAAAATAAAATTTATATAGTAGACTTTTTTTTTACAAGCTGCCCTACTATTTGTCCTATTATGACTAATAATATGGTTAAAATTCAAAATGAGTTTATTAATAGTGATGATATAATGTTATTATCAATGTCTGTAACACCTGAAATTGATAATGTAGAGGTTCTCAAACAATATGCAATCGATAAAAAAGTAAATGACTCCAAATGGAATATTACTACAGGACCTAAAAAACACATTTATGAGCTTGCAAGGAAAAGTTATTTTGCTGTAGTTGAACAAGGAGATGGAGGTCTTCAAGACTTTATCCATACCCCAAATTTTATTTTAATTGATACTAAGAAGCAAATACGTGGTATTTATGATGGAACAGACGAAAATGAAATTTTAAGATTGATAGCAGATATTAAAATTTTAAAAAGTTAATTTTTAAAATACTCTCCAATAATATTACTACTCACAATCAGAATTTAATCTAAATAAACTATATCCTGGCGTTTCAAAAATTGCTTCACCTCCATCACATTCAAATGTAATAGGTGTAACTAATTCATTACCAAAGTTTAAATCAACTGTTAGAATGTCATTGTCATACGAATAATTAAGAGGATTCGGGATATGATTTCCATCATTTGCTTCGTATGAATTGTATAGAGCTTCACAATCACCTTCAACACAGTAATAGGTGTAACGTAACCCATCTTCATAGAGATACATTGTGTTTCCATCTGGAATCATTCCTTCTATAAGCCATTTACCTTCAATTGAATAATATGGTGCCGGCAAATTTTGATCTTTTTCACAACTAAATAAAGTAAAAATAAAAAGAGTAAATAATAATAAATTTTTCATGATTTAAGGTTTGTTATATTATTTAATAATTAATTTTAAAGTTGAAATTTTACCATCAACTGTTACTTTTACAAAATACATTCCTGGCTCAATAAGTCCAATATTTAAATAATCTGAATTTAAATTTTTATTTAAAACTAATCTTCCATTAATATCATATAATTTAATATGCTTTTCTCCACTAACAGAAGATTGAATTGTCACAATACCTGAGTTTGTGGGATTTGGGTAAATTCTCAACTGTAATTGATCAAAATTAGGATTAGATAAAACATCTGTTGTAAATTTTCCATACCATGAATTTCCTTCGGATCCAACGTTTCTTAGATACATAGAAGTTTCTGTTCTCTCTAAAACCTGATATTGTTGATTATTTAATGCAGTGTAAAAACCTAAACCTCCATTACTACTAAATGTAATTGTTTCTGTACTTGCCCCCTCATCACTTAAGACAAAACTATCCGAATAATCAGATTTTGGATAATTATAATATTCGTTAAACTCGTTATCAGCTGGATAACTATTATTATTACCTGGATCAAAAGCAGCATCAATTTCAGGTTTTTTACCCATTATTGAACCATCAGAACCAGTGTCAACTTCCATTATACTTTGTCCTGAAATACTAGTTCCATAAAAATTAAATCTATCATCATATAGCCCGTATGAAGTATTATCCTCATTTGCAGTAGAATTCCACCACTCTGCACTGAAAGAACCTCCTGGCCCTACTCCTCTATAACCTGCAACCTCAGTCTGTAATCTCCAGGTCCCTGACTCTAAAAAAGTAATTAAATCCTCATTGGTTCCATTTCCTCCTTGATTTCCATAAATCTCTTGTACAACATAAAAAGATTCTTTTTTGGTTCTATCTCTATTGACTATACCCCAATATTCTTCATTTGCAAAGTTATCATAAGCAACACTAATAGGAAAACCACCTGGATCATGCGAATTTGGATCACCAGCTTTCCACCACTCATCACAAAATTCAAACAAAGTAATTCCTGCACATAAATCAGAATAGCTTAAAACTGAATTTAAGATTTGCTCTGTGGCTAGTGCTTGCTGAGATTGATTTTCTGATTGTTGATTGTTATTAAAACTATCAGCTCCAGATTCAGAAATATACATAGCTTTATCAGAATAACTAGCTAAATCAGTTATTGCACTTGTTGTATTTAAGAATCTATAAATATTCATCCCCCACACATCAACACTAGGACAACTATTAATTACGTCCAAAGAAGGAACCTCTCCATTACCTGTACTAACTGGGTGATTTGGATCAATAGTCTTTACATTTGCAGCGGCTGTTTCTAACTGATTGTACCAGTTATCAATATTGCCTCCGAACCATTCAGGGTGATAATTAAATTCATTACCAAATTCCCACATTAAAATAGCTGGATGATCTTTATATTGATTAACATACCATGTATAACTATTTTCATTTAAATGCATAATTATTTTAATACCTGCCTCGGCAAATGCATTTAATTCAGCAACATTTGTAATCATTGAATAGGTTCTAATCGTATTTACATTAGCTTCAACTAATAATGGAATATCATCTACATAAGAAAAACCAGATGTCTCACCATTTCCTTCTCCACGTGCATAACAAATACCATTAATTCTATATTCTTCACCATCTAGAAATATTTTTCTTTCTTCAACTGTGACTACTTGGCTGAATAATTGGAATGTAGAGAAAAATAAAGTAAATAAAAATAATCTCATATTTTGTATTTTTTAATTGTAAAGTTAAACAAGAAATTAGAACTTAAATTTAAATAATTATTCAAATAACTTGCAGTTGTTACTAATAAATTAAACATTTATCATTAAATCATAAATAATACAAAAATTTTCTTATTGTTTTTACCAATTTCATATTATATGTATAAAAAACAACTAAATCGATATAGTAAATATCAAATAAATATAAGAGGCAAATTTTAATTTGTTAGTTTTGTAGTATGAAAACAAAAAAAGAAATTGTAAAAGATTGGCTTCCTAGATACACAGGATTAGAATTAGATGAGTTTGGGGAATTTATATTACTTACAAATTTTCAAAAGTATGTGGATGAATTTGCGAAAATAAATAATGTTAATGTTGATGGAGAAGATAAAAATATGCCCTCATCTACTTTTGAAAATATAACAATTATTAACTTTGGAATGGGTAGTCCCAATGCTGCTACAGTTATGGACTTATTAGCTTCTATAAAACCAAAAGCAGTACTTTTTTTAGGTAAATGCGGAGGATTAAAAAAGAGAATTCAAATTGGAGATTTTGTACTACCAATTGGTGCTATTAGAGGAGAAGGAACCTCAAATGATTACTTTCCAATTGAGGTGCCTGCTATGCCATCATTCTCACTACAAAGAGCAATATCTTCGGCATTAAAATATCAAAAAATTGACTACTGGACAGGAACAGTTTTTACAACAAACAGAAGAGTCTGGGAGTTTGATAATAAGTTTAAAAATTATCTAAAAAAAGTAAGGGCATATTCAATCGACATGGAGACTGCAACACTTTTTACAGTTGGCTTTCATAATAGAATTCCTATTGGAGCATTACTACTTGTAACTGATCAACCGATGATTCCAGATGGAATAAAAACCCAAGCAAATGATGATGTAAATTCTGCTTTATTTGATAAAAAACATCTTAAACTAGGAGTAGAATCGTTAAAACAGATAATTAACAATGAAGATACGGTTAGACATCTGAAATTTTAAAATTTAGTCATCACAATATTGCTCGTTCATTTCTTCAAGCATTTCTTCAGATTCTATAGTTGTTGATATTACCGTATTTTCAGTTTCGTATACTAACGTAATTGGATAAACTACTTCAAAGTCATCATCACAATCAACACTATTACAATTATTATCTATATACCACTGTTCTATATATTCTAATAATGATTCTTCATTATCACTATTAAATACAACTCCATTAGGATCTTCAATTGAAATTGGAAATACTACTTCTCCACATGAATAATCAGAAAAAATATCTTCGTCATCGCTATTATCATCTTCTCCATCGTTGTCTTGGTCGTCTAAACAATATTCTTCAATAAATTCTCCCAGTTCTTCTTCTGAATTAATTATCATGGTCTGTAATTGATCAGTTGTTTCAGAGAAATATTCAATAGATAATGGAAATACAAATACTAATTCAAATTCTTCATTATTGTTAGTGTTATACCAACTCTCAATGTAGTTATTTAATGAATCTTCATTTTCAAATGAAATATTCTCTCCTTCTGGACTTTCTATTGTAATTGGATACACAAGATCTACACAATTAAATTCAGACCAATTTTCTTCTTCTCATCATTAATATCCTCTTCATCTTCACACATTTCAAAATACATCTCTAATTCATCATAATCACCAATTTCAACTAAATCTTCAGATTCAACACCATTTTCATTTTCATAATAAAAAATAATATTTATTGGGAAATTAATTTCTGGAAGATTATCTGAATCGTCCATTTCATAATAGTCCTCAATACCCTCGTATAATTCCTCATCATTTGAAATGGTCACAACTGAACCATCCGATAAATTAATTGTAATTGGAAATTCAACATCAAAACACATATTCTGATCCCATTCTTCATATTCGCTATCAAAATCATTAGATAAAAATTCACCATCACTATTAAAATAAATATTTATAAAAGATGATAATGAAATAAGTGTTCTAGTACCTCCTCTAGTCATAGTTACCTCATAACCTAGATTTGGAGCATGTAAAATCGATTGAACTATTGCAAGATTAAAAGTTTCAGAGATAAATGATTGAGAAATATTAGGCATCTCATTAATTGATACTTCTTGTTTATCGTTTGCTGATTTAATTAATTCAATTAATTCTGAGTCAGATAGTTCATCAAATTGATCTAAGGATTCAGAATTATTAGAACAACTAATAATAAATAATGATAATAATAGAGTATAAATATATTTCATAATGTGAATTTTATTAAAATGAGCAAATATGATGCCAATAAAATTTTTGTAAATTTAAATATAATCAGGTCTTTAAAAATAGTTTTTAAGAATTATTCAATAATTTTTAATAATAAAATCTAATTATTAGAAATAATACAATGAAATCGTGTTATTCTTGAATTATAAATTTAAAGTAAGCGAAAACGTTATAGGTGTTTATTTTTTATTGACCGAATACTTACCTGGGCCCATTAGAAAAATAATAAGAAAACCTACTAAATATAATAATGCAAGTTCTTTTCTCTTAAAAGGGTCATCTAAATGAACTACAAATGCAGCTATTACCATAGTAACCATAGGTAATAATGTAAATATTTTAGTTTTGTAGCCAATAATAATAAAAATTGGAGCTATAAATTCTGCTAAAACAGCAATTATTAATGTTGGAACCTCACCAATACCAATTGGGTTTCCAAAACTGGGATTATCTGAAAATAATTTTAGAAGTTTAGGATATCCGTGAGTCATCATTGATAAAGAAAATACTATTCTTGTTATTAACAGTGTAATGTTTGTATTCATAATTATTAAATTTATTGAAACCGCAATTTACAATAATTATTAATTTTTAATTATAATGTAAGTTTTATTAAATTTACTTTAAATCAAAATTTCATGAAAAGAAGAAACTTTATTTTAAATACTGGACTAGCATTTGCTGGTGCATACTCTGCAAATATTTTTGGTAATGAATATTTAAATATGGAAGATATCTTGTTAAGTAACAGGCCAATTCCAAAGAACAGAACTTTTAGAAGTAATGCAGTTGATAAGTTAATAGATAAATTAAAAAAAGAAATTTCTGATCCACAACTCGCTTGGATGTTTGAAAACTGTTATCCAAATACTTTAGATACAACAGTCGATTATGAAATAATAGATAAAAAACCAGATACATTTATTATTACAGGAGATATTAACGCAATGTGGCTTAGAGACTCTACAGCACAAGTCTGGCCATACTTGCCTCTTATTAATAAAGATGAAAAATTAAAAGAATTAGTAAAAGGATTAATAAATAGACAAGTTAAATGTATTCTTACAGATCCTTATGCTAATGCATTTTACAAAGATTTAACTAAAGTATCACAATACAATGGTGATATCCCCAACCCAATTCCTGGTGTTCATGAAAGAAAATGGGAAATAGATTCTTTATGCTATGCAATAAGATTAGCAAATGAATATTACAGATTAACTAATGATAATTCAATATTTGATAAAGAATGGAAAAAATCTATTGAAATTATCTTTAAAACATTTAAAGTAGAACAAAGAAAAAATGGAGAATTCTCCTTACAGATTTATTAGAAATGGAAATCAAATGATAGATGCTCCAGTATTTAATGGAACTGGAAGACCTTTAAAGCCTATTGGGTTAGTTGCTTCCATGTTTAGACCATCCGATGATGCAACATTATTTGGCTTTTTAATACCCTCAAATATTTTTGCCATGATTTCCTTAAGACAGGTTGCATCAATTTATAAAAATGAAGGATTTGATCTAAATTTTTCAAAAGAATGTGAATATTTTGCAGATGAAATTGAAAATGCTGTAAACAAGTATGCGGTACAAGAACATTTAAACTTTGGTAAAATATATGCATACGAAGTGGATGGTTTTGGCAACAAGCTGTTTATGGATGATGCTAATGTACCCTCATTAATGTCTCTTGCTTACTTAGACAAAGAATTTAAAAATAGTCCTATTTATACAAATACAAGAAAATTTCTTATCAGTGAAAATAATCCATATTTTCTTAAAGGAAGTGAAGCTGAAGGACAAGCAAGTCCTCACACAGGAAAAGATAAAATATGGCCTATGGGTATAATTTTAAGAGCGATGACTTCTACAAATGATGAGGAAATAAAAAAATGCCTAAAAATGTTATTAAGTACTCACAATGAAACTGGATTTATGCATGAAGCTTTTCATAAAGATGATCAATCAAATTATAACAGGTCGTGGTTTGCATGGGCCAATACACTCTTTGGAGAATTAGTAATTAAAATTTACAACGAAAAACCTTATCTCTTAAAAGAAAGTTATAGTTAAGATTATCTCTTTATAAATTTCATAATTTTATTAATACCATTATCTGAACTAATTTTTATCAGATAAACACCAGATGATAAGTTATCTGTGTTATAAAATAAATTACTATCTCCTAAATCAAGATTTCCTCTAAAAATTCTCTTTTAGATTCACTCCTTTTAAATCATACAACTCAATGGTGTAATTATCCAAATAGTCAATATTTAGCGTAATATTTAAAGTATTTTCAACTGGGTTAGGCCATAAGACTGATTTAATTTGTTCAGTGCTATTTATGTTTGCAGTTGGTGAATTAACTTCATTTGGACTTCCATGTTCATTGAAATTAGTCCAATTTTCTGGCTAAACTATTATCTAATGAAGGAGATATTAGTTCTAATGTATAGCCATCTCCATTTCCTAAGTTTGGCCATGGAAAAGAAGAAGTATAATAAACTTCATCCTGTATAACCATTTCAGAGTTAAATAACCTAACAGCATCAGAGGATGAAGATAATCCAAAATCAAATTCTCCAACATAATTGGAAATTTCAGCAAATGAATCTGAAAAGTCATCAATATCTTTTACGATAACTAAATATGATTCTTCTTGTATTATTGTGTTTTCTGGAAATTCATAAATATTTGCATCATTGTCATCACTAAAAATCCAATTAGAAATATCGACTGCATAAGAATTTGGGTTGTATAACTCTACCCAATCATTGGAATTAAAATCATCAGAAGATTTATAATTAATCTCATTAATAACAATATTTAAATCCGTTGGAGTTTGATCTTCCACAAAATGTGCTTCCACAAACTCATCATTATTAATATCTAAAGTAATTTCTTCATCTGTTGAGTTATTAGCACCACTCCAATGAGAAAATGTATATCCAAATTCTGGAACAGCCTTTAAAGTTATTGGAACTTCTTCAAAATAATCCCCATTCCACGCTAGTTCTTGAATTTTCAAATTATTGTTTACTCTAATAAAACCAAACTCAGGCGTAGAGTTCTCGAGTGAAACTTTATGATAATTTGGAAGGTCTAGCTCAATTAATATGTGCTCTTTCGCATAATCTGGTCTATTTACCGCAAAATTAATCATTTGTTCAACAAAATAATATGGGTTATCATTACTATTCCATCTCTCCATATGATCAGGAACCTCATCAAGAATTACATCATATATATCATTAAAATGTTGAACAACATTAGAAGCTAAAAATCGAGTATTTAATTCATCAGCATATCTGTTAACAAACTTATTTCTAAACTCTATATTTTCAATTAACCTTCTTAACATTAAAGTAGCCCATGGTGCATTAGCCCAATTCGTTTGATTTCCTGAAAGAACAAAATTTAAAGAATTTACCAAGTAATGGTTATTCACATCCCAGGCCCACCATTGTCCAGAAAAGGAGAAATCTGTATCGTATAAAATCCATCTCCATTTACCGCCATCGCTTTTCCAATATTTAATATTATTGCCTGGCCAATCTCTGTTATCTCCATAAATTTGAATCACATTATAAATAATAAAATTATCAATATCAACTTGAGTTTTAACGTAATTATAATTACTAGAATAAGCTAGATTATTAATAGACATAAAATTTCTAAGGTTAATATAATCTTCATTAGTACCGTGAAGTACTTCAGCATCATTAGTTAATAAATCTATATCATCAACAGAAATATTTGCTTTCGAAGCAAGAAAGTGCTCATTTACCTTTTCTCTAATTTTATATAATCCCCAATAATCTCCATTAACATATGAGGCAACTGATTGGTGACTTTGGTATTCAAGATCAGTGCCTGACATAAGGCTAGTAACAGCAGCATCTTTTATTTGACTTTTAAGCCAATCATTTCCTGAGTTTCTTAATGTAAAAGATTGAAATTTAGAATAATTTAGTTCAGAAAAAAATGGGTAGTCAAATTCAGATAAACCATATTGGCCTCTAGCAAAAAAAGCAAAGGATTTCTGAGCATTACCTCTTGAGTAGCCTCCAAATATTTTTATTCCAGCGTTAAACTCAATTTCTAGTTCACCATTTGGATTAAACAAAGAAAAATGAGCAGGTCTCTCCCAATCTTCCCAAAAATTGGCACCAAAATAAGGAAATCCATCATCTGCATCATCACCTAATTCATAAATACCGTAATCATTATCAAATAGATTATAAGGGTCTGAAACAATAGAAACAAAAGGTATATCATGATTTATATAATAAAAATATGATCTAGTTTCAGAGTAACCAGGAATATAATTGTTCTTAAATATTTTAGCTCTAACTACAGTAGTAGAATTAATTTGTATAGGACTATCATA
This sequence comes from uncultured Flavobacteriaceae bacterium, assembly GCA_964275595.1. Classification (GTDB taxonomy): domain Bacteria; phylum Bacteroidota; class Bacteroidia; order Flavobacteriales; family Flavobacteriaceae; genus SGZJ01. The sequence goes on from CAXYDM010000015.1 coordinate 9,704, forward strand.
AAAAATTGAAGTGTAGTCTGGCTCACTAGAATCTAAGGTATATCGAATATATTCACCATCTGAATTACCACTTAGAGATAAATTAATAGTATTATTAACGGAACCACCATCATCGGAAAACTGAACTACTGAAGAAACAATACCTGCTGATTCACTATTATCATTTTCGTCATTTGGAGTGGTTGTTTGAAAGTAAACAAGTTCACTTGAGTTAGTTGAAATTCCAATAGAAACATCCGATTGTAAGTTTTCAAAACTTAAAGAATCGACTAAATTTCCAGAATTGTCTCTTAAATAAATTGTTTCTCCAGAAGATGATAATTTAAAGTCCGTATGTAAAGATGTATTTTCAGAAGCATACTGAAGAACATCGGGGGGGGTAATACCCTGTGAACTATCAGTAGTGAATATGGCTGTTAAAAAAGGAATAATTGTTAAGTCAGATGATGTATCTGAAACATTATGAGCTTGAATACTTAGAGTATTAGTTCCTTCAATTAAAATATTTTGGAAATTATCAATAACAAATCTATCAGGATACCCACCAACGTAAATCTGAGCTTCGTTATCTGTATTAGTAGTAGCATTATAGGCTGGAGGAGAACCATTTATATTTGCTCTTGCAACCTCAAAACCATTAATATATGCAACAAAACCATCGTCATAATCTATATCAAGAATTAAACTAACAATATTATTAATATCAGAAATTGTAAAATCTTTTCTTGTAAATACTGATAGAGTTCCATAAGGAATATAGGTGTTATCATCTCCATCACTATAACCAAAACCTGAGGACCCTTCAGACCACGAATTGTCATTATAATTAATACTGGTCCAATTACTAGAAACTGAAGATGTTGGTACAATGTATTTAAATAAATCTCCTTCTGTTATTAAAGTTCTAGGGTAAGTGAGTTGGCCTCTATTTTTATCTGAAGCCCATAGTAACATATACTCATCTTCATTTAATGTAACATCAGGAAAAACCCAAGGATTGCTATCCTCCTCTTCATCAGAAATACTCCAATTAATTAGTGAAACGGGGGTAGAACCGTAATTATATAATTCTATCCAATCGGAAGTATCTCCATCTTCATCAAAAATAATTGAGTTGGATGCAACTAACTCATTTATTCGAATATCTTGAGAATAAATTTGAGTAAATAATAAAAAACAACAAAGACGAATTAAATTCATAATTGCCAAATATAGTTTATTAAACTATTTTTTAAAATCTTTTACCAATAGAAATATTTAATCTAGCACTAGCAGCAGTTCTGTCACTAGAATCTGATTCTTCGTCAAAGAACAAGTTTCTACCAACTCCTAATAAAGTTTCGAGTGTAAATCCTTTTCTGTTAATCCACTTTCTACCAACGGCCAAACCTAGAGCCATATCAAAGTAATTTTCTTTATTGTAAGTGGATGAGGTTAAATTATATATTTCAGCGTCACCAAATGCAAACTTAGTAAACACCTCAGCAAAAACTCCATAACCCCCATAATCTTCAGATTGTAAAAAATAAAATCTATAATATGGTGTAATAGCAAGATTATCATTCCAATCTGAATCTTCTCCACCAAGATTTATAAAAAGTGTAGTTCCAAAAGCAGTAGATGAATCATTTATTTTTTCATAACCTACTGAAAGTGCAGGAAAAACTAGTAGATCTAAAAAATCAAGCTTGAATTCTTTTGTTCCAATTTGCTTGGAAAATTCTTCAATTTGAGTATCGGTTTTAACAACTTCAACTTGTTGTATTTTATCTTGAGAATAAGATGTTAAAGAAATTATAAAAAAAAGTGTAATTAAGTTTTTCATGTTTAAATATTTATATTTTTACAAATATATCAAATAACATGCCATTAATTAGAATAATTCTAAATAATTAAATATGATAAGTAATATAAAAAATACATTATATGCATTAATATTTATCTTAGTTAGTTCGTGTAAGTCTACTTATGACACGAAACCTTTTGCTACAAACGAAATACCAGAAGCTCCGAGTTACAATAGTTTAAACTCTTGGGCTGCTCACCCTAAACTAAAAGACAGTCCTCTGTCTAAATTTTACAACAAGGAATCCAAAGTAGATGTTTTTTATATATACCCAACCATAATTACGGAAACATCAGATTCTGACTGGAACGCTGACATATACAATAGTGAGACACGAGATAACACTATTAATGTTGCTGTAAAGTATCAAGCCTCAGCTTGGGCAAGCTCTGCTAGGGTGTTTAGTCCTTTTTACAGGCAAGTTCATTACAGAGCATTTTTTAAACCATATACGGAAAATGGAGGAAGACCTGCCTATGAAATAGCCTATGCTGATGTAAAAAGGGCATTTGAGTATTATTTAGAAAATTATAATAATGGAAGACCAATTATCATAGCTGGTCATAGTCAAGGTTCTGGACACGGAATGAGGATACTAAAAGAATATTTTGATGAAAAACCACTACAAGAAAAATTAGTTGCGGCTTACCTAATAGGCGCAAATATTAAGCATAATGAATTTAAGACTATTCAACCAATGTATAATGCTGAAGAAACTGGAGGTTTTGTAAATTGGAATAGTTACAAGAAAAATAAAAAACCAAGAATTAATAAAGATCCTGCTTATAATTCATGGAAAGAAAGTAATGTAGTAGTAAATCCAATTACTTGGGATAGACAAAGAAAATCTGAAATAGCTGACCACAAAGGATTATATTTTTATGATGAAAAAGTTTATCCAAAAAGTATTAAAGTGGAATTAACTAGTGGAATGCTTTGGGTTAGTTTACCAAAAAATGTTCCAAATCGTTTACTTATGAGACTTATAAGAAATTATCACTTTGGGGATATCAATCTATTTTGGGAAGATATTAGACTAAATACTGTTGTTAGAATTAATAGCTATTTAGAATCATTAAACAAGAAATAATTGCTGATTTTTTTTACTCTATAAGTAATCTGTTAGAAAAAATAAAAAAACATTTTTTCAATATATTTTTTGTAACAGAGAGAGATAAATTCTTATTAAAAACATAAAAATTATGATATTTATCAATATTACAGAGAGAATTATTGTTTTTTAACAAAAAAAAAGACTATATTTAAGTATTACTAATCTAAAAAACTAAAAAACATGGGTTATTCACACCAAAACAGTAAAGGAAAAACTTACTTTTTACATTCTAAAGATGTAGAGTTAAAAGGAGGAAGACAACAAACAATTTATTACTTCGCTAAAGACTCTAGACCTGAAGCATGTGATTTACCTGCTGGTAAAGTAGTTATTGAAAATACTAAAACTGGACTTCCATTTTTAAAAGGAAAATAGTATTAAGTATTTAATATTAAAAAAAAACCCTCTATCGAGGGTTTTTTTTATTTATATATGTTTCACTGTACATATTTATTCTTTGTATTATATTTGAAAAAAAATTAGAATGACATTATTACTCATGGCTGCTGGTAGTGGTAGCAGATACGGAAAATTAAAACAGTTTGATGAATTAGGACCTAAAGCAGAGTTTTTATTAGAGTTTAGTATATATGATGCTATCAATAACGGCTTTAACCACATAGTTTTAGTAACTAAAAAAGAAAATAAGGACTTTTTAAATAATTATTTAATAAATAAAATTCCTAATAATATTAAAGTCGATGTCGTTGTTCAAGATATTAATGATCTTCCAAAAGATACTAAGCTAAAACATAAGAGAATTAAACCCTGGGGTACAGCTCATGCAGTTTGGTCTGCTAGGAATGTTATAAAATCTAGTTTTGTAATTATTAATGCAGATGACTATTATGGTAAAGAAGCATTTGAGCAAGCTGCTAATTATATGAAATCGATAAACTATGATAAATCTTATGGTTTAGTGACCTATAAATTAGGTAAAACATTATCGGATTTCGGCACAGTTTCAAGAGGAATATGTCAAGTAGAAAACAACAAACTTATTTCAATTAAAGAGCATATTAAAATTTATGAAAATAAAACTCGAATAATTGATGAAGATTCTGGGAATATTTTAGAACACAATGATGATGTTTCTATGAATTTTTGGATTTGCAACACGGATATATTTGATTACATAGAAAACTATTTCAAAAAGTTCTTACAGCAAGAAAGTAATCTTGAAAAGAATGAGATTTACTTACCTTTTGTAGCTCAAGAAATGATGAACGAAGGCCTCATTTCAATTAATGCAATCAAGTCTGACAGTGATTGGTTTGGAGTTACATATTTTGAAGACAAAGATAATGCGGTAAAATCTCTACAATCATATACTTCATCCAATAAATATCCGAGTCCACTTTGGAATTAATAAATTCAAAATATGGATAAAGATTTACTAAATGAAATATTATCTAATTTTGAAATTACTGATAATTTAAAAACATTTAAAAAGATCTCATCTGGTTATATTAACGATACTTTTAAAATATACATTGATGGGTATCCAAGATATATTCTTCAAAAAATAAATTCTAAAGTTTTTACAAAACCAAAAGATATTTTTTATAACATAGATCTTATTAAAAAAAAATCTATAAATATTGGTATTACATTAGTTAATTCTAAGCTTAATCTACCCTACATAATTACAAATAATTCTGATTATTGGAGGCTTATGAATTATGAATATGACAGTAAAACATATGACAGCACTATTGATCCTGAAATAGCTTTAGAGTGCGGTAAAGTTCTTTCAAATTTTCATACTAGTTTAGAAGACATAGACCTTTCTGAGTTTAAGTACATATTAAAAGATTTTCATAAATTACCTACAAGAATTCGTCAATTTAATGAGGTCTGTAAAAATATTAATACAGAAACTAAAAGAAAATATTCAAATCTTATAAATACAATAAATATTTTATCAAAAAGGTTTAAAATAATTTATAGCTCAAGTCTTAAATTAAGACTTTGCCACAATGACTCTAAGCTTAATAATATTTTATTTAGTAAAAGCAAAAAAGGACTTTACTTAATTGACATTGATACTATTATGCCGGGTTTAATTTTATATGATTTTGGAGATACAGTTAGAACACTTGTTAATCCAACTTCGGAAGAAGAAACAGACCTAAGTAAAATTAAATTTAATAAAGAAATGTTTGATTCATTTATCAGTGGTTTTAAAACAGCATTATTAAATATTGAAGAGAACGAAAGAAACTTACTACCACTTTCAGTAGCATTAATGCCTTTTATGCATGGTGTAAGAGCTTTAACTGATCATTTAAACGGTAATAAATACTTTAAAGTAAATTACCCTAATCAAAATCTAATAAGGGCTAAAAACTTAATTAAATTTTCACAAGTTGCATTAAAAAATGAAGAATACATGAAAAAAATAATTAATTCTTAATTTAAAGAATCTAAAATAACTTCATTTCGATTACTAAGCCAACCATTCATTCCTTCTTTTAGATTATATACTTTTTTAAATCCTAAAGATTTCATCATTAAAGCAGATTTACTACTTCTATTCCCTGATTTACAGTAAACAACAGTAGTTTTTGATTTATCTAAAACATTAATACTGTCAACAAAACTAGATTTATAAAAATCTATATTTAATGCTCCACCAATATAACCAGTATTATATTCTTCAATTGTCCGAACATCAATAAGTTGAATATTCTCTACACTATTCAATGATTTAAAATCAGTAGTAGTTATTTCATTTATTATTGTGCCGGAAAAGTTACATGAAAACAGAACTATAAAAATACAAATTAGAGTGATTTTATTAACCATAGTTTACAAAATTACCTTTTCACCATTCCAGTTCATAAAACCACCCAAAAGATTATAAGTTTTATCAAAACCTAATTGATTCATTAAGGAACAGGCTTGTGCACTTCTACCGCCAGCTTTACAGTATATAAAATAGGACTTAGATTTATCTAACTTACTTATTTCATCTATAAATAATTGACCATTATAAATATCAATATTAATTGCATTTGGAATAATTCCTTCAGCAACTTCATGCTCAGTCCTAACATCAATTATTATAGAATTTTCATTTGTATCACATTGTAATTTCCAATCAGATTGATTTAAATCCATAGTTTAATTTTTTTTTATTAATAGACTATCTGGTAAAAATCAATTCATTTCCGGAGGATAGTTTATCCGAAAAACGGTAATTATCTTGAGAAAAATGTTTTAATTCATTAACAGACTCAACCTTGTTATCTATAACATATCTGGTCATTAGTCCTCTTGCTCTTTTGGAAAATATAGCTATAGTTTTATATTCACCATTTTTTAGCTGCTTAAAATTCGCAGTTATCATTGGTGTTTTTAATGCTTTAGTATCTATTGCTTTTACATACTCATTACTGGCTAGATTCAAAAACAACTCTCCATCCTTAAGTTCTTCATTAATTGATTTTGTTAGCTGAACTTTCCAATAATCATACAAGTTTTTATTTTTTCCAAATGATAGTTTTGTACCCATTTCTAATCTGTATGGCTGTACCAAATCTAAAGGTTTTAAAATTCCATAAAGACCAGAAATTATTCTAACTGTGTTTTGTAATAACTCAATCTTATTCGCAGGTATAGAATAGGCATCAATTCCTTTATATACATCTCCATTAAATGCATATATCGCTTGTCGTGAATTAGAGGGATTAAATGGTAGACTCCAAGACTGGTTTCTTTCATAATTTAAATTACCTAAAGAATTAGAAATACTCATTAATTTAGACAAATCATTTGGAGACTTGTTTTTAAGAATATCATTTAACGTTTCTGCTTCTTTTAAAAAGCAAGACTGACTAAATTCCTTTGTAGGTAATTCACTAGTGTAGTTTAAAGATTTTGCTGGAGAAATAACTAATTTCATATAAAATAATTTTAATTAAAATTACAAACGAAAAATATAAATACAATAAAAAAAATCATAAAATTACATTTGATGTTTAGAGTAATTAGTCCATTTGTCTAAACATAGTTTAAAATCATCAGGTAGTTCTGATTCAAATTCCATAAATTTATTTGAAGTGGGATGTATAAATCCTAAACTTTTAGCGTGAAGAGCCTGCCTAGGTAATGCTTTAAAACAATTATCTACAAACTGTTTATATTTTGTAAATGTTGTTCCTTTAAGAATTAAATTTCCCCCATATCTTTCATCATTAAATAAGGTGTGTCCAATGAATTTTAAATGCACTCTAATCTGATGTGTTCTACCTGTTTCCAACCTACAGCTAATAAGAGTAACATAACCAAATCTCTCTAGTACCTTGTAATGAGTAATTGCTGGTTTACCTAAATCACTATCCTCTTCGTTAAAAACAATATTTTGCAACCTGTTTTTTGGGTTTCTACCAATTACCTCATCTATTGTCCCTTCATCCTCCTTAGGGTTTCCCCAAACCAAAGCTACGTATTCCCTTTTACTAGTTTTATCAGCAAATTGTTTTGATAACTTAGTCATAGCATTTTCATTTTTTGCAACGACTAGTAACCCACTTGTATCTTTATCAATTCTATGTACTAAACCAGGTCTATTGGATGAGTTATTTGGTAAGTTATCAAAGTGATAAATCAATCCATTAATCAAAGTTCCTGCATGATTTCCATGTCCTGGGTGTACTACCAAACCTGCAGGTTTATTTAATACAATTATATCATTGTCTTCATAAACAATATCTAAATCAATATTTTCAGGTAATAATAAATTCTCAACTGGTGGGTATTCAAAAAAAACTTTTATATCATCATGGGTCGAACCTTATAATTTGATTTAACAATCTCTCCGTTAACTCTAATACTACCACCTTTGGCTGCAGCTTGAATTTTTGTTCTTGTTGCATTCTCAACAAAATTCATTAGATACTTATCTATTCTCAATGGCTCTTGACCAGCTTGAACTGAAAAAGAATAGTGCTGATATAAAGATTCAGAGTTTTCCATTTCCTAAAATTAAATCAATTATGGAGTTCTTTAGCAACTTATCACCTTCGTTAATAATTATACCTTTATGACTAATTTCTATTATTTCGTCTTTTCCAATATCATCAATATATTCAATTTCACCAATTATAAAACCTGAAGATTCTAATCTTTGGGTAGCTTGTCGAATTGTAGTTCTAATTATTTTTGGGATAATTATTTCGTTATAACCAGATGGATTAATTGTAAGGTATATTTTTCTGTTTATCTTGACATTTGAACCAGCTATTGGTTGATGATCTATTACTGAAAAAGGTTTAAAAGAAGAATTATATCTAGCAGAGTCTAATATAACATAAGTCAAATCAATAGATTTTAAATCTACATCCACTTGATCTAAAGTCTTTCCAATAAGATTTGGAACTTTAACAGACTCTCCATGCAAAGTAATATAACTTAAAGATATAACAGAAATAAAAATCAAAATAGTTGTAATGCAGATCATATATAAAATCTGCTTAAAAAAATTTAAACTGAATAAAAATTTAATAAAGCTCATTATTATTTGTTATTTAGCAAAACTAAGCATTTTTAGAGTTATTTTTTTTATGTAAATAAGATTTATAAATTAATTTATATTTTTAATAAAAAGGGAAAATGAAAAAAAATATTGCAATCATTATGGGTGGTTACTCTAGTGAGTATAAAATTTCTTTGGAAAGTGGAAAAGCAGTATTTGATATTTTAGATAAAAATAAGTTCAACTGCTTTAGAGTTGTAATTTTAAAAGATAAGTGGTTTTATATTGATTCTAAAAATCATGAAACAACCATAAATAAAGATTCCTTTACTTTTAAATTAAATAATAAATTAATTTATATAGACTGTGTTTTTAATGCAATCCACGGTTCACCTGGTGAAGATGGTGAAATTCAAAGTTATTTTGAAAAATTAAATATACCTGTAACAGGTAGTGGAGCTTTGCAATCAAAAATTACATATGATAAAATTGAATGTTTAGATTATTTAAAAGAATTCAATATTAAATCTGCAGATTCAATTTCTTTAAATATTAATGATAAAGTTGATATTAAAGAAATAATTAAACAAGTTGGTTTACCATGTTTTGTAAAAGCCTGTAAAAGTGGGAGTAGTTATGGTGTCAGTAAAGTTTATAAATCTGAAGAATTTGACAAAGCTCTAAAAATAGCATTTAATGAAGGATCAAAAATCATGATAGAGTCTTTTTTAAATGGAACCGAAGTTTCAGTTGGTGTTATTAATTTTAAGGGGGAAATAATTTGCTTACCAATTACCGAAATAGTTAGTCAAAACGATTTCTTTGATTATGATGCAAAATATTTGGGAAAATCTTCTGAAATAACTCCAGCTAGAATCTCTGATAAAATGAAATCAATTGTGATTAAAGAATCATTAAAAATCTACAAAAGCTTGGGTCTAAAAGGGTTATCAAGAAGTGAATTTATTTTTAAAAATGAAATCCCTTACTTGCTTGAAGTTAATACAGTACCTGGGTTAACTAAAGAAAGTATTTTACCTCAACAAGTGAAATTAGCAAATATTTCTCTTGGTGATTTATATGAAAGCTTGATTATTGAAGCTTTAAATTAATTTTTATAATTTTAAACTATGAAAAGAGCTGTTTTTCCTGGATCATTTGACCCATTAACTTTAGGGCATTGTGATATTATTGATAGAAGTATTAATTTATTTGATGAAATTATTGTTGCAATTGGCATAAACTCCTCAAAAAAATGCATGTTCAGTTTAGATGAAAGAAAAAAATTTATCAATACTCATTATGCTAATGAATCTAAAATAAAAGTAATGGAGTATGAAGGTTTAACAGTTGACTTTTGTAGTACAATTAAAGCAGATTTTATTCTTAGAGGTTTGAGAAACCCTGCAGATTTTGAATTTGAAAAAGCAATTGCGCAAACCAATCATAAACTGACAGGAATCGACACAGTATTTTTCTTGACAACAGCAAAAAATTCATATATCTCATCATCAATTGTAAGAGAAGTAATTATTAACAGTGGAGATTATACAAAATTAGTTCCAGCTTGCGTAAGAAAAGATTATTTTTAAAAAAGTAGTCTTATATTTGGATAAGAATTTGTTTTAACATCTTCCAAATCGTCTTTTTTAATCCACTTTACATCCGTAATACCTTCATCTAGTTGAGGATTAAATTTACCTTCATATTCACTAAACATCTCAAACCAGTATGTTACCTTCAATCTATACTCACTATTTCTTTTAAATATATGATAGGTAACGTCTAATGGTTTTTTAATTGAAACTTCTTTAATACCTGTCTCTTCAATCACCTCTCTTAAAGCAGTTTGTGGTAATTGCTCATTTTTTTCAGCTTTGCCCTTAGGAAGATCCCATTTATCATTTCTATATATAAAAAGTGTTTCAGATTTTGAATTTATAATTTTACCTCCTGCCGCTATTACAATTGGTATTAATTTAAAGAAATATTTTAATAACTTATCTTTGTTTTTATGATATAAACGTACTGATGTTGTATTTTTTTTTTCTAGAAGTTTAATTACTTTTTTAAATTTCACATTTTTAATTGGAAAAACTAAAAAGTCCTTTTCTTCTTCAATAACATCTGTTAATAAAATAAATTTTTTCTTGTAAAATACTTGATACATTTATAATTATTTGTTATGCAAACATATTAATTTTTGATTAGTTTTGTACACATGAGGCAAATTGATAATACAGAATTAAAAATAGCTAAAATTTTATTACAAATTAACGCTATCAAACTAAGCCCTAAAGACCCATTTAAATGGGCCTCAGGCTGGAATTCTCCAATTTATTGTGATAATCGAACAGTTCTATCCTACCCTAGTGTACGAAATGAAATTAAAGAAGAATTATCTAACCTTTTAATGAGTAAATTTGGTAAACCTGACGTAATTGCCGGAGTTGCAACTGGAGCTATTGGTATTGGAATGTTAGTAGCTGATTTTTTAAATTTACCGTTTATATATGTAAGACCAGAAGCAAAAAAACATGGTAGAAAAAATCAGATCGAAGGAAAAATAGAACCAAATCAAAAAGTTGTTGTTATTGAAGATTTGATAAGCACAGGTAAAAGTAGTATAAATGCAGTAAGAGCATTAAGAGCTCAAGACATAAAAGTTACTGGAATGGTAGCAATATTTACATACGGATTTGACGTTTCATTAAAAAATTTTAAAAATGAAAATATAAAATTAGAAACACTAAGTAATTATAAAACTTTGGTTGAATGTGCGCTTAAAAATAATTATATAAATTCTGCTGAACTTGAACAACTTCGATCTTGGAATACTGATCCATCAAAATGGTAGATCTTCAAAATTAATTTAATTAATTTACAAGAGAAATTTCTTTAATCCCGTAAGTATTTTCCAAATCATTTTCCATAATAACTTTTAGCTTACCATAACCATTAACACCCTTGATGTAACCAGAAACTAGATTTGCATCTGCTAGCCTAAACATTGAAACTTTATTTATTCTATATAAATTATCCTCATAAATCCTTTGTAGTTCCGTACGACCAGCTTGCTGTAAAAAACTAAAATAAAATTTTATATCGATTATAATTTGAGAAAGTATTTCATCTGTATCATAATATTTACCACTAATTTTTTTAATTGATGTAGCGTTTGGTAAGTTATTAAACTCCGTTTGATTAACATTCATTCCTATACCAATTATAATATCTTGAATAGAATTATTTTTAACAATATTTTCTATTAAAATTCCACATAATTTAAAACTCCCTGACATAATGTCGTTAGGCCATTTTACAGATATTTGAGGGATATTAAATTTATTTAATGATCTTTTTATAGCTAAGCATACAATCATATTTATATCAAACTGATTATTCAATTTAATTGTAGGATTTGAGATATATATGCTGCACATCAAGTTTTTAGATGCTTCAGACTCCCATACACCACCTACTTGCCCTTTACCCTTGTATTGAAACTCTGCTGTAACAATTGTATAATTATCTAAAGCTTTTTTTACTAATAAATTCTTTAAATAATCATTTGTTGAATCAATGGCATTAAGTTTGATTATATTCATGTGTTTAAAGTAAAAAAAATAATAACTTTGCACAAATATAAAATTGATTAGTGGTTAAGAAAAAAAATAGTGATGATTCCTTAATTTACAGTATAATTGAGGCAATAGAAGACATTAAAGGAAAAGAGATTAACATATTAGATCTTCGTAAACTAGAAAATACTGTCTGTGACTATTTTATTATTTGCGAAGGGAACTCAAATACACAAGTAAATGCAATAGTTGCTTCTGTGCAAAAACACGTTAGTAAGGAACTTAAAGACAAACCATGGAATATTGAAGGTAATGATAATGGAGAATGGGTTTTAATGGATTATATAAATGTAGTTGTCCACGTTTTTCAAAAGCATAAAAGAGAATATTATGATATTGAAAGTTTATGGGGAGATGCAAAATTAACTAAAGTCAAAACTAAAGATTAAAAAATAATAAATGATCAATAAAAAAAATAACAAAAAAAACCCTAAAGTTAATCCATATTGGTTGTATGGTGGAGTAATATTTTTATTCATTTTATTTCAAACATTTTCAGGTGGATTAGCTTCAAATGAAGTCAACAAAATTTCTCAAAAAAAGTTTTTTGAGTACGTTTCTATGGGTGATGTAGAAAAAATTGACATTGTTAATAAAAGGGAGGTTAAAGTATATTTAACAGATGAGGCTTCAAGCCAAGAAATTCATAAAGGAACGGTAAACCCTTATTTTTCATTATCTGGTCGTTCTGCGAATTATAAATTTGAATTAGGTGATCTGCAGAACTTTGAAAATGACTTAAAGAAAAAGGAAAATGAAAATAACTCAGCTATCGATATTAATTATGTTACCGAACAAAATATTTGGGGAGATCTATTATTATCTATGCTTCCTTTTGTAATTATAATTGGTATTTGGATTTTTATTATGAGAAAAATGTCAGCTGGTGGATCTGGAGGAGGTGGACAAATTTTTAATATAGGAAAATCTAAAGCTAAACTTTTTGATGAAAAAACAGATGTAAAAACTTCATTTAAAGATGTGGCTGGTTTAGAAGGAGCAAAAGAAGAAGTTCAAGAAATCGTTGATTTTTTAAAAAACCCAACTAAATACACGTCTTTAGGTGGTAAAATACCAAAAGGTGCATTATTAGTAGGTGCTCCTGGAACAGGAAAAACATTACTTGCAAAAGCAGTTGCTGGAGAAGCTAAAGTTCCATTTTTCTCTTTATCTGGATCAGATTTTGTAGAAATGTTTGTTGGTGTAGGGGCATCCAGAGTTAGAGATTTATTTAAACAAGCTAAGGAAAAATCACCTGCAATAATATTTATTGATGAGATTGACGCAATTGGTAGAGCTAGGGGTAAAAGCAATATGACTGGATCTAATGATGAGCGTGAAAACACTCTAAACCAACTTTTAACCGAAATGGATGGTTTTGGAACTAATACGAATGTAATTGTTATAGCAGCTACAAATAGAGCTGATGTATTGGATAAAGCATTAATGAGAGCTGGTAGGTTTGACAGACAAATATTTGTAGATTTACCTGATGTAAGAGAACGAAAAGCTATTTTTAAAGTTCATTTAAGACCCTTAAAAAAAGCTGCAAATTTAGATGTAGATTTTTTATCAAAACAAACTCCTGGGTTTTCAGGAGCAGACATAGCTAATGTTTGTAATGAAGCAGCATTGATTGCAGCCAGAAAAAATAAAAAATCTGTAGGCAAACAAGACTTCTTAGATGCAGTAGATAGAATAGTTGGTGGTTTAGAGAAAAAGAATAAAATCATAACTCCTGACGAAAAGAAAGCAGTTGCATACCATGAAGCTGGACACGCAACAGTTAGTTGGATGCTAGAACATGCAGCTCCTTTGGTAAAGGTTACTATTGTGCCAAGAGGACAATCTTTAGGTGCTGCTTGGTATCTACCAGAAGAAAGATTAATTGTCAGATCCGAACAAATGCTAGATGAAATGTGTGCAGCTCTTGGAGGAAGAGCAGCTGAAAAAGTCATTTTCAATAAGATATCGACTGGAGCTCTTAGTGATCTAGAAAAAGTCACTAAACAGGCTAGAGCGATGGTGACAGTTTATGGACTTAATGACAAAGTAGGTAATCTTACTTACTATGATTCCTCTAATGGTAACGAATATGGTTTTACAAAACCATACAGTGAGAAAACTGCTGAAACAATTGATAAAGAAATTTCTACAATAATAGAAAAACAATACCAAAGAGCTATTAAATTATTGGAAGATAATAAATCAAAATTAATAGAATTGGCGGAAGTATTGTTAGACAAAGAAGTCATATTCAAAGATAATTTAGAAAAGATATTTGGTAGTAGACCATTTGATAAAGAAGTGATAAATTCATGATAATTTTATATTTAATTAGTATTTGAATTTATATATTTGATTACAAGTAATTTATATTTTATTCTGATTTGAATTTTTTCAAAAACATATTTAAAAAAACCAATCAATTCGATAAAACTTCTTCATCTAATAAAGATGAAAAAAGTAGTTTTATGCCTAAAATTGAAACTCCTACAGACAATAGATTTGTGCAAAATTTTATCAAAAACGGAGGTAAATTCTTATACTCAGAGAATGAAAATGAAGTAAATAAAAATATAACTTTAATCATTGAAGAGAATAGTTGGAAAAAATCTAACTTAATTAGTCTAGATAAAAATATATCCAACAGATTCAGATTAGATTATTCTTTTTCAAAGGATTCAAATGATGAGACTATATGCCTTATTTCGACATGTGAATATTTAATTGCGGATGATGGATCAATCTTAATTTCATCAAATCAAGTTGCTGAAAAAAAATTAGATGAACTCCCAGGTGATATTATAATCTTAGCTAAAACTGATCAACTTATAAATAATATTAGCGAAGGATTATCAGGAATTAAAAATAACAGTAAATCAATCCCTAGTAACATAACAAACTTGAAACATTTTAAAGATTGTAACGATAAAGATTTTTTAAGCTACGGAAGTAGTTCAAAAAACTTATATTTGATATTGTTAGAGAATCAATAATTAATTAAAGTGAAAGAGCTTTTAAAAAGAACAATTTCTGGTTTTGTTTATGCATCGTTATTTCTGTTGTCACTAAAGTCTCAATTAGCATTCATAATTTTAATATTTGTTTTTGGTATTATATGTAATGTTGAGTTTAGTCGACTAGTAAATCAGAGAAGCTATGTTTCTTACATAATATTTGCATTACTCTATGTTTATTTTACTTATTTTGAATATACTTTAATTAGCAACTCATTTTTTGACGAGAGTAAGGACATTCTTTTAGTGTTTAGTGTTTTTGTATTAATATTCTTAATTAGAGATCTTTTTGTCAAGAAAAATTTACCAAAATTTATAGCCAGAAACTATATTGCTTCAACTTTCTATCTTTCGAGTTCTTTTGTATTTATAGCGCTAATACCAATGTTTTTTGAAAGTTTTAATTCAGGAATTATTTTAGGTGTTTTTGTTTTAGCATGGGTAAATGATTCTTTTGCATATGCTATTGGAAAAAATTTTGGTAAGCAAAAACTATTTGAAAGTGTATCCCCAAACAAAACAATTGAAGGTTTTTTTGGTGGATTATTTTTTACTTGCATAGGTAGTTATGCTATAAGTTATTTTACAGACTCCTCGTTGACTAATTCAAATTGGTTATTTATTAGTATTATAGTCAGTGTTTTTGGAACAATAGGCGATTTAATTGAATCTAAATACAAGAGGCAAGCTAAAGTAAAAGATAGTGGAATAATACTTCCAGGTCACGGTGGTTTGTTAGATAGATTAGACAGTATAATACTCGCATCCCCATTTATATACTTATTTTTAATTTTTTTAGATTATGTTTCATAAAGAAGGTCATAAAATCATACTATTAACATTTATTACAGTAGTAATTATAACACTGCTATTAGATTATTTTTCTATAAATTATAAAACCTATATACAGTTTTTTTTAATTATTCAATTAATAATAGTTTTACAGTTTTTTAGAAACCCTAAAAGAATAACCAGTATTGGAGATAGCAACATTGTATCTCCTGTAGACGGCAAGGTTGTTGTAATTGAAGAAGTATTTGAACCTGAATATTTTAAAGAAAAAAGAATTCAAATAAGCATATTCATGTCACCAATAAATGTGCATGTAACTAGATATCCTATTGGAGGACAAGTGACCTATTCAAAATATCATCCAGGTAAATATTTGGTTG
This sequence comes from uncultured Flavobacteriaceae bacterium, assembly GCA_964275595.1. Lineage (GTDB taxonomy): Bacteria > Bacteroidota > Bacteroidia > Flavobacteriales > Flavobacteriaceae > SGZJ01. Next base: position 25,976 of record CAXYDM010000015.1, read on the forward strand.
CTTGGCACCCAAAGTCTAGCACGGAGAATGAAAGAACATCAATAGTAATAAAAAATGAAAATTGTGGAGAAATCTTGTATAGACAAATTGCAGGGGCATTAGCAAAAAGAATTATTAATTATGCTAAAGAATCTAGTTATGTAAATCAAGGAGATGATGCTGGGTTCATAAAATTTGGATCAAGAGTGGATCTATTTCTTCCGTTGGATACTAAAATTAATGTTAGTCTTAATCAAAAAGTCAAAGGTGCTGAAGATATTATAGCTAAAGTTTAGAGTACTATTTAAAACTACTCAATGAATCTTCAATTGCTTTTATTTTTGACAATGCGTCTTGCTCTTTATCTTTTTCGACTTGTATTACTTTTTCAGGTGCATTTTCTACAAATCGAGTATTTAATAATTTCTTCTGGACAGAATTTAAAAAACCTCGCGTGTACTTTAATTCTGTTTTTAGTTTAACAATTTCCTCCTCAACATTAATATTCTTATTATCTACAGGAACATAATAGTTGTTTGACTTTACTCTAAAAGAAATAGAGTTTTCAACCTCAATTTCAGTATAAACAAGTTTACTAATATTACAAAGTTTTATAATCAATGAATTTAGATTAGAGTTAACCTTTTCATTATTTAAAACATGTAATTCAATAGTGTTTTTGAAAGAAATATTTTTTTCTTTGCGAACAGTCCTAACAGAGCTTATCACTTGAGAAGTAAAGTCAAAGTCCTTAATAATATTTTTATCAATACTTTCTGTTTTTGGCCAAGTTGAAACTATTAATGCTTGATCAACTGTTCTTGTTGAAATATTTTGCCATATTTCTTCTGAAATAAAAGGCATAAAAGGGTGAAGAATTCTTAAATTATTTTCGAAAATATTAATTATTGAATTAAAAGTTAGTTTATCAATTGGCTGTTGATAACCAGGTTTTATGAGTTCTAATAACCATGAACAAAAATCATCCCAAATTAATTTATACACACACATTAGGGCATCACTAAGTCTATATTTACTGAAATGATCCTCAATTTCAACTAGCACTGATTGAAATTTATTTTCATACCACTGAATGGATAGCCTACAATGTTCAGGCTGTTGAATATTCTCTACTGACCATCCATTAATTAATTTATAAGAATTCCATATTTTATTAGAAAACGATTTACCTTGTTGGCATAATGATTCATCAAACATTAAATCATTTCCAGCTGAAGCACTTAATAATAACCCTACGCGAACAGAGTCTGCACCATAATCATTAATTAATTTTAGAGCATCGGGAGAATTCCCTAAAGACTTACTCATTTTTCTTCTTTGCTTATCTCTAACTAAACCTGTTAAATAAATATTTGAAAATGGCTTAGTTTTTTTAAATTCATAACCTGCAATAATCATTCTAGCAACCCAGAAAAATAAAATATCAGGACCAGTGACTAAATCATTTGTAGGATAATAATAATTTATCTCATCATTATTAGGGTTATTAATTCCATCAAAAACACTTATTGGCCAAAGCCAAGACGAAAACCAAGTATCAAGAACATCAGACTCTTGCTTTAAATCAGATAATTTTAAATTTTTATTTTTAGTCTTTTCAATTGCGATACATAAAGCATCCTGAATATTAGTAGCAACTACATAGTCATTTTTACCCATTCCATAATAATAGGCTGGTATTTGTTGACCCCAATAAAGCTGTCTTGAAATATTCCAATCCCTGATATTTTCTAACCAGTTTTTATAAGTATTTTCAAATTTCTTCGGGTATAATTTAATTTCTTTGTCCTGTAAAACAGACTTTATAGCAGGTTTTACTAATTCTTCCATTTTCAAAAACCACTGATCACTAAATTTTGGTTCTATGATAGCACTTGTTCTCTCACTTATTCCAACATTATGAGATATTTGTTCAATTTTATCTACTAAACCTAACTCTGTTAGTTTTTCTATAATTTCTTTTCTTGCTACAAATCTATCTTTACCTTCAAATTCTAAGCCATATTTGTTTAATGTTGCATCATCGTTTAAAATATCTATGACCTCAAGATTGTGTCTATCCCCTATTAACTTATCATTTAAATCATGAGCAGGAGTGACTTTTAAACATCCTGTACCAAATTCTATATCTACATAATCATCTTCAATTACAGGGATGGACCTGTTACATAAAGGAACTATAATTTTTTTTCCTTTCAAATTATGAAATCTACTATCATTTGGATTAACACAAATTGCACTATCCCCTAAAATAGTCTCTGGCCTTGTTGTGGCTATTGTAATATAAGTATCTTCATTTTCTATTTTATATTTTATATAATATAGATTATCCTTTCTCTCAACATAATTAACTTCTTCATCCGAAAGAGTAGTCTTAGCTTCTGGATCCCAATTTACCATTCTGTAACCCTTATAAATAAGTCCCTTGTTGTGAAGATCAATAAAGGTAGAAATAACAGACTTACTCATGTCATCATCCATGGTAAACTTAGTCCTGTCCCAATCACAAGAACATCCTAGTTTTTTTAGTTGATCTAGTATGATACCCCCGTAATTATCTTTCCACTCCCAAGCATGATTTAAAAATGTTTCTCTGTCCAAATCTAGCTTATTAATACCTTGTTTTTTTAAACTATCAACTACTTTCGCTTCAGTCGCAATTGAAGCGTGATCAGTACCAGGTACCCAACATGCATTTTTGCCCTGTAACCTAGCTCTTCTGATTAAAATGTCTTGAATAGTATTATTAAGCATATGTCCCATATGTAATATCCCAGTAATATTTGGAGGTGGGATAACTATTGTATACGGTTCTCTATGATCAGGCTTAGAACTAAAATATTTATTTTTTAACCAATATGAATACCACTTTTGTTCAACTTCAGAGGAAATATAATTAGGAAGAACACTCATATTATATAAAAATTAATTATTGATTTACAAAAGTACTTATATTTCTTTATCTGAGGAATAATAATTATATTTATCTACTTTATTTTAACTATTTTTTTTATAAAAATTAAATCATAAATCTAATGAAAAACATATTAATATTGATAGGGATTGCTATCATAAATTTTAATGCTTTAGCTCAACCTAATTTAAATGCTGTAATTGAATTTGAAGAGTCAACTATAGATTATGGAACAATTGAAAAAGGAGCAAATGGAGTACGAACTTTTAAATTTATTAACTCTGGAAATATACCACTTGTAATTAGTAATGTCAAAGCTTCATGTGGCTGTACAATTCCAAAGAAACCGAATAAACCGATACTTCCAGGAGCTACTGGAGAAATTGAGGTTAAGTATGATACTAGAAGAGTTATGCCATTTAAAAAAACAATTTCTGTTAGTTCAAATGCTTTAAACTCAACTGTTCTTCTTACTATCAAAGGTAAAGTTGAAGATAATTCTCAACCAATATTAGCTAATAAGAAACCTAAAAAAATAATAAAAGACTAAAGAATGCCACAGATTTCAAATAAGGGAATTTTAATGCCGGAATCTCCAATAAGAAAATTGGTTCCATATGCAGAAAATGCAAAAAAAAGAGGAATTAAAGTCTATCAGTTAAATATTGGGCAGCCAGATATTGAAACTCCCAAAGTAGCTCTTGATGCAGTTAAAAACAATGAAATTAAAGTTTTAGCTTATTCAAGATCTGAAGGGTCTGAAAAATACAGAACTAAACTATGTGCTTATTATGACTCAAAAAATATAGTTGTAAGTGCTAATGATATTATAGTAACTAGCGGAGCTAGTGAAGCATTACTATTCACTTTTGGAAGTATTATGGACAAGGACGATGAAATAATAGTTCCTGAACCATTTTATGCAAATTATAATGGTTTTTCAATTGCTAATAGTTTAAAGATAGTACCAGTAATTTCTAAGATAGAAAATAACTTTTCTCTACCAGAAATTGAAGATTTTGAAAAATTAATCACAAAAAAAACTAAGGCTATTTTAATTTGTAACCCAAATAATCCTACCGGTTATTTATACAGTAAAAATGAAATTAAAAAATTAGTTGAAATAGTAAAAAAACATGATTTATTTTTAATTGCTGATGAAGTTTACAGAGAATTTACTTACGATGGTGAATCTCATTATTCTATTATGCAAGAGTCTTCTATAGATCAGAATGCTATTATGATTGATAGTGTGTCTAAAAGATATAGCATGTGTGGTGCTAGAATTGGATGTGTAGTTAGTAAAAATAAAAAAGTGATTGAAACTGTTTTAAAATTTGCTCAAGCAAGACTCTCTCCTCCTACTTATGCACAAATTGCGAGTGAAGCAGCTCTAGAAACTCCTGAGATATATTTTGAAGAAATTAATAAAAAATATATCCAAAGAAGGAATGTACTAATAAGTGAATTAAGAAAAATTAATGGGCTAAAAGTAGCTTCTCCCAAAGGTGCATTTTATTGTATTGTAGAATTACCTATCAAAGATGCTAACGTATTTGCTCAATGGATGTTAGAGGATTTTGACGTAAATAACGAAACAATAATGGTTGCACCTGCAGAAGGTTTTTATTCAACAAAAGGGTTAGGTAAGAATCAAATAAGAATTGCATATGTTTTAAATGAAGAAGACTTAAAAAAATCTGTAATGATCCTTAAAAAAGCTTTAGACAAATACAATAATTAATGAAAATACACAATAATTTTTCTTTAGTAAATCATAACAGCTTTGGTATTGAAGCTACCGCAGAAAAATTTATAAGTATTTCATCTACTCAAGAACTAGAAGAACTTATTAGCTTAAACAGCAAAGAAGAAAAGATTTTTATTGGGGGAGGAAGTAACATTTTAATTACTAGAAATATAAAAGGATTAGTAATAAATTTGAACATGAAAGGTATTAGCTCAAAAAAAATAGATGATACTTATAGTGAAGTTAAAATAAACTCCGGTGAAAACTGGAATGATTCTGTTAAATGGTGTCTAAAAAATAATTTAGGTGGTATTGAAAATCTATCATTAATACCAGGAAATACTGGCGCAGCTCCCATTCAAAATATTGGCGCATATGGGGTTGAATTAAAAGATGTGTTTATCTCATGTACGGCGCTGGATATTAACACTAATAAAATTTTAGAATTTAAAAATAAAGAATGTAAGTTTGAATATAGAAACTCAATATTTAAAAAAAATAAAAATTATATAGTTTTAAGTGTAAAGTTAAAACTAACAAATTCTAATCATAATCTTAAAATTGATTATGGGTCGATTAAAGAAAGATTAGTTCAATTAGAAATAACAGACCCAAAAATTAATGATGTAGCTAAAGCTATATGCCAAATTAGAACTGAGAAATTACCAGATCCAAAAGAAATTGGTAACAGTGGTAGTTTTTTTAAAAATCCAATTATTGAAACAAAACATCTAGAAAAACTTAAATTGAATTTTAAGGAAATTCCATTTTATAAAATTTCTGATAAAAAATATAAAATACCTGCAGCTTGGCTGATTGAAAAAGCTGGATTTAAAGGCAAAAGAATAAATGATTATGGGGTACACGATAAACAAGCTTTAGTAATTGTGAACTATGGAAAAGCTACAGGAAAACAAATACTAGACTTTTCTATTAGTATTCAAAAAGCTATAAAATTTATATTTGATATCGACCTTGAAAGGGAAGTAAACGTGATCTAAAGCCGTAATTTGAATTCTTTTTTATTAATTTGCGCTAAAATATTTACAATGGAACTAATCTTCATAACTATATTTTTCTTGGGTTTTGCTATTTTAGGAATTAGCATAAAAATATGGGGGAAAAAAGATGGTGAATTTTCAGGTACATGTGCTAGTCAAAATCCAATGTTAAATAAAAATAATGAACCGTGCGGGTTTTGTGGAAAACCTCCAGAAGAATTTCAAGATTGCACATCCGAATAATTCATGTTTAATTTTCTAAAAAAACTTGGTCCAGGGATATTGTTTGCAGGTGCTGCAATCGGAGTATCACATTTGGTTCAATCTACTAGAGCTGGAGCTGACTTTGGGATTGGTTTGATCTGGGCATTGCTTCTTGTTAATTTATTTAAGTTTCCATTCTTTCAATATGGTCCCAGATATGCAAATGCTACAGGTGAAAGCTTATTAGATGGTTACAAAAAATTAGGTAAAAATATTTTAAGTTTTTATATTCTTATTTCTTTAGCTACAATGTTTACCATACAAACAGCAGTCACTATTGTTACAGCTGGAATAGCTAGTTCTTTGACTAATAATATTATTAGTGTGGAGATATGGACAATTATAATTTTAATAATTTGTACAGTTCTTTTGTATTTTGGAAAATACAAAATGCTTGACAGAATGATTAAGATAGTTATTTCAATATTAGCGTTAAGCACAATAGTAGCTACCTGCTTAGCATTCAATAATTTTTCATATGATTTTAAATTATCTCAAATATTACCAAAAAATAATATTGAGATTGCATTTTTGATAGCATTCATGGGATGGATGCCTGCACCACTTGATGTTTCTGTATGGCACTCACTTTGGACAATTGAAAAAAAAAAATCAGATGGAGTTCAAGCAATGAAAACTACCTTATTTGATTTTAATATAGGTTATATAGGGACAATAGTATTAGGAATCAGCTTTATGTTGCTAGGTTATTTTGTAATGAATGGTAGTAATTTAAGTTTTAGCAGTTCAGCTACAACTTTTGCAAATCAATTGATTGAGATGTATACTTCTAGTTTTGGATCTTGGTCATATATCATAATTGGATTAGCAACATTTACTACAATGCTTAGTACTACAATAACAACTCTTGACGCTTCTCCTAGAGCTATGCACAAGGCAACAGAACTTATGTTTAATAAAACAATCAAAAACGGCTATTTATACTGGCTGTTTTTTTTAGTGATTGGAACCATATTTATCTTTTTTAATTTTATCTCAGAAATGGGTACATTGGTTAAAATTGCGACTATAGTTTCATTTGTAACTGCTCCATTTTATGCGATAATTAATTATATTTTAATAAGTAGTAAGCATACTCCAAAAAAATATAGACCTTCAAAACTTATGCACACTTTAAGTATACTAGGAATATTTTTTTTATTAGGATTTGGAATATGGTATTTATCAACATTAGAGTTGTTTATTTAGCATTACTTTATATCTTTGATATTAGCTTATGGAAAGTATTAAAACATCAAAAAAATTTCAGTCAATATTACCAAAACCTAAATGGTTAAGGGTAAAATTACCTACAGGTAAAAAATATACTGAACTAAGAGGTCTAGTTGATAAATATAAACTAAATACTATATGTACTTCAGGTAGCTGTCCTAACATGGGAGAATGTTGGGGTGAAGGAACAGCAACATTTATGATTTTGGGGAATATATGCACAAGATCGTGTGGTTTTTGTGGGGTTAAAACTGGTAGACCTGAATCTTTGGATTGGTCAGAACCAGAAAAGGTAGCAAGATCAATAAAAATAATGAATATTAAGCATGCTGTTATTACAAGTGTGGACAGGGATGATTTGAAAGATATGGGTAGCCTTATGTGGGTCGAGACGATTGAAGCCATAAGGAGAATGAACCCAAATACAACATTAGAAACACTAATCCCAGATTTTCAAGGAATTGAAAGGCACATAGATAGGCTAGTAAGTGCAAAACCTGAAGTTATATCTCACAATATCGAAACTGTAAAAAGATTAACAAGAGAGGTTAGAATTCAAGCAAAGTATGAAAAAAGTATGAAAGTACTTAAATACATGAAAGAACAAGGTCAAAGAAGAACTAAATCTGGAATCATGCTCGGTCTAGGTGAAACAAAACAAGAAGTAATAGAAACTTTACATGATTTAAAAAACGCAAATGTTGATATTGTAACAATAGGTCAATATCTTCAACCAAGCAAAAAACATCTAAGTGTTAAAAGGTTTGTAACTCCTGATGAATTTTTAGAATACGAAAAAATTGGATTAGGTTTAGGCTTTAGACATGTTGAAAGCAGTGCGTTAGTTAGATCTTCTTATAAAGCACAAAAACACATTAATTGACCCTACAGTAATCAAGAATTAATTTATCGAATAATTTGTCAGAATCTATATTAACAGAAATAGGTAAATAATAAATATTTCTTTTTGGAAATGTTTTTATCAATTTAGCGTAATCTTTTTCCGTTGTAAGAATATTAAATAAAGGATCAATTTTTTCAAGATCTTTTGAGATATAATCATGATGATCTTTAAATTGCTGATGTTCAAAATTACAATTATTATTCACAAGATAAGTAACAATTTGTTCTGGGTTTGCTAGTCCAGTTACGAGAACAAATTTGTGATTAATAAAATCAATAAAATCAATTTTTTTAGTATTAGATATTACAAATTTTGAATATTCAATTGAGCTAAAGAATAATTTTTGACTTAATTTTAATTTAAGTTTATTTTTAATTTTAATTTTTGTTGTTTCAGTTAAAATTTCTGGGCATTTGGTAACAATTACTATATCTGCCCTTTTACTAGATGATGCAGGTTCTCTTAAATCTCCAAATGGTAAAACATAATCATTTGAATATAAATTATTGTAATCTGTTAACAAAATTGACAAACCCAATGTTAATCTTCTGTGCTGAAAGCTATCATCCAATAAAATTACTTTTGGAGGATTATCAATTTGTAATAGATTATTAATTCCGTTAACACGATTATTATCTACAGAAACAACTATGTTATTATACTTATTATAAAATTGTAAAGGCTCATCACCAATATCAAAATGAGTAGATTTTTCATTAGCAAGTAAAAACGATTTAGTGTTTCTACCATATCCCTTACTCAAAGTAGCTATACTATATTGATCTGATAGCAAACTAATTAAATACTCCACCATTGGAGATTTTCCTGTACCCCCGACTGCTAAATTACCTATACCGATTGTTGGTATTTCAAATTTGGTTGATTTATATATAGACAGGTCATACAAAACATTTCTAAATACAGAAAATAAGTAATAGATAGGGGTAATAAAAAAGAGTAACTTTCTTAAGAGTTTCATACAACTAAAGTAATTATTTATCTTTGAAATAAATACAAAAAAAATGATTGTAAAAGATATAATTAAATTACTTGACGATAAGTATCCATTTTGTTATGCAGAAGATTATGATAATGTTGGTCTAATCATCGGAGATGAACAAAATAAAGTTAAAGGGATTATAGTTTGCCTAGATGCAATTGAATCTGTAGTAAACGAGGCTATTGAGAAAAAATGTAATGTAATCGTAAGTTTTCATCCTATTATCTTTGAAGGTTTAAAAAAAATAACGAATTCAAACTATGTAGAAAAAACAATACACAAATGTATTAAAAATAATATATCCATAATATCAATTCACACTGCAATGGATAACTCAGTTATTGGTGTGAATAAAATAATATGTGATAAACTGAAATTGACAGAAACTGAAATTCTTATTCCAAAAAAAGGAACAATAAAAAAACTAACTACATATGTGCCTGAAAAGAATCTAGAAGATTTAAAAAATAAATTATATATATCTGGTGCAGGTACTATAGGTAATTACGATCAATGCAGTTTTTCAGTAAAAGGAATAGGAACATTTAAAGGAAACAGCAAATCCAATCCCGTAATTGGAAAAAAAGGTGATTATACTAAAATAGAAGAAGTTAAAGTGACTTTTACATTTCCTAAACATAAAGAACTGGAAATATTACAAACTTTAAAAATTAATCATCCTTATGATGAATACGCATACGAAATTATTACTACTGAAAACATCAATAAAGATATTGGTCTTGGAATGATTGGAAAGCTTGGTAAAAGTATGAGTGAAAAAAAGTTTATCGATTATATCAAAAATAAAATGAATACCAAATTTATTAGACATTCAGAATTAACAGAAAGGAATATTAAAACTATTGCTGTTTTAGGTGGATCTGGAAGTTTTGCAATAAATAATGCCATTTCTGCAAATGCAGATGTATACATAACGTCTGATTTAAAATATCATGATTTTTTTAAGGCTAATAAAAAAATATTACTGACCGATATTGGTCATTATGAAAGTGAACAATACACAAAAAACGCAATACATACATATCTTAGCGAAAAAATTACTAATTTTGCAATCGTTTTATCAGAAACTTATAGTAACCCAGTAAAATATAGTTAACCATGGCAAAAAAGAAAGAAATCACAGTAGAGAATAAATTAAGAGCTTTATACGACTTGCAATTAATAGATTCTAGAGTGGATACAATTAGAAGTGTAAGAGGTGAGTTACCTTTAGAGGTACAAGACTTGGAAGATGAAGTTGCTGGACTTACTACAAGGCTAGAGAAACTTACAGATTCTGTAGATACTTTAAATGATCAGATTAAAATGAAAAAAAATCTGATGGAAGAAGCTAAAGCATTAATTAAAAAATATACGGAACAACAGAAGAATGTTCGTAACAATCGTGAATTTAACTCATTAACTAAAGAAACTGAATTCCAAGATTTAGAAATTCAATTGGCAGAAAAAAATATTAAAGAGTTTTTAGCTAAAATTGAGCATAAAAATGTTGTTATAGATGAAGCTAAATTAAAACTTTCCGAAAGAAAAAATCATTTAAAACACAAAAAAAGTGAGTTAAATACAATACTGGAAGAGACTAAGAAAGAAGAAGAGGTATTACTTTTAAAATCAGAAAAATGTAAGAAAGATATCGAGGAAAGACTAGTATTAGCTTACAGTAGAATTAGGAACAATGTAAAGAATGGCTTAGCTGTTGTTGCTGTTGAAAGAGGAGCCTCAGGTGGATCTTATTTCACTATACCTCCGCAGATTATTATGGAAATTGGTTCAAGAAAAAAAATAATTACTGATGAGCATAGCGGAAGAATATTAGTTGATGAAGAGTTAGCCAAAGAACAGAAAGTGAAAATGGAAAAAGTTTTTGCGAAAATTTAATACATAAAATTAATTTCGATAATTAAAAGCTTCTATATAAATAGAGGCTTTTTTTATTATATATTTATCTAATGAAAAAAAACCTATTGATTACTGTTTTAGTTTTAATAACTAATTGTACAAATGCTCAAAAGTTTTCAGAAAAACAAAACTTGATTATTAATTCAACTCCAGTTGAGGTTAATACAGATAATATTCACAAAGCTTATTTTGCAAGTGGATGTTTTTGGTGCGTAGAAGCAATATATGAGAGTATTATTGGAGTAAATGAGGTGATTAGTGGTTACTCTGGTGGATTTACATCAAATCCTACATATGATATCGTTAATACTCAGACTACTGGTCATGCAGAGACCATAGAGGTTGTTTACAATCCTAAATTAATAACTTTTTCACAACTTGTAGATGTCTATTTTGGAACACAAAATATTGAACAAATTAATGGTCAAGGCCCTGATAATGGAACCCAATACCGATCCATCATTTTTTATCAAAATGAAAATCAGAAAAATATAATCAGTAAAAAAATTAATGAAATCACACAATCTTTAAAAGTTAATGTAGCAGCAGAGTCATATCCATTTCTTAAATTTTGGAAAGCTGAAAAATATCATCAAGATTTTAAAAAAAACAATAAGTTTAATAGTTACATAATTAATGTTTCAGATCCTCGTTTCAAGAAATTTAAATATAAGTTTTCAGAAATCATTAAACAAAATCAATAAAATTATATTACTTATTAATAATTGTTACTTTTACTAGACACTTAATATACTATTTTGATTAAACTTGAAAACTCACTAAACTTTGCTAAACAACTTGATCAGTTAGATAGTCTTTCTGAATACAGAAATCTATTTCATATTCCAAAAGATAATCATAATAATGATCTTATATACTTTTGTGGAAATTCTTTAGGACTTCAACCAAAATCTACAAAATCTTTTATAGACAAAGAAATGAAGGACTGGGCCAATTTAGGTGTTAAGGGATGGAGTAATGCAAAAAATCCATGGCTTGAATATCATAGCTATCTTACCAATGAAATGGCAAATATAGTAGGTGCAAAGCCATTAGAAGTCGTTGTGATGAACACCCTTACAGTAAATCTACATTTAATGATGGTGTCATTTTATAAACCTACTGACACAAAGTTTAAAATTATTTTAGAAGCCGATTCTTTTCCTTCTGACATATATGCTGTTGAATCACAATTAATTCACCACGGATATAATGCAAATGATGGAATTATACTGTGGGAAACAAAAAATGTAGAAAATAAATATCAGGAATTAGAAAATATTTTTTTAGAAAATAAAAATGAGATTGCCTTAGTATTAATTGGAGGAGTAAATTATTACACAGGTGAATATTTTAATTTAAAAAAAATAACTGAGATTGGTCATAAATATAAATCCATTGTTGGTTTTGACTGTGCTCATGCTGCTGGAAATGTTCAATTAAATCTAAATAAAGTCGGAGCAGATTTTGCTATTTGGTGTAGTTATAAGTACTTAAATTCCGGACCTGGAAGTTTATCAGGTTGCTTCATCCATGAAAGACATGCATATAACAACAATCTAAATAGATTTAGAGGATGGTGGGGTAACGATCTAAATAACCGGTTTAATATGAGAGAGCCCTTTCAAACTATTCCTGGTGCTGATGGCTGGCAGATTAGTACACCAACTATTCTATCTATGGCTGCAATAAAAGCCTCTCTTGAAATATTTAAAGAAGTGGGTATGAAAAAACTATGTGAAAAATCTACATTGTTAACTAACTATTTAGAGTTCCTTTTACTAGATCTTAATTCATCAAAAATTAATATAATCACTCCTACAGAGTCATTATCTAGAGGATGTCAAATTTCCATAGAGATAACTAATGCTGATAAAAAATTTCACAAAAGCTTAACTGATCTTGGGGTGATAACAGATTGGAGAGACCCAAATGTTATTCGTTGTGCTCCTACTCCATTATATAATTCGTTTGTGGAAGTTTATTTATTTGTAGAAAAGTTAAAGTTACTGATTTAATGAAATACATTAATAACGAAAAACTTGATGAATACTTAATTAATCACTCTGAAAAAGAGCCTGAACTTCTTAGTAATTTAAATAGAGAAACCAATCTAAAAGTTCTTCAGCCAAGAATGATAAGCGGTGCGTATCAAGGCAGGCTATTAAGTCTAATTTCTAAAATAATTAATCCTAAAAAAATATTAGAAATTGGAACATTTACTGGTTATTCAACATTATGTTTAGCTGAGGGCTTACGTGAAAATGGAGAGATTCACACTCTAGATATTAATGAAGAATTATATAGTTTACAAAGAAAATATTTTAAAAAATCTTCTTTTAATAGCAATATTATTCAACACTTAGGAAATGCATTAGACATAATTCCAAAATTGGATCAGGACTTTGATTTAATCTTTTTAGATGCAGATAAAATTAACTATCCAAAATATTTAGATATTTTAATAGTAAGATTAAAAAAAGGAGGTGTATTACTTTCAGATAACGTACTATGGGATGGTAAGGTTTTAAATCAAATTTCTCAAAAAGACAAATCCACTAAAGCTATTGTAGAATATAATAAATTGTTAAATAATAGAAAAGATATGGATTCCGTGATTTTACCAATAAGAGATGGCATAACAATAAGTAGAAAGAAGAAATAAATTATAAATCTCTTTTTATTGATCCAGAAAACTCTTCGAGATCTTTTTTTACTTTTGACAACTCGTTATTTACATCTTTAGTGATGGAATTGTTTTTAACAGATTCTGACGAAGATTGAATTTCTCTTTTAATGTCATTAGTAGCATGCTTAATTTCATTTAGACCTTTTCCAAGATTTCTTGCGATGTCAGGAATCTTATCAGCACCAAAAAAAATTAAAGCAATAAATAATATTATCGCAATTTCAGCACCACTTATGAATAAATTAAAAAAATATAGTAGCATTCTACAAATATAATCAGTAAGTTTAATTTGGATTATAAAAGTTGGTTTTTTTTTAAATTTATTCTATGAAAAAAATGATTTTAGCTAGTACTTCTACTGTATTTGGAAGTACTTATTTAGATTATATTAAAGATGAAGTTAAATTATTATTTAGGAATTCAAAAAAAATAATTTTCATTCCATATGCAAGACCTAACGGTTTAACTTATGAGAAATACACAAAATTAGCATCTGATTTTTTTGTCAAATTAGGGATTGAGGTTAATGGCATACATGAGTACAAAGATTTAAAGCAAGCGATAAAAGATACTGATGGAATATTTATTGGTGGCGGTAATTCTTTTTTACTTTTAAAAAAATTAATTGATAATGATCTAATAAATTATTTAAAAGAAGCTATTGACAAAGGAAAACCATATTTAGGGACTAGTGCAGGAATTAATATATGTGGACCCTCGATTGGAACTAGTAATGATATGCCAATTATACACCCAACTAGCTTTAATGCACTAAATATAATTCCTTTTAATATCAATCCACATTATCTCGATTCAATTTCCAACAGCAAACATATGGGTGAAACAAGAGAAACTAGAATTAAAGAGTTTCACTTTTTTAACTCTCAAATTGTAATTGGATTAAGAGAAGGTAGTTATTTATCTGTTTCTGGTGAGAAAATAATTTTAAAAGGTAATAAGTCCGCTAGGGTGTTTGAACAAAATAAAAAACCATATGAAGTTGAAATAAATTTTAATTTAAGTGACTTATAACAAAAAATGTTGATGGGCAATACTAAACTTATATAAAAATTTAATGATAATTCAGTAAATTTGTATAGATTTTGAGATGAATAAAAAAGTAATTTTAATGATATTAGATGGTTGGGGCAACTCTCCAGACCCAAAGGTTTCTGCAATAGATAACGCTAATACTAATTTCATTGATAGTTTATACAAAAAATATCCATACTCCACTTTAAGAACGGACGGATTACACGTTGGTCTTCCTCAGGGTCAAATGGGTAATAGTGAAGTTGGGCATATGAATTTAGGTGCTGGTAGAATAGTTTATCAAGATCTTACTAAGATTAATATATCTATTGAACAAAATAAACTTAAAAAAGAAAAAGTCATTGTAGAGACATTTGAATTTGCAAAAAAAAATAATAAAAAAATTCATTTTCTCGGATTAGTAAGTGATGGAGGGGTTCACTCTCACACTAATCATTTAAAAGGATTAATTGACATCGCAAAAGAATACAATATTGAATCTTATATACATGGCTTTACTGATGGAAGAGATGTAGATCCAAAGTCTGGCTCTGGATATATCTCAGATTTAAATGATTATATAAAAAATAGCTCTATACAAATAGCATCTATTACAGGTAGGTATTATGCCATGGATAGAGATAACAGATGGGAGAGAATAAAACTTGCTTATGATGCATTAGTAAATGCAAAAGGAGAGAAAAGCTCAAATTTAATTCGTAGTATTCAAAATAATTACGATAACGGATGCACCGATGAATTTATAAAACCTATAATTAAAGTTGATTCTAACAATCAACCACTATCAACAATTAAAAATGAAGATATAGTAATATTTTTTAACTTTAGAACAGATAGAGGAAGAGAGCTCACAAAAGTACTATCTCAAAAAGATAATTTAGAGTTTGATATGAAGAAATTAAATCTTCATTACGTAACAATGACAAATTATGACAATACCTTTTCTAACATTAAAGTTATTTTTAATAAATCTAATCTTGATAATACTCTTGGTGAAATATTAGAAAAAAATAATAAAAGTCAATTAAGAATTTCTGAAACTGAAAAATATCCACATGTAACTTTTTTCTTTTCAGGTGGAAGAGAAAACAAATTTAAAGGTGAGTCTAGAATATTGAAAAAATCTCCTAAAGTTGCAACTTACGACCTTAAACCCGAAATGAGTGCTTATGAAATTACCGATTCTTTAGTTGCAGAGATAGACTTAGGAAAACAGGACTTTATTTGTTTAAATTTTGCTAATGGAGATATGGTTGGCCATACTGGCAGCATGAAAGCTGCTATTAAGGCATGTGAAGCAGTTGATAAATGTGTTGAATCTGTTATTAATTCTGCTAATAAAAATAATTATACAACCATATTAATTGCAGATCATGGCAACTGTGAGACTATGATTAATGCCGATGGTACTCCTAATACTGCACATACTACTAATCCAGTACCTGTAATTCTTGTTGATAATGATTTAGAAAATATAAAAAATGGTATTTTGGGAGATATTGCTCCAACTATTTTAAAACTTATGGGTATAAAAAAACCTAAGGAAATGACACAAGAATCACTAATATAATTATGAGTATCACTAAAAATAGAGATGAAATTGAATTAATCAGAGAAAGTGCTTTACTTGTTTCTAAAACACTTGGAATGATTGCTGGAGAAATTAAAGAAGGAGTTACAACATTACATTTAGATAAACTTGCAGAAGAATTTATTAGGGACAATGGAGCAATTCCAGGTTTTTTAGGAATGTATGACTTTCCTAATACTCTTTGTATAAGTCCAAACTCACAAGTAGTTCATGGAATTCCAAATAATACTCCAATTAAAGACGGGGATGTTATTTCTATCGATTGTGGAGTTTTAAAAAATGATTTTTATGGAGATCATGCATATACTTTCGGAGTTGGAAACATTGCAAATGATGTTAATCACCTTTTAGATACAACCAAAGAGTCATTATACGAAGGAATTAGAAGTTTTAAAATTGGTAATAGAGTTGGTGATGTAGGCTATGCTATTCAAGATTATTGCGAAAATAGAGGTTATGGTGTAGTTAGAGAATTAGTTGGGCATGGCCTAGGTAAAAATATGCATGAGAAACCTGAAATGCCAAACTACGGAAAAAGAGGTAAAGGCAAAAAATTTGTTGAAGGAATGGTAGTAGCAATTGAACCAATGATAAATCAAGGAACACATAAAATTAAGCATCATAAGGATGGCTGGACTATTACTACATTAGATAATAAACCTAGTGCTCATTTTGAGCATAATATTGCAATTATTGATGGAAAACCTGAATTACTTTCGACATTTTCTTATATATATGAAGCATTAGGAATCAAATCTGACGAAGAGAATGAATTTCTAAATAATTATAAACTTTGATTAAATTAATTTTAAAAATATTTCCAAGAACTTTTTTAATAAAGTTTAGTTTTATATTTCAACCCTTACTAAGTCTTTTATTAAAAGGTAATAAATTTACTGATCCAATTGATGGTAAATCATTTCGTAAATTTTTATCCTATGGTTATAATAAATTAAGAAAAAATGCGCTATCTCCTTCAACTCTATCTCTTGAAAGACATAGATTACTTTGGTTATATTTGATAAATGAAACAGTACTTTTTGAAAGAAAGGTAAAGCTGTTACATTTTGCTCCTGAACAGGCATTTTATACAAGATTTAAAAAATTAAATAATATTCAATACGATTCTATCGATATTAATTCTCCTTTAGCAAAGATAAAGGCTGACATTTGTGATTTACCGATAAAGGATAATACCTATGACTTTATACTTTGTAATCATGTTTTAGAACATGTATTGGACGATAATAAAGCAATGAGTGAATTGTATAGAGTTTTAAAAAAAGGTGGTACTGGTATATTTCAAGTACCAATTGATATGAATAGAAAAAAAACTTTCCAAGACGATTCAATTACTGATAAATTAGAAAGAAATAAAATATTTGGACAATATGATCATGTTAGAGTTTATGGAAAAGACTATTTCAATAAACTTAAAAATACTGGTTTTAAAGTTAAACAAATAGACTACTCAAAAGAGTTTAGTGATGAAGAAATATTAAAATACTCTATTATTAAAGGAGAAATTATTCCTGTATGTACTAAATAGAAGGAAAGTTGTTGAAAGAGATATCTTTCATTTCATTATTCACGTCA
The DNA here is from genome assembly GCA_964275595.1 of uncultured Flavobacteriaceae bacterium. Classification (GTDB taxonomy): domain Bacteria; phylum Bacteroidota; class Bacteroidia; order Flavobacteriales; family Flavobacteriaceae; genus SGZJ01. The sequence goes on from CAXYDM010000015.1 coordinate 43,891, forward strand.
TTGTAAATAATAAAAATACTGATAGCACTATTTTCTTTTGCCAAAAGAGTAATTTCATCAACTGACATAAGTTGTAATGCGGTTGCATATGCATCGGCTTCAATACAATCCTCTGAAATCACTGTTACGCTTAGTATATTTGAAGTTGAAGAATAACCAGTTTTTGGATCTATGATATGAGCATATTTATTTCCTGAACTATCAATTTTAAATTTTCTGTAAACTCCTGAAGTTGCCATGGATTTATCCTTCAAATTAAAGATCTTATAAAGATCTCTCTGTAAACCATCAAATCTTGGAGTATCTAATCCAACTCTCCAATTTTTATTTCCATCTAAATTCATACCACTAGATCTAATCTCACCCCCAACTTCAACTAAATAATTAGTTATATTGTTAATACTCAAAAAACGTGAAATTACATCAACACTATAACCTTTAGCAATGGCATTGAAATCTATAAAAGAGTTAAAAGGTCTAATTAATTTATTTTCAATGATATTAAATTTATCTAAACCTACTAAGGTTTTGAGTTTATCGATTGGCAAATGATTGGTTTTGGGGCCAAAATTTAAGGAATTTACTAAAGGACCAATAGAAGGGTCAAAAAGACCATTTGTCTTATTGAATATATTTTTAGAAACATTAAAAACAAACTTAAAATGATTATCTAGATCAATATCTTCATTATTATTAATTTTAGTTATTAATGAATTGGGATTATAGGTTGACATTGACATATCAATAGCATCAAAAAGACTATCAATTTGCACTTTTAATTGTAATTCATCATCAGAAAAGTAAACTATACTGTAAGTGGTGCCGTACACATAACCACTAATAGAAGTTTTCTTAAATGAATTATTTGTACAAGAATAGACTGTAATAAATAGTAATAATAGGTAACGCATTAGTTTAAATTGTCATCAATTACTTGAATTCCGTTATATTCAATTATATAATCCTGATTTAAATATACAGGATTATTTTTATTTTTTGCGTTAGCTAATCCTACCCCAGCATAAAGGACCTTTGAATCATGAGATTTAGCATGTTGCTTAAATTTCTCCATCCAAACAAGATCATAATTATTTGGGTTTTTAGGTAGTAAAATTGCTTTTACAATAACAAAAAAATATTGTTTGTTTTTATCAATACAGACAAATTGAGGGTTTTTTCTTAATTTACTGTTTACTGCTATAAATTCAAAACCTCTAGATTCAAGATCTTTACCAACATGATTCATAGCTAAATTATGAAGTTCTTGATTTGATAAAGCAGTATTCATGAAAATTATAATTTAACCTCCAAAATCATCAAACCTAATATGTTCATCAGGAATACCATAATCCTCACCCATTTTTTGGACAGCTTGATTCATAAGTGGGGGACCACAAAAATAAAGTTCAATATCTTCAGGGGACTCGTGAGTGCTTAAGTAGTTATCAATAACACAATTATGAACAAAACCTACAAAACCATCACCATCAGCTTCTAAATCAGTTTTAACATTCCAATTATCTTCAGGTAAAGGTTCAGATAATGCTAAATAAAATTTAAAGTTTGGAAAATCTTTTTCTAATTTATAAAAATGATCTAAATAGAAAAGCTCTCTTCTAGATCGACCTCCATACCAGAAACTAACTTTACGACCTGTTTGTAGTGTTTTAAAAAGATGATAAAGATGAGACCTCATTGGAGCCATTCCGGCACCACCACCAACATATAACATTTCTGAGTCAGACTCATTTATAAAAAATTCACCATATGGGCCAGAAATGGTCACTTTGTCACCAGCTTTTTTAGAAAAAATGTATGATGACGCTACTCCAGGATTTACATCCATCCATCCATTTTTATTTCTATCCCATGGAGGAGTTGCAATTCTAACATTCAACATAATTTCTTTACCCTCAGCAGGGTAAGATGCCATAGAGTAAGCTCTATCAACTAGCTCATTATTGTTCATAACTAATGGCCACAAATTAAATTTATCCCATTCAGGTTTAAATTTGTCAGCAGATTCGTGTTCGTCAGGGTGAGCTGTTATATCCATATCGGAAAATTTAACCTCACCTTCGGGAATTTCAATTTGAATATATCCACCAGCTTTATACCCCATATCTTCTGGGATTGATACTACAAACTCTTTAATAAAAGATGCAACGTTATAATTTCTAACTACAGTTGCTTCAAACTTTTTAATACCAAATACTTCTTCTGGGATACTGATATTCATGTCTTGCTTAACTTTAACTTGACATGCTAATCTAGCACCAGATTTTATTTCTTTTCTTGTAAAGTGAGGCACTTCAGTTGGTAATGCTTCTCCTCCTCCACTATTTACATGGCATTCACACTGAATACAAGTTCCTCCTCCTCCACAAGCAGATGGTAAAAATATTTTTTGCGCTCCAAGTGTGGTTAATAATGTTTCTCCGGAAGCAACCTCAATTTCTTTTTCACCATTGATTGTAATCATAACAGGACCAGATGGGGATAGTTTTTGCTTAACAAATAAAAGCACACTGATTAATAATAATGATACAATTAAAAAAGCAATAATTGTTATAAGAACGGTTCCTAATGTTTGTGATGCTAAAATCATATTAATTGACTTCTTTTGTGTTTTTTGAAAATAATTTATTATCTAATTTTTGTAGCTTATTATTTGTGACTAATTCAACGTCAATCTGTTGCTTAACAACTTCTTCATCTCCTCCAGTTAGCATACCTCCAAAACTCATAAATCCAATAGCCATTAAACCTGTAATAATAAATGTTATTCCAAGCCCTCTAAGAGGTGCAGGGACATTGGAATATCTAATTTTTTCTCGAATTGCTGCAATGGATAAAATTGCTAAGAACCATCCAATCCCTGAGCCTACTCCATAAGTAAGAGCAAGAGCTAGAGTGGGAATCTCTCTAGATTGCATAAATAAAGATCCTCCCAAAATAGCACAGTTTACTGCAATAAGAGGTAAAAATATACCGAGTGAATTGTATAAAGATGGACTGAACTTTTCAACAATAATTTCAACAAGCTGAACCATTGTAGCAATTGTTGCAATAAACATAATAAATGATAAAAAACTTAAATCATAAATTGCAAAATCTTCACTAATCCATACTAAAGCACCATCTTGTAAAATGTATTTATCTAAAAGCCAATTTAACGGTACAGTAATTGTTAATACAAAAATTACTGCCGCACCTAACCCAACAGCCGTGTCAACTTTTTTTGAAACAGCCAAATAAGAGCACATTCCTAAAAAAGTAGCAAATACCATATTATCAATAAAAATTGATTTAAATAATAATTCTATGTGCTCCATTTAACTAATTTTGTTATTCTTCAATTAAACTCATATTTCTTGATCTTTGTACCCATATAATCAATCCTACCACTATCAATGCCATAGGAGCTAACAACATAAAACCATTATTTTCATATCCAATAGAATAAAGACCAGTCTTTTCAATTGGGTCTCCTAAAACTGCATATCCTAAAAGTGTACCAGATCCTAATAATTCTCTAAAGAAACCTACAATAATTAATATAACTCCATAACCAATTGCATTTCCAATTCCATCTAAAAATGACCTCCATACACCATTTGCTAGTGCGAATGCTTCAAAACGGCCCATGATAATACAATTAGTAATTATTAGACCTATAAATGCACCTAACTCTTTACTTAAAGAATAAGAATATGCCTTTAAAACTTGATCAACAATGATCACTAAGGCTGCTACAACAGTAAGTTGAACAATTATTCTAATTTTTGATGGGATTATATTTCTAATTAACGAAATAACAACATTTCCAGCACCCATAACAAAGATTACAGAAATAGACATTACTATTGAAGCTTTTAGTTCTGCAGTTATTGCTAAAGCAGAACATATTCCCAATACTTGTATTGTAATAGGGTTATTGTCCGCCAGAGGATCGGATATTAATTTACTGTCTTTGCTCGATAATAAACCCATATACTAATTAGTTTTTAAGTTTTCAAAATATGGTTGATATAATTTAAGGTCTTTTTTTATCATTGCAGAAACTCCATCACCAGTAATTGTTGCACCAGCTATAGCATCAACTTCATTATCATCCTTAATCTTGTTTGTAGGGTCTGCATTACTTTTGGAAACAGTTATTCCTTTGAAAACTCCATTTTTATCTAGAAGATGTTCGCCAATAAAATCATCCATAAAAAACCTCTGTTTAATATTTGCTCCTAAACCTGCTGTTTCAGCTTGATGATCAAAATAAGCACCTTGAACAATCATATTTTCATCCATTGCAACATAAGCCCAAACTGCATCCCATAAACCTTTACCTCTAATTGGTGCTACGTAATAAGTTTTTCCTTCTTTTTCACCAATAAATAAAGGTAACTTACGCAACTCACCAGCCTTTGCTTTAGTTTGTTCTTTTTTGATATCTATTAAATAAGCATCATTATCTTCTGTGATATTCAAGCCATCCGTTATAACAAGTTGTGTTTTAATATATTTTGAAAATTCACCAGCAACTTTACTGTCCTGAACAAAAGCAACACTATTGCCTTCATTTTCGTGAACTCCCATAGCATAAAGTATATTTTGTTGTTTTTCTATTCTTTTATTTTCATTAATCCTTGGCTTTAATGAAGAAGCCAAAAATGCTAATAAAGATCCTACAACAATTACCATCCCAGTGGCAAATAGAAGCGTATATAAATTTTTATCTGTCCTCTTTTCCATTATTAAGCAGTTTTAATTTTTAGTCTATTTAGTCTATTTTTAACATTTGCTTTAACGACATAATGATCAATAGTTGGTGCAAACACATTCATCAACAAAATTGCTAAAAATACACCTTCAGGGTAAGCAGGATTGAATACTCTAATCATTATAGATATAAAACCAATTAAAAACCCATATATCCATTTACCTTTATTAGTTTGTGATGCACTAACAGGGTCTGTGGCCATAAAAACAGCACCAAATAATATACTACCAATTAATAAATGTTGCCAATAAGGAACACTCATTAAACCATAAAATTTACTAGATTCTCCAATCAATTCAGAACCTATAACTAGATTAAATATAGCCCCCATAAATAAAGCCCCTAAAATTGTACTAAGTATGATTCTCCAACTACCAATTTTTGTAAAAATTAATATTAAGGCTCCTAAAATAATTAATAACTTAGAAGTTTCTCCAACTGAACCAGGGATAAAACCATAGAACATTTCGGATAACGAATAAATAATATCTTGATTTTGAGCATAACTACCCAAAATGGTTTCACCGGAAATTGCTTCAGATGTTCCCGTCCTTTCGACTGCTCCATGAACCCAAACCTTATCACCACTCATCCATGTAGGGTAGGCAAAAAATAAAAATGCACGAATTGTAAGTGCTGGATTTAGAATATTCATCCCTGTACCTCCAAAAACTTCCTTTCCAATAACAACTCCAAAAATAACCGCTACTGCTAACATCCATAATGGAATATCTATTGGAACAATAAGAGGAACTAACATACCGGTAACTAAATAGCCTTCTTCGACTTCATGACCTTTAATTACAGCGAATAAAAACTCAACAGCTAGTCCAACTGCATAAGATACTATCACTAATGGAAGAACAGTTATAGCACCCAAAATAAGATTATCCCATGTAATAAAATTACCAAATAAGGATACTTCTCTAACTATACCATTAGCTATATCAATGGCTCTGTAATGTTGATAACCAGCATTAAACATTCCAAATATAAGACAAGGAACCAATGACAAAATAACTGTATTCATTGTTCTTTTTAAATCATCTGCCGCTTTTATATGAGTTCCTCCTTGAGTCACTTCATTTGGAAGGTATAAAAATGTATGTAAGGCATTAAAGGCTGGTGCCATTTTTTGACCTTTATACTTTTCTTTTAAGTTATGTAATGTTGATTTTAATCCCATTAATTATCCTATTTCTTTTTTCATTAAATCTAAACCTTCTCTAATTATCTTTTGATGAGGTTGTTTTGACACACATACAAATTCAGTTAATGCAAAATCTTCAGGTGCCACTTCATACATACCCAAAACCTCCATCTCGTCAAGATCTTTATACATACATGCTTTTAAAATATGCATTGGAAATATATCTAGTGGAAAAACTTTTTCGTAAGTCCCAGTTGTAACAAAAGCTCTATGTTCACCGTTAGTGTTTGTTGTTAAATCATACTTTTTCTTGGGAAAAAGCCAAGAAAATGTTAGTGCTCTGGAAACTGATATCTTATCAAATACTGGTTTAGTCCACCCAAACAATTCATAATCGTCTCCTTCAGGAATTACCGTGACTGAATTACTGTAGTAGTCCAAGTGACCATCAGATCCAATTTTTTTACCAGACAATATGGTACCGGAAATAATTCTATTATTCTCATTTTGAGTAACAATATTATTGTTAGTAATAGAATCAATTTGACAACCAATAATAGTTTTAAAGTATCTAGGGCTTTCGATTGAAGAACCTGAGAGTGATACAATTCTTTCTGCTTTAAATTCTCCTGTCAATAACATATGACCTATTATTACTAAATCTTGAGCAGAAACAGTCCAGACAGATTCACCCTTATTAACTGGGTCAACTTTATTAATTAAACTTCCTACATTACCACTAGGGTGAGGTCCAGAAACATTATATAGCTCTATGTCTTTAATTTCTCTAAAAATTGAATTGGAAGATTTCTCAACAGAAACATTTACATTTCCTTCAGTTAATTTACCTAAAACACTAACAGCAGCTTGTATTTCTTTTTTGTTGTCTTTTAAAGTAAAATCAAAATTAGCAGAAAGTGGCTCAGAAGAATATCCTGAGACAAAAATAGATTTGGGGAAAGATTTATGATTTGCTATGATTGCATAGGGTCTTTGCATAATAAAAGGCCAACATCCAGCACTTAATAAAAATTCAATTATTTCTTGTCTGTTAGCAGATTTTTTTAAACTACCAAGATTTTTAAAAACTTGTTTTTCATCAGCCAGAATTTTTATTGAAAGAATTTTTCGTTTTTCTCCTCTAATTATTTCAGTAATTTGACCAGAAACAGGGGATACAAACTTTAATAATTCATCTGATTTATCATAAAACAAGACATCACCAGCTAAAATATTATCAGAAATTTTTACATTAAGTTTTGGGTTAATACCGTGAAAATCAGATGGTTCTACAGAATAAAATTTACTTTTTGGGGCAGGTACCAGTACTTTATTAGCTTCTCCAACTAGGTTGATATCTAAACCTTTTTTAAAATGGATGTCATTAGACATAATTAAGAATGTAAATTTAATTGTTTAAAATCGCTGCAAAAATACAAATTAATATTATAGTTATCATAATATTTCGATCACAAAATTTTGATTATTTTTACAAAAAAAAAGTCTAAAAAAATTAAAAAAATAGTAACATGTATAAAACATTAATAGCAATAATTTTATGTTTACTATTTTCTTCTGCTATGTTATCTCAAGAGACAAATGAAACCCCTGCTCCAGAGCATGTAAAAACTATTACTTTTAAAAATGAAACAAATCAACTTGGCTTTCCTGTCATAAAGTTAGGCAGCTCTTTTTCAATTCAATTTGACGTATTAAATGGCTATGAAGATGACTACTATTATAAAATAGACCATTATAATTTTGATTGGACAAAATCTCAATTATCTAAATCAGAATATTTGAAAGGTTATGACAATTCAAAAATTTATAATTATAAAAATTCGTTTAATACATATCAAATTTACAGTCACTACAATCTCAATATTCCAAATCAAGAAATTAAAATTATTAAATCTGGAAATTATATAGTTTCAATATTAAATGATTATGAAGAAGTTGTTTTTTCTAAAAAAATCATAGTATATGAGTCTTTATCTACTGTTGAAATAGATATATTTAGAAGTAGAGATTTGAGTAATATTAACAAAAAACAGGTTGTTCAATTTGAAGTAAAAGCAATATCAAATATCAATAATCCACTACAAACAATTAAAACATTAATAATTCAAAATAATAATCTAAATAATTCAATTAATAATTTAAAACCTCAATACACATTGGGTAATAGATTAATTTATAAATATGACTCTGAGGCCAGTTTTATGGGTGGAAATGAGTTTTTATACTTTGAAAATAAAAATATTAGAGGTTCAGATATTAATATAAGAACTTTTGATCTTAAAGAAATATATCATAATTATTTATACGCTGATAATCCAAGGAATAATAGTACCTATACATATAACCCAGATATTAATGGTAACTTTTTAGTTACATCTGTAGATGTAGATGACACAGATATTGAAGCCGACTACGCTAATGTTCATTTTTATTTAAATATTGATAAACTTGACATGGATAAATCTATTTATGTTACTGGAAATTTTAATGGGCATCAATTAAATAGTTCAAATAAAATGAATTATAATAATTTAAAAAACAACTACGAACTTGTACTAAAATTAAAACAGGGCTTTTACAATTATAGATATTCTGTATTAAATAATTTCAATAAAGAAGTTGAGGGGTATATTTCAGGTAATTTTGATGAAACAGAAAACAATTATAAAGTTATTGTATACTACAGAGACTATGGCTCACGATACGATAGAGTTATTGGTTATAATAATATCAACTCAACTAAGATAAACAATTAATAAAAATGTTTTTTTTATTTAACGAATGATTTTTTTTATTTACTTTTATTTAGAATAAAAAAATAATGGTACAACAAATTACAAGAGGCATAAAAATTGAGGTAAAACAAAATTTTGAAGGTACTTTTTATAAGAACCATAAAATTCATTTTGCTTTTGGTTATGTTGTAACTATTGAGAACAGAAGTAAAGATACTGTGCAGTTAAACTCTAGACACTGGACAATTTTAGATTCATTAAATAAAAACGAAAATGTAAATGGCGAAGGTGTCATTGGTAAAAAACCTGTCCTTAATCCTGGAGATACTCATGTCTACAGTTCTGGATGTTTATTGTTATCTCCTTTTGGATCTATGAAGGGTCATTACAAGATGATAGACATAGCATCTACAAGAAAATTTAATGTAACTATACCTTCATTTAAACTAAGTGCTCCTTTTGCCCTTAATTAATTTTCTTTAGTTTTTTTATGTTTAACTTTGCCGTTATTAATTAATCAATAAATATTTTTTCGATGAGTAAAGGATTTTTTAAAGTTCCCGTAGCAACTAATGAACCTGTAAGATCATATAAACCAGGCTCAAAGCACAGAGATGAAGTTATCGCTTCTTATAATAAAATGTTTAATAACAACATTGATATACCTTTTTACATCAATGGAAAAAATATCACAACTAGCAACCACAAACTAATTTCACCTCCTCATGATCACAAACATGTAGTGGGTAAATATTTTTTAGCTGAAAAAACTCACGTAGATCAAGCGATTAGTGGATGTTTATCTGCTCGCGAAAAATGGGCGAATTTGCCTTGGGAACAAAGGTCTGCAATTTTTCTAAAAGCTGCAGAATTAATTGCTGGACCATATAGATCAAAAATTAATGCAGCAACAATGATTGCGCAGTCTAAAACGATTCATCAAGCAGAAATAGATGCTTCTTGTGAGTTTATTGACTTTTTAAGATTTAATGTTCAATTTGTAACTGATATTTATAACAATCAACCAGAAAGTACATCAGATTTTTGGAATAGGGTTGAATATAGACCTTTAGAGGGTTTTGTATATGCAATTACACCATTTAATTTCACAGCAATTGCAGGTAATCTTCCAGCATGTATGGCAATGCTAGGAAATGTTGTTGTCTGGAAGCCTAGTGACAGTCAAATTTATTCAGCTAAAATAATAATGGATGTATTTAAAGAAGCTGGAGTTCCTGATGGAGTAATTAATGTTGTTTTCGGAGATCCAGAAATGATTACAAAAACCGTATTAAATAGTCCAGATTTTAGTGGACTTCATTTTACCGGGTCTACTCAAATATTCAAAAAGCTATGGAAAAATATTGGAGAAAATATCTCCAATTACAAAACATATCCAAAAATAGTTGGTGAGACTGGTGGTAAAGATTTTATAGTTGCTCATGAAAGTGCAATTCCTGCTCAAGTTTCAACTGCAATTGTCAGGGGTGCTTTTGAATTCCAAGGGCAAAAGTGTAGTGCAGCATCAAGAAGTTATATATCGGAGTCTATATGGACTGAGGTTAAGAGCAATCTTATTGCAGATTTAAAGTCTATAAAAATGGGTTCACCTGCTGATACCAATAATTTTGTAACAGCAGTAATCCATGAAAATTCGTTTGATAAAATTGCAAATTATATTGATGATGCCAGAAATGGTTCAGAGACTGAAATAATTGCTGGTGGAAAATATGATAAATCAAAAGGATACTTTATAGAACCTACTGTAATTGTCACCACAAATCCAAATTATAAAACTATGCACGAAGAGATTTTTGGTCCTGTGATGACAATTTATGTTTTTAAAGATGATGAATTTGACATAACTTTAAAGTTAGTTGATTCAACTAGTGAATATGCACTCACTGGAGCCATTTTAGCAACTGACAGGTATGCTATTGAAAATGCTACTAAACTCTTACAAAATTGTGCGGGTAATTTTTACATAAATGATAAACCGACAGGTGCAGTTGTTGGACAGCAACCATTTGGAGGAGCTAGAGGTTCAGGCACAAATGATAAAGCTGGAAGTGTTCTTAATTTATTGAGATGGGTATCTCCTAGATTAATTAAAGAAACATTTGTAACTCCTACAGATTATAGGTATCCTTTTTTAGGTAATTAATTAAAATCTTGAAATGAATTAACTTCACCAAATTGTGAATTAATTGCATTATTATTTGAGTCAACTACAATCGCTACAATTGCTAAGTTTTCAACAACAAAATCAGGATTTATTTCGACATTAAATGTAAATTTATAATCGATTAATGGCTGTATTACATCTAATACATTACCAGAAATATTTGTTATAGATTTTCGTAAAACATCTTGATGAGAATAATTTTCTATGGGGTTACCTAGATTATAAAAATAACTATCCTCAACATAGTTAAAATAATTAGTTTGATCATATATTAAATTACTTTCAACCAAGTATATAACTAACTTATGATTAACAAGTTCAATATTGGAAACAATCCTTAAGTCAACTCCTAATTCAATATTTTCTGTATTTGAGTTAATTGAAATAGCTACATTGTTCTCTTCACTTAAAAGGCTATTTACATCTGAAAATTGATATGGATCTAACCACGAAATTGTTCTATTTAATCTTGCTGATGGAAAACCACTAATCCCTAATTCAGATCTAAGATCTGATTCTTGATCAATAGTAAGCTCATCATTATTATGAATTCCAACCGAAATAATATTATCATAAACCTCTTTTAATTCATAAATTGCATTTGCAACTGGAGGACAATAACCACACCATGTTCCTGTATAATCTTCAACAATAACTTTATTTATAGGTTCTACTATATTAAACCCTTTAGAATCTGAACTATAATTCTGAGAATCAATTGAATAATCGGCATAAACTTCATGATTACCTATATTATCATAACTGATTGTATTTCCATTTATTAATTGGTTGTCCACTATAAAACTAGTACTAGATGTAATATTATTTCCTTCAGAATCTATCATATTGAAAGAAATAAGTTGGTCTTTCAAATAAGACGTCTCAACATTTAAACCAGGTATTAAGTTATACTGTTGAACTGGTAAATCATTAAAAGACTCTGGTTTACTACAACTATAAATGAGAATAAAAATAAGAGTGTAGACTAAAGAGGGTCTCATAATTTATATAAATTTATTTGCGTAAAATTAAGCATATATTTTCAATTAACTTTATTTTTTAAAAAAACAGAGTATATTTACAAAAACCCTAAACAATGAATAAATTTCTAACTTTATTAACTTTTATTTTTTCAATTACTGTAAATTCTCAATCAACTTTACCAAATATTTCTTTAAATTCTTTAGAGGGTAATGAGATAAATATTCAATCAATTTCTAGTGATGATAAAATTGCTGTCGTATCGTTATGGGCAACTTGGTGCGTACCTTGTATAAAGGAATTAGATGCCATTAGTGAATATTATGAAGAATGGAGAGATGAAGTGAATTTTGAACTATACGCAATATCTACTGATGATAGTAGGACAATTAAAAGAGTTAATGCAATGGTTAATGGAAAAGGCTGGGATTACACAATTCTTTTAGATTCTAATAACGAACTTCAAAGATCGTTGGGAGCTTCAACTATTCCACTAACTTTAATAGTAAAAAACAATGAAATAGTATATAGACACTCTGGCTATAGTGCTGGAGTTGAATTTGAATTATTTAACAAAATAAAAGAATTAAAATAATTATATGAAAAAATTATTATTCTTCATTAGCGTAATATTTTCGTTAACAACAGTTGCTCAAAGCAACGAAAACATTTTTGGTAGTTTCGAGAGTAATTCTCAACTATTACAGGACGACAACTCTTTAAATTTCACCTCTCCAGAGGATAATTTTAGAGCAAATAATTATTTCCAATTAAATTATAATATAGGAAATGTCTCTACCGGAATTCAATATGAAAGTTATCTACCAAGTGCTATGCTGGGTTATTACCCACAATACAATGGGGAAAATGGAATTGCATCTTATTTTGTAAATATAAAGAGAAATAAAACTGATATTACTTTTGGGTATTTTTATGGGCAGTTTGGTAACGGATTAATATTTAGGTCTTGGGAAAATAGACAGCTGGGAATAAATAATGCTATTAAAGGAATAAAATTAAAATATAAGTTTTCTGAAAGCTTTAATCTTACTACCATTTATGGGCAACAAAGAAATGGTTTTGAGTTAAATGAGGCTACTATACAGGGTGTTGACACAAATCTAAATTTAAATAAATTTTTAAATTTAGATAAAACAGATTTAACAATCGGTGCAAGTTATATAGGTAGATATCAAAATAATTCTACTAATGACTTAATTCCTGCTAATGTAAAATCTCTTGGCGCAAGAGTCGATTTATACTCTGGTAGGTTTAGCTTAAACTTTGAGGGAATTATTAAAGATTCTGATGTGATAGCTAATGAAGGTATAATTCTATCGGATAAATTATATGATGGAACTGCTTTACAATTAGATTTGGGATACTCAAAAAAAGGGCTAGGTTTAAATACAACATTTAGAAGATTAGAAAATTTTAATTTTTATAGCGATAGATTGGCAGAAGGAAATATATATAATCAACAAACTATTAGTTACACTCCTGCTTTAACTAAACAACAAGATTATTTACTTACAAATATTTACGTTTACAGTGCTCAACCCAGGCTAGTTATTAATGCATTAGAAAATAGATCTGGTGAAGTTGGTTCACAAACAGATTTTTACTATACATTTAAAAAAGATAGTTTTCTTGGAAAATACAAATCTAAAATTGCAGTAAACTTTTCATATTGGGCTGCAATAGAATCTAACTTTAATCAAGATCAATCTTATGATGTTGAATTTATTGGAGATGGCAATAGGTATTACAGAGATTTTAATTTCGAATTAAAAAATAGATGGAGTAATAAGTTTAATACTACAATAACAATGTTAGATGTTATAATAGATAAAGGAGTAGCTCTTGGTGGTCCTTTAGGGGTTCAAGGAGATATTAAGGCAAAAGTCGGAGTTATTGAAGGAACCTATAGATATAAAAATGGAAAATCATCTAGAGCTGTTATTCAACATTTATGGACCAAAAATGATAAAAAAAATTGGGCTGGATTAGTCTATGAATATAATTTTTCTACAAATCTAAATGTTTTTATCGCAGATGGATGGAACTATGGAGGAACTGATAAAATTCATTATTATAACTTTGGAGGAAGTTATTCTAAGGACAACATAAGACTTAGCTTAAATTATGGCAGACAAAGAGGGGGGTTAATATGTGTTGGAGGAGTTTGTCGCTATGTTCCTGAAAATACAGGTGTAAACCTAAATCTAAACCTAGTTTTCTAAATTTTAATTTGATACATATTTATACCTAAGTCTAAATGAATTTCCGTCTTGAATTCCATTTTCGTCAGCTAAATAAAATTTAAAAGCATATTCAACTGCTGTATTTCCATCACCAGCATCCATGTTAAAAAAATGATCTCCTGATGATGGTTGTGTTTGTCCAGGCTCTATGTTAACATTAGGCATTGAAGGACTTGTTGGATAAGATGTTCCCGAAGAAACTCCGAAATAACATTCTCCAAAACAAAGCTCCATCATAGAGCCGTCAGTACCACTAATATTTTCAACTTCAATTCTCATCCCAATTGTTTCAGATGAAGTATTTCTTACATTAAAACCAAGAGATGCATCAGGGTATTCTAAAGTGGAAAATTCTAAAAGTTGATTATCAACAAAAGTGTTACCATCTAAATCTTCAACAGCAAAAGTTAATTCTGTAGAAACAGGATCAACAGGATCAGACTCATCATTTGAACAAGAATAGATAAATAAAGATAGGCTTAATAAAGATAAAATTAATTTAAAAGTGGTTTTCATATATATAATTTGGGGTTTAAAAAATCGAAGTTAATTAATTTTGCCTACATTAGAGCTTTTATTTATTCAAATAACCCAAATTCATAATAAATGTCAAATAAAACCCAAATTATTTTAGCCATTACTTTATTTATATCCAGCTTTGTTGTAGCACAAACTATAGTGTCAACTAGTCCTGAAAATAAAAAAATTATTTTAGAAGAATATACTGGAATTTACTGTACATATTGCCCGGATGGTCATGCAATAGCACAAGCTCTTAAAGATCAATACCCTAATGATGTATTTCTAATAAATATTCACACCGGAGGTTACGCAAACCCTCAAGGGTCAGATCCGGATTTTAGAACTGACTTTGGAGCGGCACTAGATGCACAAGCCTCTGTAACTGGCTACCCATCTGGTTCAGTGAATAGGCAATACTTTTCCGATTTATCAATGGGCGGTGGAACTGCCATGGGAAGAGGTCAATGGAATGAAGCTGTTTCACGTGTTTTAGATCAAAGCTCATATGTAAATGTTGGAGTTGAAGCTTCAATAAATGTTCAAAACAATGAATTAACTGTTCACGTTGAAGGCTATTACACTAGCGATAGTCCACAAAGCACTAACTATTTAAACATAGCATTAATGCAAAATAACACATTAGGTCCTCAAACTGGTGGCGGAATGGGCAGTGATTACAATCATATGCACAGACTTGTTCACATGGTTACAGGCCAGTGGGGTGAAGTAATTTCTACTACATCAACGGGTAGTTTCATAGATGAAACGTTTACCTATACAATTCCTTCAGATTATAACGGAGTTGATGTAAATCTATCAGAATTAGAAGTAGTTGCATTTATTTCTGAATCACAACAAGAAATCATAAGTGGAGCGGAAGCTATACCAACCTTTGATGGCTTAGAATATTCAAATGATGCAGCTGTTTTAGGAATTGAAGAAAACCTAAATGGTAATTGTGGTGATAGTGCTTCTCCTGCAGTAGTTATTCAAAATAGTGGATACGATAATCTAACTAATTTTTCAATTGAATACTCAATTAATAACGGAAATTCTCAATCTCATAATTGGTCAGGAACCTTAGGGTCTTTAGCCTCAACATCTATAGAGCTTCCAGCAATCAATTATAGTCCATCAGACACTAACAGTGTAAATATTACCATTTCTGATGATGACAATAACCAAAATAACTCAAATATTTTTTATTTTAATCAATCCAGTAGTTATGATACATCTATCGTAACTCTAAACTTAGTTACAGACAATTATGCATCTGAGACTTCATGGCAGTTAACAGACTCTTCTGGCTTTATCGTCGCTCAAAATGGATCTTTGAGTAATGCAAGTACTTACACTACGGAAATTGAAATTCCTGCATCAGATGAGTGTTATACATTTACTATTAATGATTCCTATGGAGATGGGATATGCTGTCAATACGGCGCTGGCTCCTACTCAATAACAGATGATTCAGGAAATACAATTATTTCTGGTGGTGAATTTAGCAGTGTTGATACTTCAACTTTTAGAGTTGGTGAATCCTTAAGTTTAAATTCTTTTATGGACGAAAATTTAAAAATATTTCCAAATCCTTCAAATGGAGTATTTACAATTAAAACAACATTAACCAATTCAAGTTATAAAGTCCATAATTTAATTGGTCAAACTATTAAATCTGGATTTATAAACAACGGAGTAAATTCAATAGATATTAGAAACTCAATTGATGGGGTTTATTTTATAACAATTGAATCTAAAAATGGAGAAAAAATTGGATATAAATTAATTAAGAATTAATTTTTGGTCTTGTATTTGATTGGTAAGTAGACAACCTTCTTTTCATTAAAAAAGTCTTCATTGAAGAAATCGGAGAGCTCAAAAGTTTTAACATTTTTAAAACTTTTGAGCTCTTCTTTTAAATCTCCTCCTTTAAGGTACAGGACACCATTTTTTAAATCATTAAATGATTTTTTATTTATATTATACTTAATCCATGAAACAAAGTCCTTCATATTTGTAACTGCTCTACTAATTACAAAATCATACTTATCTTTAACAGATTCTGCTCTACAGCAAGAAGTTTTTACATTTTTTAATTCTAATTCTTTAACTATTATATTTACAACATTAATTTTCTTTTGAATACTGTCAACCAAATGAAATTTACAATTTGGAAATAATATTGCAAGAGGAATTCCTGGAAAACCACCACCAGTACCAACATCTAAAATTGAAGTGTTATCTTCAAAGGAAATTAATTTGGCAATGGACAACGAATGTAAGACATGCCTCAAGTATAACTCATCAATATCTTTTCTAGAAATAACATTAATCTTTGAATTCCAATCTTTATATAACGATTCTAAATTTTTAAATTGAATTAATTGCTCTTCCGTTAAATCATTAAAATATTTCTGAATTAATTTCATAAATAAAATTGTTTCAACAAAAGTAAGTTTTTGTCCACAATTATTTCTTAATAAGCATTAAAGAAATTACATTTATGATATATTTACTTTTTAAAAATTATAAACATTTTATATGACTCCAAAAGCTATATTATTTAACCGCAAAGATTCGAAACTTTTTTTTAAAACTTTGAATAAAAGAGTTAATAATTATTTTAATGAAAAAAATATTTCAAAATCAGGAAACTGGAAACTTTGGCTGAAAACATTTGTTATGTTTAGCCTTTTATTAGCTCCATATATTTTGATATCAATTTTAACTATTCCGTCTTGGCTACAAATCACCCTTTCGATTATCATGGGTATTGGTTTAGCAGGAGTTGGAATGAATGTAATGCATGACGGAAATCATGGATCCTTTTCAAATAAGAAATGGATTAATAGACTTATGGGCGGTAGTATTTATATTTTAGCTGGTAACCGATATAATTGGCAAGTCCAACATAATGTTCTTCATCACACATACACTAATATTCATGGGCACGATGAAGATTTAGAAGCTGGTAGAGTAATTAGATTTTCCAAACACTCAGAGTGGAGATGGTTTCATAAATTTCAACACTATTATTCTGTTTTATTTTACGGACTATTGACCATCAACTGGTCGATAACTACAGACTTCTTTCAAATGAAAAGATTTATGAAAAGAAAATTAGCTCATGGTAAATTTCCAAATCCATTTGTAAATTGGACTAAACTATTTATATCAAAAATTTTATACTTCTTGTTTTGGATTTTTATTCCAATTTTGGTTTTTAATATAGTTTGGTGGAAAGTATTGTTATCATTTTTAGTAATGCACTACACAGCTGGGCTAATATTGAGTTTAGTATTTCAATTAGCTCACATAATGGATGAAGCGGATATGCCACTTCCAGACAATCAAGGAAATATGAAAAACAGTTGGGCAATTCATCAATTAAAAACAACCGTAAATTTTGCTGCAAATAATAGGCTAGTAAATTGGTTTACAGGTGGCTTAAATCATCAAGTTGAACACCATATATTTCCAAATATTTCACATATTCATTATGATAAAATTGCTGAAATTGTTAAAAAAACAGCCAATGAATTTAACCTACCTTACAACGAATTCAAAACTACTAAAGATGCCCTAGTAGCACACTTTAAATATTTACGTTTCATGGGTTTAAAACCAACAATTTAAAAATATGAAAGATTTTCTCTCGGACAGAATAAATAATCTAGCTGTTTCGCAGACTCTTGCTATGGCTGCAAAAGCAAGAGAATTAAAAAATGAAGGAAAAGATGTCATTGGACTTAGTTTAGGTGAGCCTGACTTTAACACCCCTAACTATATTAAAGAAGCTGCTGTTAATGCAATTAATGAAGACTATAATTCTTATACACCTGTAGATGGTTATGTAGATCTTAAAAATGCTATAATAACAAAATTTAAACGAGATAATAATTTAAGTTATGATTTATCTCAAATAGTTGTTTCAACTGGAGCAAAACAATCTCTATCTAATGTAGCTGCTGCGCTAATTAATCCTGGTGATGAGGTAATCCTTCCTTGTCCGTATTGGGTTAGTTATAGCGATATTGTAGGATTAAATGGTGGTATACCAATTGAAGTTAAAACAGATATTTCAAACGATTTTAAAATAACTGCCGAAGATTTAGAGAATGCAATTACTCCCAAAACTAAAATGCTTTGGTTTAGCTCTCCGTGTAATCCTAGTGGTTCAGTTTACAGTAAAAAAGAATTAAGAGAATTAGCAGATGTTCTTATTAAGTATCCAAATATTTTTGTTTTATCTGATGAAATCTATGAACATATTAATTTTTGTGGAGGACATTTTAGCATTGCTGAGTTTGAAGATATGTATGACAGAACTATCACTGTAAATGGTGTGTCCAAAGCTTTTGCAATGACTGGTTGGAGGATCGGTTATATTGGCGGACCATCATGGATAGCCAGAGCATGTAATAAAATGCAAGGCCAAGTAACCTCTGGTGCAAATTGTATTGCACAAAGAGCTGTGATTACAGCATTGATTGAATCACCATCTAGAATTACATATATGGTAGATGAATTTAAATTAAGAAGAGACTTAATTTTAAGTTTATTAAATGATATAGATGGTTTTAAATGTAACACTCCCGATGGCGCCTTTTACGTGTTTCCAGATGTTTCATACTTTTTCGGTAAAACAATTGATGGTTATAAAATTAATAATGCTTCTGACATGTCACTTTTTTTACTAGACAAAGCATTAGTTGCAACTGTAACTGGAGATGCTTTTGGAGACCCTAACTGCATAAGAATTTCTTATGCAGCATCACAAGATCAATTAATTGAAGCAGTCCAAAGAATAAAAAAAGTCTTATCTTAAAAATTATGATAATAACTACAACAGAAAATATCCCAAACAAAGAAGTTTTAGAAATTTTAGGTATTGCTAGAGGCAGTACTGTTAGAGCAAGAAATGTTGCTAAGGACATATTTGCTGCACTAAAAGGAGTGATCGGTGGAGAGATAAGTGAGTACACTAAACTTCAAGCAGACTCTAGAGAACAAGCCCTGCAACGAATGCATCAAGATGCAGAAAAAATGGGAGCTGATGCTGTTATAAACGTACGAATGACAACTTCAATGGTAATGCAAGGGGCCTCTGAACTACTAGCATATGGGACAGCAGTAAAATTAAAATAAATGGGGTTATCATTTAGTTTTATATTCTGGAGTGCTATCTGTTTATTAATAATTTACTTATTAATTAAAAAAATTGGAATAGAAAAAAAGGAGGACTTTGATAAAAGAGACAATTAAAATTATCTTTTTTTCCAAAAATATGCAGTGAAAATAATTAGTACCGTAAAAAGCTCTAATCTACCTACAATCATTAAAAAAGAAGACCACCACTTAGCTATTGATGACATTTGATTAAATGTCCCCATTGGACCGAAATCTCCAATTGAAGGACCAACATTACCCAAACTTGATGCTGAAACTCCTAAGGCGGATTGAAAGTCTAAACCAAACATAGAAAAACCAAGCGCTCCTACCATGAAAGTTAGCATGTAAATGATAAAGAAGCCTAAAATATTATACACAATTTCACTTGGGACAGATTTATTATTATACCTAACAGGCACAATTGCATTTGGGTGTAAAATTCTTTTAAATTCCAGAAATCCATTTTTGATAATAAGTAAATGTCTTACAATTTTAAACCCTCCTGATGTACTTCCTGCAGAACCTCCAATAAACATTAAACCAAAAAATATTAATAGTAAAAATGGAGTCCAAGAGGTATAATCTGCTGTTACAAATCCAGTAGTTGTAACTATAGATACTACTTGGAACAAGGAGTGCCTAATAACCCCTTCTATTCTACTAAATAATGAAATGTCATCACTAACTAAAAAATTGGAATTAAAAAAAACAATCAACCCTACAACAAGGGAAAAGGCGAGTATAAATCTCAAATACAAATTAAACTCTTCATCTAGTTTTATTTTGTTAAACTTTCCCTTAAAAACATAATATAATAAGATAAAATTAGTACCAGCAATAAACATAAAAAAGATAACTATATATTGTATTATTGGAATAGAATTCCAGTAAGCTAAACTAGAATCTTTAGTCGAAAACCCACCAGAAGCTATATTTGACATGGAGTGATTAATAGCATCAAAGAAAGACATTCCAAAAACACTTAATAGTAAGGTTTCTAATAATGTAACACTTAAATATATTAACCATAATCTTTTAGCGGTATCTGTTATTCTAGGGTGTAACTTATCAGCACTAGGCCCAGGTGCTTCAGCAGAAAAAAGCTGCATTCCTCCTATTCCTAATAGTGGTAAAATTGCAATTGCTAGTACAATTATACCCATACCCCCAATCCAATGTGTGATACTTCTCCAAAAGATAATTCCTTTAGGTAAAGATTCAATAGAATCTAATATTGTTGCTCCAGTTGTTGTGTAACCAGAAGTAGTTTCAAATATTATATTAGTAAAGCCATTTATTGAGTCCGTTAATGCATATGGAATTGCACCAGATAAAATCATGACTATCCATCCAAATATTACTACTATATAACCTTCTCTTTTATTTAGATTCGAATCAAAATTTCGGTTATATATTGTGCAAAAGGCACCTAAGGAAAGAACTATAATTCCTGAGACTATTAAACTATCGGTAATACCATCATTGTATACATAGCTTAGTAAGGAAGCAATAAACATAAACCCTCCGTTAAACATAAGTAGTATACCAAAAAAATAAAAAATTATTTGATAATTAATTTTCATATCATTTAAGTCTAGTAAAAGAATTTTTCAACTTGATTTACTGTATCAAGTTTACAACAAACAACTACTCTGTCATCTTTTAATATTTTAAAATCTCCCAATACTACAAGACCAGTTCCGTTTCTTATTACACCACTTATAATTGCTTCTCTGGGAAAATTAAGATCTCTAATAAATTTATCACAAACATGAGAATTTTCATTAATTACAAATTCTAAAAGTTCAGCATTCATGTTACTAAGTTGAGAAATCGCTACTACTTCAGCCTTTTTTATATACTTAACAATGCTATTTGCAGCTAAAAGTTTTTTATTGATTAATGTATCAATTCCAATCGATTGAGATAATTTGTAATAATCCATATTATCAACTAATGCAATAGTCTTTTTTATTCCTTTAGATTTAGCAACCAAACAAGACATAATATTCGTCTCTGAATTACCAGTTACAGAAATAAATGCATCCATATTATTTAGATTTTCTTCATCTAATAATTCTACATTTCTTCCATCCCCATAAATAACTAAAGCTTCTGGCAATCTATCCGCAAGATCTTGGGCTCTAGACTTACTTTTTTCTATTAATTTTACATTAAAATTTTTAGATAATTTTTTAGCAACTTTTCTACCAATATTTCCACCACCCATTATCATAACATCATCAATTTTAGTTAAATCTGTTCCTGACAACTTACAAAGTTCTTCATCCCCCCCTTTTGTAGTCATAAAGACTACATGATCACCAATCTCGAAAATAGTATTTCCTCTTGGAATAATAGTTACATCATTTCTTTTAATTGCTATTGGGAAAAAATGTATTTCTGGAAAAAATGTTGCAGCTTCAATAACTGACTTTCCAATAAGAATAGCAGAATCAGACAAGTTAAGCCCAAGTGTTGTTAAAGCTCCATCTTCAAATTCAAAAGTATCATTAAAAACAGACTGGTTAACTACTAACTCAATTTCATCTGATGCTAAATCTCCAGGTGAGATTAATTCATCGACACCAAGATCACTAAAATTTATATTATTTTTTGAATTATTATACTCTGTATTAGAAATTCTTGCAATTGTTTTTTTAGCTCCAAGTTGTTTTGCTAAAAAACAAGCTGTTAAATTAGTTGCTTGCAGAGAAGTTACACCAATGAATAAATCAGCATCAGAAGTGTTTGCATCATTAAGTGTTTTAATTGAAGTAGAATCCCCTTTTAAAACTTTGATATCCAGATGACCTTCAGCGAATGTCAAACTATCTCTAACGGGATCTATTAAGGTAATTTCTTGAGATTCGTAGGATAATAATTTTGCTAGATGAAATCCTACTTCACCTGCGCCAGCAATAATTATCTTCATTTTATATAAATTGTTCCATACAAATATAATTTATTTTAGGGAATTGATTGTTAATTGTATTTCTTTGCATAAATGTTTAAATATTAAAGGCAAATATTAATGTCAAAAAAAATAATTCCTTACCAAAATAGCACACTATCCAAAAAAGGTCAAGTAGAAAAAATGTTTGATAATATTTCGAAAGAATATGACATACTAAATCGTGTTATTTCATTTGGTATTGATATATCTTGGAGAAAAAAAATAGTAAAAATATTAAAATCTAAAAATCCTTCAACGATTTTAGATGTTGCTACTGGTACTGGAGATTTAGCAATTGAACTGGTTAAAACTAATGCTAAAAAAATTATTGGATTAGATATTAGTAAAGGAATGCTAGATGTGGGTATAAATAAAATAAATCATAAAAACCTAAACAATACTATTGAGATGGTTATTGGAGATTCAGAGAATTTAAAATATGATGATAATTTCTTTGATGCAGTCACTGTGTCCTTCGGAGTAAGAAACTTTGAATCCTTAGATTCAGGTTTAAGAGAAATTTATAGGGTCTTAAAAACTAATGGATCCTTGGTTATTTTAGAAACTTCCAATCCCACAAAATTTCCATTTAAACAATTTTATACAGTTTATTCTAAATTTATTTTACCAACAATAGGGAAGATATTTTCAAAAGATAAATTAGCATATAATTATCTTTCAGAATCTTCTGCGGAATTTCCCTATGGAGAAAAATTCAACAATATTTTAAAGAAAATTGGGTTTACTAATGTAGTAGACTTTCCTCAAACATTCGGAGTTGCTACTATTTATGTGGCCAGTAAAAATTAAAATGAAAAAAACAGTATTAATTATTTTTTATATTTTATCACTAAACACTGTAAATTCTCAGTTATTTACTAAAGAAAAAGTGATTAATAATGAAAATTTTGATAAACCAAGTATATCATGGGGATACTTTTTAGGCTTCAATAATTATGATTTTAACTTTGATTATCTTGAAAATTTAGATGATATACAAGTACAAAGTTCTTCTGGATTTAATGTTGGACTAATAGGTAATTTTAGAATTAATGATTTTTTTGATTTAAGGTTTGAACCAGGTTTAATAATGTCAAGTAGAAATTTAAGCTATAATCCAGAAAGTTTTGGAGATAGTGAGTTTCTAGAAAACATTCATTTAAGAGAAGTAAAGTCTACTTATATACATTTTCCCCTTCTACTAAAAATATCCACAAAAAGGTTAAATAACTTTAAACCCTTTATAACATCCGGTATATCTACCGCAATTAATCTTTCAAGTAATGAAAAGAATTTAGAAGACAATAGTTCTGGACAATTTAGAACTAAAAGAAATGTATTTTTCTATGAACTTGGATTTGGAATAGATCTTTATCTAGAGTGGTTTAAATTTACTCCATCCATTAGAGGGGTATTTGCTATATCAGATGAACTTGTAAGAGATGACGATCCTATAAGTCCTTGGACAGGAAATATAGATTTTATGAAAACAAGTGGAATATTAATCAATTTTACTTTTCAGTAGACTTTCTAGCGTTTTCGCTTAGAACAATCGAAAGTGCATTAGCAACATTTAAACTTTCCGTTTTTTTGAGTTTACCAAACCTAGGTATAGATAACTTTCTATCAATAAATTTTGATAAATTTGGATTTATTCCATTTGCTTCATTTCCAAATAATACCAGACCTTTTTTAATCTCATCTGTTTCATATATTGAGTCGCCTTGCATATATGTACCGTAAGTTTTTAAAGCATTACTTTCTATAGTGTTTTGTAAATCTAAATAAGTAATATTAATCCTTGAAATTGAACCCATGGAAGCCTGAATAACTTTTGGATTATAACAATCGACAGTATCAAAACTGCAAATTAAATCCTCTATACCAAACCAATCACAAAGTCTTATTATGGTTCCTAAATTTCCTGGGTCGCTAATGTTATCAAGTCCAATAACTAATTTATTATAGTTGATATTTTTGGATTTAGGTATTTCAAAAACTGCTAAGGAATTTTTAGGATTTGATAAATTACTAATTTTATTTAATTCTGACTTTGACAATTGACTAACACTATTTTTAACGCCTTCAATTTGACTATTTATAGAATACAGACTGTGAATGTTATATCCTGCTAAAATTAGCTCTAAAATAGTCTTATCCCCTTCTGCAACAAATAAATTATACTTTATTCGATTCTTTTTATGTTTTAAAGATTTAATAATTTTAATTTGTTTATCGCTTACCATTTTAATAACTAAATTTGTTTTTTTTAAAAATTATACAAGTTTGTGAGAAAATCAGTTTATAAAAAAACTTTTACAATATTAATAATAATATTTATTTCCTCATGTAATCCAACTAAAGGTATAAAATACAATCAATTATTATTAGATAATAATAAGGTATTTGTGAATGACACAGTTAGTAATGACATCAATGTTCTTAGCTTAATAAAACAAAATCCGAATTCAAAACCTATTGGATTAGGTATTCCCCTTCGCTTGTATATACATAATCTTTCCAAAAATGATACTACAAAAGATTTTAAGAAAATTTCAGTTAATAAGTTTTTAAATGATATTGGAGAAAAACCTGTTTTAGTTGATAGTTTAAAAACAATAAATTCTCTAAAAGATATTCAGTCTTATTACTTTTCAAAAGGATGGTTTAATGTAGGCGGTAAATTTAAAATTAAAAATAAATCACAGAATAAAGCAGAAGTAGAATATTTAATAAATACAAAAAAACAGTTCTTTATTGACTCATTGTCTTCTTCAATAAGCTCACCTATTTTAGATAGTATTTATAATAATACATATCCTTACTCACATATTAAAATCAATAAACCATTTAACCTAAATGATTTTAGTAACGAAAGAGAAAGATTAACAGCTCTATTTAGAAACTCTGGGGTGTATCACTTTAATCAAGACTATATTGAATTTGAAAATGATACTACAGACAGAAATAATAAAATGAATACTAAGTTAATTATTCAAGATAGAATTATAAAAAACAATCTTAAGATTAGTCAAAAACCTTTTAATATATATACTATATCTGATGTTAATGTGTTTATCAATAAAAATAGTGACAGCACCAAACTAATATTTGAGGGGTATAACTTTTTTACAGATAATTTGGTAAAGGTTAAACCAACTGCTATTATTAATTCAATAGATATAAAGCCTAATAAAATATTTAAAGAAAAAGATCTTCTTAATACATATAAGTATTTAAATGAACTCCAAACTTTTAAATATCCTAGTATTGAATATGTTGAAGACACATCTAATAAATCTCTAATTGCTAATATTGAGCTTATTCCAAAAGACAAATATGCACTTGGATTTGATTTTAATATCTCTCAAAGTAATATTCAATCTATTGGTCTATCAGCTAGTAGTTCCATTTTTATAAGAAATGTTTTCAAAGGTGCGGAAACTCTACAAATTTCTGCTTTTGGTTCTATTGGTTCTTCAAAAGATGGAAGTAATCTAAATGATCGTTTTTTTGACATAAATGAGTTAGGTGCAGACATTAAAATCTTATTTCCTAGAATTTTCTCTCCTTTTAATACTGACGAATTAATTCCTCGATTTATGTCTCCAAAAACCACCATAAATCTAAGTATTTCTGCACAAAAAAATATTGGATTAGATAAACAAACAGCAAATGGAATATTTAGTTATAATTGGAGACCTAGACAAAATAGAAGATATAATATAGATCTTTTCAACGTTCAATATGTAAGAAATCTAAATCCTAGCAATTATTTTAGAGTCTATCAAAACTCATTTAACCGTTTAGAAAACATCGCTTTAAGTTTTAATCAAACTCCTACAAATTACATTTTTACAAATGCATTTGGAGAAAACTCTTTAATTGATGAATATGCAGATGATACTATTGATTTTTTAATTTCAAATTTAAATTTCCAAGAAAATTATCCAGAAAACTTCAAGTCAATTAATGGTATTAAGCAAAGAAAAGAGAGATTAACTCAAAACAACCTTATATTTTCAACAAATTTTTCTTTTACTAGAGATTCTAAAGAAGACGTAAATGATGTTGACTTTTCTTTATTCAAATTCAAATTTGAATTAGCAGGGAATTTACTTTCAAGTATCTCTAAGGCAATAGATATAAACAAAAATGACAAT
Organism: uncultured Flavobacteriaceae bacterium; assembly: GCA_964275595.1. Classification (GTDB taxonomy): domain Bacteria; phylum Bacteroidota; class Bacteroidia; order Flavobacteriales; family Flavobacteriaceae; genus SGZJ01. Next base: position 70,817 of record CAXYDM010000015.1, read on the forward strand.
GACAAATACGAGCTATTTAATGTTGAGTATTCACAATACATTAAAAGTGAAATAGATCATATCAAATATTGGAAATTTAAAAGATCTAATGTTTTAGCTATTAGAAGTTACTTAGGGATTGCATTACCTTACGGAAATTCAGATTACATACCATTTTCTAAAAGTTTTTTTGCCGGTGGTGCTAATGATAATAGAGCGTGGACAGCATATAATTTAGGACCTGGAAGCTCGATAAATAATAATGAATTTAATGAAGCAAATTTTAAAATAGCATTAAATATTGAACACAGATTTAATTTGTTCAATAAATTTAATGGTGCATTTTTTATTGATTCGGGAAATATTTGGAATATAAATGATGGAACAAATGATCAAAAAGCTATTTTTAAAAACTTTAAGTCATTAAAAGACTTAGCTGTAGGAGTTGGTTTTGGAATTCGTTATGATTTAGGTTTTTTTATTTTAAGAACTGATGTTGGTTTTAAAGCCTACAATCCAGAAATAACTGATAAAAATAGGTGGTTTCAAAATACTAATTTTAATACTGCAGTTTATAATATAGGAATCAATTATCCATTTTAAATTTAACTGATTTTTTTGACTATTTCGATTTCGATAAATAATAGTGATTTTATGATATAAACTTATTAAAAATCAATATTTTTGACCCTTAATCTAATAATCTATATAAATGAGTTCTATTAAAGCAGGTGTTGCAACAGGCGATCAAGTACAAGAAATTTTTAAACTAGCCAAAGAAAAAGGATTTGCTCTTCCAGCAGTAAATGTAATAGGATCTAGTAGTATAAATGGAGTTTTAGAAACAGCGAAAGAATTAAATGCACCTGTAATTATTCAATTTTCAAATGGTGGTGGATCTTTTAACGCTGGTAAAGGTTTAGATAATACAGATCAAAAATCTGCAATAGCTGGATCTATTGCTGGCGCTCAGCACGTTCATACGATGGCAAAAGCTTATGGAGTTCCTGTAATTTTACACACGGATCATTGTGCTAAAAAATTACTTCCTTGGATTGATGGATTAATTGAAGCTAGTGAGGAGCATTATAAAGAAAAAGGATATCCACTTTTTAGCTCTCATATGATTGATTTGTCTGAAGAGCCAATCGAAGAAAATATTGCAATATGTAAAAAATATCTAGAGAGAATGTCTAAAATTGGAATGACTCTAGAGATCGAACTAGGAATTACAGGTGGTGAAGAAGATGGTGTTGATAACACGGATGTCGATGATTCAAAGCTATATACTCAGCCAGAGGAAGTTGCATACGCATACGAAGAATTAATAAAGGTTAGTGATAAATTTACCATAGCTGCAGCATTTGGAAATGTTCATGGAGTATATAAACCTGGAAATGTAAAGTTAACTCCAAAAATTCTTAAAAATTCTCAAGAATACATATCAAAAAAATACAATCTTGAACATAATTATATCGATTTTGTTTTTCATGGTGGATCAGGATCAACCGTTGAGGAAATAAGAGAGGGAATTAGTTATGGAGTTATTAAAATGAATATTGATACAGACATGCAGTACGCATACATGACTGGAATTAGAGAATATTTTAATAAAAATTCAGAATATTTAAAAGCGCAAATTGGGAATCCTGATGGAGATGATGTTCCTAATAAAAAATATTATGACCCAAGGAAATGGGTAAGAGAAGCAGAAGTAACTTTTGTAGAAAGACTAAAACAAGCATTTAAGGATCTAAATAATGTAAATACTTTATAAAATTATTTAACTTAGTTAATTACTAAATTTTAAAAAATGGCTTGGTTTAAAAGAAAAGATAAAGGAATACAGACTCCAACTGAAGCAAAAAAAGATATTCCTAAAGGACTTTGGTATAAATCTCCCACTGGAAAAATTGTTGATACAGAAGAGTTAGAACAAAACTATTATGTAAGTCCTGAAGATGGTTACCATGTAAGAATTGGAAGTAAAGAGTATTTTGATATTTTATTTGATGACAAGTTTAAAGAGTTAGATGCCAATCTAAGCTCCAAGGATCCTTTAAAATTTGAAGATAATAAAAAGTATTCCGATAGATTAAAAGATGCTACCAAAAAAACAAATTTAAAAGACGCTATTAGAACTGCTGTAGGTAAATCTAAAGGTAGAGAAATTGTAATCGCTTGTATGGATTTTAAGTTTATTGGTGGGTCAATGGGAAGTGTTGTTGGTGAAAAGATTGCCAGAGCTGCAGATCACTCCTTAAAGAAAAAAATACCTTTTTTAATTATTTCTAAATCAGGTGGTGCAAGAATGATGGAAGCTGCTATTTCTTTAATGCAACTTGCTAAAACATCAGTTAAGTTAGCACAATTAGCGGAGGCCAAAATACCATATATTTCATTATGTACAGATCCTACCACTGGTGGTACAACTGCATCATTCGCAATGCTAGGTGATATAAATATCGGTGAACCTGGAGCTCTTATTGGTTTTGCAGGACCCAGAGTTGTTAGAGATACAACTGGAAAAGACTTACCCGATGGGTTTCAAACAGCTGAGTTTGTTTTAGAACATGGTTTTTTAGACTTTATTTCAGAAAGAAAAAAATTAAAAGATAAAATTAATTTATACTTAGATTTAATTTTAAATACCCCAATAAGAAATTAGTAATAATTTATTATTTATAAATTAAAAAAGTCTCTTCTGTTGAAGAGACTTTTTTTTATTTATTATTTTTGACTTTTTATCATAGACTTTAACAGCTCTATTTCTTTTTTCAATGCTTGAATTTCGTCAGATTTATTTGATTCTAACTCTTCAACATATGATGAAAGCTCTTGAACAGATTTAATAAGTGGCATGATAATTTGCTTATAATCCATTCCTAAAAACCCTTCATCGTCTTTTGTAACAACTGTATTTTCAGGATCAGTTTCTTTTAAAACTTCTTCAACTTCCTGAGCAATTAAACCATACTCATATCTAAGATCATTATTATCTTCCTCTCCTTTATATTGACTTTTACTCATTTTAAAATATGAAACAGGATTTAATTTATTAATGAATTGTAATCCTAAGTTCATTGGTTTAACCTTACTTTTAAATCTTGAGTCAGAGGAGTTTATTGTCCCATTTGCATAGATTACAGCTGCTCCATCTTCTGCAGCATAAACTCTTGTTACATCGGCACTACCAATAACAGCATAATTAGCTCCAAGTCCATTTGCACCAGCGCCAATAACTATTTCATTTGAAACATCAACAGCTGATGCATGGGCATTGTTTCCTATAATAATATTGTTAGAACCTGTTGTGATCAGATCACCAGCATCTTTACCTATACCAATATTGCTTGCACCACTAGTTAAGCTTCTCAACGCATCATACCCATATGCAGAATTAAAATCACCTGTGCCCGTTCCAGCCATAGCTCTATATCCAAGCGCAAGATTATAATTTCCAGAAGTATTAGCAGATAGCGCATATGTTCCAATTCCAATATTGTAGCTTGCATCTGTGATATCTCTTACAGCATCCATTCCAATTGCAATATTTTGTTGTCCAGTAGTAAGTGCATTTAAAGCTCGGTATGGTGAAATTGCTATATTTTTGCCCCCTGAAATATTATTTTGCATTGCGTTAATTCCAATCGCTACATTTCCTTCAGCTGTTGTAGCATCTTTAAGTGTTCCTGACCCTAAGGCAGTATTATTATCACCTGTTGTAATATTTTGAAGTGCAGATATTCCGAGACCAATGTTGTTGTTTGCAGTATCAGTAGTTGATGAAGGGTCATTTCCTATGTAAATCGAGTTACTCTCAACTAATGCATCGCTCAATCCAGTTACATTTGATGCTGTTCCTTTTGCATCAAGCTGTGTCTGGATATTAGAGGTTACTCCGTCTACATAGTTTAACTCTGCAGCATTTGCAGTTATCGATGTTCCTGCTATCTGAAGAGTTGTAGCATTAACCTCACCCGAAGAACCATAAACTACCCCTTTAGAATTAACAATTGTTCCAGCTGAAGATCCATCAACTAAGTTTAACTCAGCAGCAGTAGATGTTACTGCGGTTCCTCCGATATTTAATCCCGCAGCGTAGAGAGTTGCTCCGGCATCTTGCGCGGCATATACTCTTGTCACGTCAGCATTACCAATTACAGCGTAGTTGTCTCCCACTCCTGTTGCTCCCTTACCGATTACAATCTGGTTAGTGGCGTCAACAGCACTAGGGTCAGAACCATATCCTAAGAGAGTATTATTTGAACCAGTTGTAATAACATCACCAGCCAGCATATCCCGAAGCTGTGTTAGAACCACCTGTAGTGTTTGAATATAAAGCAGCATATCCTGAAGCTGTATTTGAACACCTGTAGTGTTTGAATATAAAGCCGCTATATCCCGAAGCTGTATTTGTAACACCTGTAGTGTTTGAATATAAAGCTCCTCTACCCGAAGCTGTGTTAGAACCACCTGTAGTGTTTGAATATAAAGCCTCTAATCCCGAAGCTGTGTTAGAACCACCTGTAGTGTTTGAATATAAAGCAGCATATCCTGAAGCTGTATTTGAAACACCTGTAGAGTTTGAATATAAAGCTCCTCTACCCGAAGCTGTGTTAGAACTACCTGTAGTGTTTGAATATAAAGCCTCTAATCCCGAAGCTGTGTTAGAACCACCTGTAGTGTTTCTATATAAAGCAGCATATCCTGAAGCTGTATTTGAAACACCTGTAGTGTTTGAATATAAAGCTCCTCTACCCGAAGCTGTGTTAGAACTACCTGTAGTGTTTGAATATAAAGCCTCTAATCCCGAAGCTGTGTTAGAACCACCTGTAGTGTTTGAATATAAAGCTCCTCTACCCGAAGCTGTGTTAGAACCACCTGTAGTGTTTGAATATAAAGCCTCTAATCCCGAAGCTGTGTTAGAACCACCAGTAGTGTTTGAATATAAAGCAGCATATCCTGAAGCTGTATTTGAAAACACCTGTAGTGTTTGAATATAAAGCCTCTAATCCCGAAGCTGTGTTATAACCACCTGTAGTGTTTGAATATAAAGCAGCATATCCTGAAGCTGTATTTGAAACACCTGTAGTGTTTGAATATAAAGCTCCTCTACCCGAAGCTGTGTTAGAACCACCTGTAGTGTTTGAAGATAAAGCACGAAATCCCAAAGCTGTATTTGAAACACCTGTAGTGTTTGCAGTTAATGCATCGTAACCTACAGCTGTATTATTATCACCTGTAGTTATAGCATCCAGAGCAGTAGTTCCAACGGCTAGATTATATTGTGCACTATCAGTTGTTGATGAAGGGTCATTTCCTATGTAAATCGAGTTACTCTCTACAAGTGCATCAGAAAGACCATTTATGCTTGAAACAGCTGAAGAACTAATAGAATTAATTTGAGTTTGAACATTTGATGTTACCCCATCTACATAATTTAATTCTGCTGTAGTAGCAGTAACTCCATCTAAAATGTTAAGCTCTGCAGCTGTAGATGTTACTCCATCTAAAATGTTAAGCTCTGCAGCTGTAGATGTAACTCCATCTAAAATATTAAGCTCTGCAGCTGTAGATGTTACTCCATCTAAAATATTAAGCTCTGCAGCTGTAGATGTTACTCCATCTAAAATGTTAAGCTCTGTAGCTGTAGATGTTACTCCATCTAAAATGTTAAGCTCTGTAGCTGTAGATGTTACTCCATCTAAAATATTAAGCTCTGTAGCTGTAGATGTTACTCCATCTAAAATATTAAGCTCTGCAGCTGTAGATGTAACTGCTGCTCCTCCAATGTTTAGACCTCCAGCATAAACAGTAGCACCAGAATCTTCAGCCATGTAGATAGAGGTCACTGAATCATTTCCTAGTGTTAAGGTATTATCTCCCTGACCAGTAGCATCTTTACCTATTACAGTTTCATTATTTGCATTTGATGAACTCACATCTGCATTAAGTCCAATCAATGTATTGTTTGCACCTGTTGTTATCGATTGTCCTGCTCTTTGTCCTAAACCAGTATTATTACTTCCTGTTGAAACGTTAAGCATTGTTTGATTTCCTATAGATGTGTTTGCTGTTCCAGTAGTTAATGAAAATATATTTTCAGCACCCAAAGCTGTATTTCCACTACCTGTTGATAATGCTTTCATATTATAGTAACCAACTGCAGTATTGTTATCAAACCCAGTTCCCGAATAAGATTCGAGGGCTCTTGATCCTATCGCAGTATTTCGTTTTCCTGTTCCCGAACCCATCGAAGATCCAACAGCTAAATTGTTATCGCCATCACCTGACCCTGGACCAAAATACAAGCCATCAACAGTAAGACTAGTCGATACAGAAGTATCACCCGTTACATCTAAAGTAGTATCCAAAGTCACCGCTTCATCTACATTTAATGTTCCTTTTACTGTAGTCATTACACCACTAGTAGCTACGTTAACTACTCCTCCACCTGTCGCAAGTGATGTCGCTCCACTTGAATCAAAGGTTGATACTGAAGTATCTCCAGTTACATCTAATGTACTTGATAAAGTAGAAGCACCAGATACATCTAATGTACCAGCGGTAGCTACATTACCAGATGTATCGGCTACAGTAAATTTATTTGTATCCATTGATAAACCTCCGTTTAAGGCAGTAGCACCAGAAACAGTTAATGAGCTAAGTGTTGAAGAACCAGAACTTATAGTACCAGTAGTTGAAATATTTTCATCACCAAAACTAATTGCACCACTAGAGTCAGTAATAGAACCATTAGCCAAAGTAAGGTTACCTATTGTTGAACCAGTAGCTGCACTTAACGTCCCTGTGACAGCTGTATTACCAGTTACATCTAAATGTTGAATCCAAAGTCACCGCTTCATCTACATTTAATGTTCCTTTTACTGTAGTCATTACACCAGTTGATGCTACATTAACTACTCCACCACCTGTTGCAAGTGATGTCGCTCCACTTGAATCAAAGGTTGATACTGAAGTATCTCCCGTTACATCTAATGTAGTATCCAAAGTCACCGCTTCATCTACATTTAATGTTCCTTTTACTGTGGTCATTACACCACTAGTAGCTACGTTAACTACTCCTCCACCTGTCGCAAGTGATGTCGCTCCACTTGAATCAAAGGTTGATACTGAAGTATCTCCAGTTACATCTAATGTACTTGATAAAGTAGAAGCACCAGTTACATCTAATGTACCAGCGGTAGCTACATTACCAGATGTATCGGCTACAGTAAATTTATTTGTATCCATTGATAAACCTCCGTTTAGTGCAGTAGCACCAGAAACAGTTAATGAGCTTAGCGTTGAAGAACCAGAACTTATAGTACCAGTAGTTGAAATATTTTCATCACCAAAACTAATTGCACCACTAGAGTCAGTGATAGAACCATTAGCCAAAGTAAGGTTACCTATTGTTGAACCAGTAGCTGCACTTAACGTCCCTGTGACAGCTGTATTACCAGTTACATCTAAAGTAGTATCCAAAGTCACCGCTTCATCTACATTTAATGTTCCTTTTACTGTAGTCATTACACCACTTGTATGCTACGTTAACTACTCCTCCACCTGTCGCAAGTGATGTCGCTCCACTTGAATCAAAGGTTGATACTGAAGTATCTCCCGTTACATCTAATGTAGTATCCAAAGTCACGGCTTCATCTACATTTAATGTTCCTTTTACTGTGGTCATTGCACCACTAGTAGCTACGTTAACTGCTCCGCTACCTGTTGCAAGTGATGTCGCTCCACTTGAATCAAAGGTTGATACTGAAGTATCTCCAGTTACATCTAATGTACTTGATAAAGTAGAAGCACCAGTTACAGCTAATGTACCAGCCGTAGCTACATTACCATAAGCAGTTACATTATTACCAACAAAAAGATCATCTGAAATCAATGCATCATCAGTTAAGTTAGTTGTTCTGCTTGAACAGTACCAGAAGCAGTTACATTTGTGGCACCACTCAATGCTCCTGAAGATAAAGTTGCAGTACCATCAGTAATTGAACCACCTGTTACTGCACCAGAAACATCTAAAGTAGTATCCAAAGTCACCGCTTCATCTACATTTAATGTTCCTTTTACTGTAGTCATTAAACCAGTTGATGCTACGTTAACTACTCCTCCACTTGTTGCAAGTGATGTCGCCCCAGTTGAATCAAAGGTTGATACTGAAGTATCTCCCGTTACATCTAAAGTAGTATCCAAAGTCACGGCTTCATCTACATTTAATGTTCCTTTTACTGTGGTCATTGCACCAGTTGATGCTATGTTAACAGCACCACCACTTGTTGCAAGTGATGTGGCTCCTGAGGAAGTTAAAGTTGTAAATGCACTGTGGATGCGGTTGTTGCACCAATCGTAGCACCATCAATAGATCCACCATCAACATTTATAGAAGTAAAGGCTGAGTTGCAACGATTAAATTATTTATTGAAGTAGTATTTGCAGTAATGGCATTATCTGCATCTGATTCGTTTCCATCTATATCCGCCTGCATTGTAGTGTCTGCTGAATCACTATCAGATTCATTTTGATCTACATCAGCTTGTAGTGCTGCAATAGCTGAATCACTATCAGATTCATTTTGATCTACATCAGCTTGTAATGCTGCAATGGCTGCATCAGCATCTGATTCGTTTTTGATCTATATCCGCCTGCATTGTAGTGTCTGCTGAATCACTATCAGATTCATTTTGATCTACATCAGCTTGTAATGCTGCAATGGCTGCGTCGGCATCTGCTTCATTACCATCTACATCTGTTTGTAGTGCTGCAATAGCTGAATCACTATCAGATTCATTTTGATCTACATCTGCTTGTAATGCTGCAATGGCTGCATCAGCATCGGATTCGTTTCCATCTATATCCGCCTGCATTGTAGTGTCTGCTGAATCACTGTCTGATTCGTTTTGATCTACATCTGTTTGTAGTGCTGCAATAGCTGCATCAGCATCTGATTCATTACCATCTACATCAGCTTGTAATGCTGCAATGGCTGCGTCGGCATCTGCTTCATTACCATCTACATCTGTTTGTAGTGCTGCAATAGCTGAATCACTATCAGATTCATTTTGATCTACATCTGCTTGTAATGCTGCAATGGCTGCATCAGCATCTGATTCGTTTCCATCTATATCCGCCTGCATTGTAGTGTCTGCTGAATCACTATCAGATTCATTTTGATCTACATCTGCTTGTAGTGCTGCAATAGCTGCATCTGCATCAGACTCGTTTCCGTCTACATCTGTTTGAAGAGCTGCAATCGCAGTATCTGCATCTGCTTCATTACCCTATCAGATTCATTTTGATCTACATCAGCTTGTAATGCTGCAATGGCTGCGTCGGCATCTGCTTCATTACCATCTACATCTGTTTGTAGTGCTGCAATAGCTGAATCACTATCAGATTCATTTTGATCTACATCTGCTTGTAAGGCTGCAATGGCTGCATCAGCATCAGACTCGTTTCCGTCTACATCTGCTTGTAAGGCTGCAATAGCTGTATCTGCATCTGCTTCATTACCATCTACATCTGCTTGTAAGGCTGCAATAGCTGTATCTGCATCTGCTTCATTACCATCTACATCTGTTTGTAGTGCTGCAATGGCTGCATCTGCATCTGCTTCGTTTCCATCTATATCCGCCTGCATTGTAGTGTCTGCTGAATCACTGTCTGATTCATTTTGATCTACATCTGCTTGTAATGCTGCAATGGCTGCGTCGGCATCTGCTTCATTACCATCTACATCTGTTTTGTAGTGCTGCAATAGCTGAATCACTATCAGATTCATTTTGATCTACATCTGCTTGTAATGCTGCAATGGCTGCATCAGCATCTGACTCGTTTTGATCTATGTCCGCCTGCATTGTAGTGTCTGCTGAATCACTATCGATTCGTTTTGATCTACATCTGCTTGTAGTGCTGCAATGGCTGCGTCGGCATCTGCTTCATTTCCGTCTACATCTGTTTGTAGTGCTGCAATAGCTGTATCATGATTCGTTTTGATCTATATCCGCCTGCATTGTAGTGTCTGCTGAATCACTATCTGATTCGTTTTGATCTACATCTGCTTGTAGTGCTGCAATAGCTGCATCTGCATCTGATTCATTTCCGTCTATATCTGCTTGTAGTGCTGCAATGGCTGCATCTGCATCTGCCTCGTTCCCGTCAACATCTGCTTGAGTAGTAGCTATGGAAGTAGTATTTGCTGCAATCGCAGTATCTGCATCTGATTCATTTCCGTCTACATCAGCTTGTAGTGCTGCAATGGCTGCATCTGCATCTGCTTCATTTCCATCTATATCCGCTTGCATTGTAGTGTCTGCTGAATCACTGTCTGCTTCGTTTGCGTCCACATCTGCTTGCAATGCTGCAATTGTTGCAGAAAGAAGTTGTTCCATCTACATTAACTCCAGCTGCATAAACAACAGCTCCTTTATCTTCTGCCATCCATATCTGAGTAACATTTCCATTTCCTATTACAGCTGTATTGTTTTGAGTAACATTAGCAGCGGCTCCAATAGCAATTCTATTACTTGGTGCTCCTTGATTTGTACCTGTATTAGCATTGTTTCCAATAAATACACTGGAAGATCCACCTCTTACATTAGATCCAGCTCCGTTACCTACAGCTACATTATAACTTCCTGATGTAACTTTACTTAATGAAGAAAAACCAACAGAATCATTATTAATACCAGCAGCGGTTTTTGCAAGTGCATTAAAACCAACTGCAGTGTTTTTATCTCCAGTTGTGATTGCTCCTAGCGCAGTTGTACCAACGGAAACGTTTTGTTGCGCATTATTCGTTGTAGCGGAAGGATCTTTTCCTATGTAAAGAGAATTAGATTCTTTCAATACATCACCAAGATCGTTTAGTTCTGTTATTGCAGCTGCTTCATTTGCGTCAACATCTGCTTGCAGAGCTGCAATGGCTGCATCAGCATCTGCTTCATTTTGATCTACATCTGCCTGGGTAGTTGCAATTGCAACAGCGTTATTTGTTATTGCCGCAGTAGCATTGGCTACAGCAGTATCTATATTAGACTGTAAAGTAGCGTCTGCAGAATCTGAGTCTGCTTCATTTTGATCCACATCTGCTTGAGTAGTTGCATTTGCAATAGCGTTATTTGTTATTGCCCTCTGTAGCATTGGCTACAGCAGTATCTATATTAGACTGTAAAGTTGCATCTGCGGAATCTGCGTCTGCTTCATTTTGATCTACATCTGCGCTGGGTAGTAGCAATTGCAATAGCGTTATGGTTATTGCATCAGTTGCATTGACTACAGCGGTATCTATATTAGATTGTAAAGTTTGCATCTGCTTCATCTCCAGCAATAGACTCTGCTAAATCTGCTTGTTCATTAGCATCAATTGCAGCTTGTAAAGAATCATCAGAAGCTTCACTAGCAGCTTGATTTTCAAGAATTAAATTTAAGTTCTCTGCAATAGCTGCAGTTGCATTATCGTTTTGTGCATAGTATGCAAATGGTACATAGCTAAATGCTTGGTAGCTAATTTCCTCAAAAGAAACACAATCTCCTCTGTGGTTTAATTCAACTCTCAATGATTTCTGACCTGTATCCCAATCTACATCAGAAACAGAACTTGCAGAACCACCTGTTTGATCGCTGTTCCCTATTATAATGTTAACCATACCAAACTTATCAGTAGTGGTTTGAACAGTT
>CAXYDM010000016.1:0-30082 GCA_964275595.1 uncultured Flavobacteriaceae bacterium
GAGAAATGAAGATCTTACAGGATCTAAAATTAATGGAGAAGATATTTTTGTACCAAAACTATCACAATCTCAAAGAGGATTTAGTATAGGTGGCCCAATTATTAAAAACAAATTATTCTTTTTCACAAACTTTGAACAAGATCAAAGAGAAGATTTAGGTCAATCTTGGTTACCTAATAGAGGTACTGGTTCGATTAATGAATCTAGAGTTGACGAGAGTGATTTAATTTTAGTACAAAACACATTATTAGGGATAGGATATGATCCAGGTTCTTACGAAGGGTTTATGCACGATACTGAGTCATCTAAGGGAATATTTAAATTAGACTGGAATATCGATGAAAAGAATCAATTAGCGGTTATTTATAATTGGCTTGATGCTTCCAAAGATAAGCCAGCTCACCCTACCGCTTTAGGCTTTAGAGGTCCTAATGCATCGGTTTTACAATTCGAAAACTCTGGTTATCAGATAAATAATAAGTTAAATTCTGTTCAAGTAGAGCTTAACTCATCTATTTCTGATGCAGTTTCAAATAAATTCCAAGCTGGATACTCGCATTTCGAAGATTTTAGAAACCCAATGTCATCTCCAATGCCAGCAATTACAATTCAAGATGGAGCAGGTTCAAATTATATTATTGCAGGACATGAGCCATTTTCAATAAATAATGTTTTAGATCAAAAGGTTATTCAGTTTTCTAATAATTTAACTTACACTAAAGCTAATCATACCTATACATTAGGTTTTTCTTTTGAAAAATTTGAATTTGATAATTCATTTAATTTAGGAGTTTATGGTTATGGAAATGACAATGGTTATGTAGGTGCTTTTGGAGCATTTGCTTCTGTTGGTGATTTTGTTGCTGCTGGTAATAACGGATTATTGTCCGAGGCTCTTGCAAATGCGCAAGCTGTTGCAAATGCAGATACTTGGTCTTTAGCTGAAACCAATGTAGGTCAATTAGCTTTTTACTTACAAGATGAGTGGGATGTTAACGACGACTTCAAATTAACTTATGGAATAAGATTGGACAAACCTCTATACTTTGATACGGATGAGAAAGCTCAAGATGTTATAGATGGTACTGGAGATTATGCACCAAACACACCTTATGTTAATCCTAATGATGGCACTGTTCAATTATTAGATAATACTCAGATGCCATCTAGTTCATGGCTAATTTCACCTAGAGTTGGGTTTAACTATGATGTTAATGGTGATAGCACTACGCAACTAAGAGGTGGTTCAGGATTATTTTCTGGACGTATTCCTTTTGTTTGGTTAGGAAATCAAATTGGGAATCCAAACTGGTGGTTCCATCAAATGGTTGATCCTGACTATAAGTATCCTCAAGTTTGGAGAACTAACTTAGGACTTGATCATAAGTATGATAATGGATTAATTTTAACTGCAGATGTTTCTTATTCAAAGGACACTAATGGAGCACATGTTCAGAACTGGGGTTTATTAACTCCTTCAGGAACATTAGCTGGTGTAGATAATAGACCAATTTATACTTCAGCTGATCACGTATTAGTTAATGGAGATGGATTAGGTTTTGGAGCACAAGCGAATGGTTATACATTTAGTAATTCTGATAAAGGTAGAATTTGGAATGTTGCTTTTAAAGCACAAAAAACTTTTGATAATGGATTGTATACAAGCTTTGCGTACAGTTACTTAGACTCAAAAGATGTAAACTCTATTGAAGCTGAAATTACTGGTGATGCATTTGCATTTAACCCAGTAGTTGGTGACGCTAACGCAGATGTATTATCATACTCTAAATACGGAGATACTCATCGTTTTATTGGAGTAGCTAGTAAAAAATGGAGTTATGGTGATGACGATAAGTGGGGAACAACAATTTCAACTTTCTTTGAATATAGTAGAGGAGGAAGATTTAGTTATACTTATGGTGGAGATATTAATGGAGACGGCTCAGGTTTAAATGACTTAATATATATACCAACAACTGAAGAGATAAATGAAATGTCCTTTAGCGGTCCTGGTCAAGCAGCTGGTTTTGATTCTTACATTATGCAGGATGAGTATTTAAACGGTAGACGTGGACAATACGCAGAGCGATATGGAGCATTATCTCCATGGGTAGGTCGTTGGGATGTTAAGCTTTTACAAGATTATCATATTAAAGTTAAAAATGGAAAAACTAATACTGTTCAGTTTAGTGTTGATTTCTTAAATATCGGTAATTTTATAAGCTCAGAATGGGGTCTAGTTCAACAGCCAAATGCAGTTCAGCCTATTGGTGTTAACGTTGGTGCAGATGGAACACCTACATATACATACAGTACTGATTTGCAGAATACATTTGGATACGATTCTAGCCTACTTTCTAGATGGCAAATGCAATTTGGTTTACGTTATATATTCTAATTTAAATCATATTTTATAAAAAAGAGCTATTAATTTAATAGCTCTTTTTTTTTATCTATATTTGAAACCATGAGATATAATTTTACTTTATTTTTTTTAATAATTTGTTCCTTTATTTACTCACAAAATAAAACAGTAGTTGAAGGTGTAATAGTCGATGAATATAATTATGGAGTTCCCTATGCAGCCATTGGTATTCTGTCCAAAAACTTAGGAACATCCAGTAATGATGAAGGGGCTTTTTATTTTTTAGTTACTGATAAAGAGCTAAATGATGTTTTGGAAATCTCTAGTATAGGTTTTAAAACTTTTAAGATTTCTATAAAAGAATATATTTCACAAGAGGATAAAAAAATTGTTTTAGAAGAAAATGTAACTGAACTTTCAGATGTATTTGTAAAAAGCAATGAAGACTACGTAAAATTAGCTCTTAAAAGCCTTAAAGATAACACATTAAATAAATCCCATCAACTAAAAGTACTTTATAGAAGGTGGTCTGTTGAGGACAATATTTGTAGATATTACATTGAACATTTTATAAATGTTAATGATAGAGGTCCTTATTCTTATATTTCTGATTTTAACATTACTCAAACTAGAAATTCAGCTGATTATAGATTTGTTAATAATGAACAACAAAATCATGCTTTAAAATACATGGAATATAATAATCCGCTTAGGAAATCAATTTCAGTAGGATCCTACAAATGGAAAAAACTTGGAGTGTCTAATTATGATGGTGAAGATGTTATAATTCTAAATGGTACAGGTTTAGATGATAGGGGAAACGAACGAACTTTAAAATTATTCATTGGTTTTGATACCTATTCAATATATAAATTAGAATTCTCTAAAGTTCCTTTGACTGGAAAATCTATGGATGCTATTTATGTTTACAAGAAGAATTCAGAAGGAAAGTTGTATTTAAGTTATCACAATAGAGAGTATAAGGCTGCGGCTAAAGTAACAGCTAGAATTAAAAATTTATTGTTGCAATCTGGTCAAAGTCCTAGGAAATATATACCTATGGATTACAGGCATGAAGTTTTTGTCATTGGAGTTGAAGAGGATAAAAAAATGTTCGATTACTCTGGCATAATTGCTGAGACAAAAAGACATGACTTTATTTAAAATTCCTTATGACTTAAATTTTTGGAAAAATATAAGCTTACCCCCGGAAACTAAATTTTATAAAGAAAATATTTCTGAGCTAGAATCTTTATACGGAGTTCCAATAGAAACACAATTTCAGTATTCAAATTAACAACCTACTCTAAATATTTATATAAAAAAAAGCACCCCAAATAGGATGCTTTTTTTAATCAATATGAATTTTTACTAGTTCATAGGTAGTGAAAACTGTCTCCATTGAACAATTTTATTATCTATAACATAATATTGTTCATGTACCTCAGATTTTATTATTGAATCACCTGACTTGCTCGTAAGTTCAAAGCCTGCTTGAACATGCTCCCCTCCTCTGGACGGGTCCAGATCAACTGAGTATGCAGAAGTAAATTTCCATTCTGTAGTACTTGCCCCTTCGCTAATAAAATTAATAAAATCATTAGTGTTGTTAAAAGATTTGCCATTCCTGTGGTAGAATTTTGCTGTGTCCGCAAAGAAGGTCCTCATTTTAGTGTAATCTTGGGCAGACCAAACTTTGTCCAATTCAACTACTAAATCCACTGCTTTGTCTGTACCTAAGTGCCATTTGTAAGTTTCTCCATCATCAGACCAGTTAGTAAATCCTATGGATCTGTCTGGGGAAGTTGTTTGGCATGAAAAGTTTATCGCAACAATAGCGATAAGTAATGCTGTTAATTTAATTTTTTTCATAATTGTATATTATTTTTGGTTATGACAAAATTCAAAATTCTGTCAACAGATTGTTGTAATTATAAATTAATGAGTTGTAATTATTAATAATAATGTTTTAATTTTTTATTCAAGTTTAAAACTAAGTCCTGCATTTTCTTTTAGTCTTTTAAGTAATGATTCACCCATCGAAGTTGATGGAGTAAGTACTCCATAGCTCTCTTTTAAATCGTCTTTTGCTAAGCAGATTGCAGACTCAGCGAGCATTTTAGATGTTGATCCATAGCCAGGATCCATATCTCCAATAACCCTTGCAATGATTTCTTTATTGTCATTAGTTTTTATGTAAAATTTGAGGTTGTAATACCCATTCTCTCTATCTTTTTTAGATGGTCCATGCCCAGGTTTAGGAAGTATCTTATTAGCTATTTTCTTTAAAATTGACTTCGGTTTTGCTGCAACAAAGATTAATGGGAATGAGTTTAAATATCCTCTTACTTTTCCTTTAATCCCTTTTCCTGCTGTAGTTGCTTCGCTGTATCTGAAATCTTCACCATACAAGAACCCGCTTATTGCATTACTTCGTCTTACTATTTTTGTATTTATTGATGCCATAATAAATGGGCTAATCCATTTTTTTGAAACTTTATCGTAAATAACTTTTCTAAGATCTTTTCTATCTTCACCTTTTTGATATCCATAAGGGTTTAGACTGTATGGGTTTGATAATATTTTATATATGTTTTCGTTTTCATAAGACTCTTTAATAACGTTATTCAAACTTGCATATGTTCCGCCACTAATCCCTCCTTTTACTCCAGCAACACGCATGTCAATACTTTTGATAGATTGATTTATCTTTTTTAACTCTTTATGAATAAAGTATACACCCATATCTGATGGAATTGAATCAAAACCACAGCAATTGACAATTTTTACTTTATTTGTTTTTGCAGATTCGTGATTTTCTTGAATCATTTTGTGTATCCATTGAACTTCACCAGCTAAATCACAGTAATGAGATTTATTTTCTATACATGCTTTAACAAGTTTGGTGCCATATTTCGCGTAAGGACCTACAGTTGTGCATACTACTTTTGTACTTTTAGTTAGTTTATTTAAACTGTCGATATCATTGCTGTCTGCAACTATAATTGGAATTGTGTCATTGGCATACTCTTTTCTAATTCCCTCTAATTTATTAATGTTCCTTCCAGCTATAGCCCATTTAAGTGTACTATTTTTTTTTGTATAATTTTTAAATAAATACTCACATACTAATCTGCCTGTAAATCCACTAGCACCCCAAACTACAATATCATATTTTTTATCCATCAATTATTTTTTTTTCAAATTTACCCATAATTTTTTCCAATCCTTCTCTTTAAAGTCTTGAAATTTAATCGGTTTTTTTTCTATTTCTTTTATGTCTGTAGATTTAATTGTTTCCTCTTTTTTAACGTCTAAGAAAAATAATTCGTTGATATCTGTCTCTAACGCTAAAGCTATTTTTAATCCCAAGCTCTAAACTTGGTTTATATCGATACCTTTCAATGGAAATTATGGTTTGTCTGCTAACACCTGATTTTAAGCCTAATTCTTCTTGTGTTAGTCCTTTTATTTGCCGGTATTTTTTAACACTATTTTTTAATTCCATAGTACTAAGATGTTTTATATAAGTACAGTTGGAATAATGACTTTATCAAAGATACTGCTAACAGTAAGGTTATGATAAGAAATATTATTGTTCCATTACTTTGAAATTCTGAATCTGATATGAGATGGCCTAAAACGATTACTATTCCAAGATCTAGGAGTATGTAGCCTAATTTATAAGATTTTGAGCTTATTAAATCGTCTCTTTCATCTTGAATTATTTTTTTTTTGTAGTTAAGCTCAAGTATTGAATATGATAAGGAAAAGTAAATAACAGAAAACACTACAATTTGAATTATTTTTATAGCTATAAAATTAAAATCATATGAGTTTAATCTGTTTTCATAAAAATATGGCATAAAAATAATAATAAACAAAATGGAAAATATTATTTCAATTGATATTGATATCTCTTTTTTAGAAAAACTCATGGTTAACAGTGTTAATTTTTTTAAATAATTTTAATATTTTATTCAATATATTTATTTTTAGTTCCAATAGTGCTATAAATAATTTTTTCATATTAATTTTTTTGAAGTAATTTTAATATAAGTACTCCCGTCTTAGAAATTACGAATGTAAAAATTCCGAAAATGGGAGATAATAGAGCTACTTTAATCCCTCCTGCTAAAATCGCAGGTTCTGCATTTCCAGATGCTTCAATAGCATCAAAACCTGCTATTAAACCAAGAAAAGCTGACAAAAAACCAAGAGATAACCCTAAAGTACCGCTATCATTAATTAGAGTTAACATTTTTTTAGATAATTCAGGGTTAGTTTTAACCCTATAAAAACCTTTTGTCATAAAATAAATAGATAGTAATAAACAAATAAGGATTAGTGACATAAATAATGCCCCGCCTTCTAAAAATCTATTAAATAGTGATGTTCCTAATATTCCAATAATAATTGCCATAATTCTAAGTGTTTTAAGTTTCATATACTAATATCAATGTTAAGTATGCTTTACAAATATAGTAAAAAATACTTATTAGTAAAGCTAGCTTTACATATTAATGACAAATTTATTTTGTTTCTTTGTTTAATGAATAAATTTTCTGATTCTAAACTCGAAATTGATCGTTTAGCATATTTTAACTCAATTTCTAAGCTTTCCTTATTGAATTAAATAATCAATCTCATGGTTGGTCAATTCTTCAACATTTATATCACTGTTGGCTAGTTGAATCATTGGCAAAACAATATATAACTAAGAAGATTCTTTATCCAGAGACCATTAATAATGTTTCTCTTATTACTTATTTTAAATCTTTTTTGACACCATTTATTTGGAAGCTTGGTTATAAAGCAGTGGCTCCCAAAATTACTGCAAACTTTCCTGAACATATTGATCTTAATAAGCTTAATTCAGATTGGGTTGAATCTAGAGATTCATTTGATGAACTGATCTCTAAATTACATCTACTAAAATTAGAAAATAAAGCATTTTTTAATCATCCCTTTATCGGAAGAATTAATCTTAAACTTACTTTAAGTTTTTTTAACTTCCATTTCAATCATCATAAATCTCTATAGAAAAAATAATTTCTAAACTTTAATTTCTTTAGTTAGAATTCTTTGTACTTGAAAGCATTTTAAATAATAGTGGAAATAAAAATTTAGGAGTGACTTTTAATATCAGCACGAATAGTTTGTAAGTTTTGGTAGGAATACTTAAGGATTTGCCTTTAAACGTATCTGCAATAGCTTCTTTAGCTACTCTTTTTGCACTTTTTTTCATAAATCCTGGCATACTATCCATTTGTTTTTGAACTCCATTAGAAGTATGAAATTCAGTATATGTAAAACCAGGACATACGGCAGTTGATGTAATACCCTTGCTGTTATAGTTAGAGTTTATCGAATCGCTAAACCTATTCATAAACATTTTAACTGGACCATATAATGATAAAAATGAAGTTGGAGGTGCGAATGCAGCTACAGATGAGATTATCATGATTTTGCCTTTTTTATTTTTAACCATAGATGGTAAAAATAATTTACTAAGTGCTATTACAGAAATACCTAAAACTCTCAAAAACTTCTCTTCATCTTCCATAGCTTGTTTTGATAAATGAAGAAGGGATTGCATAACCTGCATTATTAACTAGAATTTCAACATCATAATTATTTTTTTTGCAAAAATCATAAATTTTATTGGGAGAACTTTTATCACTTAAATCACAGCTTATATAATCGCAACTTACATTGTAATTAGAAATAATTGATTTTGAATTTTCTATTAATCTTTCTTTTCTTCTAGCTGTAAGAATAATATTATAGCCTTTGTCAGCTAATATTTTAGCAATTTCTAATCCTATTCCCGAAGAAGACCCTGTAATTAATGCATATTTTTTCATTGTATAAATTTATACAATTAAACGATGCGCAAAAATTTATTTTCTCCAATTTTGTCCTTTTATTTTTAAAGATGCAGTTATTACATCTGATCTACTAATAATACCTAATATTTTACCTTCTTTCATTACAGGGAATCTTTTCCTCTTTAATTCTAAGAATTTGGATGTAGCATCAAAAATAGTTTTATCAGGTGAGATGGTATCAACAGCTTTAGTCATAAAGCTACTTACTGAGTTTTTATTGGTAGGTAAATTAAAATATCTACTCTCAAGAATATGTTTCATTATGTCAGTTTCTGAAATAATTCCTACTAATTTCCCAAATTTATTAATAACGGGAGCTCCAGATATTTTGTTATCAGATAATATGCTCATAACTAAATAGATAGACTCGTAATTAAAAAAAGTTATTACATCTTTGTTCATGTAATCCTTTACTAATATTTGAGCATTAGATTTTTTGACTTCTTTTTTCTTTGGACTGATGTAATTAATAACAACCATATATATAAGATACGAATTATTTAATTGATTCAAAAAAAGCATGTAATTAGCTAAAATTATATGATTGACTTATTCTTTTACCTAAAATTATATTAACTAAATTTGTCTTTTTAATTTCCTCTGATTATACATGAATAATTATAGCTCCTACAAATTAGATTTACACGGTACATTTTACAGAGATGTTAGTAGTAAGGTGCATAGTTTTATTAGTAGATGTATAATGGATAAAGCTCAAGAAGTTGAAATTGTCACTGGAAATAGTGATCGAATGAAAGAGTTAGTGAGAGAAGTTTTGTCTGAATATAATTTAAAATCTGAGTCTCCTATTTATAACAATGGAACATTAATTGTTAATATGTTAATCAAACTGTAGTTATTTTTGATTAATTTAGAGCCTAAGTATATTTATAAAAATCTAACATTATGAGTAGTAAATTTTTCGGAAATAAGAATAAAGATAAATCACTTGATAAGCAAGGTGGAAAACAAAAATTTAAAAGCTAAAACTTCTTTTAAAACTACTGCTGTAAGAAAAACTGGAAGAGGAAAATAGTGAATAATAATTTTCATCTAATCCCATTTCTACTGTTATTTTATAGTCTCTCTTTTTCTCAAGGGTGTGATTCTATATCCCTTGACACTATTAGTAATCCTGGACCATACAGTTATGGAATTATTGTAGAAAGTGATGGCATGAGGGATGGTCCTGATTATTTAGGAGCATCTTTATATTATCCAATTGGTGCTGAAGGACCTTTCTCAAGTTTAATTCTTGTTCCTGGTTTTGTTAGCCCTGAATCTGCGTTGTCTTCGTGGGGCCCTTATTTAGCTTCACATGGAATTGTAGTCATGACTATTGGAACAAATACTTTAACAGATCTTCCTATAGATAGAGCAAATGCACTTTTAGATGCTGTTCAAACATTACAAGAAGAAAATAATAGAGATAGTTCTCCTGTTTACCAAAACATCAACTTAGAAAAATTTTCTGTTGGCGGACATTCTATGGGTGGAGGTGGAGCTCAAATCGCAGCTACAATGGATGGTAGTTTAAAATCTGTAATTAGCTTAAACCCTTGGATTCAACCTTGGCTTGTAAACTTTGATTATCTAAACCATTCTGTACCTATTTTAACTATTAGTGGCCAAGATGATACGACTGCGCCTGTTAATGAACATGCTAATGTTCATTATGATTATACGCCAAATACAACTCCAAAGGCAATTTATGAAATTGAAAATGGAAGTCATTCTACCGGAAGGTTTCCTTCAACTGCCAATAATTATGTAGGAAAAATTGTTCTATCATGGTTGAGTTATTTTGTTAGTGATAATGATTGCTATTTTCCTCTTATTTTAGAATATCCTGAACAAGCATCTATTTATCAAAATAACCTGGAAACTTTTAGTATTATTGGTAATCAAAATTCTTTAATCAATTTTTATCCTAATCCTGTAATAGATTTTATAACTTTAAGAAATAATTATACCAACAATGAAAATTATTTAATAACAAATAATTTAGGCCAAATAATTTTAAGAGGTGAAATTAAAAGTAATCTTGAAATTATTGATCTTAGCCCCTTGTCAAAAGGTATATATATGTTAAAAGTTAAAAATAAGACACTTAAAATTATTAAAAAATAGCTCCCTATGGTCAAATTAATTTTACTAATTTTTTTCCCTTTAATTATGTTTAGTCAAACCTATGAAACCCAAAAATATACTTTAGTTGATAAATCTGATGATTTTGAAATTAGATTCTATCCGAAATCTATAAAAGCTAGAGTTATTTCAACCTCAAACTCTAATAATAATTTCAGAAAACTCTTTAGCTATATTAGTGGTAATAACAAAACTAACGAGAAAATCGCAATGACTACTCCTGTATATATGAATAGTGATTCTAATGGCAATTCAATGGATTTTGTAATGCCAAGTGAATTTAATTTAAGTCAATATACACAAGCCCAATGATAAAGATGTGAAAATTATTGAATCTAAAGCTGGTTATTTTGCGACTTTAAAATATGGAGGATATTCTAATTCTTTTAAAGTGGAAGCTAACACTAATAAACTTTATAAAATATTGAAGGGTAAAAATATAGATTTTATAGGTGAGCCCTCGTACGTCTCTTACAACAGCCCATTCAAATTTTTTAGTAGAAGAAATGAAATTATTATTCAAATAAATTACTCAGAGTAAATTATTACTATTGACTAGATTTCATTTTTATTACTATAACTCCTCCACGACCTTGGCCTCCATATTTATTAGCTGCGCTCATTGATTTTAGGATCACTATACTTTTAATGTTCTGTGGATCAATAAAATCTGGGTATTGAGTATAGACTTGGCCATCAATGTCAAATATAGCATAAGCAGGATTATTCATGGACATAGTGCCCACCTCTGATTACAAACCTTGTAGAAGAGTTTACCATATTAGCACCTTCTACCTTTATTCCAGGAAATTTACCGATAATAACATCCGCTAAAGAAGTTGCTCCTGGAGATATCCCATATCCAGAACTCTTAATTCTGTCTGTAGTATCAGATGTAGAAGATTTACAACCAAAAGATAGAATTAGAATAGATGCTATTAATAATTTTTTCATAATTAATTTTTTATAACCTTTATGGATTCAGAGATATTATTAATTAAATCTTTAATTTTAATAATATATATCCCTTTGCTTAATTTTTCTAAGTTAATGTTTTTTGAATTGCTTTCTAATACTTTCTTACCAGTGATATCGTATATAGTCGAATTAATATCACTTGTCACTTTTTATGTTTAAAACATCATTAACTGGATTCGGATAAATTTTAAAGATAGACGACTCATTTGATATTTCATCTTGACTTAATGAAAAGTCACTCCATTTCCATATTCCACCAGCAAGATCTCCATTAAAAGAACCAGCCCATCCAGTAGTTGAATTTATAAATTCAACTCCAAGAAAAGTTTCGTTATCTATAGGGTTCCATGTAATACCTCCATCAAAACTTTGAGAGGATCCAGCAGTAGAGGTAGAGAATATAGTGTCTGTACCTTCAATAAAACAAACTCCAATACTATTAACTGGTCCATTTGGATCAATTTGAGTCCAGTTTTCACCAGAATCATAAGTCCTATATACATTTGTTCCACTCACAATTATTCCATTATTAGCGTCACTAAATGAAATTGCGTCTCCACTAAAGTCATTAACGGGACATTGATACGCTTGCCAATTGTTTCCTTTGTCAGTTGAATGATATAATGTCGTTGTATTTGTAGTATACCAAATATTATCTCCAACAACTTCAATTTGACCTACATAGCCATATTCTCCACCGCCTGGATTGGGTATATTTTCACCGGGAACAGCTTCCCAATTATTACCACCATCTGACGTTACATAAAGTTCGTATTCACCGCCAATCGGATCTCCTTGAGCAAATCCATAATTTTCATCCCAAAAATGAACAACATTCGTAAAAGAACCACTAGAGTTATAGGATGCTGTATTTTGACGAGTCCAGCTACTTCCTCCATTAGTAGTTTTCCAAATACCACCTGTTTGACCAGCTGCAGTTGGATAGCCAACTACCCATGCGGTTGTAGAGCTAACAGCATTTATCATTGCTATTCCTAGGTTAGTGTCTCCTAAATTTATATTTCCACTACTCCACGTTGAACCTCCGTTGCTAGTTCTTGTGTATACCTGGTAGTTTGCACCACTTCCACTACCATCATAACCACTAGCCCAAACAACATTTTCGTCAACTATTGAAATATTTCTTACTCCTGTGCTAGTATTAGCAAATGAAGTGTTTTGGCTTATCCAAACTCCAGAAGGCTCTTCCGATACTACAATATGAGATTCTTTTAATAAAGATTGTGAACTTTGTGAATTTGTTACTTGTAAACTTACGTTATATGCACCTTGAGTTGAGTAAAAAATATCTGGGGGATTTTGACCTGAAAATGATGAAGGATTACCTCCTTCAAAGGACCATTCCCAATTAGTGATATCGTTACCACCTCCGATCGAATTGTCTGTAAAAGTAACAGAACCACCCTCGTAAATATTTGATTGAGAAGTGTTAAACCAAGGGATAGGATCACCGGTTAAAGAAGCTTGAACACATTCAAGAGCTGCATCCGCATCAATTCTATTTCCAATATTTTGATCAATTTCAACTCCAGTAGATTGTAAACAATTTAATACTTCATCGTGTGTTAAACTTGGATTAATACTAAGCATCTGTGCAACTAAACCAGCAGCAAATGGTGCTGCCATAGAAGTTCCACCAAATTTTGCATAAGAATCACCACTGGAAGTATAAACTGTACTTAATAATCCACCAAAAGTATATCCACCTGGTGATGCTATGTCGACCCAGGCGAATAACCCTGCATTATAATTTGAGAAAGAAGATTTTAAGTCATTGCCGTCTACTGACCCTACTCCAATTACATTTTGATACCCTGCAGGATAAAATATTGTACTAACATTGTCATTTCCTGCAGCTGCAATAAAAATTACATCTGGGTAATTGTTAATTAGATTTTGAATTGCTTCAGACTGATTTGCTGAGCCATAAGACATACTTACAACGTTAGCACCATTTTCACAGGCCCATTGAATTCCATTGTAGCTATTGTATATGGACCCACCGTCAGCAGAGCTAGGAGTGGCTTTTACAGCTATTATTTCAGCATTTCCGCCCAATGACGCAATTCCTGTTCCGTTATTAATATCTGCTGCAGCTAATCCTGCACAATGTGTTCCATGTGACCAACCTCCATTTTGATTGTAATAAACAGCAGGTGAAGCATCATTATCATTGTCAGACACATCTCTTTGTTTGTATATAGTTAAATCATTATGGTTATTTGCAACTCCGTTATCAATAATTGCTACTTTAATGTTACTACTTCCTAGTGTAATATCCCATGCTTGTTCTGAATCTACTAGTGTGTGGTACCATTTGTTATTTCCAAAATGTTGAGCATCATTAGGAACAAAGTCAAGTTTATAGATTGGTTCTTTCTCAGCATATTTAACAATACTTAACTGCTCTAGTTCGGATATTAGTTCATCAATTCTGTCAAAATCTGAAAATTCTATTCTGAATATAGTTTGAAGACTTCTTTTGTTACTAAAATAACTAGGTCTTTCTAGCTTTAATACATTTATTTCACTAAACAATGTAGCTATTTCCGGATAATCAGAAATATTTTCATCTTTACTTATTATATTTTTATCAGGCTGATTGATGATATCAAAAGAAAGAACGCTTTCTTCTAACTCAAACATTATTGTTCCATCTAGAAAATCTTCATTATAATTTTGAGAAAAACTATAACTGCTCAATAAGCTAAAAAGAATAAAGTAATTTATAAATAATTTCATTTAATTTGATTTAAGGAATTCAAATTTAAAAAAAACAAAACAATTATTTATTGTGAGTTTGGATTTAACATAAACTTAACTTCAGTAATTTTATTTAACCCAGAGCATCATTGCGCTGCTACTGCAAAATGATTTTCTTTTGAAGTACTTTTAACACCAGCGAAGTTCCTTTCAATTATGTACTGTTTGATAGAATTTGTGTTATTGATTAATTACTTTTTTAGTTATATATAATTTCCAGCCTAAAATAGCTTTTTCAAACATTGTAATCTTAGTTAGATCAATTCTTCTTTTGGAGAGGCTCGGTAACAGAAGCTTGTTTAATTTGGCGATTAGTTTAAATAAAATTAATTTCATTTATATTTTTTTAAAAAATTAAATTTAGTGAAGTTGAAATTAATTAAAAAGTATATTTGTAAAAAAAATTGTGTATAAATCATTAATATTATTTTTTGTTTCACTGTTTTATATAAACACCTATTCTCAACTGTTTATAAATGAAATTGATTCTGATACTGACTCTGTAGATCAATTAGAATTTATTGAAATTAAATCAGAATCTCCAAACTTTTCTTTAGATGGTTATATCGTTGTAATGTTTAATGGTTCTACTAGTGGTTCAGACAGTAGTTACCTAGCAATAGATTTAAATGGTTTCCAAACCGATCTTAATGGTTTATTTTTAATTGGAAATAATAATGTATCTCCTTCTGCTCAGATAATAATTCCAAATAATTCTATTCAAAATGGAGCTGATGCTGTAGCGATATATCAAGCACCTTTAAGTAGCTTTCCTAATTCAACGCTTGCAACTACTACCAATTTAGTTGATGCACTAGTTTATGACACTTCCGATAGTGATGATGATAATTTAATGCAATTACTTGGATTGACTTTTCAGATAAACGAGAATGAAAATGGCAATAAAGACTTTGAGTCTATTCAAAGGTATAATAATGGCTCATATTTTGTTGGCTCGCCTACACCAAGGGAGGTTAACGAAGGAAACGGTGTTTTTTTAAATGGAATAAATTTCAGTTTTGATCAAGATTTTTACTCTGAAGGAGATCAAATTCAAATTAATTTTACTCTTGAAGAGCCTTTACAGGAGTCAATTACTATATTTTTTAATCTAGAATATGAAAATTTTGATTCTTCTGATTATTCAGATGTTGAAAATGTAACAATACAGTCGGGAGAAGATGCTGCCTCTGTATTAATTGAAATTATTGATGATAATATTGATGAGGGTGATGAAGATTTTATGTTATCATTAGATTTTGAAAATGAGAATTTTATATTGTTGAACAATAATCAAATTGTTCGGGTTAATGATAATGATTTTATTACAGCTAATTATGGAACACCAATTGACCCTACATATATAAATGTTAGCAGTAGTTTTCCTGAAAATTATTATTCAGATTTAAATGGGTTAGCTGGAGAAGATTTAATAATTGCTCTAGAACAGATAATTTCTAATCCAGATATAGTAAGAGCTCATAGTTATTCTGATATTAAAGAAATACTAAAAGATGCAGACGTTAATCCTGAAAATAGTAATCAGGTTTGGTTGGTTTATACCGAACAGCCTAGGTCTAAAATTGATTTTCAAACTACTTCAAGTAGTGTAGGAAAATGGAATAGAGAACACACATTCCCAAGATCCAGAGGTGGGTTTAATAATATTTCTGCAGATTCAAATGCAGATGGAATTGATCAATACTGGCAAACTAGCATAGACTCCTTACGACACGCTAACTCAGATGCTCACGGATTAAGAGCCTCAGATGGTCCTGAAAATAGTTCTCGTGGTAATAAACATTATGGAGATTATAATGGTCCAACTGGAAATTTAAATAGTTTTAAAGGAGATGTGGCTAGAAGTGTTTTATTTCTGTCTTTAAGATATAACGGTTTAGACATAGTTGACGGTTTTCCTGAAACAGTAGGTCAGTTAGGAGACCTTCAAACTATTTTAGCATGGAATAACATAGATCCGGTTGATGATTTTGAAAAAAACAGAAATAATGTGATTTATAACTGGCAAAACAATAGAAATCCACTTATTGACTTGCCAGAAATAGTAAATTATATTTGGGGAGATAATTTTGGAGATGTTTGGTTTAATAATTTGAATATTTCTATAAATCAAAATGATTTTAAATTTTATCCAAACCCAACATCAGGAACTATAGTATTTAATTCATTTTTAGATAAAGTTGATTTATTTTCTATAAATGGACAGAAGTTATCAAGCTTCTATGATGTCAGGACATTAGATATCAATTTAAAAAAAGGGTTATATTTGATTCGTTTGTATAAAAATGGTAATACTTCAAATCATAAAATAATTATCAAATAATAGATGTTATGACTTTCTTTTGGATGTTTTTAGGGTTTTTGTTATTAGTATTAGGAGGTGAGTTTATAGTAAGAGCATCTATTGCTATGTCTTTAAAGTTTAATATTTCTAAAGTTGTTATTGGAATGACTGTAGTTGCATTTGCGACCTCTCTACCTGAGCTATTAGTAAGTCTTAAAGCAGCTGTAAACGGTTCTTCATCGATTGCAATTAATAATGTAATTGGTTCAAATATTGCAAATATCGGATTGGTTTTAGGTTTGACAGCAATAATAGGAAATATCCCAGTTGTTAAATCTTTTTATCGATTAGACTGGCCAGTAATGATATTTTTTTCTTTAATGTTATATCTGTTTTTATACAATGATAATCTTCTTAGTAGTTTTGAAGGATTATTGTTATTTAGTTCTCTTATTATATTTTTATTTTTTGTGATTAGATATAATGCTGTAGAGTTAGCAGATGATGTTATCGATGAAAATTTAAATAATACTTCTGGGTTTAAGATACTTATTTGGATAATTTTTGCTTCTTTCTCTCTGTATTATGGTGCTGAATGGCTTGTTGTAAGCGCTATAGATTTAGCCAACTCTATTGGAGTTAGTGAAGCTGTAATTTCAGTTACTGTAATTGCCATTGGTACTAGTATTCCAGAATTAGCTACATCTGTTATAGCTATTGCTAAAAATGAAAAAGGAATTTCAATCGGAAATTTAATTGGATCAAATATTTTTAATATTGGTTCTGTTTTAGGACTGACATCAATAATTAAGCCTATTTATATTACCGATTCTAATATTTTGGAAAGAGATATTGTTTGGATGTTAATTTTTGCGTTCTTAGTGTTGGTTATATCTTTATTTCCTAAAAAGAATAATATAACTAGAATAAAGGGTTTTTTATTGGTATTCTTATATTCAGTATTTATTCTAAGTACATATATAAAATAAAAAAAGCCATACATTTCTATATGGCTTTTAAAAAAAATTAATGTTTAATTACAAAGCAGATTTTACTGTTTTAACAATTCTACCAGCTATTTTATATGGATCACCATTTGAAGCGGGTCTTCTATCTTCAAGCCAACCTTTCCACCCTTGTTCTACAGTAATTATTGGGATTCTAATTGATGCACCTCTATCAGAAACACCATAACTGAAATCATTAATAGAAGCAGTTTCATGAAGTCCAGTCAAACGCTGGTCATTATCCACCCCGTATACTGCAATATGTTCTTTCACCACAGGTCTAAAGGCCTCACACACTTTTTCATATGTTTCTTTAGATCCACAAGTTCTAAGTAGAGTGTTGGAGAAATTAGCATGCATACCACTACCATTCCAATCTCCTTTAATTGGTTTTGGATGATATTCAATGTACCAGCCATAATCTTCTGTAAGACGATCTAATAAATATCTAGCAATCCACATTTCATCTCCAGCTAATTTTGCACCTTTTGCAAATAATTGAAATTCCCACTGGCCACTAGCAACTTCTTGATTAATACCTTCAAAATTTAATCCTGCAGCAATACATAGATCAGCATGTTCTTCAACAAAATCACGTCCGTGAGTGTTTCTACCTCCTACAGAGCAGTAATACATTCCTTGAGGACCAGGGTAACCACCTACTGGGAATCCAAGTGGTAGCTGAGTAGCAGTATCCATTATGAAATACTCTTGTTCAAAACCAAACCAAAAATCATTATCATCATCATCAATTGTCGACCTTCCGTTTGATTCGTGTGGAGTTCCATCTGCATTTAAAACTTCAGTCATAACCAAGAAACCATTCTCTCTGGCTGGATCTGGGTAAATTGCTACCGGTTTTAATAGACAATCAGAAGAACCTCCTTCAGCTTGTTTTGTTGAAGACCCATCGAAAGACCATACTGGGCAATCTGTTAATTTCCCACTAAAGTTTTCAATAACTTTTGTTTTACTTCGCATATTTTGTGTTGGCTTATAGCCATCTAACCATATGTACTCTAATTTTGATTTACTCATTTTTTTTTTATAAAGAATTAAACATAATTTAACAAATAACTAGTATAACGAAGATATTCATAACAAACTTAAATTTTTATTGAAAAATATTTATTTATTTACGTTTTGATATAAAGAAATCGTTACAAAAAAACAAAACTAACTTATTTGTCTCTATTTTTTTTATTTTGTTAATAAACTCTTTATATTTTTAATAAATAATTTAAATTAATCATAAATTACTTTTTATTATTTTATACTGTAATAGTTTAATATTTTTGTTTTATAAATATTTTTATAGATGATGGATAAAAAATCAAATAATCGATATGATTTAAGAGGTGTTTCAGCTTCCAAGGAAGATGTTCATGCAGCTATTAAAAATATTGACAAAGGATTATTCCCAAAAGCTTTCTGCAAAGTAGTTCCAGATTACTTATCCAATGATGAGGATTATTGTATTGTTATGCATGCCGACGGAGCAGGTACCAAAAGTTCATTAGCTTATATGTATTGGAAAGAAACTGGTGATTTGTCCGTTTGGAAAGGTATTGCTCAAGATGCTTTAGTTATGAATTTAGATGACTTAATTTGTGTTGGAGCAACTAATAACATAATGCTTTCTTCAACAATTGGAAGAAATAAGAATTTAATTCCTGGCGAAGTCATTTCCTCAATTATTAATGGTACTGAGGAAATAATTAAAGACTTAAAACAATATGGAATAGGTATATATTCTACTGGGGGAGAAACTGCTGACGTTGGCGATTTAGTTAGAACAATAATAGTTGATTCAACTGTAACAGCCAGAATAAAAAGATCGGACATTATTGATAATTCCAATATTGACGATGGAAATGTAATCATAGGCCTTTCATCATCGGGTCAGTCAACATATGAAAATGAGTACAATGGTGGAATGGGAAGTAATGGATTAACCTCAGCTAGACACGATGTGTTTGATAAATATTTAGCTAAAAAATACCCAGAGAGTTTTGATCAATCTATTCCAAGTGAATTAATTTATTCTGGAAAAATCAAACTTGATCAAAAAATTGAAGGCTCTCCTTTAGATGCTGGAAAATTAGTTTTATCTCCTACAAGAACATATGCTCCTGTAATTAAAGAAATTCTTTCAAAAGTAGATAAATCAAGCATTAAAGGAATGGTCCATTGTAGTGGAGGAGCTCAAACTAAAATACTTCATTTTTTAAATAAAAATTTACATGTCATTAAAGATAATATGTTTGAAATTCCAGTTTTATTTGAGCTAATACAAAATCAATCCAATACTTCATGGCATGAAATGTATAAAGTTTTTAATTGTGGCCACAGAATGGAATTATATGTCTGCCCTGCAGTTGCAGATAAAATTATAGCGATTTCAAATAGCTTTAATATTGAAGCAAAAATAATTGGTAGAGTAGAAAAATCATTAGAAAAAAAATTAACCATTACTTCAAAGTATGGAGAATTTACGTATGAGTAAGCGCTAGTTTTATCATTTAATAAAATTATTAATTGTTGTATTTTTACATTTCAAATTAAATAATGTTACAAAAAATAAATATAGTAAATCAGAGATTTGATGAATTGAACGATCTTATAATTCAGCCTGATATTATTTCTGATCAAAAAAAATATGTTCAATTAACTAAAGAATATAAGGACATAAAGACCATTGTTGATATTGGAGAAGTTTATAAGTCTCTTTTAGATAATATTTCAGAAGCAGAAGAAATAATATCTACCGAAAAGGATTTAGAAATGATTGAAATGGCTAAACTTCAATTAGATGAAGCTAAAAAAGAAATCCCTAAAATTGAAGAAGAAATTAAGGTATTATTAATACCAAAAGATCCAGATGATACCAAAAATGTTGTTGTTGAATTAAGAGCTGGAGCAGGAGGGGATGAAGCGAGTATTTTTGCTGGTGATTTATATAGAATGTATACAAAGTATTGCGAAGGAAAAGGATGGAAAATTAATTTAGTAGATTACAATGAAGGTACTTCTGGAGGGTACAAAGAAATTATTTTTGAAGTTTCAGGCACAGAAGTTTATGGAACATTAAAATTTGAGGCTGGAGTCCATAGAGTTCAAAGAGTTCCACAAACAGAAACTCAAGGAAGAGTACACACCAGTGCTGCTTCTGTGATTGTTTTACCTGAAGCCGAAGAGTTTGAAGTAGAATTGGATATGCAAGACGTAAGAATTGAGAGAACTACATCCACAGGACCTGGAGGCCAATCTGTAAACACAACATATTCGGCTATAAAGTTACACCATGAACCTACTGGTATGATAGTTAGTTGTCAGGATCAAAAATCATCTCATAAAAATTTAGAGAAAGCTTTAAAAGTATTAAGATCTAGATTGTATGAAATTGAACTGGCTAAAAAACAAGCTGCTGATTCTGCAAAAAGAAAAAGTATGGTTTCATCTGGAGATAGAAGTGCAAAAATAAGAACATATAATTATTCCCAAGGTAGAGTCACTGACCATAGAATAGGATTAACTCTCTACGATCTCTCTAACATAATCAATGGTGATATTCAAAAACTTGTTGATGAACTAATGTTAGCGGAGAATACTGAAATATTAAAAGCTAGTAATCAAGAAATTTAGATGAAAAAAGAGGATTTACTAATTCAAATAAAAACAAAAAAATCTTTTTTATGCATTGGTTTAGATACCGATATTCAAAAGATACCTAAATTCTTATTAGAATCTGAAGATCCAATTTTTGAATTTAACAAAAAAATCATTGACGCAACTAACTCTTATTGTGTTGCATATAAACCAAATATCGCATTTTATGAATCTTTGGGTATAAATGGTTGGAAAGCTCTTGAAAAAACAATTAATTATTTAAACTCTTCTTACCCAGAGATATTTACAATTGCTGATGCTAAAAGAGGGGATATTGGTAATACAAGTTCCATGTATGCAAAAGCATATTTTGAAACTCTTAATTTTGATAGTATTACAATTAATCCTTACATGGGTAAAGATTCCGTCGAACCATTTTTAGAATATAAAAATAAACATACTATTCTTTTAGCATTAACATCTAATGTTGGTGCATTTGATTTTCAAACAAAAAATATAGTAGATAACTCTAACAAGCTTTATGAAGAGGTTATCAAAACAAGTACTAGCTGGGAAAATTCCAATCAATTAATGTATGTAGTAGGTGCTACAAAGGCCTCTTATTTGAAAGAAATTAGAAATATAGTACCAAATAATTTTCTATTAATACCTGGTGTAGGTGCACAAGGGGGGGATTTAAAAGAAGTTTGTGATAATGGTTTAAATAATGAAGTTGGACTTTTAATCAATTCATCTAGGTCAATTATTTATGCTTCTAATGACACTAATTTTGATATTGACGCAGCTAAAAATGCTCAAGAAATTCAATCCCAAATGGGATATATTTTATCCTCTAGAGGATTAGTTTAAATAATTATTTTGAATAAACTTATATACTTATTTCTATTCCTAACTTTTTTTTCATGTGTAAAACAGCTGCCACCTGATCAATTTATTACTGTTCTAGGTAATGTTCAAGATGCCGGATATCCTCATATTGGTTGTGAAAAATTTTGTTGTAACGAAAATTTTAATTCAGCTACTGTAAACTTTGTGACAAGCTTAGGTATCACCGACTTAGTTGATAATAAATCTTTTTTATTGGAAGCAACACCAGATATTAGTATGCAATTAAAGTTTTTAAAAAATAATCATAGCTCTTCAACTATAATCGATGGAGTTTTTATTACGCATGCACACATTGGACATTATACAGGTTTAATGTATTTTGGAAGAGAGGCTTTAGGTGCATACAAAGTACCTATATACGTAATGCCTAAAATGAAATTATTTCTTGAATCAAATAGTCCATGGGATCAATTAATTGATCTTAACAATATTCAGTTAAGTGAAATTTTTCACAACAAAAATATCACTATTTCTAATAACTTAGAGATTGTTCCATTTACGGTTCCTCATAGGGATGAGTTTTCAGAAACTGTTGGATATAAAATAATCGGTCCTAATAAGTCTGCTTTATTTATTCCTGATATTAATAAATGGAATTTATGGTATAAAGACATAGTGGAGGAGGTTAAAGATGTAGATTATGCTTTTTTAGATGCTACATTTTTTAAAGATGGAGAGGTAAATAGATCTATGGATGAGATTCCTCATCCTTTTATAGTGGAAACATTAAGTCTTTTTAAAAATGAATCTAAAGAAGTGAAAAATAAAATTCATTTCATTCATTTTAATCATACAAATATTTCACTTCAACATAAGAACCCTGTTATAGACAGTATCGCAAAGTTGGGATATAACTTTGCAAGATTTGGAGACCAGCTATCCCTTTAGCATATTTTTTGTATCTTTCTTAAAAATCATTGTTATGGAAAATTTATCTTGTAGTTGTTCCTGTGAACCTTGTAAAAACGGAGATTGTAAAACATGCACCTGTACTTCTTGTTCCTCAGAAAATTGTAATTGCTGCTAATTAACTCCAGGTTGTTTAAGTTCCCAATTCGTTTTCAATTTCTCTGAATCAACTATTTTTTTCACATCACTAAGTAATTTTTGTGCATCATATACTACTCCATCTTTGATAGTATACTTAACGCCTCCAACTCTAACCACTTCGTTATCTGTAGTAAGTTTTATTGCACCTGTTCCGTATAAAGTTTTAAGGTTTTTTAATGGGTTTTCTTCTACAATAACAAAGTCAGCATATTTACCAACTTGTACAGAACCAATTTTATCATCCATTTTAAGTGCTTCAGCTCCATTTAAAGTTGCAGATCTAATAACTTCCAGCGGATGAAATCCAGCTTCTCTTAAAAGCTCTAATTCTCTTATGTAAGCAAATCCATATAGTTGGTATATAAAACCAGAATCCGACCCTGTAGTAACTCTTCCTCCTCTATTTTTATATTCGTTTATAAATGTCATCCAGAGATTAAAATTTTTCTTCCATTCAATTTCTTGTTCTGTTCCCCAATCATGCCAGTAGGATCCATGAGATATTTTACTTGGTTCAAAAAACTTCCATAAGGTTGGCAGAGTATAATCTTCATGCCATTCTGCTCTTCGGGTTCTCTGTAAATCTCTACTTGCTTCATATATATTAAATGTGGGGTCTAAAGTGAAATCTAAGTCTATTAGTTCGTTCATAACAGAATTCCAGTGATCAGAATATGGTTTAGCAGCTTGTTTCCATAATTTACCTGCCTCCTCAAATCTATGCTGTTCATTTTGATAATTATAGTCTAATGGATAATCCTGAATAGTCCTATCGTCAAATAATGCTTCTGGAAGTCCATACCAATGTTCCATTGAGGTTAGTCCGGCTCTAGCCGAATGTAAAACGTTCCATCTTGCAACACTTAATTGTGCATGATGACAAGCGGATCCTAAGCCTAATTTTTTATTTTCATCTAAAGCTGCAGCCATGATTTCAGGTTCTGCACCAAAAAACTTAATTCCGTCTGCACCTTTTTTTGCATTTGCCCTAACCCAGGTTCTAGCCATTTCAGGCGTACTTATTGGAGCACCATTCAACGGATTGAAATCATCCCCAGTTTGACCAAAACCTGTGTATGCAAAAATTCTTGGTGCTATTATTTTATTTTCTGCACTAAGTTTTTTTAAATTTAAGGTCCAGTCTATTCCCTTACCACTAGGTTCTCTGACAGTAGTTACACCATGAGCCATCCAAAGTTTAAATACATACTCATAACTTGCTCCCTGAGCGTCCCCTCCAATATGGCCATGCATATCTATAAACCCAGGCATTAGATACATTCCATTAGCATTAATCTCGACACCGCCTTTTTCTAATTTAGGTCTGCTTGCTTCATTAATTTCAACTCCTGGATATCCAACAACTTGAATGTTAGAAATAATATTTTTTCTTACCACTATATCAATTGGTCCTCTTGGTGGGGACCCATCTCCGTTAATTAAAGTTACTCCTCTAATAATTAATTGTTCATGTTGTTTATTTTCTAATTCAGATTTCTGTGAATAACTAATGTTAAACAATAAAAAAGTAATTATGTATGTTACTATGTTTTTCATAATAATTTGATTTAGTTAGTTGGAACATTAATATTGTTTCCATAAAATATAGCATTTAAAAATAATTTATTAGTCCCATACCAAGAACCTCTAAAATTTGGGTTATCAGCAAAAAGAATAACTCTTCCTAAGCCTAATTTTGAAACTATTAAGGAAGCAGAATTTTTAAAATTATTTTTTAAATTTTCTTCTGAAATGTATCCATCAATATGTGGATCCTTAGAATAAATCCCAACAGAAGAGTAGTGATCCTGCGTTTTTTTAATAAACACATTGTTGTTTTTATACACTGGAATTGAAGAATCTCTATAACCAAACGCCAATGGGTGGGTTAAATCTAAATTAATGTTTAAAATAGCTCCACCGATTCTTTCTCTTCCAATGTTTTCTGCTGCACTCACATAATTTTTTCTTGAAAAAATGGAATCTTTAATTGGTTCTACTAGTGATTCCTTGACTAATTCTTTTTCAATAGCCCAGCTAGACCCTCTTGCAATAGTTATAAGGGTATTACCTTTTTTAGCCCAGTTATTAATTTTTTCAATGTCAGTTTTGGTTAACTGATTATATGAACCAGAAACCATAATCATGGTAGTATACTTATCTAATGATACTCTGCTAAATTGACTTAATCTTATTTTTGAAAGGGGCATTCCTATTCTAGTATCTAAAAGATGCCAAACTTCACCAGCTTCGTAAGAATTTACACCCTCTCCAACTACTAATGCAACTTTTACAGGTTTGTTTATTTTGAAATTATTACTACCCAAATCAACTCCTTTAATACTAAAACCAGACTCAGAGTTATATATAGGTACATTAAATTTTTCTTGTGCAGTTTTAATTATTTCATACAACTTTTCTGAGGAAATTTTTTGTTTACTTACAGGAATTAAAATAGATCCATAGTTGAAATTTTTTATACCACTAATCTCATTAACTTTAACTGAAAATGGTTTAAAAGCAGAGTATGTAATTAAATTATTTTTTTGTAAATAATTTAATGTTGCTACCGAATTATAATCATCCCAATCTAATATATATGAGTAATTAGATTTACTAACTTTTACATTTTTAATTAAATCTTTGGTTGATAAAACTTCTGATTCAGCGTTAAAGCTTTTGAGTTTTTTAGATTTCATATTATAAAAATTTGACATACTCCATGCTGAAGCGTCATAAAAAACACTATCTATATATTTATCATAGGTTTCGAAGAAATTTTTAACCATTCTTGATTGTTTCTGATTAACGGGTACAACAAATTTCCCTTTACTTTTATAAACTTTAACCTTGTGAATTAATAATTTATCAATAAAAGCTTTATTTCTATTTTGGTCATATAAATCACCAAATTCGTATGCTTTTATTTTTTCATCTTTAAATTCTTTTAATGATGAATCAAAAAATCTTTTTTGATAATCTCTAAGCATTTTTCTATTATCCACAGCGGCTTCAACTGTAGCTATACTTGATAAGTATTGATTTCTAATTGTAAACCCAAAAGATATAGTTCCATAATTTGTCTCTTGTAAATGCCCTCTTGAGCTGGCTTGCTCAAACAATATAGCCAATCCACCTTGAACATCAGGATAGGATGATCCATATCCAGGGTATGTTTCATCAAAAGATTCTTTAGTGTAGTAAAATGAACCAATACTATCCAAAGCCTTTACATAATATTCCGCAAATTTTGGGCTAAGAACATTGTAGTTTTCTTCAGGAATCATTGGTTTTACGGATGCATTTGTTTTCATTGGCTCAAAAAAGTAATTGCTATTAGTTCCCATTTCATGAAAGTCAGTTACCACATTTGGATACCAAGTATGAAACCACTTTAATTTACTTCGACTTTCAGGGTTAATTGCTAATAACCAATCTCTGTTTAAATCAAACCAATAATGATTAGTTCGTCCTCTTGGCCATGCTTCATTATGTTCTGAATCATATTCGTCAGCTACCAAATTGATGGATTTATTTTGATTAGCCCATTGAGTATGCCTGTCACGTCCATCAGGATTAATAGTTGGATCAATAAAAATTACAGAATTTTCTCTAAATTTTTCAATTTTTTTATTTTTTGATGCTACAAGTGTATAAGCACTTAATAAAGCAGCTTCAGAACTTGAAGGTTCATTTCCATGTACTCCATAACCAAGATTAATAATAATTGGCAGATCATCATTTAAAGAAACAGATTCTCCAGGAATTGTATTTTTTAGATGTTCTTTTTGGATATCATCTAAACTATTTAGATTACTTTCTGATGTAATAGTCAAAATAACAAGCTTTCTTCCCTCATGTGTTTTGCCATAGTTAATTATATCTGCTTTATTTGAAACAGTACTAAGGTAGGTTAGGTAATTGACAATCTGATCATGTCTTGTGTGTTGAAATCCTATTTCGTAACCCAAAAATTCTTCTGGTGATAAAATTGAATTATTGTATGGTTCGTAGTTTTCTAAGAAATAATTTTGACTGGTTATTATATTGCTTAAAAGTGTTAAGACGATTAATAACTTTAAGTTTTTCATATAAATAGTATTAATTAATGTTTATAAATATAATTATTTATAAATTGTTGGCATGAAAAATCTAGTTGTATTAGCAATTATTATTACTCTTTTGAATTCATGTAAAGATCAAAAAAGATATATTCCTAATTTGACTGAATTTCAAAAAGAATTAAATTCCTCTTTTAAAGATGTTACTAAATCCCCTCTTTCAAAAAATGATAGACTAGATTTTATTTCGTTAGATTTTT
This sequence comes from uncultured Flavobacteriaceae bacterium, assembly GCA_964275595.1. Taxonomy (GTDB): domain Bacteria; phylum Bacteroidota; class Bacteroidia; order Flavobacteriales; family Flavobacteriaceae; genus SGZJ01. The sequence continues at coordinate 27,368 of CAXYDM010000016.1, forward strand.
TCGATTTTGACTCTAGTTATGTTGTTAAGGCAGTTTTAACTCCCTACTCAAATGATAGCATATTTGATATGAAAACCAATACCGATAGAATGCATACCTATAATAAATATGGTAAAATTAAATTTAATCTTAGCGAAACCTCTATTGAACTTAATGTTTATAAGGATCAGGAATTAACTAATGATCAAATCGATAATGATGAACTTTTTCTTCCTTTTTATGATAATACTAATGGAATTACTACATATTCGGGTGGTCGATATATTGATTTAAAAGTTGGTAAAGATTCAATAATTTATATCGACTTTAATAAAGCATATAACCCTTACTGTGTGTATAATTATAAGTTTTCTTGTCCTATTGTGCCAAGCGGGAACTACATTGCATTTGATATTAAGGCTGGGGTGAAAGATTACAGTAAAAAATAATATTTTATTTTTTATTTAGTCTAAAAATTAAAATAGACAATAAAACAGCTACAAGAACATCATATATTGGTTTAACTTCAGGCCATCCAAAATTCCATATGAATACAAGAACTAACCATATAAACCAAACTTTATTAAACTGTTTCATGTTTTAAAACTTAAAATATAAATTGAATTGATATTTCAAATATATTAATTTACTCTAATTAGATTAGTTTAAGTTTAATTATTTAATAATAATTAAAAACCATAATTTAGTGATTTAATTTAAAAAAGTATACAGATGAAAATCAAACTAATTTTATGTAATCTTTTTCTATTTCTTTTTCTTTATAATTGTAACAATAAGAATACTGATTTGATCACTATGGGTGATATCAATTGATATGTCAACAAATAAAGTATTGTCATACATAAGGTTTCCAGTATTACCAGTGTAATGGAATAACGGTTTCAGGATATTCTGCCATACAGAATTGTAGCCCCAATGCTTGGTTAAGACGTCAATGCAATTAAATTCAGATTTAATATGCATAAGATGAATGTATCCTTGAGACAATATACTTATTACAAAATGGAAAGATAAGATATTGTGTATCTTGTAACTTAGCATGTGGAATAGCAGCGCTGTGTATTTGAGATTTGTTATCTCCCCACATCATATCCTTCTCAGCAATAGGGACTCCAAGGTATCGTAGATAGTTTCTATGATCAATTGTATGCTCAACACATGTTCTACAGGATATAAATTCTGATCCATAGGTTGCTGTTTCAGTAGTCGCTTGTTTCTTAGAATAAGAATCAACAGGTGTCTTATTATAGAAATGTAGGACTCCAGTAACTGCCTTTCCGGATAGTACATCATGCATCAAGGAAGCATCATAATAGTGGGTTAGTATTACTCTCTTTCCAAGCGGTGGAGGGACATTAGTTGGCAATGGCTCTGCATGCTTTCCATATGCTGTGTCTCTCCAATCGTGATAATCTGGGATATCTGGAATGTCACTATAATCAGGTTCATCGGTGCGAAATCTAATCTTAAAATGCTTCAAATTCTCTAAGTAACAATATACTAGCTTTCCTCTGTCTAGATGGCCTTGTCTTGGTTGTGCTCTGAAGCTAGATAACGTCATTACAGCGGTTTGGATATCCCATTGTCCAATTGATACAGCCCATTGCATTGATCCAATCAATGATTGATAGATCTCAATATCATTTTCTTCTAGAAATATTGATGTGTCAAGTTCAGGATGGTCGCCTTTTACCAATGGTGATACCACTTTATCATTTGGTTGTTCTCCAAATAATCTTTCATAAGATTCCTCCATCTTTTCGATGTATTTGCTAGGGTCCATACACAAGGTGCCATCCTCATCTCTCTCAAAAGCACATCCCAAATGAAAATTCAAACCTCCAGATCCTTTTAAATCAAACTCGTATGGTTTACCTTGTAGCTGTGCTAATAATTCTTCTGGTTTCTTTGCACATGTACATAGGTCATCAACAACATACGTGGCTACGTATTCGTATACTGTTCCACAACTTGATGGGCGCATGAAAATACTTTTGTCAAATAGAGATAACTTGAATCCAAGTCCTTCTAAGCATTCAGCTAGAAGCTGATTGAACATCTTTCCACTAAGACGTAATCCATAAAGTGCCTTTATTATAATTAATAGGTGTCCTTCTAATTCTCCAAACTCTGGATCTGCCTTGATACATACTTTCTCGGTTGTATATGCTTCTAGGTATGTGGAGCTTATGTCTGTCGCCCATGGCTCTATATTGTTTAGTTCAGCTAGGAATATACAGGTTCGTAAGCCTCGCAATGATACTACTCCTGAGTATACCGATTCTAGGGGAACGTCTGTGAGGTGTCCATTAGCTACTACCCTTGCCCTGTGTCTTCCATCATGCTTGGCATCATATATAGTGTGTACACTAATCAGTTGAAAGTCTTCAGGGATCTTGTTATAGTAGAATTTTTCATGGTCTTTGAATACGTCATACTCTCCTAGCTTCTTATGTTCCAGTATGTTGGCATCTCTCCACTTATTATTGCCTGCTATCTTGTCTAATTCCTTGGCGCGCTTGTAGTCTTTTGGTACTTCAAATCCATACTTGTACTTGACAGCAGTTTGGAATGATCTTAGCCTGGCTTGATTGGCAAGACGTATGATATGCTTCTCTCTATCCACAATATGTTTGAAACGTTTTCAGCATTCTTCTTCAATTAAATTGTTTTCTTTTGCGTATAGAGCCAGATCGACTTTGAATTCGTTTGCTA
>CAXYDM010000017.1:0-15248 GCA_964275595.1 uncultured Flavobacteriaceae bacterium
ATTCAGATAACCTAGAAATTAACATGAACATTGTTGGTCAAATTGAAGGTAAAGTTATTGCTCCAATTTTATTATTGTCTTTTGTTGAAAATGCCTTTAAACACGGAGCAAATAAAAGTATTGATAAAATAAAAATCGATATAGATTTTAATGTTGAAGATGATTTTCTTAACTTTAAAATAGTTAATCAAATTCCAGTAAAGCAAAATAAAAAACAAATATTTAAAAGAAATCAAGGTGGAATAGGATTGTCAAATGTAAAAAAGAGATTGGAATTAGGCTATAAAAAAGATGATTATAATATGAGTATCAGTAATTCTGATAATCTATTTACTGTAAAATTAAAAATTAAAGTTTAAATGAGTATTAAATGTTTAATTATAGATGATGAGCCATTAGCTATTAATGTCATAAAAAACTATCTAAATGATATTAATGATATAGTTATTGTTGAGACTTTTAGTAACGCAATAGATGCAATTAACTTTCTTAAAGATAATCTTGTAGACTTAATCTTTTTAGATATTAATATGCCTGTTTTTGATGGGTTAAGTTTTATAAAAAGTCTAGAAAAAAAACCACTTATAGTAATTACAACTGCCTATAAAGAATATGCTGCTGAAACTTATGAATTAGATGTTACTGATTATTTAGTAAAACCTATTTCCTTTCCAAGATTCATGAAAAGCATAAATAAAGTTTTTAGTAACATTGAAAAAAATAAAAAAAATAATAGCATAACAAAAAGTAAGCGCCCCTTTGTTTTTTTAAGAATTAATAAAAAGAAACTACAAAAGGTATATTTGGATGAAATTTTAGTTGTTGAATCCTTAAAAGATTATTTAAAAATTTCAACTTCAACTGAAAGATTTATTATTCATCAAACTTTAAGTAGTTTCACTGAACAATTACCTAAAGATAAATTTATCCGAATTCACCGTTCATTTACAATTTCTATAGATAAAGTTGAATCAATTGAAGGAAATAGTATTGAAATTGACGGAGTTAGATATGTAATAGGCAGAACATATATAGATACGGTAAAAAAAATATTAATCAACACTACGTAATAAGTTGTTTGACAGCTAAAAACTAATAAGAAAAACAGATGTAAAAAGTCACAAAGATTTTTTCTCTTGTGTTCACAATATGTGTAATTTTAAAAAGTTAAAGTTTTATTAAATCTAATTTTTTTAACATTACATTTGGTCTTAAAACTATTTAGTTTTTATTTATTAGCTCATAATCCATAACAAAAACAAAAAAATGAATATTTCTTTAAAATTTTTCAAATTATCATTGGCATTAGTTATAGCCTCTTCTTTTTTATCTTGTGATGTAGAAGATAATGAAAGCTATCCTTTACCCCTATTACCAACTATAACAGAATTTGTAGAAAGTAATCCTGACCTTACTAATTTGGCTGCTGCACTGAGTGCTGCCGATGGAAACTTACTAAGTCTTTTAAATAATGGTAACTATACTCTTCTTGCACCAAATAATTGGGCATTCGAAGTTTGGTTAGGTACTAATGGATTTAATTCAATGGATGAAGTACCTACAGATATATTAAAAAATATTCTTCTAAACCATGTTATTAGTGGTTCAGTACAATCTTCTGATCTTACCACAGCTGGTAGTGGATACGTATTAACAAATGCTACAAATACTGATGGAGATTTTCTTAATATGTATTTCTCAACTAATAGCGGTATTGTTTTTAATGGTGTTACAACTATCCTTAATCCAGATATAGCTGTTTCAAATGGTGTTTTGCATGTAGTCGATCTTTTAATAGAACTGCCAACCGTAGTAACATTTGCTACTACAAATCCTGGTTTTGAAACTTTAGTTACAGCCCTAACGAGGGATGACCTAAGTGAGGATTTAGTTTCAATATTATCAACAACAACTGAACCTGCACCATTTACATTATTTGCGCCAACAAATGAAGCATTTACCTCCTTACTTTCTGAACTTGGTTTTGAATCATTGAATGATATTGATACAGCTATTCTTGAATCAACTTTAGCTACCCATGTAGTTGCTGAGGCAAATGTTAGATATGAAGATTTATCCAATGGTATGTTAATTACAACAATTGGCGATGATTTGACTATTTCTGTTGGAGCTGGCCCACAACTAGTAGATTTAAATGGTAGGACTGCAAACATAATAGCTGTTGATATCCAAGCATACAATGGGGTTATTCATGTCATTGACAATGTAATGTTACCACAACTATAAATATATTAATTATTATACTTTTTAAGAGCACTAATCACCTTTGGAGACAATAATAAAGTTGCCAACATTGTAGGTATTGCCATTAATGCAAAAAAACTATCTATTAGGTTTATCATTAAACTTAATGATGTTGTTGCTCCTACAACAATACTCAAAATATAAATATAGTTGTAATATTTTTTTTTATTTGCTCCAAACAAAAAAGACATACACTTAGTTCCATAATAAGAATAGGTAAATAATGATGACATACTAAAAACAACTATACAAAATAAAAGTAGGTATTTCCCAATTATTGGCATTGAATGCTCAAAGGCCAAAGCAGTTAAGGTAACTCCACTAACTCCTTCATTTTTCCATACACCTGTTACTAAAATTGCTAGTGCAGTTAAAGTACAAACAATTAATGTGTCAATAGCCGGTCCAAGCATAGCAACTAGCCCTTCTTTGATTGGTGAATTAGTTTTAGCTGCTCCATGAGCCATTGGAGCAGTACCAATTCCGGCTTCGTTTGAAAACGCACCCCTTCTTATTCCTAAAATGATTAAAGCTCCTAGTACTCCACCATAAACTTGCTCTCCATTATAATTTTCTGCAACAAACGCATCGGTAAAAATCATTTTCAAATATGATGGTAAAACCTCAATGTTTATAATTAATATAATCATTACACATAACATATAAATTGCAACCATAAAAGGCACTAACCTGGTAGCAACTAGACTTATTCTTTTCAGTCCACCTAAAATAACTAATGAGGTTATCACAATTAATATTGAACCAATTATAACATTTGAGCTAAAGCTGATTTTAAAGCCTGCGGGAATTAATAAAATATCATTTACAGCTTGAGTTAATTGATTAACATTAAACAACGGTAATACACCAACTAAACCACTTAAACTAAACATAACTGCTAGAGGCTTCCACTTACTTCCTAAACCTTCTGTAATGAAATACATTGGACCTCCTTGAACATCACCATTCGAATCTTTACCTCTATACATTATCGATAATGTAGAAGTAAAAAACTTTGTAGACATTCCAATAATACCGCTTATCCACATCCAAAAAATAGAACCTGGTCCACCAATACTAATAGCGACGGCTACTCCTGCTATGTTACCCATTCCTACAGTGGCAGATAATGCAGTAGATAAAGCACTAAAATGACTAATTTGCCCAATATCATTTTCATCATCGAACTTACCTCTTAGAATATCAATTGCATGAAAGAAATATTTAAATTGAATTAATCTAGAATAAATTAACAAGAAAAGTCCACCACCAATTAAAATAAACAACAAAGGAATACCCCAAAGAAATGAAGCTAAATCAGAAACAATAGATTCAATTTCAACCATGGGAATTTAAAAATCTATCTACATTAGTTTGTATACGATCTACTATGCTTGAAGTGTCACTTTTGATAAATTTTTCAGCCGTAATATTTTCATACAACTCTATATACCTGTCGCTCACAAGATTAACATAATCATCAGACATTATCGGAACTGTTTGATTTTCTAATCCTTGAAAATTATTTTTAATTAACCATTGTCTCACAAACTCTTTAGATAACTGCTTTTGGGGCTCAGCCTTTTGCTGTCTAGATTCATAACCATCTTTGTAAAAGTACCTGGAAGAATCAGGAGTATGAATTTCATCAATTAAAACAATTTCACCATTCACAGTTTTGCCAAATTCATATTTTGTGTCAACTAAAATTAAACCTCTTTCCTTTGCAATTTTAGAACCTCTTTCAAATAGCTTAAAAGTGTAATCTTCAAGAATTTCATAATCAGATTTTGACACAATTGCCTTAGAAATTATATCTTCTTTTGAAATATCCTCGTCATGTTCTCCAAACTCAGCCTTAGTTGCAGGAGTGATTATAGGAAATGGAAATTTATCATTTTCTATCATTCCGTCAGGCATTTCAACTCCACAAATTAAACGTTTACCTGTCTTATATTCTCTTGCAGCATGACCCGACAAATATCCTCTAATAACCATCTCTACCTTAAATGGTTCACAAGAATGACCAATAGCTATATTAGGATCTGGAGTAGAGATCAACCAATTAGGAACTATATCTTCAGTGTCTCTCATCATTTTAGTAGCTATTTGATTTAAAATTTGACCTTTAAAAGGGATTCCCTTAGGCATAACCACATCAAAAGCTGACAATCTATCCGAAGCTACCATTACAAGTAGATTGTTTTTTAACTTATAAACATCCCTTACTTTCCCTTTATAAACTGAAATCTGATTTTTAAAGTTAAAATCAGTTTTAATAATTGTACTATTCATATTTTAATCTAAATTTTCAATATTTTTATATGCATCTATAACGTCCTTAACAAGCTTGTGACGTATAACATCATTATCATCTAAAAAAACCATTCCAACTCCTTTAACATCTTTCAATATTAATAAGGCCTCTTTTAAACCAGAAATAGATCTTCTAGGCAAGTCTACCTGGCCTGGATCTCCAGTGAGTAAAAACTTTGCATTTTTACCCATCCTTGTAAGAAACATTTTCATCTGTGCATGAGTTGTGTTTTGTCCCTCATCTAAAATAACGAATGCATTATCTAAAGTTCTCCCTCTCATAAACGCCAGCGGGGCAATTTGAATGGTACCTTTTTCTATATAATCATTCAATTTTTCTGTCGGAATCATGTCTCTAAGAGCATCATATAAAGGCTGCATATAAGGATCTAGTTTTTCCTTTAAATCCCCGGGAAGAAATCCAAGGTTTTCTCCTGCCTCAATTGCAGGTCGGGTTAAAATAATTCTTTTAACTTCTCTGTCTTTTAAAGCCTTAACAGCTAAAGCAACGCCGGTATATGTCTTTCCAGTACCTGCTGGACCTATAGCAAAAACCATGTCATTATTTATGATACTATCAACAATCTTACGTTGATTGATTGTTTTAGCTTTTATTGGCTTACCTCCTACTCCATGTAAAATTGCACCATGACTCTTTTTAGAAGTTTTAACATCACTTATAGAATCATTTTTAATTAAAGCTTGTATTTCATTTTCGGAAATAGAATTATATTCTAAGTAGTAATTAAAAATAATTTGAATTTTTGATTCAAATTCTAACAATAACTTATCATCTCCAAAGACTTTAATTTCATCGCCTCTTGTTATGATTTTCAACTTAGGGAAACTAGATTTTATAAAATCTAAATTTTTATTTCTTAACCCAAATAATTCTTTTGGATCAATATTTTTAATTTTTATTATTTTTTCGTTCAATAGAAATCTGTGTTTATTGATTTTATAGAGATGATTTTATTAAATTTGTAATAAATGTACATAAATTTATATCATATATTTTAAAAAAAATATTAACAATCCATAAATGCCTATAATAACGTTAACTACAGATTTTGGAATAAAAGATCACTTTATAGCTAATATAAAGGGAGCTATTTTAACTGAACTTCCACAAGTTAACATTGTCGATATATCTCATCAAATATCCCCATTTAACATTTTAGAGGCTGCTTATATTATTCAAAATTCTTACAAAAGTTTTCCCGTAGGAACAATTCACATAATAGGAGTTGACTCTGAATTAAACCCTGAAAACAAACATTTAGTTGTAAAATTTGAAGGGCAATACTTTATTTGTGCAGACAATGGGATAATGAGTATGGCTTGTCTAAACATAGAGCCTGAAAAAATTGTTGAAATTAATATTCATGACAAACTAATTTCAAACTTTAGTGTTTTAGATGTGTTTGTTAAGGTTGCTTGTCATATATCTAGAGGGGGTAAACTTGAAGTTATTGGCAAAAGTATTGATAAAATTAAATCTGTAAAAAACCTCACTCCATTTATTAATGAATCTAAAAATCAAATTATTGGTAATGTTATTTATATAGATAATTACGGTAATGTTATTACCAATATCACAAGATCATTTTTTAGAGAAATTTCAAAATCAAGAGAATTTGAAATTTCAGTTAGAAGTTATAAATTCAAAAAAATACATTCTAAATATAGCGATATCGTAAATTTTTCTATTGATGAAAGTAAAAGAAATAATGACGGTCAAGCTTTGGCAATTTTTAATTCTAGTTTAAATCTAGAAATAGCAATCTACAAAAGTAACCCAGTAAATTTCGGCACTGCAGCGTCATTAATGGGCCTTAATATCTTAGATACTGTTACAGTAAACTTTAAATAGTCTTAAAAAAAACTGTTAATAAGTTTCTTTCCTTTATTTATCTGTTTACGATATATTTGTAGATATAAATCTAAATTTCCAAATATGAAATTTATAGTTTCTAGTATTGCACTACTCAAGAAGTTGCAAATTGTTGGTGGCGTTATTAACTCTTCTAATACAATCCCTGTTCTTGATCATTTTCTTTTTGAATTAGAAAATTCAAGTTTAACCATTACTGCAAGTGATCTTGAGACCACTATGAGCACCACAATTGATGTTGATAGTGAAAGCAAAGGGAAATTAGCAATTCCTTCTAAACTTCTTTTAGATACTTTAAAAACCTTTCCTGAACAACCTCTAACATTTGTTGTTCTAGAAAATAACATAATTGAAATTAGTTCTAACCATGGAAAGTATGCTTTAGCATACTCTGATGGTGAACAGTTTCCTAAAACAATTCAACTAGATAACCCATCTTCAACAAAACTCTCTAGTGATGTTTTACTTAAAGCAATAAACAATACATTATTTGCTGCAGGAAACGATGACTTGAGACCAGTGATGAGTGGAGTGTTTTTTCAACTATCCAATAATAACCTAACTTTTGTTGCAACTGACGCTCATAAACTAGTTAAATATACAAGGTCAGATTTTTCAGCTTCTGAAACTGCCGAATTTATAATGCCTAAAAAACCTCTTAATTTACTTAAAACTATTCTAGGGGATAAAGGATACGATGTAGAGGTAGAATACAATAATTCAAATGCTAAATTTATATTACCTGAGACCTTAATAATTTGTAGATTAATCGATGGCAACTACCCTAATTATGAAGCTGTAATTCCAAAAGAAAATCCAAATGTGTTAACCATTGATAGAGTTCAATTTTTGAACTCTGTTAAACGAGTATCGATCTTTTCAAATAAAACAACGCATCAAATAAGACTTAGAGCTGCTGGTGCTGAGTTAAATATCTCTGCAGAGGATTTAGACTTTAGCAACAAAGCTGAAGAAAGGCTAACATGTGATTATCAAGGAGATGATATTCAAATAGGATTTAATTCTAGGTTCTTATTAGAAATGTTGAATAATCTTGAATCTTCTGAAATAAAATTAGAGATGAGCTTACCCAATAGAGCAGGTATTTTAAAACCAACTTCTGGAAACGCTGATGGTGAAAGTATTACTATGTTGGTTATGCCTGTAATGCTGAATAGTTAATTTTATTTTTTAAATACAACTAACCTGGCCTTATACCCAGTTGTTATCAGCCATTTATTATTAGATAAGTTAACACCATTTTCATCGAAAACACTAAGCTGTGCGGTATTAGGACTAGACTCACCTTCATTTAAAGCTACAAATTCAATATTATTATAACCCTCAATAAGATCAATATCTATGGTGTAGTAACTTCCAGTTAAAGTAATATTAGGATGTATAACTATATTGTTTAATAATAATTTAATTCTATCCCCGTCAACATACTCATGATCTCTACATTTAATTATTACATACTTTGAGTCTGTTTCTAACTCCCCTAAGTAATAGTCTTTTCTAAATTTTGTTGAGGTAGAATTTCCCTCTTTAAAAGTTTGCTTAATATCCCATGTTGGAGTTACTAAATCAGTTTTTTTTGTTATATCTAAATCAGGTTTTTTTAATGCGTTATTTAAATTATAATTAAAAAAAGGAACAACTAATTTATTAGTCAAACCCCTAACTAATGGTACTTTAACAGGGAATATATTTATAGGGATTTCATTATCCTCTAATGATTTAATAATTAAAGTTTTTACTGAAGTATCTTGCTGAGAATAAGATGTATAGTAAGTATAAATAAATAATAATAAAAAAAGTTTATATCTCATTAAATAAATAATAATTCTAAATTTGATAAAGATATTTAAAATTATCGTTTTGAAAATTTATATTAACATATTTTTAATACAGCCATAGATGGATATGAATATAATATTGGGCTATGTAGGAGCTCTTTTTGTTGGAGTAACTTTAGGCTTAATTGGAAGTGGTGGCTCAATTTTGTCTCTTCCGATATTTGTTTATTTATTTGGATTAAATCCAATCATAGCTTCTGCTTATTCATTATTTACCGTAGGCCTTACTTCTTTAGTTGGCTCGATAAAAAATATAAAACTTAAACTTATAGACACTTACACTGTACTATACTTTTCATTCTCAGCTGCAATATCCGTTTATATCACAAGAAAATATTTAATTGATTTAATCCCAGATGAAATTGCTTCTTTTGGTAACTTAATAATTACAAAAGAAAAATTTTTAATGCTATTTTTTGCTCTTTTAATATATTTTGCTGGAATAGCAATGATTAAAAAAAGAATAGATAAAAGTCAAAATCAAAGAAGAAAGTCAAAATATGACAAAACGTTAATTCTTATTGAAGGAACTGTAGTTGGAGTTGTTACTGGATTAGTGGGAGCTGGAGGAGGTTTTATTATAATTCCAGTATTAGTTCTTTTTAGTAAACTTAATATGAAAAATGCAATCGCAACATCTCTTGTTATAATTTCAATAAAATCTCTAATTGGTTTTATTGGAGATATAGAAAACCATATCATAGATTGGGAATTTTTAATAAAGTTCTCTTTGATTTCTGTTGTAGGTATTTACATTGGCCAAGGTATTGGCTTAAAAATAGATGGTAGTAAACTAAAAAAAGGCTTTGGTTACTTTATAATTATTATTGCGAGTTGTGTAATTATTAAAGAAATCTATTAAATAAATTAAAAACTCCACTTATAACCAAACACCAAATTGTATTGAATGTAAAAAAAGTCTTGACTAGCTGTATCAGATTTATTAGCGGTAGTTCTGATAGCTGGGAGTGAAGTATATCCACCTTTGAATTCTGTTTGAACAAAGAAATTTTTAAATAAACTAATATTTAAACCTGCTAAAGTATGAACTCCATAACCAGAAAGGTAAAAATTATCATTTCGTTGATTGTTTAGTAAAGTAGCATTTGTTTTAGGCAACATAAAACCAAAGCCTCCCCCAATAATTGAAGAAAACTTTATATTACTTTGTTCAAGAAACATATTATGTTTTCGAATTTCGAAATTAATATAATTTAACCCGTCACTGTGTTCATATTTTAAAAACCCTTCACTTATAGGGAGTAAAGTATTGTCATAAACTCCATCGTATACAGTACCTGAATTTTCAATAAATCCCGAGACTCTAGCTAACTGATCTTGCTCTAAAACATATTTCATGTGATCTACACCAAAAGAAATATCTATATTCTTTTTTATAAAATAACCAACTCTAAAGTTGTATTGTGGAATTGTTATTGTAGCAGGGTTTAGATATTTATCAAAATTAAATTCAGTTTGCCTGTCTTGAGCAGATGCATTATAAATTGTAAAATCATAATTATCACCTTTGAAATGAATATCAGACTTTGAATACCATGACCAATTCCAACCCCAATATGAATAAACATCTCCTTTATTATTGTCTACAGAGTTTTGAGCAGAAGATGATGTGAAAAAAATAAGTGATAAACATAAAAAAAGAAGACTAATAACAGATCTATTCATGGTGAATTGTTAGAAATTCTCGGCAAATATAACTTATAGTTAATATATAACACGACAAAAAATTATGTTTGTAAAAAAATTGTAGTAATTAAATTAATTAGTCTAAAATCTTAGTTTGGAGTAGACATTTAGTTAATAGAGGTAAAATAACTTCATTTAAAAATTTGTATATTAACTATCAACTAATAAAAAAAACTATGAAAAAATTAAAAGCAATTTTTGCGATTTTATTATTTGCCACTATTATTTACTCATGTAATAATTCTACTGTTGAAGGAGTTGTAGTAAGCGATGAAGAAAAAGCAAAGTTTCAGGCACAAATTGAAACTTTCAAAACATTTACAAATGGATTCTTTAATGAAGATATTGACCTTACTATGAGTGTAATGGCTGATTCTGTAAAATGGAGTCCTCCTAATTACAATGGAAATCAACTTATAGACTCCGACGGCTTACGTGCTGCTGGAATCAGTTATTTCGAAGGTTTTGATGGAATAACTTTCAACGAGGGTGATGGTTTAGTTGGATCTGACAATGCATATTGGTCTGGCTCACTTTATTCTGCAGGTGAAACTAACACTGACCCTAGCGTAATGAGAGTTTATGGAACATGGTCAATGACTCATACAGAAACAGGTGCTCCAGTTTCTAATAAATGGTATGGCGTTCTTACATTTAATGAAGATGGCAAAATTGCTGTTTTTTCTGATTGGATGGATGTTAATGGTATGCAAGTACAAATAAATAATTTTATTGAATCTAATAAAAACTAATTATGAAAAATTTATTATTATTAATTGCAGTTACATCTTTATTTTTCGGTTGTAACAATACTGCTGTAGACAATGCAGTAGAATCAGTAGAAATACAATCTTCAACTGGTGAACCTGACGGCCCACATACGTCTGTAGAATGGCGAATTTGGGCATACAGTACTGCTGCTCCATCATTTATTGCTAAAAATTGCTCAGTAATGGCAATGGACGGTACAATGCTTAGAGAAGGAACTAATGGATGGACAGCTATGGCTGCCAATCCTAGAGGTATGTCTGATCCAGAGAATGGGTGGAAAGATGCACATGAAGCTATGCCGATGGTTGGGGATGGTCCAGCGATGCAATGGGCTATGGCTTACATGGGTGGGAAAACACCTAAAATGGATACAGATGGATGGGCTTGGATGTTACATGGAGATATGGGTGAGGACAATACTAAACATCTTGTATTTAATAAAGAAGATGCTGCCGAAGGTCAATGGATAGAATCTGGAGCGCATTTAATGTTATTTCCTAAAAATCCCGCGTCATTAGATGGGCAAACTACTGATTTTAATACTGGAGCTCCCTACGTGATGTTTAAAGGCACTGGATATGATCATTTAATGATCCCTGTTGAAGGATACTATGATTATCAAGATCCTAAATAGATATACCTAATCTTTAAACAAAAAAACCCGTGATAAGTACGGGTTTTTTTTTGTTTCAAAAATTTAAAAAATAAGTTTAATTGAGTTTAATAATTTTATTAAAATTGTTAATATCTGTAGCCCCCTCTGTGTTAAATAATAAAACATTTGATGAAGAATTTAAATTAATATGTTTTCTCAAACTATCAAAAGTTGAATCTGAAATAACTTTCAGTAATCCAGCTAATCCAGCTGCGCCAGATTCGCCAGAAATAATTCTAATATCATCATGGCTAGGGTAGTAATATTTATTAGTGGCTTCTATTACATAATCATCACTAATTCTAATCGATGCATCACATGCATTTTTTATTATATTCCATCCGTTTTTTGATGGAATTCCACAATTTAAACCGGCCATTATAGTTTTATAACTACCATTTGGTGATGATCTATAACCTAAATTAAATGACTCAAAAACGCCCGCAGATTCTATAGGCTCAACTATTACAATTTTAGGTCTATCAGCTCGATATTTGTTAAGAAAATACCATATGCAAGCTGCTGGCCAACTTCCAACTCCACATTGTAAAAATATTATATCAATTTTACTATTATAATTTAATTCCATTTGATTTTCTAACTCATGAAAATGGGTTAAATATCCAGACATAATCAGAGATGGAATTTCTTCATAATTATCCCAAGAAGTATCTTGAATTAAGGTCCAATTATTTTCTAAACTCTTTTTTTTAGCATAATTACAAGTCTTTTCATAATTCATTTCTAGCTTATAAACCTCGGCACCTTCATTAGAAATAGCATTCATTCGTAACTTAGTTGTATCCTCAGGGACATAAACAATACATTTCTTATTCTCTCTTCTTGCAGACCAGGCTACTGCCCTACCATGATTACCATCAGTTGCAGTACAAAAAGTAGTAATATTAGATTCATTATTTAAAAGGTGATTAACAGCATAGGATGCGCCAAGAACCTTAAAAGCATTAAGGCCAAATCTTTCACTTTCATCTTTTACAAATAGATTATTAATATTTAGCTCTTTTGCAAGTGACTTTAAACTAACAAGAGGTGGACAATTATAATCCTTTAAATTACTATGAAATATCATCGAACTACTATTTGTAAGAATTTCTGTTGAAATAGTAGGAGTTATTTTGTTATTCGGGTGATTTAAAAAAAAGTCTTGCAAAGTTTAAATATTATTTAAGCATAGATATACATAAAATTAAAAAAAATTTCTGTGTATTAGTAACTTCTTGTAGTTATTTAAAAAAAGACTAAAGGTTATCGTCTAGAACCTCTTCTAGGAAATCCTTTATTTGGGTTTCTAGATTTATGCTTTACTCTAGATCTTTGTGTTTTTTCAGTTGGGACATAGTTTGGATCTGGCTCGAATCCCTCCACTGTACTTATTTGAATCCTATTGCCAATGAGCTTTTCAATATCTCTTAAATAATTATTTTCTTCAGAAGAAACTAATGACAAAGCTTCTCCTTTTGCTCCTGCTCTACCTGTTCTTCCTATTCTGTGAACATAATCTTCAGGAATATTTGGAAGTTCAAAATTAATTACATGCGGTAACAATGGTATATCTAAACCTCTTGCCGCAATATCAGTAGCAACTAAAACTTCAACTGTACCGTTTTTAAAACCTGACAAAGCCTTTGTCCTTGCACTTTGACTTTTGTTTCCATGAATTGCAGCAGCCTTTATGTTAGATTTAATCATTTTCTTACATAAATTATTAGCACCATGTTTTGTTCTAGTAAATACTAATACTTGAAACCAGCCTCCTTCTAAAATTAGTTTTATAACTAAAGCAGCTTTCTTATTTTTATCAACTTTATAGGCTTTTTGAACAATTGCTTCTACTGTTGTATTTTCAGGAGTTGCTTCGACTATCTCAGGATTATTTAATATTTCTCTAGCTAAAAATTTAATTTCTTTAGAAAAAGTTGCTGAAAATAATAGATTTTGCCTTTGTCTTGGAATAATACTCATTATTTTATCTAAATCTCTTTTAAAACCCATATCTAACATTCTATCGGCTTCATCTAAAACTAAAATATTTACACTAGAAAGAAATAACACTTTTTGATTGACCAAGTCAAGTAATCTGCCAGGAGTAGCAATTAACACATCTACTCCTTGGCGAAGTGTAGCTACTTGAGGTCTTTGATTAACTCCTCCAAATATAACTGTAGAGCGTAAATTAAGATGTGTACTGTATTCTAACACATTATCATAAATCTGTGCAGCTAATTCTCTTGTTGGAGTTAAAATCAATGCTCTAATATTTCTTTTTCCATTGGTTGGGTTCGAAGATAACCTTTGTAATAATGGAAGTGTAAAACCTGCTGTTTTGCCTGTACCTGTTTGAGCAGATGCTAAAATATCTTTTCCTTTTAAGATTAAAGGAATTGCTTTTTCTTGAATTGGTGATGGAACTTCATATCCCTTTTCTTTTACAGCTTTTATATAAGAAGGGATAAGGCCTAGATTGTCAAAAACTCATATGTGTATTTTTTTTACCAATGCAAAGATACAACATCATATATGGTAATATGTAATAATAACAATTAATAGGTTCCATAAAATAAAACTTAAAGGGTTTTTATGAGTTTTTGATTACTTTTATCTTATAAATAAAAACATACTAATTGGAAGGATTTGTTGAATGGGGCTATTTAGGTTTATTTATTGCTAGCTTTTTAGGTGCTACATTGATTCCGTTTAGCTCAGAACTGGTATTTAGTCTTTTAATTATTAAAGGATATGACTTCAACTTGAGTCTTTTAGTTGCAACAACTGGAAATTGGCTGGGTGGCTTAAGTAGTTATTTCTTAGGTAGACTAGGAAAGTGGAGCACTTTAGAGAAATATTTTAGACTCAAAAAAGAAAAAAATAGTCAAGTTTAAAACCAATATTGATAAATGGGGTAGTTTATTAGCCTTTTTTTGTTGGCTTCCAGTAATTGGAGATCCTATTGCAGTTGGTTTAGGTTTTTTTTAGAACAAATTATCTACTTGTAGCAATGTGGATGTTCATAGGGAAATTTATTAGATATATTCTGTGGGCATTAGTTACTTATTGGGGAGTATCCATTTTATAAATATAAATCAATTTAAAAATTTAAAAAGCTCTTGAGAAGATAAAATTGTAGCAAATTCTTCACTTAAATTTGCTAGAGAGGTATTGTAAATTATTTCACAATCTATCATTTCACCATCTAATCCCAATGTATTGTATGCTGCGGTAGCATCAGAAATTAAATAGGTTTGATAACCTAAGTTTCCTGACATTCTAACTGTTGTAGAAATACAATGATTTGTTGTCATTCCAGCAAATACTACTGAGGTCACATTTAAATTGTTTAAAATAGTACTAAGATTAGTGCCAATAAAACACTATTAACATTCTTTGTCAGTACAGTTTCAGATTCTAAAGGGATAACATGATCATTAAATAAAAAACCTGCTTTGATTCGTGAAGCTTAGAGCAAGGGTTAGTTGAACTATGCCTTATATGAATAACTGGAAGGCTAAGTAGCCTCCATTTAGCTAAAATTGTACCACATAATTTTTCTGCGTCAGGATTATTTCTTTTTAAACCAGGGTAATCCTTATCTAAAAATGCCTTTTGCACATCCACAAGTATTAGTGCTGTATTACTGTTTATTTTTTTCATAATTCAAAATTAAAATAAAACTTTTATTTAATTAAAATTCATGTAGTAACTTAAAATAAGTACTTGGCATATCTCTAACATTGTCTGCTAAATTTTTCATGTTCAAGTAAAG
>CAXYDM010000018.1:0-21278 GCA_964275595.1 uncultured Flavobacteriaceae bacterium
GTGGTATTCCAGGCTGAGAATATCTTGGGGTTTGATTTGTTGGAGATTTAAAATGCCAGTTTCCTCTTCCTCCTTTTCCACCATTACATATTATTTTTTCTTCAGCTTCATCAGTAATTTCAAAAACAATTTCATTTGTGTCCGTATCTCTGACAACTGTACCTAATGGAACATCGATGAAAACATCTGCTCCATCAGCTCCAGTACTTCTACTTTTACTGCCGTGACCTCCGTGTTCAGCTCTAATATGCCTTTTAAATTTAAGATGTAGTAATGTCCAATAATTAGAGTTTCCTCTTAAAATAATATGCCCTCCTCTACCTCCATCACCTCCATCAGGCCCACCTTTGGTAATATATTTCTCTCTATGTAAATGCATAGATCCTTTGCCACCATTTCCGGATGTTACAAATATTTTAACATAATCAACAAAGTTTCCTTCAGTCATAGTTTAAAGTTACAAGGATTCAATAACACTACTTAATCTGTCAGTGATAATTTTGACACTACCTTGTCCATTAACACCATAATATCTATTTTTTTTCAAATAAAAATTTTTAAGAATTGCGGTTTTTTTATAGTATTCAGATATTCTGTTTTGTATAATATCTTTAGTTGAGTCATCAACTCTTCCACTTGTTTTACCTCTTTCTAATAGTCTAGAAATTAAAACTTCATCATCTACTTCAAGAGCTATCATAGCACTTATATTGGAATCATTTTCTGCCATTAATACATCTAGAGCTTCAGCTTGATTATTAGTCCTTGGAAAACCGTCAAAAATAAATCCATTAGAATCTAAATTATTTCTTACTACTTCATTTAACATATTGATGGTAACTTCATCTGGAACTAAATGCCCTTTGTCCATAAAAGATTTCGCCATCAATCCAAGTGAGGTACTGTTTTTAATATTAAATCTAAAAACATCTCCAGTTGAGATATGAAATAAATTAAATTTAGTCTTTAAAAACTCCGCCTGAGTTCCTTTACCAGCCCCAGGAGGGCCAAACAGCACAATATTTTTCATGTTTTATTTACTATATAATTTAAAAAAACAAATATAATCAATTGAAAAGGTTAATCTATTTTTTGATTTAATTTTAAAACGTATTTTTGCATACATAATAGAGCAATGAACTTTTATACCACACATAACAGATTAGGAATATTAGGTGGTGGTCAACTTGGAAAAATGTTGATTAATGAGGCTAATAAATTAAATATTGGGTGCAAGGTTATGGACTCAAACTCTGATGCTCCATGTAGTAAACTAGTTGAAGATTTTGTAATTGGAGATCTATTAAGTTATGATGATGTGTACAATTTTGGTAAAACTGTTGATGTATTGACTATAGAAATCGAAAATGTCAATACAGATGCCTTAGAAAGATTAGAAAAAGAAGGGGTTAAAGTATACCCCTCTTCACTCAATATCAAAACCATACAAAATAAATCTACTCAAAAGAATTTTTATTTAAAAAATAAATTACCATCATCTTATTTTAAAACTTATAAAAATATTAATGATTTAATTAGTGATGCTAATGCTGAAAAATGTAAATATCCATTTGTTTGGAAAAGTGCTAGATTTGGTTACGATGGTAAAGGAGTAAAAGTAATTTTTGACATAAAAGACCTTAAAGGGTTGCCAGATATTGAATGTATAATCGAAGACAAGGTCAGTATTAAAAAAGAACTTTCCATAATAATTGCAAGAAATAATAATAGTCAAGAAATTAACTTTCCCACCGTAGAAATGGAATTTAATGATGCTAATTTGGTTGACAAGGTAATTTGTCCGGCTCAGATTTCTGACGAGATAAATAAAAAGGCTATTGAAATTGCATTAAAAACTTCAAGAGCATTTAACCATATAGGTTTATTAGCTATAGAATTGTTTTTAACAGAAGGTGATGAAATATTAATAAACGAAGTAGCTCCAAGACCTCATAATTCAGGTCACCATACAATAGAATGCTGCATGACTTCGCAATTTGAACAGCACCTTAGAGCTGTATTAAATTTAGATTTAGGAAGTACATCAATTAAGATTCCAGGAGTCATGTTAAATTTAGTAGGTGAAGAAAATCACACAGGTGAGGTGATTTATGAAAAAATTGAAGATGTACTTAAAACTGAGGGTGCAAGCATACATATATATGGTAAAAAACAGACTAAGCCTAATAGAAAAATGGGGCATATTACCATAGTAAATAAAGAATTAAATAACGCAAAAAAATTAGCTGAAAAAATACGAAAATCAATAAAAGTAATAAGTAAATAAATTATGATACAAGTTGGAATTATAATGGGCAGTAAAAGTGACCTCCCTGTTATGCAAAGTGCAATTGATATTTTAAAAGAATTTAATATCAAAATTGAAGTTGATATAGTTTCAGCTCATAGAACACCTAAAAAAATGTTTGAATATGCTGAAAATGCTAAAAAAAGAGGAATAAAGGTTATTATAGCGGGGGCTGGTGGTGCAGCTCATCTTCCTGGAATGGTCGCCTCGATAACAACTATTCCTGTTATTGGTGTACCAGTAAAATCAAGTAATTCATTAGATGGGTGGGATTCTATTTTATCTATTTTACAAATGCCTAACGGAGTTCCTGTCGCTACAGTTGCATTAAATGCAGCTAAAAATGCTGGTATTTTGGCTGCACAGATAATTGCCTTATCTGATAAAGTTCTTGATACTAAAATAGAACAATACAAAAATAGTTTAGAAAAAAAAGTAATTGATTCTTCAAAAACTCTATAAATTATATGAGTGTTTTACACAAGGACTTTGATTACGCACCCTTTAATCAAATCAAAAATTCAGATTATTTAAACTCGATCAGATTAGGGATCAAAGAATTAAAATCTGAGATAGATTTCATATCTAATAACAACAAGCCACCTACATTTAAAAACACAATTGAAGCATTAGATTACTCAGGCATAAAGCTAGAGAGGATAACTTCAATTTTTTTTAATATTAATGCTGCAGAAACTTCTAAAGAAATTCAAGATATAGCAGTAACTATTTCTCCAGAGTTAAGTGAATTAAAAAATTATATTTTATTAAATGATAAATTATATGAAAAAGTAAAAACTGTTTATAATTCCACAGATAAAAATGATTTATCAAAAGAAGAAAATACCTTATTAAAAAATACCTACAGGTCATTTTTAAGAAATGGAGCAAGTCTATCTAACAAAGATAAAAGTAAGCTTCGAAAAATAGATGTAAAACTAAGTAAACTTTCACTGAATTTTGGTCAAAATTTATTAAAGGAAACAAATGAATATGAGCTTCTTATCTCGGACGTAAACAAATTAGATGGCCTTTCAAATGACCATAAAGAAGCTGCTAAAATATTAGCAGAGTCAAAGAATAAAAAAGGATGGTTATTTACATTAGATTATCCCAGTTACTCAGCACTTATCACTTATTGTAAAAATCGTTTATTAAGAAAAGAAATTACAATTGCTTTTGGGCAAAGAGCATTCAGAAAAAATGAGGCTAATAATCAAAAAACAGTTCTTGAAATTGTAAATCTTAAGTATCAAAAAGCCATACTTTTAGGATACAATTGTTACTCTGATTACGTTCTGGAGGAAAGAATGGCAAAAAACACTGACAATGTGATGAATTTTTTGGAAGATTTAATTAAAAAAGTTAAGCCTGTAGCTAAAAAAGAATTTAAAGTATTAGAAAATTATGCAAAGTCAGTTGATGATATTGAAAGTTTGGAAAAATGGGATGTTACTTTTTACTCAGAGATGTACAAAAAGTTCAAATACAATAT
The DNA here is from genome assembly GCA_964275595.1 of uncultured Flavobacteriaceae bacterium. Taxonomy (GTDB): domain Bacteria; phylum Bacteroidota; class Bacteroidia; order Flavobacteriales; family Flavobacteriaceae; genus SGZJ01. Next base: position 3,804 of record CAXYDM010000018.1, read on the forward strand.
CGATCAAGAAGAATTAAAGCCATATTTCAGCTTGGATAATGTTTTAAATGGTGCCTTCACAATAAGTAATAAATTATATGGATTAAAATTTAAAAAGGTGACTGATATAGATACTTATAACAAGGAAGTTAATACCTATGAAGTTCGAGATGAAAAAAATAGTTTTATAGCTCTACTTTATACCGATTTTCATCCAAGAGAAGGTAAACGTGGGGGAGCATGGATGACATCGTATAAATCTCAATATATTTATAAGAAGAATAATGAAAGACCACATATTTCTATAGTTTGTAATTTTACTAGACCCATAAAAAACAAACCTTCGTTATTAACTTTTAATGAGGTAACTACTTTATTTCACGAGTTTGGACATGCATTACACGGTATTCTAGCAAACACAAAGTTCAAAAGCCTGTCAGGAACTAATGTTTCATGGGATTTTGTCGAATTACCTAGTCAAATATTTGAAAACTGGTGTTATGAAAAGGAAGCTTTAAATCTTTTCGCGTTTCATCATAAAACTAAGGAGTTAATCCCGATAGAATTAATACAAAAAATAAAAAATAGCGCTAATTTTAATCAGGCGAGCCAAACTCTTAGGCAATTAAGTTTTGCTATTTTAGATATGAGTTGGCATAACTGTAATCCGATAAAAGTCAAAAGCGTGAAAGATTTTGAAGCTAAAATTCTTGAAACACTAACTTTTACCAAAGATTTAGAGAAAACATGTATGAGTACAAGTTTTTCTCATATTTTCCAAGGGGGTTATTCCGCAGGGTATTACAGTTATAAATGGGCTGAAGTATTAGATGCTGATGCATTCGAGTATTTTAAAGAAAAAGGTATCTTCAATAAAAGTATTGCTTCAAAATTTAAAAATAATATTTTATCTAAAGGAGGGACAGAAGACCCTATGGATCTATATATTAAATTTAGAGGACGAAAGCCTACAATAAATGCCTTACTAAAGAGATCTTCAATTTCATAAAATAAAATTTAGCACTAACCACAAAATTGGTAATGATTCTACCCAAAGAGAAGAAAAATATATAGACTGTTTTGCTTTAGATTTTATAAGTAAAATAAGAGTCAATAAACAAATAATTCCATTAACTAAAATAGTATTAAAACTAACGAGGTGTAAAATTAGGTATTGAATCCAATCTAAAATCATAAAAATAAATATCAAGCTAAAACCCAGAGTTTTGGTATTATTAACACCAATTATTTGAGGTATTGTATGCAGCTGCTTGGGATCAGAGTTTAAGTCTCTTATTTCAAAAGGAAGAATGACTACTACAACAAAAATTAAAATCTGTACAAAGTAAATCAATAAACTAGCATCTAATACATAATTAAAATTAACGGTTGGTAAAACTACTATCAAAAGACTCCATACTATAGCAACGATAAAAATTTTTAGTCCTGGTCTTTTTCTTAAATTTTTGTTGACAGAGTTAAAAGGAAAAATATAAAATACTGTCAGCAAACTAATAACAAAAAGCAGTACTAGGGCAGAGCTAGTTAACTTAGGAGTTATTGTTAAACATATTAATATTGATATAATGGTTAAAAAACAAATTAGTTTTAAGGAATTACTTTTTTTTTGTGTCTTAAAAAAAACTATTTCTGAATATTTGATAAAATTGTAAGCAATTAAAGATGAGCAAAAAGAAAAAAGAAGTAGAATGTAATCTACCGTAATATCAAATTTTAAAAATGTTATATATTGAAAACATACTACAGCCAAAGAAACATGTAGACTTGAATTAATATAAAAATTAATAAGTTTTATAATTAGATTTTTAATGTTAATAAGTTGTTTAATTAATTAACATTTTTTTATAAATATTAATAGTATAAAAATATCATTTATTAATTAATTTTGCATGCATACAAATTGAAATAATTTAGATGAACAAAGAATCTTTTTCTAGAAGACATATTGGCCCGAGAGAGTCTGATATAAAAGAAATGCTTAATACTGTTAAAGCATCATCCGTTGACAATTTAATTGAAGAAACTATTCCTTCAAATATTAGGTTAAAAAATGACCTTGATTTAGAGTCTCCTTTAAGTGAGTCTGAATATTTAATGCACTTAAAAAAGATATCTCATTTAAACAAAGTGTACAAAACATATATTGGTCTGGGTTACCACAGTTCTTATTTACCTGCAGTAATTCAACGAAATATTCTTGAAAATCCAGGTTGGTACACTGCCTACACTCCTTATCAAGCTGAAATAGCTCAGGGAAGACTTGAGGCGTTATTAAATTTCCAAACTGTTATTTCTGACTTAACAGGAATGGAGTTAGCAAATGCATCACTTTTAGATGAAAGTACTGCAGCGGCAGAAGCAATGACCATGTTGTTTGCAGTTAGATCAAGAGATCAAAAAAAAAATAACATAAATAAATATTTTGTTTCAAAAAATGTATTTCCTCAAACACTATCTCTTTTAAGAACTAGGTCTACTCCACTTGGGATTGAGCTAATTTTAGAAGATGAAAATAAATTTGAGTATAATTCTAATGAGTTTTTTGGAGCATTTATTCAATATCCATGTGCAGATGGAAGCATAGTTGATAGTTCATTATTTATAAAAAAATGTAATGATAATAATATAAAAATAGCAGTTGCAGCAGATATATTAAGCTTAACTCTTTTAGAGTCACCAGGTAGTTTTGGAGCAGATGTCGTAGTTGGAACTACCCAAAGATTCGGTATCCCATTAGGATATGGAGGCCCTCACGCTGCATACTTTGCTACAAAAAAAGAATACAAAAGAAATATTCCTGGAAGAATAATAGGGGTAACTTTAGATGTTGATGGTAATAGAGCTCTAAGAATGGCTCTACAAACTAGAGAGCAGCATATTAAAAGGGATAAAGCAACTTCCAACATATGTACATCACAGGTATTACTAGCAGTGATGGCCGGCATGTATGCGGTATATCATGGGCCAGAAGGATTAACACATATTGCTAAAAAAATTCATAATAGTACTTGTGTTTTAGCTGAAAAATTAAGCTCTTTAGGCTTGAAACAATTAAACGCCAATTTCTTTGACACTATTAGAATAAAAATTGATGTTGAAAAAATTAAAAATGAAGCAAACTTAAAAGAAGTAAACTTTTATTATCCGGATAAAAATACAGTCTCAATAAGTATTAACGAAACAACTTCTATTAATGATTTAAATACTATAGTTTCGATTTTTTCTACAGCAATAAAAACTGATACCGATAAAATCTTAAAAGTAAATAATAAAACAAATATTCCTAAAGCCTTAATTAGAAAAACTGAGTTTTTAACTAACAGTGTTTTTAGTAAGTACCATTCTGAATCTGAATTAATGAGGTACATCAAATCTTTAGAAAGAAAAGACCTTTCATTAACACACTCGATGATACCATTAGGGTCTTGTACAATGAAATTAAATGCAGCAGCAGAGATGCTACCGTTAAGTTGGAACAGATGGATAAACATTCATCCATTTGCACCAAAATTTCAAGCAAAAGGTTATGAATATATCTTAAAAAAACTAGAAAATCAGTTGACTACAATTACTGGGTTTGCTGCTACTTCACTACAACCAAATTCTGGAGCACAGGGTGAGTTTGCTGGATTAATGGTAATTAGAGCATATCATGAAGATAATGGAGATCAAAATAGAAACATATGTCTTATACCCTCTTCAGCACATGGAACTAACCCAGCTAGTGCTGTAATGGCTGGAATGAAGGTGATTGTGACCAAAGCATCCGAAGATGGAAATATAGATATTGAAGACTTAAAAAATAAAGCCATTGAACATAAGGATAATTTAGCTGCTCTTATGATAACATACCCTTCTACACATGGTGTTTTTGAAGCAGATATAGTTGAAATAACTACTATTATTCATGATAATGGTGGCCAAGTTTATATGGACGGTGCTAATATGAATGCTCAAGTTGGCTTAACTAACCCTGCAGCAATTGGTGCAGATGTTTGCCACCTAAACCTTCATAAGACATTTGCTATACCTCACGGAGGTGGTGGACCTGGAGTTGGACCTATTTGTGTTGCTAAACAACTAGCTCCTTTTTTACCATCAAATCCAATAATAAAAACAGGAGGAGAAAAAGCTATTGATTCAATATCTTCTGCTCCTTTTGGATCCGCTTTAGCATGCCTAATTTCTTATGGGTATATAAAAATGTTAGGTAGTGATGGACTGACAAATTCAACTAAGATGGCTATTTTAAATGCAAACTATATAAAAGAAAGACTATCGGGAAAATATGAAGTTTTATATTCTGGTGAAAATGGCAGGGCTGCACATGAAATGATTATTGACTGCAGACCTTTTAAAGCAAATGGCATTGAGGTTACAGATATAGCTAAAAGATTGATGGATTATGGGTTTCATGCACCAACGGTGTCTTTTCCAGTAGCAGGGACTATGATGATAGAACCTACGGAAAGTGAAAGTAAAGTTGAACTAGATCGTTTTTGTGATGCAATGTTAGAAATAAGAAAAGAAATAGATAGCTGTAACATAAATAAAGTAAATAATTTATTAAAAAATTCACCACACACTCTAGAAATGGTTACATCAGATAATTGGCCCTTTGAATATTCAAGAGCTCAAGCTGCCTATCCATTAGACTTCACTAAAGATAATAAGTTTTGGGCTTCAGTTAGAAGAGTTGATGATGCATACGGAGATAGAAACTTGATTTGTAGTTGTGCTCCAATAGAATCATACACAGAGTAATAGTTTGAAAAAAAATACTTAGATTGTAGATTAAATTAATCTATAAAACTATTTCAAAATTATATTATGAATGTAAAAATTACAGGCACTGGAAGTTATATACCTAATGTTCTTAAAAAAAATGAGGATTTTAGTAACCATATATTTTATAATGTAGATGGGTCTAGGGTTGAATCTGAGATTGGTAGTGTAATAGATAAACTAAAAGAAATCACGGGAGTAAAGGAGAGAAGATATGCAGATGACAATTTAAATTCATCTGATCTTGGATATTTAGCAGCTGATAAGGCAATAAAAGATGCTGATATTGATAAAGAAACGATTGATTACATAATCGTTGCCCATAATTTCGGAGATGTTAAACCAACTTCAGATCAAAGTGATATGTTACCATGTCTAGCTGCTAGGGTAAAGCATTTATTAAAAATAAAAAACCCAAAATGTGTAGCTTATGATATCTTATTTGGATGTCCTGGCTGGGTCGAAGGAGTTATCCAAGCCAACAGTTTTATAAAATCTGGTATAGCAAAAAGATGCTTGGTAATAGGGTCTGAAACTCTTTCAAGAGTAGTTGACAAATTTGATAGAGATTCTATGATTTATGCAGATGGAGCTGGTGCTACTATATTAGAGTCTTCAAATGATGGTTTGGGAATAATTTCTCATGAATCTGCATCGTATACAACTGATGAAATTTATTACTTGTTTTTTGGTGAATCATACAATTCTAATAGTGGAAATGATTCTAGATTCATTAAAATGCATGGAAGAAAAATTTATGAATTTGCATTAACTAATGTTCCTGCTGCGATGAAAAGCTGTTTAGATAATAGTAATTATAAAATTGAAGATTTAAAGAAAATATTTATCCATCAAGCAAATGAAAAAATGGATGAAGCTATAATAAAACGTTTTTACAGATTATATAAAATGCAAGTTCCAGAAAATATAATGCCAATGAATATTCATAAACTAGGCAATAGTTCTGTAGCAACAGTACCAACATTATTTGATCTTGTGAGAAAAGACAAATTAAAACCCCATAATTTAACTAAAGGGGATATTATAATGTTTGCTAGTGTTGGGGCTGGAATGCACATAAACGCTATCGTATATCAATACTAATGTATAAAAACAATTATCCCCATAAAAGATATAGAATTACATTAGAATTTCTAAAAAAGTATATTGATAAAAATGAAGAAATTTTAGACCTGGGTGTTTCAAACCCATTTTCTGAAATAATGAAAGAGAACAACTATAATGTTTCTAATACTCATGGTGAAGACTTAGATATAGAGCTTAGCTCAGTTCACAAATCAAATGCCACTACTGTAACAGCATTTGAAATATTTGAACATCTAGTTGCTCCTTTTAATGTTTTAAAAGAAATTAAAGCAGATAAATTAATTGCTAGTATACCATTAAAATTATGGTTTTCAAATGCATATAAAAATCCTAAAGATAAATGGGATAGGCATTATCACGAATTTGAAGATTGGCAATTTGATTGGTTACTAGAGAAGTCAGGATGGGAAATAGTTTCCAGAAAAAAGTGGACTAATCCAACAAAAAAAATAGGATTTAGACCAATTTTAAGATTATTTTTTCCACGATATTATATCGTTTATGCAGTTAGAAAACCTAAAGAAATATCTTGGAGTGAAAAAAGAGCTAATAATGAAGAAACATATTCTAAAGAATTTGATAACCTCTAACGATTCGCTAATTTACATTTAACAACAGAGTTATGAATGTATATATTATAATCCCTTTTCATAATGAAGAAAAGTATATAGAGTCAACTATTAAATCAATTGTTGAGCAGTCATACCCTGTAAAAAAATTACTTCTTGTTAATGATAATTCAAAAGACCAAAGTTCTTCAAAAATTGATAGCTACTTAAAGGAGTATGACTGGATCAGTAAGTTAGATATTAATTCAAATAATAAGCATTTACCAGGAAAAAAAGTAATAAATGCATTTAATCAAGGATTAAAGAGTTTAGACTCTAATTATGACATAATATGCAAATTTGATGCGGATATAATTCTTCCCAAAAATTATCTAGAAAAAATAATATTAGAATACAAAAAAGACCCTTATGTTGGAATGGTTTCTGGTATTTTATATATTAAAAAAAATGATAATTGGATATTTGAGAAAGTATCTTCTAAAAAACATGTAAGAGGGCCGATTAAATCTTATAGGAAAGCATGTTTTAAAGAAATTGGTGGTTTAAAAGAGTCTATTGGATGGGATACTGTGGATGTATTATTAGCAAAATACAATAAATGGAAGGTAGTAACTTATGAAGATCTAATTGTAAAGCATCTAAAACCTACAGGATTAAATTACAATAAAAGTGCTAAATATTTACAAGGTGAAGCGCTATATAAAATGAGGTTTGGTGTTGTTTTAAGTTTATTATCTGCATTAAAAAGAGCATATAACCTAAAGAGTATAAGTTATCTGGTATTTATAAAAATTGGATATCTAATTTCTGTATTGAAATCTAAAGAGAGAATAGTTAATAAAAAAGAAGGCGTATTTATACGAAAATTAATATGGAAAAATATTTTTAAAAAGGTAATTTATTAGAATCAACATTTCCACCTGAAAGAATAACGCCAACTTTTTTTCCCTTAAATTTCTCTTTCTCTTTTAATATGCCTGCAAAAGCCACAGCACTAGAAGGTTCTATTAAAATATTTAGTTTTTCATAAATTAATTTCATGGCATTAATAATCTCATCTTCATTAACACAAATAATTGATTTTATATAATCTAATATTATAGGGAAATTAATATTTCCTAAGTTAGTTCTTAAACCATCGGCAATTGTATCCGTTTTCAGATTATACTCAATCTTTTTAGATTTAAGTGATCTATGGGCATCATTTACATTTAGCGGCTCCACCCCTATTATTTCACATTTATCTGAATAGGCATTACAAGCAAGTGCTGAACCAGCTATAAGTCCACCTCCGCCTACTGGGCATAGAATATAATCAAGATCAGCATGGTCTTGAATTAATTCAGAAACCACAGTTGAATTACCTAAAATAACATCCAAATCATTGGACGGGTGAATAAAAGTTAAATTATATTTATTTTGAATTTCAGTAGTAGTTTTTTCTCTATCTTCAAGGGTTGATTTACATTCAATTAAATTATCGGTAGTTTTGATTACAGCATTCTTTTTGAAGTTTGGTGCATTTTTAGGCATTATAATATGAGAAGTGATATTTTGATTTTTGGATGCTAATGCTAATGCTTGAGCAAAGTTTCCAGAAGAATGTGTAATAACGCCACTTTTTCTGTCTGTTTCATTTAAATTTAAAATAGCATTGGTAGCTGCTCTAAATTTAAATGAACCAGATTTCTGAAAATTTTCACACTTAAAAAAAACTTCAGAATCGCAAATTAAATTAACTTCTTTATTTTTTAAAACAGGTGTATTAATTACATATTTAGACATTGAATTTTTAACTATATCTAAAGATTTTCTTGAAATATTCATATAATTTAAAATCTACTATTAATTAGGATCATTATAGTCAACAAAAATATTTATCCAAATTAGTCTTGAAAAGAAGTGATTTAAAGGGGCGAGAATAACCACTAGTATAGATAAAACTGATACAATTGTTAGTGTTTCAATATCTTTAAAAAGGCTAATTAGAGAGGCTCCGAAAATTATAAGAAAAACAACGGCGATTCCATAACTAACATACATAGCACCAAACCAAAAACCAGGTTCAATTTCGTATTTAAATTTACATTGTTCGCAATGGTCGTTTGTTAAGTTATTGTCTTTAAATATATTTAGATAAGGGTTGTTTTTGTGCCAAAATTTTCCACAGTGGCATTTAGGGCATTTATTATAAAAAATACTATATGATTTAGACCCTTTGTTTATCAAATTAAATTTGCTTGTATAATTGGTATTTAATCAAACCTTTTTGAAGCCTGTTTCAAAGCTTCAGCGATAGCAGATGTATTAGATCCTCCAGCTGTTGCAAAAAAATCTTGGCCACCACCACTGCCGTTAATTAGTGGAGATAGCTTTTTAATCTCTTGTCTAGCATCAAACCCTTTGGATTGAACTAGTTCTTTAGAAATATAGCAGACAATATTAGCTTTTGAATTATTTTCTGCCATAAAAATGATAAATAAATTCTTTTGTTCTGATCCTAATTCAAAAGATAACTTTTTTATGTTAGAAACATCTAAATCAACTTTTTTAACTAAAAAGTTAACTCCGTCCACATTTTTTAGCTCACTAATTAAAGAATCTTTTATGTTCAATAATTTATCATTTGAAAAAGCTTCTAATTGTTTTTTTAATTTTAAATTTTCATTTTTTAATTCCGTTAGAGAAATAACAGGGTTTTTAGTATTATTAAGTAGACTTCTTATTTCTGCAAGTTGATTAATTGATTCGTTGTAATAGTCTTTTACTGCAAACCCAGTAATCGCTTCAATTCTTCTGATACCAGAAGCAATAGCTCCTTCAGATTTAATTTTAAATTGCCATATTTCGGCAGTATTTTTTACATGAGTACCGCCACACAATTCAACCGAATCACCAAATTTAATTGTTCTAACAACATCTCCATATTTTTCTCCAAAAAGAGCAATTGCACCATTATCTATTGCATCCTGCATAGGAACTTCTCGATTTTCAATTAGTGGGAGTTGATTGTCTATTTTTGAATTAACAAAAGATTCAATTTCAGATAATTGTTCATCTGAAATCTTTTCATAATGAGAAAAATCAAACCTGAGGTATTTAGATTGCACTGAGCTACCTTTTTGCTCAACATGCTTCCCAAGTATTTCCCTGAGAGCTTGATGTAGTAAATGAGTAGCTGAGTGGTTAGATTCAGTTCTTTTTCTTAGGTTAGAGTCAACCACTGCAGTAAATATTTCATTGATATTTTCAGGAAGGTTTTTTACAAAATGAATTGTAATATTATTTTCTTTCTTGGTATCTAATATATAATTAATATCTCCTTTAGCAGATTTTAAGTGTCCCTTATCTCCAACTTGCCCACCTCCTTCTGGATAAAACGGTGTAATATTAAATACTAACTGAAATAAGGCTCCCTCTTTTTTAGAATTAACTTTTCTGTATTTAGTTATTCTTAATTTAGTAGTAAGAGTTTCATGTCCAACAAATTCTTGTATCGGATCATCTACAAGAACAGTCCAATCTTCTGTTGAGGATTCACTAGCAGCTTTAGATCTATTTTTTTGAATTTGTAATTCTTTATTAAAACTTTCTATATCAAGAGATAAATTCTTTTCAGCTAATATTAAAGATGTTAAGTCAATTGGAAACCCGTAGGTATCATAAAGTTCAAAAGCTTTTTTACCAGAAATGATGTTACCAGGCGAAGATTTAACAATTTGATCTAACATAACAAGACCCTGGTCCAAGGTTCTCAAGAAAGATAATTCTTCTTCTTTAATAACATTTTCAATTAATTGTTTTTGAGTATTTAGTTCAGGAAAATTATCTCCCAATTTTTGACTTAAAACATTTACAAGTTTATAGATAAATGGAGTTTTTAATCTAAGAAATGAAAATCCATATCTAACGGCTCTTCGTAAAATTCTTCTTATTACATATCCCGAACCATTATTACTAGGTAATTTACCATCAGCAATAGAAAAAGAAACAGCCCTAACATGATCAGAGATAACTCTCATTGCTACATCTGTCTTCGACGATTTACCCTCATAGTTAAAGCCTGTTAAAGATTCTATTTCTTGTATAATTGGTGTAAAAAGGTCCGTATCATAATTTGAACTAACCCCCTGTAATACCATACATAATCTTTCTAAACCAAGTCCAGTGTCGATATGTTTATTTGGCAGATCTTCAAGCATACCACTAGCCTTTCTATTATACTGCATAAAGACTAAATTCCAAATTTCTAATACCTGGGGATGATCTTTATTTACTAGTTCTAAAGCTGAAGTTTTATCTTTCTCTTTTTTACTTCTAATATCTACATGTATTTCACTACATGGACCACAAGGCCCTTGCTCACCCATTTCCCAAAAATTATCTTTTTTGTTTCCATATAAAATATGAGACTCTGGAATAATTTTCTTCCAAATATCTAGTGCCTCATGGTCTAAGGGTAAATTATCTGAGTCATTAGAGCCTTCAAAAACAGTTATGTAAAGATCATTTTTATCAATCTTGTATACCTTTGTTAATAATTCCCAAGCCCAATTAATAGCATCCTCTTTAAAATAATCCCCAAAACTCCAATTCCCTAACATTTCAAAAAAAGTATGGTGATATGTATCATAACCTACTTCTTCTAAATCATTATGCTTTCCTGAAACTCTTAAACATTTCTGTGAGTTTGTAATTCTTTTATGTTTTGAAGTAGAATTTTCTAAGAAAAACTCTTTAAATGGAACCATACCTGAATTAACAAACATCAAAGTAGGATCATTTTTAACTACCAATGAAGATGATGTACTAACCTGATGAGACTTCGATTTAAAAAAATCAACGAAGTTTTTTCTTACTAGATTCGAGTCCATTATTTATACTAGGTTATACGTTATATTATTAAAGTGCAAAACAATTTATATCTTTGTGGGTTGTTAGTTTTAAACTAATACAAAAATATAATTTTTTTAGACATGTCTAAGTTAAAATATTATTACGACTCTGAATCACTTTCTTATCGCAAAATAGAGAGAAAAAAAAGTGATATTATCCAATACATATTAATTTATTTATTTGGATCAGTATCCTTGAGCGTATTTTTTATTTTTTTAACAAGCACATATTTTGAATCTCCCAAAGAAAAAGCTTTAAACAGAGAGTTAGAAAATCTAACGTTACAATATGATATCCTAAATAAAAAAATTGGAGATGCTCAAATGGTATTATCTAATATTGAAGAAAGGGATAACTCAATATATAGAATTTACTTTGAGTCTAGTCCTATTTCTGAAGATAAAAGAAAAGCAGGTTTTGGAGGTGTAAACAGATACAAAAAATATGATGGATATGACTACTCAGAGTTAATTAAAGAAAGTAATAGAAATATAGATATTTTACAAAAAAGAATCATTGTTCAATCTAAATCCCTTGATGAAATAACCAAATTAGCACTAGAAAAAGAAAATTTCCTTCAATCAATACCTGCCATTCAACCAGTAAATAATGATGATCTGACTAGAATTGCATCAGGGTACGGACCTAGGGATGATCCTTTTACTAAAGCAAGGAAATTCCATTACGGAATGGATTTTACAGCACCTAGAGGAACGCCAGTATATGCGACAGGTGATGGAGTTGTAAAAAGAGTGGACAGTAGATCTACAGGATATGGAAAACACATTCGAATAGATCATGGATATGGTTATACAAGCTTATATGCTCACCTATACAAATACAATGTTAAGAAATGGCAAAAAGTTAAACGTGGTGATTTAATTGGTTATGTTGGAAGTACAGGAAGATCTCAAGCACCTCATCTTCATTACGAAATTTTCAAAGACAAAGGAAGAATCAACCCAGTTAATTTTTATTATGGAAATTTAACAGCCAAGGAGTTTGATGAATTACTTAAACAAACATCTTTAGTTAATCAATCCCTAGACTAATGAATGTCGAATTACCTGAAAAAAGATATTACTCCATAGGTGAAGTGGCAAAAGCTTTTGATGTAAACGCTTCATTGATACGCTTTTGGGAAAAAGAATTCAAGAATCTTAGTCCTAAAAAAAGTGCGAATGGTAAAAGAAAATTTACTTCAGAGGATATTATCATCATAAAACAAATCTTTTTTTTACTGAAAGAAAAAGGTTACACTATCGAAGGTGCAAAAGCCTACATAAGAGAGGCTAAAAAAAAACCAATGAATAGCTTTGAAATCATTGAAAAGCTAAATGAAATAAAAAGTAGATTGCTTAAAATAAAAAAAGAACTATAAACTTATTTCTTTCTCATATAAATATCTATGGGTACTCCATTGAAATCGAAGTGTTCCCTAAGCTTGTTTTCTAAAAACCTTTTATATGGTTCTTTAATGTATTGAGGTAAATTACAAAAAAACGCAAACTGGGGTTGTGGGGTTGGAAGTTGAGTAATAAACTTAATTTTTACATATTTTGCTTTGTAAGCTGGAGGTGGATAATTTTTTATTATTGGTAAAAGAATATCATTCAACTTACTTGTTTTTATCTTTTTAGATCTGTTTTTATATACTTCAACTGCAGTTTCTATTGCTTTAAAAAGTCTCTGTTTGGTTAAACTTGAAATAAAAACAATCGGCACATCTGTAAATGGCTCAGTTTCTTTACGAATCATTTTTTCGTAATCTTTTAATGATTGATTGTCTTTTTCTACTAAATCCCATTTATTGACAACAATCACAATTCCCTTTTTATTTCTTTCAGCTAGCCAAAAAATATTTCTTACTTGACCATCAAAACCTCTTGTAGCATCTAATAATAAAATACATACATCAGAATGCTCGATAGCTCTAACACTTCGCATTACAGAATAAAACTCAAGATCTTCTTTTACTTTAGATTTTCTTCTAATCCCGGCAGTATCAACAAGATTAAATTCAAATCCAAATCTATTATATTTCGTATCAATTGAATCTCTTGTTGTTCCAGCTATATCTGTAACGATATATCTTTCCTCTCCAATTAATGCATTAATAAATGAAGATTTACCTGCATTTGGTCTTCCAACTACTGCAAATCTTGGTAAATCATTTACTTCTTCTGGTTCATCAGAAAAATTTTTTACAAGTGCATCTAATAAATCACCTGTTCCTGAACCATTAATACTAGCTATAGTGTAATACTCCCCTAATCCAAGTTCGTAAAATTCAACGGCGTTATTCGATCTAGTTGAATTATCTACCTTGTTAACCACAAGAAATACAGGTTTATTAACTTTTCTAAGTAGTTTTGCTACCTCTTCATCCATTGAAGTTACACCTGATTCTACATCAACCATAAAAATAATTGCATCGGCTTCATCAATTGCAAGCTCGACTTGTTTATCGATCTCACTCTCAAAGACATCATCACTACCAACCACATAACCTCCAGTATCAATTAGAGAAAACTCTTTACCGTTCCAATCACTCTTTCCGTAGTGTCTGTCTCTAGTTACTCCACTAATAGCATCTACTATAGCTTCACGCCTTTGAACAAGTCTATTAAAGAATGTTGATTTACCAACATTTGGTCTACCTACTATTGCAACTATATTACTCATATCATTAAAATGAATGCAAATGTAATGCTAAAACTAGGATTTAACATAAAAAAAAAGTTGATTAATAAATTAATCAACTTTTTTATGATAATAATTAAGTAATGATTACTTCAATTTTGAAGACATTTCAACATTTAACTCTGCAGTTTCAATTTTAATTCCCCACTTTTCAAACGATGCTTGAAATGCAGCTAGGTCATTACTATGTGTTCTCCATCCAAACATTTTATTATACTCTTCAACGTAATCGACATCGGGATTTGTCATTTTACCCATACCTTCTACATGACTATTGTAAGGTTCAACTTCTAGAATTTCATAACTCTCACCTCCAGTGACTAACATAAATAGTCCAGTTATTCCAGAGTAACCCAGCTCTTTTTGAAGTTTAGTATTATTTCTCCAAAATGAGAAGAAATCAGCTCTTTTATCAGGTTTAATAGTAAATCTAGTCATTTTGACAAATCTAGCTGGCGGCAGGTCATTATCCCAATTTTGAGACAAACCTTTCATTCTCCACCATCTAACATTTCCATCATTTGAATCAACATAAGGCATTACATGCTTACCCCAATATGCTAACTCTGCAGTGTTATCTTCATCAAAAGCAGAAGAATCTCTATTGCCCATCACTCTCATATACTTACCTTGGTCTTGCCCAGTAATAATTTGATATGTAGCCATAGAAGTTTCATCTGTTCCATTAAACTTATCTGTCTTTTTAGCAACTCCTGCTTCAAATTCAGCATTCATTCCTTTTTTTGGTGTCCATTTGTTAGTTTGCCAATATTCTCTGTCAGGATTGGTTTGAGAAAAAGCAAAAAATGGAATTAATAATAGTACTAGTAATTTTTTCATTTTTATAATTTTATATAGTTAATAAAAACTAAACTAAAAATTATAAAATGACGAATTTTAAATAAAAGGAGAAATTACAATAAATAAAAAAGAAAATGTTTTAGTTATTGTAACCAAACCTTCGTAATTGATTTTGGTTACTTCTCCAATTTTTATTGACTTTAACATAAAGTTCAATATGAATTTGCTTACCAAAAAATGCTTCTAAATCTCGTCGAGCGGAAGTACCTACTCTTTTTAATGCAACTCCTTTATGGCCAATAACAATACCTTTTTGACTTTCTCTTTCTACCATAATAACAGATCTAATTCTTATTATCTTATCTTCTTCGAAAAATTCTTCTGTTAATATCTCTACTGAGTACGGAATTTCTTTTTTGTAGTATGTTAGTATTTTTTCTCTGACGATTTCATTTACAAAAAATCTTTCTGGCTTATCGGTTAGTTGATCTTTAGGGTAAAAAGCTGGGGATTCTGGTAATAACTGAACAATTCTATCAAAGACTTCTTTTATTTGAAAGTTTTTTAATGCAGAGACGGGATATATTTCAGCATTTGGAACTTTCTCTTTCCACATGAGCGCATATTCTTCTAACTCTTCTTGATTTGAAATGTCAATTTTATTAATTAGTAATAAAACAGGTATTTTAGAGTTGATAATCTTCTCAAAGAACTTCTCGTCTTTAAGATCTTTCTCACCAATTTCAACCATATAGACAAGCACATCTGCATCATCAAGAGCTGCTTTAACAAAATCCATCATTGAAGACTGGAGTTCATAAGCAGGTTTAATTATTCCTGGTGTATCGGAGATAACCATTTGAAAGTCTTCACCGTTAACTATCCCAAGTATCCTATGTCTTGTAGTTTGAGCCTTTGATGTTATAATAGAAAGCTTCTCCCCTACAAAAGAATTCATCAAAGTAGACTTGCCTACGTTTGGATTTCCAATAATATTTACAAAACCTGCCTTATGCATTACTATTTTTTTTCAAAGATACTTTTATAAATCGTAATTGTTAAAATAAGTTGCTCATATAATTAAAATATAAAACATGACTTTACTAAATACTGTAAACTATAGTTACAACAAAAGAAGAACCCCCTATAACAAATCATTTTTTCAACAGATTAAATAAAAACGTATTAACAGACATTGATATGTCTAGTATTTGATTTTAGAATAAAAAAAAACAACTACGATTTATAATTTATTACTTTAGTAAAATGAGAAATAAAATACTTTTATTAGGTTCAGGAGAACTAGGCAAAGAGGTAGTAATTGCCTTGCAAAGGTTAGGACAATATGTTATAGCTGTTGACAATTATAAAAATGCTCCTGCGATGCAAGTTGCACATGAATTTGAGGTTATTGATATGTTAGACGGAAAAGAATTAGATAAAATTATAGCAATACATAAACCAGATTTTATAGTTCCAGAAGTAGAAAGCATTAGAACAGAACGTTTGTATGAATATGAAAAACAAGGTTACACAGTAATACCTTCAGCAAAAGCTGCAAATTTTACTATGAATAGAAAATCAATCAGAGATTTAGCCGCGATAGATTTAGAATTAAAAACTGCAAAATATAAATATGCAAAATCTTACAATGAACTTGTAGAAGGAGTGAAATATACAGGGATGCCTTGTGTTGTCAAACCTCTTATGTCATCATCTGGAAAAGGACAATCTGTGATAAAAAATGAATTGGATATTAAAAAAGCATGGGATGAAGCGCTAAGGGGGTCAAGAGGAGATTTAATGGAGGTAATTGTTGAAGAGTTTATATCCTTTGATTACGAAATTACCCTTTTAACCCTAACTCAAAATAATAACAATACTTTATTCTGTCCTCCTATTGGTCATAGGCAAGAAAGGGGAGATTACCAAGAAAGTTGGCAACCAATGGATATGCAAGAGAGTCACTTAAAAACTGCCCAACTGATGGCTGATAAAGTAACAAAAGCACTTGGTGGAAGTGGAATTTGGGGTGTTGAATTTTTTATTGGCAAAAATAGTGTATACTTTTCAGAGCTATCTCCTAGACCTCATGACACTGGTATGGTTACTCTAGCTGGAACACAAAACTTTTCAGAATTTGAACTACATGCAAGAGCTATTTTAGGAATTCCTTTGGTAGAAATACCTCTTATTAGAAATGGCGCATCTGCAGTGGTTCTCGCTGATAATGAAAGTAGTGAATTTCCAATAATATCTGGGCTGAAGGAAGCAGCAAATTATAAAAATACAGACTTTAAAATATTTGGTAAACCAACTACTAGAAAATATAGAAGAATGGCAGTTGCTTTAGCGTACGGAAAAGATGAAACCCTAATATTAATTGAAAAAGCAAAAAAAGTTGCTTCAAAAATAAAGATTGACTAAGCAGAGTTTCTACTAGCGTTAATATTGCCAAATAAAGATCTTGTTACAATCTTATCATAAATAATAATATCTTCTTTGTTTTTTACAGGTTCTTTTTTTAATTCCTGTAATTTTTTTAAAGCATGTTGCTGTATAGTTAATAATGGCAATACAATTGACTCTCTAGCTTCAATGGATAACTTTCCAG
>CAXYDM010000019.1:0-9162 GCA_964275595.1 uncultured Flavobacteriaceae bacterium
TGTTAGAAAATAATACTACAAGAACAGTATTAAAAATACCTGCATTTCTTTGCCCTTATAAAGTCGCAATACTTCCACTTATTAAAAAAGATGGTCTACCTCAAATTGCTAAGGATATTTATAATACTCTTAAGTTAGAATTTAATGTAACTTATGACGAAAAAGATGCAGTTGGCAGAAGATATAGAAGACAAGATGCCATTGGAACTCCTTTTTGTGTCACTATTGATCATCAGACCAAAGAGGATAACACGATAACTATTCGTGAAAGAGACTCAATGATTCAAAATAGAATCCCTTTGAATGAAGTTGAAAACTACATAAAAGTTAAGGTTAGTTCTAATTCTGTTCTGTCTAAAATCTTTTAAAAAAAATCATCTACATACATCCTTTTATTTACCTTATAGATTTTAGTATTTAATGAAAAAAACATAACTTTAGCTTTTTCAAAAAATATAAAGTCCTTAAACATGAATAAATTCATTTTAAATTCAATTTTTTTACTATTTGTAATTAATTCTTATTCTCAACAAAAAAATAAAGACGTTTCGTTCAAGAGTTCTCAGTTAGAATATAAATTTGTTCCTAGTATTACTGATCAAATAAATGATGGTACATTTATTAATGCTGAAGAATCAAGTGGTCCTGAAGTTGAAAGAAAAGATAAAAAATTAAGATTAAATAAAGCTATTGTAGGTAAAGGTTTGCCACTTGGTGATGATCCTTTGTTAAACATTCAAAATAATGCTACTATAAAAGCAAGTAAAGAACCTATTGTCGTATTTGAAACTATGACAAGTTCTAATTCTTGTCCTTCTGACCCAACAGGATCAGTTGGTCCAAACCACTATGTAGCAGCATGGAATAGTGCATTTCAGGTGTATGACAAAGAAGGAAATAATCTTACTCCGGCAAGTTCATTAACATCATTGTTTGGCCAAGATAATTTCGGAGACCCAGTTGTATTATATGATGCTCAAGTTGATAGATTCGTAATTACTAGTATGGGTCAATCATCAATACAGTTAGCTATATCGCAAACAAGTGATCCTGTTACTGGGGGATGGCATGTTTATTCCGCTTCATCTTCACTAACTGTTTTTGAAACTACAGGGCTTCCTGATTATCCACATTATGCAATTTGGTCAGATGGTTATTATGTAAGTGTAAATGCTAATGCTAATGACTTCTATGTTTTAGAAAGAGATAAAATAATTGATGGAAATCCAACAGCAACTATACAAGCTGGAAATGCCCCTAGTTTGGCCTCAGGAGGCCTAGCTTCTCCACATTTTTTTAGTGTAACAGGGGATAATCACCCAGCTAGTGGTAATGCTACAATGGTATATTTTCAAGATGACACATGGGGGGGTGTTTCTCAAGATCACTTAAAACTTTGGACAGTTAATATTGACTGGAGTAATCCAAATAACTCTTCTATCTCAAACCCTGATCAAATAAATACAGCTTCTTTTAATAGTGTATTTGATGGTGGAAGTTTCCAGAATTTAACATTACCAAATGGATATGATATTGATGCTTGTCAAGGTATAGTTATGCAATTAGCTCAATTTAGAAAATTCACATCTCATAATTCAGCAATTTTTAATTTTACTATTGATGTTGATGGTTCAACAGCAAAAAAAGCAGGTATAAGATGGTATGAACTAAGACAAGATGCAGACGGAGAGCCTTGGACTATATACCAAGAAGGTACATATACAGCACCAGATGGTAAAAATGCTTTTGTTGGAAGTATGGCTATGGACCTTCAAGGAAATATAGGGATGGGCTATACATCTATGAGTACAAGCGACAATATTGCAATTAACTACACTGGAAGATATGCTACAGATCCTCTTAATCAAATGACTGTCAGTGAGGAAAATATAGCTACAAGTACAGCTAACCCTAATTCATGTGGTGGTAGATATGCTGATTACGCACATCTTTCTGTAGATCCAACTAATGATAAAACATTTTGGTTTGTTTCTGAATATTTTAGCCCTGGTAGGAGAGATGTAGTAGGTGCTTTTCAAATTGCTGCAGATTTTGCTAACGATATTGGAGTAATTGCTATTAATTCTCCAATTGATGGTTCACTAACAGACTCTGAAAATATTACTGTTTCAGTATTTAATTATGGGGAAGATTCAGTATCAAATTTTGATATTTCTTTTCAAATAAATTCCCAAACAGTTGTCACAGAAACGTATACTGGTTCATTAGCATCTAATGAAACAGGTGAATTTACTTTTTCCACAACTGCTGATTTGTCATCAATAGGAAGTGTTTATGAAATTTGTGCATATTCCTCTCTTTCAGGGGATGAAGATTCTTCAAATGATAGCTTTTGTGCTGAAGTACAATCATTAGATTTAAATGATATAGGAGTATCCAATATACTATCTCCTGTTTCTGCCTCAATACTTTCTTCAACTGAACCAGTAATTGTAGAAATAACTAATTATGGTGGTGCAGATCAATCTAATTTTGATGTTTCTTATGAATTTAATGGAGATACCATTATAGAAACTATTTCTGGGCCAGTTTCTGCAAATTCTACATTTGAATACACTTTTAATCAAACAATTGATTTATCCTTTAGCGGTGACTATGAAATTACAGCAACAACATTACTAGAAAATGATTCAGATAGTTCGAATAATTCATTTACTGTTACTATTTCTGTAAACTGTCCTGAAGAGTATAGTTTACCAATTATTTGGAAAGATGATTTTGAGTGCTATGATCCATACGCTATTAGTGATATTGGTGACTGGTTAATTTATGATTACGACGGAGGAACAACATGGGGAGCAAATGCGGTTGATTTTGATAACGAGGGTTATATTGGTGCAGGAATTATTTTTAATTATCCTTTAAGTGGAACTACAGACGATGTTTGGAACACACATCAAGGAGATCAAGGTTTATATTTCTTTGCTTCTGGTGCTAATAGTACTACATTTCCAAATGATGACTGGATGATTAGTCCTGAATTTAATGTTGATGGAGTTAGTTCACCAATACTTAGTTTTTGGGCTAAGTCATTAACAGATCAATACGGCTTAGATAGATTTCAAATTGGTATTGGCAGTACGACAAATCCATCTGATTTTACAATTATATCTGATGGAGGAGCTTATGAAGAAGCTCCACTTGAGTGGACACAATATGAATATGACTTAAGTGCATATGAAGGCCAAACTGTAAGAGTAGGGATACATTGTGTTAATAATGACTCTTTTGTTTTACAAATGGATGAATTTAAAGTCGAAGGTACATTAGGAATTGAAGACAGCTTTCTATATGACTCAGAATTTAAAATTATTTCTCAAGAAAATAATCAGTTTAATATCAGTTTAAGTACAACTTACAATGAAAATATATCATTTAGTTTATACACTATTTCTGGTCAAACTTTAGTATTTAATAATATATCAAAAGATTCTGACAAGTATATTTATGACTTAGATATGTCATATGCTGCATCTGGGATTTACTTAGTAAAAATGGGTAACTCATCAATTGGGTTTAAAACAGGGAAAATAATAGTAAAATAAGTTTAAATAATTAGGTAATAATTTTTGATACAATTTATTACCTTCGGCTTAACCAAATCATTTAGTTATGAACCTTTTTAAAAAATTACTGCCATTATTTTATCTATTTAGCTTGATCAGCTTTTCTCAAGTTACTAACGAAGGTCTTCCTTCAAGTTGGTTTTTAGTATCAGACGATTTATCGTTAGTTGAAGCCAATATATTACCCTCTTTTGATCTTCAGGCTATCAAAGATGAAGATAAAACAAACGATTATTTATTTGATAAGCCATGGAGATTCGGCTACATGCATAGTGTTGATTATGGATTTCAAGACGGTAAATGGGATATTTTAGATAATGGGGATAGAATTTGGAGAATATTAATATCTTCAGAAGGAGCTTTGTCTTTAAATTTCATTTTTGATAATTTATTTATTCCCAAGGGAGGTTCTTTATACTTATACAATGATGACCATTCAGATTTATTAGGCGCTTATACAAGTGGTCAAAATCAAGAAGGTGGTGTTCTTGGAACTTGGCTTGTTAAAGGGGATTCAGTATGGATTGAATATTACGAACCATTAAGCGTCCAAGGCCAAGGAACATTACATATAGCAAAAGCTACTCATGGTTATAGAAATGCAGACACTTTCAATCAGGCTAAAGGATTAAATGACTCAGGAAATTGTAATTTAGATGTTGATTGTTCTATCGGAGAAGATTGGGAAGAATTAAAAGAACATAATAAAAGATCTGCAGGAATTTTACTGTCAGGTGGATCAGGATTCTGTTCTGGAGCCTTAATAAATAATACCCAAAACGACGGAACTCCATATTTTTTAACAGCTAATCATTGTTACAGTAATCCAGCTTCATGGGCTTTTAGATTTGGATGGATTAGTCCCAATACTGTTTGTGCAACTACAGAAAATAGCTCTAATGGACCAACAAATATGACTATTAGTGGCGCTACATTAAGAGCAAGAGATGCAGGTTCTGACTTTGCTTTAGTTGAAATAAATAGTGAAATTCCTGAGGACTGGGATAGAGTTTTTGCAGGTTGGGATAAATCTGATAACTTCCCTGAATTTCAAGTAGGAATTCATCACCCTTCTGGAGATGTTATGAAGGTTTGTAGAGATGACGATCCTGCAACAAAAGAAGTTAACGCTGGTGCTCAAACTTGGGAAATAGTTGGTGGTTTACTAGGTGGCTGGGAAACAGGTGTTACAGAGCCAGGATCATCTGGATCTCCGTTATTTGATCAAGATGGAAGAATAATTGGTCAATTGTTTGGAGGTGGAGCAGCATGTTCAGGGACTAATGATAATAATTTATATGATTACTACGGAAGAGTTGGAGTTTCTTGGGAGGGAGCGGGTACTTCATCTACTAGATTAAGAGACTGGTTAGATCCTCAAAATAGTGGTAACGATACAATGGACCCTTACCCAGCATTAACTGTTTATCCTTATGATTCAGGTATTTCAAGTATTGACTCTCCTTTAGATGGTGCTTTAACGTCTAGTGAGGTTGTTACAGTGACTATAACAAATTATGGAGAAAACTCAATTTCAAATTTTGATGTTTCTTATCAAGTTGATGGAGGTTCAATAGTAACAGAAATTTTTACTGGAACTATCTTGACAACAGAAACTGCTCAGTACTCATTTAGCACTACAGTAGATTTATCTGTAATTGGATCTACTTATAGTATAGAAGCTTACACCTCACTTACTAATGATGGGGATATAGAAAATGATTCATTAATAGTAGAAGTAACTCATCTTAATCCTAATGATTTAGGAATTTCTGAAATAACATCTCCTATTTCTGGAACGAATCTATCTGTTAATGAATCCGTTATTATTGTTATTACCAACTATGGTTCATCTTCACAATCTAATTTTGAAGTCTCATATGAAATTAATGGCGTTATAGTAATAGAAACTGTTTCGGGTCCATTGGAAGGAAACACCTCTATTAGCTATACATTTAATGAATCAGCTGACTTATCTGCATTTGGCATTTATGATTTTGTTGCAACGGTTTATCTAGATAATGATGCCGACAATTCAAACAATTCAGTATCCTCTAACATTACTAATGCTAATTGTAGCCCAGTTGGAGACCTTTCTTATGGAGATGGATTTCAGTTATTTCAACTAGGAGATATAAACAATAACACTGGGGAAGGTGGAGTTGGATATGAAAATTTCACAAACTTGTCTACTGATCTAGAGCAAGGTGCTTCACACCAATTAACTGTTACAACAGGTTACGGAAATCAATATATTAGAGTTTGGATTGATTTTAATGATGACTACATATTTTCTTTGGATGAACTAGTAGTAGATAATTTCGTTATGGCGCCTGGAGGAGGAGCAGGAACTTACACTGAAACTATGCAATTAGTAGTTCCAGAAACTGCTGCATTAGGGGAGCATGTAATGAGAGCAAAAACTAATTGGAACGCATCAGTACCTGATGATGCATGTGAAGAAACTACATACGGAGAGACTGAAGATTACATGGCAAATATTGTTGAAAGTTTAGGTACAGACAATATTCAAATTGAAAATATATCAATTTATCCAAACCCTATTATTAATATGCTTAATGTTAACATTGGAGCTAATAGTGATTTAAATTATTCAATATTTAATATCACGGGTCAAATTATTTTTAAAGGTAGGTTTACAAGTTCTAATAATAGAGTTGATTTTTCAGATTTATCAAAAGGTGTTTATTTTCTTCAAGTGCTCGACACTCAACTAAACAAACAAAACAGCTATAAACTAATTAAAAAATAATATAATTAATAAAAAAAGGGAAGCTGTTTAGCTTCCCTTTTTTTATCTAAAAATTAGCTTTTAGTTGAACGCTACCATTATGAATAGCTGAGTTATTATCTGATTTTCTAGCAAAATAATTTAAGTTTAAATCTACACTTTTAGTAACTTTCTTTTGAATACTTAATGTCCATGTTAAATTATTCCCCGATTGCAACCCTTCCATCATTATATATCCAATAATTGAATTGGGATTTCCTTTAAACTTATTTTTATAGTAGTTCAATTCACCATTAATTGCTAGTTTATTCTTATTAGAAAAAGCACTTGAAATACCAAACTTATTTTGTGTTAGTGTTTCAAAATTACTAATTAGGTTTTCTTTGTTTGAATATTGATAATAAATGTCTATTTTATTATTGTCTTGTACAAAATAACTTAATTTTGGGCCATATTTTACCTCATTAAAAGTATAGTTTTTGCTTTCAAAATTTTCACTTTTACTCTTCTTATTTTCAAAAGTAACAGTTGAAGAAAAAAGGATGCTATTTAATTTATGTTTAAAAGTTAATTGATGACTTAATAAATCATTTTCAATATTTCCAAATGACAAACTATTTTTCGACCTATTATTTGTGAAGTTATAAGTTGTAGAATAATATTGTTTCCCTTTGTTAAAAAACAAGCTGTTTCTTAAGTTCATTGTTAATCCAAGTAAATTTTTTGATGATATCTTGAAAGGGTTTAAATCAAACTGATTATTTTCTTGAGCGCTTTGCTTTTGTATTAAGTATTGAGTTTGATTTTGAAAGTGTGATAATATTTTTTTAAATTTTAATTTATCTTTTGCCCATTTTTTGAAATTAATATTTAAGGATTGACTAAACTTATTTTGATAGGTTTTAATGAACTTTTGATTCGGTAATAACACTCTAAGATATATACCCTCATCTTCAAATTGTGCAATCTCAAATTCCTCTAGCTCCTGTATATTATTTTCGTTAATATCAATCCACTTATAATTGCCAACTCCAGGTTCTACTTCTATAAAAGTATACTCTTGTTGAGCTAAATTTCCTGAATTTGTCTCATATAAAATATTTATTTTTATTATATCATTTGAACTTTTTTTGAAATAATTAATTCTTGAATTTAAAAATTTTTCTTTCCTCATTCCATTCGTCTTATTTAGGATTCTATAGTTCCCATATATAGAAAGTCTAGTATTTGTGTCATTTATTAATTGAGTATTAACACTAAAATTATTAGATGTATTTACTTTTTGAATTATACCGTCAACAACACTATCATTTATTATATGATTATAACCAATTTCAACAAATACATTTTCCATTTCACCAAATCCACTTATAGCCCCATAGGATTTATGTTTATGACTATTTAAGTTTAATGAATCTGATATTATATTTCTTTTAGAATTATCTTCATAATCTAAATTTATCTTTGTCCAGTTATCCTTGTTATTTAAACTAATCGTATTATAACTTCTTGTAAAGTTAGACTCAATTAACTGAGATTTTGATTTCATAAAGCTACTTGCTGAACCAATATTTATATTATTTAGTTCATATTTTAAAACAGCATTATGTTTATTACCTTTAAAAGTATCAATAAACTCTAAGTTCTGAAATTTATATTCAACAGATCCTGTATTTTTTTTCGAAACTACTAACTCAGCAGAAGATTGATTTTGAGTCTTGTTAAATTGATTATTTATATCCAGTAGTGTTGAATCTAAGTTCCAGTCTCTTAAAAACTCTGTATTGTAATTGTTTTCTATTGATCTAAAATCTTTGTCAACATGTTTATACTCTATTTTATTTATAATTTTAAGATCATTTCTATTTATTAGTGAGTTATTTAACTCTATTTTAGTTGCTATTCCAGTATTATCATCATCGTTAATAGTAGAAAATAGATTTTTATCACTAATACTATTTGCTAGTTCAAAGTTTATTCCAGAATTCTCATTAATTTGATATTGTCCATTTATTATGGCAAGTTGAATTTTCTCGGGGGCCATTAAATTTACTATGGGCTCATAATTTCCCTGTTTATTTTCTAAAATTGGCGCTTTGTATTCGTAAATATTTGATATTGCACTTGTATTGACCAATGAATAATTTCCTTTATTCTCTCCTACATAGCTGAATTTTATTGAATATAGTTCTTCATTTGGGTTATTCGAAAATTCGTAAAACTCTACATTATTTTCAGTTATTTTTTTATATAAAATTCTGTTTTCATCAAATTCTGTTTCTATTATTGAAGAGGATTGCATTAGTTCTAAATCATCTCCTGCTAGACTTAATGTTTCAATATTTTCTGCATTTAAACTTTGTTGCAGTTGTTGATTTTTCAAATCATTCTCATTATAAATCATTACATTTAAATTCATTCTCTCTGTATTAAATTCTGCTCCACCGTAAGCCATGAACCTTGAATAATTACTATCACTTATTTGATAATCAATTTTCACTCTCATTTCTGATCGAATAGGGTATGTTGTGTTGAAAATAACCTCACCTGCATTATAGTTAATTACATAATCTCTATTTTCTCCTCTCTGTAATAATATTCCATCTACATAAATTTTTTCACTTCCAGAAACAACTAAAATATATAGTTCTCCTTGGCCTCCTTGAATTTTGTAAGGCCCTTGATTGCCATCTTGAACTCGTATATTACTACTTTTAAACTGCCCTTTTACAATAGCACCAGATACGTATGCATTATCTGTTTCATTAATTTTAGCAGATACTAATAGTCCTTGAATTCTTTTTTCAAATCTTCCAAAATATG
>CAXYDM010000020.1:0-49355 GCA_964275595.1 uncultured Flavobacteriaceae bacterium
TAAAGATCTTTTTCTTGCTTGGTTAGGAATTGTATTTGGAAGATAGTCAGAGCTTATCCAATATCCATGGGGATCGTCAGCAGGTAGAGGGTCGTATGGTTCAGTCCAAATATTTGGTTGGTGATTTTCTAAAAAACTTATGGCTTCAAGCGGAGTCATTATTGAAACAGCATCTAAAATTTCTTTAGAATAATGAAAACAAGCTCTTCTTAATAGATGCTTAGCATTTTTTTTACCTAAAATAGAATTAGAGGTAGTAAGAGACATGTTTTTTTATTAAAAGTACAAATAACTAAATAAGATAAATATAAATTATTGCTATATAAATATAACAAATTATATTTTTTATTTAAAATTTGATTTAGATATAGAGTTGATTTTTTTTATTGTCAATAAAAAAACCCTTACTAATTTAAATTAGCAAGGGTTTGAGCGGAGAAAGAGGGATTCGAACCCCCGGAGGTGTGACCCTCAACAGTTTTCAAGACTGCCGCATTCGACCACTCTGCCATTTCTCCAATAGCCAGGCAAATATAATATCCTTTTTTTATTCATTCAAGATTATTTATATTTATTTCAATTAATTTTACAAGTTGTTAAAGTCTTTCATTAATTTTACGACATCTAAGAGAAAAAAATGAATATAATTGAAAGTTTAAATTGGAGATATGCAACCAAGAAATTTGATTCAAACAGAAAGCTTTCTAAAAATCAAGTTAATACATTAAAAAATGCTTTTAATTTAACGGCATCATCATATGGTTTACAACCAATTAAATTAATTGTAATTTCAAATAAAGAAATTAAAAATAATCTTTTAGAGTCTTCATTGAATCAACAACAAGTTATACAATGTTCACATTTATTAGTTATTTGTGTTGAAACTGATATAGATGAGTCTTACATTGAATTATATTTTAAGAGAGTTGTAGATATCAGAAAAACATCTCCTAAAGTTTTAGAATCTTTTAAAAATTCAATTATTAATGAATTTAATGATATGTCAAATGCTTCTATAATAAATTGGTCTATAAATCAAGCTTATTTAGCTTTAGGTAATTTAATGACCGTTTGTTCTGTTGAAGAAATTGATTCGTGTCCTATGGAAGGTTTTTTACCTGAAAAATATGATGAAATTTTAGATCTTAAGACTAAAAATTTAAAATCAGTTTTAGTCATGCCAGTTGGATACAGATCTGTTGATGATCAGTTTTCTAGTTTTAAAAAAGTTAGAAAAGATATTAATGATAATACTATAGAACTTAAATAATAAATAAAAAATGCGTTTTTCAATATTAATCTTCTTTGTTTTTAATATATCAATTTCTCAAAATGAGAGTATTTTTTTACACAAGCAATTTGTCGATGGAAAAGATACTTTAAACTATAGATTACTAATTCCTAAAAAAATTAAAAAGAAGGGTAAATACCCACTACATTTATTTTTACATGGTTTTGGTGAAAGAGGTAATGATAACAAACAACAATTGAAATATGTTGGAGGTCTTTTTATTAACCAAAGAAATCGAAATTACTACAAATCTTATGGTGTTTTTCCTCAATGCCCAGATGATGACTCTTGGTCTACTAGAAAAATAATAGAATCAAAAGATGGAATGAGGCATAAGTTTTATGATAATAAAAAACCTACTAGAGCTCTTGGGTTAGTAATGAAATTAATGGACTCTTTATCAAACTTAAATAACGTAAATAAGAACAGAATATATGTCTCAGGTCTTTCAAATGGAGGAATGGGTACTTTTGAAATGCTTTATAGAAAACCAAATATGTTTGCCGCAGGAGTCCCAATATGTGGAGGTGCTAATCCAAAGACTGCTAAAATATTTGCTAAAAAGACTCCTGTTTGGATTTTTCATGGTGCTAAAGATGATGTAGTACATCCATTATATTCAGTGAGTATGGTTGAAGCAATAATTAAAGCAGGAGGGAAGCCTAAATTCACTCTATATGATAATGTTAATCATGATAGTTGGATCAATGCTTTTAATGAAAAAGATTTTTTTAAATGGATATATAGTCAAAAAAAGAACGATTAGTAATTGACGTAATCAATTATTTCTAAGCCATAGCCTATAATCCCAACTCTTTTAGTTGCAGTCCCGTTCGATATTAACCTTAGTTTGTGAATATTTAAATCATGAAGAATTTGTGCTCCAATTCCAAAATCTCTGTTATCCATTTCAATTTTAGGAGCTTTAACAACTTTGCCTTTTAATTGACTCTTCTTTAATATTTTTAATCGATTTAATGTACTTAAAGGTTGATTTTGTTGATTTATAAATACTATAGCGCCTTTTTCAGCAATGTTTATTAATTCGAACATATCGTCAAGTTTCTTGTCCATATTATTTGTTAGAGTGCCTAAAACATCGTTGTTAAGTAGCTTTGAGTTAATTCTTGTTAAAACATGTTCGTTAGGCTCCCAAGTTCCTTTAGTTAATGCGATATGAAGTCTTTCATTTGTAGTCTGCTGGTAAGCTCTAAGTCTAAAACTTCCAAATCTTGTTTCGATTTGAAAATCTTCTTTTTTCTCAATTAAAGAGTCGTGTTCCATTCTATATGCTACAAGATCTTCAATTGAGATTATTTTAAGATTGAATCTGTCAGCTACGTCAAATAACTCTGGTAGTCTTGCCATTGAGCCATCTTCATTCATTATTTCAACAATTACTCCAGCAGCTTCAAATCCAGCTAGTCTTGCAAAATCAATTGCAGCTTCGGTGTGTCCAGTTCTTCTAAGAACTCCACCTTCTTTAGCAATCAAAGGAAAAACATGACCAGGTTTTGATATGTCGTGTGGTCTAGTTTTTTTATCAATTAGTGATTTTATAGTTTTAGATCTATCTGAGGCAGAAATTCCAGTAGTAACGCCATTACCAATAAGATCAATTGAAACTGTGAACGCAGTTTCCATAGGATCAGTATTGTTACCAACCATTGGATTAAGTTTTAATTGTTTTGATCTTTTTTCTGTTATTGGAGCACATATTAAGCCCCTTCCATGCATGGCCATGAAATTTATAATCTCAGGAGTTATGGTCTCAGCAGCAGCTAAAAAATCACCCTCATTCTCTCTGTTTTCATCATCAACAACAATAATGACTTTTCCAGAACGAATATCGTTTATAGCAGATTCAATACTATCTAGTTTTCGTTTGATTTTCTTAGTCATTTTATCATATTTTTTGTAAAGATACGCTGTTTTTTTAATCAAGTATTACTACTTCCATTAAAAAAATTATTTACAACTCTGTAGAAATTATCGAAGTTAAAAATAGATCTATCCTTTGTAGCTCTGTTTGTTAAATATATACTAATTGGAAGCATAATAATTGTTGATAGCCAACTAGCTAGTATAGGACTAATACTACTATCTTCAGCTAAGTTCTTTGAAAAAATGCCTATAAAATGGTAAACTAGAAATAATACTATTGAAATAACCAAAGGTAAGCCAAAACCACCTTTTCTAATAATAGCACCTAAAGGAGCTCCAATAAAAAATAATATTATACAAGCAAATGAAATTGCAAATTTGTCATGTAGAGATATTATATGTTTATTTATGTTTTTCTCTCTGTATGCTTGAATTATTTTATTAGATTTTAGGATACTATTAGTACTATTAACAGAACTTATCGCTAAGTCAAATAATTGTACTTGCTTTTTAAGTTTAAATAGCTCGTAAAAATTTTCACCTTTAAATATTGTATCTACTATTTTATTTTTTATGTTATCATTTAAGACAAGAGCATTGGATCTGTTATGCATTTTACTAGAGATTAACTTGTAGTCCTCTTTTTTCTTAATAAGTAATGAATCTATTGTAATATCCAGATCAGCAACACTTAGCATGGTATATTTATTTACATCATCTTTATTGTCAAAATCTACATTGTTAATTTCAGTTAAGTTAATGTTCAAAATATATTCTTTAAAATAACTTTTTAAATAAGGTTTTTTTTCTCTTTGTTTATAATTTGTTGGAATTACTTCGTCATAATAATTACCATCAAATAGTTTTAACTGAAGTATATCTGAATTTAAACTACTTGAAATCTCACCTGTTTTTGATTTTATTACTGTGTAGTTTCCGACTTTATTCTTTTTTTGATGTATTATTACATCAGATAGATATTGACCTTTATCACCAGATTTGTTTTTTACTTTGATATTGATTTGACCAATTTGATTAAATTGTCCTTCTGCAATCGCCATTGTAGGTTTCACCTTAGAAATATTTTTTCTTAAGTTGTGAAAGTTATATTCAGCCACAGGATTTACATTATTGGAGAAGAAAAACGTGATTATTGCAATAAATAAAATAAAAACACTTAAGCTCCTCATGGCTCGTTGAAGAGAAATACCAGTTGATTTCATTGCTGCAAACTCATAATTTTCTGCAAATTTTCCAAAAACCATAATACTTGAAAGTAAAATTGTCAAGGGGAGTATTAATATAACAAGTCTAGGGGAGACGTAGGTTAGAAATTTAATTATTATTGCTATATCTAAATCTTTTCCTGCTAATTCAGAAATATATAGCCAAACAGATTGAAGTAAAAATATTAACATTATTATACAGAAAACATTTAGAAATGTTTTAATAAATGTTTTCAGAATATATTTATCTAATATCTTCAAATTTAATTAATCAATATCGTTAATATAATAATCTTTAAAATCTTTTTTATTAAATAAAAATAAATCATCATTTAATGGAAGGTCTACTTCAAATGAAGTTATAGTGTAAGTTGTTGTTGTACCGTTTTTGCCTTTTTCAATGCTTTTATATATTCGATTATTCTTTTTTTCAATTGCCAACAATATAAAATCTATTTCTGAATCAGAATCTATAGGAATTAGCTTTATATATTGTAGTAATTTTCTTGTCCTTTGCTCGTAATAATCAACCACGGTAACGTCCTGTGTAATATCCATTTTAAACTCATATCCTTCTTCAAAAAATGTAAGAATCTTATTTGGTGTTATTGTACTTTCCTCATCTAAATCCTCAGTTGAAATAGTAACTTCTTCATCATCAGGATTTATTGTATAAAGTTTTTTGCCATCGTATATAAATGTAATATCATTCCATTTAACATTATATTTATCTCCTTTTTTTACAAAACTAACTTTATTGGTTTGATCTATATCTTCTTCTTCATTACTTAGATTATGGTTTATATTTATATACATACTTTCGTATGCTTTTATGTTTTCAGAAACTTTATTCAAAAGATCTTCCGCTTTCGGATCATTTTGAGAAGTAATGATTAATGAGTTTAATAATAAAATTAGTATTAAGTGTATTTTTTTCATTTTATATGTTCTTTTCATTTTCAAGGTGTTTATCTAAAGCAACTAAGTCAGTAATAATTACCTGTCTAGCTTTACTTCCTTCAAATGGCCCAACAATTCCTGCTGCTTCTAACTGGTCGATAAGTCGACCTGCTCTATTATAGCCAAGTTTTAATTTTCGTTGTAACAAAGAAGCTGATCCTTGTTGAGCTATCACAATAACTTCGGCTGCTTCTCTAAATAATTTATCTCTGTCTGATATATCTATATCAATACTTGTGCCACTTTCATCACCAATATACTCAGGTAAAACATGTGCACTAGCATACGCTTTTTGAGAGCCAATAAAATCTGTAAGTTTCTCAACTTCTGGAGTATCTACAAAAGCACATTGAACTCTAATTAACTCATTCCCTTGAGTGTAAAGCATATCACCTCGTCCAATTAGCTGATCTGCACCTGAGCTATCTAAAATTGTTCTTGAATCGATTTTAGAGGTCACTCTGAACGCTATTCTTGCTGGAAAGTTAGCTTTTATTACACCTGTTATGACATTGACGGATGGTCTTTGGGTTGCAATTATTAAATGTATTCCTATAGCTCTTGCTAACTGGGCTATTCTTGCAATTGGAGTCTCTACTTCTTTTCCGGCTGTCATTATTAAATCAGCAAATTCATCAACTACTAAAACAATATATGGAAGAAACTGATGTCCATCATTTGGATTTAACTTCCTGGATTTAAATTTTTTGTTGTATTCTACGATATTTCTACATTGTGCATTTTTTAATAAATCATACCTATTATCCATTTCAATACACAAAGAGTTAAGTGTGTTTATCACCTTAGTGTTGTCTGTAATAATAGCTTCTTCACTATCCGGTAGTTTTGCCAAATAATGCCTCTCTATTTTATTAAAAAGTGTTAATTCAACTTTTTTAGGATCTACAAGAACAAATTTAACTTCTGCAGGGTGTTTCTTATAAAGCAAAGACGTTAGAACTGCATTTAACCCAACAGATTTTCCTTGACCAGTAGCACCAGCCATAAGTAAGTGAGGCATTTTAGCTAAATCGACAACTAAAGTTTCGTTACTAATAGTTTTTCCAAGAGCAATTGGTAAAATCATGTCAGATTGTTGAAACTTCTGGGATGAAATAACTGAGTGCATTGATACGATTGTGGAGTTTTTATTTGGCACTTCAATACCAATTGTGCCTTTGCCTGGAATTGGTGCTATTATTCTAATCCCAAGAGCAGATAATGATAATGCAATATCATCTTCCAAATTTTTAATTTTAGATATTCTCACACCTGCTTCAGGAACAATCTCATAAAGTGTAACTGTAGGTCCTATAGTTGCTTTTATACTTTCTATGCCAATTTTATAGTTATTAAGTGTGTTTACTATCTTGGTCTTATTTTCCTCTAATTCTTCTTTGTTAATTGTTATTCCTTCAGAATCATATTTTTTAAGAATATCTAGATTTGGAAATTTATAGTTAGATAGTTCTAATTTTGGATCAAATAAACCAAAGTCTTTAACTAGTTTTTTTGATAAGTTGTCTGTTTCGGATTCTTCTTCAAAAGTTTCTTTTATTTCAATTTCTATTTCATCAGATGAAAGTTCATCTTTGTTTTTATCTAGAGTACTTTTTTCAAGAACTTCTATTTTTTGATCATTGTTGTTTGTACTTGTTAATAAAATTGAATCTTCAGTACTATTTTCTTGTGCATCTGTAGATTTTTCAGACTCAATATCTTTTAAATTCGTTATAAAATTATCATCTGCCTTTTTGTTTTTAAAAGGCTGTAAATTTTTAAAAGAATCAACACCAATTTTTAATCTAAAGGTGAAATAGAATACAGCAGAAAGAAACAATAAAAATGAGGTACCTATGTCTCCTATATAGCTTTTTAAAAACAAGTTTGTTTCAAAACCAACGATACCTGAAAACTTACCTGTTTCTAAGTTAATGAGTCCAAAGAGTAATGAAATCCAAATTATTATTAAGATACCCCAAAACCAATGTTTAATTAATTTAGCTTTATTAGAATCTAACAAAACAAATAGTCCAGAAATAAAAGTTAAAAAACAAATTATATAAGAGGATATTCCAAATCCTTTATGTAAAAAAAAATCTGCTAAAAAAGCACCAACTTTGCTCATCCAGTTTTCCGGATTAACGTCTTTATTGGTAAATTGAATTAAGGTGCTTTGATCTGAATAACCTGTAAAAAAATAAGAGGTAAACGAAATTAAGAGCACAAAAGAAATCACTATTAATGTGCTCCCAATAAATAGTTTTTGAGAACTATTGAGTTTTCTTTTTTCTTTGCCGAAAGAAAATATTCTACTTTTTTTATCTTCTTTAGATTTAGCCATTTTTAGACAATTGATTTAGCATACAAATTACTACAATTAATTTAATTCCCATTAGTTAGTATTACTAGTTATAGATCTTATTTTTATACCAATACCAGCATATAATAATGTCATAATTGGGCTTAACCAATTAAAAACTGCATAAACAAAATAATCTACTACACTGACTCCAAGTACCCCGTAATGATAAGCTCCACATGTATTCCATGGTATTAATGCAGAAGTTACTGTTCCAGAATCTTCCAAAGTTCTACTTAGATTTTCAGGAGCTAAATTATATTCCTCATATGCATTTTTAAACATTTTTCCTGGGATAATAATAGCAAGGTATTGATCTGAAGCAAATAAATTTACCCCTAAGCAACTAGCTACAGTACTAGCTACAAGTCCAAATGCAGAGTCTGCTAATTTTAATAATTCATTGGTTATTTTATTTAATGCTCCAATTGCCTCCATAGCTCCTCCAAATACCATAGCGCATATAGTTAAGAAAATAACCCATAACATTGATTCCATGCCACCTCTAGTATACAGATCATTAATACCATCTAAAAGTTTTGTATTTTCAGTATTGTAGCTAACCTCTAGTGGAATCTCAGTAAATGTAAATACTGAACTAAATATCGCTTTTAATGTAGATATGTCAATTTGTTGTAAAATATTATTTTGAAAAATAATAGAAAAAATTATTGCAAATAAAACTCCTAATGACAATGCAATTACTGGCTTTACTTTTAAGTACGCTAATATCAAAACGGATGTTGGTATTAAAAATAATATAGGAGATATATAAAAGTCTTCTTTTAATATTTCTGATATCATACCAATTTCGATTACATCATTTGAACTGGAGCTATTTAAGTTTAAAGTTATTATACAAAATGTTATAAATGTGATTATAAAAGTTGGAAATGTTGTATACATCATATATTTAATATGAGTATATAAATCAGCTCCTGAGATTGCAGAAGCCAGATTTGTAGTGTCGCTTAAAGGAGACATCTTATCTCCAAAATAAGCTCCAGAAATTACGGCCCCAGCTGTCATACTGGGAGGAATATTGAAGGCATTACCCACAGATATTAGTGCTACTCCAATTGTTGCGGAAGTTATATAAGAGCTTCCTGCAGTCAATGAAACAATAGCGGTAATTACAAGGGTTAATGGTAAAAAAACAGATGGATCAATAAAATTAATACCATAATATACCATAGCAGGAATAACCCCACTGACTTTCCATGTACCGGCTAATGCGCCAACTAATAATAAAATAATAATTGGAGTTTTTATACTTTTTACACTCTTGTAAATTTTTACAAGTATTTTCTTAATACTAACTTTCATAATCAATCCTATAATAGAGACTGTTAATGCTGTTATTAGTAATGTTATATGGAAAGTATAAGTTCCAAGCCATTCATTGTTGAAAATATTGTAAACCAACATTAATACAAGTAAAATTATTGGAAATATAGAAGTACTTAAACTGATTTTTTTAGAGTTACTCATATTTTAAATTAAGTTAACTTCTTTCATGCATACTTTAATAATTTCATAGGTTGTTTGCATGTAATTAATACTGTTACAAGATATGGAATATTATTTTATTTAAAATTGATTTATAACTTAAATTAATTGGTTAAATATTCATTGCATAGAGTTAAAACATTTGTATTTTTGCTAACTAATTAAATAATTTTTTATGGACTCTTTTGATGTTGTTGTTATTGGTTCAGGCCCAGGAGGTTATGTGTCTGCCATTAGATGTGCTCAGTTAGGCATGAAAACCGCTATAATTGAAAAATATAGTACTATGGGTGGTACTTGCTTAAATGTGGGCTGTATTCCGAGTAAAGCTCTTTTAGACTCTTCTCATCATTATGAAGAGGCTACAAAAAACTTTTCTAATCATGGTATAAATATTGAAGGTGAGATTTCTTTAGATTTCGGTAAAATGATATCTAGAAAAAACGAAGTGGTATCACAAACTACAAAAGGAATTGATTTTTTAATGAATAAAAATAATATTACGGTTTTTAATGGTTTTGGTTCATTTGTTGATAAAAACAAAGTAAAAATTAGCTCTCAGTCTTCTGAAGAAATTATAGAGTCTAAGAACATAATTATTGCTACTGGTAGTAAACCTGCTATTTTACCATTTGCTGAGGTTGATAAAGACAGAATTATAACATCTACCGAGGCGTTAAAGCTAAAAGAAATCCCTAAGCACTTAATTATTATTGGTGGCGGAGTAATTGGATTAGAACTGGGCCAAGTATATAAAAGGTTAGGCTCAGAAGTTTCGATTTTAGAATACATGGATAGAATAATTCCAACAATGGATTCTGGTTTATCTAAAGAATTAACAAAGGTTTTTAAGAAACAGAAGTTAAAAATACATACTTCTCATAAAGTTACCTCTGTTGAAAGAATTGGAGACAATATTAAAGTTGTAGCTCAAAACAAAAATGATGAATCTGTAGAGTTTAACGGAGATTACTGTTTGGTGAGTATAGGAAGGTCTGCGTATACGCAAGGATTGAATCTTGATCAATTAGGGATAGAGACAAATAATAGAGGTCAAATAGAAGTGAATGAACACTTACAGACAAAACATTCTAATATTTATGCAATTGGAGATGTTATAAAAGGAGCAATGTTGGCTCATAAAGCTGAAGAAGAAGGAGTGTTAGTTGCTGAAATTATTGCTGGTAAAAAGCCTCATATTGACTATAATTTAATACCAGGTGTTGTTTACACTTGGCCTGAAGTAGCTTCAGTAGGAAAAACAGAAGATTATTTAAAAGAAAATAATATTGAATATAAGGCCGGTCAATTCCCGATGCGTGCACTAGGTAGGAGCAGAGCTAGCTCTGATTTAGATGGTTTTGTGAAAATATTAGCAGATAAACAAACTGATGAAATCTTAGGAGTTCATATGATAGGAGCAAGATGTGCAGATTTGATTTCAGAAGCGGTAGTCGCGATGGAGTTTAAAGCATCTGCCGAAGATATTGCTAGAATATCTCATGCTCATCCAACTTACTCTGAAGCAGTTAAAGAAGCTGCTCTAGCTGCAACTGAAGATAGAGCACTACATATATAAATTGATTCTATTGATATAGATCTTTGTTATATTAGCAGTAAATAATTACACTATAATGCTAGAGGATTTTAAATTTCATTTATTAAACGAATTGCCTTTTTTGTTTAGTAGTAAAATAATTATTGCTACATCTTCTGGAGTGGATAGTGTTGTTTTATGCTCCCTTTGTAAAAAATTAGATTTAAATTTTTCTATTGCTCATTGTGATTTTTCACTCAGAGGTAAGGAGAGTGATTTTGACGCTAAGTTTACTGAAGATTTTGCAAAATCATTGAATGTTTTGTTTTATCTAAAAAAGTTTAACACTAGGGAATATAAGACAAAAAATCATTTATCTGTTCAGATGGCAGCAAGAGAGCTTAGGTATAAATGGTTTGATGAATTATTGGTAAATTATGATTATGTTTTAACGGCACACCACTTGGACGATCAATTGGAAACATTTTTTATAAATCTATCTCGTGGAAGTGGTTTGGAAGGTTTAATTGGTATTCCTGCTATTAATGATAAGAAAATACGTCCATTATTGAGTTTTTCAAAAGATCAAATTTTAAACTACGCTATTACTAATAAAATTAAATGGAGAGAAGATAGTAGTAATTTGTCAGATGATTATCTGAGAAATGAAATAAGAAACAAAGTAATATCTAATTTCAAGAAATCAAGTCCTACACTTTTAAGTAATTTTAACAATTCTTTACAGTACTTAAAGGCTTCTAGGTCAATTTTAAGTGAAAAAATAAATGAAGTATCTGAAAGTATTCTTATTGAAGAGGAATATCAAATTAAATATAGAATTGAAGGGATTTTAAAATTAAAAAATTTAGAATTCTACTTGCACGAATTTTTCTATAAATACGGATTTAACCATGTAAATGATATTAAAAATATTTTAACATCTCAGTCTGGTAAATATGTTAGTTCAAAAACTCACAGAATAGTAAAAGATAGAGATTATTTGATTCTTGAAGAGATCTCAACTTATAAATTTGATCCAATTGAAATATTTAATGATTTGACTAATGTTGAAACTATTTATGGAGGTCTGTCTTTTGATCTAATCCCAAAATTTGAGAAGAGTTTAACTCTTTCTTCTGTTTGTATTGACGAGGGTAAACTTGTATATCCGCTAAGAGTTGAATGTTGTGTAAAGGGTATGGACTTTATCCCGCTTGGGATGAAGGGTAAGAAGACTTTAAGTAAGTTTTTTAAAGATGAGAAAATTTCCATAATTGATAAAAAAAGAACCTTAATTCTTATAAATGGGAATAATGAATTGATTTGGGTTATTAACCAAAGAATTGACGAAAGATATAAGTTATCTGACTCAACAAATAGTATATTAAAAATTAGCTTTAAATAAATTTTGATCTCTCTAAAAAATATAGGCCCTGGGACTGTTATTGCTGCTGCTTTTATAGGCCCAGGTACAATCACAATGTGTTCAATTGCTGGCACTATGTATGGGTTGGATTTAATGTGGGCTTTACTATTTTCATTAATAATGACTACTGTTTTGCAGTTAACTGCTGCTAAAATCGGTTTGATTACTCAAAAAGGATTGTCATCTAACCTGTTGGATAGTTTTGATAATTTGGTTTTTAAATATTTAGCTTTAGCATTGGTTTTGTCTGCAATATTGATTGGTAATACCGCTTATGAAGCAGGTAATATTAGTGGTGGAGTTTTAGGGGTAAGTTCAATTTTTGGACAATTATCCTATTCATATAATGGTTTTATTATAAATCTTTACTCGTTATTAGTTGGCTTATTGGCTTTTGTGATTTTATTTGTTGGAAACAGAAGGTTAATTGAGAGGGTTTTAATTGGTCTGGTATTAATAATGAGCTTAGCGTTTTTAACTTCAGCAATAATTGTTAAACCTGATTTCTATTTAATTATAGAAGGGTTATTTATTCCAAAATTACCAGAAGGTAGCTTGTTGGTTGTTATAGGTTTAATTGGTACGACAGTGGTTCCATATAATATCTTTTTACATGCCTCATTAGTTAGTGATAAATGGAGTAGTATATCGGATTTAAAATTTGTAAAAATAGACACATTATTAGCGGTTGTATTAGGTGGTATTATTTCAATATCTGTAATGGTAACTGCTTCCTCTATCGGAGATATTAAAATTGAGAGCGCATCAGATTTAGCTTTAGGTATTGAGCCTTTGTTTGGTAGTTTTTCTAAGTTGATTATTTCTTTAGGTTTGTTTGCAGCTGGGTTGACTAGTTCAGTGACCGCACCACTAGCTGCTGCTTACGTTACTTGTGGATGTATGGGTTGGAAAAACTAATGTAAAGTCAAAAAAATTTAGAATTGTTTGGTTTATAGTGTTGTTTATGGGTATTTCATTTTCAAGCTTAGACTTTAAGTCTATTGAGATTATAAAGTTTGCTCAGGTTGCAAATGGGATTCTACTTCCGGTGATTGCAGTATTTTTATTAGTTTTAGCGAATAATAAACGTTTATTAAAGAGTCAAGTTAATAGTTATTTGTTTAATTTAATAACCGTAATTATTATTCTGTTTACTATGTTTATTGGAATTAAAAGTATTTTATCGGTAATTGGTGTAATTTGAAAAAATTAAAAATAAATTCAGATGTTGGGGAGGGAGTGTTTAAAGAAGATGCTTTAATGCCATTTTTAAATTCTTGTTCAATAGCTTGTGGTGGTCATTATGGAGATATTCAAACAATGACTAAAACAGCTAATTTAGCAATATCTCACGGAGTTAATATTGGCGCTCATCCATCATATCCAGATAAAATTAATTTTGGAAGAAAAGAAATGTTTATTAGTCCAAATCAGTTAAAAGATTCATTGTATAATCAAATATCATCTCTTTTATTAGTTTTAAATAGTCTAGGTGTAGATAATTTGGATCACATTAAAGCTCATGGGGCTTTGTATCATAAATGCTTTGTTGATGTTGAAACTGCTAGATCCTTTATAGATGTGGTTAAATCATTTGAAAATGTAAAAGTTTTAGCTCCTTATAAGTCAGTTTTAGCAAAAATTGCTAAAGAGAACGCTGTTAAAGTAGATTATGAGGTTTTTTTAGATAGAAATTATAATGATGATTATAGTTTGGTTGCAAGAGGCGAGACAAATTCTGTGCTTGAAAATGGTTTAGAAATGTCAATTAGGTATAAAAGAGTAGTTAATGAGTCTAAAATTAAAACTATCTCCAATAGTTTTATAGAAATAATAGGGGACCACCTTTTGTGTCCATGGTGATACAAATAATTCGCATTTACTTTTGAATAATTTATACGATAATTATTTCTCAAATGATTAAACATAAATTTAATTTAACTTATCGCCGTTTTAATTCAAAATCTATTCTGATATCTTGGCCGAATTTGATTGAAGATGATGTTTTATTTGATGTACTATCTTTTAAAAAATTAATTAACTTAAGTAATAAACCTTTACTTGAGGTAATTAATGCATATAACTCATTGTTAATTGTTTACAAACTAACTATAGATAATATCTATGATGAAATAGAGGCCTTAAAATCATTATATTTACAAAAAAATAATCTTGTTTTTGAAAGTGGAATTATTTGGAAAATACCAGTATGTTACAATGATTATTATGGTATTGATTTGGATAATATTAGTAAGAAAATTATATATAAAAAAAGATAAGATTATTCAACTTCACTATGAAAGTACTTACAAAGTATGCTTTTTAGGTTTTTTACCAGGCTTTTTATATTTAAGTAATTTAAATAAGAAGTTATATTTTCCAAGAAAAGTTCAGCCAGATTTAAATATCATTAAAGGTTCAGTAGGAATAGGTGGTAATCAAACAGGAGTTTATCCTTCCACTAGTCCTGGTGGTTGGAATATTATTGGAAATTCACCAATTGATTTTGTAGATAAACGTAATCTTGATAAAATTTCATTTGCAAGCCCTGGAGATTCAATAAAGTTTTATCCCATAGATATTAAAGAACATAACTATATTTTAAATAATTTAAATACTTATAAAATTGAATCGGAGGTGAGCAATGATTAAAATTATTAAACCTGGTTATATTCTACTGTTCAAGATAAAGGAAGAGCAGGGATTCAATCTTATGGAGTTCCTTATTCTGGCTCTATGGATAGTTTTTTCATCAGACTTAGCAAATAAGATATTAAATAACTCTGAAGATGCTGCCGTAATTGAAATCACAATGGTAGGTCCAGTCTTAGAGTTTAATAATGAAACAGTTATTTCTATAACAGGTGCTAATTTATCACCTTTATTAAATAATAAAGTTATTAAAATGTATAAACCTGTTATTATTAAAGCTAATGACCTTTTAAGTTTTGGAGGGTTAAAAAGTGGATTAAGAGCTTATATAGCTATTTTAGGTGGATTTAAGACTGAAAAAGTATATGGTAGCAGAAGTATGTTCAAAAACTTTACAAAACACTTTAAACTAAATGTAAATGACATTTTAACTTTCAATAATGATATACTATTTAAATCTTCTAAAATAATCTTCACTAAAGGGTTAGATATTGATAAACAAATTGTTGCATTTAAGGGCCCTGAATATGATATGTTAAATTCTAATCAAAAAGAATTCATTTCATCAAATATTTTTAAGATCTCTAACAACTACAACAGAATGGCTATTCAATTATCTGATCTATTAGTAAATAATTTAAAACCAATTATTACTTCTATAGTTATGCCCGGAACAGTTCAGTTAACTCCAGCTGGAAGTCTTATAATTTTAATGAAAGATTGTCAAACAACTGGTGGATATCCAAGAATACTTCAAATAGAAGAAAAATCAATTA
This sequence comes from uncultured Flavobacteriaceae bacterium, assembly GCA_964275595.1. Classification (GTDB taxonomy): domain Bacteria; phylum Bacteroidota; class Bacteroidia; order Flavobacteriales; family Flavobacteriaceae; genus SGZJ01. Next base: position 15,624 of record CAXYDM010000020.1, read on the forward strand.
ATTCTTTAGCTCAACTAAAAAAAGATTCTGAATTGTCATTTAGTTTAAAAATCTAAGTAGTTTTTTTAAACTATTTAATTTTCCATGATATGGTGCGTATCTAGTGCTTATATCTAACCAATTTCCCTTTTTAACAATAGGTTTTTGATGTGAAAATAATCTGTAGCCAGATTCACCATGATATGCACCCATTCCGCTCTCTCCAACACCTCCAAAAGGAAGTCTATGATTTCCAAATTGAATCATTGTGTCATTAATAACCCCACCTCCAAAACTTACCTTACTTATAATATCATTATAAAATTCTGAGTTTTTACTAAATACATAAAGAGCTAATGGTTTTTCGTAATTATAAATTAATTCAAAAATATCTTCTCTATTATTAAATTCTAGTATTGGAAGTATTGGTCCAAAAATTTCCCCTTTCATTAAATCAGAATTTAAATCAGGGTTATTAATTATTGTAGGAGATAAATATTTGTTTTCAATATTGTAGTTGCCACCATAAATAATTTCCTGATTACTTAGCATAGAAATTAATCTTTGTGTATTTTGTTGATTTATAATTCTAGGATAGTCCTCTGAATCTTCTTGATTTTCCCCATAAGCTCTTTCTATTTCTAAAATTAATTCATCTATCAGATTCTTTTTTATAGACCTTTCGACTATTAAGTAATCAGGAGCAATGCAAGTCTGGCCAGCATTAACAAATTTACCCCATATTAATCTTTTAGCTGTAAGTTTAATATCTGTATTTTTATCAATTATGCATGGGTTTTTACCTCCTAACTCTAACGTTAATGGAGTTAAAAATTTGGAAGCAGCTTTGGCAACAATTTTACCAACGTTTACACTCCCTGTAAAAAATATGTAATCCCATCGAAGCTCTAATAGTTTTGTAGCAACGTTAGAATCTCCTAAAATTACTTTCACATAATCATCTGAAAAGATATTTGAAATAATTTCTTCAATTAATTTTGAAGTATGTGGCGAATGTTCGCTAGGTTTAATTACAACTGTATTACCTGCTGCTAAAGAAGATATAAGTGGTAGTAAAGCTAACTGAAAAGGGTAATTCCATGGAGAAATAATAAGAGTAATTCCGTATGGTTCTAATAATAAATAATCCTTGGAAGGAAAACTCGCTAGAGTTGCTTTTACTCTTTTAGGTCTACTCCATTTTTTAAGTCTTTTCTTTATTAACTTAATTTCACTTTTTAAAATAGCTATTTCAGTTAAATAACTCTCAAAATTAGATTTATTCAAATCTTTTTTAAGTGCTTCAAAAATTCTTGATTCGTTAGTAGTAATAGATGAGTCTAGCTTTTCTAATGCTTCAATTCTTTTTTGTACATTTTTTGTTTTTCCTGATAAAAAATAAGTCTTTTGTTTATTAAAAAAATCAAAATTTGTCATAATTAATATTTAAAGGCAAGAATCCCAAATAGGATCTATTGGAGTTGGTGAGGTTAAATTAATATATTTTTTACTCACAGGGTGAATAAATTCTAATTTTCTAGAGTGTAGATTAATTCCAGCATTTTTATTGCTTCTTCTGGCTCCATATTTTAAATCCCCTTTTATAGGAGATCCAATTGAGCTTAATTGACATCTAATTTGATGATGCCTACCTGTTTTAAGGTTTATTTCTAATAAATAATAGTTGTCTAGTTTTTTTATTATTTTAAAATCTAGAATTGATTTTTTTTTATCACTCCCTTCTTCTAAATAACTTGTAGATTTATTGTTTTTTGTATTTTTTTTAAGCCAACTAACAATTGTTCCATAATCTTTTTTTGGTTTATTTTTTACAATTGCCCAGTAAGTTTTCTTTATGTCTTTATCTACAAGCATTTTATTTAATCGCGCTAATGCTTTGGAGGTTTTAGCAAATATTATAGCACCACTTGTGGGTCTGTCAATTCTGTGTACTGTTCCAAGAAAAACATCTCCAGGCTTTTTATATTTAAACTTAATATATTTTTTCACATGGTGCAGTAGTGGAGTGTCACCAGTTTTATCTCCTTGAACAATATCTCCACATCTTTTGTTTATTACTATAATGTGATTGTCTTCATGGAGAATCAATAAATTATTTTCATTGCTTCTGTTATACATATTTTAATCTAGTACTGCTCCTCTTTGTTCGGAAAGTCTTTATTCTTAACATCCTTACTGTACTGCGATATTGCTTTACTCATATTATCATAAAGGCTTAAATATCTTCTTAAAAACCTTGGATTAAACTCCTTTGTCATTCCTAACATGTCGTGAAGAACGAGGACCTGACCATCAACTTTATTACCTGCTCCAATACCAATTACAGGAATAGTTAAAGTTTTAGATATTACAGCTGCTAATTTTGCAGGAATTTTCTCTAAAACTACTGCAAAACATCCAACTTTTTCTAACATTTTTGCATCCTCAATTAATTTTTTTGCCTCTGCTTCCTCTTTTGCTCTAACTGTATATGTTCCAAATTTGTATATAGACTGAGGGGTTAGACCTAGGTGCCCCATTACAGGAATTCCAGCATTAATAATTCTTTTAATAGAATCTTTGATTTCTTTTCCTCCTTCGAGCTTAACTGAGTGAGCTCCACTTTCTTTCATAATTCTTATAGCTGATCTTAGAGCTTCTTTTGAATCACTTTGATATGTTCCAAATGGAAGATCTACAACTACTAATGATCGCTTAACCCCCCTAATTACTGAGGAAGCATGATATATCATTTGATCTAACGTAATCGGTAAAGTAGTTTCATGCCCAGCCATTACATTACTGGCAGAATCACCTACCAATATAACATCAATACCAGACCCATCAACAATTTGAGCCATCGTGTAGTCATACGCAGTTAACATAGAAATCTTTTCATTTTTAGATTTCATATCTGTTAAAGTTTTAACAGTTATTCTTTTATATATTTCTTTATCTGTTGACATTTTGAATGGTTTAAAGTGTAAAAGTAACAAATATATACATAGTTAAAATTTATTTTTAAAAATTGTTTTTTCTCTTATAATTTTATTAAAAATGACAAAATGGCATAATTATATGCAAATAAATGACAAATTTGATAAATATATTTATTGGCACAATCATTGAATATTAATAGTTGAATTTAAAAAATTGAATTTAAAAATTAAAATAAATATATTATGAGTAAAATTATCGGAATTGATTTAGGAACTACAAATTCATGTGTCTCTGTTATGGAAGGAAATGAGCCTGTAGTTATTCCAAATGCAGAAGGTAAAAGAACAACTCCTTCAGTAATTGCATTTGTTGAAGGTGGTGAAATTAAAGTTGGTGATCCAGCGAAGAGACAAGCAGTGACAAATCCTACTAAAACAGTTTATTCTGTTAAAAGGTTTATGGGTAATAAGTTTTCTGAGTCTAAAAAAGAAACAGGTAGAGTACCTTACAAGGTTGTTAAGGGCGATAATGATACCCCAAGAGTAGATATCGATGGTAGATTATACACACCTCAAGAATTATCTGCAATGATATTGCAAAAAATGAAAAAAACAGCTGAAGACTACTTAGGTTCTTCTGTTAGTGAAGCTGTCATTACTGTACCAGCATATTTTAATGATTCTCAACGACAAGCTACAAAAGAAGCTGGTGAAATTGCAGGTTTAAAAGTTAGCAGAATTATTAATGAACCAACCTCAGCTGCATTAGCTTATGGGATGGATAAAAAAGGACAAGATCAAAAAATTGTTGTATTTGATTTTGGTGGTGGAACACATGATGTTTCTATACTAGAACTAGGAGATGGAGTCTTTGAAGTTCTTTCAACTGATGGAGATACTCACTTAGGTGGAGATGATGTTGATGAAAAAATCATTAATTGGTTAGCTGAAGAATTTAAAGCAGAAGAAAGCATGGATTTAAGAAAAGATCCTATGTCTCTGCAGAGATTAAAAGAAGCTGCTGAAAAAGCTAAAATTGAACTTTCAGCATCTCCTCAAACTGAAATTAATTTACCTTATATAACTGCTACAGCTAGTGGCCCTAAGCACCTAGTTAGAACTTTAACAAAAGCTAAATTTGAACAATTAATTGATGATTTAATTAAAAGAACTATTGCACCATGCAAATCCGCACTAAAAGCAGCAGATTTATCTACGAGTGATATTGATGAAATTATATTAGTTGGAGGTTCAACAAGAATCCCAGCTGTTCAGGACGCTGTTGAAAAGTTTTTTGGGAAGAAGCCTAACAGAGGAGTTAATCCAGACGAAGTAGTAGCTGTTGGAGCCGCAATTCAAGGTGGAGTTTTAACCGGTGATGTTAAGGACGTTCTATTGTTAGATGTTACACCATTATCATTAGGGATAGAAACTATGGGTAATGTAATGACAAAATTAATTGAGTCTAACACTACTATTCCTACAAAAAAATCACAAGTATTTTCAACTGCTGCTGATAATCAACCTTCAGTAGAAATTCACGTTTTACAGGGGGAAAGACCTATGGCAGTTGATAATAAAACAATTGGAAAATTTCATTTAGATGGGATACCTCCAGCTCAAAGAGGTACTCCTCAAATTGAAGTTACTTTTGATATTGATGCAAATGGTATAATTAAAGTTTCCGCTACAGATAAAGCAACAAATAAAACTCAAGATATTCGTATCGAAGCTTCTTCAGGTTTAACTGAAGCAGAAATTGAAAAAATGAAGCAAGAAGCTGAATCTAATGCCGAAGCAGATGCGAAAACTAAAGAGAAAGTTGATAAATTAAATAGTGCTGATGCAATGATTTTTCAAACTGAAAAGCAGTTAAAAGAATTCGGAGATAAACTATCAGATGATAAAAAGAAGCCTATTGAAGATGCTTTAGAGGAGTTGAAAAAAGCTTACGAAACTAAAGAAATCGAAGTTATCGATCCTGCATTAGAAAAAATTAATGAGCTTTGGAAGTCTGCTAGTGAAGAAATGTACAAAGCTCAAGCAGAATCTCAACAGGGTGCACCGAATGAAGCTGATCAAAATCAAAACAAAGATGCTGGGTCAGATGATGTTGAAGATGTTGATTTTGAAGAAGTAAAAGAAGACTAAAAAGTTAATTAGTTTCTAAAATATAAAAAAGGATGCATGATAAATGCATCCTTTTTTAATTTATAATAGATTCAATTATTTCTGTTTTAATTTCATGATTACCATCAAACTCAATGTAATTTATATTTGAAAATAAATCTTCAAACCTTTTTTTTTCAGAATTTAAAAAATCTTCTGTAATGTATTCATCTTTATCTCCATATACATAGTAAATTACAGCTTTATTTTTCAGATATTTAAAGTCTTTTGGGGTTAGTTCTTTTGGTATGCCACCAGACATAAGAATTAATTTAGACACTATGATTTTTCTTTTTGCTAAATATCTCATTGCTACTGAAACTCCTTGTGAATATCCTAAAAAAATAAAATTTAAGTTTTCAATTTTCTCATTACTCAAAACATTATCAAAGTAACTTATTATATTTTCCATCTCTTTTAGAGTGTTTTCCTTTGTAAGCCAAGAAGCACCTACATGTTTCATCTTTGGGGCAATGTAATATTTGCTTTGTGCTTGAGGGATGATTATATAATTATCATCACTATTTAACCCTTTAAAATATTTTAAAAAATACCTACTCAAATATCCCATCCCATGGCAAGCAAATATTACATTTTTTGTTTTGCTAGTTAAGGAGTTTAATGTTGTATAAGAATTGGAAATAGTGTAAACAATTTCCTTTTCAGTTGAATTCATTTTAAACTTGGTTTTGTACTTTTGATAAAAAAAAGACAATGTTAGAAAATAAAGATATAATATTACAACAAGCCAGCAAAGTTTGTAAGAACACTTTAATGGAGACACTCAATATTGAACCAGTTGATGTAGGTGAAGACTTTTTGATTTTAAGAATGCCAGTTAACTCGAAGGTTTATCAACCTGACGGAGTGCTTCATGGAGGAGCAACAGCAGCTTTGGCTGAATCTGCAGGTAGTATGGCAACACATATGATGTTTAAAGATTCTAATTTCATGGTAAGAGGTATTGAAATTACAGCTAATCATTTAAAAAGTGTTAAAGATGGTTTTGTTTATGCAAAAGCTACTTTTATTCATAAGGGTAGAACTACGCAACTTATATCAATTAAGATTACTGACGATTCTAATAATTTAATTTCTCATTGTAAATTAACTACAATATCTCTACCTAAATCCAAATAGATTAATGAATCAATCCGATTTATTTAAAATAATTACCAACCATAAGGGTAAGAATTTACCTTTTGTAGTTTTTAATGAGCCTTATTCAGATGAAATACATGCTAAACTCCAAATTGACGATATACTACACACAGAATGTGATTTAAGTAGTGGGGCCTTTGTTTTTGCTCCATTTGATTCAAAAAAATTCAATAAAATTTATATGCCATTTGATAAATGTAAATCGTATAAATCACTCTCTTCAAATAAAGTTATAAGATCAAATTTTGATAGTAAGAACTCAGATGATATATTGAATAAGAAGACACATATTAAACTTATCAAAAAATCTTTAACAGCAATAAAAAATGGTGTTTTAAAAAAAGTTGTTTTATCTAGGACAGAGCTTATGTCAATTTCTTCAGTTGACTTAGCCTTAGTGTTTAAAAAACTGCTTTCTTTTTATAACAACTCTTATGTTTATCTCTGGTTTCATCCAAAAGTAGGATTCTGGGTTGGTGCAACACCTGAAAAACTATTGACTATTGAAGATAATTTCATAGAGACTGTAGCTCTTGCTGGAACAACTAAAAAAGGTCCTGATGGATCGGTTAGTTGGTCAGTTAAGGAAATTAAGGAGCAACAATATGTAAAATCTTATATTTTAGACTCTTTAATTAATATTGTAGATAATCTATCTTCTGCTAAAACAATTAATATACAATCTGGTAATTTATATCATTTGTGTTCAACAATTAGTGGTAGTTTAAAATCCTTTAATGATTATAATAGTGTTATTAAATTAATTCATCCTACTCCAGCTGTGTGTGGTATTCCTTTAGATGTTTCTAAAGAATTTATAAGTCTTAATGAGTCCTATGACAGGTCTTATTATACTGGTTATTTGGGAATTATATCACCGAAGAAAAAATCAGTTAAGTTGTATGTAAATTTGAGATGTGCTGAGGTGTTTGATAGTTTTATTAAAATTTATGTAGGTGGTGGTATAACTAAAGAATCTAATCCTGCAAATGAATTTGATGAAACCATAGCTAAATCTCATATAATGAAAAATGTTTTTTATTAAAAAACTAATTTTCTTAATTCATATCTTTGCATTCTATCTTATTTAAATGAAATTTTCAAAAAATATTCTAGCTCAATCAATTATTGACTTATGTTTTAAAAAGAATATCAAAAACATAGTTATTTCACCCGGGAGTAGAAATGCACCATTAACGTTGGGTTTTAATCATAATTCTTTCTTTAAAACATACAATATTGTTGATGAGAGATCTGCTGCTTTTTTTGCCTTAGGTATTGCTCAACAGATTAACTTTCCAGTAGTTTTAGTATGTACTTCTGGTAGTGCTTTACTTAATTATTATCCAGCAATTTCAGAGGCTTATTATAGCAATATTCCACTTGTAATACTTTCTGCTGATAGACCTGAAAGACTTTTGAATATTGGTGATGGACAAACGATAAATCAAAAAAATGTTTTTAACAAAAATATAGGTTACTCTGAAAATCTGAATCAAAATGATAATTATTATCTAAACCTTTTTGGCTTGAGAGATAATAATCAATATAAAATAAACAAGGCATTAAACTTTTCAATAGAGAAACAAAGCCCGGTGCATATTAATATACCATTTTCAGAGCCTTTATATGAAGTTACAAATAGTTTATCTGTTAATACAATAAATAAACTTCCAAGGCTAAATAATCAAAATGTCAAAAATATAAGCTCATTTAGAAATAAATGGCAAAATTCAATTAAAAAAATTATTCTAATTGGAGTCTCTTCTCCTGATTTGTTATGTAAAAAATCAATTGATTTATTAGTAAGTGATTCTTCTTTATTAGTTTTAATTGAAAATACTTCAAACGTTTATCACCCGTCCTTTTGTAACAAAATTGATCAGTTAATAGCTCCGTTAACCAACAAGGAGTTAAAAGAATTCAGGCCAGAAATTTTGATTACTATTGGAGGTATGATTATCTCCAAAAAAATTAAGGCAATCTTTAGAGATAATAAACCCAATGAACACTGGCATATCGGAATTCACGATGCAAATGATACATTTTTTTGCTTAACAAAACATTTCAAAACAAGTCCAAATAATATTATTTATAAGTTATATGAAAACTTTAATGACAATGGTTCTGATTTTTATAATAAATGGGATTTAGTTATTTCAAAAAGAAAAGAAAAACATAAAAAATATCTATCTAACCTCATTTATTGCGATTTCAAGGTTTTTGATTATGTTTTAAATTCAATTCCCTCGAAATCCATGTTGCAAGTTTCCAATAGTTCAGCTATTCGTTACACACAACTATTTGATTTAGATAGTTCAATTAATGTTTTCTGTAATCGTGGAACAAGTGGCATTGATGGTAGTACATCCACAGCCGTAGGAGCAGCAAGTGTCTTTAAAGGAAATACTGTATTTATAACTGGTGACCTTAGTTTTTTCTATGATAGTAATGCACTTTGGAATAATTTTATTCCTACAAGTTTCAGAGTTATACTAATTAACAATAAAGGTGGTGGTATTTTTAAAATTTTGACAAAAGATAATAACACTGAATTATTTAAAAAATTCTTTGAAACCAAACATGATTTATATGCAAAAGATTTATGTAATATGTATGATTTTGAATACTTCACCAGTAATGATGAAGATTCACTAAAGAATATTTTAAATGATTTTCACAATGAATCTGAAAAACCTAGATTATTAGAGGTTATTACTGATAATGATTACAATCAAGATTATCTATTAAATTATTTTGACTATATAAAATAAGAATTCTAATATTTGTACCTTTGTTGTATGATAGAATTAGGTATAATTAATAATTTAAAAATTCTTCGTCATACTCCTCCTGGTCTTTTTTTAGGTGACGAAGAGGACAACGAAGTCTTATTGCCAAACAGATATGTTCCTGAGAGTTATGAAATTGACGACTTTATAGAAGTATTTGTTTATTTAGATAATGAAGAACGAATAGTTTCCGTAACAGATGTTCCTTACATTCAAAGAAATAAATTTGCTTTGTTAAGATGTAATGAGGTGACAAGTTTTGGTGCATTTTTAGACTGGGGTTTAGTTAAAGAATTATTTTGTCCATTTAAAGAAATGGCTTTTAAAATGAAAAAAGGGGACTGGTATTTAGTTCATTGTTACTTAGATGATGAAACCAACAGACTACTTGCTTCCAGTAAAACAAATAGATTTTTAGATAATAAAACATTAAGTGTTGAGCAATTTGATGAAGTTGATATAATTATATCTCATCCTTCTGAACTAGGAATGAATGTAATTGTAAATAATATTCACTCAGGTTTGATATTTAGCGATAATATCTTTAAAGATATTTCAGTTGGAGATAAACTGAAAGGAGTTGTTAAAAAAGTTCACGCAAATAATAAATTAGATATTTCACTTGGTCATATAGGTTATAGAAATATTGAACCAAACTCTAATTTTATATTAGAAAAAATTAATGATTCTGATGGTTTTATTGCTGTTAATGATAAATCTTCCCCTGATTTGATTAAAGATACATTTCAAATGAGTAAAAAATCATTTAAAAAAGCTTTAGGGGGTTTATATAAACAAAAACTAATTACTATAAAGGATGATGGTATTCATTTAAACCATAAATAAATTCTGATGGAAAAAATTAATTGGATTAAGCAAAAAAATTATAAAGACATTACTTATAACAAATCTTCTGGAGTCGCTAGAATTGCATTTAATAGACCAGATGTAAGAAATGCTTTTAGACCTCAAACAACTTCTGAGCTTTATGATGCACTTTATGATGCGCAAGAAGACACTTCAATAGGAGTTATTTTACTAAGCGCTGAAGGACCTTCATCAAAGGATGGAGTTTACTCATTTTGTAGTGGAGGAGATCAAAAGTCAAGAGGTAAACAAGGTTATGTCGGTGAAGATGGATACCATAGATTAAATATTTTAGAAGTTCAGCGACTAATAAGAATGATGCCTAAAGTAGTTATTGCTGTTATTCCGGGTTGGGCAGTTGGCGGAGGACATAGTCTACATGTAGTCTGTGATTTATCAATTGCAAGTAAAGAACATGCTATTTTTAAACAAACTGATGCAGATGTTACTAGTTTTGATGGTGGATATGGCTCAGCTTATTTGGCTAAAATGGTTGGACAAAAAAAAGCAAGAGAAATCTTTTTCCTAGGAAAAAGCTACTCTGCAACTGAGGCACTAGAAATGGGTATGGTTAATACAGTCGTTAATCATGATGAATTAGAATCTACAGCTTATCAATGGGCTCAAGAAATTCTTAAAAAATCTCCAACCTCAATTAAAATGTTAAAGTTTGCTATGAATCTTACTGATGACGGTATGGTTGGTCAACAAGTTTTTGCTGGTGAAGCAACTAGATTAGCATATATGACAGATGAAGCTAAGGAAGGTAGAGATGCTTTTTTAGAAAAGAGACCCCCAAACTTTAATAAGAAATGGATTCCTTAAGTTTATGATTAATTTTAAAGTATGGATATCAAGTTTTAGATTAAGAACGCTTCCTTTATCAATTTCGGGCATTATTTTAGGTAGCGCTTTAGCATATTCTAATCAATTCTTTAACACTACTATTTTTGTATTTGCTTTATTAACTACTATTTCTTTACAAATATTATCAAATCTTGCAAATGATTATGGTGATGGTGTTAAGGGTACAGATAATAATAATAGGATCGGACCAGAAAGAGCGATTCAAAGCGGCTTAATTTCTCCACAACAGATGAAACATGCTATAATAATTAATGTTTTAGTACTAATAGTATTGATTACTACATTATTGTATTTTTCTTTCGGTACTAATGAATATTTAAATCTTCTTGTTTTTTTCTTATTAGGGATTGTAAGTATTTTTTCAGCTATCAAATATACGGTTGGTAATAAAGCATATGGCTATTATGCTTTAGGTGACCTTTTTGTTCTATTATTTTTTGGTTTTTTAAGTGTTATGGGGTCCTACTATTTATATGCAAAGGGTTTAGAGATTAATATTATATTTCCATCCTTATCTATTGGTCTTTTAAGTGTAGCTGTAATTAATTTAAATAATATGAGAGATTTGGTTTCAGACAAGTTATCTAATAAAATTACTATTGCTGGAAAATTAGGTTTTAATAATTCAAAAAAATATCATTTTTTTATTTTAATTGGTTCGATTGTATTTTCCATACTATTTATCTTAATTTTTTATTACAAACCCATTAGTTTAATTGTTATTCTTTCTTATATTCCAATTATTATTCATCTTAAAAAAGTTTATTATATAACAAAACCTGAGCATTATAATAATGAATTAAAAAAAGTTGCAATCTCGACTTTTGTTTTTTCATTAATTCATTCGTTAATTATAATAATGTAGCTTTATTATAAATGATAGCAACCTATAAGAAATACAAATTTTTATTTAAAATTCCGGGTGGAACATCCAGAGGAATTTTACATGAAAAATATTCCTGGTTTTTAATTTTAAAAAATAATTCAAAAGTTGGAATAGGTGAGTGCAGTATAATTAATGGATTAAGTATTGATGATTCTTCTAAAGTTGAATCTAAATTAAACTGGATTTGCTCAAATATTGACAAGCCATCTTCTTTTTTATTTAATGAGTTAATTGACTTTCCAGCTATAGCATTTGGACTTGAGATGGCTTTAAAGGCAGTAGATTGCGAGAAAGATAATGTTTTGTTTCCGTCAGATTTTACAAATGGAAAAACCAGTATACCAATTAATGGTTTAGTTTGGATGGGTGATATAGATTTTATGAAGAGTCAGGTTGACTTAAAACTTTCAGAGGGTTATAGATGCTTAAAACTTAAAATAGGTGCCTTAGATTTTGACAAAGAATATTCTTTGCTAAAAAGTATTAGAGACAAGTATTCTCCTTCAGAGCTGGAAATTAGACTTGATGCCAATGGAGCATATTCTTACAGAAACTCTTTGGGTATTTTAAATAAACTATCAGAATTATATATTCACTCTATTGAACAGCCAATAAAAGCAGGTCAGATTAAAGAAATGTCCGAGCTATGTATTAGTTCGCCCATCCCCATAGCTTTAGATGAAGAGTTGATAGGTGTAAACAGTATTGAGGATAAAATAAAATTAATTGAAGAAATTAAACCACAATATATAATCCTTAAACCTAGTTTAATTGGTGGTTTTAAATCTTCAGAAGAATGGATTAACATATTACCAAAAAGCACAAAGTATTGGGTGACGAGTGCATTAGAAAGTGATGTCGGTTTAAGCGCAATATCTCAATGGGTGTACACTCTAAATTGCTCATTGCCACAAGGTTTAGGCACAGGCTCGCTATTTTCTAATAACTTTTCCTCACCATTAAGTATAAAAAGTGCTAAATTGCACTATGATAAAAACAATAACTGGAATATAAAAATTTAGATAATGTATATAGAACAAGCTCAAAAAAATTTAAGTGATTGGTGGAGGTATTTAATTGGAATCTTTATTGTTTTTTTCTTTTGGCAAATTATAGGTGCAATTCCGTATGTTATTGCCATCTTTAATAAAGTAGGACTTGAAGGTTTAGCTTCTTTAGAGGATCCAGATAAAATGTTTACTATTTTAGAAGATAGTAGTTTGACCTTCTTCTATTTAATGTTAATGTTTGTAATAGGGTTAGCGGGACTGTTTTTTACTACTAAATTTTTACATAATCAGACTATAACTAACCTAACTACATCAAGATCTAAAATTGATTGGAAAAGAGTAGTCTTTGCTTTTTTTACTTGGGGAATTTTATCAGTTTCGATGACAGGTTTAGATATTTTTTATTTTAGACCAGATGAATATCTATATAACTTTGACTTAGATAAGTTTTTAATTTTAGCTGCTTTAGCTATTATTTTAGTACCTCTTCAGACTAGTTTTGAAGAGTATTTCTTTAGAGGATATATGATGCAGGGTTTAGGAAATATTTTTAAAAACAGATTATTACCTCTTGTTTTTACTTCTCTAGCTTTTGGTTTGCTACATATTGCTAATCCTGAAGTTGGAAAGCTTGGATATTTTATCATGATATTTTATATAGGGACAGGATTTTTCTTAGGTATAATAACATTGATGGATGAAGGATTGGAACTTGCATTAGGTTTTCATGCTGCAAATAACCTATTTATAGCTCTACTAGTTACTGCAGATTGGACCGCTTTTCAAACAGATTCAATTTTCAAAGCCACATCTGAACCTACTTATATTGGATGGAATGAATTTATCGCAAACCCTTGGGTTATTTCAGAAATAGCTATTCCAGTATTTGTAATTTTCCCTTTACTTATCTTTATTTATTCAAAAAAGTACAATTGGAGTAACTGGAGTGATAAGTTAACCGGAAAAGTTAATTCTTTGCCAGTTTCTGAAGAGGATGTCTGGGACAAAAGATAAATTCAAATTTTGAAAAAGTATATAAATCTATATTTAATATCGATTTTATTTATTTACGCTGGGCTCGCTCATTTTATTAATCCACAATTTTATATTAACATAACCCCTTCATTTATCCCTTTTAAGCAGTTTTTAGTGGATTTAACTGGTGTTTTGGAGATTCTTGGCGGTATATTGGTTTTATTCAAAACTACTCGTAAAACAGGAGTTTATTTACTTTTAGGTTTGTTAATTTTATTTTTTATTGTCCACTTAGATATGCTATTTACTTATCAAGTAAGTGAAAATTTTATTTTGAATAAATCATTATTATTGATTAGAATTATTATTCAATTTATATTAATTGGCTGGGTAATAAGTTTACTGAAGCTATTTCCTAATAAAAACAATGTCTAATTTATTAAAGTCAGCAGCTGCGTTAATAACTTTTCTAAAATCATTATACTTAGACTTACTATAGTTTAATGATTTGTAGAACTCTTCAATAGAAATATTTAGTTGATTTCCTTCAATTACATATCTTGACTCAAATTTTGCAACTATTTCTCCATTAGAAATATAATTTTCGTTAATATTTATATTTTCAATTCCTTCAACTTTATATCCTCTAGGAATTTTTACAGATATTTTATAATCATAATAATTTGGATATCTTATTTCAATCGGATTTATCCTTTTGTTATTAGAGTACAATTCACTTTGTGTGCCTATAACACTACCTAAATTAAAGATATATCTTTTATTTTTTTTCTTGCTAGTTTTATTATCACTAGTAAGAACACTTTCTGCTGAGATTATAGATTTAACTACAAACGGATTATTATAATTTGGTTGATAAATATCTTTATTAATAATTGAATATTCAATTATTTTTTTCCCTTTTATCCCTGAAGTAGTTAGGTAGTCTTTGAACTCATCTGAATTTAGATTATTAGATAAATTTAACATGGCTCTATTAGTAATTGCCCAATGTCCAGTAAATTCTTGAGTTTCACTAATTACTGCTTCTTTCATTTTTTTAAAATCAACGTTTATTGTACGATTTATAGTGCTGTATTTTTTATCATTTTCAATTATTGTACTGAAATAATAATCTTTATTTTTGTCGATATAAATCCCGTAATTACCTAAAACATTGAAGGGAGCTTCCCCAACTCTGTACTCTTTTTTATCTGGGATAATATATTTTTTTATCTCAGGTATGTAAAATAAAATTTCTCTTAAATTATCCGGATTAAAAAAGTCAGGATCAAATCTGTTGAAATATCTATTGGATGTTATTAATAGTTCGTAATCTATATTATTATATGATAAAAGACTCGAGTATAGTTGAACAATACCAATATTACTACCTTTTTTATTTTTTAAAATATAATCTAAACGAGACAAGTCGGCATTACCATTTTCTTGAATTGTGAAATTATTTTTAATATAATTATCAATTATGTTAATTTTCTTAAATGTCTTAGAAAGATATTTGTTTTGAGGTTCAGCATTAGATTTAGTCAATTTAAACTCATTTAAAATTATTTCATTAAACTCAATTAATTCTTTTGAGTATTTCTTTGGAAATGCAATAGGGTATATGCTTTCGTTTATATTTTCCCAAAATTCATTTTGCGGAGTTACTTTATCAGCTAAATAGCATTGATAACTAATGTTGACTCTATTGGCTTGAAGTGTTGAATACTCCTCATTTTCTATAGCTTTTAAATTATTAATTATAATTTTCTTGACCTTAATATTATTAATTAAATCTAAATTAAAAACTTCATTAGTGTTGTAAGATTTAACTTTCGATTTAAAGTTATTGGGAATTAAAATAAATTCAGTTTTGGCATTAAAATACTCTTCCTGTAAAATTTGGCTTCCATGAATTTCATTTCTTTCTTTAGTGGTGTAAATATATTCTAGAGTTGAATTTTTTTGTAATTCAGGTAATTGATAAATCTTAAAATTCTTATTAAATTCCTTGTTGTCCAACTCAGTTAGAGTTGAATTGTCAAAGTTTACTACTAATCCAGTACTGTCAATTGTTCTTAACTTTAAATCAACTAAATAATCCGAATTATACATCGGTATATATATTATTTTATGGTATTCAGCTCCAACACTATCTAGTATTTTTATAATAGTATGTCTAGTTAGAAATTTTTCAAACGAGTTGTTTATACTGTCATTAACTTCTTTAAATTCAACAATATATTTATTCAAAAGTCCAATAGAGGATTCTTGAAAGCTAGAATCAATTTCTTGAACATTTGTAGTTTTTTCAGACCATTTATACGTCTTATAAAATTGAGCATATGTAAAGGTATTCACTAAAATTAAAACTATAAAAAGAGTTTTTTTTATCATTTATTTCAACAAATTTTTGGAGTAATTGATTCAAATATATTTATTATAATTAAACATAGAGTTAAAATAATTATAAATTTAACGTATTGTATATTTGTAGATATGATTTCTATTGATAAAAATTTTAAATTAAATTCTAAAAGTTATAATGAGAGGGAACTAGTTGAGTTTGCTTCAATAAATATCGAAAGTAATTATATTGATTTAATTGACCTTTCTAATTTTATTTTAGAAATATTTAATCACAAATCTTTTATTTTATGTAAAACATCTGGGACTACTGGAGATCCAAAAGTCATAAAACTTGAAAAAAAATCACTTTTAAGCTCTGTTTATATGACCAAAGATTACTTTAATCTAAAGTCTGGTTATTCGGCTATTTCTTTTTTACCAATGAATTTTATTGCTGGTAAGATGATGTTAGTTAGAGCTATGGTAATTGGATTAAATCTTCAATTAAATAAAGCAACTTCCAATCCATCAGACTTTATTGATCGAAATTATTTTTTTTCTGCAATGACTCCAATGCAAGCTAGTAATTCAATTAATAAACTTAAATATATAGACAATCTTATACTTGGAGGTTCTAATGTATCTGATTCTTTAAGTTCAAAAATTTTATCAAATATTGATACATATTATGAAACTTACGGAATGACTGAAACAGCTACTCACATTGCTATAAAAAGAGTCTCCAAAAATGATTCTAAACCAAATAGCTTTAAAGTTTTGAACGGAGTTAGTATCTCAACAGATTTAAATAACTGTTTAGTAATTGATGTTCCATCAATTACTAAAAATAAGATAATCACTAGAGATATAGTTAATATAAAATCGAATCAGGAATTTTATATAATTGGTAGAGCAGATAATATTATTAATTCTGGAGGGGTTAAGCTAATCCCAGAAGATATAGAAAGAAAACTGTCTAAATACATTTATAAAAATTATATTATATCTTCATTAAAAGATGATATATTAGGAGATAAATTAATACTTATAATTGAATCTGAAAAATATAAACTTAAAGAGAATATTTTCAATTCCTTAAACAAATTCGAAATACCTAAAGAAGTTTATTTTATCAATAAATTTATATACACTAAATCAAATAAAATTGATAGAATTAACACCAAACTAACATAAATTAACCAATTATGTATAAACTGATTATTGCATTTTTAATTTCAGTAAATTTATTTTCTCAAGAAATATTATCTGAAAAAAATAGAGCTGAAGTTGTAAATAGTATTTTAAAAGATCGATTAAATAATCTTCTACCAGATCTTATGGATGAATCTGAAATAGACATGTGGATTTTAATTTCCAGAGAATATAATGAAGATCCAGTTTTAAAAACAATGTTACCTGCTGAATGGTTGAATGCTAGAAGAAGAACTATTATACTTTTTTACAGAGATAAAAAAAACAATACAATTGATAAATTAGCTGTAGCAAGATATAATTTTGGAGATAATATAATCTCAGCATGGGATAAGCAAACACAGCCAATTCAATGGGAAAGGTTAGTTGAGTTAATAAAAGAACGTAATCCGGATAAAATAGGATTAAATTTTTCTAAAGATTTTAATATTTCAGATGGATTAGATAAAACTGACTTTGATGAATTTATGCAGGTACTTCCTGAAAATTACCAAAATAAAATTGTCAGCGCTGAAACATTATCTAATTTATGGATTGAAACAAGAACAGAATATGAGATGGAGTTATATGAAGATATAATATCTATTACTCATAATATTATTTCAGAAGCATTTTCTAATTCGGTGATAAAACCAGGTTTAACAACGACTACGGATATTGAATGGTGGATGAGACAAAAAGTTACAGAGCTAGGTTTAGACACTTGGTTTCATCCTACTGTGGATATACAGAGAAATAGTGAGCTTCAAAAAGATCATTTAAATTCTTTTTCTGAAAGACCTAGTGATAAAATCGTTAATTATGGTGATTTACTTCATTGTGACTTTGGAATAACCTACCTAAGATTAAATTCAGATTGTCAACGTTTAGCTTATGTTATGAAGGAATCCGATAGCGATATTCCTGTTTTTTTAACAAACGCTTTTAAAAAAGGGAATGAATTACAAGATATTCTGACTAATAACTTTAAACACAAACTTTCTGGAAACGATATTCTTATTAATTCATTAAATGAAGCAAAAGATATTGGATTAAGACCATCTATCTATACACACCCATTGGGATCTTATGGACATTCGTCCGGACCTACTATTGGAATGTGGGATTCTCAGGACGGAGTAAAGGGCGCAGGAGATTACAATCTTAATTATAATACTGTCTATGCCATAGAACTAAATATTACTACTTTTATTTCAGAGTGGAATAGAGATATAAAAATTATGTTGGAAGAAGCTGGTTTTTTTGGAACAAAAGGTTTTACATATATTAATAATAGACAAACTAAAATAATAGAAATTCCATTTATTAAATAATAATTTTATTAGTTTAGTAAAAAATATTTTTAAATGAAAAAACCTTTATTAACAGTATTACTTTGCTTGTTTTCAATTTTATCATTTTCGCAACAATTAAATAATGTTCAAAGAGGGCAAAGAGGTTATTCTCCTATGCCAAAATATGATAGCTCTGCATATGTATCTACTCTAGATGTTTACAAAGAATTAGATAAAGTTTTGCCAAAATGTAAAGCTGAATTTATGTTAGATGAATTTGAAATGCAAATTCTTAAAGGCTTGCTTATCGATAAAATGGAAAATTATAATATAATAGTAGAAAATGAAGATTATACAAGAGATGTTAGACAAAGTAAACTTAAATTAAACGAGTTTGAATTTGTAAAATCTCTAAATACCATTTTAACCTCAGAGGAAGTTTCTAAGTATATTGAGTTAGATTTTGAAAGTGAAAAAAATGAAAAAAAGAAAAAAAGAAAAAAAAGAAATAAATCATAGTTTAATATGAAAATGATGAATAAAAACACAGTCCTTGGTTGGGCAACTTTTATAATGATAATTATAGGATTAGTACTTGTTGGTCTTGGGGCCTTCAAATATAATGAGGTAGCAGGCTGGGGTTTTGTTTCAGTTGGAATTGGTTTTTTTGCAAATGCATGGGTTTTCTATGCTCTTAAAGGTAGAGTTTAATGAGTGATGACAAAAAAATAATATTTTCAATGTCAGGATTGACCAAGACGTTTCCAGGAGAGAACAAACCTGTTTTGAAAAACATTTATTTAAGTTTCTTTTATGGAGCTAAGATTGGAATTCTTGGTTTAAATGGTTCTGGTAAATCTACTTTATTAAAGATTGTTGCTGGACTTGATAAAAACTTTCAAGGCGATATTACATTTCTACAAGATTATTCTGTTGGGATGCTAGAACAAGAACCAATCCTCGATGATGATAAGACTGTATTAGAAATTGTCAAGGAAGGAGTAGGTGAAACTGTAGCAATTTTAGATGAATATAATGCGATTAACGATCAGTTTGGTTTAGAAGAAGTATACTCCGATGCAGATAAAATGCAGAAGCTAATGGACAGGCAATCGTTACTTCAAGATATGATTGACGCTTCTAATGCTTGGGAATTAGACACTAAATTAGAAATTGCTATGGATGCATTAAGAACTCCAAGCTCTGATAAGAAAATTAAAAACTTATCAGGTGGTGAAAGAAGGAGAGTGGCCTTATGTAGATTACTACTACAAGAACCTGATGTGTTATTGTTAGATGAGCCTACTAATCATTTAGATGCTGAATCGGTTGATTGGTTAGAACAACATTTGGCAAGGTATAAAGGAACTGTTATTGCAGTTACTCATGATAGATATTTTTTAGATAATGTTGCTGGATGGATTTTAGAATTAGATAGAGGAGAGGGTATTCCATGGAAAGGTAATTATTCTTCTTGGTTAGATCAAAAATCTACTAGATTAGCTCAAGAAAGTAAAACTGCTTCTAAAAGACAAAAGATATTAGAAAGAGAATTAGACTGGGTTAGGCAAGGTGCTAAAGGAAGGCAAACGAAACAGAAAGCGAGGTTAAGTAATTATGACAAGTTATTAAACCAAGATCAAAAACAACTTGATGAAAAGTTAGAGATATTTATACCAAATGGTCCTAGATTAGGAACAAATGTTATTAACTCCATTAACGTAAGCAAGGCTTTTGATGAAAAACTACTATATGATAATCTTGAATTTAACCTACCACAAGCTGGTATTGTTGGTATCATAGGTCCAAATGGTGCCGGTAAAACAACAATATTTAAAATGATTATGAAGGAGCTTAACCCAGATAAAGGGGAGTTCTTGATAGGTGAAACTGCAAAAATTGCTTATGTAGATCAATCCCATACAAACATTGATCTAGAAAAAAGTATTTGGGAAAATTTTTCTGATGGTCAAGAACTAATTATGATGGGTAATAGGCAAGTAAATTCTAGAGCTTATCTAAGTAGATTTAATTTTAGTGGAAGTGAACAAAATAAAAAAGTCAAATTATTATCTGGTGGTGAGAGAAACAGGCTCCATTTAGCTATGACACTTAAAGAGGAAGGCAATGTTCTACTCTTAGATGAACCAACAAATGATTTAGATGTAAATACCTTAAGAGCTTTGGAAGAAGGTTTGGAAAGTTTTGCTGGATGTGCTGTAGTTATTAGTCACGATAGATGGTTTTTAGATAGAGTTTGTACTCATATACTCGCATTTGAAGGAAATTCTGAAGTTTATTTCTTTGAAGGTGCTTACAGTGAATATGAAGAAAATAAAAAGAAAAGACTAGGCAAAGAAGTTTTGCCTACAAGAATAAAATACAGGAAATTAATAAGATAGACATAATTTCATTTTTATATTTGCTCTGTCATATGGACAATTTTCTTCAAGATTAATTTCTTTAAAATTATACTTTAAATATAAGTGTATAGCATTTTCCAACTTTCTGTTAGAGTAAAGAATTATTTTTTTTAATTTCATTTTATTAGCTGTTGATATAATTTTAAGTAATATTTTTTGTCCAATTTTTTTATTCCTATAATTTGGATTTACGGCCATTTTAGTTAATTCATATGTATGTTTATTTTTTGTTGGCATTAAAGCTGCTGTTCCTATTATATGATTTTTAAACTCAGCAAATAAAATAATTCCGCCTTGATTAATTATATACTTTTCAGGGTTCCTTAATACTTCTTTGTCATGGTCCTCTACGTAAAAATATTTTTCTAACCATTCAATATTCAAATCGTAAAATTTTGTTGAATACTCTGGTTTATAATTTTTAAAATTGACTTTCATTAATAGTTGTATTATTAGAATAATTAAATTTAATATTAATATATTTATTTAATAATATAAACTATGCAATTAATTGAGTGTGTTCCTAATATTTCTGAGGGTAGAAATAAAATTATAATTGACAAGATTGTTGATGTTATAGAAACTGTTGAAGGAGTTAAATTATTAAATGTTGACCCTGGGAAAGCTACAAACAGAACAGTCATAACTTTTGTTGGTGAGCCTGAAAAGGTTATTAAATCCGCTTTTCTATTAATACAAAAAGCTCAAGAACTTATAAATATGAGTCTTCATAAAGGAGAACACCCTAGAATGGGGGCAGTTGATGTATGTCCTTTAATACCTATTTCTAATATTTCAATGGAAGAGACCATTGAATACGCTCATAAATTAAGTGAAAGAGTAGGGGATGATTTAAATATTCCTGTTTATTGCTATGAAAACGCAGCTAAAGAACAAAAGCGTGTTAATTTATCTAATTGCAGGTCTGGTGAATATGAAGGTTTATCAAAGAAAATAACTACCAAGGAGTGGAAACCTGATTATGGTCCAACTAAGTTTAATGAAAGTGTTGTCAAATCTGGTGCTACAGCAATTTCTGCTCGTGATTTTTTAATTGCTTATAATATTAATTTAAATTCTACTTCTTCTAGAAGAGCTAACGCTATTGCATTTGATTTGAGAGAAGCAGGTAGAATTAAACGTGAGGGAGATAATATTTCGGGTAAAATAATTAAGGATAGTAATGGTAATCCTTTAAGGCAACCTGGATTATTCAAAAACTTAAAAGGTATAGGATGGTATATACAAGAATATGGAATAGCACAAATATCTTACAATTTGACAAACATTAATGTAACTAGTTTACATGATGTATTTGAAAAAACTTGCGAAAGAGCTACCGCAAGAGGTCTTAGGGTTACAGGCTCTGAGTTGATAGGCTTGGTGCCTAAAAAAGTTCTAATTGATGCTGGTAAATATTTTTTAAAAAAGCAAAGTAGATCATTAGCTATCCCTGAAAGAGATATTATTTATATAGCGGTAAAAACTTTAGGATTAGATGAATTACAACCTTTTAATCAAGATGAACGCATAATTGAATATGCATTAAAAAATAAAAATAACGTTTTAGCTAACATGACATTAATAAATTTTGCTAATAAAACGTCTAGTGAGTCTCCTGCACCTGGTGGAGGTTCGATTTCTGCCTATACGGGAGCTTTAGGTGCTGCTTTATCTACTATGGTAGCGAACTTATCTGCTAATAAAAGAGGATGGGATGATAAATGGGAGTTCTACTCTGAATGGGGGGAGCAAAGTTTAGAATTACAAAATACTTTGGTAAATCTTGTAGATGAAGACACTCTGGCGTTTAATAAAATAATGTCTGCTATTTCTCTTCCTAAAGATACAAACAAGCAAAAATTAACTAGATCTATAGCCATGGAATCAGCTACTAAATATGCTATTGAAATTCCTTTTAAAGTTATGAAAACCTCGTTTGCTTGTTTAGAAAGTATTAAATGTATGACTGAACTAGGTAATCCAAATTCAATTTCAGATGCAGGTGTTGCTGCCCTTTGTATTCGTACAGCTGTTATGGGTGCATATTTAAATGTAAAAATTAATTGCAAAGACTTAAAAGACAAGAAATTTGTTTCAAGTGTTTTAAAAAACGCTAAGAAAATAGTAAATGATACAAATAGAATTGAGACTGAAATTTTAAAATTAGTCGAAAAACAACTTAATTAATTATTTTACCTGCTAAAATAATTTTACTTATTTTTCCACTTCCAAATGAATATGGAATTTCGTTTATCGAATTTATGTCTTTAGTTATAATTAGGTTAGCTACTTTTCCTTTTGTAATACTTCCAGCTTTTTCACTTATTCCCATTGAGTAAGCTCCGTTTATTGTTGCTGCATTTATGGCTTCTTCAGCTGTTAACTTCATTTTTATACATGCTGTACTTACAACAAAATTCATATTTCCACTAGGGGAGGATCCTGGATTATAATCACTAGCAATAGCCAGAGGTAAACCGCTATCAATTATTTTCCTTGCTGGTGTGTAGTTAATTCCCAAAAAATATGAGCAAGTTGGTAATGCAACAGCAATAGTAGAACCACTTTTTAGATCATTTAAATCCTTTTCTGATAGTACTTCCAAATGATCAACAGATAACGCTTTATATTTTAGAGCTAATTTAATTCCACCAAATGAATTAAATTGATTAACATGAATTTTAGACTTTATTCCAAGTTCATATGCTTTTGATAAAACACTTTCAGATTGATCTAAGTCAAAATAACCTTTTTCACAAAACACATCTACAAAATCAATTAATTTTGCATTGTTATATTCGGGAATCATTTTATTAACAATAAGATTTATATATTCATTTTTTTTATTTAAAAATTCTCTTGGAAAAGCATGAGCACCTAAAAAAGTTGATTTTACTAAAATATTATTTTCAGCTTTTATTTCAGAAATAACTTCTAGCATTTTTCTTTCTGATTCCATGTTTAAACCATATCCTGATTTAATTTCTATGGCGCCTGTACCTTGACTAATAACTTCTTTAATCCTAATTAAAGACTGTTCTAATAAGTCTTTTTTACTTGTATTTCTAAGATTATCAACTGAGTTTAATATACCACCACCATTGCTTGCAATTTCATTGTAGGTTAAACCTTTGATCCTGTCAATAAATTCATTGGATCTATTCCCAGAAAAAACGATATGAGAGTGAGAGTCGCACCATGAGGGTAAAACCATTTTACCTTTGCAATCAATAATATTAAATTTTTCTAAATCTTTTGGAGAGTTTTTCATTTCTCCAAACTCTTCAATTATACCATTGTTTATTACCAAGTATGCAGATTCAATTGATGGAATCTCACTCATTTCTTTACCAGATACATAAGACGTACCACGGTCTCTTATTTGTAGAAGTTTTTTTATGTTTATAAGTAGAGTATAGGACATTTTTATTTTTAAATCATATTTTCTGGTTTTACCCATTCATCATATTCTTCAGATGATACATAACCTAGCTTAACAGCCTCTTCTTTAAGTGTAGTTCCATTTTCATGAGCTTTGTTGGCAATTTCAGCAGCTTTGTAATATCCAATTTTGGGGTTCAAAGCTGTAACCAACATAAGAGAATTATTTAGCTTCTCCTTTATTACTTCTTTGTTAGCTTTTATTCCTTTTAAACAATTATTATTAAAACTATTACAAGCATCAGCAAGTAATTTACAGGATTCAATAAGGTTTGAAGCAATCATAGGTTTAAAAACGTTGAGTTGAAAATGTCCTTGTGTAGCTCCAAACGAGATTGAGGTGTCATTCCCTATAATTTGTGCACAGACCATAGTTAACGCCTCAGATTGAGTTGGGTTTACTTTTCCTGGCATGATTGAGCTTCCGGGTTCATTTGCTGGTAGTGAAATTTCACCTATTCCACTTCTAGGCCCAGAGGCTAAAAACCTTATATCGTTACTAATTTTGTTTAATGTAATGGCAATTCCTTTTAATGCACTATGAGTCCTAACAATAGCGTCATTTGCCGCTAAAGCTTCAAATTTATTAGGAGCACTAATAAAGGGTAGTTTTGTAAGATCTGATATTACTTCAGCTACTCTATTAGAATAGCCTTTAGGGGTATTTAATCCTGTACCTACAGCTGTACCACCAAGAGCTAACTCGCTTAGATGTTCTAAAGATTCTTTTAGAGCTTTAATTCCATGATCCAATTGAGAAACATATGCTGAAAACTCTTGACCTAGAGTTAGAGGAGTAGCATCCATTAAATGAGTTCTACCAATTTTAATTATATTTTCAAACTCTGAACTTTTATTTTTAAACTCATCTCTTAAACTTTCTAATGCTGGAACTGTTCTGTCAATTATCAGTTTGTAGGAAGATATACTTATTGCTGTGGGAAAGGTATCGTTTGATGATTGAGATTTATTTACATCATCATTAGGTTTAACAAATTTATCTCCTTTATCTAAATTATTTCCTTGTAATTGATGAGATCTATTAGAGATGACTTCATTTACATTCATATTTGTTTGTGTACCAGATCCTGTTTGCCATATAACTAGAGGGAACTGGTTGTCATGCATACCATTTAAAATTTCATCACAAACTAATGAAATTAAATCTTTTTTTTCTGTATCTAATATTCCTTTCTCGTGATTTGTAATAGCAGCAGCCTTTTTTAAATATGCAAAAGCATGAATGATTTCAATTGGCATTGATGATGAAGGACCAATTTTGAAGTTAATTCTTGACCTCTCCGTTTGTGCTCCCCACAGATTATTTAATGGTACTTTTACTTCACCTAAAGTATCTTTTTCTATCCTATATTCCATATTAATTATATGTAAAAATTAGACTACAAATTTACGAATTTTAGTTCAATTATTTTTTTATTATTAATTGTTTAAGATTATTAAAGATTATATCTTTGTAACTTATTCTTTATAATATGTTTGAATTTGATCAATATTTAGGATTTTTAGCTTTTGCTACTATACTTTCAATAGGATTTTGGCTGATGATATTTTTACTAACCTTTGTTATTCCTTACTGGGTCGGAGGGGCGTTATTGGAAAGATTGAAAGAAATCAGAGACGCAAGAAAGAACAACACTGAAAAAAAATAAATTACCTCCAATATTTTAAACTAATTAAAATTAGTGGTTACAACTATTTCTTTTTTCAAATACAAATCAAATAAATTTTGGGCTTTTAAACAAATGTATCTAGCTTTTGAGGTACTAAATAAAGTTCCCGGACTTAATTTTTTTAAGTTATTAGGAACGGGAGCCGGTGCAGGATTTAGTCTTTATCCGGACTTTGGTACTTACTCTATTTTATGTGTTTGGAAAGATAGATTAAGTGCAGATGATTTTATAAATAAAAGTGATCACTCTGTTCTTATTTCAAAAAAAGCTTTGTCAAGGGAGGATTATTTTTTGAATCCAATCCTTAGTCATGGTAAATGGGATGGATTAAATCCTTTTAAAGGTGATAATATTCCATTAAATAAATCAAAAAAAATCGCTATTATAACGAGAGCTTCTCTAAATTTTAGAAAATTATTTGAATTTTGGAGATCTGTCCCAAAAGCTTCTAAGGCTATAAAAAATGCTTCTGGTGTTGTTTGGTTCAAAGGAATTGGTGAGCTTCCATTTATTCAACAAGCTACATTTAGCATATGGAATAATATTGAATCTGTTACTAATTTTGCATATAAAAATAAAAATCATGCTGAAATAGTTAAAAAAACAAGACAAAGAAATTGGTATAAAGAAGACTTGTTTGCTAGGTTTGAGATTATTGATAAACAGACTAAAGTATTTTGAAATTGAAAAAAGCAATTGTCATAGGGTCTGGTATAGGTGGTATAGCTACAGCATTAAGGCTTAAGTCAATGAATTATGATGTCACTGTTTTTGAAAACAATAATTTTCCTGGTGGTAAATTAACTAGTTTTAATTTAGGCCCTTATAGATTTGATGCGGGACCATCTTTACTAACAATGCCACACTTCATTGATGAGCTTTTTGTTCTGTTTGATGAAAATCCAAGGGATTACTTTAATTATAAAAAAAAAGAAATATCCTGCAAGTATTTTTGGGATGATGGAGTTATGCTTAATGCCTATTCTGAAAAATCTAAATTCATTAATGAAATTAACAAGACTCTAGGAGTAAATAAATCTATTGTTTCTGCTTATCTTCTTAAAGCCAAAAGAAAATATGATTTGACTAAAACTATGTTTTTAGAGCAATCGTTA
This sequence comes from uncultured Flavobacteriaceae bacterium, assembly GCA_964275595.1. GTDB lineage: Bacteria > Bacteroidota > Bacteroidia > Flavobacteriales > Flavobacteriaceae > SGZJ01. The sequence goes on from CAXYDM010000020.1 coordinate 42,777, forward strand.
CATAAATTAAAGACTTATTTTTCTAAAGATTTATTAATAGGAATTTTTAATGTTTTTTCATTCCAAATTAATAAAACACTTAATCAGGTAAATGTTTCTGAATTAAAAGAGCCTCATTTGGTTCAGCTCTTCAATCGTTTTGCAACATACAATGGATCATCTCCTTATAAAACCCCAGGCATGATGACTTTGGTTCAGCATCTAGAGCAAGAATACGGAACCTATGTTTCTGATAAAGGAATGAATAATATTACAAAATCATTATATGATTTAGCTGTAAGACAAGGAGTGAAATTTAAATTCGAAAACTTTGTCTCAAAAATATTAGTAAATAACAAAAAAGCTGTTGGTGTTATGGTTGGAGAAAAGTCTTATAATTCTGAAATTGTTGTTTCTAATATGGATATTGTTCCAACTTATAGAAGTTTATTAAAGAATCATTATCATCCGAAAAAGACATTAAATCAAGAGAGATCAAGCTCTGCTCTAATATTTTATTGGGGCATTAAAAAGGAATTTAAAAATTTAGATTTACATAATATTTTTTTCTCAAAAGATTACAAAAAAGAATTTCAATCAATTTTTGAAGACAATACCATTTCCACTGATCCAACAGTTTATGTAAATATTACATCAAAAGATGTAAAAGGAGACGCCCCGAATAATCATGAAAATTGGTTTGTAATGATTAATTCTCCAAATGATTCTGGACAAGATTGGGATAGTATGATTAACGATGTTAAAAGCAATGTTTTAAAGAAAATAAATAAATTACTAAATATTAATTTAGAAGATTTTATTGAATATGAGAAAATATATACCCCTAGAACCATACAGGCTAATACTCAGTCATATATGGGCTCTTTGTATGGTTCTTCTAGTAATAATTTAATGTCAGCTTTTTTAAGGCACCCTAATTTTTCAAAAGATATACTAAACCTATATTTTTGCGGAGGAAGTGTTCATCCTGGAGGAGGTATTCCATTGTGCTTGCTGTCTGCCAAAATCGTATCACAATTAATAAAAAATTAAATGAATTTACTAATTCCCAATAATGTTACTTCTAGAATTTCTGTGTTTATAATATGGTTATTTCATATTTGTGGAATGATTGGTATTTCATACGGAAATAAAGAATTTTTTTTAGCATTCACACCAATTAATCTTTTTGTTTCTTTTGTTTTACTTTTTATGAATCAAAAGCATCTTAATAGTGTTGAGCTTAAATCAGTTTTTCTAATATTTATTATTGGAATGATTTCAGAGATTTTGGGTGTAAATTATGGACTTATTTTTGGCGAATATGTTTATTTAGATAATTTAGGACCTAAAATTTTAGGAGTTCCAGTTTTAATTGGAATTAATTGGATAATATTAACTTTTATAACCGGTTCATTGTCTTCTTTAATTTTTAAAAACAAGTATTTCTCAATTTTGATGGGAGCAATATTTATGCTTCTTATAGACTTTTTAATGGAACCTGTAGCACCATTACTAGGGTTCTGGATATTTGATCTTCCATCCGTTCCAATTCAAAACTACATTGGTTGGTTTGCAGTAGGGATATTAACGCATATTATTTTTCAATTTAAAATAAATGAAAAAGAATTTACTTTCTCAACACACCTACTAATAGTCAATGCAATCTTCTTTGCATTTTTGAATTATCAGTTAGCTTAAGTAAAAAACTAAATGAATATTAGTTTATAAACTTTTAATTAGACATAATTATTAGTCTTTAACTATTTTTTGTCCTTCTTTTTTGCAGATTTTGAGTTGTACCAAATGTTCCATAATGTGAAATACATATATGCGATCCAAATAATACCACCTACTATAAACATTTCTATATTCATGATGTTCTTCTTTGTCTTATTGCAATTGCAAATAATAATATTGTTCCTGGCCAATGAGCTGAATACTGAGCTGATTCAAAATCTCCTGAAATCCCTAAACCAATTGAATATAGCATAGCAATAAAGGCAATAATAATTGGGTAATACTTAAAAATGAAGTCTTTCATAATTTTTTATTTTTATTAATTATACATTATCCGCCATACTCATCGCCACCACCTTGATATGATTGTTGAGATCTGTCGAATCTTTTCTTTTTTTGATTAATTCTGTAAGTCATGTTTAGTGTAAAACTTCTTGAGCTCCAGCGATACTTAGATTCAGAATAAAAAGTTTCTCTGAAGGCCTCACTAATTCTTCCACTTGAATCAAATAAATCTCTAACATTTAAAGATAATGTTCCTTTTTCACCTAAAATATCTTTACTAAATGCTAAATCTGTTGAGTAACTGGCTTTAGTTTTGTTTATTGCATCTTCTCTTGGACCTCTATAATTCATTCTAGTCTGCCACTCAATTTTTCCTGGCAAAGTCAGTTTGTTATTTAATCTCATACTCCAGCTTAAATTTTCACTGCCGTAATCTATGTCTCTGTACTCTCCTTCAACCTTATTGTTGTATAAATTAAAATTTGAATTTATATTCCATTTTTTTGATGGTCTGTAAGAAAGATTGAATTCAAATCCGAATCTTGAATTTGTTGCAAGGTTTATTGGAAATCTTTCAATTATAGGTACATCTGTACCACCAAGATTAACTGTTTCTCCAGTATCTTGGGTTATAAAATTAAAAGTATTGGTTGATTTTTGATAATAAACAGATGAATTAACTGTAAAGGATGATTCAAATGTTTTCAAATAACCAAAGTCAAAATTATTTGAATATGTTGGGTTTAAATTTGGATTTCCTCTAAAAATACTAGTTGGACTATTTTTTGATGGAAAAGGGTTTATAAATCTTGACCATGGTCTTCTTAATCTTCTGTTATACCCAAACGTTAAACTTTCATCTTCAGAGATTTCAAATCCAAAATTAAATGTAGGAAATACACCTGTTTCATCTTTTTTGATTAGTTCATTAGTTGTGATTTGAAATATATCTTTTTTAGTTTGTTCGACTCTTACACCAAAAAGAAAAGAATATTTATCTTCAACTTTAAATCCATATTGAGAATATATAGCATTTATCTGTTCCTTATACTGAAAGACATTACTTTGGTCAGTATCTAATACTAGACTATTATTTAAATCAGAATAAACTTTATAATCTTGATTTAAATCTGATTCTTCGATTTTAAATCCTGCCTCAAATTGCTTGTTTTTCCCTATTGGTAATACGTAATCTGCCTTTATAAGTTTGTTATCGCTTGTTTCGTTGGATGTTATCTGCTCAAAGCTTATAAGATTTTGGATTAATATAGAATTTTCATTATCAGTATTTTCTCCAATTTGAAAATCGACTACTAATTTATGACCTTCATCATTAAACCTTTTATCAAAATTAAGTGAGTACTCATAATTTTCATCTTTAGATGATTCGTTTTCTATCCTGAAAGTCTCATTAATGATATTTTGACTGCTGTCTAAGTTCCAACGTTGTGTTTTCATTTAGATTTTTTCCGTCAGAATTACTTATCAAAAATGACGTGGTAATTGATGTTCTGTCATCATTGATGTACCATTCCAAACCTGTATTGGTAAATAAACTATTACTTTCCCTTTCCCAATCTCTATTGTCTCTAATAAAAGAGCTTTCATCATCACCATTATAATATTCTGAGTAGGCATAAGAGTCTCCAATTCTAAGTCTGTCACTTAATCCTGTAGAATTAAATATATTAATATCTCCTGTTCTATAATTTAGGTTTGTAGAAATTCCTGAACTTTTCGGGTCTCCAATATTAGCATTTACTGTACCGTTAAAACCTAGTAGTTTGTTTCTTCTTAGAATTATATTTATTATTCCACCATTTCCCTGTGCGTCATATCTTGCTGATGGTGAAGTTATAACCTCAACTTTTTCAATAGATTCAGATGGTAGTTGCCTTAAGGCCTCAGCTGAGTTTAAGCCTACTAAACCGGATGGTTTACCATTAATTAAAATTCTTACATCTTCACTACCTCTAAGGGCTACATTACCCTCAACATCCACAGAAATTGACGGTACGTTGTCCAATACATCACTTACAGACCCGCCTTTAACAGTTAAGTCTCTTCCAACTGTGTATATTTTTTTATCTAGTCTAATGTCAACAGTGGTGTTTTCTGCAATAATCTCAATTTCATCCAATGATTCAATATCCAGTACTAATTCGACATTGTTTAATTCAATATTTTCGAAGATGTTTAAATCTTTTAATAGATAATTTTTGTAAGAAATATACTCAACAAGTAAGTTGTAATTTCCTTTTTTGACAGCTATACTATAATTTCCATTGCTATCAGTTAATCCTCCAGTGACAACACTATTATCATTAACGCTTAACAAAGTTATTGTAGCATACTCTAAAGGTTCTTTATTTTCAGATTCTAAGACTATACCTGATAGTTTAAATTCTTGTGAATTCCATTGGGAATAAATATCACAAATAGTAATTATTGAAAATAATATTGAAAGTAAAATATTTTTCATTAAATATAATTTTTACAAACATATATCCTAGCAATATAATACATAGTTAAAAGTATGTTAATTTGATTTTAGAAATTCTATTAAATTTTCTATAGGTCTACCTAGTATGGCTCTGTTGGAGTCTTCTATAATAGGTCTTTCAATTAGTTTAGGGTTAGAAACTAATAGCTTAATAATATCCATGTCTGAATGGTCTATATTTTTAAATTTTTCTTTCCAAATAATTTCATTTTTTCTCACAATATTTATTGGATTAATGTTAAGCTTACTAATTAGCATTGACATTTCCTCTATTGTGAAATTCACTTTTAGATATTCAATTATAGTAAATTTAATTTTTTTTCCTTTTAAATATTCAACAGCTTCTCTAGATTTTTTGCATCTGGTATTGTGGTAAATTTTAATCATATTACAATTCATTTGTTTTTTTAGTTTGCCCCGACATCATTAAAAATGATTTTAAAAAAGGTTTTATTTCTCCATCTAAAACAGCATCAACATTGCCTGTTTCATGACCTGTTCTAACGTCTTTAATAAGCTTGTAAGGATGGAGAACATAATTTCTAATTTGACTACCCCATTCAATTTTCATTTTTCCAGCTTCAATGTCTGACCTTTCTTCTTGTTGTTTTTTTATTTCAATTTCATATAATTGAGACTTTAGCATTTGTAATGCTCTAGATCTATTATCATGTTGTGATCTGGTTTCAGAACAAGATATTTTAATTCCGGAAGGTTTGTGAGTAAGCTGAACTTTAGTCTCAACCTTATTAACATTTTGACCTCCAGCTCCACTAGATCTTGCAGTTGTAATTTCAATATCTGCAGGATTAACTTCGATTTCAATAGAATCATCAACTAATGGATATACATAAACTGAAGCAAAACTGGTATGTCTCTTGGCGTTACTATCAAAGGGAGAAATCCGAACTAATCTATGCACACCGTTCTCACCTTTTAGCCAACCAAAAGAAAAATCTCCTTCGATTTGAAGTGTAACGGTTTTTATACCGGCAACATCACCATCTTGTAAATTAAGTTCTGTTAGTTTAAATTTATTTTTTTGACAATACATAATGTACATCCTCATTAACATTTGAGCCCAATCACAGCTCTCTGTTCCTCCAGCTCCAGCGGTAATTTGAAGAACAGCACTCATGCTATCACTTTTTTCAGAAAGCATATTTTTGAATTCTAACTCTTCAAGAAAATGCAAACAAGATTCATAATTTTCAATAATTTCTTTTTCTGTTGACTCACCTTGTTTGTAAAAGTCTAGTAGAACCTCAATATCATTAATCTGATCTTCAAGATTATTGTAGTCTTCTAACCATTTTTTGTTAACCCGAAGTTCTTTTAGTAAAATTTCAGCAGCTTTTGAATCGTTCCAAAAGTTTGGATCAAAAGTCTTTTCTTCTTGATTTTGAATTTGAATCTTTTTAACATCTAAGTCAAAGATACCTCCTTAACGCACCAAGGCGATCTTGAAGATTTCTAAATTGATCTGTAGTAATCATTTATTTTGCTTATAATTTTTAGCTAAACTACTATTATAAAGTTTGTCAAAAAAATTATTTATTTCTGTTTTTGTTATTTTTTAGAAAAAATTATTCATTATTTTTATATTAAATATATGTTCTCATGAAAAATTTAATACAACTTATTGCTTTTTTGTTATTTTACAGTGGCTTCTCACAATCTATTTTAGATAAAGAATTAGAGAAGTTTGAAGGCTTTTTCGACTTCTACTACGATGCCTCGACTGATAAAATTTATCTTGAGGTTGAAAATTTAGATTCAGATTTTCTTTATATAAATTCACTTGCTACAGGTATTGGATCAAATGATATTGGTTTAGACAGAGGGCAATTAGGAAACGAAAGATTAGTTAGTTTTCAAAAAGCAGGCAATAAATTACTTTTGATTCAACCAAATTTATCATTTAGAGCAATTACTACAAACAAAGCAGAAGAAAATAGTATCAAAGAAGCTTTTGCTAAATCTGTTATTTATGGTTTTAAAATTTTAGAGACTAACGATAATAAATATTTAATTGATTTTACATCATTTTTAATGCAAGATAAGCATGGAGT
>CAXYDM010000021.1:0-29115 GCA_964275595.1 uncultured Flavobacteriaceae bacterium
CATACCTTCTACATGACTATTGTAAGGTTCAACTTCTAGAATTTCATAACTCTCACCTCCAGTGACTAACATAAATAGTCCAGTTATTCCAGAGTAACCTAATTCTTTTGAAGTTTAGTATTATTTCTCCAAAATGAGAAGAAATCAGCTCTTTTATCAGGTTTAATAGTAAATCTAGTCATTTTGACAAATCTAGCTGGCGGCAGGTCATTATCCCAATTTTGAGACAAACCTTTCATTCTCCACCATCTAACATTTCCATCATTTGAATCAACATAAGGCATTACATGCTTACCCCAATATGCTAACTCTGCAGTGTTATCTTCATCAAAAGCAGAAGAATCTCTATTGCCCATCACTCTCATATACTTACCTTGGTCTTGCCCAGTAATAATTTGATATGTAGCCATAGAAGTTTCTGCAGTTGCGTTAAACTTATCTGTCTTTTTAGCAACTCCTGCTTCAAATTCAGCATTCATTCCTTTTTTTGGTGTCCATTTGTTAGTTTGCCAATATTCTCTGTCAGGATTGGTTTGAGAAAAGGTGAATAAAGGGATTAGTAATAATAATAGTAATTTTTTCATTTTTATAATTTTATATAGTTAATAAACTAAACTAAAAATTATAAAATGACGAATTTTAAATAAAAGGAGAAATTATAATAAATAAAAAAGAAAATGTTTTAGTTATTGTAACCAAACCTTCTTAATTGATTTTGATTACTTCTCCAATTTTTATTGACTTTAACATAAAGTTCAATATGAATTTGCTTACCGAAAAATGCTTCTAAATCTCGTCGAGCGGAAGTACCTACTCTTTTTAATGCAACTCCTTTATGGCCAATAACAATCCCTTTTTGACTTTCTCTTTCTACCATAATAACAGATCTGATTCTGATTATCTTTTCTTCTTCGAAAAACTCCTCTGTTAAGATCTCTACTGAGTATGGAATTTCTTTTTTGTAGTATGTTAGTATTTTTTCTCTGACAATTTCATTTACAAAAAATCTTTCTGGCTTATCGGTTAGTTGATCTTTAGGGTAAAAAGCTGGGGATTCTGGTAATAGCTGAACAATTCTATCAAAGACTTCTTTTATTTGAAAGTTTTTTAATGCAGAGACGGGATATATTTCAGCATTTGGAACTTTCTCTTTCCACATTAGCGCATGTTCTTCTAACTCTTCTTGATTAGAAATGTCAATTTTGTTAATAAGTAGTAAAACAGGTATTTTAGAGTTGATAATCTTGTCAAAGAACTTCTCATCTTTAAGATCTTTCTCACCAATTTCAACCATATAGACAAGCACATCTGCATCATCAAGAGCAGCTTTAACAAAATCCATCATTGAAGACTGGAGTTCATAAGCAGGTTTAATTATTCCTGGTGTATCGGAGATAACCATTTGAAAGTCTTCACCGTTAACAATCCCAAGTATCCTGTGTCTTGTAGTTTGAGCCTTTGATGTTATAATAGAAAGCTTCTCCCCTACAAAAGAATTCATCAAAGTAGACTTACCTACGTTTGGATTTCCAATAATATTTACAAAACCTGCCTTATGCATTACTATTTTTTTTCAAAGATACTTTTATAAATCGTAATTGTTGAAATAAGTTGTTCTTATAATTAAAATATAAAACATGACTTTACTAAATACTTTAAACTATAGTTATGACAAAAAAAGAACATATATAACAAATCATTTTTTCAACAAATTAAATAAAAACATATTAACAGACATTGATATGTCTAGTATTTGATTTTAGAATAAAAAAAAACAACTACGATTTATAATTTATTACTTTAGTAAAATGAGAAATAAAATACTTTTATTAGGTTCAGGAGAACTAGGCAAAGAGGTAGTAATTGCCTTGCAAAGGTTAGGACAATATGTTATAGCTGTTGACAATTATAAAAATGCTCCTGCGATGCAAGTTGCACATGAATTTGAGGTTATTGATATGTTAGACGGAAAAGAATTAGATAAAATTATAGCAATACATAAACCAGATTTTATAGTTCCAGAAGTAGAAAGCATTAGAACAGAACGTTTGTATGAATATGAAAAACAAGGTTACACAGTAATACCTTCAGCAAAAGCAGCAAATTTTACTATGAATAGAAAATCAATCAGAGATTTAGCCGCGATAGATTTAGAATTAAAAACTGCAAAATATAAATATGCAAAATCTTACAATGAACTTGTAGAAGGAGTGAAATATACAGGGATGCCTTGTGTTGTCAAACCTCTTATGTCATCATCTGGAAAAGGACAATCTGTGATAAAAAATGAATTGGATATTAAAAAAGCATGGGATGAAGCGCTAAGGGGGTCAAGAGGAGATTTAATGGAGGTAATTGTTGAAGAGTTTATATCCTTTGATTACGAAATTACCCTTTTAACCCTAACTCAAAATAATAACAATACTTTATTCTGTCCTCCTATTGGTCATAGGCAAGAAAGGGGAGATTACCAAGAAAGTTGGCAACCAATGGATATGGAAGAGAGTCACTTAAAAACTGCCCAACTGATGGCTGATAAAGTAACAAAAGCACTTGGTGGAAGTGGAATTTGGGGTGTTGAATTTTTTATTGGCAAAAAAGGTGTATACTTTTCAGAGCTATCACCTAGACCTCATGACACTGGTATGGTAACTCTAGCTGGAACACAAAACTTTTCAGAATTTGAACTACATGCAAGAGCTATTTTAGGAATTCCTTTAGTAGAAATACCTCTTATTAGAAATGGCGCATCTGCAGTGGTTCTCGCTGATAATGAAAGTAGTGAATTTCCAATAATATCTGGGTTGAAGGAAGCAGCAAATTATAAAAACACAGACTTTAAAATATTTGGTAAACCAACAACTAGAAAATATAGAAGAATGGCAGTTGCTTTAGCGTACGGAAAAGATGAAACCCGAATATTAATTGAAAAAGCAAAAAAGGTTGCTTCAAAAATAAAGATTGACTAAGCAGAGTTTCTACTAGCGTTAATATTGCCAAATAAAGATCTTGTTACAATCTTATCATAAATAATAATATCTTCTTTGTTTTTTACAGGGTCTTTTTTTAATTCCTGTATTTTTTTTAAAGCATGTTGCTGTATAGTTAATAATGGTAATACAATTGACTCTCTAGCTTCAATGGATAACTTTCCAGCAGGTTCTTCCTTCATTAATTTTCTAGACCCCGTTAATTTGTAAAGCATTTCTAGAGTTGTATTATATTCATTAAAAATTATATTCCAAAATTCTCCGTATACTTTGTCATCAGACATATACTTAGTAAGGTTTAAAAAAGATTTAGAAAGCGACATCATACTATTTTCAACTAATGTCTTAAAAAAATTAGACTCTCTATACAGTTTCTTTACTTTACTTAATTCTCCTAAATCATCATAGTGCTTGATAGCATGCCCTACTCCAAAAAATCCGGGTACATTTTGTTTTAGTTGACTCCATGAACCAACAAAAGGAATAGCTCTTAAATCAGAAAAAACCAATTTATCATCTGAATTTCTCTTTGACGGCCTACTACCTACATTTGTTTTTGAATAATATTTTAAAGTACTCATATGCTCTAAATACGAAAGGAATTTAGGATGATTTTTAAACTTTACATATGCATCATAACTTATCTTAGATAAATTATCCATTGTTTCATAACAATCCTCAGAAATTGTCAAGTCAGTCTCATTTAATTTGTTCAAAATTCCAGAGCTCATAAGTTGTTCAATATTATATTTTGAAGAGTCTAAAGTTCCAAAATTAGAGCTTATTGTTTGTCCTTGGACAGTTAACTGAACTTCTTTAGACTCGATGCTAGGTCCTAAAGAGGCATAAAACTTATGTGTTTTCCCACCACCTCTTGCAGGCGGGCCTCCTCTACCGTCAAAAAATATAACATCTACTTTATTTTTTCTGGAAATACTAGTAAGCATTTGCTTTGCCTTATAAATAGCCCAGTTAGCCATTAAATATCCTCCATCTTTTGTGCCGTCAGAAAAACCTAACATAATGTTTTGTTTAAGTTTCCTTTTTTGTAGATGAGCCAGATAAGTTGGATTTGTGTATAAACTTTTCATTACATCCGAGGCATTTTCTAAATCTTCAATTGTTTCAAATAAAGGACATATGTCAATAGTTAAGTCTTTATCAAAAGCCACTAACTTTAGCATTGCAAAAAGCTGCATGACATTCAATGCTGTTTTGTTATTACTTATTATATATCTGTTGGCAGCTTTTTCTCCATTTGTTGTTTGAATTTTTTTAATTGCCTTAATAGTGTTTAAAGTGTTCAACACTAATTTGTCAGAGAAATTTGAAAGGTCTATGGATCCTTTTACTTTTGATAGGTATTGAATTTGTTCAGTTTCGATAAGTTCAAAATAATTATTTGGAAAAAGGTCTAATTTGTTTTTAATTGAAGTTTTAACTATTTCATTAAATACATTGTTATGCACTCTACTGTCTTGTCTAATATCCATAGTTGCAAAATGAGAGCCGAATAGTTTTACTTTATTTATCAAACTATCCACTAAGTTTAAATATAAAGACTGGTGGTCCTTAATGATTATTAGTTTGATTTGCTGTAAACCATCCATTAAATGTTTTGATGAAAATGTATTTTTAGAGTTTCTTAAAAAGATATATTCATGCAGTTTATCTTGAATGTTAATTAACTTGTCTTCAACTCCTTTAAAGGTTAGTCTTCTCTTTAATTCTCTAATATCTCTGTAATAATTTTTTATAATTGTTCTTTTTAATCTTTCAGCGACTTGTAATGTAATTTCAGGTGTAACAAATGGATTTCCATCTCTATCACCCCCAGGCCAAAAGCCTACACTCATTAGATTATTATTAAAATCTTTATTATTAAATACATTTTCTTTAATGTAATCATAAGTATTTCCAAACGATTGATAAAAAACATTTTCTAAGTACCATATAAGACTTACAGCTTCATCCAATGGAGTTGGTTTTTTATATTTGAAAAATGAAGTCTTAGCTAATTGAGTCAGGTAATTTTTAATATCAAGGAGGTTATTATTCTTAATCGCTTCAGTAAGATCTGTAATAATAGCTAGCACATTATCTGGATAAAATTGTGTTGGATGTGCGGTTAATACAATTTTAACATTAAAATCCTCAATGTATTTTTTTAATTCCTGGATTTTATCATCGGTAATTGCGGACTCTTTCAAATTTCTAATGGTTCCTACACCATCCATATTATTTACAACTGTAAATGAAGCATCTTCAATAGCATCAAAAAGAACAACTTGTCTTTCTATATATTGAATAAACCTAAATAAAAGATTAATCTGACTCTTTTTGGATCTTCTTGCTTGGTACTTTATAAAAAACTCTTCAATTATTTCAGATGGATTATTACCATTTTTAAATCCTTTTTCACATGTTTCATGAAATAATGGAAGTAACACACCTGTTTTGTTAATACTATCAAATGGTAGTGTTAAAAATATACTATTGTAAATTTGAAATTTTGAAAGTACACTTTCTTTAAATCTAGTAACTTTTGGTTTTCCCGACATTTAAATTATTGTTTTGAACAAAATTAATACAAATAGCCATATTTATGTATTATAATATGGATAATAGTTAAATATTTATAGATTTAATTTTTTGCATCGGTATTTAAAAAATATTTAACTTAAAAAAATGGCCTAGAATTAAATTTCTAAGCCATTTTAACCACTATTAACAAAACAAACTAATTATTAAATCATTTTCTTTTTCTAACTCCTGCGTAAGCAATAGAACCATGCTCGGATTCATCTAAGCCGGCTATTTCTACTTCTTCAGAAACTCTAAGTCCAATCGTCTTTTTAAGTATTCCGAAAACTAAAAATGCTAAAACAGTAGCCCACAATGCATAGGCTAAAACTCCTATTGCTTGAGCACCTAGCTGTGAAGCTCCACCTCCATTAAATAGTCCAATTCCCGTATCTCCATCAACACCCCAAAGACCAATAACTAAGGTACCCCATACACCTGCCACTCCATGAACTGAAGCAGCACCGATTGCATCGTCAATTTTTAATTTTTTCTCGATAAATTCAATTGAAAAAACAACTATAATACCACCAATTAGACCAGCTAATACAGATCCAACAGCAGTCATATTTCCACATCCAGCAGTAATACTTACAAGTCCGGCAAGTGCTCCATTTAATGTTTGAACTAAATTAGGTTTTCCATACCATATCCAGGTTGTAACTAAAGCACCAAAAGCACCAGCAGCAGCAGCTAAATTTGTGAATAATACAACATTTGAAGCTGCAATAGCATCTGCACCACCCCAAGCAAGCTGAGATCCACCATTAAAACCAAACCATCCTAACCACAGAATAAATACTCCTAAAGTTGCAAGGATTTGATTATGACCTGGAATCGGCAAAACCTTTCCATCAACAAATTTACCAATTCTTGGACCAACCATATATGCTCCTACTAAAGCAGCCCATCCACCAACAGAGTGAACGATTGAAGATCCTGCAAAATCTATAAATTCAGTAGGCATAAATGAAGCTGTGTTTAAGAATCCTCCATTCCATTCCCAACCACCTGCGATTGGATAAATGAAGGCCGTCATTACAACTGTAAAAATAGCATAGGTAGAATACTTAGTTCTACCAGCAATCGCTCCAGAAACGATGGTTGCAGCGGTAGCAGCAAACATTGTTTGGAAAAAAAGATCTGCTCCCTCTCCTTGCATTATACCACTCCAAAAGAACCAACCATTTTCTGAATCCCCATACATTAATGAATATCCAACAAACCAATAGGTTAGAGAGCCAACAGTAATATCTAATAAGTTTTTCATTGCAATATTAACTGCATTTTTAGATCTAGTCATCCCAGACTCAACTAAAGTAAAACCAGCTTGCATAAAGAAAACTAAAATACCAGCAATTAACATCCAAAGCATTCCCATGTCCGCATAAAAACCACTTTGAACAGCCTCAACTGCAGCGGTAACATCTTCAGACGTCACCACATCGATAACTTCAGGCACTGCAGAAACAGATTCTTGAAGTAAATATTTAAAAAATAATAATGTATTATACATAATTTTAATGTTTAAGATTAATATTAGAAACTAGCGCCAAATACTAAAAAGGCATCAGTTGTATCAGGGTTATAAACAAAAGAACCAAATACAGGTAGAGAATAATTCTCTGTAATTTTAATTTCTTTTGAAGTTCCAAGCGATACATTACACACAGCAAAATCGCCATCTAAAGTATATACTTCATTACCTCCTCCAATAGCTACATCAAGAGATCCTAAAGAAAATCCAGTTTCAATATATAAATCTTCTGTCTCAGTAAAATAACCAACTGTCATCCCAACAGGACCTAGATCAAAGCCTGTACTGAACTCGTATCCCTCAACTCCAAAAAAGTCATCTGGAATAATGGACGCACTAGCATCTCCAGGAAATGTGTAGTTAGTAAGTGTAAGTGAAGCAAATCCTAGATCGTAAGAAATGTAAAGATCTAATTCTGATCCTCCATCGTTACCAGAAAGTGCAAAACTTCCCCAAGCACCGATTTCAAAATCACCAGCAGAGTAAGATAGTGTAGGTTGGATATGTCCCGAGTCTCCAAATTGGGTACCTCTCCAAACATAACGGCTAACAACGTCTGCACTTATTTCCTGTCCAAATGAACTAAAGACTGAAATAAATGAGACAAACAATAATGTAAATAAATTTTTCATAAGATAGTTTTTTTTAGTTATGGCGTTGAATATAACACAAAAAGAAACAAATATCTGTAAGAAAATTGATGAAAAAATAACTTTTGTAAATATCACAATTTAGAATAGTGGAAATTTTTAAAATAGTAAAAAAAGAGTTACAATAATTAATATATGATAATATATAATTTAATGAAATTCTATTTTTTATATAAATTATATAATTTTTTAATAAAATATTTATAAATACAATAACTATAATAACTATTAATTAAATATTCTTAATTGTGAAAAACCATTATTAAATCAACAAAATATATCCATTAAAATCACAAATTGTTTTTTTTTAGCAATTTAATTTATATAATTCCTAATAATTATTTCACATTTTTTTATACTAATGATTGTATATATATTAGTCTTCCCCAACAAACTAAACAAACCAAAAAACATGTTTAAAAAACAAGGGTTATACAGACCAGAATACGAGCATGAAAATTGCGGAGCAGGATTTATTTGTAATTTAAATGGTGAAAAAACAAATCAAATAATTCATGATGCGCTAGAAATATTAATCAAACTAAAGCATAGAGGAGGAGTAAGTTCTGATGGTGTTACTGGTGATGGAGCAGGACTACTTATTGATATACCGCACAGTTATTTTAAAAAAGTATGCAATTTTAATTTACCAGAGGAAAGAAATTATGCTGTTGGAATGCTATTTATACCCAAAAATCAAACAGATTTTTTTAGGGATATTTTTTCAAAAGAAATTAAAAAACAAGGATTAGAAATAATCGGTTGGAGAAAAGTTCCTGTTATAAGTTCATTTTTAGGGGAAATTGCATCAATATCAGAACCAATAAGCGAACAAGTATTTATTAAAAAACCTAAAAATACTTCCGAGAAGAAATTCAAAATCAAACTATATATTGCCAGAAAAATTGCAGAACACAAAATATATAATTCAAAAGTGTCTAACTGCAATTCATTCTATGTAAATAGTTTATCTATTACTACTATAATATATAAAGGAATAATAAAGCCCGAAACAATAGGACTATATTTTACTGATTTACAACAACCAGAACTTGTAACAAGACTTGCTTTAGTTCACCAAAGATTCTCAACAAACACCCTTCCCTCATGGGAACTTGCTCAACCATTTAGATTTATGTGTCAAAATGGAGAAATTAACACTTTAAGAGGTAATTTAAGCAGAATGAGAGTTAGGGAAGAGATCATGGAAAATGAAGAATTTGGAGATTATATGAAAGATTTGTTTCCAATAATTTTAAAGGGCAAGTCTGATTCTGCATCTATGGATATGGTTGTAGAGCTTTTAACACTTACCGACAGAAGTCTTCCTGAAGTAATGATGATGATGGTACCAGAGGCTTGGGAGAAGCACACGAACATGAAAAAAGAAAGGAAGTCATTTTACAAATACAACTCATGTATAATGGAGCCTTGGGATGGACCAGCATCAATACCATTTACAGATGGAGATTATATTGGTGCTTTATTAGATAGAAACGGACTCAGACCATCTAGATATACAGTAACAAAGGATGGAAGATTAATTATGTCGTCTGAAATTGGAGTAATTGAAATTCAGCCAGAAAACATAGTATCACATGGTCGACTTGAACCAGGAAAAATGTTTTTAGTAGACATGAACAAAGGCAGAATTATAAATGATGATGAAATTAAGAATGAAATAACTACCAAAAGACCTTATGGAAAATGGATAAAGGATCAAATGATTGAATTAAAAGACATTCCCTACATAAAAGAAAATCAATTAAAAGAATCAATTTCGTTAAAAACAAGACAAAGACTTTATAACTATACTACAGAAGATATTCAAGAAATAATCACTCCAATGGCACAACACTCTAAAGAAGCTATTGGATCTATGGGTTCAGACACACCACTTGCTGTTCTTTCAGAAAAAACCCAACTAATCTATAATTATTTTAAACAATTATTTGCACAAGTAACAAACCCTCCACTGGATGGAATAAGAGAAGAAATAGTAACAGACATTAGTCTATCTCTTGGTCATGACAAAAACTTATTTGACATTTCTTCTCGTCAATGTAGAAAGTTAAAAATTCAAAATCCGGTTATTTCAAATCGAGATCTACATAAAATTAGACAAATAGACTCTAAAGGGTTTAAATCTAGAACAATTAAAATTCTATATAATAAAAGTAAAGGTCTAAACGGAATTGAAGACTCTTTAGATAGAATTATTAACGAAGTCGAAGGAAGTATAGATAAAGGATTTAATATAATTATTCTATCAGATAAAAATGCAAATAAAACAAACGCACCAATACCGGCTCTTTTGGCATGTTCTTTTGTTCATCACTCACTAAATAAAAGAAGAAAAAGATCATATTTTGATATAATAATAGAATCAGCAGAACCTAGAGAACCTCACCATTTTGCATCTTTATTTGGGTATGGAGCTAGTGCAATTAATCCGTATATGGTCAATGAAATTATTAAGACTCAAGTTAGAGAAGGATTTATTAAAGGCTACTCAGAAATAGAGGCAGTAATTAATTTTAATAAAGCCATAGGGAAAGGAATATTAAAAATCATGAATAAAATTGGTATTTCCACACTACACTCATACAGAGGGTCACAACTTTTTGAGATTGTTGGGTTTAATTCTGAATTTTCAAAAAAATATTTTCCCTACACAACATCTAGAATTGAAGGGATTGGTCTTTATGAAATAGAAAAAGAAATATCTAAAAGGTATGATTATGCTTTTCCATTAACAGATGAAAAGAATAAATTAAAACTTAACATTGGTGGAGAATATAGATGGAGACGAAATGGAGAAAGACATATGTTTAATCCTACAACTGTAACCAAAATTCAACAAGCTGTAAGGCTAAATGATCAAAAAAGCTATGACGTATACGCAGACAATATAAATAAGCAGTCTGAAAGACTAATGACTATTCGTGGGTTATTTGAATTCAATGACTATGATCCTATTCCAATTGATGAAGTTGAGCCTTGGACAGAAATTGTGAAAAGATTTAAAACTGGAGCTATGTCTTATGGGTCAATTTCAAAAGAAGCTCACGAAAATCTCGCAATTGCAATGAACAGGATTGGTGGGAAAAGTAATTCTGGTGAAGGAGGTGAAGACAAAGAAAGGTTTGAAATAATGAAAAATGGTGATAACAAAAACTCAGCAATCAAGCAAGTTGCCTCTGGTAGATTTGGAGTATCATCCAATTATTTAACCAATGCAAAAGAGATACAAATAAAAATGGCGCAGGGTGCAAAACCAGGCGAAGGAGGACAATTACCAGGTGAAAAAGTGTTTCCATGGATAGCAGAAGTAAGAAATTCTACTCCATTTGTAGGGTTAATATCCCCCCCACCTCATCATGACATATATTCGATTGAGGATTTAGCTCAACTAATTTATGATTTAAAAAATGCAAATAGAGAAGCTAGAATCAATGTTAAGCTTGTTTCTGAAGTTGGGGTTGGCACTATTGCAGCTGGAGTAGCGAAGGCGAAAGCAGATGTTGTATTAGTTTCAGGTTATGATGGTGGAACAGGAGCATCTCCATTAACTTCATTAAAACACGCTGGGTTACCGTGGGAATTAGGAATAGCAGAAGCACAACAAGCCTTAGTTTTAAATAATTTAAGAAGCAGGATTGTAGTAGAATGTGATGGCCAACTTAAAACTGGAAGAGATGTAGCGATAGCGGCACTTTTAGGTGCTGAAGAGTTTGGATTTGCAACAGCTCCATTGGTTGCTTCAGGTTGCATAATGATGAGAAAATGCCACATGAACACCTGTCCGGTAGGAATAGCAACACAAGATAAAGAACTTAGAAAAAACTTTAAAGGGAAACCAGAACATGTAATAAACTTCTTTTATTTCGTAGCAAATGAACTAAGAGAAATTATGGCTCTACTTGGATTTAAGACAATGAACGAAATGATTGGTCAAACACAAAAAATAAATACTTCAAAAGCAATTAATCACTACAAAGCTAAAGGTCTTGACTTTTCATCAATTTTATATCAACCATTTGATCCAAAAACAACAACATTAAGAAATATCGAAAATCAGGACCATAACTTATATAATGTTCTAGACATAAAGATTGTAAAATCAGCACAAAAAGCGATTCATTATGGGATAGAAACAAACTTATCTTACAAAATTAAAAATACCGATAGATCAGTAGGCGCAATATTAAGCAATGAAATATCAAAAAAATATAAAGACATAGGACTACCCGACAATACAATAAATATTGATTTTACCGGATCAGCAGGACAAAGTTTTGGAGCCTTTGCTGCTAATGGCATTACTTTTAAACTTGAAGGAAACACCAATGATTATTTAGGCAAAGGCTTATCTGGCGCAACAATATCAGTTAAAAAGCCTGAAAAAGCAGATTTTAAAGCAGAAGAAAATATAATAGCAGGCAACGTATGTTTATTTGGGGCAATTTCAGGAAATGTATACATAAATGGTATAGCTGGAGAAAGGTTTGCGGTTAGAAATTCTGGAGCTAATGCTGTAGTTGAAGGAATTGGTGATCATGGATGTGAGTACATGACCGGAGGTAAAGTAATTATATTAGGAAAAACAGGAAGAAATTTTGCGGCAGGAATGAGTGGTGGGATTGCATACATTTATGATAAAGACAATAACTTTATAAATGGACTATGCAACACAGAATCAATAGAGTTTGAGAATTTATCAACTGAAGATAATATTCATCTAAAACACCACATTACTGAACACGTAAAATATACAAATAGTAGCTTAGGAAAAAAAATTCTTTCAAACTGGAGAAAAGATTGTAGTCATTTTATTAAAGTAATGCCTACTGAATACAAGAAAGCACTAGAAAATATTTTACAGCAGCAGAAAATAACAAATAAACTTTAATAAATGGGCAAATCAACAGGTTTTAAAGAATTTAAAAGAAAAGAAGACGGATATATTTCAGTAAAAAAAAGAGTTAGAAATTATAATGAGTTTTCGGTCAAACTTGATGATAAAGAATTAAAAAACCAAGGTTCAAGATGCATGGATTGCGGAATACCATTTTGCCATAGCTCCTGCCCTCTTGGAAATTTAATACCTGATTTTAACCATATGGTACACCAAGAAGAATGGCAAAAAGCTTCATGGATCTTACATTCCACCAATAATTTTCCAGAGTTTACTGGAAGACTATGCCCTGCGCCATGTGAAAAATCTTGTGTTTTGGGTATAATCGAAGAACCTGTTTCAATTGAAAATATTGAAAAAAATATAGTTGAAAAAGGCTTTAAGAATGGTTGGATTAAACCAAAGATCCCAGCAAAAAGAACTAATTACAAAATAGCAATTATAGGATCTGGCCCTGCAGGCCTAGCAGCAGCACAACAACTAAATAGTGTTGGTCATAATGTAATTGTATATGAAAAAGAAGACAAAATCGGTGGATTATTAAGGTACGGAATTCCAAATTTCAAACTTGAAAAAAAAATAATTGATAGACGAGTTAATATATTAAAAAAAGAGGGTATAAAATTTATTACAAATGCCAATGTAGGAGTAAATATCAGCATATCCGAGCTAGAAGATTTTGATTCTATTGTATTATGTGGAGGGGCATCTGAAAAAAGAGCTTTAAATATTCCTGGTGCAAAATCTAATGGTGTAATTCAAGCAATGGATTTATTAACTAACCAAACCAAATCTCTTTATGACAAATCCATTAAAACAGCTGAATTAAAAAACAAAAATATTGTAGTAATTGGAGGTGGAGACACTGGCTCAGATTGTGTTGGAACTGCAAATAGGAATGGAGCAAAGTCAGTTATTAATTTTGAAATAATGCCAAAACCTCCGCTAAATAGAAGTGTTAAAACTCCTTGGCCTTATTGGCCACTACAACTAAAAAATAGTACATCACATAAAGAGGGGTGCGATAGAAATTGGTTAATAAATACCAAAGAATTTATATTCGATAAGGACAATAACCTAACTGGACTAAAAACTGTAAATGTTAAATGGGAGGTTAAAAAAAATAATCCACCAAAGTTAATCGAAATTGTAGGCTCAGAAAAAACATGGGATTGTGATATAGCATTACTGGCTCTTGGATTTACAGGTGCAGAGTCAAGTTTAGCTGACAAGTTAGGGGTTAAAATTAGTGATAGAAATAATTATCAAACAACTAATTATCAAACAAATATTCCGAAAATATTTAGCGCTGGTGACATGAGAAGAGGACAGTCACTAATTGTATGGGCAATATCTGAAGGTAGAGAAGCGGCTAGAGAGGTAGATTTGTTCTTGACAGGAAAAACTTCACTAGCAACAAAAGGAAAAGGGCAACTTCCAATGGCATAATACTATCTAGCCAACAAATAGTTTTTAAAATCTAAATAACTGTCAATGCATACAGATTCCTTTTTCTTATCCATTACAGAACTAATTTGATGAGGTATTTTTAAATTATTAGTATACAAATTTATAACTTCTGAGAATTTAGATGGATGAGCGGTTCCTAAAATGACGCATTTGTAATCTGGGTGTGATTTTAAGAAATCTTTAGCTCCTAAATATCCAACTGCTCCATGCGGGTCTGGGATATAGCTAAACTCGTTGATTATCTCTTTAATTCCTTCTACCGTTTCATCATCATTAAAACTACATGTATGTAAATTTTCCTTGATTGAATTAAAATCATTTTTATATATATTACTTATTCTAATAAAATTACTTGGATCTCCAACATCCATAGCATTTGAAATAGTTTGAATAGAAGGTTTCGAATCGTAAATTTTAGTGTTTAAATATCTATTAACAACATCGTTAATATTATTTGAAGCGATAAATTTACCTATTGGCAAACCCATTTCTTTGGCTAACATACCAGCACATATATTACCAAAGTTTCCACTTGGTACAGAATAGGCGACTTTGTCCTCAATCGATAATTTTAAATCTCTATAACTAAAAAAGAAATAAAACATTTGCGGAAGCCATCTACCAATATTAATAGAATTTGCAGATGTTAATCTTATTTTATTTGACAAACCTTTATCTAAAAAAGCCTTTTTAACCATGGACTGGCAATCATCAAAAGTTCCATCAACTTCTAAAGCTGTTATATTCTCACCCAATGTTGTCAATTGTTTCTCTTGTACATTGGATACTTTTCCTTTAGGATATAAAATTACTACTTTTATTCCCTTTACTTTATAAAAACCACTTGCAACAGCTCCACCAGTATCTCCAGAGGTTGCAACCAATACTGTTACATCGGCGTTTTCTTTAGTATCTTTTAATAAATAGGCTAGACACCTAGACATGAATCTAGCACCAACATCCTTAAACGCCATAGTTGGACCATGAAATAACTCAAGGAATGAAATTTTATTATTTAACTTTACTAGAGGAAAATCAAATGAAAGAACATCATCAATTATTTTTCTCAACTCCTGTTCAGGAATATCTTGACCAACAAATTGATTGATACACTCATATGCAATTTCCTCATTTGAATAATTTTCTATATTATTTATGAAATCATTAGATAATTTACTTATTTTTTCAGGAAAATAAAGACCTTTGTCAGGAGCTAAGCCTCTTATTAAAGCATCTTTAAAAGACACACTTGGTGATTTTCCGTTAAGGCTATAATAATTCATAAAAATCTATTTAAATAGTTACCACTCCATTGGAGCTAATTTTCGAAATATGTGTGGAGAAGTTAATAGTTGATTTTGAATAAACAGACTTAAAAACTAATTCAATTTCAGTAGCTAAATCATTTCCTTTAGCTAATGCAAATATTGACGGACCAGATCCAGAAATAGAGCAACCTAAGGCACCGATCTCTAAAACTTTACTTTTAATTATATCAAAATGAGGGATTAATTTACTTCTGTGTACCTCAACTATATGATCATTCAATGAATTACTAATTAAATCATAGTTTTCAGTATGTAATCCATGTACCAAACCACCCAAATCAGATAGTTGCTTTGTTACATCCGATAAAGGAACCATTTTAGGCAATATTTTTCTAGACTCAGAGGTTTTTATTTCGATTTGGGGATGTAGAATTATAGCATATAAGTCCGTAGGGGTTGGTAATTGTAAAATATTTAAAGGCTGTAAATTTTTTACCAAGCAAAAACCTCCAAAAATTGCTGGAGCAATATTATCTGCATGCTCAGATTTACTGGCTATAAACTCTCCTTTCATAGCAAACTCAGTTAACTCTAATTTGTTAAATGGTCTTCCAAGTAACTCATTAATTGCATAAACACTTGCTGTAGCGCTAGCGCCACTACTACCAATACCACTGCCAGGTTTGATTTTTTTATAAATCTCAATTTCAAAACCAAAGTCTGGTTTTACGACATCTAAAAGAGCCATTGCAGAAACAGATGCAACATTTTTATTTATATCAAAGGGTAAATCAAAACCTTCAATTTTTGTAATTACAATTCCCTTTTCTTTAGTTTTTCTTACAACCATTTCATCTCCAACACTATCTAATGGAAATCCTAAAACATCAAAACCACAAGCAACATTGGACACAGTAGCAGGTGAAAACACTCTTATTTCGTTCATAAAATTTAAAAAAATTAAGATGGCAAATCTAGACAATTATAAATACTAATTCTATATTATTATGGATTTAATTAACCACAATTTTAGCAAAATTAATTTGACCTTGTATCATGATTTTTATTAGGTATAAACCACGATTTAAATTTCCAATATTTAGTTTATCACCACTTATTTCAGTTTGAATAATTTTTCTACCATTGATATCAAATAACTCAATAGCTTTAACTCCTTGTGTAGAAGATTTTATATAAATAAAATCTGTATTTGTTGGATTAGGGAATATTCTTACGGAAAAATTATTTAATTTAACAGTCGATAGTTGCTCGTCAGTAGTTAATGTACTGTACCAAGAATTTCCTTCAGAACCAACATTTCTAACACTCATTGTATTGCTTGTTCTTGACAGGATTTGGTATGTTGAATTATTTAGTGCTGTATAAAAGCCTAAATTACCATAACTATTAAAACTAATTGTCTCCTCACTATCGTCATCATTGCTTGTATTATATTGATCAGTATGGTTAGTCAAAGGGTAATTAAAATATTCATTAAACTCATTATCAGCATCATAAGATATATTTCCATTTGGATCAAATGCGGCGTCAATTTCTGGTTTTTTGCCAAAAATCGTACCATCTGCTCCAGTATTAACAGACAAAACTCCAGTTTCACTAAACGTCCAAGTATCATCGTAAAGACCTGTGTTGGATTCGCTTAATGCACTTGCAGACCACCATTCAGCTGTAAATGCACCCCCAGGTCCAACTCCTCTGTAATTATCAACTTCGGATTGAATTCTCCATGTTCCTGAAGATAAAAATTCTATCAATTCTTCATTTGAGTTATTATTTCCATTTGAAGATTCGAAGTCCATCCAATTTAAATTGAAAGGAGACTGAATTACCGTCATTCTTAAAGTGAATAAGCCTTCTGGCAAATATCTTGAAAATGAGACTGTTTGCCAATTTTGCCATCCTCCTGTGTTGGGAGTAGATATCACCCCAATATTTTCAGCAGATGTGTCATTAATTAATTCTAATTGTAATGACCCAGATCCTTGAGAAGCAACTCTAAAGCTTATTGTATATTCGCCAGAATTATTTATTGCTACAGAATAATCTGCAAAATCTCCCTGATCTGTATAACCTATATTTAAGCCTCCAAAGGAATCGCTTGTCTCTTCTGTCTCAAGTCCTTCTTGGTAATAAAAATCTTCTGCCTGTATCCTTCCAGGAATTAATAATCTTGTGGATAAATTATTTTCCACTGGGTAATCTTGAAAACTATACAGGTACTGACCTGTTTCAGAAAGTAAACCTTCACCATTATAACTTATTGTAATTTCATCTTGAAATGACATGTAGTTTTCAGTTATAACATTAATAACCTGACTATTATTTGAATCGATTTCTACATCTGAAATTTCTGTAGATTCATCGTTTAGTTTAAGATCAAATAAATCTAAATCTAAGCTTTGACTTATCAATGGATGTGTTAAAACTATTTTGATTGATTTTTCATCTTCTAAAGTATTTGCCAATAAAACTTCAAATTCAGGGTTTTCATCGTTAGACTCATAGAACTCTAACTTGCTCAGATTAAAAGAAACATCCCCTTTAATTTTTAATTTCATTTTTTGACTTCCCTCAGATAAATATACATTTGCAGTGACTCTATTTATAAAATTTGAGTACCCTCCACTATCGTAAAGGTTTATATAGTCCGTAATTTCTAAATCATTAGAAAATAACTTAATCTTTCCGCCATTTTGTTCAGATGAATATCTAGTTATAATGTCATAAAAACCAGATTGCTGTACATCGACAGTATATAATAACCATTCTCCATCTTCCACCCAACCTATATTGTATCCGTTACTTTCACTGTCATTTGATTCTTGAATATCCACACCATCATTTCTGTAACTCCAGCCATTATTCCAAGTAGTATATTCATCTGTTGATACTTGATAAGTACCACTTATTACATCAGAATATGAATAGTCTTGCGTACCTAAATCGTAATCTGTTAAATATATGACACCTGGAATTAAATTTTCTGAGTAAGCAAGCGTTTCATTTGTGTGTGGTTGTCTCATCATAGCATCAATTACATTACTATTAAAATGAGTATTTTCAATACGAGAATCAGTACTAAATTGTATAAGTCCTTGCATAGCATTATCAATACTTGGCTGGTTTTGTCCATCAGCAAAATAGTCAATAATAGATTGAAAATTAGAGTTTGATGAAATTGATAAAGTAGAATTTATAGACTCTGTTTTTTTCCATGGCCACCATGCCCATCCTATATCATTATCTTCGAATAATCTAATTGCATCAGTAAACCACAAATTTGAGTTTTCTCCAGATTCTCCCATCCATAAAGGAGTATTATATTGATTTCTTATATCTAGTACCCATTGAATAGACTCTGTGTTATTATAACTCCAGTATTTGTGAAAACTATAAGCCATATTATCATCCCATGGTGGTATTAACCCCGTAAAATCATTGGCAAACCAATTTCCTTCAATAAATATAATATGATTTGTATCATGTTCTCTAATTGCATTAGTAACCTGAACATAAAAACTTCTTAATTCAAAATTTGCTAAATCCCAATTAGTTTCATTTAATAAATCATATCCTCCAATCCATGGCTCATCCTTATATCTAATTGCTAATTGTTCCCAAAGAGCAATAGTCTTATTTTGATTTTCTACACTTTCCCATAAAGACGGAAATTCAGAATTATAATCAGAAATAGCCGCGTCGTAACCTTGTCCACCGGGAGCTGCATGTAAGTCAAGAATTAAGTACAATTCGTTTTGTTCACACCAATCTAAAAGCTGGTCAACAATTTCGAAACCTCTGTCAAGCCATGTATTTTCTCCTTCAACTGGTTCATTTTGTATTGAAAGTGTAAATAGGTCATAATGCATAGGTAAACGAATACTGTTAAACCCCCAACTAGCTATTGAATCAACATCCTGCTCAGTAACAAAATTATCAAGCCATGATTCAAAAAATAATTCGGTATTTTCACTTCCAACGAGGTTATTTAGCTTCTCCTTAAATTCATGTTGTGTATTTGCTCCAGATGAGTAATTAAACATATAAGGTTCCTGAAGCATCCAACCACCAAGACCAGCACTTCGAAGAATAACCTCATTGTTATTTTCGTCTACAATGTCCTTATTAAGAGTTCTTAAATTTTGGCCATATACAGTTGAAGAAATTAAAAGTAAAAGAAACAGTGTAACCTTTCTCATTAATCTAAATTATCTAATCCGTATAGAGTTATTTCAGAACCATGACAATATGTATCACTACCATAATTAGCTGTAATTGATATTTTTAAATAATTAAACTGTTCTGAAATACCTTCCAGCTCAAAATCATGTCCATTCGCAGCGGCATCCATTGCAGCACCAGGAATATTTCCATCTGCATCTCTTGGGTCACCAATATCATATTGTCCTAATAGTGTCCACTCTTGCCCATTATTACTAGCGAATAAATCAAAAGATTTCATATTCTCTTCTTGATAATAATAAGCAGTTACAGGAGATGGTCCATTGTACCAATATGCTCTTTGCCAAACTTTGAGCCTATGAATTTTTATGGTTTTATTTAAATTAATAACAATATCAAGTGGCCAGTTCAAAGTACCTCCATTTTGATCTCTCCAAATAATAAAATAACTATTATCAGCATCTGTTTCTGAAGTATCTACAACATCATCCCAGAAACTTACAGTCGAGCCTTCCCAAGCATTTCCGTTTATCGATTGATTAGTTATTAAGCTCCATGTAGATTTATCTATTACTTCTTCAAATAATGGAGCATAAACTCCTTTTTCTTCTAAATCGGTAATGTTACCATCAAAATCTTCAACTTTAGTTAAAAAAGTCAAATCAGTAGCTTCAAGTCCTCTAATAAATCTATTTTCAACTGGACTATTAGAAGACAGTATTCTAATTTCCTCTTCGGAACCATTTTGGATATGAACGTGCACATAAACAGTCTTAGATTCTATATTTTCCCATTCAATTCTAACCCCTCCTAAATCTGGAGTTATTTCAATACTTTCCTGCACTAAATAGATGAAAGATTCCAGTGGGATAAAATCAACTATTTCAGCCTGTGATGTGTTATCGTTATCATCCACTACATACAATCTAACCTCAACAGGTGAAATTTGGTTTAATCCTGAAATTTCAATTTCATTGTTATGTACACTGGATACTCTAAAAACATCCACACCAAGAGTGTTTGTATATTCTGCTCTAACAAATAGAATATCGTTGTCGTCTGGAAGTGTGTAGGAAATAATTCCGCCACCATTTGTAGGAGTTATAGATTCTATAGTTAACTTTCCAGGAGCAGTAACATCACCACTTTCTTTTTCTTCACAAGAAAACGCAAATAATAATATCGTAAATAAAGTGAATAATAGTTTTATTTCTTTTTTCATATTAATTAATTTTTTACCAACCTGGATTTTGAATTAAATTAGTATTTATGGTGAGTTCATTGATACTTATAGGGTGTAAATAATCTCTAGGACTATTAAATGATCTGTTTCCAACATCTCTAAGTGTATAAAACCCATCTTCAGTGGTCTCATCTACAGACCAGCCTTTCACAGGTGAGTTTAAATAATCCTCAGCTAACTTCCATCTTCTTAAATCGTTATATCTATGACCTTCAAATGCAAATTCTATTAATCTCTCGTGCCTAATAATATCTCTTAATCCATCTTGGGTAGTGTGCTTATTTACTGTAGCAGCAATTGCACCATCACTCCATGCTTCTTCAACAGTGTTTATTCCAGCTCTTTCTCTCACAGCATTTAACATAGTGAATACTTCTTGAGTTGGACCATTAAATTCATTTGCTGCTTCAGCAAAGTTTAAATAAAGCTCTGCTAATCTAATCATAGGCCAAGAATATTGAACTATTTTATCATAGCCATCTCCCTCAGAGTCTGGATGAACTATTTTTTTAAGTGCATAACCAGTAATTAAATAGTCACTTGTATTAGCAATTCTACCATGAGTTTCTCCTTTTCTCATTTTTAAATTCCACTTACTTCCCCATGTTCTATTGTAGCCTCTATCAAAACCAATATTAGCATAAAATCTTGGCTCTCTATTTAAATGTAGGTTAGCTGTCCTTTGAGCAAACTGTGCGTAAGGATTTTGTGAAGTAGAAATATTAGAAACAGTATATCTGTTATTGTAATCAAATGTAAGATCTTCATCAATAGGTAAACCATTTTTAGTGTAATACATCTCCACAGATCTAAGAGTTGGAGCTACCCATTGCCATGCAGCCTCAACAGATGATGATGTAGGGCTCTTCATTAAAGAGCCAGCTTGTAGTTGCCACCAGTTAGTTCCCACTGGATTTGAATGACCCCAAAGAAGTTCATTATTCCACCTATCTACAATTGAAAACCTAACGTCATACTGTTTTTTTACAATTTCATATTCATAATTCTCAGTATCAAAAGTTGGAGGTGTGTCAGTAAACTCGTATAAAGCTGAGCCTTGTTCAACTGCTGTATTTAAAGCATCTAATGAGGCATTCATGGCTAATTCCCATTTGTTAATATCATAATTTTGATTAAAGAAATGTTCTCCATCTTCATTAACAAATCCAGAATAAAATTCACTATTTCCGTTGAATAAAGGACTAGCAGCAAATAATAAAACTCTAGATTTTAAAGATTTAGCAATAACCTGATCAACTCTACCTAGATCATTGTTATTAAGTACTCTTAATGGAAGATTAATAATCGCTGAGTCAATTGTTTCCGTTATGTATGTTATACATTCATCAATTGTATTTCTTCTCACACTAACCTGTTGATCATTTGCGGAAATTGGTAAATTCTCGTCTGTTATTGGAATAGGGCCATAATACTTTAAGAGTGTAAAATGATAAAAAGCTTTTAAAAACTGAGCTTCAGCTTTCCAAGCATCTTTTTCTTCTTGAGTCATATCAACAACATTATCCATGTTTTCGATTAATGTATTACAACTTCTAATTCCTCTCCACAAGGAACCATGACGTTCATATCCCGACCAATAACTCATTAGAGGGTTAGATGATGATTGAAGACCTTTCATTAATCTTATTCCAGCTGTTTCTTTAGAAATTGGTGTAGTTAAAGCATCCGTAGCTGTAACATACGAACTATATAGATCATCATTTTTTGGCAAATAACTGTAACAGGTAACAAGCGCTGTGTATGCGGATTCTTGTCTGTCAAAAAGTAAATCTAATTCCTGTGTTTGATCTGGAACTATATCTAAATATTCATCACAACTAAAAAGTGAAAATGAAATAAGAGCTAAGTATATAATATTTTTTTTCATAATTTTTTTCTTAAAATTTAACTTGTAAACCTAAGTTGTATATTTTTTGTGGTGGATAACCTAAACCATTTCCACCCATTTCAGTATCCCAAAGGTCAAATTTGCTAAATGTCACCAAATTTAATCCTGTAAAGTATATTCTAGTATTTAACCCACTAAATATTCCACTAGCTTTTTCAGGAAGTGTATATCCAAATTCAATATTTTTTAATCTTAAAAAATCTCCTTCACGTTGCCACCAAGTAGACTGCTGATTATTGTTACTTATTTCGTAAGTAGAGAGTCTAGGCCAAAAAGCATTTGGATTTGGATTATTTTCAGACCAGTAATTATTTGCAATAACACTTAATGCATTTCTTTCATTTACAAAAGGAGAAATATCATTTGGATTTATAAAAAAGGAAACCTTTGCAGCACCTTGCATGAAAATAGATAAATCAAAGTCTCTGTAACCTGCAGAAATTCCGAAACCATAAATTATCTCGGGAACTTGTGGAGACCCTATTGCTGTCATATCGTTTTCGTTTACTACACCATCACCATTTAAATCAGTATATTTTATATCTCCAGGTAAATATGCATTGGAAGAAGATGAAAAACCGTTAAATTGTTCAGGTGAATTTGCAATATCTTCTGCATCGATAAATAATCTTTCTGCAATTAAACCAAATGGCTGATTAACAGGGTAACCTATTCTACTTAAATTATCAAACTCATATATTGGGTCACCATTTAAAATAATTTCATTAGTAGCATAAGTAAAGTTAGCTCTACCTGTAATAAATAATCCAGATGAAAAGGCTTGATTATAATCAATTGATGCATCAACACCTTTTGATTTAACCTCTCCAAGATTACTGCTAATCCCAGTGGTTAACCCCATGGATTCAGGAATGTAATTCCTTTCCATATAGATTTGGGTTCTGTGCTCAGTAAAATAGTCAACTTGAAGGTTTAAGGCTTTATTAATTTCAAGTTCTAAACCAAAGTTTGTTTTTTCAGCAACTTCCCATGTAACATTAGGATTAGAATATCTATCTATTAAATATCCACTAGTGTAATTATTATAATCTAGACCCCAAGAATATCCATTATCTCCATAATTTAAATTCACATCAGATAAATAGAAAAATCTATCACTAGCACTTGAAATCGCATCATTTCCAACTTTACCGTTAGTAATTTTAAATTTTAATAATGTTATACTTGAATTCATTTCTTCAAACCATTTTTCATTAGATGCTATCCATCCAAAACCTACTGAAGGAAAGAAACCAAATCTATTATCTTGAGCAAATTTTTCAGATCCATTATAACCGAAATTAAATTCAGCATAATACCTGCTGTCAAAATTA
Organism: uncultured Flavobacteriaceae bacterium; assembly: GCA_964275595.1. Lineage (GTDB taxonomy): Bacteria > Bacteroidota > Bacteroidia > Flavobacteriales > Flavobacteriaceae > SGZJ01. The sequence continues at coordinate 24,106 of CAXYDM010000021.1, forward strand.
TAAGAGAACCTACCAGAGACTCCCATATTTCTGGATGGTAAGGAGGCGAAATCACTACTACCACTAATTGTATTAAGAGATTCGCTAAAATTAAACACTAGCAATCCCCCAATCTCATGCTTTTCTTCAAATATTCTATTGTACTCTGTAGTAAATTCATAATAAAAATTACTGTTACTGTAATTATTAATCTCTGGGCTATTTAAATATTCTGTACCCTCGGAAATTTGGTATAAATAATAAAGTAAACCTTCTTCAGTCTCAAGCTCAGCAGTACCATAATAAAATGGATTATAACTTCGCTTATTTTCATTTTCTGCATATGTTCTAACTGATGCTAGACCTCTAAACTTTAAACCCTCTGTAATAAAACCTAAATCCTGCTCTAGTTGAACTTGTGATAAAATTGTATTGGTAAATCTATCTTTATATCCTTTAACCATATCTGCATATGGATTAGGGTAACCACCGTTTCCTTTATTTCCAAATAAAGTATGATTGTAACCTAAATTATCTTCATATTGATAATACTTTGGAAAGTTAACAGGGTTGGCATTCATTACATTTCCAAATATATCATTAGCAGATTCACTTGGCCCATTATATCTTTCAAACAAAGAATAAAATTTAACTTTAATCTTAGTAGTCTCCGTTAAGTTTATATTAATATTAGCCCTCAAATTGGATCTATTAATATCTATATTGTTGTTAAAATTATTTAATGGGTCGACTTTTAGTAAACCTGTGTCATTATTATGAGATATAGATAGATAATACTGAGCAATTTCTCCTCCTCCATTGACATTAAGGTTAGCTTTTCTGTTTAATGTATAATCTTTAAATAACTCATTATACCAATTTACATTTGGATATATATTTCGGTCATCAGAATTAATAGTCCCGTAGATTTTGTTAATGGAGTACTGTAATGGTGCAGATGGATTTCTAGACCGAGTTGCTTGATTATACATATTCATATAATCCACTCCACCAAGAAATTCATTAGTTTGAGTTGGAGAGGAAAAAGAATTTTCATATCGAAAAGAAACCTTTGCTTTACCAGCTTTACCTTCTTTAGTTGTAACTAAAATAACTCCATTAGCACCTCTAGCGCCATATAATGCAGTAGCTGTAGCATCTTTCATTATTGAGAAAGTGGCAATATTGTCTGGTTCAATCCTAGCTAAGTCGTCAGTAGAAACTTCAATACCGTCAATTAAAATTAGTGGGTTATTTGCATAACCAAATGAAGTTACACCTCTTATAAAAAATTGTGCATTATCTGCTCCAGGTTCTCCAGATGTTTGATAGGATATCATACCTGCCATTCTTCCAGCTAATGAATTGGTAAGGTTTGAGGAAGGTATTTTTAACTCAGACGGATTAATAGTATTAATGGATCCAATAACACTATTTTTTTTCTGTTTTTGAAAAGCTACAACTTGCACCTCGTCTAAGGACTCTAAATTTTCTTCTAAAATAATATCAATCTGTGATTGATTACCCACAACAATATCTTGAGTATCAAAGCCTATATATGAAAATTGCAATACATCTTCTTTAGTACTTACTTTTAATGCATAATTACCCTCAAATGAGGTAGAAGTACCAGAGTTAGAATCTTTTAATAATATTGATACTCCAGGAAGTGGTTGGCCTTGCTTGTCAACTACTTTACCAGTAACAAGAATGGATTGAGCATATATAATATTCGAAAACAACAGAAGGATTGCTGTAAGTTTATTTAAATTAATATTTTTCAACATATTTTTCATTTAAACTAATTATGTATTATTAGATAATAGCTATGCTTTAAACCAACTAATCAAATTATATGCCAATCAAACAATTTAATAAGTAAAAGTGAATTTAAAGAAAATAATTTATGTAAAATTAACCATAAAGAATAAAGTTATAATATTTTATAAAAAAAAAGTGGAAATTTTAGATAAAAAATAAACATAACTAATTGATTTACATTAATTTAAATTTATTTTTACACTAATAAATAGTGGATAATATAAGGGTTTACTCAGATTTTTTTACGAATAATTCAAAATCCTCTCTGTCAATTGAATTATTCTTAACACCAGCTCTATAATTATATATAGTATTTACCGAATACCTAAGAATTTTAGATATTTTAGAACTACTTGAAATGCCAAGCCTTACAAGTGCAAATATTCTAAGCTCAGTATTTAATTCATTTTTATTATTTAAAATAAACTGATGGTTATCTTTCATAAGACTATTAAACTCTGTTACATAGTTTGGATATATTTTTAAAAAAGCTTCATCAAAATTTTTATAAAATATTTTTAGCTCGTTATCTTTTATTTGTTTTGATTTAGTTAAATCTAATAGCGCCTTATATTTATTTGAAGTTATATGATTTCTAACCATTTTTCTATACATGTCTAAATGATTAATATAATCAGAATACAAATTTAAAAAAGTACCCAAGTAGCGTTCTTTAATTCTATCTGAATTAGAGAGCTTATCATATATTTTAGTTAGATTATTATTAGCATGTTTTAACTGATTACTAGTCTTTGAAATTCTTTTAACTTGCTTGTAAATAAGCAATAAAGAAATAAGTAAAATAAAACCTAGAGTAACACTAATAAATAATAATTTTTCAAGTTCATTTTTTTGAATAATACTTCTTGATTCATATGCTCTAGTGATTAAAGGTAAGGTTGAGGATATGATTGTTTTTCTGTGTAAAGAATTATAAAACTCAGCATCTTCATAAGAAAAATTTATATATCTATAGGCTTTATCTAAATCGTTTTCTTGAAATGAAATTTTTGCAAGATCTGTAAGAGATGCGTTATCTTTTATTGACAATCTTATATCAGAAATAGCAGATAATATTAAATTTATTTTTCTATTTTTTGCGCCTGAATAAAGAAATGATCTCTCAAATCTAATTATTGAGTACTGTCTTGAAAACTCATTAACTAATTTTAATCTTTGATCGTTTATTGTTAGGGCGTCCGCAATCTGACCATTATCTCTAAATTTCTTTTCCTCAAGATCTAAATAAAATTCAGAATTTTTATCAAAATAAGTAACCAATGAATCCTTATATATATTGTATAAATTGAAATATTTATTTTTACTATCGTTAGCAATTGTGTAGTAACTTAATCTGGAATAACCATCAGCATAATTTTTATAATACTGAATTATATTATCCTCTGAAATGATATTTTTATTTAGCTGATTTAAAATATCAATAGACTCTTTGTATTGTCCAGATGAGATTAATAATTGAGTGAATTTCAATAAAGTTTCTGTATTTAAATTTAAATCGTCTATTTGCTTTGCGAGAGTTAAATTAATCTCAATATTCTCAATCGCTTTATTTAAATTATAATATTGATATTCATCAATTAATTTTTTTCTTTTTTCATATTGATCCTTTAATGATTTACTGTTTTCAAGTTCTATGTTTAAATTAGCAATTCTTAATTCTTTTGTTTTATTATACGCCACACTATTAATCATTTCTTGATTTAATATAGTGTAAAGACTATCTAAAGAATTATGACTGAAAGAGTTATTACTAATGATAAAAAATAAAAAAACAAACCTAACATAGTTAAATTCTATTTGAATTAAATTCATGAGACTTTATTTTGTTGATTACACTAAGTAAAGCAATTTATAATTTATAAGAAATATTTTTTTATTATAACAATTGTCATTATAATTTAATTCATATTATTTTTTTGAACATCAATTAATATTTAGACAGACTATTTTAATTACTTTTTCAAGTAAAGTAGGTTCGCTCCCTGGACCAATAGTTAAAAGTTTTGAACCTGTAATTGGCACTCCATTAAATGGCCTTATGGAAACTTTCCCATTGGGAGTTCTTTCAAAATAGACGAACTCTTTTTTATCTCCAATTTGAGTACAACCTTTTATGCGCATTATAGTCACTGGAAGTGCATTACAGATATCATATATATAACTACTGTCTGGTAAATTTGGTAAATCTATAGAACAGGAAGACCAATGAGCTTTGAGGTGATCAAATTTTTGAAACTTGTTTTTTGAAGGAAGTAATTTGGGAAGAAGAGTAACATCAATTTCATTCATATTTAAAATTTCTGCTGTTGGATTAAATTTATATAGTTCTTTAATTACAAAGTTTTTTCTTTCTTCTGAAATATTTTCAATATGAGTTAATACAATTAAAGAAGACACTTGAATTTGATTAACCTCTAAATCATTATTATCATCTCGTGTTTGCCAGTTCTTAACATCAACTACTGAAATTTGAATTGGGGGAAGAAATCGTTCGTTTAGACCAACACCAAGAAAACTCATAAGTGAGCAGGCATCAGAAGTCCCATTAGCTTCAATAAGTGTTATTCCATTAGAACGCTGTGGAATTCTATTAATGAATTCTCTAAGTTCATTTATTCCACTACAACATATACAACTTCCACTAAGTGCCCTGACTTGTTTTGAATCTAATTGATCCAAAAATTGTTGTGCTTCTAGGTTTGCATTTTCATAATCATTTAAAACAACAAAAGGGTTATAACCTTTATTAACATAGTTATTTATCAAGTGTCTTAATAAAGTTGTTTTTCCCGAACCTAAAAAACCAACAACTGTGATAATTGCTTCCATTTTTATTTTTTATTTGACAACTCTATTAATCGTGCACTTAGATCTGGGTTAGACATATCTTTATCAAATGGAAACATTGGTCGTTTAATTCTTTTGAACTTTAATCGTTCTAAATCTTGGTCTACCCCACCAGGTGTTAATGCCATCACCCAATCTCCTCTAATTTCATAAAGTTCTGGAACAAGATATCCAATTTTAACCATCAATATATCAACATTAATAGGATCTAATTTTAGATCTGTAAAATCTCTTAAATAATGATAAGGCTTACGTTTATTTGTGACAATTACACTAATACTACCAGTTTTAACTACAACTTCAACTTCAGCATTAATATCTCCTTTTTTAATAGATGTAATT
>CAXYDM010000022.1:0-30297 GCA_964275595.1 uncultured Flavobacteriaceae bacterium
TTGATGCTCAAGGTAAAGCTGATGCTAATAGAATTTTAAATTCATCTTTAACAACTAATATTTTAAGAGATAAAGGTATTGAAGCTACAATTAAACTTTCTGAATCCAATAACAGTAAAGTTATTGTAATTGGATCAGGTGAGTCAGGTCTTCCAATCATACTTGGAGGAAATAATTAGTATATTATTTTCATTAAAAAAACCTCATAATTAAATTTATGGGGTTTTTTTATTTATAACACAAAATAACGTGAATTTGAACAATTATTACTTGATAGAAATTCAATTTTTAGGATATAGGTTTCATGGTTGGCAAAAACAACCAAAACTTAAGACTGTGCATTTAATGATTGATCGAACTATTAATTACGTACTTAAAAATAATAAATTCAAAACTTTAGGAACAGGAAGAACTGACGCTATGGTTTCGGCAAACCAAACAGCATTTGAACTATTTACTGAAATACCATTAGCTAATTTTGAAGATTTTTTGGAGTTACTAAACACTAATCTACCTCAAGATATAAGAGCACTAAAAATTAAAGCAGTAACAAAGGAATTTAATGTTATTAATCATTCCAAAATAAAAGAATACAAATATTTGTTCTCAGAGGGGACGAAAAATCATCCATACAGCGCCCCATTTATTACAACATTTTTAGATAGTTTAAATATAGATCTAATGAAAAAAGGAGCAAAGCTATTTAAAGGAAAGCACAATTTTAAGTCTTATTGCTATAAACCAAATGAAAATGGATTATTTGATAGAGAGATAATTTATTGCAAAATTTCAAATAATACGACTTTAAAAGCTAATTTCTTCCCTAAAAAGAGCTACGAATTAACCGTAAGAGGAAAAGGATTTATGAGAAATCAAATTAGACTTATGATGGGGGTTTTAGTAGAATTAGGTAGAGGAGAGGTAAGCTTAGAATATATTAAAGAATCTCTCAATACATATAACCCACAAATTAATTATATAGCACCTGCATCAGGACTCATGCTTAATAAAGTTGATTTTATTGATTAATAAAATACATCCATAGATTTATTTTTATATTTTTGAAAAAAAATATTATGGAAACGCTCGAATTTTTAAATATTGAATTTTTTGAAAACACATTAAAGGATTATCTTTTTCTTCTTTTATTTATTATTATTGGTTATCTAATAATCATCCCTGTAAAATCAATCATTATTAAGGTTTTATTTAAATTTTTTGGAAAGGATCATAATGATATTGATACCTTAGAATTTAAAAACTTACTTAATAAACCTTTACAATATTTTCTGATATTAATTTTATTCTTTTTTTCTGTAAAATTTATAACTATTCCTACTATTTTAAGTTCTTCAGAACAAGGAATTGATATTAGTGTCTTTGCCTCCAAAGGATTTAATTTCTTATTATTAACTACAGTTTTTTGGGTAATATTACGGTCTATTGATTTTGTTGGATTTAAATTAAAAAATAAAGCTCTTGAAACTGAGAGTAAAGTTGATGATCAATTAATTCCTTTTGCAATTGACTTAGCTAAAGTTATTTCTATTGTTTTGGGTGCCGTTATGATATTGGGAGATGTATTTGAAGTTAATATTACAGCGTTAGTCACTGGGCTTGGAATTGGTGGAGTTGCATTTGCACTAGCTTCTAAGGAAAGCTTAGAAAACTTATTAGGTTCCTTTACTATTTTCTTCGATAAACCATTTACTGTAGGTGATACTGTCACATTAGGTGGTGTTACTGGAACTGTTGAAAAAGTTGGTTTTAGAAGTACTAGAATTAGAACCTTTGATAAAAGTATTGTAACAGTACCAAATAAAAATATTATTAGTAGCGAATTAGATAATCTTGGTGCTAGACCAGTTAGAAGGGTTAAGTTTAATATTGGTCTTACTTACGATACTTCAGTAGAAAATATTAAAAATATTGTAAATGATATTCAAATATTAGTTGATGAACATTCTATGACTAATCAAGATGGTAGAGTAAGATTTTTAAACTTTGGTGCAAGTTCTTTAGATATTATGGTGTTGTACTATGTTAATAGTCCAGATTGGGAGAGCCTTATTGATACTCAGCAAAAGATAAACTACGATATAATTAATATTGTGAATAAATACAAATGTGAATTTGCTTTTCCGTCTACATCTGTTTACATAGAAAAAAATCAATTAAAATCACAAAATTGATTAATGAATGTTTTTTGTATAATTCCAATCTTTATAAAACATATAAACGCACAGAACAATAAAATTCTATTTTACATAATATAAATTATAGGACAATCAGTATTGTTTACTATTCAGTATCATTTGATGCTATAACCATTTCTCTATTGTATTTACAACACATTGGTAATTTATCATAATCTTCAATTAAAGCTGTACTAAGTTCAGTATCATAACCCGACTTTGCTATAGCATTGTGGATATCATTAATAAACTGGTCATTGATTTCAGTCGATACATTAATTGAAATCATTTTCGATTCTGTGCTCCATGATGCTGTATCTACACCTTCAATAGACATAGTTGCTGATTCAATTGTAGATTTACACATTCCACAATTACCTCTAACACCAAACGTAACATCACTTTTAATAATTTCAGCAGTTTTTGTAGCTGGTACTTCAATAACTTTAACTTCTGGCTGTTTGTTATTCATGCAAGAAACGACGGTTAGAACACTAAATAATAGATATATAAATTTCATAATTTGATTTTTTATTTATTTTTTCTGTTAGCAATAAAACTTTTTACAAAATAGACCATAGAGAATATTGATGTCAGTATCATAATAACAACACGTATTAATCCAACTCCACCAGAATCTAATGATTTAGGTAACCTCATAACAATCAAAGCTATTAGTATGACTAAAGTTAGTAATACAGCTATGTGAGCTATTAGTTTATTCTGTTTTTTTAATCCGTTAGTACATAATAATAAAATCACACCAAATATTACTGGTATAAGTGCTGTTGGAGAAACTACTTCAAAATAACCCCATAAGCCAATAAACATTAAGGATAAAGAGTTAATTACATTTGCCTTGAATGAGTTCATATTTATAAATTTTATTAAGTAATCAGATTAAATATAATTAATTAACAGCAATAGTTTCTTTAATTTTATCGAAATTTTCTCTGAGATAAGATCTTAATCTTTTTTTGTAATCATCTGTTAACCAACTTAAAAAGTTGTGAGTACTCTTACTGATACATTTAGAATACCTATTAATTCTAAAGTCTATATCATCATTTAATTTTTTAGATAAAATTAATGCATCAAAAACATCTTCACTGTTTTCAATACAAATTTTTGCATGTTGACTGATAGATCTTTCTAAAACAACTTTAGAGGACTCCCCTTTTCTGATAGATTCCACATAGGTTTTGTTAACATCAAAGTAAACTTCTTTTGAATTCTGAAATTCTTCTCTTAATTCATCAGGCATTTCATATCTAAAGTTACTTTCAATTTCTTCATCCGTTATTATACTATCTAAATAATAATTTGGTGACTTAAATATTCTTTGCCAATCTAAATCAATCCCCCACTCACCAAACCTATGAAAGTTATTACCTAAATCAATAACATTAAAATGAGATTTATTCTTAAGTATTCTTGAACCTCTACCAATCATTTGATAGTAAAGAGTTAGTGATTTTGTAGCTCTATTAAGTATAATTGATTCCACGGTAGGTTCATCAAACCCAGTTGTTAATATACTTACAGAAGTTAGAATAGCTCCAGGTGTTATTTTAAACCAATTTAATATTCTAGCTCTTTCTTTTTTAGATGCAGTATTGTCTAAATGAGCTACGTCATATCCTGCTGTCTTAAACATGTCATAAACAATAAGTGACGTATTTATACCATTATTAAATATTAATGTTTTTAATCCCTTGCATTTTTCTTCATAGGAAACTAGCAATTTAGATAACATATCATTGTTGGTATATAAATCCTCTGATGATTTTACTGTATAATCTCCGTTAGCTCCAATAACCAGTGAAGTAAGTCCCACATTAAATGAATACATGTTGGCACTTGCTAAAAATTCATTCTTTATTAAGTCTTGAATGGACTCCCCTACAATCAATTCATCATAATTGTCTGTCATAGGAAGTTCAATATTAGAACTCAGTGGTGTAGCAGTTACACCTAGAATAAAAGAATTACTAAAGAATTTAAATAATTTTGTAAAAGAGTTATAATGAGCCTCATCTATGATCACTAATCCAATTCCAGAAATATCTAGCTTATCATCATTTAATCTGTTATTAAGTGTTTCTACCATTGCAACAAAGCAGGAATACTTTGATTGATCATCTAAGTTTGCTTTACTATCAATCACTTTATTGTCAACTCCAAATTCAGACAATACTTTTGAAGTTTGTTTACATAACTCAATCCTGTGAGTCATGACTAATACTTTTTTATCATGATTAGAAAGATACTGTCTAACAATTTCCGAGAAAATGACAGTTTTACCTCCACCAGTTGGTAGTTGATACAACAAATGATAATCTTCTCTTGAATTTTCGAAACTATCAAATATTTTACTAATAGCTCCTTTTTGATAACTATAGAGACTTTTGTCCGCTTTTCTTTCTTCTTTCTCGTTTAGGGTAATTATCATTTGAAAAATGTTGGTGGGCAAAAATACCAACTTTAGTTAGTTTTACAACTATAAAACATTAATTATTTAATTTATTTTAATTAAAAAGAGGTAATAGATAGTAGTTTTAATATCTTTTTTTTATTTCTCTAACAATATCTTCAAGTCCGTTTAATTGAAGTTCGTAAACAAGTTCAAGTTGTTTTCCTAGTTTACCAGATGGAAATCCCTTGTTTTTGTACCAAACTATATAATGTTCAGGTAAATCAATTAAATATCTACCCATGTATTTACCAAATGGCATTTTCATTTTTGATAAATCTATTAGAAACTGTTTATCTTGAAACATAAAGTTTATTAATAATTGAGTAATTTATTTAACTCAATTTCAAATCTATCATATGGTAAGTATTGATCTTCTAAACTTTTTTCAAAAGGAATAGGTGTGTCTAAACTAGCCACTCTAATAACTGGCGCATCTAAATATTCAAAGCAATTTTCCATTATAATTGATGATATCTCTGAAGCTAAACCTCCAAACATAGAATCCTCTTGTAATATTATGGCCTTTCCAGTCTTTTTAACAGAATTAATAATTGCATCTTTATCAAGTGGACATAAAGACCTCAAATCAATTAAATCAAAAGTATGTGTGTCAATCTTTTTTATTATTTCCAGTGCTTTATGTACTGGTGCACCATAAGTAATTATGGTTAAATCATTTCCATGAGTTAGATGACAAGCCTTACCAAGTGGCAGGTTGTAATAACCTTCTGGAACATCTTGGCGAACACTTCTATACAAAGCTTTATGTTCAAAAAATAAAACTGGATTTGGATCCTCGATTGAAGAGATTAACAAACCTTTTGCATCGGCTGGGAATGCAGGGTATACAACTTTAAGTCCAGGTGTTTTAGTGAACCAAGCTTCATTAGTTTGAGAATGAAAAGGTCCAGCCCCTACTCCTGCTCCACAAGGCATTCTTAATACAACATCCGCATTTTGCCCCCATCTGTAATAAGATTTAGCTAAATAATTAACTACAGGATTAAAACCGGATGTTATAAAATCTCCAAATTGTAACTCTACAATAGATTTTGTGTCACAAATAGATAATCCCATTGCAATTTCAATTATAGAAGATTCGCATATAGGAGTATTTCTTACTCTATCTTTACCGTATTTTTCAACAAAACCTTCTGTGATTTTAAAAACTCCTCCGTACTCTGCAATATCCTGACCCATTATAACTAGTGAGTTATTCTTTTTCATTGCTTCATCTAATCCTTCTGAAATAGCATCAACTAATCTAATATGCTTTGTTTTAATTGAAGCAGGAGAATCAATAAAATCGAACTTTTTAAAAACATCGGAAAGTTGCAATTCAATACTTGTTTCAGGAAAAGGTTCTTTATAAGCTAACTCTAAATTTTCATTAATCTCAAGATTTAAAGAGTCTTTAATTGTTTGAATATCCTCAATATTAATTATATCGTTATTGGTTAAATAATCTTCAAAGTTGGAAATAGGATCTTTTTTAGCCCATGTATCAATAAGTGCTTTAGGTACATATTTAACTCCACTAGCTTCTTCGTGACCTCTTATTCTAAATGTTTTAAACTCTATAAGAACTGGCCTTGGTTTTTTTCTTATATCATTCGCTATCTTTCCTATTTTACGATAAACTTCAATAATATTATTTCCATCTATAATATGAGATTCCATACCATAACCCAATCCTTTATCTGCTAAGTTTTCACAATTGTATTGTTCTTTTGTGGAAGTAGATAATCCGTATCCATTATTTTCAATACAAAAAAGTACTGGTAGATTCCATACTGAAGCTACGTTTAAAGCTTCGTGAAAATCTCCTTCACTAGTTCCACCATCACCAGTAAAAACAGCAGTAACTTTTTTAGTTTTATTAATCAATTGATGTAATGCAATTCCATCTGCAACACCCATTTGAGGTCCTAAGTGAGAAATCATACCAACGATGTGAAAATCTTTTGTTCCAAAATGAAAAGAGCGATCCCTTCCTTTTGTAAAACCAGATGCTTTTCCTTGCCATTGGCTAAATAATTTAGATAAAGGGATATTTCTAGATGTAAAAACACCTAAATTTCTATGCATAGGTAAAATATACTCTTCTTCATTTAGTGCATGTGTAAGACCAATAGAAATAGCTTCTTGACCTATACCTGAAAACCATTTTGAAATTTTTCCTTGCCTTAGAAGTATTAACATTTTCTCTTCAATAAGTCTAGACTTCATCATAGCGGTGTATAATTCAACTAGTTTTAGAGTTTTAATGTCTGCTATTTCAAACAACATAAAAAATAATTTTTTTTAAAAATATAAAATATTAAATTCTAATAAGCCTAAATACTAATTAAGTTTATTAACTTTATTAACTATTAAATAAATAATCATAACTTTAATTTACCCGTATGGAAACAAATAAAATTCCCAGTGTAAATCTCGCTGATTTCTTGTCTTCAGATATTAATAAAAAAAATAATTTTGTTGAATCAATTGGTAGAGCATTTGAAGAGATTGGTTTTGTGGCTCTTGATGGACATTTCTTAGATTCTGATTTTAATGAAAAGCTATATAAAGAAATAAGATCTTTCTTCGATTTACCACAAGAAATAAAAAATAAATACGAAATTCCTGGTATTTCTGGTCAAAGAGGCTATGTGTCATTCGGCAAAGAATCCGCTAAAGGTAGTAAACATGGTGATTTAAAAGAATTTTGGCACTTTGGTCAGTATGTAGAAAATGATGATAAACTCTTAAAAGAGTATCCTTCAAACGTTGAAGTTTTAGAAAATGAACAATTTAATATTGTTGGGAAACAAACCTACAGGTTATTAGAAAAAACCTCAAAATATGTTTTAAGGGCATTAGCATTATATTTAAAATTAGATGAATTTTACTTTGACAAATATATTGTGAACGGAAACTCTATATTAAGACCTATTCACTACCCTCCTATTTTGGAGAAACCAAAAGATGCAGTAAGAGCTGCCGCTCATGGAGATATTAATTTAATTACTCTTTTAATGGGTGCACAAGGTAGAGGATTACAAGTGAAAAACAACAAAGGGGAATGGATTGATGCTATAGCATCTAAAGATCAATTAATGATAAATGTTGGTGATATGTTATCTAGACATACCAATAACAAACTAAAATCTACAGTTCATAGAGTAATTAACCCTTCAAAGGAATTAATGAAAAAATCTAGGTATTCTATACCATTTTTTATGCATCCTATAAGTGATATGAAATTAAATGTACTAGAATCTTGTATTGATGAAAACAACCCGAAGTCTTTTGATGACATAACAGCTGGCGAGTTTTTAAATCAACGATTAGTAGAACTAGGCTTATTAAAAAAGTAATGGACTTAAGGGATCAACTAAAAAAACATTTTCCTGATCATAAGTTGACTGATAATACCTATTCCACTAATGAGGTTAGTTCGTTGCAAATTGAGCCTATAATATGCAAGTATGAAAAAAGAAAGGGGAAAGCACTGACTATACTGGAGGGATTTACAATTAATGATATCGAAGTAAAAAAAATTGCTAAGGAACTTAAAAAAAAACTAAGTGTCGGAGGTAGTTTGAAAGATGATTACATTATAATCCAAGGAGATTATAGAGATAAAATAATGGAAATATTAAATTTAAAAGGTTTTAAAACTAAAAGAGTCGGAGGTTAAAATTAAGCTATGTTAAATCAAAAAGAATCTGAATTAATATTTAATAACGACGGAAGTGTCTACCATCTAAAATTAAAACCCTGCAACATTTCCGATACTATTATATTGGTTGGAGATCCACAAAGGGTAGAATTAATTTCAGCCCATTTTCAATCCATTGAATTTACAGTTTGTAATCGTGAGTTTAAAACAGTTACAGGGGTTTATAAAAGCAAAAGAATATCTGTAATATCTACAGGGATAGGCTCAGGAAATATTGATATCGTACTAAATGAATTGGATAGTTTAGTTAATATCGATTTTGAAACAAGAAATCTTAAACCAAGCCTAACTAAACTTAATTTAATCAGAATTGGAACATCTGGAGCTATACAAAAAGATATTCCGGTAGACTCTTTGTTAATCAGCTCAAAAGCTATTGATATAGACGGTTTTATGAATAACTATAAGGTAGATGCTTGTTATACAAATAATAGTTCTGATGAGTACCTTAAAAGTTACAAGACTAATAATCAAAAACTCCTTCCTCTATGTTATAATTGTTCAGACACATTGTTCGAGCAATTTAAGAGTATCTCTGATTTTACTGGTGTAACAGTCACATGCAATGGTTTCTACGGTAGTCAAGGTAGATCTATTAGAATAGAGACTTCAAACCAAAATTTTATAAGTGAAATAAAAAAAATATCATTTGTAAATGATAGGGTTACAAATCTAGAAATGGAAACTGCTATTATCTATGGTATGTCAAAAATATTAGGACATAACGCTATTTCTTTAAATGCAATATTAGCCAATAGAGAAAATGGAACTTATAGTAATAATCCAAACAAAACAATTAATAGATTAATCCTCCTAACGCTAGATAAATTATCGAACTTTTAATTTCTACTTCATTTATTTTTATACTTCGTCTAGCAGATCAAAGTTTAGGCACTTTAAGAGCTTTATTAGTTTCAAGGAGTAAACCATATCACGCAGCTTTTATTGGTTTAGTAGAGTCTGCTATTTGGATTATAGCAGTATCAAAAGTTATTCAAAATGTAGCTGATCCAGTTCTGATAGCAGGATATGCAGCTGGTTTTTCTGCTGGGACTATACTTGGCTCTTATTTAGAAAATATAATTGGAGTTGGAAGTATGGTCGTTAAAGTTTTTATTCCAAATAAATCTAATAATTTAGCAAATATTTTAAGAGATAACGGATATGCTGTAACTGTAATTAACGCAGAAGGTAGAGACGGAGTAGTAAAGATTTATTGGTGTATTGTTACAAGAAAAAAATTAAATAAAGTTTTAAAAATTATAAACAAAAATAATCCACAAGCTTACATAACAACAGAGGCAGTTAATCCTATTTCACTGAATAAATAATATCACCAAGATATTTTTTTTAATCCTTTATTTATTAAATAATCATTCGTTTTACTAAAATGTCTATTTCCAAACCAATAGCCTCTATTAGCGCTAAGTGGAGAAGGATGACCAGAGGTAAGTATTAAATGTTTATTTGTATCAATTAATTTAGACTTTGAAATAGATTTATTTCCCCAAAGCAAGAAAACAACATTACTTTTTTTCTTAGAAATAATTGAGATTATTTTATCAGTAAATTTCTCCCAACCAAAGTTGTAATGACTTCCAGGTGAACTCACCCTAACAGAAAGACAACTATTTAATAACAGAATTCCTTGTTTAGATAAATAAGTGAGATCTCCATTATTTGGTATAGGTTTATTAACATCATTATTTAGTTCCTTAAATATATTATTCAATGATGGAGGAATTTTAACATCCTTGCCTACAGAAAAAGATAATCCATTTGCTTGACTTTGTTGATGATAAGGGTCCTGCCCTATTATAACAACCTTTAATTTAGAAAGTAAACAAAAATTTAGAGAATCAAAAATATTTTCAAGTGGTGGAAAACATGTATAATTTGAATATTCTTGCGTAACTCTAGTCATTAGATTAAGAAAGTAGTCTTTATCTAACTCTTCTTTTAAATGAATTTCCCAATCTTTATTTAAGTTATTAAGCAACGGTATTATTATTTAATGCCTTTAAACTTACCAACTGACCTACCAACTATCATGGACACAGCAGCATCTCCTGTAACATTTACAACTGTTCTACACATATCTAAAGGTCTGTCAACTGCAAATATTAGAGCTAAACCTATTGCTAATTTATCTGATGGGAAACCAATTGACTCTAATACTATAACTAACATTACCATTCCTGCACCAGGGACTGCAGCACTTCCTATGGATGCTAATAGAGCTGTTAGAACTATTGTTAATTGGTCAGCTAATGTCAAGTCAAATTCTAATGCTTGAGCAATAAACACTGCTGCAACTGCTTGATACAAACTTGTTCCATCCATATTAATAGTAGCTCCTACTGGTAAAACAAAACTAGACACTTCCCTGTCAACTCCAATATGATTTTCAACTCTATCCATTGTTAATGGTAATGTTGCTGCACTACTACTAGTGGAAAATGCTAAAAGCTGAGCTGGACTGATTTTTTTTAAAAAGACTAAGGGATTAGAATTTGTTATAAAATAAACAGCAATACAATAAACTGTTATCATAAAAAATAGTCCTAGACATACAACTCCACTATATTTTAAAAGTGCTAGTAAAAGGTCAGGGTCATTGGAAGACGTAATCACACTAGCTAATAATGCAAATACAGCATAAGGAGCTGTTTTCATAATTAAATCAACCATCTTTAAAACAACAAAATTTAGTGAATCAAAAAATGATTTTAATGGTTTTGACTTTTCTTCTCCAATTAAAAGCATACTAATTCCTAAAAATATTGTAAAAAATATAACTTGTAACATTAATGAATTGTTAGACATCGCTTTAAATGCGTTGTCTGGAACTGTATCTACAAGAAACTGTAATGGACTACTTTGTATTTGATTGTTTGCTTCTGCTAATTTAGATTGAACACCAGAACTTTCAGAGTATGTGGATGTTAATCTCTCAACAGTCTCACTAGAAATACCCGAACCTGGATTGATTAAATTAACTAAGATTAAACCAATAGAAATAGCTACAACTGTAGTTACTATGTATGTAATAATAGTTTTGGAACCTATAGTCTTGAATTTTGAAATATCCTTGAGATCTGAAATACCCTTGATAAGTGATGCCAAAATTAAAGGTATCGCAATTAATTTTAAAAGTTTAACAAAAATAGTTCCTAGTGGTTTGATCCAATTGTTGACAAAAATATCACCCCCATCAATATTTAGCATTAAGACACCAAACAAAACACCAATCAACATTCCAATTAAAATTTTCCAATGTAAAGCCATTTTTTTTTGTTTATAATTTATTTAATCTAGCTAAAAGTACAAAGTCTGCAATTACTAATGCAGCCATGGATTCAACTATTGGAATTGCTCTAGG
Organism: uncultured Flavobacteriaceae bacterium; assembly: GCA_964275595.1. Taxonomy (GTDB): domain Bacteria; phylum Bacteroidota; class Bacteroidia; order Flavobacteriales; family Flavobacteriaceae; genus SGZJ01. The sequence goes on from CAXYDM010000022.1 coordinate 11,781, forward strand.
TAAAACACATGGGTCATGTCTTCCTTTACCCATCATTGTAACCTCTTTGCTGTCTGAATTGATTGTTGTTTGCTTTTGCATAATTGTAGCAACAGGTTTAAATGCAATATTGAAATAGATATCCATTCCATTGCTAATACCCCCTTGAATTCCACCAGAGTGGTTAGTTTCTGTTGTATTATCTTCGTTAAACAAATCATTATGTTCACTACCTTTTAATAATGTACCATTAAAACCACTACCAAATTCAAATCCTTTTACAGCATTAATTGACAGCATCGCACTTCCCAGCTTAGCATGTAATTTATTAAAGACAGGTTCCCCAATACCAATTGGTACATTTTTAACTACACACGTTATCACGCCTCCGATAGTATCTCCGTTTTTTTTAATCTCTTTTATTTTCTCAATCATCGATTGTGCAGTAGTATCTTCAGGACACCTAATTGAATTATTTTCAATATTAGAAAAATCTAGTTCAGAATAATGTTTATTGAGTTTAATTTCCCCAACTGAAGATGTATAAGCAGTTATCTTTATGTCACTAATTAATTGTTTAGCAATTGCACCTGCTACTACCCTACAAACAGTTTCACGCGCAGAACTTCTCCCACCACCTCTGTAATCTCTTAAACCATATTTTTTTTCGTAAGTAAAGTCAGCATGACTAGGTCTGTAAATATTTTTTATATGGTCGTAATCTTTAGATTTTTGATTAGAATTTTTAATAATAAACCCAATTGGAGTACCTGTAGTAATTCCTTCAAAAATACCGGATAAGAACTCAACTTTATCATCTTCTTTTCTCTGAGTTACTATTTTAGATTGTCCAGGTTTTCTTCTGCTTAGTTCGTAATTAATTTTATCATAATCTATTTTCAACCCAGCAGGACATCCATCAATAATACCACCCAAAGCTAACCCATGAGATTCCCCAAATGAGGTTAATTTAAAAATGTTTCCAAATGTATTAGCAGACATATTATCACAGATTAAAAAGTAAAAATAGATTATTAAGATTAAAACAAAAAATAATGCAATAATATATATAAATTATATTTATTTTTAAGTATGATAAAGAAGTATTCTAAAGTTACTAAAATTGATGTAGAATTTTTTATTAAAACAGTTGGTAAAAATAATATACACATTGACAATGAGACATTAAAAACATACTCAACTGATCATACTGAAAATTTAAGCTTTTTACCCGAAATAGTAATTAAACCAATTACATCTACAGAAATTTCAAATATACTTAGTTATTGTAATAAAAGATTAATTCCTATAACTCCCTGTGGTGCAAGAACAGGATTAAGTGGTGGTAGTTTACCGATTTATGGTGGAGTTACTTTGAGTACAGAGAGATTAAACAAAATAATTAAAATTGATAAAAAAAACTTACAAGCCACTGTTGAACCCGGAGTCATAAATAAGGAATTTAAAGATTTTGTTGAAAAAGATAATCTCTTTTATCCCCCTGACCCTGCTAGTCAAGGAAGTTGTTTTTTGGGCGGAAATCTTGCAGAGAATGCTGGTGGCCCAAAGGCGTTAAAATATGGAGTAACTAAAGATTACGTTTTAAACCTTGAAGTTGTTTTACCCACCGGTGAAGTTATTTGGACAGGAGCAAATGTGCTAAAAAACTCCACAGGGTATAATTTAACCCAATTAATGGTAGGAAGTGAAGGAACTTTAGGAATTATAACAAAGGTTGTGTTTAAGCTAATTCCTTTACCAAAAAAATCAATTACCCTATTAGTTCCTTTTAAGTCAGCAGAACTTGCCTGTGAAGCAGTATCTGCTATATTTAGGGCAGGATTAAACCCTTGTTCTTTAGAATTTATGGAAAGAGATGCAATAGACTGGGCCATTAAATATTCAGATATTAGAATGGATATCAATGAGGATATACAGGCTCATTTACTAATTGAAGTAGATGGTAATGATCAAGATATTTTGTTTAAAGAATGTGAAGAAATTGAAAAAGTTGTGACAACGTTTGAATGTAGTGAAGTTATTATCGCTGATAACGAAGCCCATAAAAACACATTATGGAAATTAAGAAGATCTGTTGGTGAAGCTGTAAAAGTTAACTCTGTTTACAAGGAAGAAGATACCGTTGTCCCTAGAGCTGAACTACCAAAATTACTTAAAGGTGTCAAAAAAATCGGATTGAAATATGGATTCAAAAGTGTATGCTATGGACACGCAGGGGACGGTAATTTACATATTAACATTATTAAAGGAGAAATGAGTGATCATAAATGGGATAAGGAACTAAAAAAAGCGATTAGAGAAATATTTATTCTCACTGTAAAGCTTGGCGGTACAATTTCTGGTGAACATGGTATTGGCTATGTACAAAAAGACTATATAGATATTGCTTTTTCTAAAAAGGCAATTGACTTACAGGTGGGAATCAAAAATTTATTTGACCCAAATAGTATATTAAATCCAGGAAAGATATTTAAATAACTCTAAGTAGTTCTGATTTTCTAGATTCTTTCCATTTTCCAGAAGTAAAATCTGGGATTTTAATCGTTCTACTCTCATTAATAACTGACATTTCTGAAAGAGGCATAATTGAACTCCACATAACACTATCATAAACATTAATATCAAGTGGTAATCCTTTATTTAAACATCTGATAATTCTATATATCATTACAAAATCCATTCCTCCGTGACCAGCTTGATTTTTGGATATTTCTTTTTCCATTGTAGCCCAAAGAGGATGGTTATATTTCTTTCGATAATCATTATACTCCTTTTCATTAAGCCAATTATGACTCCACTGTAATTCTTTGTTATTAATATATAATTTTGACGGATATCCTTGGTGCGCAGCTTTGGTTCCATTTACATTATTTAATCTTGTATAAGGTCTGCCTGTGTGTACATCATATTGAAGCTTTATTGTTTTTCCAAGGTTAGTTTTGATAAGAGTAGTATTCATATCACCACAAGAAAAAGAATCATATTTACTATTTATAGATTTTGCTGCAATACTTAGTGCTTCTTCATTTGAACTCATAGAAACTAAATGGTTAAAATTATCGCCTCTACCGATATCCATGTAAGAACAAACTGGACCTAGTCCATGCGTAGGGTAAAGATTTCCATTTTTATTTTGATGATGCTTAATTCTCCATTGATTGTGATAATATTCATCATCTAAGAGGTGTTTTCTTAAATCATGAATGTAAGCTCCTTCAGCATGATTAATATTTCCAAATACATCTTTGTCTATCATATTCAACAACCACAACTCTTCATTGTTAAAACAACAATTTTCCATCATCATACAATGTTTTTTTGTAGATTCTGCTACCTCAATAATCTTCCAACAGTCTTCAAGCGAAGTAGCTATTGGTACTTCACAAGCAACGTGCTTATCATTTTCCATTGAATAAATACACATTTCAGTATGTGTGCTCCATGGAGTTGCTATTATTACAAGATCAATATCATCACGTTTTACTAATTGTTTCCATGAGTTAATATTGTCACTATATATGTCAGGTTTTCTTTTTTGTATTTTTTTTAAGTAATTAACATTTTTATCAATATTATTCTCATTTAAATCGCTTAAAGCAACAATTTCAGAAAAGTTGTTTTTTATTAAATAATCAAACATTTGAATCAATACACTACCTCTATTACCTAGTCCAATAATACCAACTCTTACCTTATTAATAACTTGATCTTTTAATTCATAACAAGAACCATCATTGTTAAAAGTAGGTTTTAGATATTCACCTAACCGAGAGGAATCAGCAAGAGTTTTTGGAGTAATTCCTAAAAACATAGCAGCACTAGCTGAAATCTTTAAAAAGTCTTTTCTTTTCATTATAAATCTTTTTTTGATTGCTTCTCTAAAGTTCTTTTATAAATATCCTCATAATTTGGAACTATATTATGTACATCGAACTTATTAGCTTGTAATTTCGCATTCCTTTTAAAATTAATCAATTTATCAGAGTCTTTAAGTATTTTAATTGCATTTTTTGCCATTGTATTTATATCACCCACATTAGAAAGATAACCAGAAAAACCATCCATATTTACTTCGGGAAGACCTCCTGAATTAGTTGAGACTACAGGGACAGATGAAGCCATAGCTTCAAGAGCTACAAGCCCAAAACTTTCCGTAGTAGATGCTAATACAAACACATCACTTAAACATAATATTTTAGCTGTTTCATTAGATGCTCCTAAAAACAAAACTTTCTCATTTAAATTTAACTCATCACAGAGTTTTTCTGCCTTTATTCTCTCTGGTCCATCTCCTAACAATATTAATTTTGAGTTGATTTTTTTATTAATAAGATCAAAAGAATTTATGACATCATCTATTCTTTTTACTTTTCTAAAATTACTTATATGAGTAATTATCTTTTCATCTTCATTGGCTAAAACACTTCTATTGCAATTTTCATGAACATGGTTGTATTTGTCTAAATCTACAAAGTTTGGTATAACTTCTATATTCTTTTCAATATTAAAGTAACTCAACGTATCCTTCTTTAAATCCTCAGAAACCGATGTTACTGCATCAGAATTATTTATACTAAACTCAACAGCATTTTTATAATAAGGATGGCTTCCAACTAAAGTGATATCTGTTCCATGTAAAGTAGTTACTATTGGTAAATTAATTCCTCTAGTTTTCAACATCTGCTTGGACATATATGCTGCATAAGCATGTGGTATGGCATAGTGAACGTGAAGGATTTCAATTTTATGTAACTGAACCATATCAACAATTTTACTAGAAAGTGCTAGTTCATATGGCTGGTAATGAAACAAGGGGTAGTCAGGGACAATCACCTCGTGATAATGAATATTATTGTTAAATAAATTTAACTTTACAGGCTGATTATAAGTAATAAAATGAACCTCATGCCCTCTTTTACTTAGCTCTAAGCCGAGCTCTGTAGCTACAACTCCACTACCTCCATAAGTTGGATAACATACAATTCCTATAGTCATTATATTTATTTAATTATTGATTCGTAGATTAATTTTTGGATATCAGTCCTAATGTTATTTTTTAATAATTTATTTTCTTTGGAGTTTGGATAAGATCGATTAGATAAAAATACGTAAACTATATTTTCATCTGGATCTGCCCATGTATAAGTTCCTGTCCATCCAGAATGCCCAAAACTATTCATAGAAACACAACCACAAGTAGGTCCGTCTTCTTCGATTTGTGGTTTATCAAAACCAACTCCTCTCCTATTGTTATCACTACAATAATAACATTTATTAAATAAATCAATAGTTGATTTATTTAAATATCTTTCTCCACCATAATTTCCGTCCTGTATAAACATCTGCATAATTTTGGCGATATCGTTAACATTACTAAATAATCCTGCATGACCACCAATTCCACCTTGCATAGCAGCACCCATGTCGTGTACAGTTCCTCTAATTTCTTGATATCTGAAGTAATCATCCATTTCAGTTGGAGCAATATTATCTAAAGAATTTATTTGTTTAGGGAAAAATGACGAATGAGTCAACCCCATTTTATTAAACATCTGTGAATCAATAATTGAAGATAAATCAGAAGAATAATAATTCTCGATATATTCTTTTAAAATATAGTAAGGTAAGTCGCTATACTTATATCTATCATTATTTAAATCACTAGATTTAATTCTCATATTAATACTATCATTAAAGCTAGATAAGAGATATAAATTATCAGTAACCCTAATATTATATTTATCACTAAAACTATTTCTATAATATAGAGAGTTGGGTTTGTTATTTATGGAATCTATCGTTGATTTGTAAAAAGGAATCCAAGACTTAAGATTGGCAAAATGGGATAATATTTCTTTGATAGTCTTTTCTGACTTATTTGAATTTTTATATCTTGGAATAATTTCTTTTAATTGTGTATTTAATGAGATATCTCCATTTTCAACCATTTTCATAACAATTGGAAGTGTAACTAGAATTTTAGTCAAAGAAGCAACATCATAGATTGTATTATTATTTACCCTTTGTTTTTTTTCATAAGTTAGATGTCCAAAGTTTTTGTCATAAACTACTTTTCCGTCTTTTGCAATTAATATTTGTAAACCTGGGGTCATGCTAGAGTCAATAGCAATTTGCGCTAAAGAATCTATTTTATTTAATTTGATAGAACTTAGATTTACAGATTCAGCAGAGCCATAGGAAAGTCTATTTATTTTATTTAATACCAATCCGTGACCTTTTGAAAATAGTTTACCGATACTCACTGGAAGTACACTACTAGACTCAATTGCACCAAATATCAATTGTGCAGACTTATTTTGAAAATTAGTAGAGTTTTGATATGAAACTATTATACCCTTTATATTTCTAATATTTTTAAATTTGTCAAGGATATAAGGGCTGCCAAATACATTCAGTATTACATTAACTTTTTTTGAAATACGATTAATAAAGTTTATTTCTTCTTTTTTTAAATTATAGCTTTTCCAAGGAGTTTCACTGTTTGCATGAATACCAATTATAATAGTTTTATAATTTGATTCTATAAAACTTGCTGACTCAGATTTTAAAATATCTAAATTATTTAAATGATCAATTTTTGAATATTTAGTTATGGCATCGAAAAAAGTCATGTACTCATCATTACCAAAATTCAAATAACCAATTTTGCTATTTAAATTAACTATTGGAAGTATATTATCATTGTTCTTAACTACAGTGATAGATTTTTCAACCAACTCTTCATATAAAAGCTTGTTTTCTAGGCTATTTAAATCATTGTATAAATTATTTTTTGAAATCTGTATAAAGTTGTTTAATCCAACTTTATACTTAGCCTTTAATATTTTTTTAACTGAGTAAGATAATCTTTCTTCCGAAATTCGACCTTTATCATATTCATCAATAATAGATTTAATTCCTTCAGAAACGTTTGCTGACATTAATAAAACATCATTACCAGCTTTAAAAGCTAACATATCTAAGTTTCCGTTAGACTTAAAAGTAGAAAGTCCTTTCATTTCTAATGCATCTGTAATTATTAATCCTTTAAAGCCTAATGTATTTTTTAAAAGTGAAGTTACTATTGAATATGATAAAGTAGATGGTAGACCATTAACACTTTCAAGACTTGGCACTTCTAAATGTGCTATCATGACACTTTCAAGTCCATTATTAATTAGTGTCTTGAAAGGTTTAAGTTCTGTATTAAAAATCCTTTCTTTATCATGATTAATAAATGGTAATGTTTTATGGGAATCTGTGCTTGTATCTCCGTGACCAGGAAAATGTTTTGCACTTGAAAGTATATTCATTTCTTGTTGACCATACATGAAACTTAATGACTTTAAGGAAACATTTTTTGTAGATTCCCCAAAAGATCTATTTCCTATAATAGGATTTTTTGGATTTGTATTTATATCTACAACAGGTGCAAAATTAAAGTTAACTCCAATTCTTTTACAATGCTCGGCTATACTACGTCCAACCTGTTTTATAAGCTTATTATCTTTTATAGCACCTAAAGTCATATTCCATGGGAATGAGAATGTAGAATCTAATCTCATATTTAAGCCCCATTCTGCATCCATCCCTATTAAAAGCGGAACAGTTGACTCATTTTGAAAATCATTAGTTAAATCAACTTGTTTATGTGGTGAACCCTTTGAAAATATTATACCACCAATATTATTATTTCTAATTTCATTTATAATATCAACTTTATGGTTTTTGTTTTTATTAGAAAATGCCTGTACAACAAATAATTGACCTACTTTTTCTTTTATGGTCATTGAAGAATAAATGCTATCGACCCACATTTTTTGCTCTAACTCATCTCCCAAAACAACAAGTGGGTCTAAAGGTTTCTGAGCATTAATTTCACTAATCAATAGTGATAACACAAGAAAACATCTTATCATCATAATGAAATATTAGTTTAATTTAAAAAAATCTGTTATGCCAACTGTCTTCTATTGGTACTTCCCAGTTATTTAAAAACTCAGATTTATTATTTATTAAATTATTAAATACAATAGTTTTTTTTGAAATAGACCTGTTTTTTATCATTTTTTTAAATTCAATCAAGGGTTTGTAAGCTATATACTCTCCATGTCTATAAGAAACATTCATTTTATCCAGGAGATTGATGTTATATTGTTTTTCTAAACCTTGAATAAACCTAACAGATGTGTCAATTGAGCAGCCTGTGGCTTTAGCAAAAGATTCATTTAACGATATAATAATAAATCTACCGTATTTAATAAGAAAACTAGCTTCAAGGTCACTTCCATGAGCTGTCCATGAAATTAAAAAATCTTTAATTTTCAATTCAATTTCGATTATTTCTTCAATTGAAATAGTTCTATTTGACTGGTATACCCAAACTCTAGATTCATTATTTAAAGTATCAAAATCTACAATCATAATTTATAAATCTTGAGCTGTTACAATTAATTCAACTATATCAAGAACCTTTACATCTTTTTCTTTTTCCTTAGCCTTAACTCCATCACTAATCATTGTGTTGCAAAATGGACACCCAGCCGCAATAACACTTGTTTTCGTTTCAAGTGCTTCCTCTGTTCTTTCAATATTAATTTCTTTATTACCTTTTTCAGCGTCTTTAAACATTTGCGCACCACCTGCTCCGCAACAAAGTCCATTTGACTTACATCTTTTCATTTCGATAAGCTCTAATTCAAGTTTCTTAATTAACTCCCTTGGAGCATTATACTCGTTATTAGCTCGACCTAAATAACATGGGTCATGATACGTTATTTTTTTGCCTTTATATTCACCACCTTCAATTTTTAATCTACCTTGTTTTAAAAGATTATTTAGAAATTGGGTATGATGCAAAACTTTATATTTTCCTCCTAAAGAAGGGTATTCATTTTTAATGGTATTAAAACAATGAGGGCATGTTGTAACGATAGTTTTAATATCGTAAGAATTTAAAACTTCAATATTCGTCATAGCCTGCATTTGAAATAAAAATTCATTTCCTGAGCGTTTAGCTGGATCTCCTGTACAAGACTCCTCAGTACCTAGAACGGCAAAATCAACATTAATAGAATTTAAAATCTTTACAAATGCTTTAGTGATTTTTTTTGCTCTATCATCAAAACTTCCAGCACAACCTACCCAGAATAATACTTCTGGCTCTTTTCCCTCAGCAGCATAGTCAGCCATGGTTTTAACATTTAAATTCTTTTCCATAATAAATTTATTTTTTAATCATCAAAGACTTGGGCTTTAACTTCTTTTTGGACAAGATCTGTAAACTTTCCTTTATATCGTGTAGCTCTTACTAGATGATTATCGATCCAATGATAGTTACCTCCTCTTGGCTTACCCATTAATAGTGAATGGTATTTAAATCCGTGTTTTGCCAACCAAGTTTCTGTTACTGACCTGTGTTCCTCTACTCTAGAAGTAAAGAAACAAATCATATGTCCATCATCAAACCATTTATTGCAAGTTTTTAAAGCATCTTCAAATGGTAAGCAAGTTGACATTCTTTCAGGTTCTTCATTAGGAACATCATCAGTAATAGTACCATCAATATCAATTAAATAATTCTTAACTCCACTAGGGAGTATTGGACTAACTTTCTCTCCAGATTCCACTTTATCGTGAAGTATTTTATCAATCTTTTCTCTTTTCATTAACATTATTATTATTATTATTATTTATTCTTTCCAATTAAGTCTGTCCATTTGATTATAGGGCCATGGTGCACCATTGTTTTCAATGTTTGACATCATGTTATTAAGTTCAAGAGGAGCAGCTGATTCTTCCATCACGAGATATCTTCTCATATCTAATATAATTGACAAAGGATCTATACTAATTGGGCATTCTTGAACACAAGCATTACAAGATGTACAAGCCCATAATTCTTCTTTGGTTATATAATCATTTAACAATGTTTTACCATCATCAACAAAGTTTCCATTATTTAAGTCAATATTTTTTCCTACTTCCTCAATTCTATCTCTTGTATCCATCATTATTTTTCTTGGGGAAAGTTTCTTACCAGTAATATTTGCAGGACAAACACTAGTACATCTACCACATTCAGTGCACGAATATGCATTAAGCAATTGTAATTTATTTAAATCCATTACATCTGATGAGCCAAACTTTTCTATTTCTTCCGTTTCGGAAACATCATTTGAGAAAGCAGTTTCAGGGTCCATCATTAATTTAACCTCATTGGTAACAGAGTTAAGGTTATCAACTTCTCCAAGATTATTAAGTTTAGCAAAATAAGTATTTGGGAAAGCTAAAAGAATATGTAGATGCTTAGAGAAATACAAATAATTCATAAAAATTAAAATTCCAATTATATGAGCCCACCAACAAGCTCTTTCAATTAAATGTAGTGATTCACTAGAGTAACCATTAAAAAAACCAGCGATATAGCCACTAATTAAATTTCCTGAATTCATTTCTTGAAATTTCATATCAGTAGCATTCATTGTAATAAAAAGAATCATTAAAACTACTTCAAAATAGAGTATTATATTTGCATCGTTTTTAGGCCAACCTTTCATATTGTCACCAAAAAACCTCTTTAATTTTATTATATTTCTTCTAATCCAAAAAGCAGAAACTGCTAAAAGAACTGAAACAGCCAAGAATTCAAACGTTCCAATTAAATACCCGTACAAATCACCTAAATAATCAGAAAAGAGCCTGTGAGAGCCTAATATACCATCCAAAACAATTTCTAAAAGCTCTATATTTATTATGACAAAACCAACATAAACTACAACATGTAAAAAACCTGAAATGGGTCTTTTAATTAACTTACCTTGACCCAAAGCAATTTTAGACATGTTAATAAACCTCTCTTTCTTATTATCTGAAACATTAATTTGTTTACCTAAATTAATATTTCTATAAAGACGATATAAATTTCTACAAAAAAAGTATAAACCTAAAAACAATACTACAACAAAAATAATATTAGGTAAATATTCAAACATAGATACTTATTAGTTTTTATTTGCTTTTTTTCCAAATATAGAAAAATGAACATACCTGTTAGGGTTTACTTTGATATCATTTATTAATGCCTCAAGCTCAGAAGTTGCTTTTTCTAAATTATTAAAAATAGCATCATTTTCTAGTAATTTAGACACACTTCCGTTACCGTTATTAATCTTATTTAAAGCTAAATTAAAGTTACTAACAGTAGAGTTAAGTTTTGAAATCAAATCACTAACATTCGCATCAGAAACACTTTTAGTTATTTCATTAATATTTTTAGAAGATGACTCAATGTTTTTTAATGAATTTTCAATAGCATTAGAATTATTTAAAATTATTGAGTTCACATTATTTGTAGTCTCATTTAAAGATTCTGAAATATTTTTAAAATTAAGAATGCTTTGTTGTAATGAAGTTTTAGTGTCATCGCTTAATAGTTCATTAATATTAAGTACTACTTTATCTGCATTTTGAATAGCACTTTCAAGTTTGTCTTGTAATGGTGTAAGTTTTTGATTAACTAGCTCTGTTAAACCGGGTTTTATTGTTCCTTGCAAGTAATCTCCACTTTCAGCAATGGAACCATCCTGATAATTGGGAATAATTGCAATAGCTTTTCCTCCTATTAATCCTGTTTCATATAATTCTGCTTTACTAGACTTAGAAAACTCTACTTCATTATCAATTATAAGTTTAATCTCTAGTTTATTAGAACCATCAGCACTTAAGTTAATCTTTTGCACATTACCAATTTTGAAACCATTGATTGTAACAGGATTTGAAGCCACCAAGCCTTCTACATTATCATAGACAACTATAAAATGTCTAGACTTTTCCAATAAATTTATACCCTTAAGATAATTAAATGAAAAAATAGTCATAACTAACCCAGTCATTACTAAAACTCCGGTTTTTATTTCTTTTGTTATTTTCAACTTTGTTTATTTATTATCTAAATTAATGAATAATCCATTAATTATTTTTAAAATTAACTAATTAATCTAAACTGATTTGAATACCATTTTCAAAACCAACAATAAATGCATTTTTAAAACCTTTAGACTTAGCAAGTTTTAGTTTAGTATTAATAATATCCATACTAGATGAAGTACTGTAATAATATTTATATAATTTGCCAGACTTTAATCTTGAAACATCTCTAAGACCCTTAAAGTTATATGATTTTAATTCAATTTTTTTCTTACTAGCTGCAATTTGAACTTTGTATGTAATACTCGAATTAGCATATTCAAGATTAGAGATTATATTATCAGAGATATATGCTTTTTTATACTCTACAATTGCAGCGTGTATATTTTTTGCAATATCCTTTTGCGCTTTAGTTGTGTTTAAATAGGCACCTTCTTTTGGATTACTGATAAAACCTGCTTCAATTAATACACTAGGCATGTAGGTGTTATGAAGTACCCAAAAACCAGACTGCTTAACTCCACGATTCTTGAGTTGTAAATTGTTTTTAAAATTATTTTGAATACTATTAGCAAGTAAAATACTTTGGTCTAAGTAATCTTCTTGCATTAAAGTAAGACCAATTAAGTTTTCAGGCGAATTAGGATTAAAATCATCATATTCTATTTCGAAATCTTCTTCTAAAAAAATAACTTCGTTCTCTTGCTTAGCAATATTAAAATTTCTTTCATTCGCGTGCATACCTAAAACAAAAGTTTCAGATCCATTTACCCTTTTGTCATGAAATGAATTACAATGAATTGAAATAAATAAATCTGCATCAGCATTGTTAGCAATCGCTGCTCTCTCTCTTAATTTTAAAAAAACATCATTTTTTCTAGTATATATAACCTCGTTGGAATCATCTTTTTCAAGTAAACTCCCTAAGTTTAGTGCGATTTTTAAAACTATTTCTTTTTCTGTAAAACCAAATTCTGTAGGTTTTCCAGGATCTTTACCACCATGGCCTGCATCAATAACAATTTTAAACTTTTGTTGTGAATAAAGATTAGTAACATTAAAAATTAGAAAAAAAGAAAATAAGTATATTGTTAAAATAGGGTTAAAAATAACACTAATTCTATATGAGTAAAACATATTTTTATATATTAATTTTGAGAAAAATATACGTAACTTTATAAAATCTATTTGTAGATTATAATACGTATCAAAAATACATTATAAACATTGCAAAAATACATCCATAATATAATTTTGGCCTTAAGTTATACAATGTTTATAAACACAACTTGTATTGGGCAAGTATTAGACTCAATTCCATCAACTAAAATTATAGTAAAAGACAGCACTTATACAGATAGCACAAAAATTAAAAAAAACTTTTTTAACAGTGGTGCAACTTATAATGCTTTAGATACTGTTTCCATTAATCCTAAATTAAAAAAAATAACTCTTTATAATAATGCAAAATTAGTGTACGGAGATATGGAAATTACTTCAGGAAAAATTGTAATTGACTATTCAAAAAATGAAATATATGCAGGTAGAATTAAAGATACCAGTGGAGTTTTAACTCAATCACCTGTGTTTAAAGAAGGTAATGATGTTATTGAGCCTGATTCAATTCGATTTAACTTAGATACAAAAAAGGCATTAATTTTTAACTCTAAGACTGAGCAATCTGGTATGAATATAATTTCAGAAAAGACTAAAAAAGAAAATGATTCGGTATATTTTATGGATCGAGCTAAATTTACGACCTCAGTTGATTTAGATAATCCAGAATATTATTTTTTATTAAGAAATGCTAAAGTTGTTCCAGGAAAAAAAATTATTACTGGATTAACAAATATGTTTATTGCTGATGTTCCTACTCCTATTGGATTGCCGTTTGGTTACTTCCCTCTGACTAAAAAAAGAACCTCGGGAGTTATCTTTCCATCATTTGGTGAGCAAAATGATAGAGGGTATTTTTTACAAAATGGAGGTTACTACTTGGCTATCAGTGATCATGTTGATCTAGCTATACTAGGAGATTATTACACTAATGGTAGTTATGGATTTAGACTAGAGAATAATTATGCTTACCGTTATAAATTTAGAGGTAATCTTAGTTTTAGATATGAAAATTTAATAAAAAGTGAAAGAGGTTTTCCCGACTATTCAAAAAGTTCAATATATAATTTAAGATGGTCGCACAATCAAGATGCTAAATCAAATCCTAATTCTCGTTTTTCAGCCTCGGTAAACCTAGGAAGTAGCAAGTATTTCCAACAATCAATTAATCAATTAAATGCATCTAGTTTTTTAAACAACACCTTATCATCTTCGGTTTCCTATTCTAAAACTTTTGTTGGTGAGCCTCAAGTTAACATGAGTTTAACTGCCACTCACTCACAAAACACGAATACTCAGGTAATTAACATGACATTACCAACATTCCAAGGAAGTGTTAGCAGGGTATTTCCTTTTGCACCAAAAAATGGAACCAAAAAAGGAATAATTCAGAACATAAATTTACAATATAGTGTGCGGGGTGAAAACAGAATACAAACCACTGACTCTTTATTTTTTAAAAAAGAAATGTTTGAATCTGCAAAATCTGGCTTTCAACATTCTATACCATTAAGTACTAATTTTAAATTGTTTAAATATTTAAGTTTTTCCACTAGCGCTAATTATAAAGAAAATTGGACATTTAATACTATATCTAAAACTTTTGATAACGAAACTAACGATGTAATTACTGAGGAAATAAAAGGATTTGACTCTTTTAGAACATATAATTTTTCTTCTAGTTTAGGAACAACAGTTTACGGCATGTATGATTTTGGTAAAGAAAAGAAAATTCAAGCTATAAGACATGTTATGAGACCCTCAATTAGCTACAATATTAACCCGTCATTTAATGATTATTACGAAACTTATGAAGTAGTTGATGCAGATGGACTAACTACAACTGAATTAGAATATACAAGATTTGAGGGTTCAATATTTGGTTCACCAAACAATAATTTTTCCAGCTCTATTGGACTTTCAGTAAGCAATAATGTGGAAGCAAAAGTAACAGACAGAGACAGTACAAATACAGAAGCTAAAAAAGTAGTTATATTAAATAATTTAAATTTCTCAACCTCATACAATATGGCTAGTGATTCTCTTAACTGGAGCCCCATACGATTATCTGGTGGAACACAATTATTTGATAATAAAATGTCTGTAAATTTTGGAGCAACTTTAGATCCATATGCTTTAGATGAAAATAACAATAAAATAAATGAGTTTAATATAAATACTGATGGTAACTTATTTCGATTAACTAGTGCTAATTTAACCTTTAACTATTCATTATCTAATAAAGGGAATAAGGATAAATCCAAAGCAAATAACAGATCTGTAAACGAGTCTTTAAGAAGCGGTGGTAGGGACGATGACTTATTCGGGCAATCGATGGATTATGCAGATAGTTCCTTTTTAGATGATGAAGATGAAGATGAAGAAGAAATCCCTAGTGAATTATATAATTATACAATTCCATGGAGCCTTAGAGTTGCCTATGCAGTAAACTATAACAATAGTAGAAATCAAAAAGAAATATCATCACATTCCATAATGTTTTCTGGTGATTTAGACATATCTCCTAAATGGAGTGTTGGAGCATCTTCTGGGTATGATTTAAAAAACAATGGCATTACTTATACACAACTTAGATTTGAAAGAGATTTACTTAGTTGGAGAATGAATTTTAGCTGGATTCCTTTTAGCTCAAATTCACAATGGAACTTTTTTATAGGAATTAAATCAGGAATGCTTAGCGATATAAAATATGATAAACGTCGTCAAAGAGATAAACAACTTTAATTTAAAGAATATGAAAAAAATTTATAATACACCAAAAGCACCTTCACCACTTGGCCCTTATAATCAAGGGGTAATGGCTGGAAATATGTTTTTTACCTCAGGACAAATTGCAATAAACTGCAAATCTGGTGAATTAGTTTTAAACAACATAAAAGAGGAAACCCAGCAAGTAATGGAAAATTTAAAGGAAGTTTTAAATACAGCAGATCTTCATTTTTCTAATGTTGTAAAGACTTCTATTTTTATAACCTCTATGAGTGATTTTAATGACATTAATGAGGTGTATGGGTCATACTTTGACAAAGACCAAGCCCCGGCAAGAGAAACAGTTGAAGTGGCTAAACTTCCTAAAGGTGTGAATGTAGAAATATCAATGATTGCAATAAACTAGTCTAACAATCCGATGTGATATTTTAATAGACCGTCAATAGGTCTTCTTATGATATTACCTGCTTTTAAGCCATGTTCTTTCAAAGATTCAATTAGTTCATCTTTTAAGTAATAAGCAATTGAACCCGTAAAATGAATAGGAATCTCGTCAGCATTTGAAAACTGTAAAATTTGTCTAGTAATAAACATATCCATTCCTCTCTTAATTAGATCTTGGGCGTATTCACTTTCCTTGTTTTCAATAAGAAATCTTGCAAACTTAGCTAAGTAAGTGTTTGGATTTGGTTTTTTGTATAAATGATCTTTAATTGTCTCTGCATCTAATTCAAAATTTTCATTGAATTTTTCTGCAATAGATTCAGGGATTCTATTAAAATAATAGTCTCTTAAAAGTTGTCTGCCAAAATAGTTTCCACTGGCATCATCCATCAGTATGTAACCTAAAGAAGTTATTTTTTGAATAACATTAACACCGTCAAAATAACTACAATTAGACCCAGTTCCCAATATACAGACAATGGATTTCTTATTTATATCAGCAGTAGCGTAAATAGCGGCAAAGGTATCTTCTTTAACCAAAACTTCGGCAGTCTTAAATATTTTAAGAAAAACTCCTTTTATCATTACTCTTGGGGGCTCAGTGCCACAACCTGCACCATAGAAATATAGTTTTGTAACAGATTTTCTATTTTGATATAAATCAAAATTATTTACAATTCTTTCCTCAATTATATAGTCCGTTAAGACTTGAGGATTTAATCCAAGTGTTTGGGTTTGAAATAATATTTCACCTTTATTATTTATTGCAATCCAATCTGTTTTGGTTGAACCACTATCAACAATTAAAATCATATACTAGAATTATTTATTATTGATATAAACCATTAAATCAACTAATTTACTTGAATAGCCGTATTCGTTATCATACCAAGATATAATTTTAAAAAATCTCGAACCTAACTCGATTCCTGCATTAGCATCAAAGTTACTAGTATGTGTACAACCTACAAAGTCTTGAGATACAACAGCATCTTCAGTATAGCTTAACACTCCATTAAGTTCGTTTTCAGAAGCTGCTTTAAAAGTGTCTTTGATCTCTTGATAAGAAGTATCCTTATTTAGTTTAACTGTTAAGTCTACAACAGAAACATTTGCAGTGGGAACTCTAAAGGCCATTCCAGTAAGTTTACCATTAAGTTCAGGAATAACTTTACCGACAGCTTTAGCCGCTCCAGTTGTAGATGGTATTATATTATTTAGTGCTGATCTTCCCAACCTGTAGTTTTTGGCTGGTCCATCCACTGTTAACTGAGTTGATGTGGCAGCGTGAACAGTAGTCATTAAAGCTTCATCTATACCAAAATTATCATGTAAAACTTTAGCAATTGGTGCCAAACAATTAGTTGTGCAAGAAGCGTTAGAAACAATATGGTCAGATGATTGAATTTTGTTATGATTTACTCCCATAACAAACATTGGTGCATCAGCAGAAGGAGCAGAAATTGCGACCTTTTTTGCGCCAGCTTGTATGTGTAAATTAGCTTTTTCAATAGTTGTAAATATACCAGTACATTCTGCAACTACATCCACATTGCAATCTCCCCATTTTATATCCAATGGATTCCTTTCAGCAGTAACACGTATAGCTTTTCCATTAACAATTAAATTATTTCCAGAAACCTCAATAGAGGCTTCACACATACCATGAACTGAATCGTATTTCAATAAATAAGCGAGATGGTTAATCTCCAACAAATCATTAATAGCTACAACTTCAACATCTGTACGTTCTAAAATCGCGCGAAGTGTAATTCTACCAATTCTACCAAATCCATTAATTCCAACTTTTATTGTATTCATTTATTTTTTTAATTTTTATATTGACATAATGTCTGAAACTCTCAAAAGTTCCTTGTTAATATTTGTTTTACCTTTTATGGCTTTTTCCAATGGCGTTAATTCTATTACACCATTTTTTAATCCAACCATCAAATTCGTTTTGTTTTCTAATAAATAATCAACTGCTTTTACACCCATTCTACTAGCTAAAACTCTATCAAAACAAGATGGAGAACCACCTCTTTGTAAATGTCCTAGAACAGAAACTCTAGCATCATAACCGTCAAGATTTTTATCAACATAATCTTTCAGTTCAAAAACATTTTTTCCAGTTTTATCTCCTTCAGCAACTATAACTATACTAGAAGATTTTCCAGTTGCTTTACTTCTTTTTAAAGATTCTACTAAACGCTCTAGACCTAAATTTTCTTCTGGAATTAAGATTTCTTCAGCTCCGGCCCCTACTCCTGTATTTAATGCAATATGACCTGCATCCTTG
>CAXYDM010000023.1:0-42663 GCA_964275595.1 uncultured Flavobacteriaceae bacterium
AATTTCTTGCACTATTAAACCACCAAAAGATACTCCTATCAAAACAGGATTCTCATGTTCAATAAAATCCAACAATCTTTTAGAATAACTTTCAATACTCTCGTTTAAAAAAGGCTTAATCCATTTCAAAAAGTGAACCTTATATTTTTCATCGGAAAACTTAATCCTATCAAAGATTAGTGGATTAGCTGACATCCCTGGCATAAGGTATATATGTTTCGTTTTCAATACTTTATTCTTTATTAAATTCTAATAGCGAATATTTTTTTGTAATTTTACATAAAATATTTTTCATAAATTTTACAATAAAATTCATATTGCATGGCATTAACTGATAACACTTTTTTACGACAATATGAACTAAAAGTAAATGATGAATTAGCGATAATTGAATACTCCCTCCAAGATAGAAAAATTTTCTTAACAAAACTTATAATACCAGAATCAGTAAGTGAAAATACGTTTACCGAAGAATTTTTAGTTTTAGTTCTTGACGATATTAGAGATAGAGAAATTAGTGTTGTTCCAACTGCTCCTATTATAGCTAAATTTATTAGAAAAAATAGAAAATATAAAAGAATGCTACCTGTTGGAATTAGAATTTAAGCTAATTCAAATATTTTAAATTTAACCCGAACAAACCCTCCTTGGTCAATTGAGTCTAATTCGACTTGATGTATAGTATTTACTAATTCAGGATTCCATGGTACTCGTATCTTTACATAATTTTCTGTGAAGCCATATATATATCCTTTTTTATTTTCAGACTCGAACAAAACGTTTTTACACTTACCTAATTGAGACTCATAAAACATTCTTCTTTTTTTTAGCGAAAGTGATCTAAGGATTTTACTTCTTTTTCTTCTAACTTCATTTGGAACTACACTAGGTAACTTACTAGCTAATGTGTTATCCCTTTCAGAATAACTAAAAACATGTAAATAAGAAATTTCTATAGAATTTAAAAAATCAAAAGTATCCATAAAATATTCATCAGTCTCACCTGGAAATCCAACAATTACATCTACTCCTATACAAGCGTCTGGCATTAAATTTTTTATAAACTTAACCCTGTCAACATATAAATCTCTAAGGTATCTTCGTTTCATAAGTTTTAAAATCTCGTTATTTCCACTTTGAAGAGGAATATGAAAATGAGGTACAAATAAATTACTTTTTGAAACAAATGAAATAATTTCATTTTTTAGTAAATTAGGTTCAATTGAAGAAATTCTAATTCTATCAATTGAAGAAGTTTTATCCAAACTTTCTATTAAATCTAAAAAAGTACTTTTATGTTTTTTATTACCAAATTCCCCCTTACCGTAGTCACCAATATTAACTCCAGTTAATACTATTTCTTTAATTCCAGTTTTTGATATTTCTTCTGCATTATTAATAATTGAATTAATGTCATCACTTCTTGAAATACCTCTAGCTAAAGGAATAGTACAATAAGTACATTTATAATCACACCCATCTTGAACCTTTAAGAACGCTCTTGTCCTATCAGAAACTGAATAACTACTGATATAATTATCGACATCTTCAATATTGCATGAATACACTTGAGGGGGTTCATTAACAGAAATTTTATCTAAATAGTGTAATATGTTAAATTTCTCATTAGCTCCAAGAACTAAATTAACCCCTAAAACATTTGCTAAATCATTTGGTTTTAGCTGTGCATAACAGCCAATTGCTATAATAAAGGCATTTGGATTACTTTTATTTGCTCTTTTAACTACACTTTTAAATTTATTATCCGCGTTTTCTGTAACAGAACAAGTATTAATAACATATACATCAGCAGGCTCATTAAAAGCGACTTTTTTAAAATCATTTTCAACAAAATTACGTGCAATAGTAGATGTCTCTGAAAAATTCAGTTTACAACCAAGTGTGTAAAATGCAACGGTATTTAATAAATTCATTTTGTATTTTTACAAAGCAGTAAATTTACAACTAAAAGTTATATGAATAAAATCATTATTAAAATCAAATTAACACTAATGATACTGTTGTTTTTTTCATGCAGTAATAATTCGAATGATAAAGATCATTTAGTATTTAGATATAATGAACATAAAAATATTAATTCTTTAGACCCAGCATTTGCAAAAGATAATGCTGATATATGGGTTATAAATCAACTATTTAATGGTTTAGTTGAAATGGATAAAGATTTAAATATTATTCCTTCAATTGCACAAGAATGGAGTATTAGCGAAGATGGTAAAACCTACAGTTTTAATTTAAAAACTAATATTAAATTTCATGAGCATAAATTGTTAAATGACAGAAAAGTAGTTGCTAATGACTTTACATATAGTTTTGATAGAATTTTAGATAAAAAACTAGCATCTCCAGGTGCTTGGGTATTGGATAAAGTTAAAAGTTATAAAGCAGTTAATGATAGCGTATTTAAAATAGAGCTAAAAGAACCGTTCAATGCATTTTTAGGAATTCTATCAATGAAGTACTGTTCTGTTGTTCCAAAAGAAATTGTTGAATACTACGGAAGTGATTTCAGAAAAAACCCTATTGGAACAGGTCCTTTCAAATTTAAAAGATGGGAAGAAAATATAAAATTAGTTTTAAGAAAAAATGTAGATTATTTTGAGAAAGATCAGAAAGGAAACTCTTTACCCTATCTTGAGGCAATTGCCATAACATTTATTCCAGAAAAACAAAGTGAATTTTTAGAATTCATACAATCTAACTTAGACTTTATTTCAGGACTAGATGACTCATACAAAGATGAAATTTTAAATACAAATGGTGACTTATCTAATAAATATTCCGATAATATAAATTTAGTAAGAACTCCTTATTTAAATACCGAATATCTAGGATTTTATAATAAATCAACTAACTCAAGTGTTAGATCTAAACTGATAAGAAAAGCAATAAACTATGGTTTTGATAGGGACAAAATGATCAAATTTTTACGAAATGGTATTGGAGTAAACGCTAACTCAGGGTTTATACCAGATGGCTTACCAGGCTATTCTAAAGAACCATACTATAAATATAATCCAGAACTAGCAAAAAAATTAGTACTTGAATATACTAAGGAATCTGGTGAAAAAAACCCTATGATAAGATTAACTACCACTAGTAATTATTTAGTTTTTTGTGAATTTATTCAAAAAGAAATAGAAAAAATTGGAATTAATATAATTGTAGATGTAATTCCTGCATCATCTTTAAAAGAAGCCAAAGCAAATGGAAAATTAGATTTCTTTAGAGCAAGCTGGGTTGCTGATTACCCAGATGCTCAAAATTATCTATCGCTATACTACAGTAAAAACTTCGCACCACTTGGACCTAACTATACACATTTTTCGAACGAAAAATATGACAACTTATATGAAGAGTCTTTGGGTGAAACTAAACAAATAAAAAAAGAGTTGCTCTATAAAAAAATGGATTCTATTATAATGGAAGAATCAATTGTAATTCCTTTGTTCTATGATGAAGTAATTAGGTTTACACATAAAAATATTAATAATTTAGGTGTTAATCCAATAAATATACTAGATCTAAGGCGAGTTACTAAAAATTAGATCTATAAGGGCTAGTAATTTCGTTTATATGAGTCAATATTGCTTTATCTTTATCTGAAAAATCACAATTCCTTCTTTTCATCACTATATCATTAACTTCAAAAGCTTTTTCAATTTTATAGTTAGAAAAACCTTTGTTACCACCCCATGAAAAACTTGGAATAAAATTTCTTGGAAAACCAGATCCAAAAACATTTGAACAAACCCCAACTACTGTTCCAGTGTTAAACATGGTATTTATACCACTCTTACTATGATCACCCATAATAAGTCCACAAAACTGCTCACCAGTTGATGAAAATTTATTACTATCATAGTTCCAAATTTTAATGTCCGTATAATTATTTTTTAAATTTGAAGTATTTGTATCTGCTCCAAGGTTGCACCACTCCCCTATCAATGAATTGCCTAAAAAACCATCATGACCTTTATTGCTATTACCTATAACAACGGAATTTTTGACTTCGCCACCAATTTTACAATTTGGACCAATTGTTGTACCACCGTAGATTTTGCTACCGAGTTTTAAAGTAGAGTTTTCACCCAAGGCAAATGGACCTCTTATTAACGACCCTTCCATAATTTCACAATTTTTAGAAATATAAATTGGTCCATTAGATGCATTTAAAGTTGAATATTCCATACTAACTCCTTCTTCTAAGAAAATATTATCAGAGTTAATGAGATTATTAGTATTGGAAATTTTTGATGAATCTCTATTTTTAGTTAACAATTTAAAATCTTCTTCAATTGCTAATGAATTAATTTTAAATATATCGGTTAAGCTATTTATGTGTAATACTTTTTCATTGTATTCGATTTTTGTAAAAGAATCTAAATCAACCTCATCTTGACTTTCGTTAGCATAAAATGCTATTAAATCATTTCCTGAATTAATTAATTCATTTGGTTTTAGATTAATTATTAAGTTTACAATCTTAGCGTTGGGTAAAAAAGAAGCATTAATGAAAATGTTTTTATCAAACTCTACCATCGGAAACTTTTCAGACAGATAATCCTCAGTAACAAATGTAATTGTAGATTCAAGAAAAGCTTCCCATTTTTCCCTAATGGTTAATATACCAACTCTTATTTCTGCTACAGGTCTTGTATAGGTCAAAGGAAGAAAGTTATTTCTACTAGGGCCATCAAATAAAATATAATTCATGGTTTGAATTTTATGTAAAAATAAAAAAAAGCCTTTCAAAAAGATGAAAGACTTTAACAAATAATATATTTAAGATAGATTTACTTCTTAAATTTAGAATATTTATTCTTAAACTTGTCAATTCTACCTGCAGTATCCACAAGTTTAGATTTTCCAGTATAATAAGGGTGAGAAGTTCTTGAAATTTCCATTTTTACAAGTGGGTACTCAACTCCTTCATACTCAATAGTTTCTGCTGTATTAGCAGTTGATTTAGTTATAAAAATATCATTATTTGACATATCTTTAAATGCTACTAATCTGTAATCCTTAGGATGAATATCTTTTTTCATCAATAAATGTTTTAATTTTGAGGTGCAAATCTAGATATTTTTTTAATATATAACAATATATTCTGAAGTTTATTTAATCTAGAAATTGCTTTTGCTATATTTGTTGATATAAAATTTTACTATGGAACGTGATTTAAAAAAAAATTCTTTAAATAATGGATTAATTTTAGGTGGATTACTATTATTAATAGCGACACTTACCTATTCAATAAATTTTAAACTATTTTTAGACACATACTTAAGTATTGCTATTTCTTTCACTATTATTAGTGCTGGCACTTACTCAATATTTAAAACAAAAGCTTTCAGTGGTGGAACTATAACATTTGGAGATGCTTTTAAATCCTATTTCATTGCAACTGCAATTGGATATTTAATTTATTGGGTTTGGATGTTTGTTATTTATAATATCATTGATACTGACGCTGCTAGAGCTATAGACGAACAAGCTATGTTAATTGCTAAAGAAATGTTTGAAAACTTAGGTGTAGCTCAAGAAATGATTGCTTTAAGCATGGACGAAATGTCAAAAAATAGCAGTTTTTCATTATCAAATATTTTGGCAACATACTGCTTTAAGTTAATTGGCTATTCACTTGTTGGACTAATAATTTCATTAATTTTTTTCTTATTATACCCAACTAAAAGATAAGATTAAATGGATATATCAATTGTTATTCCATTATTAAATGAATGTGAATCTTTACAAGAACTAAGTCTTAAAATAGACTCAGTAATGAAAGAGAATTCATTTAGCTATGAAGTGATTTATGTGGATGACGGTAGTAATGATAATTCTTGGGAAATTATAAGCTCTATTTGTAAGAAAAATAGTTCTTTTAAGGCAATAAAGTTTTCTAAAAATTATGGGAAATCACAGGCCTTACATGCTGGATTTGAAATTGCAACTGGAAATATAGTATTTACCATGGATGCAGATTTACAGGACGACCCCAAAGAAATTCCAGAAATGTATAATCTAATTATTAATAAAAATCTTGACATTCTTTCTGGGTGGAAGAAAAAAAGATTTGACCCTGTACTTACAAAAAACCTTCCATCAAAAGTCTTTAATCTTTGCGCAAGGCTAACTTCTGGTATTAAATTAAATGATTTTAATTGTGGATTAAAAGGTTATAAAAATGAAGTTATAAAAAACATAAATGTCTATGGCGAAATGCATAGATATATACCCATACTAGCAAGTAACGAAGGGTATAATAAAATTGAAGAAAAAGTTATTAAACATAGACCAAGAAAATATGGTCAAACAAAATTTGGTATGAGTAGATTTAGTCATGGTTTTTTAGACCTAGTTACAATATGGTTTTTGTCAAGATTTGGTAAAAGACCAATGCATTTTTTCGGAACTATTGGAGCATTAATGCTAATTATAGGATTTATGTTTGCTATTTATTTAGGAGTGGATAAGGTATATTTAAATCCAGATGGTAGATTAATTACAGAAAGGCCTGAGTTTTTTATAAGCTTAACAACTATGATTCTTGGAAGTCAATTCTTTGTCGCAGGTTTTCTTGGTGAAATGATAACCAGAAACAATCAAACTAAAAAACAATACAAAATAGATCAAACAATTAATAATTAACTACAAGTATTAATCTATGAGTTACAAAAATATTTATAAAGAGTGGCTAAAGACTCCATTTGATGAAAACACAATACAAGCCACAAAATCTTTATCTAAAAATGAAAATGAGTTAGAAGATAGCTTTTACAAAGATCTTGAGTTTGGAACTGGCGGAATGAGAGGATTAATGGGAGTTGGAACTAATAGAATCAACAAATATACTCTAGGTAAAAATACCCAAGGAATAAGTAATTACTTGAAAAAGGTATTTAAGAAAGATATCTCAGTAGTAATAGCATATGATTGTAGAAATAACAGCAAAGAATTAGCGAAAATAGTTGCAAATGTTTTTTCTTCTAATAATATTAAAGTGTATTTATTTAGTGACCTTAGACCAACACCAGAACTATCATTTGCATTGAAGTATTTAAATTGTCAATGTGGTATTGTATTAACAGCTTCTCACAATCCTCCAGAGTATAATGGTTACAAAGTTTATTGGCAAGATGGTGGTCAAATAGTACCACCTGAAGATCAAAATATTATTAAAGAGATTAACAATTTAGAATACAAGGACATCTCTTTTGATTTGAATAGTAGTTTAATAAAATTTATAGACAAGAATGTAGATAATGAATTTATTCGTCAGAGTGTTTTAAATGGTAAGTTATCCGATGATGTTAAATTAAAAGATAAATTAAACATAGTATTTACTTCTCTTCATGGAACTTCAATTACTTTAGTTCCAGATGTTTTAAAAAATGCCGGATTTAACAATGTACACATAGTTGAAGAACAAAGAATTCCAGATGGAAATTTCCCAACTGTAGAATCACCTAATCCAGAAGAGACTAAAGCATTAGAAATGGCTTTAAAGCTTGGTAATAAAGTTAACGCTGATATAGTTATTGGTACTGATCCAGATGGAGATAGGCTTGGAATAGCAGTTAGGAATTATAATGGAAAGTTAATTTTATTAAACGGAAATGAAGTAATGGCTATTTTAATTGAATATTTATGTAACAAATGGAAAAGTGAAAATAAATTAAACGGTAATCAATTTGTTGGATCTACAATTGTATCTACTCCATTGATTAATCAAATTACTAATTATTACAACGTAGAATGCAAATTAGGATTAACAGGCTTCAAATGGATTGCTAAAATGATAAAAGATTTTCCTGAACTGGATTTTATTGGAGGTGGTGAAGAAAGTTTTGGATTTATGGTTGGGGATTTTGTTAGGGATAAAGATGCTGTTACCTCTACTCTACTGTCCTGTGAAATTGCAGCTTTATTAAAAAATGATGGACATACAATGTATTCAAAACTACAAGAAATACACATGAGACACGGATTGTTTAAGGAGAGGTTAATTTCTTTAACTAAAAAAGGAATAAATGGAGTTAAAGAAATAAATAAAATCATGGAAGAGTTTAGAAATAATCCTCCAATTAAAATAGACGAATCTGTAATTGTTAAAACTGATGACTTTCAATCCTCTATTTCAACAGATAATAATAAATTAAAAACAGAGATTACATTACCAAAATCTAATGTTTTAATTTTCAACTCGGATGATGGTACAAAAGTAGCCCTAAGACCAAGTGGAACTGAACCAAAAATTAAATTTTATATAAGTGTTAATGAAAAAGTTGATGATAAACAGAATTATATTACTTTAGAAAATAAATTGGAAAATAAAATTAATCGTATTATTAGTGAACTTAAGATCAATTAATGGGGTATTTTAAAAAAATATTAAAATATGCTTTACCATATAAGCACTTTGCATTTTTAAACATTATTGCAAATGTTTTCTATGCTTTTTTCGGAACTCTATCTATGATTTCTTTATTTCCAATGCTTAAGGTGCTTTTTAATCAAACTGAAACATTAAATTCAGCTCCAATATGGAATGGAATATCTAATGTTGTAGATTACTCTGAAGCATACTTAAATTACTTTGTTACATCAAAAAAGAACGAAGGAAGTGATGATGTATTAATTTTTATGATATTAATTATTGTAAGTACATTTTTGTTAAAAAACTTATTTAATTACTTATCATTATTTTTTATAACATATCTTAGAAATGGGGTCATTAGAGATGTAAGGAATGAACTTTATGATAAAATTACTGAATTATCTGTTTCTTACTATACCGAAAAGAGAAAGGGAGATATATTGTCTAGAATTTCATCTGATGTTATAGAGCTTCAAGTCTCATTTTTAGGAATACTTGAGTTAATTGTAAAGGAACCATTAATGATAATTTTTACACTTGCATCAATGGTTCTTATCAATAGCAAACTAGCACTTTTTGTCTTTATCTTTATTCCAATTTCAGGCTTAATAATTTCATTCATTGGAAAATCACTAAAAAGGAAATCAAATAAAGTTCAAAAGGAACAAGGACTATTTTTATCACTTGTTGATGAAACTTTGAATGGGTTGAAAATTATAAAAAGTTTTACCTCTGAACAATTATTTAAGAATAAATTCAAAGATTCTACAAAAAAATATTACAATTTCTCAAATAGTTTACTTAACAGGACTAATCTTGCTGGTCCAGTGAGTGAATTTTTAGGTATTTGTTCGATAACTATTCTACTTTGGTATGGTGGTCAAATGGTTTTAGAAGAAAACACACTTGACCCAAGTTCTTTTTTAGTGTTTTTGGGTCTAGCATACAATATACTAACTCCATTTAAAGCAATTAGCAAAGCTAGTTACAAAGTTAAAAAAGGAAATGCAGCTGCAGAGAGAGTTTTACAAATTTTAGAAAATAAATCTCTAATTGAAGATCCTAAAGACAATAAAGAAATTTTAAATTTTCAAAAATCAATTGAATTTAAAAACGTAAACTTTAGTTACAATAATGAAAATGCTATAAAAGAATTTAACTTTAATTTAAAAAAAGGAGAAACTCTAGCATTAGTAGGGCAATCTGGAAGCGGAAAATCAACCTTAGCAAATCTTGTAAATAGATTTTATGAGATAAAAAATGGAGAAATTTTAATAGATGGATTGAACATAAAAACTATAACAAAAAATAGCCTTAGAAAACTAATTGGACTTGTTACTCAAGATTCAATATTATTTAATGACAGTATAAAAAATAACTTACTTGTTGCTAAAAACACTGCTAGTGATGATGAAATTATTGATGCATTAAAAATTGCTAATGCTTGGGAGTTTGTGAAAGATTTGAAGGAAGGCATTTATCACAATGTAGGAGATTCAGGAAATAAACTCTCAGGTGGTCAGAAACAAAGACTCAGTATAGCAAGAGCAGTATTAAAGAATCCCCCGATTATGGTATTAGATGAAGCAACATCTGCATTAGACCCAGAGAGTGAAAAATTAGTTCAAAATGCACTGGAGAAAATGACAATAAATCGAACATCAATTGTTATTGCCCATAGATTATCTACAATTAAAAATGCAAAACATATTGCAGTGATGGACAAAGGTTGTATTGTTGAAAAAGGAAGTCACATTGAGTTGATGAAATTAAAAGGAGTTTACTACAAATATGTTAACATGCAATCACTTGAAAGATAATTGGCTTCTGTAAATACTTATTTTATCAAAATTAAACATACATTTGTATGCTTAATTTTTTCAAATGAGATTACACAGGAATTTATGCTTAGCCGTCATTGATGGTATTTTATTAATTTTTAACGAAAATGAATATGCTGATAAGGTTATTCAAAATCTATTAAAAAGAAATAAAACATGGGGAAGCAGAGATAGAGGGTTTATTGCAGAAACTACATATGATATAGTTCGTTGGAAAAGATTATACTCAAAAATAGCTGAAGTTAAATCACCGTTTTCAAGGGATGATGCATGGCGATTATTAGCAGTTTGGATAGTTTTAAAAGGTATTAAGCTACCTGACTGGAAATATTTTGAAAACACCCCTAACAGAAAAATTAAAGGAAGATTTGACGCTTTTATTAAAGAAAGAGTGTATCGTGAATCTATACCAGACTGGATTGATGACATAGGAGTTAAGGAGTTAGGAGTTAAAAAATGGGAAAAAGAATTATCTGCTCTAAACAAACAAGCACAAGTAGTTTTAAGAACAAATACTTTGAAAATTGATAAAGATCTACTTCAATCAAAGTTAGAAGATGAAGGTATTCTAACCTCAATTAATCAAAGTTATAGTGACGCATTAATTTTAGATGAAAGAAAAAATGTTTTTAGAACAGAAGCTTTTAAAAATGGTTGGTTTGAAGTCCAGGATGCATCATCCCAATTGGTAGCTGAATATCTTAAAGTTGAACCTGGAATGGTTGTAGTTGATTGTTGTGCAGGCGCAGGTGGAAAAACACTACATCTTTCTGCACTAATGAAAAATAAAGGCAAACTAGTCGCAATGGACATTTATGAAAGTAAATTAAAGAAATTAAAAGTTAGAGCAAAAAGAAATGGTGCTCACAACATTAACATTAAAGTAATAGAATCTACTAAACCCATAAAAAAACTTCATAATTCTGCAGACAGAGTTTTGATTGATGCCCCCTGCTCTGGATTAGGGGTATTAAGAAGAAATCCAGATTCAAAATGGAAGCTAAAAGAGGATTTTTTAACTAACATAAAAATTACTCAGCAAAAAATATTAAAAGACTATTCAAAAATGGTTAAACCAGGTGGAAAATTAGTTTACGCAACATGCTCAATACTTAATTCAGAAAACACAAAACAAATCAAAGATTTTTTAAAGTCTGAAAATGGTAAAGAATTTAAATTTGAAAGTGAAAAAATAATTTTATCTCATGAACATGGTTTTGATGGTTTTTACATGGCACTATTAACTAAAAATGAATGATAAAAAAGATAACATTAATTCTATTTTTAACTGTTGCCTTAGTTCAATCTCAAATACCCAATGGATATTATGATTCTGCTACAGGGTATGATTATGAACTTAAAACACAGTTGTTTGAAATAATTAATAATCACAATGACCAAGGTTATAATGCATTAGATGATTTTTATATTACTAATGATATTGATGTTTATTATGAAAACGACAATACAATTTTAGATATCTACTCCGAAAATCCATCAGGTGCTGATCCATATAATTTCAGTACTGAAAATAGTTGCGGTAATTATTCATCCGAAGGTGACTGTTACAATAAGGAGCATATAATCCCTCAATCAGTTTTTGGCAGCAATTATCCTATGAGAAGTGATGCGCATCAAGTATTACCAACAGATGGTAGAGTAAATGGTTTTAGAAGTGCCTACCCATATGGTGTAGTTGGGCAAAATTTAGTTAGTCAAAGTGGAATATCAAACCCAACACAAAATGGTTCTAAATTAGGTAATAATTTAAATGAAGGTTATTCAATAGGCTACACTAACATTGTATTTGAACCAATTGATGAATTTAAAGGGGATATTGCACGAATTTATTTTTATTTCATAACTCGATATGAAAATTTAATTTCTTCTTGGTCTTCTTATGACATGTTTAATGGTAGTTCTGATCAAGTCTTGCAAGACACTTTCTTAAACATTTTAATCAACTGGCATTTAAATGACCCTGTATCTCAAAAAGAAATTGATAGAAATAATCAAATTTATTTATTTCAAGGAAATCGAAATCCATTTATAGATCATCCAGAATATGTAGAAGAAATTTGGAGCTCTACAAATGACACTGAAAGTCCTTCTAGTCCTACAAATATTCAAATTTTTGACATAACAGATAATTCATTTCAACTTAGCTGGGATAGTTCAACTGATAATGTTTCTGTAGATTCTTACAACATATATATCGACAATAACCTATATACAAATACCGAAAATACAAGTTATTTAATTTCTGGCCTTTCTTCTAATACATATTATTGCATAAATATAACCGCATCAGATCAATCAGGTAATTCTTCTTCATTTAGTCAACAAGAGTGCGCCTCAACATTAAATCAAAGTACCTCAACAAATGAATTATTCATTTCTGAATATATTGAAGGATCTTCAAATAATAAAGCAATTGAAATTGCAAATTTCACTGGAGAAACTGTAAATCTTAATAGTTATTCATTAGCAAGAAATATAAATAGTGGTGCAAATTGGGGAGAAATGCTACAATTAGAAGGGCAAATAACAAATGGTGATGTTCATGTAATCTCAAAGGGAAATGCAGATCAACAAATATTAAATAATTCGGATCAATTATCTAGTGCTGATGCCATATCATTTAATGGGGATGATCCGGTTGGATTATTTAAGGATAATAATTTAATTGATGTTTTTGGGGATTTTAATGGTGAAAATAATTATGCAAATAGCACATACGTTAGAAATGAATCAATAATAAATCCAAATGTTAATTTTAATATTGAAGAGTGGACTTTATTTCCAAACAACTCGTTTGAATTTATTGGTTTTCACAATCAAAATTTATCAATTGACGAAAACATTTTTACAGATCTAAAAATATACCCTATTCCTGCCTTTAATCATTTGATACATATTAAATCAAATTTAGAATACTCTTACGAGATATTTAATATTCAGGGAGTTAGACTTTTAAATGACTCTCATAAAGCAAGTAGTACAAACACTATAAAGCTAAATTCAGGAATTTATTTTTTAAAAATCTACAGAAAAGGTTCTTATTTTACAAAGAAAATAATAATTCAATAGAGTTGTTCAAAACATAGTGGATAACTAATAAATTATCACACTAATTTTAATATAATATTAGGTTAAAAACAATTAAATTTATTGACTAATTATTTATATAAATTATGATTAGTTTCTTTGGTGATAATACTAGAAATAAAATCTTTGCAGTAGAATCAAATAATACTTTAACAAAAGAAGAAGTTGACAAACTAACATGGGTTTTTGGTGAAAAGTCAATAATCAATTGTAATGAAGTAAATTATACTTTCCTGGGTCCTAGAGCTGCCATGATAACTCCATGGAGTACAAATGCTGTAGAAATATGTCAAAATATGGGTGTAAACTCATTAGTTAGAATTGAAGAATTTAATAAAGTAGATTTTGATTACTCTGATTTTGATTATATGGTATATGAAAGGTTTGAAAAATTAGATCAAAATATATTTAGTATTGAGGTTGAGCCAGAAAAAATTTTAACTATTGAAAATATTGAAAAATATAATTTACAAGAGGGCTTATCATTAAATTCTGAAGAAATAGCTTACCTCAATAGTATTTCAAAAAAAATTGGAAGAAAACTTACAGATTCGGAAGTTTTTGGATTTTCACAAGTAAACTCTGAACATTGCAGACATAAAATTTTCAATGGAAAATTTATAATTGATGGTAAAGAAAAAGAATCTTCATTGTTTAAATTAATTAAAGAAACTTCTAAAAAAAATCCAAACTCTATTGTATCGGCATATAAAGATAATGTTGCTTTTATTCAGGGACCAACTATCAATCAATTTTCGCCTGAAAGGTCTGATATTGCAGATTATTATAAAATAAAAGAAGTCAACTCTGTAATTTCTATAAAAGCAGAAACCCACAATTTCCCAACTACGGTTGAACCTTTTAATGGAGCTGCTACAGGTTCTGGTGGAGAAATTAGAGATCGACTAGCTGGTGGGAAAGGTTCACTACCACTAGCTGGAACTGCAGTTTATATGACACCATATCCTAGAAATTCAAATGATAAATTATGGGAAGAAAATATTCAAGCTAGAAAATGGCTATATCAATCTCCAATTGATATTCTAATTAAAGCTTCTAATGGTGCTTCAGATTTTGGTAATAAATTTGGACAACCTCTAATTACTGGTTCAGTACTTACATTTGAACATGAAGAGTTTAATAAAACTATTGGTTTTGACAAAGTTATAATGCAAGCTGGAGGAATTGGATTTGGATTATCTAACCAAGCAATTAAAGACACTCCAAGTGAGGGCGATAAAATCATTGTACTTGGAGGAGACAATTATAGAATAGGAATGGGTGGAGCTGCAGTTTCATCTGCTGACACGGGGGAGTTTTCAAAAGGCATAGAATTAAATGCTGTACAAAGATCAAATCCTGAAATGCAAAAAAGAGTTGCAAATGCAATTCGAGGCATGGTTGAAAGTAATAATAATTCTATCGTTTCAATTCATGATCATGGTGCAGGTGGACATCTTAATTGTCTTTCAGAATTAGTAGAAGAAGTTGGTGGGGAAATAAATTTAGATATGCTCCCTGTTGGAGACCCAACTTTATCAGATAAAGAGATTATAGGTAATGAATCTCAAGAAAGGATGGGATTAATTATAGACTCTAACGACTTAAATTTATTAAATAAAATTGCAGAAAGAGAAAGAGCTCCAATTTACGAAGTTGGAACCATAACTTATGATAAAAGATTTACAATTAAATCAAAATCAAAAGGAAACACACCTTTAGATTTATCTTTGGATAATTTTTTCGGTAGTTCACCACAAACTGTGATGAAAGACAATAAAAAAATTATTAATTACAGCTCAATTTTATATGATAATACTAAAACAAAATATTACTTAAAAAAAGTTTTCAAGCTTGAAGCAGTTGGTTGTAAAGATTGGCTAACTAATAAAGTAGATCGCTGTGTTGGAGGTAAAGTCGCTAAACAACAGTGTGTAGGACCTCTGCAATTACCTCTTAACAACTGTGGTGTAATGGCCCTAGATTTTAATAGTTTAAAAGGGGTAGCTACTTCGATTGGCCACTCACCTATCTCTGGACTAATCGATCCTATTGCTGGGAGTAGAAATAGTATAACAGAAGCTTTAAGTAATATTATTTGGGCTCCTTTAAGCAAAGGTCTTAGAGGTGTTTCATTATCTGCAAATTGGATGTGGCCGTGTAATAATGAAGGTGAAGATAGTAGACTGTATGATGCCGTAGAATCAATATCGAAATTTGCAATAGAACTAGGAATTAATGTGCCTACTGGAAAAGATTCTTTATCCATGAAGCAAAAATATCCAACAAAAGAAGTTCTAGCGCCTGGCACAGTTATAATATCTGCTGCTGCTGAATGCAACAATATATCTAATGTTATTGAACCATTATTTAAGATTGATCAAGGAAGTATATATTATATTAATTTATCTCAAGATAAATATAAGCTTGGAGGTAGCTCCTTTGCTCAGACATTAAACAAAGTAGGAAATGAAACACCTTCAGTTGCTAGTGCTGAATTTATTGTAAAGGTTTTTAATACAGTTCAAAATTTAATAGCTAATGGTTTAATTGTAGCAGGACACGATATTTCTGCCGGAGGATTAATAACTACACTATGTGAAATGTGTTTTTCTGATAATAACGTTGGTGCTGATATAGTATTAGATAGTTTAAATGAAGAGGATTCAATAAAATTATTATTTTCAGAAAATGCAGGTCTTGTAATTCAATCAAAAGGTGATTCTATAGAAGATTATTTCAAAAAAGATAATATTGAGTTTTTTAAAATTGGAAAAACTTCAAAGTCAGATAATTTAACTATTAAAAATTTTAATGAAAATATAGACCTAAAAATTAGTGAGTTTAGAGATGAATGGTTTAATACATCTGTTTTACTTGATAAAAAACAAACATCTAACAACTTGGCAATTGAAAGGTTTAATAATTTTAAAAATCAACCTCTAAAGTTTGTTTTCCCTAATAAATTTAATGGAACTATTCCTGTAAATGATTCTTCTATTAACAGGCCAAAAGCAGCAATAATTAGAGAAAAAGGTAGTAACAGTGAAAGAGAAATGGCTAACGCTATGTACTTAGCAGGTTTTGATGTAAAAGATATTCATATGACTGATCTAATTTCTGGAAGAGAAAACTTAGAAGATATTAGATTTATAGGTACTGTTGGCGGTTTTTCTAATTCTGATGTTCTTGGGTCTGCAAAAGGTTGGGCAGGAGCTTTTAGATATAATGAAAAAGCTAAATCTTCATTAGAAAACTTCATGAAAAGAAAAGACACCCTTTCAGTTGGTATTTGTAATGGTTGTCAGTTATTTATGGAATTAGATTTAATTAATCCTGAACATGAAATCCATGGTAAAATGACTTTTAATGATTCTAAAAAACATGAGAGTGCTTTTACCTCTGTAAAAATTCAAAAAAATAATTCCATAATGCTTTCTTCACTAGAAGGATCGAATTTAGGAGTATGGATTAGTCATGGAGAAGGCAAATTTAAATTACCTCAAAAAGAAGAAAATTATAATATAGTAGCTAAATATAGTTATGACAACTACCCTTCTAACCCAAACGGTTCTGACTATAATACAGCAATGTTGTGTGATATTACAGGAAGACATCTTGTAACAATGCCACATATAGAAAGGTCAATTTTTAAATGGAACTGGGCTAATTATATTGAAAATAGAAATGACCAAGTATCTCCATGGATTGAAGCCTTTACCAATGCTAAAAATTGGATAATTAATAATTAAAATAAAATTTCTTTTAACAGTTTATTAGCACTAAAGAATTAAATAATATTCCATTTTTGTGTGAAATTTATTTCAATGAAAAAAAAATTATTTTTTTTAGCAATTTTATGCAGCTTTAATATTTATTCTTCAAATATTGAATTATATCATAGAGTAAAAATACAATATGAAAACATCTCAGAATTAAACACATTGAACAATTCTGGAATATGTACAGATCATGGAATTCATAAAAAAAATAAATATTTTGAAACTGATTTATCTCAATCAGAAATAAATATTTTAGAAGATTTAGGTTTTAATTACTCAATTGAAATTAATGACGTTTCACAGTATTATCGAAACATCAATAACCCAAATCACAAGGATTATATTTCTGGAAATGAGCTTAAAAATTCCAGTTGTGATAATGAGGGGGCAGAAAATTATGAAACTCCAATTAATTATGTAATTAAAGACGGAAGTGATTTTGGTGGTTTTTATACTTATTCTGAAATGTTAGAACAATTAGATTTAATGCATCAATTATACCCCAATTTAATTTCTTCCAGAGATGATGTCAGAGATAATAATTTAACTAATAATCCACATCCTCATCTAACTTTTGAAGGAAGATATCTTCAGTTTGTTAAAATTTCAGATAATCCAAATGTAAATGAGCAAGAACCACAAATTCTATATACTGCTATTCATCATGCTCGTGAGCCAGCTTCATTACAACAATTAATTTTTTACATGTGGTATTTATTAGAAAATTATGAAGATAGTCAAGAGATCAGAGACATAGTAAACAATACCGAATTATATTTTATTCCATGCGTAAATCCTGACGGATATATTTTTAATGAAACTATAGAACCTCAAGGTGGCGGAATGTGGAGAAAAAACAGGTTCAATGAACATGGAGTTGATAACAATAGAAATTACTCTTACATTGATACAAATGGAAATGAGGTATGGAATACTGCTGGAACTTCTAATGACATCTCTAATAATACCTACGCTGGAACAGAACCGTTCTCTGAATCTGAGAATAAGGCAATAAAATATTTTATAGAACAAAATAATTTCAAAATAGCTTTAAATAACCATACGTATAGTAACCTTCTTTTATACCCTTTTGGTTATGATTATAATCAGTATACAGAGGACAATGACACATTCGAAAGTATTTCTGAATTTTTAGTCATGGATAATGGCTATCAAAATATTTTAAGTTCAGATTTATATCCTGCAGCAGGTGATAGTGATGATTTCATGTATGGTATGCTTACTACAGAAACTGGTGAAATTAGAGATAAAATATTTGCAATGACACCTGAAATTGGATCGTCTTTTTGGCCTGCAGCATCCACCATTGAAAGTCTATGCAAAGAAATGATGTTTTTAAATTTAAATGCCGCTAGAATGATTAGTAATTATGCAGTATTAACCGATCAAACTGAAAATTTTATTAATGGAGATAGTTTTGAAGCAGAATTTAATATTCAACGATTAGGATTAGGAGAAAATGGCAACTTTGATGTAACATTTTTACCTGTTTCAAATAATATACTAAACGAAGTTCAGACATTAAATTTTGAACAATTGGAAATAGGAGAATCAATAAATAGTTTTGTTCAAGTGAATTTAACTTCTAATATGCAGGAAGGAGATGATATAATTTATAAATTGATTTTAAATAATGGATTTTTTGAAAAGGAATATTTGATCTCTAAAACTTATGGCTCTAATTTAATTATTTTTAATGGCTCTGAAGGAACATTTGGAAATAATTGGTATTCCGATTCATGGGAAGAAACTAATGAAGAATATTATAGTCCATCGAGTTCTATTACAGATTCTGCTAATATTAATTATAGTAATAATGAAAATTCAACAATAACTATTTCAAATGAAATAGATTTAAACGACTATTCACACGCTGAAGTTACTTTTAAAGCTAAATGGGAAATTCAGAATAATTTTGATTATGTGCAATTTGAAGTATCCACTAACAATGGTGAAAGCTGGATTCCTCAATGTGGAACATTAACTCAAATTGGTGGTGGTAGCTTTCAAAATGCAAATAACGAACCTCTTTACACTGGAAATCAATATTCATGGGTTGAAGAAAAAATTTCTCTCTCAGATTATTTAGGGGAAACCATTTTAATAAGATTTAAAATTGTAACAAATAGTTTTGGAAGAAGAGATGGATTTTATTTTGATGATTTTGAAATAAGTGGTGTTTCAAATCAACTCAATATTGAAAATAATTTTAAAGACAATACTTACATATTTCCAAATCCTGTAAATAATATCTTAAATATCAACACAACACTTAATGATTATACTGTAGAAATTTATACTATTTCAGGACAGTTATTATCAAAAAGTAAAAATATTAGAACCTTTGATTTTAGTAACTTTAATTCTGGTATTTATTTACTTAAATTAATTACTGATCAAAAATTTAAAATCTTCAAAGTATTAAAATAGTCTATTAGATTCTTTTTTTATCTATTAATTTACTATGCATGCATAATATTTACAATTTACTATGCATGCATAGTAGATTTTACTTATATTTGATTTACTATCAATTGATATAAATTATGAAAGAGAAAACAATAGATTATGTTTTAAGAACTACATGGTTGGCAGTTAAAAAAATGTATAATGAAGAGGCAACGAATTATAATTCAACAATGGCGACTGGCTTTACTCTATTGAGTATCGATCCTGAAAAAGGAACACCATCTACATCTCTTGGACCTAAAATGGGTATTGGAGTTAATAGCTTATCTAGAATTTTATCTTCAATGGAAATAGAAGGTTTAATTAAGAGGAAACCAAATCCAAATGATGGAAGAGGTGTATTAGTTCATTTAACAAAATTTGGAAGAGCAAGTAGAGAAAAGGCTAGAGATCGTGTATTGCTGTTTAATAATTCAATAATTAATAATATTAGTAAAGAAAAGATTAATTCTTTTTTTGAAGTTTCAGAGCTAATAAATAACTTAATAGGAAATAAATTAATATTTACTGAAAATAAAGAAAATGCAAAATAGAAAAATAAAGAAAATTGCAATAATAGGCTCTGGTATAATGGGCAGTGGTATCGCTTGTCATTTTGCGAATATTGGAGTAGAAGTTCTTTTATTGGATATTATTCCATTCGAACTTAATGATATAGAAAAGACAAAAAAACTAACATTAGATAATAAAATTGTTCGAAACAGGTTAGTTAATGATGCATTAAAAACATCATTAAAATCAAAACCTTCACCTATATACAATAAAAAATTTGTAAATAGAATAACAACGGGTAACTTAGAAGACGATCTACATTTAATTGAAGGTGTTGACTGGATAATGGAGGTTGTAGTTGAACGATTAGATATTAAAAAAACAGTTTTTGAAAAAATAGAAAAATACAGAACTCCTGGCACATTAATTACCTCAAATACATCTGGAATTCCTATTAAATTTATGAATGAAGGAAGAAGTGAAGATTTTCAAAAAAACTTTGCTGTTACTCACTTTTTTAACCCTCCTAGATACTTAAAATTATTTGAAGTTATTCCTGGACCAAACTGCGATAAGTCAGTTATTGATTTTTTAATGATTTATGGGGAAAAATTCTTAGGAAAGACTTCTGTACTTGCTAAAGATACTCCGGCTTTTATTGGAAATAGAATTGGGATATTTAGTATTATGAATTTATTTAATGTTGTAAAAGAAATGAATTTATCTGTCGAAGAGGTAGATAAATTAACTGGTCCGGTAATAGGCAGACCGAAGTCTGCTACATTTAGAACAATTGATGTCGTCGGTTTGGATACATTAGTTCATACTGCTAACGGAGTTAAAGACAATTGTCCAAATGATGAAATGAGGCATGAATTTGAAATTCCTGCATTTGTAAATCAAATGATGGAAAATAAATGGCTAGGAAGTAAGACTAAACAAGGTTTTTACAAAAAAGAGATAAATTCAAACGGAAAAAAAGAAATATTGTGTTTAGACTTAAATACTCTAAAATACAGATCAAAAAATCGTGTTAAATTTAAAACATTAGAATTAACAAAATCTATTTCAAATGTAAGTGATCGTTTTGAGGTGTTAATTAAGGGTGAAGATCTAGCAGGAAAGTTCTACAGAAAATGTTTTTCGGCATTATTTGCTTATGTTCAAAATCGAATCCCAGAAATTTCTGATGAAATTTACAGAATTGATGATGGTCTTAGAGCTGGGTTTGGCTGGGAACATGGACCATTTGAAATTTGGAATGAAATTGGTGTAGCTTCTGGTGTAGAACTAATGAAATCTGAAGGTAAAAAACCAGCTAAATGGGTTGAAGAAATGTTATTAGAAGGGCAAGAATCATTTTACACAGTCAAAAATGGAGCTACTTATTACTATGATATTCCTTCAAAGACTCAACTAAAAAAACCAGGTCAAGAATCCTTTATAATCTTAGATAATATTAGAGAATCATCTCAAGTATTTAAAAACTCTGGAGTTTCTTTACAAGATTTAGGAGATGGGATATTAAATCTTGAATTTAGATCTAAAATGAATACAATTGGGGAAGATGTGTTGTTAGGCTTAAATAAAGCAATTGATATTGCCGAAAAGGATTTTCAAGGACTAATTATTGGAAATCAAGCTCCTCACTTTTCTGTTGGTGCTAATATTGGAATGATACTTCTAATGGCTGCTGAACAAGAATATGAGGAGCTAAATAAGGCTATTAAGTTTTTTCAAGACTCTATGATGCGAATGCGATACTCTTCAATTCCAACAATTTCTGCTCCTCATGGAATGGCTTTGGGAGGTGGTTGTGAAATTTCTTTACACGCAGACAAAATAGTAGCTGCAGCAGAAACCTATATGGGGTTAGTTGAGTTTGGAGTAGGTGTAATTCCCGGTGGTGGTGGATCAAAAGAAATGGCTTTAAGAGCATCAGATGCATTTCAAAAAGGCGACGTTGAACTTAATATCTTACAAGAAAATTTCTTAACAATAGGTATGGCGAAAGTATCTACTTCAGCATATGAAGCATTTGACTTAGGATTACTTCAAAAAGGGAAAGATGTAGTTGTTGTAAACAAAGACAGACAAATTGCAATAGCTAAATCACACGCAAAATTAATGGCTGAGATTGGTTATACGCAACCTGTTAGGCGTAAAGATGTAAGGGTCTTAGGAAAACAAGCTTTAGGAATGTTTTTAGTAGGGACTGATTCAATGGAACATTCTAAATATATTTCTGCTCATGATAAAAAAATAGCCAATAAGTTAGCTTACGTAATGGCT
Organism: uncultured Flavobacteriaceae bacterium; assembly: GCA_964275595.1. Lineage (GTDB taxonomy): Bacteria > Bacteroidota > Bacteroidia > Flavobacteriales > Flavobacteriaceae > SGZJ01. The sequence continues at coordinate 22,410 of CAXYDM010000023.1, forward strand.
GGAGGAGATTTGTCTGAACCTTCATTGGTTAGTGAACAGTACTTATTAGATATTGAGAGAGAGGCATTCTTATCTCTATGTTCAGAGAGAAAGACTATTGAACGTATTGAGCACATGTTAAAAACTGGTAAACCATTAAGAAATTAAAATATTATGAAAACAGCATATATAGTAAAAGCATATAGAACAGCAGTTGGAAAGGCACCAAGAGGTGTATTTCGTTTTAAACGTGCAGACGAATTAGGCGCTGAAACAATTCAACACATGATGAAAGAATTACCAAATTTAGATGTAAAGCGAATTGATGATGTAATCGTTGGAAACGCAATGCCTGAGGGTGCCCAAGGATTAAATATGGGGCGTTTTATTTCATTAATTGGTCTAAATTCTGTTGATGTTCCAGGGGTAACTGTAAATCGTTTTTGTTCTTCAGGACTAGAAACCATTGGTATGGCAACAGCAAAAATTCAAGCGGGAATGGCAGATTGTATTATTGCAGGTGGAGCAGAAAGCATGAGTTCAGTACCAATGACTGGATTTAAACCTGAATTAAACTACAATACAATTAATGCAGGACACGCTGATTACTATTGGGGAATGGGAAATACAGCAGAAGCTGTTGCAAATCAATTTAATATTTCAAGAGAAGATCAAGATAAATTTGCATATGAATCTCACATAAAAGCTTTAAAGGCACTATCAGAAAATCGTTTTCAAGATCAAATTGCTCCAATTAAAGTTGAAGAAACCTATTTGGATTCAAATGGAAAAAAAGTTAACAGAAAATATATGGTTACGAAAGATGAAGGGCCAAGAAAGGGAACTAGCATATCTGCACTTAATAAATTGAGAGCAGTATTTGCAAACAAAGGCAGTGTAACTGCTGGAAATTCTTCTCAAATGAGTGATGGGGCGGCTTTTGTAATGGTAATGAGTGAAGAGATGGTTAAAGAATTAAATATAGAACCAATAGCAAGAATGGTTAATTATGCTGCTGCAGGAGTAGAACCAAAAATTATGGGCATTGGTCCAGTAGCAGCTGTACCTAAAGTGTTAAAACAATCTGGATTAAAACAAAATGACATTGAATTGATAGAATTAAATGAAGCTTTTGCATCACAATCTTTAGCTGTAATGCGTGAGTTAAATTTAAACCAAGATATTGTAAATGTAAACGGAGGGGCAATCGCATTAGGTCACCCATTAGGGTGTACTGGTGCTAAGTTGTCTGTTCAACTTTTTGATGAAATGAGAAAAAGAAATATGAAAGATAAATATGGTATGGTGACTATGTGTGTTGGAACTGGTCAAGGAGCAGCAGGAATATTTGAATTTTTAAATTAATTATTATGAAAAATAAAGAAAACTTAACTAGCGGATCAGAATTCATTACTAATCAAACAAATTTTTCAAATATCTTTACCCCTGAAGATTTCACAGAAGAACACATTATGATGAGAGAATCTGTAAAAGAATTCAACGATCGTGAAATTATACCATTTAGATCTAGATTTGAAAAAAAGGATTATAAGTTAACCGAAGATCTTATGAGAAAGGCTGGTGAGATGGGGTTTCTTAGTATTGCTGTTCCTGAACAATATGGTGGTTTAGGTATGGGTTTTGTTTCAACAATGTTAGTTTGTGAGTATATTTCTAGTGGTAGTGGGTCTTTTAGTACAGCTTTTGGTGCTCATACAGGTATAGGAACAATGCCAATAACATTATATGGAACAGAAGAGCAAAAGAATAAATATGTACCAAAATTAGCAAGTGGAGAATGGTTTGGAGCATATTGTTTAACTGAACCAGGTGCTGGAAGTGATGCTAATTCTGGAAAAACAACTGCTACACTTTCGGATGATGGAGATAGTTATAAAATTAATGGGCAAAAAATGTGGATTTCTAATGCAGGATTCTGTAGCCTATTTATTGTATTTGCAAGAATTGAAAATGATAAAAACATAACAGCTTTTATTGTTGAAAACAATACGGAAAATGGAATTACACTTGGCGAAGAAGAACATAAGTTAGGAATTAGAGCATCTTCAACTAGACAAGTCTTTTTTAATGATACAATCGTTTCAAAAGAAAATATGTTAGCAAACAGAGGGGAAGGATTTAAAATTGCAATGAACTCCTTAAATGTAGGAAGAATTAAATTAGGTGCTGCTGGTATAGATTCTCAAAGAAGGTTAACTACAACATCAATTGAATATGCCAATGAAAGAAAACAATTTAAAACTAGCATTTCCAATTTTGGAGCAATTAAATACAAAATTGCTGAAATGATAACTAATACTTATGTAGGCGAATCTGCATGCTATCGCGCAGCAAAAGATATCGAAGACAATATTGACATACTAGTAAGTGAAGGTATGACACATCAAGAGGCAGAGTTAAAAGGAGTTGAAGATTTTGCTGTGGAATGTTCAATTTTAAAAGTTGCTGTCTCTGAAGATGTTCAAATTGCTGCAGACGAAGGATTACAAATTTATGGTGGAATGGGGTTTTCAGAAGAAGCACCAATGGAATCTTATTGGAGAGATGCAAGAATTGCGAGAATTTATGAAGGAACAAATGAAATTAACAGAATGGTTTCAGTAGGACATTTACTTAAAAAAGCGTTTAAAAAAGAAATTAATCTAAAAAAAGCCATTACTGATTCAACAATTAATTCAAAGTTTTCATTTTTAAAAAATAAAAAACAAAATGGAATATTTAAAATTGAGAAAGAAACAGTAAGTAACTATAAAGATATTTTTCTAACGCTTATTGGTCACTGTTTGCAAGACAAAATTGATCTTGAAAAAAATCAACAACTTTTACTAGGCTTGTCCAATATTTTAATTGAAATTTATATGTCAGAATCAGCAGTTTTGAGGACAGAAAAAAATACAATTAACAACGAAAATAATTTTAAGATTAAGGCTGACTTAACAAGTATTTATTTATCAAACGCTAATGATATAATAAATAAAAATGCAAAAGAGGTGATAAATTTAATCTCTACAGGGTCAAAGAGAAAAAAACTACATAATTACTTATATAGAAAAACAAGATCTTACTCTGATATTAACATAATTAAACTACGTAATAGAGTTTCAGAACAATTTACAAATGAAGGGAAATATTTTATTTAAGTTAGTACTAAATTTAATTATTTTATTTAATTGCACTAAGTTCATTGCGCAGTCAGACTCAGAAATATTTCTTTTAGATATTAAATTCAAACAAGATAAAATTGAAATTCATAATGTAAAGAAAATATCAACTAATAAAGGATACAACAATCAACCAATATTTGTGTCAAATGATAAAATTTTATTCACCTCTGAAAGAAATCTTCAAAATGATATAGTTCAATATGACAGTTCAGATAATAGTTTAAAGTATTTAACCAATACACTAACAAGCGAGTACTCCCCTATTAGATATAAAAAAAATAAAGTTACTGCGGTTAGTTTGGATAAAAAAGGGGAGCAATATTTACGTATCTATGATATAAAAGATAGCACATTCAAAATTCCTTTTACAGATAAAATAGTTGGATATTATAATTATTCTAAGAAAATAAAAAACCTAATCATATCATCTGTTTTAGAAAATAACGAGCTAGTCTTATATACTTCAAATCTAAAAACTAAAGAACATACATACATAGATAATAGTACCGGAAGGTCTATTCATAACATACCTATAAATAAATTTGGAGAAGAAAAAATCAGTTACATTTCAAAAAAAGATTCTATCTGGGATATTAACTATGTGGATTTAAGTAGTTACAAAACTAAAACTATAACCACAACTTTGAATAATAACGAAGATATATGTTGGTTTAAAGATGGCTCAATTTTAACTTCTTATAAAAATAAACTATACATCTTCAACACAAAAATTTCAAAAGATTGGATATTATTATGTTCTCTTGAAGAATACGGAATAACTAACATATCACGAATTGCAATAAATACTGATAATGATAAATTAGCATTAGTTAATTCTAAATAATATATTTATAAAATATTATTTAATCTAATTTATCATAATGAAAAGAAGGATCTACACACTATTTATATTTGTTTTAACATTTACAATATCAGCTTTATCACAGGATTTTACAATGGATCTTATAAAAGATTTAAATCCAAGAAATATTGGTCCTGCAGGTATGTCTGGTAGAGTAACATCCATAGATGTAGTGCTAAACAATACCGATATCATCTATGCTGGTACAGCTTCTGGAGGCTTATGGAAATCTGAATCAGGAGGGATAAAGTGGTCACCAATTTTTGATAACGAATTAACAGCTTCAATTGGAGCTGTAAAAATTCAACAATCTAACCCTAGTGTTATTTGGGTTGGAACTGGAGAAGGAAATCCTAGAAATAGTTTAAATGGAGGGTTTGGTATATATAAATCTATTGATGGAGGAAAAACTTGGATGGAAAAAGGATTAAAAGAAACTAGACATATTCATAGAATTGTAATTGACCCAACTAATCCAGATATAATTTATGTTGGTGCTATTGGATCTCCATGGGGAGAACACAAAGAAAGAGGTGTTTACAAATCTGTTGATGGAGGTGATAATTGGAAAAAAATACTATTTACAAATAATAAATCTGGTGCCGCAGACCTTGTAATGGATCCAGAAAATCCAAATAAACTTATTGCAGCAATGTGGGAACATAAACGAGAACCATGGTATTTTAACTCAGGAGGAAATGGCTCTGGATTACACATTACTCATGACGGAGGAGAAACCTGGAAGAAACTTTCCAGTAAAGAAGGATTACCAGAAGGAGATTTAGGTAGAATAGGAATTGCTATAGCCCCTAGTAGTCCTAACATTGTTTACGCAATTATAGAATCTAAAAAAAATGCACTTTATAAAAGTGAAGATGGTGGAAATAATTGGAAAAAAATAAATGATAAAAATGATATTGGTGGAAGACCATTTTATTACTCTGAAATTTATGTAGATCCTCAAAACGAAAATAGAGTATACTCAATTTTTACTTACGTAAATGTTAGTGAAGATGGTGGTAAAAACTTCAAACAATTAATGCCTGCTTATGGAGTTTCAAATGGAGTACATCCAGATCATCATGCATGGTGGATACATCCTGAAAATGGAAAATTTATGATAGATGGTAATGATGGTGGTTTAAATATCACAAAAGATGGTGGCAAATCTTGGAGGTTTATTGAAAATCTACCGGTAGCTCAGTTTTATCACATAAATGTAGATAATGAATATCCATATAACGTGTATGGAGGTATGCAAGATAATGGATCATGGAGAGGACCAGCATATGTTTGGAGAGATCAAGGGATTAGAAATTCTTATTGGCAAGAGATCTCTTTTGGAGATGGATTCGATGTAGTCCCTGACAAGGATGATTCAAGATATGGGTGGACTATGAGTCAACAAGGCTATGTAAGTAGGTATGATTGGAAAACAGGTAATAATTATAATGTTCAACCTACTCATCCAGATGGTAATACAGACTTAAGGTTTAATTGGAATTCAGCAATAAATATAGATCCATTTAATAATAGTACAATATATTTTGGTAGTCAGTTTGTTCATAAATCTGAAGACAAAGGATTAACATGGGAAATAATTTCTGATGACCTTACTACAAACGATCCAAGTAAATTAAAACAATCTGAAAGTGGTGGATTAACTATGGATGCAACTGGAGCAGAAAACCATTGTACAATTTTAGTTATTGAACCCTCTGAAGTGGAAAAAAATATGTTATGGGTAGGTACTGATGATGGAAGAGTTCATTATACTCTTGATGGTGGTAGTAGCTGGACAGAAGTAAGTAAAAATATTAAAGGTTTGCCTAAAGGAAGTTGGATACCTCAAATTAAGGCTTCAAAAATAAATAAAGGAGAAGCTATATTGGTGGCAAATGACTACAGAAGGTTTAATTATGAACCATACGTTTACAGGACTCTTGATTATGGTAAAAAGTGGTCTAGAATTGTAGATGGTGAAGATGTTGAAAGTTATGCATTATCAATTGTACAAGACAAAATATCACCTAATTTATTATTCTTAGGTACAGATGACGGGCTTTATTTTTCAATTAACAATGCAGATAGTTGGTTAAAATGGACAAAAGACTTCCCTACTGTTCCAGTGAAAGATTTAGTAATTCAGGAAAGAGAAAATGACTTAGTTATTGGGACTTTTGGTAGATCTGCGTGGGTAATAGATAACATAAACCCTTTGAGAGAATTAGCTGATAATTATTCGCTTTTAGAAAATAAAATTGAATTATTTGAACCATCAACATCAGTACTAGCATCTTATCAACAACCCACAGGTAGTAGATTTGGTGGAGATGCTTTGTACAATGGTGAAAACAGAAGGTCTGGTGCATTAATCTCATATTACTTTAATAGAGAAAAAAGTAATGATACTTTAAATAAAAAATTAAAAGACAGTTTATTTTTGAATATTTATGACGGTGAAAGACTAATTAGGACACTAAAGAAGAAATCACCAAAAGAAAGTGGATTTTACAAGTGGACATGGAGAATGGATGAAAAAGGTAAAGAAAGACCATCTAGAAAAATAAGGAAAAATAAATTTGAATCTAGTGGAGTAACTGTTAAGCCAGGAAATTATAAGATTGAACTTACTTTTAATGATGAAAAGTCATATTCAAGTATCAATGTTATAAATGACCCAAGAGTTGATGTTAATCAAAATATTGATCAACAATATAATTCTTTAAAAGAAATTGATGATCTTTTACAAAAATCAGCAGATGTTGTAAGACAATTAGTAGAAAGTAAAAATATTGCGAATGGTTTAAAATCTAGATTAAGTAAGCTTGATAAGGATAAATTTAAAGATGAAATAAATTTATCATCTAAAATGGTCAAACAAACTGATAGCTTAGTAGCATTATTTTTAGGTAAAATTGACAAAAGACAAGGGATTACTCGAAATAAAGAGAGTAATGTTCAGGAGAAGATTTATAAAGCTTATTATTATATTAATTCAAGACCCAATGGGAATACAATAACAGAGTCTAATCTAATGAAACATGCTAATAACTCATTAAACAAAGCTGTTAAACTGGTTAATGCATTTTTTATAGAGAAATGGAAAAGTTATAAAGAACAAATGGATAAACTAGAGTATTCAGAATTTAAGGATGTAAAACAATTTTAATAATTATGAAAAATAAAAAATACTTAGACAAATTTATAATTCCTTTTATAATTGGTGTTATTGCTATTATTTATAGTTGTTTATCCAACGAAAAAAAAAATACTATCATAAATTCATCTAATGAATTACAAAATATTACGATAACAAAAGTTATAGGTTCTCCAGAATATGAAAATGCATCATTAAATATTAAAACTATAGAAATGGGGGATGAAGAATCAAAATTCTCTTTTAATATAGAGAATTATGATCTTGGTATTCAAACCTTCAAAGAACTTTGATTATCAACTAGCAAATTCTGCAAAAGGTCAACATATACATTTTATCATAAATAATGGGCCTTACTCTGCTCATTACATGGATAGTTTTTCAAAAGATTTTAAGAAAGAGAGCAATGTAATACTTGCGTTTTTGTCAAGGTCATATCACGAGTCTGTGAAAAATAAAGATGCTTTTATATTAACACAAGTTGGTGAAAATCTAGTTGATCTTGAAAGTGAATTTTTGTTTTACAGTAGACCAAAAGGAACTTATAAGGGGACTGATACGGAAAAATTATTACTTGATTTTTACTTAGTGAATACAGAAATTTCAAGCAACGGAAATAAAGTTAGAGCTACAATTCAAGATACAGAATTTATAATAGATGAATGGGCTCCCTACTATATAAAAGGACTACCCAAAGGGGAAATTAATATCAAGCTTGAGTTAATTGACTCAAGTGGTTATTTAATTAAAACTCCTTTTAATCCCTCAAAAAGGAAAGTAATTTTAGAATAAAATTATTTTAATTACAACAATCTAAAATAACATATAATTAGTTTTTAAAATAAATATAAATAACATGCAAAAAATACTACTTACACTATTAGTACTATTAAGTTTAAATTCTTTTTCTCAAGAAAATATTTCATATCAACAACCTTCTTCTGAAATATTAGACTTAGTTGAATTTGATAGACCGCCGTCAGTTATTTACGATAATAACAAAGATTATTTGATTTTTTTATACAGAAGTAACTATAAATCAATTGAAGAACTTTCTACTAAAGAATTAAGACTAGCAGGTCTTAGAATTAATCCTAAAACTAACATTGGTAGTAGGATTACATATTACAATAATATTAAGTTAAAAGGTTTTTCAGATTCGAAGGCTGATCCTAAAGAAATAGTTGGAATGCCAAAAAACCCAAAAATATCTAATCTTAGTTGGTCTCCTAATGAAAGGATGATTGCTTTTACTCATACAACTGATTTTGGGGTTGAACTGTGGATATTGAATTTAAAATCTAGATCAGCGAATAAAGTTTTTGATCTTAAATTAAACTCTAATATTGGAAATGTAATTAATTGGTTTTCAGATAGTAAAAATTTACTTGTAAAAGTAATTCCACAAGATAAAATGGATTTAATTGAATCAAAAAATGTTGTGCCAACTGGCCCAACAATATCATCAAATTTTGGTGAAAAAGCACAAAATAGAACCTATCAAGATTTATTAAAAAACAAAACAGATGAATTAAATTTTGAACAACTTGCAACTTCTCAGTTATATAAAGTCTCAATAGATGGCTCTCATAAAAAATGGTTGAATAAAGGGATGTATACAAATATTTCTGTATCTCCAGATGGTAATTACGTTATGGTAAGTGAAATTAAAAAACCGTTTTCATACATAGTTACTTACAGAAGATTTCCTAACTCAGTTAAAATATATTCGAAAAACTTCTGAGCTTATTCAAAACCTAATTGATGTTCCTTTAATTGAAGAACTACCAAAGGGTTTTATGTCTGTAAGAACAGGTAAAAGAAATTTCAGTTGGAGATCCGACAAACCCTCAACTTTAACCTATGTTAAAGCTCTTGACTCAGGTGACCCCTCAATTGAAGTAGAATTTAGAGATGAAGTATTTGAACTAGAGAAGCCATATAATGGTGAAGGCAGTAGCATATTAAAGACAATTAATAGATTTAGAGGGATTGATTGGGGAAATGATAATTTTGCAATTGCTTATGACTATTGGTGGAATACAAGAAATGAAAAGATATATGCATTTAATCCATCAAATAACAATTCAAAAATATCAATCCTAACCGATAGAAATTATCAAGATAATTACAGTGATCCTGGTTACTTTATAAAGGAAAAGAATTCCTTAAACAAAAATGTAATTAAATTAAAATCTGAAAATGCCTTTCTTATTGGGGATGGATATACTAAAAATGGACAATTTCCATTTATTGATAAAATCAATATAAATAGCTTTGAAAAAAATAGAATATTTGAATCCGACTATATTGATAAATTTGAATCAATAATTGATTTTAACCCAAGTAATAATGAATTATTTGTAAGAATTGAATCTGCTGTCGATTTTCCAAATTATTTTACAAAAAAAATTAATAATAACAAACTTACTCAATACACATTTTTTAAAAATCCTTTTGATCCAATTAAAGATGCTCATAAAGAGGTTATTAAATATAAAAGAAATGATGGTCTTGAACTTTCTGGGGTATTATATTTACCTGTTGACTATGATAAGAAATCCAAAGAAAAGTTACCTATGATTTTATGGGCTTATCCAAGGGAGTTTAAAGATAAATCTAGTGCCGGACAAAGTACAAAAAATGAAAATAAATTTACGTATCCATATTATGGTTCAATGGTTTATTGGATTACTAAAGGTTATGTTGTTTTAGACGATGCTTCCTTTCCAATTGTTGGAGAAGATAATATTGAGCCAAATGACAGTTTCAGAATACAGTTAGTAGATAATGCAAAGGCTGCAATTGATGCTGTTGATAAGTTAGGCTATATAGACACTAACCGTGTAGCGGTTGGAGGACACAGTTATGGCGCTTTTATGGTTGCTAATCTTCTATCACATAGTAATTTATTTTCTGCAGGAATCGCTAGAAGCGGAGCTTACAATAGAACCTTGACCCCTTTTGGTTTTCAAAGTGAAGAAAGAAACTATTGGGAATCACCAGAAATTTATTATTCAATGTCACCATTTATGCACTCCGACAAGATGAAAACACCACTATTATTAATTCATGGTGAGGATGATAATAATTCAGGAACATATCCGATGCAAAGTGAAAGGTATTTTAATGCCTTAAAGGGGCTAGGCGCTACAGTAAGACTTGTTATGCTACCAAAGGAAAGTCATGGATATAGATCTAAGGAAAGTATTTTTCATGTATTGTGGGAACAAGACCAGTGGCTTGAAAAATATGTAAAGAATAAAAAAAAATAAAAAATATGGGACTAACTAATAATGATATTTTTAAAAAACTCAGGGTGGCACACAAACTTAGAGATAATGATATTATAAAGATATTTACACTGGTAGATTTTAAGGTCTCAAAGAGTGAACTTAATGCCTTCTTTAGAAATGAGAATCACCCAAAATATATGGAGTGTGGCGATCAAATGTTGAGGAACTTTCTAAATGCATTAATAATTCATCTTAGAGGTCCATTACCTCCAAAAAAATAACTACCACTCTCTTTTTTTATTTAGCTCATTATTTTTTTTCAATTCTTCTTCGGAAATAACTTTTAAAAATGAAGGGTGTTGTTCTATTGCATATTCAATTTTTGTTACGATATCCTCTGGTGTATCCTTTTCATAATCAATATCTAAAGGAGCTTTAATTTCCATTGATTGAAGAATGTTTTTCTTTTTGATTCTTAATCCTTTTTTATCAAATGATCTTCTAAACCCATCAATAACAATAGGGATTACGATAGGTTTATATTGTTTAATAATAAATGCAGTTCCTTTTCTAATAGGTTTAAAAGGAGTTGTAGTTCCTTGTGGGAAGGTAATAACCCAACCATCATTTAAAGCTGTACCAATTTTAGAAATATCACTCATTTTAACTTGTCTTTTAACATCTTCACCTTTACTTCTCCAAGTTCTCTCAATACTGACAGATCCTGCATATGCCATTATTTTTGGTAACAAGCCAGAAGTCATAGTTTCTTTTGCGGCAATAAAATACATATTAAGTTTAGGATGCCATAGATAGCCTACATTTTTTATAGAATCAACCCTACCTTTTAGACTAGCATTAAATACGTGAAACATTGAAACTACATCAGCAAAATATGTTTGGTGATTAGAAATAAATAAGACATTTTTGTCAGGTAAATTTTTGATTATCTCGGATCCTTCAATTTTAAGTTCATTGAAGCCTCTAAACCTACGATGGGATAAAGTACCAAGAATTCGAATTAACCATTTCTTTATAAATAAAATATGTCCAAAAGGATTTCTCTTAAAAAGACCCACGTGTATGTAAATGATTAAAATGCTAAGTTAATAAAACTTAAATAACATCGTTAATTAAATCTCTTATTTCAGAAAGCATCATTGCTGTAGCTCCCCAAACATTATAGCCAGCTAATTTAAAGGTTGGTACTTGTATATGATTTTGTAGATTCAATTCATTTAATTTAGTAGGAATTGGTATTAAAGTTTGAGTGATTTCGCAATTAAGCAAAGAATCTAAATCTATTGTAATAATTTCTTTAACTTCTTTATCATCTTTCACAAAAAGAGGTGAGTGATTTAAAAGAACTAAAAAAGGATATACATTAAAATTACTTGGAGGGATATAAATTTCTTGCAATTCTCTAATTAATGCATCTTTTTCTACTATGATACCAATCTCCTCAAATGTTTCTCTAATTGCTGTATCAAATAGAGTTTTATCATACTCTTCTACCCTACCACCTGGAAAACCAATTTGATTTGAATGAACTCCGTTATACGTATTTCTTAAAATTAATATTAATCTTATTTTATTATCATCTTCGTATAAAGCAGCTATTACAGCAGCTTTCTTTGAGCTTAAAAGTTTATTATTATTAAGTTTTATAAATTCTTTTCTAAAACTCGGTGCTAGTTTAATCTGAGATGTTTTTGAATTTAAATTACTTAACTTTAACTTTGGTATTATACGTTTTAAATCTTTAAAATTCATTTTTAATAAGTAATGAGATTACTATACATATTTTTAATTACTTCAATATTATCTTCCTGCATTAAAAAAGATAAGGAAAATATAAACACAACTAAAGTTATCAGTAGTACTAAAGTAAAAAAAGAAATCTCAAAAGTTAAATCTAAATTTATTTTAACAGAAAAAAACTCTATGGATTTTTTCTTAGAATATGATAAGATTCATAAAGAAAATGTTGTAGAGTTAGACACCGATATGGGGAAGATTGAGATAACTCTTTTTAATGAAACTAAATTTCATAGATCTAATTTCTTGTATTTATCTAAACTAAATTATTTCAAAAGCACACAGTTTTATAGAGTTATTAATAACTTTATAATTCAAGGAGGTAATAGCGATAACAGGAAAATTTGGAAAAAAAGAAAGTCAATCGGAAAATATTTATTACCAGTAGATAACAACCATGGATTTAAACACTCTAGAGGAATGGTTAGTATGCCTAGTAGTATTATAAAAAACCCACATAAATTAGCTTCTCCCTACGAGTTTTTTATTGTTCAAAGTAAATCAGGAGCACACTTTTTAGATGGAGATTATACTATTTTCGGAAAAGTTAGCAAAGGAATGGATGTAGTTGATAAAATTGCTGCAGTAGATACTGATGATTTAGATTGGCCAATAAGTAATATTTTTATTAATAATGTAAAAGTATTAAGATGACCATCACACAGTTAAATTATATAATTGCATTAGAAAAAACTAGAAATTTTACTAAAGCAGCCTATATATGTAATGTTTCTCAACCTACTTTGAGTATGCAAATACAAAAACTTGAAGAAGAATTAAAGGTTAAAATATTTGATAGAACAAAAAAACCAATTGAATTATCAGAAATTGGTAATAATATAATTAATCAAGCAAAAAAAATAGTAATTGAATTTAAAAAAATGGATGATGTTTTAAATAACAAAAAAGAGGTACTTAAAGGGCAGTATATATTTAGAAATTTCAAAAGTTAAGACCTAACTTTCAAAGACCAAGTAAAACTAAATTCTGAAACTTTTATATTATTTGAGTCTATCCCAATAGATTTAAGCTCAATAATTGCTTTATTATTATGTTGATCAAAGGAATTAAATAAATCTTGCAACTCTTTACCTTGATTACATTCAAAAATTATTTTTCCAGTAGCTTTTTTATAAAAAGATGATTTGTTTTCAACTACAAGATAGGATACATTCACTCCACTTTCTTTGATAACATTTTTTATAAGAGATCCTGTCGTTAGTTCAGCAGCCATACCCTGTGCTGCCCAGAAAATTGATTTAAAAGGATTTTTATTAAACCAGGAATGATTAATTGAAACAATCGATTTTAAAGAATCTAAATACTTTAGTCTAACTCCACAAAAGAAAGCTGATGGGAGTTGGAAAAATAAAAAAAAAGTATATTTTAATGAATTCATAAAATTATAATGATGCTAAATATCTTTCTGCGTCTAAGGCTGCCATACAACCTGTTCCTGCAGCGGTAATTGCCTGTCTATAAACATGATCAGCTGCATCACCGGAAACAAAAACTCCAGGAATATTTGTTTTACTAGACCCGGCTTCATTTACTATATATCCTGTTTCATCCATGTTTAAATACGACTTAAATATATCAGTATTAGGTTTATGACCAATAGCTACGAAGAAACCAGTAACTGGAATTGTAGTCTGCTTATCGGTCTTATTATTTTTAACCAAAACTGAATCAACAACTTGATCGTTACCGATAACTTCAACAGTTTCAGTATTAAAGAGTATATCTATATTTTCTGTTTTTTTTACCCTTTCTTGCATGATTTTAGAAGCTCTAAACTCATCTCTTCTAACAAGCATAGTAACTTTATTACATAACTTAGAAAGGTAATGAGCCTCCTCGCAAGCAGAGTCTCCTGCACCAACAATTATAACATCTTGATTTTTGTAGAAAAAACCATCACAAACAGCACATGCAGATACTCCTCCGCCAAGCTTTAAATATTTTTGTTCTGATTCTAAACCTAAATATTTGGCTGAAGCTCCTGTTGAAATTATAATAGTTTCGCAATCTAATTCTTCACTATCATTAACCCAAGCCTTTAATCCATCTTTAAAGTCTACTTTGGTAACCCATCCACTTCTAACATCAGTACCGAATCTTTCGGCTTGCTTTTGTAATTGAATCATCATTTCAGGACCAGTAATTCCATCTGGATATCCAGGAAAATTTTCAACATCATTGGTAGTGGTAAGTTGTCCCCCAGGTTGAATTCCTTGATATAGAACTGGACTCATATTAGCTCTTGCAGCGTAAATAGCTGCGGTATATCCAGCAGGTCCAGAGCCAATGATTAAACACTTAATTTTTTGAGAGTTAGATTTCATAGTTGCTGATTAAATATGAGTAATTCAATAATTTAGTCGGGGTGGCAGGATTCGAACCTGCGACCTCCGCGTCCCAAACGCGGCGCGATAACCGGGCTACGCTACACCCCGAATAATTATAGATGCCAAATATATAATTTTCTTTTAATATCTCTCTGATTTTTTTGTAATTTAAAGCAAAAAATAAAGTGAAAAAAATACTATATACTATACCAATATTCCTTCTTACTTTACATATATTCTCTAATGGGTTAAGTCTTGAAAAAAAATATGAATTGATTGTTTCTGACTTAAATAACCCATGGTCGTTTGTCTTTTTATCCGAAAAATCTATATTAATTACTGAAAAAGAAGGAAAATTAATTCATTTTGAAAATGGAATTAAAACTTACTATAAATGGATTACCTGAAATTGTAGATTTAGGTCAAGGTGGATTATTAGATATTGAACTTCATCCAAAGTATAAAGATAATGGATGGATATATATCACTTACGCTTCTTCAAATGATGATAAAAATGGAGCTAACACTTCATTAATGAGATTTAAAATAAGTGGAAATAAAATTACAAATAAAGAAATTCTCTACAGTGCAACACCAAATAGCAAAAAAGGACAGCATTTTGGTAGTAGAATAATTTTTGATGATAACGATCATATTTATTTTTCCATTGGTGACAGAGGAAATAGAAATGTAAATCCACAAAACATTAAAAGAGATGGTGGTAAAATATATCGTCTCCACGACGATGGAAGTATCCCAGTTGACAATCCATTTGTAAGCGATAGATATGCTAAAAAAGCAATTTATTCATATGGTCATAGGAATCCTCAAGGAATGATAATTAATCCAAATACTAATAAAATATGGATACATGAACATGGACCAAGGGGTGGTGATGAAATTAATATTTTAAGCTCTGGTAAAAATTATGGCTGGCCTTTAGCCAGTTATGGTGTAAACTACATAGGAACTAAGTTTACAGATAAAACAACAATAAATGGAATGGAAGATCCAATACATTATTGGGTTCCATCAATTGCTCCATGTGGTATGGTCTATGTAGATAGTGATAAATACCCAAAATGGAAAAACAATATTCTAATTGGATCTTTAAAATTCGAATATTTACATATGTGTGTATTGGATGGTAACAATGTAGTGAAAGAAGAGAAATTATTAGAGGGAATAGGTAGAGTAAGATCTTTGGAAATTGGGCCTAAAGGCTTTGTATATGCTGGAATTGAAAATCTTGGAATTATTAAAATCTTACCAAATTAATTATACCTTTGGTAAATAAATTTTATTAAATGTATTTAATTGGAATTACAGGAGGTACTGGTTGTGGTAAATCAACAATAGTAGATAAAATAATTAATGTAATTTCTGAGACAGACATATGTGTATTATCTCAAGACTCATACTATAAGGACAACTCAAACTTAACCTTTGAGCAAAGAGATAAGCTAAACTATGACATTCCTGAAGCATTAGATTTTGAATTATTTTATGAGCATCTTAAATTATTAAAAAACGGATCTAGTATAAATAGACCAAACTACTCTTTCAGTAATCATCTAAGGACGAATGAGACAACCTTAATAATGCCAAAAAAAATCATTATAATTGAAGGTATACTGATTTTAAGTGATGAAAATATTAGAAATATTCTAAACCATAAAATTTTCATTGATGTTGATGAAAATGTTCGTGAAAAAAGAAGAGTTGAAAGAGATTTTATTGAAAGAGGAAGAAAGAAATTAAATACGATACAATTATTTAAAAAATTGCTTCATCCAATGCATAATTTACATATTAGGCCCGTAAAAAAATACTGCGATCTTATTTTAGATAATAATAACTTGGATAGTGGCTGTGACGTAAGAATTAGTAATTTTATAAAAAAAGTGTTGAAAAATGAAATTTAAAATTCCATCTATCTTTAAAAATATATATGTAATAATTTTATTATTATTTGCCATATGGATGGTTTTTTTTGACAGTAACTCTACTTTGGTTCATTTAGAGCTAAACGAACAAATTGATGAATTAAAAAAAGAAACTGAATACTTTAAAAATGAGATTAAACAAGATAAAAAAGAATTATCAAAAATTCAATCTGACAGTGGTTTAGAAAAATATGCAAGAGAAAAGTTATTTATGAAAAAAGAGAATGAGGATATTTTTATAATAGAATTTGATAGTAGTAATGTAAAAAATTAAAAATGACTTCTAATATGTTTAAAGAATTTGAGTCAATTTCAGAAAAAAACTGGAAGCAACAGATTCAATTTGATTTAGGAGGCAAAGATTATAATTCAGAAGTTAATTGGACATCTTACGAAGGAGTTAATATTAAACCCTTTTTCACAGATAAATACAAACCTAATAACACTTTCTACATCCCAGAAAATTGGAATATTTCTCAGGATATTTATTTAAAAGACGAACTTACTTCAAATCACGAAATTAAAAAACTTATTAGTCAAGAAGTTTATGATATAACTATTTATATCTATAAAGATTTCATTAATGTAGATTTATTATTTGATAATATTGATCTAACATACATTAATATATATTTTAAAATAGAAGATTTAAATGAATTGGTTTTATCAAAATTAGATAATTTTGCTAAAAAACATAAGTCTCTATTTCATCTTGACCATGATTTATTAGGGGATTACTTATCCACGGGTAATTGGAAAACAAATTATAAGCAGGAAGTAAAAAGATTTAAAAATATCCTAAAAACAATAACACATTTTAAGTCGGTCATACAGCTTAAATCTACAAACTTTCAAGAGGCAGGAGCTAATATTATACAACAAATTAGTTATTCAATGTGTCAAGCAAATGAGTACATAAATCTATTTGGCAGTACTATTATTAAACAACTAAATTTTGAAATTGCTATTGGGTCAAACTATTTTTTTGAAATTGCAAAAATCCAGGCATATAGAATATTATGGAAAACCATAAGCAATTACTATAGTTTTCCAATTGATGATGTTCATATCATAGCTATCCCAACAAGTAGAAATAAGACTATTTATGATTACAACAACAACATTGTTAGATCCACTTCCGAGTGTATGGCTGCTATTCTAGGTGGAGCTGATTCAATAAAAAACTTTAATTACGATTCAATTTATAAATATAAAAATGAATTTTCTACAAGAATATCAATTAATCAATTACTGATTTTAAAGCATGAATGTTATATTGATAAAGTAAAAAACCCTATTTCTGGATCATACTACATTAACTACTTAGTAGATGAATTTGCAAAAAAATCATTTAATTTATTCAAAGAATTAGATAGTAAGTCAAGTTTTTTAGATCACCTAAAAAATGGTACAATCCAAAGAAAAATTAAAGAAAATGCTTCTAAAGAACAACAAAACTACAATTCTAAGTTGGAGATTTTAGTAGGTTCTAATTGTTATGTTAATATGGATGAAAAAATGAAAGAGCAATTAGAAGTTAACCCCTTCCCTACTAGAAAATCAGAAAAAACATTGATTGAACCTCTAGTTAAAAAAAGATTAGCAACTGAAAGAGAAAAAAAACGACTCGACAATGAATAGAGATAGATTCAAAAATATCGAATTGGAACAGTTGTCAATTTCAAAAGTTAGTTCTAAAGACTTTGAAACCTCTGAGGGGGTAGATATTAAATCTAGATATAATGTTAAGGATTTAGATAAACTAGGACATATAGGTTTTGGAGCTGGAATAGAACCTTTTTTAAGAGGACCGTATTCAAGCATGTACACAACAAAGCCATGGACTATTAGACAATATGCTGGGTTTTCTACTGCTGAAGAAAGTAATGCCTTTTATCAAAACAACTTAAAAGGTGGTCAAAAAGGATTATCTGTAGCATTTGATTTAGCAACTCATAGAGGTTATGATTCAGATCATGTAAGGGTTTCAGGAGATGTCGGTAAGGCTGGAGTAGCTATTGATACTGTGGAGGATATGAAGATACTTTTCAACAAAATTCCTTTAGATCAAATGAGTGTTTCAATGACTATGAATGGCGCTGTTTTACCAATAATGGCTTTTTATATAGTTGCAGCAGAGGAACAAGGGGTAGATATTAGTAACTTAAAAGGAACCATTCAAAATGATATCTTAAAGGAATATATGGTTAGAAACACATACATTTATCCACCAAGAGAATCAATGAGAATAATTTCAGATATTTTCAAGTTTACATCTAAAAAAATGCCAAAATTCAATAGTATAAGTATATCTGGTTATCATATGCAAGAAGCTGGAGCTACAAATGATATAGAATTGGCGTATACACTTTGTAACGGAATAGAATATGTAAAAAATGGTCTTAAGGCTGGATTAAATATAGATGATTTTGCACCTAGACTATCTTTTTTCTGGGGAATCGGAATGAATCATTTTATGGAAATTGCTAAACTTAGAGCTGGAAGACTTCTTTGGAGTAAATTAATGAAGGAATTCAATCCTAAGCTAAAAAAATCACTCATGTTAAGAGCTCATTGTCAAACCAGTGGCTGGAGTTTAACAGAACAGGATCCTTTTAATAATATTACAAGAACATGCGTAGAAGCAAGTGCAGCTGTGTTTGGAGGAACTCAAAGCTTACACACTAACTCATTAGATGAAGCAATTGCGCTACCTACCGAATTTTCTGCAAGAATTGCAAGAAACACTCAATTATACTTGCAACATGAAACTAAAATTACAAAAACTATAGATCCTTGGGGAGGGAGTTATTATGTAGAAAACTTAACCAATAGTCTTGTAGAAAAAGCTTGGAAACACATTGAAGAAATCAAGAGTTATGGAGGAATGACAAAAGCAATTGAAAAAGGAATTCCAAAAATGAGAATTGAACAATCAGCAACCAAGAAACAAGCAAAAATTGATTCTAAAAGAGATATAATAGTAGGTGTAAATGAATTCAAAGTGGATTATGATGAACAGATTCAATATTTAGAAATCAATAATAAGGTTAAGGATTTACAGATTGAAAGATTAGAAAAGGTTAAAAAAAGTAGAGATCAAAACAAAGTAGATCTTTCATTGACCAATCTAACAAATGCAGCAAATACCTCTGAAAATTTATTAGCTTTAGCTGTAGAAGCTGCTAAAAACAGAGCTACTATTGGAGAAATAAGTAGTGCTTTAGAAAAGGTTTTTTCTAGATATAAAGCAAAAATTAATACTTTTACTGGAGTGTATAGTAAAGAAATCAAAAACGACAGTTCATTTAAAGAAGCTACAGAATTAGCTGATAAATTTTCTACTATTGATGGTAGAAGACCTAGAATTTTAGTTGCTAAAATGGGGCAAGATGGACATGATCGAGGAGCAAAAGTAGTTGCTACTAGTTACGCCGACTTGGGTTTTGATGTAGATATTGGTCCTTTATTTCAAACTCCTTATGAAGCAGCTAAACAAGCAATAGAGAATGATGTTCATATTTTAGGTATATCTTCATTAGCTGGTGGACATAAAACTTTAGTGCCAGAAGTTATTAAAGAACTAAAAAAATACCAAAGAGAAGATATTATGGTTATTGTTGGAGGAGTAATACCAAAACATGATTACGCATTTTTAAAAGACCAAGGTGTTACTGCAATTTTTGGCCCTGGAACAAAAATTAGTGAAACAGCCAAAAC
>CAXYDM010000024.1:0-40000 GCA_964275595.1 uncultured Flavobacteriaceae bacterium
ATATAACAGTAACTTCTACTAGTACAGTAGACACATCAATCGTTGGCAGTTACACCGTTACATATACAGCAACCGATAGCTCTGGTAACCAAGCAACTACAGTAACTAGAACAGTAAACGTAGTGGATACTACAGCGCCAGTGATTACTCTTACAGAAGATGCAACCGTGACTATTGAATTAGGAGCTACTTACACAGACGCAGGCGCTACGGCGACAGATTTATCTGGAGATATAACAGTAACTTCTACTAGTACAGTTGATACCGATATTGTTGGCAGTTACACTGTTACATATACTGCAACGGATGCAAGTGGTAACCAGGCAACTGCTGTAGTTAGAACAGTTAATGTAGTGGATACTACAGCGCCAGTGATTACTCTTACAGAAGATGCAACCGTGACTATTGAATTAGGAGCTACTTACACAGACGCAGGCGCTACGGCGACACTGGTGATAATCCAACAACTATTGAATTAGGATCTACTTATACAGACGAAGGTGCTACAGCTACTGATTTATCCGGATCTATAACAGTAACTTCTACTAGTACAGTTGATACTTCTGTCGTTGGTAGTTACACTGTTACTTATACTGCAGCAGACGCAAGTGGTAATGAAGCAACTACAGTAACTAGAACAGTAAATGTTGTGGATACTACAGCGCCAGTGATTACTATTACTGGAGATAATCCTGTAACGGTTGAATTAGGATCTACTTATACAGACGAAGGTGCTACAGCTACCGATTTATCCGGAGATATAACAGTAACTTCTACTAGTACAGTTGATACCGATATTGTTGGCAGTTACACTGTTACATATACTGCAACGGATGCAAGTGGTAACCAGGCAACTGCTGTAGTTAGAACAGTTAATGTAGTGGATACTACAGCGCCAGTGATTACTCTTACAGAAGATGCAACCGTGACTATTGAATTAGGAGCTACTTACACAGACGCAGGCGCTACGGCGACAGATTTATCTGGAGATATAACAGTAACTTCTACTAGTACAGTTGATACCGATATTGTTGGCAGTTACACTGTTACATATACTGCAACGGATGCAAGTGGTAACCAGGCAACTGCTGTAGTTAGAACAGTTAATGTAGTGGATACTACAGCGCCAGTGATTACTCTTACAGAAGATGCAACCGTGACTATTGAATTAGGAGCTACTTACACAGACGCAGGCGCTACGGCGACAGATTTATCTGGAGATATAACAGTAACTTCTACTAGTACAGTAGAACATGTTGGCAGTTACACGTTACATATACGCAACGATAGTGGTAACCAGCAACTCTGTAGTTAGAACAGTTAAGTAGTGGATACTACAGCGCCAGTGATTACTTTACGGTGACTATTGAATTAGGACTACTTAACAGACGAGGGCTACGCACGATTTATCGGATATAACAGTAACTTCTACTAGTACAGTTGATACCGATTTATCGGAGATATAACAGTAACTTCTACTAGTACAGTAGGCAACTGCTGTAGTTAGAACAGTTAATGTAGTGGATACTACAGCGCCAGTGATTACTTTACGAGATCGTACATTGAATTAGGACTACTAACAGACGAGGGCTACGCACGATTTATCGGAGATATAACAGTAACTTCTACTAGTACAGTTGATACCGATATTGTTGGCAGTTACACTGTTACATATACTGCAACGGATGCAAGTGGTAACCAGGCAACTGCTGTAGTTAGAACAGTTAATGTAGTGGATACTACAGCGCCAGTGATTACTCTTACAGAAGATGCAACCGTGACTATTGAATTAGGAGCTACTTACACAGACGCAGGCGCTACGGCGACAGATTTATCTGGAGATATAACAGTAACTTCTACTAGTACAGTTGATACCGATATTGTTGGCAGTTACACTGTTACATATACTGCAACGGATGCAAGTGGTAACCAGGCAACTGCTGTAGTTAGAACAGTTAATGTAGTGGATACTACAGCGCCAGTGATTACTCTTACAGAAGATGCAACCGTGACTATTGAATTAGGAGCTACTTACACAGACGCAGGCGCTACGGCGACAGATTTATCTGGAGATATAACAGTAACTTCTACTAGTACAGTTGATACCGATATTGTTGGCAGTTACACTGTTACATATACTGCAACGGATGCAAGTGGTAACCAGGCAACTGCTGTAGTTAGAACAGTTAATGTAGTGGATACTACAGCGCCAGTGATTACTCTTACAGAAGATGCAACCGTGACTATTGAATTAGGAGCTACTTACACAGACGCAGGCGCTACGGCGACAGATTTATCTGGAGATATAACAGTAACTTCTACTAGTACAGTTGATACCGATATTGTTGGCAGTTACACTGTTACATATACTGCAACGGATGCAAGTGGTAACCAGGCAACTGCTGTAGTTAGAACAGTTAATGTAGTGGATACTACAGCGCCAGTGATTACTCTTACAGAAGATGCAACCGTGACTATTGAATTAGGAGCTACTTACACAGACGCAGGCGCTACGGCGACAGATTTATCTGGAGATATAACAGTAACTTCTACTAGTACAGTTGATACCGATATTGTTGGCAGTTACACTGTTACATATACTGCAACGGATGCAAGTGGTAACCAGGCAACTGCTGTAGTTAGAACAGTTAATGTAGTGGATACTACAGCGCCAGTGATTACTCTTACAGAAGATGCAACCGTGACTATTGAATTAGGAGCTACTTACACAGACGCAGGCGCTACGGCGACAGATTTATCTGGAGATATAACAGTAACTTCTACTAGTACAGTTGATACCGATATTGTTGGCAGTTACACTGTTACATATACTGCAACGGATGCAAGTGGTAACCAGGCAACTGCTGTAGTTAGAACAGTTAATGTAGTGGATACTACAGCGCCAGTGATTACTCTTACAGAAGATGCAACCGTGACTATTGAATTAGGAGCTACTTACACAGACGCAGGCGCTACGGCGACAGATTTATCCGGAGCTATAACAGTAACTTCTACTAGTACAGTTGATACCGATATTGTTGGCAGTTACACTGTTACATATACTGCAACGGATGCAAGTGGTAACCAGGCAACTGCTGTAGTTAGAACAGTTAATGTAGTGGATACTACAGCGCCAGTGATTACTCTTACAGGAGATGCAACCGTGACTATTGAATTAGGAGCTACTTACACAGACGCAGGCGCTACGGCGACCGATTTATCCGGAGATATAACAGTAACTTCTACTAGTACAGTTGATACCGATATTGTTGGCAGTTACACTGTTACATATACTGCAACGGATGCAAGTGGTAACCAGGCAACTGCTGTAGTTAGAACAGTTAATGTAGTGGATACTACAGCGCCAGTGATTACTCTTACAGAAGATGCAACCGTGACTATTGAATTAGGAGCTACTTACACAGACGCAGGCGCTACGGCGACAGATTTATCTGGAGATATAACAGTAACTTCTACTAGTACAGTTGATACCGATATTGTTGGCAGTTACACTGTTACATATACTGCAACGGATGCAAGTGGTAACCAGGCAACTGCTGTAGTTAGAACAGTTAATGTAGTGGATACTACAGCGCCAGTGATTACTCTTACAGAAGATGCAACCGTGACTATTGAATTAGGAGCTACTTACACAGACGCAGGCGCTACGGCGACAGATTTATCTGGAGATATAACAGTAACTTCTACTAGTACAGTTGATACCGATATTGTTGGCAGTTACACTGTTACATATACTGCAACGGATGCAAGTGGTAACCAGGCAACTGCTGTAGTTAGAACAGTTAATGTAGTGGATACTACAGCGCCAGTGATTACTCTTACAGGAGATGCAACCGTGACTATTGAATTAGGAGCTACTTATACAGACGAAGGAGCTACGGCTTCTGATAACTATGATGGAGATATTACGGATAGTATTGTTACGGAAACTACAGTAGATACCTCCGTTGTTGGAAGTTATACAGTAACTTATAATGTAACGGATGCAAATAGTAATCATGCTACAACAGTTACTAGAATAGTTAATGTAGTAGATTTGATTATACCAATTTTAACTTTGGTTGGCGAAGATTTAATTTACATTGACCAAGGATCTAATTATTTCGATGCAGGAGCTACAGCTTTGGATAACTATGATGGAGATATTACAGAAAATATTACTGTTACAGGAGAAGTTGATACAGAATCTTTTGGCCCTTATACCCTTATTTATGATGTAATGGATTCAAGTGGTAATGTGGCAATATCAATTTCTAGAACTGTTATTGTTATGTTTGCTTTTTCCGTTGATGAAATATCAAATGATAAATTTGTTGTCTATCCAAATCCCACTTCTTCTAAATGGAGTATTAAATCATCAGTTAAAGTAGAAACAGTTGTATTATACGATCTATTAGGACGTGTAGTTTTATCAACTAAACCTATGTTAAATAATTTTGAGATTAATTCTAATTTTTTACCTGATGGTGTGTATATGATGGTATTAAATGGTAAAACATCTTCAAAATTAATCAAGAAGAAATAATTTTTTTAAAGTGTAGATATTTTTAATAAAAAAACCCGTTTTTCATAATTTTATGAAAAACGGGTTTTAAGTGGTACCTCCAGGAATCGAACCAGGGACACATGGATTTTCAGTCCATTGCTCTACCAACTGAGCTAAGGTACCATACAAGGTGTGCAAATATAGATTCATTTTTATTATTCGCCAAAATAAATTCGTAAAATTCCTTTTTGTAAATTTGTATCAATATAATATTATGAATTTAACTTTAGATATTGGAAATACTCAGGCTAAATTAGCCGTCTTTGATGATAAGTTACTTGAGATTAAATGCTTTGATTCTAAATATATTCATGACAACATTAATGACTTTTTAAAGCTATTTCCTTTAATTAAAAACCTTATTGTTTGTTCTGTAATTGATACAGATTTGAATTTTGACAGCTACAATTTTCAGAATATTCATTTTGTCTCAAATACTTCTAAACTCCCTTTTATAAATTTATACAACACAAAAAGGTCATTAGGTAACGATAGAATAGCATTAGTTTCTCGTGCAGCGATTAAATTTTCAAATCAAAATGTGTTAATTATTGATGCAGGTAGTTGTATTACATATGATTTTATAAATAAAAATAATCAATATCTTGGAGGAGCTATATCTCCTGGTTTAAAAATGAGATTTAAATCACTAAATCATTACACCTCAAATTTACCATTAGTCAAATCATTAACTGAATCAATAGATATTGGTAAAACCACATATGACTCAATTAGTAATGGGGTTTGCAGTGGTGTTAACTATGAAATTGAAGGGTTTATTGATCAATATTCTTCTAAATACAAAAATTTAACAGTTATTTTAACAGGTGGAGACTCAGATTTCTTGTCTAAACGATTAAAAATTAGCATCTTTGCGAATCAAAATTTTTTATTAGAAGGACTAAACGATTTAATTAAATTAAATATCTCAAGTTGAAAAAATATCTATTTTACATAACTTTATCATTATTTTCTATAAGTTCTTTTTCTCAAGGAAGTGCATCTCCTTACTCTTTTTACGGAATTGGTAGTTTAAATTTTAACGGAACAACTGAAAATAGAGCCATGGGTCGAATTAGTATGTTAACTGATAGTATCCACATGAACTTCAGAAATCCAGCTTCATTTACTGGAAATGATTTAAAAGCCTTCAATAATGAGGGTAGGTTAGTAAAATTCACTGTTAGTGTTGGTAACTCTGATGTCAATTTCAAAACTAACAATACATCATCAAAATCAACAACAACAAATTTTGATTATTTAGGTTTATCTGTTCCGATGGGTAAATTTGGAGTTGGGTTTGGTTTAATGCCGCATTCTTCGGTTGGTTATAAACTTGAATCTTTGGATGACAACGAATTAATTAAATATAAATATTATGGAAAAGGTGGTCTGAATAAAGTTTTATTAGGCTTCGCATACCAATTTTCTGAAAGTCTAGCATTAGGAATAAATTTTGATTACAACTTTGGTAATATTCAAAACAACGGAATAGAATTTCTTTATGATGATAACTTAGATCCATTAGATTATCATAGTAGAGAAGCTAATAGATCTGATTTAAGCGGATTTAATTATAATATGGGTATAACCTTTAAACCAATGTTGTCCGATTTAATACAACTTCATACGGCCATTACTTATTCCCCTGATTATAGTTTAGATTCTGAAAATTATAGAACATTCTCTTCAATTGTTATTAACTCTAATTCTGGAGAAGAATTTCCAATTAATGAAATTAATGTTGATTTAGAATCTTTAGATTTAAAAGAGACTAGTTTATCGATGCCTTCTAAAACCTCTGTTGGTATTGGAGTAGGAAAACTCAAAAAATGGTTTATTGGCTCTGAGTATACTTTTGTAAATACCAGTGTATTTAAATCAGATCTAATAAATATTGATAACACTAGTTATGAAGATGGCTCAACCATTTCTTTTGGTGGTTACTATATTCCAGATTATTCTTCTTTTAAAAATGTTCTAAAAAGAATAGTTTACAGATCTGGAGTTTATTTTGAAAAAACTGGATTAATAATTAACAATCAATCAATTAAAGAATACGGTATGACTTTTGGTATAGGTATTCCTGTAGGGAGTATGTTTTCTAATTTAAATTTAGCTGTAGAGATTGGTAAACGAGGAACTACAGATGCAAATTTAGTTGAAGAAAAATTCGCAAATTTAAAAATGAGTCTTTCTCTAAACGATAGATGGTTTGTTAAAAGAAAATATAATTAATTATGAAAAAATTATTTAGCATACTGCTTGTCATTATAACAATTACTTTTTCATTTTCTCAACAAAATGAGGATGATATCAATGCACTTTCAATATTCAATGAATATTCAAAAGCAAAGAATTATGAAGCTGCTTATGGTCCATGGATGGAATTAAGAAACAGAAACCCAAAATTCCATTTAGGTATCTACAGTGAAGGTGAAAAAATATTAAAATATAAAATCAAAAACTCTATTGGAGAAGAAAAAATTGACTTCGTTAGAGATTTAATTTTCTTGTACTCACAAAGAAGAGAGTTTTTTAAAACAAAAACTCCAATGGGGAAGTTCCTTGCAAAATCTGCTAAAATACAATATGACTTTAGAAATGAATTAAACATGTCTGCTTTAGAGTTATTTAATTCCTATGATAATGCTTTTAAATCTGATTTAAAATCATTTAATAATCCAGTTGATCTATTAACATACTTTAAACTTGCTGTTGAATTGTTTGATGATGGAATTAAAACTGCTGAAGAACTTTTCACAAAGTATGATGAAGTTTCAGAAAAAGTTGAATCTGAGGTTGAAAACTATACAGTTAAACTTAATGTTTTTTTACCATCTGATGACTCAAAGCAGGTTACTTATTCAAAAAAGGATGCTCAAAAAATTAGAGCTTATAATAGTTATCTAAAGGGCTATGAGCAGATTTCAAAAGGAATGGATATTTCTTTAGGTATTAGAGCTAACTGTGAAAATTTGGTAATACTTTATCAGAAAAACTACGAGGAAAATAAAAATGATGGTCTTTGGTTACAAAGAGCTATGAATAGATTGGCCGGTAAAGATTGTATCGATACAGAATTATTTGTTACAATTTTACAGCAAAAAAATAATTTAGATCCTAATCCTGATACATCTTATTACTTAGGAATTATCAAAGATAGAGAAGGGAAAGCTGTAGAAGCACTTGAATATTATAATCAAGCTATTGAACTTCAAACAGATGGCTATAAAAAAGCAAAAATTTTATTTAAAATTGCTACAAACTTTAAAAAGAGTGGCTCTTTTTCAAAGGCAAGAAGTTATTACAGAAAAGCATTGAGATTTAATCCGTCAATGGGTAAATGCTACATAGCAATTGCACAAATGTATGCATCTAGTGCAAAAAACTGTGGCTCAGATAATTTTAGTCAAAGAGCTGTATATTGGTTGGCCTCAACTGAAGCTTTAAAAGCATCCAAAGTTGATCCAAATTTAAAGAAGGCAGCAAATAACTCATCAAAAAATTACTTAGCTAAAGCTCCTCAAAAAAGTGAAATATTTTCATCTGGAAGAGAAGGTGAATTAATAAGTATTGGATGTTGGATTGGCTCTAGTGTTAAAGTGCCTAATCTGTAATGAAACATTTATATGTCTTATTTATATTTTTTTGTTCATGTAAAAATGATCTAGCAGATATTAGATCATTGGATTACAATAATTCACCTGTAACTATCGCTAAAAGTATAAATTCAGTCTATACTGACTCTGGAATTGTTTCATCAAAATTAATTAGTCCTAAAATGTATAATTTTTCTAACATGGACTTTCCTTACTTTGAATTTCCTGAATCTGTTGAGATAATTTTATTTGATAAAAATAAAAATGAAAGTATAATAACAGCAGATTATGTTATTTCATACAACAATACTGATCTTGTTGATTTAAGAACAAATGTCATTGTTATTACTAGCTCTCAAGATACGCTTTACACTGATCAACTATATTATAATAAAGCAGACGAATGGCTATTTACTAATTATCCTTTTAGATATAAATCAATAGACAAAAATATTACTGGCGTGGGTTTTGATTCAAATATTGATTTTACAAAAATCAATTTTCTGGAGGTTAATGGTTACGTGCTTTTAGAAGAATAATTACTATATTTATTTACTACATTACACTATGAGACAATTAAGTTTTTTTAAATATGCATATCTAGTTTTTGCAATTCTTTTTTTTGTTGAATTTATCTCAAATTTTGGAAGTAATATAACCAGATCAATTATTTCTTTATTACTTAGTTTTCTCGCAGTATTTATTTTCTTTTTTAGAAAGAAAATACATGATCGTTTTAATTCTAGAAATAAATAGTTAAAATGTATATTGATTATTTTATTGTAATAGTTTCATTATTGTTTTCAGCTTTTTTTGAAGGTATGGAAATCGCCTATGTTTCGTCCAACAAAATTTCTATTGAAATAGAAAAGAAAAATAATAATATTTCCTCAAAAATACTTTCAAAATTAACTTCAAATCCTTCAAAGTTTATTGTTTCCATGTTAATTGGAACCAATTTAGCTTTAGTTGTTTATGGATATTTTATGGGAGATATATTGATGGATATATTTAAACAACTCTCAAAATTTAATTTTCCTATACTAGAAGTATTGTTGAATGATTTTAATTTGCTTTTACAAACAATAATTTCTACAATAATTATTTTAATGACAGCACAATTTTTACCAAAAGTTTTTTTTCAAATTTATTCATTCAAGTTTCTAAAATTTTTCTCTATTCCTGCTTATTTTTTTTATTTATGCTTTTACTATATTTCAGATTTTGTACTTTGGATTACTAATTTAATACTTAAATTTTTTTTTAAGACTCAAGGGGACAAAGTTCAATTATCCATTAGTAAAGATGATCTGGGTAACTATATAGATGAACAAATTGATGCATCTTCTGAAGATCAGCCTATTGACAGTGAAGTTCAAATCTTTCAAAATGCATTAGATTTTTCAGATTCAAAAGCAAGAGATATTATGGTTCCTAGAATTGAATTGTATTCATTAGAAATTCATGATTATATATCAAAATTAAGAGAGATATTTGTTTCAACAGGATTTACAAAAATTTTAATTTATAAAAATACAATTGACGATATAATTGGATATGTACATTCACATGATTTATTTAAAAATCCAAAAACTATAAAATCAATGTTATTACCAGTGGAATTTGTACCCGAATCTATATTGATTAAAGATTTGTTAAGTGTTTTGACAAAAAAGAGAAAAAGTATAGCTATTGTTTTAGATGAATATGGTGGTACATCAGGAATGATAACGGTTGAAGATATTGTTGAAGAGCTTTTTGGTGAAATAGATGACGAGTTTGACATCAGTGACTTAATAGAGATTAAATTAGAAACTGGACATTACAATTTCTCTGCTAGACTGGAAGTAGATTATTTAAATGAACAATATAATTTAGATTTACCCGAGAGTGAAGACTATGGAACTTTGGGAGGACTTATTGTCAACCATAACCAGGAAATCCCTAAATTAAATGAGGAGGTTGTAATCAATAATTGTCTTTTTAAAATTATTGATGTTTCAGAGACGAAAATTAACACGGTTTCGTTAACTATCAAGAAATAATTTGTTTTTATTATTAACAAGAAAATGGTACTTTTGGCGACTATATATAAATTTAACTAACAATGGCAATATTAAATACAATAAGAGGTAAATCATCAGTACTAATAATAGTAATAGGAATGGCATTATTTTCATTTGTTTTTGCTGAGCTTATTAAAAGTGGTGACAGTTTTGGTACTGAGCAAACTGTAGTAGCTAATGTTAATGGTATAGATATAGAGCGTGATGATTTTATGAATAAGGTAGAAAGTACTGAGAGACAGAATGCTGGAGCCAGATCTAATATACAATCAATGAATCTTGTTTGGGACACTGAATTAAGAAGAGTTGTGTTAAAGAATCAATTTAATAAAGTTGGAATCTCAGTGGAGAGAGACCAAATGAGATCTTTATTGAAGAATAACCTGATTTCTTTTGATGAATTTCTGAATACGGACGGTTTGTTTGATGACAATAAGTTGAATGAATTTATTGCCAATTTAAAAGAGATTTCACCTGAAACTTCCCCTCTTCAAGGAAATCTTATTAACTATGACGCGTGGGTTAATTTTGAAAATACTATTGCACAAAATGGCTTAGAATCTAGTTACTTTAATTTAATTAATTCTGGATTAAGATCTACACTTTTTGATGGTAAGACTAATTATCACTTTCAAAATGATAATGCAGATATTAAATTTTTATATTTTCCTTATACTTCAATTCCAGACTCTTTAATATCTGTTTCTAAAGCAGAATTAAGAGGTTTCATCAAAGACAATCCCAATGATTACTCTGTTGAAAATTCTAGAGATTTGATATATGTTAAATTTGACGAAACTCCATCTAAAGAAGATGAAAATGATATAACAAATCAATTAACTAGTTTAATTAACGATAAAGACGAATACAACACTGACACTAACAAAACAGAAAAAGTTTTGGGGTTGAAAAATACAAATGATCCTGAGTCGTTCCTAAATAGATATTCAGATATAAAATTATATGATGATTATGTTTTTGAAAATTCCTTTTCAAAAGAAATGTCATCTAAGTTATATAATTTAAAAAGAGGTGAATTATATGGTCCATATAAAGAAGGAGCTTATATGAAAGTTACCAAAATGTTGGATATAATAAAATTATCTGACTCTGTCAAAGTTAGACATATTTTAATTCCTTATGCAGGATCCACTAGAGCTGGTGATCAAGAGTTTAGATCAGCTGCTCAATCCAAAAAAACTGCTGATAGCATTTATAATTTAGTTAAGCGAAATAGAAATAAATTCAAAAATTTGTTAAGTCTTTCATCTGATAAGGTTAGTAATGAAAAAGGTGGAGAAATTGAATTTGCATATACTGATGGTTTTGCTCCAGAATTTAGAGATTTTTCTTTTGAAAATAATGTGGGAAATATTTCTGTGGTTGAAACTAGTTTTGGTTATCATATTATTGAAATATTATCTCAAACTAAGAAAAGAAAAGCTGTTAAAGTTGCTAATCTAGCTCTTAGAATTGAATCATCTGAAAGAACTATTGACAGTATATTTAATATTGCATCAAAATTTGAAGTGATGGCTTCTAAATCAGATTTTAAAGATGTTGCAAATGAAAATAATTATTCTGTTAGATCAATTAATGCAATAAAAGATTTAGATGAAAATATCCCAGGTGTTGGCTCTCAAAGAAGTATTGTAAGGTGGATGTACGAAGCAGGTACTGATGTAGGAGATTTTAAAAGGTTTAACCTACAAAATGGAGGATATGTTGTTGCAATGTTAACTTCCGTGAACAAAGCTGGTTTAATGGCTAATGATAAAGCTTCTGTCACAGCTTTGCCTATGGTTAAGAATAAAAAGAAAGCTGATATAATTATAAAAAAAATAAGCGGCAGATCTCTTACAGAAATTTCAAATAATCAAAATAAAAGTATTCAAACAGCATTGGCTGTGAATATCTCAAGTCCTACACTTTCTGGTGTTGGAAACGAGCCAGAAGTCATAGGAAATTCTTTTGGACTAGAAGTAGGGCAAACATCAAAAGCTATTTTAGGAAATAGTGGAGTGTTTTATGTTTATTTAGAAAAATTAAATAAAGCTGAAGATTTACCTAATTATTTCTCTTTTGCTAATAGTTTAAGTTCATCAAAAACAAATAATTTAAATACTAAGGTTTATGAAGCATTAAAAGATGCTTCTAACATAGATGATAAGAGAAGTTTATTTTATTAATTGAGAATACTCAAATATGATCTTGTAGTCTTTTTTTAAGAAATATTGCATATCTTCTTTAGTTCCTGTTGCAAGAACAAAATCACCACCCCATGCACCTAAGCTTTTAATTGCTCCTTTTGAGTAATCATTAAATAATTCATCTTTAACAGTATTAAGACCAACTAGATTAGATATTAGTTGCTCATGTTTAGTTAAATTTTTTTCAAATTCTTTTATATCTTTTGTTTTTAAAATAGATCGGTTAATATTTGTAAATTCATTTCTAATATTGTTGGTTATATCATTTTTCTTTGATCTATATTTTTGTATTCCATTTCTGCTATTTTGTTTTTTACCTAAGTATATAAAAAAAATATTTTCTTTAAAAACTGGATCAAAACTGACTTCTTTTACAGAAATTTTATTATTCAAATTACTAAACTGAATTGGGTTGTTATGTTTCGCACATGCAATATCATAACCGCTTCCACCAAATGTTAGTTTTAGTAATTCATAAGGATCTACTTTAGCCCAATCAGCTAAATTATTAATAAGAGTAGATGATGACCCTAGTCCCCAATTTTTTGAAAATGATAATCTAGAAATAAAATCATATCCCAAATTATCTTTTAGTATGGAGCTATTTAATTTAAAAATTGAGTTAAATATTTTTAGTAATGTGTCAGAAATATTATTCTTTTTTCCAAGGTATTGGATTGTATTATTTTTGCTTATAAGATACTTTTCTTCAAACCATATATGGTTTTTATAATCAAAACTAATCCAATTAAACTCTTTTGATTTAGTTTTTTTTACAGATAAATATTGTCCAAAATTAGTAGGTAAAGCAATACATTCTATACCATCTAAAACAACATATTCGGATGTTAATAGTAATTTTCCGTTACTATAGAATTTTTCCATTAGATCTTAATTTATTAACAAATAAGTCTACTGTTAAATAACTTACCATATTGGTTTTAAAATACTCTACCGCCTTTTCTTTTTCTTTTTCTGAGGCTTTAAGCTGATTTAGAATATTAATTAAATGCATTTTCATATGCCCATGTTGAATACCTGTGGTGATTAATGATTTTATTGCAGCAAAATTTTGTGCTAGTCCAGCTACAGCTGTGATTTTCATTAAGTCTCTAGAATTGGGATTGTCTAGTAGCTCCAAAGCAAGGTTTGCTAGAGGGTGCAATTTTGTTAATCCACCTACAGTACCAAGAGCCAAAGGAATTTCTATAGAAAATTTAAATATATTTTTTTCGACACTCGCTTTAGTTAAACTTTTATAATTTCCACTCCTAGAAGCATAAGCATGTGCAGCTGATTCTATAGCTCTAAAGTCATTTCCTGTAGCAATTACTACAGAATCAATACCATTCATTATACCTTTGTTATGAGTGACAGCTCTATATTTATCTACCTCAGCTATTTTAACAGCTCGAACAAATTTATTAGCAAAATCTAAAGGGTTTATTATACTGCTGTCCGATAACAAATCAACTTCACAACATACTTCAGCTTTTACAATACATTCAGGAACATAATTGGAGAGAATAGACATTATTATTTCAATTTCATTTGTGTCTTTAAAATTATCTTTGAAAGTCTTACTAAATTGTTCTAAGCAAGAATTAATAAAGTTTGCCCCCATAGCATCATGAGTATCGAAAGTGGCTTTAATTTGAAAATAATTTTCTATTTTATCACTAAAGTTTAATAATTCTATACTTTTAATCCCTCCTCCTCTTTTATTCATGTTGGCAGTAATAGAACTTACATCAGAGATTAGTTTAGGTTTAATTTTTTCAAAGTATTTTTTTAATATTTTAAAATTACCCTTATAAATCAGATGAACTTGTCCTACTTTGGTAGTTGATAAAACTGTTGCTTTAAACCCTCCGCGTTCTAACCAAAATTTAGCAGATTTACTTGCAGCTGCAATCACAGAGCTTTCCTCTGTTACCATTGGAATAGTATAAGGTTTATTATTAATTAAAAAGTTTGGAGCTATTGCAAAAGGTAAATAAAAATTTGAGATTGTATTTTCTGCAAACTCGTCATGAAGTTTTTGTAATTTTTCGTTGCTATTACAATATTGTAATAGTATACTTTTGATATTATTATCAGATGAGAATGAGTTTTTTAGTAGCCATTCAATCTTTTCGGATTTATTAAGTTTTGAGAAACCAGAAATTGGCTTTTTCATAAAAAAAATTTATTTCAAAGATACTATTCTATTCTAAATTAATTAACTAATAATAAATTTTCAATTATTTATGGATATTTATATTAAATATGCTATTTTGAGTCGAATTTAAAAAAAACACCAATGATTAACGCAGACACATTAAACTCACAAAAGCAAATATTTGGACATCCAGCTGGTCTGTATGTATTATTTTTTACTGAAATGTGGGAAAGATTTTCCTATTATGGAATGCGAGCTATTTTAGTATTATACTTAGTTGCTGAGTCCACACCTGATGCGATTAATCCAGGACTAAACTGGGAAACTGGAGCTGCATTATCACTTTATGGTACTTATACCATGTTAGTATATGTTGCATCCATTCCAGGTGGTTGGATAGCAGATAATATATTGGGTCAAAAAAAATCCGTTCTTTATGGTGGTATATTACTTGTTTTAGGTCATTCAATTTTAGCTGTGGAAGAAATGTGGGCTTTCTATACAGGTCTGGGTCTTATTATTGCTGGAGTTGGAATGTTAAAGCCAAATATTTCATCCATGGTTGGAGGCCTCTATTCTCAAGGGGATGTTAGAAGAGATGACGGTTTTATAATTTTTTACATAGGAATTAATGTAGGTGCTTTTTTATCTAGTTTAATTGTTGGATATGTTGGAGAAACTTATGGATGGCATTATGGATTTGGTTTAGCAGGGATTGGAATGACTTTGGGTCTAATACAATATTTATATGGCCAAAAATATTTAAGTCAAGTTGGAGATTTTATCGGAGACAATAAATCTGAAGAAGGTGCAGACGTTCTTAAAAAACCATTAACCTCTATCGAAAAGGATCGATTAGTTGTTTTGTTTTTATCTTTTATTCTTGTTATTGTGTTTTGGGGTGCTTTTGAACAAGCAGGTGGTTTAATGAATATTTATGCATCTGAAAAGACCGATAGATTATTTATGGGCTGGTTAGTTCCAGCTTCATGGTTTCAATCATTAAATGCTATGTTTATCATATTTTTAGGAACAGCCGTAGCAGGGTACTGGGCTAAACGTAAATTAAAAAATCAATTATCATCCTCTTTATTTAAAATGATTATTGGACTTATAATAATGGGAACTGGATTCTTTTTTATGTCAGCAGCAGCTACACAATATGAATCTCAAGGTAGTTCAGCTATGTATTGGTTAGTTTTAGCATATCTATTTCATACTATTGGTGAATTATGTATCTCTCCAGTTGCATTATCGTTTATTACAAAATTAGCGCCTTTAAAATACGCTTCTCTTACAATGGGTGTGTACTTTGCAATGACAGGCTTTGGAAATAAACTAGCTGGTATGCTTGGCGAAGCTTCACAAAGTATGGGCGAGTTTACTATATTTACTGGTATAGCATTATTCTGTGTTGTTTTCGGTTGTTTAGTTTTATTATTTAGAACTAAACTTGAAAAACTTACTCATGGAGCTGAAGACGACAATTAAAATTGAATAACATGAACAACACTTCTTCAACCGATCATTTTTTTCAATCTACCGTTTTAGGCCATCCTTCTGCTTTATTTGTTTTGTTTTTTACAGAAATGTGGGAGAGATTTTCTTATTATGGCATGCGCGCATTATTAGTTATGTTTTTTACTGCCGCGTTAATAGATGGAGGCTGGGGTTGGCCTAGAGAATATGCATACGCAATATTTGGAACCTATACATCTCTTGTATATATATCAACCTTACTAGGTGGGTATATGGCTGATAAAATTATTGGATACAGATATGCTGTTTTAATTGGTGCTTTTTTAATGACTTTAGGTCATGGTGCTATGGCTTTTGAAACTCCATTTTTTATATACCTAGGATTAACTTTGTTGGTTTTTGGAAGTGGTTTTTTTAAACCAAACATCACCTCAATTATTTCTGGAATGTATAAAGGAAATGATGAGAAAAAGGATGGAGCTTATACGATATTTTATATGGGTGTAAATGCTGGAGCATTTTTAGGAATTCTACTTTGTGGCTATATAGGTGAGCAGGTTGGTTGGAGATGGGGTTTTGGTTTGGCTGGAATATTTATGTTGTTTGGTTTATTACAATTTTGGCTTGCTCAAGAAATATTTGGAGATCTTGGTACAAAACCAGTAATTAATGATGATCAAAATTCAATAACTAACAAAGATGAACCAAAATTAAATCCCTTTACTAATTTTCAATTGTCACTTATAGTAATAGCTGGTGTATTAGGTCTTTCATGGATTATAAATGACCCTGTCTCTAAAATTTCAGAAGGAGCGTATAATCTTTTTAATTTTAGTGTTTTAGGCATTGATGGATCTAACTTTGCTATAATTAGTGCATTGGTAATTTTTGTAATGTTACTCGTTATAAGAGTTCCTAAATATGATAAAATTACAAGAGATAGAATGTTAGCTGTAATTTTCTTTGCTTTCATTACTATATTCTTTTGGGCTCTTTTTGAACAAGCACCAGGATCTTTAACAATATTTGCACGAGATTATACTCAGCGTGTTTTAGAGGGCAATACTGCCTTTATTTTTAAAATAATTAATTCCTTAATGACAATAATTCCTTTAGGAATTATAACCTGGGTTCTCTGGATTTTATTTAAACAAACCTTTTCAAGGATTGCTAAATCAAATATCTTTTTAACACTAAGTTTTGTTATAATATGGATTATTGCAATTTTGATGTTAAAAGAGCAATTTAACGATGATGTAACGGAAGTTCCTGCATCTTGGTTTGGAGTATTAAACTCTTTATTTATTATAGTATTTGCCCCTTTGTTTTCTAAATGGTGGGAGAGTAAGTATAACCCCAATGCTAATATGAAATATGCTTTGGGTATGATATTATTAGGTCTTGGAATGGCTTGTGTTGCAATTGCATCATCAGATATTTCACCTGGAGCTAAAACAGCTTCAGTAAGTATGATTTGGTTAGTACTAGTTTATTTTTTCCATACTATGGGTGAGTTATGTATTTCACCGGTAGCTTTGTCTTATGTAAGTAAGTTAGTCCCTGGCCGTATGATTGCCATGATGTTTGGTATTTGGTATTTAGCAGTCGCAATTGGTATGAAACTTGCAGGTGTTTTTGGTGAAGCTTCAGAAAGTATTGCTAAGGATGAAGGATTAAGCTATTTTTTCTGGCTTCTTACTGCTATTGCTTTTGGTCTTGGACTATTATCTGCTTTATTATATCCAGTAGTAAAAAAATTAATGCACGGAATTAAATAAGTTTATGAGATATTTATTTATTATATCATTTTTATTTGCATTCAATGTTAGTGGTCAATCCATTAATTGGATAAGTTTTGAAGAGGCTTTTAAATTGCAAAAAACAAATCCTAAAAATATTATTGTAGATGTTTATACGAACTGGTGTGGACCATGTAAACTTTTAGACAGAAACACTTTTCAAAACAAAAAAGTGGCAGATTTTATTAATAAAAACTTTTATGCCGTTAAGTTCAATGCTGAAGGTAATGATATAATTAAATTTGATGATAGAGAATTTACAAATCCTAACTACAGACCAGAAATGGCTAATAGACGAAACGGAAATCATCAGCTTACTAGATATTTAGGTGTAAATGCATATCCAACTGTAGTTTTTTTAGATGATAATTCAGATATTATTTATAAACTAAGAGGTTATAACACTCCTACTCAAATTGAAATTTGGCTTAAGCTGTTCAAAGGTCAAAAATACAAATCAATTAAAAGTCAAGAAGATTTTAATAATTTTCAAAAATCTTTTGTGGCAGAATTTTAATTTTTTAGATACTTACTAATTAGCTTAGCTGTTTTTTTACTAGAGCCTTTTCCACCTAATTTCTTGTGAAGTATTTCATAGTCTTTTAACATCAAAGACCTTTTACTTTTATTTAGTATTTTTTGGAGTTCAATTACCAGGTTTTTCTTATTACAATTGCTTTGAATTAACTCAGCTACTGCATTTTTGTCAAGAATTATATTTACTAATGATATATATTTTAAATTAGGTATTAATAATCTGCCAATTAAATAAGATATTAAGCTAGTTTTATAGCAAACTACTTGTGGAACTCTAAATAGTGCTGTCTCCAGTGTAGCTGTTCCAGAGGTTACAATTGCAGCAGAAGAAACTCTTAAAATATTATATGTTTGATTACATATTACTTTTATTGAATTATCACTTGCTTTATTGGCTTGAATTATCTTTTCATAATAATTAATATTTTTACTAGGTGCCCCTGCAATTATTATTTGATAATCTTCAAAACCTGAAATAACATTTAGCATTACTGGTAGTAGCTTGCTAATTTCTTGATTTCTACTTCCAGGTAGAAGTGCTATAATTGGTTTTGAGGAAAGTTTGTTTTCAGAAATAAATTTTTGTTTACTAAATTCTTTTTTATCTTCAATTGCATCTAACAAAGGGTGTCCAACAAAGTCAACATTGTAATTATGTTTGTTTTTATAAAAATCTTCTTCAAAAGGAAGAATTACATACATTTTATCAATTACCTTTTTAATCTGTTTAACTCGATACTCTTTCCATACCCATACTTTTGGTGATATATAAAAATGATTTGTAAAGTTTTTTCTTTTTGCCCACTTAGCAATCTTCATGTTAAAGCCAGGGTAATCAATATATATAATAAGATCTGGCTTATAACTTTCGATATCTTTTTTACATAAAGAAATATAATTTAGAATCTTTTTACCGTTAACAATAACCTCTAAGAATCCCATGTAAGAAAACTTTTCATAATGCATGACTAGCTCATTACATTGATCTTTCATAAGGTCTCCCCCCCAACATCTGAAAGTTGAATTAGGATTAATTTTCTTTAATTCTTTAATCAAATTTGACCCATGTAAATCACCTGAAGCTTCTCCTGCAATTATATAGTATTTCAATTTATTTTTAGTTTAAAATTAATGTAAATATTGCTAAAAAAATTGTAAAAAGTAGAACGCCTTTTGCTCTTTGATCTTGATTCTTCTTAATAAAAACAAAGAATACTAAAACATTTAATATTGCACCAAGACTAATTAATTTACCTAAAAAATTCTCATAATATGAATTTTTTAAACTGTCAATAATTGAATTATTTTCAGACAAAAATAATGTTGCTAAAATTAATCCAGAAAAGCTGGATATAATTGCGAAAAACACACCTCTTAAAATTTCTTTCTTTTTATTCAAAATCCAATGACTTTAGTTTATTTAAATAATCATGTGCAGTTAAGTCAAATTGAATAGGTACCATTGAAATATAGTGATTTTCTAAAGCCCAGTGGTCCGTGTCTTCTCCATCATCTAGATTTACAAAATTACCAGTCAACCAATAGTAATTTTTTCCAAGCGGACTAACTCGTTTATCAAACTTTTCTTCCCAATATGATTTAGCTTGTCTACATATTTTTATTCCTTTAATTTTTTCTTTAGAAATTTTAGGAAAATTTACATTTAAAACAACTCCTTTTTTTAACCCATTTTGAAGTATTTGTTCTACAATAGTTTTAATAAAACTATCGGTTTGACTAAAGTCAGCATTCCAGTTGTAATCCAAAAGTGAAAACCCTACTGCAGGTATACCTTCAATACCAGCTTCAATAGCCGCACTCATTGTTCCAGAATATATAACGTTTATTGATGCATTTGAACCATGATTAATTCCTGAAACACAAATATCAGGTTTTCTATCTAGTATTTCATTTACAGCTAGTTTTATGCAATCTGCAGGAGTACCTGAAGTACTATATTCGACTTGTGGACCATCATCAATTTTTTCCTTTTTACAAAATAGAGTATTATTTATGGTAATAGCATGTCCCATTGCACTTTGTGGACTATCAGGGGCAACAACCACAACTTCACCAATTTTATTCATCACTTTTATTAATGACCTTAGCCCTGGTGCAGTTATTCCGTCATCGTTTGTTATCAATATTAAAGGTTTCTTTTTCATTTTTATGTTATTTTAACAAAAGTAGTTATTTTCTCTAGAAATTTATCAAATATATTCTTTAACAAAACTTTAGTACAAAGTAATTATTTTAAGGTGCTTTTTTTATTTAATTTGTGATAAGTTTAAACATAATCATGACAAACAAATATTTTATCATATTACTTACTACAATCTTTGCTTTAGCATCTTGTAGTTTCACCTCAAATTCATCTAAAGAATCAGATAAAGATCAGTTATTATTGCAATTGGTTTCATATATATTGGATGAAGGTCATTATGTTGAAAAAGATTTAGATGACAACTTTTCTAGCAAAGCTTTTCATACTTACATTGATATGATTGATCCTTATAAAAGATATTTTTATAAATCTGATATTGAAATGTTTAAAGAGTTTGAATATTTAATAGATGACCATTTTAAAAGTGCTGATCTAACTTTTTTCAACTTAACACATGCAACTCTTGTTAAAAGAATAAACGAGTCTAAAGAAATTTATACTGAAGTATTTAATTCTACATTTAATTATAAAATTGATGAAGTTTTAGTTGTTAATGATTCTATAGATTTTGTTGAGGATAAAGTCAAAATGAAAGATCGTTGGAGAAAAACTTTTAAGTATTATACTTTAAATAATTTAAATGATTTATTATCAGAAAATGATTCATTGAAGTCCTTACTAAAAAACAATAAAGATTTTGATTTAACTATAGAGCCATTTAAGGAAAAATCCAGAAATTCTTCCCTTGAATTTTGCAATGATGTATATCAATATTATTCAGATCGTTCAAGACAAGAATGGTTTAGTATTTACGTTAATTCATTAGTTTATCAATTTGATCCACATACATCTTATTTTAATCCAGATGATAAAGAAGATTTTGATGTAGATATGTCTGGAAATTATGCAGGAATTGGAGCTAGACTTCAGCAAAAAATAGATAAAATTTCTGTTGTAGAACTTATTTCTGGAGGA
Organism: uncultured Flavobacteriaceae bacterium; assembly: GCA_964275595.1. Classification (GTDB taxonomy): domain Bacteria; phylum Bacteroidota; class Bacteroidia; order Flavobacteriales; family Flavobacteriaceae; genus SGZJ01. Next base: position 21,561 of record CAXYDM010000024.1, read on the forward strand.
CCTGCCTGGAGACAAAATAAATTGGAAGTAGGAGATGTTTTATTAAAAGTACGACAAACTGATGAAGAAAATCCAGTTAGTATAGTTGGTATGAGAATTAAAGATGCTGTTAAGTTAATCAAAGGCCCAATTGACAGTAGTGTTATATTAACCATAAAAAAAGTAGATGGCCAAATAACAGAGTTAAAAATACCTAGGGACATTGTTCAATTAGAAGAAACGTATGCTAAATCTTCTATTGTGGAGAGGTCAAATTCGAAATATGGACTCATTAATTTACCTAAATTCTATTTTGATTTTGAAGATTACTCAGAAAGAAATGCTGCAAGTGATATAAAAAAAGAAATTATCAGGCTTAAGGAAGAGGGCATGGAAGGATTAATCTTAGATCTCAGAAATAACGGAGGCGGAGGCTTAAAACCTGCTGTTGATATGGCAGGGTTATTTATTGAAGATGGCCCAATAGTTCAAGTTCAATCTTTTGAGAAAAAGAAAGAAATATTAAAAGATAGGGATAGGTCAATTGTATGGGATGGCCCGTTAGTTATCCTTGTAAATGAACTGTCGGCTTCGTCATCAGAAATATTAGCCGCTGCAATGCAAGATTACAAAAGAGCTATTATAATTGGTAGTACTCAAACTTATGGAAAAGGAACTGTTCAAAATGTATTAGACTTAAACAGGATGATTAAAGCAAATACTAATGGTGATATGGGTGCCTTCAAATTTACAATTCAAAAATATTATAGAATTAATGGAGGTTCTGTTCAACTAGAAGGTGTTAAAAGTGATGTTGTAATACCTAATAGGTACAGTTATATTGATTTTGGTGAAAAAGAACAAGATAACCCTCTTGAATGGGACAAGATAACAGCTGTAGAATATACTCCTTGGGTTAGTAATTTTGATTATTCTAGTGCAATTGAAAAAAGTAAATTGAGGATTGAATCAAATGAGTATTTAAAGTTAATCGATGATAATGCAAAGTGGATAAAATCCATCAGAGATAACGAAGAATTCACCTTGAATTACTTTACTTACATTGATAAAATAAAAGAGGACGAATTAACTGCTAAGAACTTTGAGAAATTAAAAGATTTTAAAACTGACCTTGAGTTTAAATCACTCCCTTATGAAATTAATTTATTTGAAAAAGATTCCACATTAGAGCTTAAGCGAAATAGATGGCACAAAAACTTAGCAAAAGATCTTTATATCGAAGAAGCTCTAAATGTTTTAAATGATCTTAAAATAAGTTATAATAACTAATACTTTGGACTAACAAATTTTTATTTCTTGATTAAAAAAATAAGTATAGCGTATATATTACTAGTAGCTTTTTTATCAATATTCGCTTACTTTTTCATTCCTGACAAATCAACTAATGCTAACCAAATGCATTTGTCAATTCACTCTAAATCCCCAGGATTTAAAGTTGATTTATTACTAATTGAAAACTCTATCAATTACAATCAAACCATTTTTGAAAAGTTGTTTTTTGGTAATAAAAATTCACCGACTGAAATTCCATTACAAAATTTTGAAATAGATAAAAATATTTTTTATTATAACGAGTATGGAGATTTTTCTGATGAATTTAACAATAGTATTGAAATTGATAATGAATTTCAAAATAATAATATAATTAATAGAGTTTTTTTACTGGGAACTGATAAATTTGGGAGGGATGTTCTAAGTAGACTAGTTATCGGTGCAAGAATATCTTTTTTTATCGGTTTTATTTCAGTCTTAATTTCTTTAATAATTGGGGTTATTTTAGGGAGTTTATCTGGTTATTATTCAGGCAATATTGATAGGATAATAATGTGGATAATAAATGTTACATGGTCTATTCCTACTTTACTACTAGTAATTGCTATAACCCTGGCGTTAGGAAAAGGCTTATGGCAAGTGTTTATTGCGGTTGGATTAACCATGTGGGTTGATGTTGCTAGAGTAGTACGAGGTCAGGTTATGACAATAAAAGAAAGACAATTTATAACTGCTGCAAGAGTATTAGGGTTTAGTGATTTAAGGATTTTGACAAAACACATACTACCAAATATAGTATCTCCTCTTATAATCATTTCTGCAGCAAATTTTGCCGCATCAATACTAATAGAAAGTGGACTTAGTTTTTTAGGTTTAGGTGCTCAACCTCCAATGGCTAGTTGGGGTTCAATAATTAAGGATCATTATAACTATATTATATTGGGTAAGCCAATGTTGGCATTAATTCCAGGTATTTGCATAATGTCATTAGTTATGGCTTTTATGCTATTAGGAAATAAGTTGAGAGATAAATTAGATGTAAAAAACTAACTTATTTAACGGGGTATTGCAGTAAAATTTTATTTACAAATGATTTAATTTGCTCCTCTTTCTTGGAACTGTCTTCTGAAATATAGCCTTTCCCTATACCTTGCCAAACTAATTCATTTTTTTTGTAATCAATTATATCTATGAACAGTGTTCCTTGAGTTGTAGAATAATTACTATAGTTAAAGTCATACCAAGGACCATAACTATAACCTATATGATTGTATGAATTATTTATGCTTATTTCTTCGTTTGCTGCCGTGAAAATACTAACTACAACATCTGGGTCAATAGAGTTTTTCCTAAGACCAAGTGAGGATAGTTCAATTTCTAAAGCTTTTAGTATTCTTTTTTTATCAAGTTCATTGATTTGCGCCTTGTCAATTCCTTTTTTTGAAAAAGCATATGTTTTGTAGGAAGAAAAGTTAATTTCACTATTATAATCGCTGGAAACTCTAACAGAAGAACACGATAAATATGTTAGGGAGATTAATAGAACTAATAATTTATTGGAATTTTTCATATTATTTTATTTTAAATATTTAGCATCAACTTCATTTGGTAAAGTTACTTTTAAATCTGAATTAAGCTTCATTGCCTGTTTAATTGCAAAAATTGCACCACTATTTCTCGCCCAACTTCTTCTTGCGACTCCATTGTTAACATCCCAATAAAGCATTGATTCTATTTTTTGTTTACACTCTTTTGTACCTTCAATAACCATGCCAAAACCACCATTTATAACTTCTCCCCAACCAACACCTCCTCCGTTGTGAATACTTACCCAAGTCGCTCCCCTAAAGCTATCTCCAATTACATTTTGAATTGCCATATCAGCTGTAAATTTAGACCCGTCATATATATTTGAAGTTTCTCTGTATGGGGAATCAGTTCCAGAAACGTCATGATGATCTCTCCCAAGTATGATAGTGCCAATTCTTTTTTCAGCTATAGCGTTATTAAATGCTTTTGCAATTTCAACTCTCCCTAAAGAGTCGGCATATAATATTCTAGCCTTAGAACCAACTACAAGGGAATTATTTTTAGCAGCTTTTATCCAGTCAATATTGTCCTGCATTTGAATTTTAATTTCATCAGGTGAATTAATCATTAATTTTTCAAGTACTTTACAAGCGATTTCATCTGTTATATCTAAATCTTCTTGCTTGTTAGATGCGCATACCCATCTAAATGGACCAAATCCATAATCAAAACACATAGGACCCATAATATCTTGAACATAACTTGGGAATTTAAAATTCACTCCATCTTTTGAAAAAACATCTCCACCAGCTTTTGAGGTCTCTAATAAGAATGCATTACCATAGTCAAAAAAATAAGTTCCTTTATTACAGTGCTTATTAATATATTCTGCATGTATAAGTAGACTTTCTTTTACCTTTGACTTAAATAAATCAGGTTCGTTTGAAATCATTTCATTTGCACTTTCAAAATCAAGACCATAAGGGTAATACCCACCAGACCAAGGATTATGTAGAGAAGTTTGATCACTTCCTATATCAATAAAAATATTTTTTTTATAAAATTCTTTCCATATAGTTATTATATTTCCGTGGAAAGCGATTGAAACAACTTCTTTATTTTTTTTGGCAATTTTTACTCTTTTAATTAGCTTATCAATGTCGCTGAAGACTTCATCAATCCAGCCTTGTGAATGTCTTGTTTGTACAACTTTATGGTTAACTTCAGCACAAACAGTAATACACTTAGCTATATTTCCAGCTTTAGGCTGAGCTCCACTCATTCCTCCCAAGCCAGATGTTACAAATAATTTTCCTAAAGGATTTTTATTAATTTTCCTAAATGCATTTAAAACGGTAATAGTGGTCCCATGAACAATTCCTTGTGGTCCAATATACATGTAGCTTCCGGCGGTCATCTGACCATATTGAGTTACACCTAAAGCATTAAATTTCTCAAAATTTTCTTTTGAAGAATAATTTGGAATCATCATTCCATTAGAAACTACTACTCTTGGAGCATTAATATTTGAAGGGAAAAGGCCAAGTGGATGTCCCGAATTAATAACTAATGTTTGGTTGTTGTTCATTTCAGAAAGGTATTTCATGCATAACCTGTACTGAGCCCAATTTTGAAAAACAGAACCATTCCCTCCGTATGTAATTAATTCATGTGGATGTTGAGCTACTTCTTTGTTAAGATTATTTTGAATCATTAACATAATAGCACCAGCTTGTTTAGTTTTAAAGGGATATTCTTCTAATGGTCTAGCATGCATTTCGTAGGACGGTTTCAGCCTATACATATAAATTCTACCATATTGATTTAATTCATCTTTAAATTCTTTATATAAAGTTTCGTGATGAATTTTGTCAAAGTATCTTAGCGCATTTGAAATCGCTAATTTTTTTTCATCTGCAGACAAAACTTCTTCTCTTTTTGGAGCATGATTAATAGCTGGATCTAATTTTATTTTTTTAGGTAAATTATTAGGTATACCTTCTTTAATCTGATCTTTAAATGTCATAGATTAGTTAGTTTTTGGATCATATCCGTAAGGACAGTGTTTACAATTGCTTTGACAGCAATAGCCTCTTTTTAAATGATACTTTTCTGTAAAACATTTATATCCTTCTTTTGTTATGTAGTAATTTTTCTCCACAAATAATAGAAAATAATTGTTCTACACAAATATAAAGCAATTTGAATTATCTTTGATTATATGGATGTTATTTTAAAAAATAGTATTAATGAAAAGGTTCATTTTGTTAATAATAGTGGATTGCAACTATTTTTAAAAAGAGAGGACAAAATTCATAATATTATCTCAGGAAATAAGTATAGAAAATTAAAATTTAATTTAATCAATGCTAAAGAATTAGGATTCAAAGGACTTTTGACTTTTGGCGGAGCTTATTCTAATCATATTCCTGCAGTTGCGTATGCTGCAAAGAAAAATGGTTTTAAATCTCTTGGCTTTATAAGAGGCGAAGAAATTGTAAATAACTACTTAGAAAATCCAACTCTTAAATACTCACATGATTTAGGTATGAAATTTAAATTCTTATCACGTTCAAATTATAAACTTAAAACAAATGAATATTTTTTAAGAAAACTAAAGAAAAAATTTAAAGATTATTACCTAATTCCTGAGGGAGGAACAAACGCATTAGGCGTACTAGGGTGTCAAGAAATTTTAAACGACAATGATAAAGAGTTTGATTACATATGTTGTTCTGTTGGTACTGGCGGTACAATTTGCGGTTTAATAAATAGCTCAAATGAAAACCAAAAAATAATTGGATTTTCATCAATTAATAAAAACTATTTATTAAATGATATTACTAAATTTGTAACAAATGAAAACTGGATGCTTATAGATGACTTTTCTTTTGGAGGTTATGGAAAAGTCAATAACGAATTAATTGAATTTATGAACAACTTTAGACTAAAATACGGCATTTTACTTGATCCCATTTACACTTCAAAACTAGTTTATGGGGTTTTAAATTTAATAACTAATAATTTCTTTAAGCCTAATTCTAAAATACTAATGATTCACACTGGTGGTCATCAAGGTATATTTCCAATGAACAAATTTCTTAAAAATAAAAATTTAACTACTATTAATTACTAATGATAAATTTTAGAATTCTTATAATCTTAGTAATATTTAGTTGTGGAACTAAAAAAATCATTATTAATTCACCCGATGAAAAAGCTAATAATGAAATAGTTGACAAAAAAGTTAGTAACAACCAATCGAAAGTAAATAATACTTCATCTCCAGTTATAAATAATGTCAATGATTACATTGATTATTTTAGTGGTGTTGCGATGGATGAAATGCGAACTTATAAAATACCTGCAAGCATCACTTTAGCTCAAGGAATTTTAGAGTCTGGTTCTGGTAAAGGAAGATTATCTGTTGAAGCAAATAATCATTTTGGTATTAAGTGTCATGATTGGAAGGGACCAAAAATATTTCATGATGACGATGAAGCACAAGAGTGTTTTAGAAAATACAGTGCTCCAGAATATTCATACAGAGATCATTCAATTTTTTTAACAACAAGATCAAGATATTCTGACTTGTTTGATTTATCAGTATCTGATTATAAAAACTGGGCAAAAGGTTTAAAGAAAGCAGGATATGCTACGGATAAAAACTATCCAAATAAATTAATTAATTTGATTGAAAACTACAAGCTATTTGTTTATGATGAAATAGTATTAAAAAAAAGAATCCGTAATAAAAAAAGTACAAAAGATAGTGTGTTTAGACATGAAGTATTAAAGGGAGATACATTATATTCTTTGTCAAAAAAATACAATATTTCTATAAAAGATTTATTGAAGATTAATAAACTAAAAGATAGAACATTAATTATAGGCCAATTATTAATAATAGATAAATGATATATCAAAGAAGTAGTGCGTTATTTAAAGAAGCTCTTAAACATATTCCAGGTGGGGTTAATTCCCCTGTCAGAGCCTTTAAAGCTGTTGGTGGAACCCCAATATTTATAAAGAAAGCTAATGGAGCGTATCTAATTGATGAAGATGATAATAAGTATATAGAATACATAAACTCATGGGGACCCATGATATTGGGTCATTCTTATCCTGCAGTTGTAGATGCGATAATTAATAAAGCAAAAAAAGGAACCTCATTTGGAGCTCCAACAGAAATTGAAAATAATATTGCTGAGTTAGTAGTCAAGATGGTTCCAAACATAGAGCAAATTAGATTTGTTAATTCTGGAACAGAAGCATGTATGAGTGCTGTCCGATTGGCTAGAGGATATACTAAAAAAGAAAAAATAATTAAGTTTTCGGGATGTTACCATGGCCATAGCGATTCATTTTTAATCCAGGCAGGAAGTGGTAGTGTTACTTATGGAGAGCCAAATAGCCCTGGAGTTACTAATGGAACTGCAAAAGACACATTAATTGCACAGTATAATAATCTTAAAAGTGTTGAAAATATTATTAAATCAAATAAAAACGAAGTCTCTTGTGTTATTTTAGAACCAATTGCTGGAAACATGGGATGTATACCTCCTAAGGATGGCTTTTTAAAAGGCTTAAGAAATTTATGTAATGAACATAATATATTATTAATCTTTGATGAAGTTATGACAGGTTTTAGAGTAGCAAAAGGCGGGGCACAGGAGCTCTATGGAATTTCAGCAGATATTGTGTGTTTTGGAAAAATAATTGGAGGTGGACTCCCAGTGGGAGCTTTTGCATCTACAAATAATATAATGTCTTATTTATCTCCAAATGGACCTATTTATCAAGCAGGTACATTAAGTGGAAATCCATTGGCAATGGCTGCTGGATTCTGTATGTTAAATGCAATTGATAATGACTCTAAGTTATATCAGCGATTAGACGAAAAAGCAAACTATTTAGATATTGGAATTTCTGAAATACTAAAAAGAAAAGGTGTTAAATTTACGACTAACAGAGTTGGTTCAATGTTTTCGATTCATTTTATGGATGATAATGTTATAGATTTTGATTCCGCTAAAAAAGCTGATAATAGATTTTTTCCAATATTTTTTCATGAAATGTTAAAAAACGGTATTTATATTGCTCCAAGTTCTTATGAGTCATGGTTTCTAAGCGATGCGCTAACCTATGAAGATTTAGATAAAACAATTGCCGTTGTTGAAAAGATATCAACTAAGCTATTGTAATTAGAATATTTTTTTTACTTTTAAAAAAAAATCATAATATCATGAAAAAAACATTCTATACTTTTTTATTTCTCTTTTTTGTAAGTTTAAATATTAATGCTCAGTCTCAGTATAGTTCTATTGATGATGTTAAAAGATTGAATTATGATTTATTAGAAGAAATTGGATTTGATGATACTAAAATAACTCTCGTTTCTAGACTAATTTATTCTACAGCTAAGAAAGCTTCTCATGTTGCAAAAAAAGGGGCTTTCCCTCAAAAAGACATTCTAGATAATGAATTTAATACATTGTTTTTGAAATATTTATCTGAGAAAGATTTAGCTAAATTTAAAACCATTCAGCACAAAATTAAGTAATAATTTACATTATTTAATTTCTACAAATAATCCACTTTCATTTTTAGTTACTTGTGCCATCTGCTTCTTGGTTAACCCTTTAATTCCTTTATCCCAAGCCTTATTACTTAGATTTGATATAGACTTTAAATCAGAAAGTTCAAGTTTTTCCTTTTTTTTCAATATGTCATAAATAATTTTTTCATTCTCATTTAATTCTATTTTCTTTTTTTCCGGACGCATTTGAGGGAAGAATAAAACTTCCTGAATAGAACTGTTATTTGTCATTAGCATAACTAGCCTATCAATTCCAATTCCAATTCCTGAGGTGGGAGGCATCCCATACTCAAGTGCTCGTAAAAAATCATTATCTATAAATTCAGTAGCTTCATCATCCCCTTTTTTAGACAACTCAAGTTGATATTCAAACCTTTCCCTTTGATCTATTGGGTCATTTAATTCACTGTAAGCATTAGCTATCTCTTTACCATTGATAATTAATTCAAATCTCTCGGTTAATTTGGGATTTGTTCGATGCTTTTTTGTTAGAGGACTCATTTCTTTTGGATAATCTGTGATGAAAGTAGGTTGAATGAATTTTTTCTCACACTTTTCCCCAAAAATTTCATCTATTAATTTACCAATACCCATAGTTTCATTAACATCAATACCCATCTTTGTAGCAGTGTCTCTTAACTCTTCTTCATTCATATTAGAAACATCAACACCAGTGTGAATTTCTATTGCATTTAATATTGGTATTCTAGGGTAGGGAGCTTTAAACTCTATGTCATTATCACCTACTTGAAATTTTGATTTGCCATTTGTTTCAATTGCAACTTTCTCAAGTAAACTTTCTGTTGTTTCCATCATCCAGAAATAGTCTTTATAAGCAACATATAATTCCATAATGGTAAATTCAGGATTATGGGTTCTATCCATTCCTTCATTTCTAAAGTCTTTTGCAAACTCATACACACCGTCAAAACCAGCCACTATTAATCTTTTTAAATAAAGCTCGTTAGATATTCTTAAATATAATGGAATATTTAATGCATTATGATGAGTTAAAAAAGGTCTAGCTGCAGCTCCACCAGGAATTGACTGTAAAATTGGAGTTTCAACTTCTAAATAGCTCTTTTCGTTAAGAAAATTTCTAATAGTATTGTTTATTTTAGTTCGTTTTAAAAACGTTTCTTTAACTTTTGGATTTACAATTAAATCAACATATCTCTGTCTATATCTTAATTCAGGATCATTAAATTCATCAAAAACATTGCCTTCACTATCTTTTTTAGGTAAGGGTAGGGGTCTTAAAGACTTACTTAGTAAAGTAAAATTATTTACTAGAACTGTTTTTTCTCCAACTTGAGTTTCAAATAAAGTACCTTCTATTCCTATTATATCTCCAATATCCAAAAGTTTTTTATATACCTCATTATATAAAGTTTTATCCTCTCCATTACAAATTTCATCCCTATTAAAATATACTTGTATTTTACCGTCTTTATCTTGAAGTTCAGCAAAGCTAGCTTTCCCTTGAATTCTTCGTGACATTAATCTACCAGCTATAATGACGCTTTTATTCTCATTAAAATTCTCAATAATATCTTTAGAAGTATGATTTACTGGAAACAAGTCAGCTGGATAGGGATTTATTCCTAATGAAACTAACTTTTCTAACTTTTCTCTTCTTATTAATTCTTGTTCTGATAGTTCACTCATCGAAAATATTTTTTATCAAAACAAATATAATTCTTATTAATAAGGATATCAATAATAAAAAATGAAAACTCAAATAAATCTAATCAAATACTATTATTTATCTTTGATTGAATAATGAGCTTAATTAGAGTCCTTTTAGCAATTTTGTTTCCTCCTTTTTCTGTTTTTGATAAAGGATGTGGTTCGTTTATAATTGTATTTATTTTGACATTATTGGGCTGGATTCCTGGAGTTATTGCTGCACTTATAATTTTAAATAATCCAAATAATGAAAATTAAAAATAAATCTGTTTTGATAAAAGATCTCGGTGTAGTTGATTATAAAGAGTGCTGGGATTACCAAGAGGAGTTATTTAAAAATATTGTTGATATAAAAATTAAAAATAGAAGAGAGTCTTTAAATAAATTAACTTCTAATTATTTTTTATTTGTAGAACATCCGCACGTTTACACTCTTGGAAAGAGTGGGAATATGAACAATTTACTGGTTAGTGAAAATGAACTAATAAAAAAAGATGCTAAGTTTTATAAAATAAATAGAGGTGGCGATATTACATATCATGGTCCTGGTCAAATAGTAGGCTATCCAATATTAGATTTAGATAATTTTTTTACAGATATCCATAAATATTTAAGATTTTTAGAAGAGGTTATAATACTTACTCTTGATGAATATAATTTAAAAGCATCTAGAAATCCCGGAAAAACAGGCGTATGGTTAGATGTAGATACGCCTTTTGCAAGAAAAATATGCGCTATGGGTGTTAGAGCAAGTAGGTGGGTTACAATGCATGGATTTGCATTAAACGTTAATGTTGATTTAAGTTATTTTGATCTTATAATCCCATGTGGAATAGCAAATAACTCTGTAACATCTTTAAATAAAGAGCTTAGTGTTGAGTCTGTTGATACTATTGAGTTAAAACAAAAAATAAAAGATAACTTTTCAAAGCTTTTTGAAGCAAAAATTAATTGATAGTATAGCAGCTTATAAACTTCTTTTTATCTGAAAAAATTATTTCAATTTTCTTGTTAGAATTCATATCCCCAATTTCTATTGGGGTTAGGGAGTAAATTGGAAAAGAAGTATTTAGAACGAGGCTTTTATCAAATAAATAAGACTTGTTGTTTTGTTTATCAAAAAGTGAGATTAATAAATTTTTATTTATTTTTATTAGTTGTGGACTATCATAGTTACCAAATGGAATACTGACAGTTTTAGAACCTAGTTGGATTGAATTCTCATTTAATAAAACAAGATTAGCACCATCAGAATTTAGAGTTAAGTTTTTTGAATCACTAAATTTCACTCCACCATTAACATCTATTTGAGCTAGTTTTTGATTCGTAGATGCAGTAATTAACTTATTATTATATTCAAAAATATTTTGATTTGAGAAAGTAATATCATCTTTAATATCAATTCTCACCCTTCCTCTTCGATTTAGGATTTTAATTTTATTTCCAATTTTAAATACAATAAAATCTTTATTTAGAATTCTAAAGTGTTTAGGTTTTGATGAGATGTCATTACTAGATTTTTTATATTTAAAGCCACTTACTCTTTTGCCGTTCTTATCATACATAATCAATTCACTTCCTTGCGTAATTAGTATTCTGTAGTTCTTATTTTTATCGTAATCAAATAGTGCTAATGGCTGGGTAATTGGATCTTTAAATGTTTTTGGAAATGGCTTTACATCTTTACCGTCTCTATCTAGTACATAAATTTTATTATTAGTGTTAAAAATAAGTTGAAGCCTTCCGTTTTTGTAAATATCCATTTGAGAGACTTCTCCTAAAATTGGTTGGTCAATCATTTTTTTCCAAAGGACTTTTCCTTTATTAGAAATTAGGTATAAGTTGTTTTTAGTGTCTTGAACAACAATATCTAATTTTTTTGTAATATGATTTTTTACAAAGTGTGGATTCATCAAGATTTCTTCGTCTATTTCAACATCAAAAAGTTTGGATATTTTTAGATTTTTATCACTAATGTTTCCTTTGCTGATTATCGCATTAAAATGAATAATCTCATTGTCTTGGACTAATTGAAAACTATTTTCAGTAAAATCATTTTCACTGTCTAATAAATTAAGTTCTCTAAAAAAATTATACTTAGACCCTGATAAGTAGCTATTATTTAAAGTGCTAAAATTACTTATTTCAGAGAAGAGATTATCAAAGCTTGAGTCACCTTTTAAAGTATTTTTATTTAGATTATCATTAATCAATTCTTCTAGGGCTCGTTCACTGTTAGAAAAAACTATATAATCTTTATATAATAATATTTTTTCTTTGTTATTAAATCTTGCAAATGAAATAAAGGGGTTTGTTTTTAAGTCACTATTATTATATATTCTAAACCCCCTGTGTTTTGTGGAGATTGTGTTCTTTGCAATTAAATAATTCTCAAATAATTTAATTTGATCAAGTCTAACAATAAAAATTTCCTCGTTGCCTATCTGAATTTCAGTTATTTCTTTTGAATTATTATTTAGTATTTCAAAAAACCTACTTTCTTTATCATATTCTACCAAAGTATTTTTTAAGTAATTATTTGTTTTTTTAAAATTATAGGACTTTATACTTGTACTTTTTTTTGGAACAATTTCATAATTTTTTAACTCACTACTACTAGATTCTTTAAAAATATTATTTGATATTTTAATGGAATCGTCCAAAAAGCTTAATCCATTTAATAAAATTTTATCATTAAAAACATTAACTCCAAAACCTATAGAGTTTTCATATGTTTCATAGTTTACATTAAAGGTAGAATTTATAAAATATTTACTTAAGTTTTTATTTAATATTATCGAGAAAGATGAATTTTTGTCAAATGTTTTTTTATACTTTTTAAATTCTTCGTTAATGCTACTTTGTATTTGATTTAGGTTTGTTAAAGAATTTGAATAAATATTTATTTTGTCTAAGCTCTTGTGAAATACATCATGTTTTTTAAGACTGTCCTTTGTTATTATTGTAAAAACTTCTTCATTATTAATTTTAGATAAGCATATTAATAGTTCTGATTCATCCTTAAAATTATTAATTAATTCAAATTGTTTTTTTGTATTATATTTTGATGGTAAACCACTTAATTTATTTAATATTTCATTGTTTTTAATGTCACTTTTGAATTTACCTAAATTATGAATATTTATAGTTATTGATGAGTCATTTGGAATGAAGTCTTCGATTTCTTTGGGTTGATCATCTATTAAATTACATCCCCACAAGATTAAAAATACATAGAAATATTTTTTCATCATTTTTTTTTTAAAATTATAATTTTAGTTTGAATTGTTCGTCAAATAATTTAAAAGATTTTCTGTGATACTTTGTAGTTCCATATTTTAATATTGCTTGTTTATGAAATTTAGTTGGATAACCCTTGTTTTTATCCCATCCGTATTGAGGATACTCTTCATGAATTTTATTCATATAGTTATCTCTCTCTGTTTTGGCTATTATAGATGCTGCTGCAATACTTAAAAATTTTTCATCTCCTTTAATTATAGTTTGATGTGGAATATTTTTATAGCTTTTAAATTTATTTCCGTCCACGATAATAAAATCAATTTTTGTTAATAATTTATTGATCGATTTATGCATCGTTAAAATTGAAGCATTTAAAATATTAATCTCATCAATTTTTTTTGGATATGTATGAGAATAAGAAAATTCTAATGCATTTTTTTCAATAATCTCTTTTAGTCTATATCTATTTTTCTTTGAAATTTTTTTAGAATCATTAATATCATTATTTAAAAAGTCATCTTTAAGAATAACAGCTGCTGCTGTAACTGGGCCAGCTAAACATCCTCTGCCTGCCTCATCGGTTCCACATTCTGTTTTATATTTAGAGAACTTTAACTTTAACATAGAATTATACACTTAAATAATGTAGTTTGTATAAATGTATTTATTTTCGTGGTATAATTTTAATTAGAATATGAAAATTTCTTTACCAGTTTTGTTATTTTTTTCATTATCAATTAATTTGTTTTCTCAAAATATTGACAAACCTAATATGAGTTTGAGAGAATTAAAGCAAAACTTTGATATTACTCAACTTTCTGATTCTTTGATGGATTCTTTTACAATTGAAAAAAGTACAAAAATACTAAAGAACTTAGATGCAAAGATTGATGATTACACCATAATAAACCAAAGAAATGATTCACTAAAAGTTGATACTAGTTTAACAATAGATAAGTATTATAAGTTAAACTATCTTAGAGATGATAATTTTGAGCTAATTGAGTTTTCTAATACTGGTCATACTTATAATACACTTAGTTTTGTTGATAGAGATAATTTATTTCCTGGAATTGGTTCAAGTGCTAAGCATTATAACTATATGCAAGCAAATGATATTGATTACTACCATGTAGCTACGCCATTTACTGAACTTATGTATAGAACAGCTTTTGTTCAAGGTCAATTACTAGATGCGCTTTTTTCTGTAAACACATCTCCAAGATTTAATTTTACAATTGCTAGAAAAGGGTTGAGGTCATTAGGTAATTATCAGCATTTTTTGTCTAGCTCTTCAAACTTTAGATTTTCTACAAATTATAATTCTAAAAACAGTAAGTATTTTTTAAAGACTCATTATGTTAGTCAAAATCTTTTCTCCGAAGAAAATGGAGGAATAAGAGAAGATGATATTGTTAATTTTGAGAGTGGAAATACTGAGTTTATTGATCGTTCTGTATTTGACCCTCAATTTGAAAATGCAGATAACACATTACAAGGAAAAAGATTTTATATAAATCAAGAATACAGTTTTAAAAACTTAACAGATTCATTAAATACAAAAAAATGGTCTATTGGAAATATTATTAGTCTAGAGAATAAGTATTACCAATTTAAGCAAACTTCTCCTAATTTATATTTTGGTGAATCTTTAGACCTTAGTCAAATTAATGATAAAGTGTCTTTTGATACTTTTCTTGTTAATTTTAATACTTCCTATAATTCCTCCAAATTTGGTGTTACTACTGTTTATATAAATTATAGAGATGTTAATTATAGTTTCGAAAATTTAGCTGATACCAATAATGATTATTTTTATGAGTCAATTATTGACGAAAATATTTCAATTGGATTGGATTATATATTTGAAAAAGATAAGTACAGTCTTGATTTTCAATATGAATCTGTATTGTCAGGTGAAGTAGAAGGTAGTATGTTGAAAGCTGGACTTTTATTAAATATCAATTCAGATTCAAATATTAAATTGAGTTATTCTAAAACAGATAATTCTCCTGACTATAATCACTTAATAAATAATAGTTCATACTCAAATTATAACTGGAATAATATATTTAACAACATTAATACAACTAGATATATTGTAAACTTCAAATCTGACAAATTATTTAAATTGAAATTTGAGTTTAATAAAATATCAAATTACACATATTTTAGTAAAGATGTTAATGGTTTTGTTGTGCCTACGCAGGAGAGTAGTAATATAGGTATGTTTAAAATGAATATTTCAAAAAAACTTTCCTTTAAAAAATTCGCTATTGATAATGCATTTCAGTTCCAAAGGGTTGGAGACGAAAGCCTAGGAGTTATTAATATTCCTGAGTTTATATTAAGAAATACTTTTTATTACCAAAACGAGCTCTTTAACAAAGCTTTATTTTTGCAAACTGGATTTACATTTAATTACTTCTCGAATTTTTACATGAATGGTTATGATCCATTATTGTCTGAATTTTATGTTCAAAACAATAAACTCATAGGAAATTTTCCAAGAATTGATTTTTTTGTTAATGCTAAAATTCAACAAACTAGAATTTATTTAAAAGCTGAACATATTAATTCATCACTTACAGGATACGATTATTATTCAGCTCCAAACTATCCCTACAGAGATTTTTCTGTTAGATTCGGACTAGTTTGGAATTTTTTCATGTAATTATTTTTGGGCCTAATTTATTTATTTCTAGTACTTTAAGAATTAAATTAAATCCTTCTTATAAAATAATTTTAAAATAGTTTTGTCAATAGTAAAAAGGTTCTATATTTGCACCCGCTTACAGAAATATATATTTATTTCAACAAGCAATGTTCATTAAAAAATACAATTAAACATAAATTTTATCATAAATAAGTTTTGTTGTATAAAAAAAGGGTTTTATATTTGCACCCCGCTTAAATTATAAGATAAAGCGAATATTAAAAATAAGTTCATTTAAAATATTGATTGACAGCGTATTACTAAGTCGAAAGATTTAGTATTACAGAGAATAAACCATTTTGAGTAAATAGAATTATAATTTCTTTAGTTGCTAAATAGTATTTAAAATTTAACGATGAAGAGTTTGATCCTGGCTCAGGATGAACGCTAGCGGCAGGCCTAACACATGCAAGTCGAGGGGTAACATAGAGTGCTTGCACTTTGATGACGACCGGCGCACGGGTGAGTAACGCGTATACAATCTGCCTCATACTAGGGGATAGCCCAGAGAAATTTGGATTAATACCCTATAGTATCATTTAGAGTCATCTCTTAATGATTAAAGGTTACGGTATGAGATGAGTATGCGTTCTATTAGTTAGTAGGTGAGGTAACGGCTCACCTAGACCACGATAGATAGGGGCCCTGAGAGGGGGATCCCCCACACTGGTACTGAGACACGGACCAGACTCCTACGGGAGGCAGCAGTGAGGAATATTAGACAATGGGCGAAAGCCTGATCTAGCCATGCCGCGTGCAGGATGACGGCCCTATGGGTTGTAAACTGCTTTTATACAGGAAGAAAAAACTCTACGTGTAGAGTCTTGACGGTACTGTAAGAATAAGGATCGGCTAACTCCGTGCCAGCAGCCGCGGTAATACGGAGGATCCAAGCGTTATCCGGAATTATTGGGTTTAAAGGGTCCGTAGGTGGACAATTAAGTCAGAGGTGAAATCCTGCAGCTCAACTGTAGAATTGCCTTTGAAACTGGTTGTCTTGAGTCATTATGAAGTGGTTAGAATGTGTAGTGTAGCGGTGAAATGCATAGATATTACACAGAATACCAATTGCGAAGGCAGATCACTAATAATGTACTGACACTGATGGACGAAAGCGTGGGTAGCGAACAGGATTAGATACCCTGGTAGTCCACGCCGTAAACGATGGTCACTAGCTGTTCGGACTTCGGTCTGAGTGGCTAAGCGAAAGTGATAAGTGACCCACCTGGGGAGTACGTTCGCAAGAATGAAACTCAAAGGAATTGACGGGGGCCCGCACAAGCGGTGGAGCATGTGGTTTAATTCGATGATACGCGAGGAACCTTACCAGGGCTTAAATGTAGAGTGACAGGTCTAGAGATAGATTTTTCTTCGGACACTTTACAAGGTGCTGCATGGTTGTCGTCAGCTCGTGCCGTGAGGTGTCAGGTTAAGTCCTATAACGAGCGCAACCCCTGTTGTTAGTTGCCAGCGAGTAATGTCGGGAACTCTAGCAAGACTGCCAGTGCAAACTGTGAGGAAGGTGGGGATGACGTCAAATCATCACGGCCCTTACGTCCTGGGCTACACACGTGCTACAATGGTAGGTACAGAGAGCAGCCAATGCGTGAGCATGAGCGAATCTACAAAACCTATCTCAGTTCGGATCGGAGTCTGCAACTCGACTCCGTGAAGCTGGAATCGCTAGTAATCGGATATCAGCCATGATCCGGTGAATACGTTCCCGGGCCTTGTACACACCGCCCGTCAAGCCATGGAAGTTGGGAGTGCCTGAAGTCCGTCACCGCAAGGAGCGGCCTAGGGTAAAATCGATAACTAGGGCTAAGTCGTAACAAGGTAGCCGTACCGGAAGGTGCGGCTGGAACACCTCCTTTCTAGAGAAAGACGACTAAAGTGATTACTATTGAAAAAAATAGTTTGTTCTCATTGCTGTTAATTATAATAAATAAAGTAGAGTCTCATAGCTCAGCTGGTTAGAGCGCTACACTGATAATGTAGAGGTCGGCAGTTCGAGTCTGCCTGAGACTACTATTTACTTAATACATGTTATTAGGTATAAGGAAATTTTAGAAGTTGAGTAAATGATATAATTCATTTATAGAGTTATTTAATTACTCATTTTTATGGGGGATTAGCTCAGCTGGCTAGAGCGCCTGCCTTGCACGCAGGAGGTCATCGGTTCGACTCCGATATTCTCCACTAGCAGTTTTATACTGTAAACGTTCATTGACATATTGAAAAAGATACATAAAAATTTAGATTATTTATAATCTAAAGTAATTCGATTAATTGTAGCGCGAGCAACAATTAATCAAAACTCATTAAAAAGACAAAAAGTACAATAAGCTAAATAAGGGCGTATGGGGAATGCCTAGGGTCTCAGAGGCGATG
>CAXYDM010000024.1:42500-63021 GCA_964275595.1 uncultured Flavobacteriaceae bacterium
CTGTGGGCGTTAGAAATTTGAGTGGATCTGACTCTAGTACGAGAGGACCGAGTTGGACTAACCTCTGGTGTATCAGTTGTTCCGCCAGGAGCATTGCTGAGTAGCTACGTTGGGAAGGGATAAGCGCTGAAAGCATATAAGCGCGAAACCCACCACAAGATGAGATTTCTTTAAAGGGTCGTGGTAGATGACCACGTTGATAGGCTATAGGTGTAAAGGCAGTAATGTCATAGCCAAGTAGTACTAATAACCCATAGGCTTATTGTACGTCTGTTTTTTTGAGTTTTTTATGTTTTTTTCAATATGTTAAGATATTTGTGTTGTTTTTTTAACAACCATAACCCTAAGGTGGTTATTGCAATGGGGCTCACCTCTTTCCATCCCGAACAGAGAAGTTAAGCCCATTAGCGCCGATGGTACTACTATTGTGGAAGAGTAGGTCACCGCCTTTTTTTGAAGACCCTTACATTTATTTGTAAGGGTCTTTTTTTTATATTTATAATATGAAAAAGTCTTCCTATCATATTATTGGATTAATGTCTGGAACTTCTTTAGATGGATTAGATATTTGTTATGCCCAGTATTTTTATAACGGTAATTGGTCATTTAAAATTTTAAAAGCTGTTACTATTCCATATAGTAAAAGGTGGGTTGCAATTTTAAAAGGCTTAGTTGATAAATCAGCATCTCAAATTGATACAATCGATAAGGATTACACTAGACTTTTAAGCACCCTAGTTTTAGAGTTTATCTCTAATTATAACATTGAATTAATTGATGCTATTTCTAGTCACGGTCATACTGCTATTCACAAACCTGAAGAAGGTTTAACATTTCAAATTGGAAATTTGAAAATCTTGGCTGAATTAACAAATCACACCTGTGTATGTGATTTTAGAACTCAAGATGTAGATTTAGGAGGTCAAGGTGCTCCACTAGTTCCAGTTGGAGATAAGTTACTGTTTAATAAATATGATTTCTGTATAAATTTAGGTGGTTTTAGTAATATTTCATTCAGTAAATTAAATAAACTTATAGCTTTTGATATTTGCCCTTTAAATATTATTCTCAATTATTATTCTAAGAAATTAGGTCATGATTATGACTATTTAGGGTACTTAGCATCCACTGGACAAATTATTAAACCTTTACTTGAAAATTTAAATTCTTTGAACTATTATCAAATTTATGGACCTAAATCTTTGGGTTTGGAATGGGTGGTCGAAAATTTTCATGAAACAATCAAAAATTATGACAATACCATTAAAGATATTTTAAGAACGTTGGTAGAACATGCTGCAATTCAAATCAGCAAGATATTAGATCAATATGGTAATGGTCAAGTATTACTTTCTGGAGGTGGAGTTAAGAATACTTTTTTTGTTAATACTTTATCTTTTACAATCAAATTCAAAATTCATTATTCCTTCAAAATCTATTATTGATTATAAAGAAGCTCTCATATTTGGATTTTTAGGAGTTTTAAAATTAAGAAATGAAATTAATTGTATGAAGTCTGTAACAGGTGCCTCTAAAAATCACTCAACAGGTAAAATTTATGAAATATTTAAATAAAATTTAATAAAGAAAATCTTAATATTTATTATATTACATCTTTAAAAAATAAATATGGAATTATTAGTCATTGTAGTTTTTGTTCTTGGGTATTTAGCTATAACATTAGAACACACCTTAAAGGTAGATAAATTAGTGCCAGCACTTGTTATGATGGCTATTTCATGGGCAATAATTGCGTTAAATTTAGATACATTTACAAGTTGGTTTAGCCCAGCTATTCATGGATTAGTTGAAGGTTTTGGTGGTTTAGATATAGATGCTAAAGAACATCTAATGGAAGAGACATTACTACATCACCTAGGTAAAACTGCAGAAATTCTAGTTTTTCTACTAGGTGCAATGACAATTGTTGAAATTATAGATTATTTCAACGGCTTTTCTGTCATTAAAGATTTAATTAATTACAAAAAGAAAAAGACTATACTATGGATTTTTTGCGGTCTAGCATTTATACTTTCTGCAATTATTGATAACCTTACTGCTACTATTGTACTTATATCCATTTTACAAAAAGTGGTCTCTGATAAAAACATGCGACTATGGTATGCAGGGCTTATAATTATTGCAGCTAATGCAGGAGGTGCATGGTCTCCAATTGGTGATGTTACTACTACAATGCTTTGGATAGGAGATAAAGTTACTACACCTGAATTAATTTCATATCTGTTAATACCTTCTATAGTATGTATGGTAGTACCTACGGTTATAGCTTCTTTTTTACCTCAATTTAAAGGAGATATTGAACTTAATAAGTCAACAACTGATAGTGATAAATATAGCTCTAAGATGTTAATATTAGGTCTAAGTGCAATTGTTTTTGTTCCAATTTTTAAAGTGGTTACTCACCTTCCTCCATACATAGGGATGATGTTAAGTTTAGGAGTAGTTTCAGTATTTGCAGAAATTTTTAGTAATTCACAATATAGTTTATCTAAAATCACTTCTTCAGATTCCACTGCTCACTCTAGTCCAGTTCACAAAGCTTTAACTAAGATTGAAATGCCAAGTATATTATTTTTCTTAGGTATTTTAATGGCTGTTGGTGCATTAGAATCTTTGGGTATTCTTTTTGAGTTTGCTACTGATTTAAAACAAACTATTCCATTAGATGTTCTTGTTATTTTAATGGGTGTAGGATCGGCTATTATTGATAATGTTCCTTTAGTTGCGGCAAGTCTAGGGATGTTTACCGAGCCAATAGACCATCCATTATGGCACTTTATTGCTTATTCTGCTGGAACAGGTGGTAGTATGTTAATTATAGGGTCTGCTGCTGGAGTTGTAGCAATGGGTATGGAAAAAATTAATTTCTTCTGGTATTTAAAGAAAATATCTTGGCTTGCATTTATAGGGTTTGTTTCTGGAGCTGCAGCCTTTGTACTTATTAGAGATTTTATATAACATATAAATTGAAATATAATTCTACTATAGAATGGATGTTTAATAAGCTTCCTGTATATCAAAATTCAGGGACTTTCAAATATAAGATTGATTTACAAAATATTTACGATCTATCTAGTTACTTAGGCGATCCACATGTGAAATTAAAGACTATTCATGTTGCCGGTACAAATGGTAAAGGTTCCACCTCGCATATACTTTCTTCAATTTTGCAAGAGGCGGGTTACAGAGTTGGATTATATACTTCTCCCCATTTAAAAGACTTTAGAGAAAGAATTAAAATTAATGGCGAATGCATTTCAAAAGACAATGTTGTAAACTTTATAGATACTCATAAAGATTATTTGACGGAAATAAACTATCATTTTTTGAAATGACTGTAGGTATGGCTTTCGATTATTTTAATAATCAAGAAGTTGATATAGCAATTATTGAAGTAGGTATGGGAGGTCGATTGGATTCTACTAATATTATTATCCCTGAAATATCCGTAATTACAAATATAGGTTTAGATCATACTAAATTTCTTGGTGATTCCTTCGTAGAAATAGCAAATGAAAAGGCAGGAATAATAAAAAGAGGTAAGACTGTAATTATTGGAGAAACTCAAAAAGAGTTAGTAGATTTATTTGTAAATAAAGCTAACCAACTTAACTCAAAAATTATTTTTGCTGATCAGCAAAAAAAACATAATTACACTTCAGATTTAAAAGGGTCTTTTCAAAGTAAAAATATTCAAACTGCTATTTCTGCAATTCATGAGCTTACTATGTCAAATTGGAATGTTGATATTGATGCAATAAGGCTAGGTATTTCAAGAGTTCACACAAATACTGGTTTTACTGGAAGATGGACTGTGTTAAACCAAAGCCCTTTAATAATCTGTGACACAGCTCATAATAAAGAAGGGTTATCAATTGTTTTAAAAGACATTTCATTCATTAAGTATTCAAAACTACATTTTGTGATTGGATTTGTTGAGGATAAAGAGCTTGATTCTATAATTGAATTATTCCCTAAGGACGCTATTTATTATTTTTGTAAGCCTGATATAAAAAGAGGTTTAAGTGCAATTAAATTAGAATCTATATTTGAATCAAATTCAAGGTTTGGAAGCTCATTTAATTCGGTTAATGATGCTCTATTATCGGCTAAAGAAAATTCTAAAGAGAGTGATTTGATTTATATAGGAGGAAGTACATTTGTGGTTTCTGAGGTAATTTAGTTTACCTTTTCAAATGAATTAAAATATTCAGATAATAAAAAAATAATTTATTTAGTAGATAGTTTATTTTTAGATTAAAAAATTTTATATTTGCCCACCCTGATATTTTAATTAGGGGCGCGTAGCTCAGTTGGTTCAGAGCACCTGGTTTACACCCAGGGGGTCGGGGGTTCGAATCCCTCCGCGCCCACATTAATAACCTCAACTTTTAGTTGGGGTTTTTTTTATAAATTGCAATTTCTACTATAATTTATTATGATTCGAGTAATAGTAAAAGAAAATCAAGCTAATGGCGCTTTTAATAATGGAGAGATACTTGAGAGTAAGCCAATTGGCTTTCCTCAAGATGGTGGCGAAACTAAGCCATATTCAAATCTCTTTTACTGGGCGCATGCCTGGACAACTAATAAATCCAGTACAATCGGATTACACCCACACCAAGGATTTGAAATATGCAGTTTTGTTTTAAAAGGATATATCAATCACTTTGATACAAAATTAAATTCTTGGATTCGTCTAGAAGAAGGAGATGTGCAAGTAATAAGATCTGGTAATGGTATTTCACACTCTGAAGAAATAGGTGAAAAATCTGAAATATTTCAAATTTGGTTTGACCCTGATATTTCAAAAACTCTTCTAGATGATGCAACTTATGATGATTATAAGTCAAATGACTTTGAAATAATAGAATCTGATAATCATTTTAAAAAAATAATAAAAGGGGATAGTTCACCTTTAAAATTATTTTCAGAAAATATAAACATCAATGAATTTTCTTTTAATTCTGGAGATTTTGAACATAATTTAAGCTTGGACCTGACTAGTTCGATATTTGTTCTCAACGGAGAAGGTCAATTTAATAATCAAATTATTAAAAAAGGAGATTTTATAATAATTGAAGATGAAGAGATATTAAACATAAAGTGTGATAGTCATCTCAAATTATTCGAAATCACTTCACCTAAAAAACCGTCTTATCCAACGTATTTTCAAAGATTTGGATAGTTTGTATTTTATTTATCTAGTGATTCAAGATATTCATTTGCAACTTTAAAATGATTTGTTTTTTTATCCTCAGACATTTTATCTAGCATACTAACCATAAACTTCATTCGTATATTTTTTGCAAATATTTCTCTATTGAGATTAATAAATCTCCAATATAATGCATCCCATATTTTTTGCCATTCTCCATTCGGAAAATCGCTCATCTTTTTTAAATAGTTACTACTTGATATGTAAGGTTTAGTTGACATTAGGCCACCATCTGCAAATTGACTCATTCCATATACATTCGGAACCATTACCCAGTCATATGCATCTATGTAATGCTCCATGAACCATCTATATATTTCATCCGGATCAAATTCACATAGCATCATAAAGTTACCCAATACCATTAGTCTCTCTATATGGTGATTATATGCTGTTTTTTTAACTTTTTCAATGGTAATATCAATCGGCAATATTCCAGTTGTTGCGTTGTAAAATGAAACAGGTATTTTTCTTGTAAAATTAAAGAAATTTGTAGTTCTCTCTTGACTACCTTTTACTTTATAAACCCCTCTTATAAATTCTCTCCATCCAATGATCTGTCTTAAAAATCCTTCTAAAGAATTTAAAGGATATTTGTCTTTAAATGATAGTGTTTTTTCAATTACATGTTTTGGAGTAATAAGTCCTGAGTTTAATAGAGGTGATATTACACTATGATTTAAAAAAGACTCTTTTTGAACCATCGCATCTTCATATGGACCAAATTCCTGCATTCTTTCCTCTAAAAATATATCTAACCATTTTTCAGATAAATCATGGGAGTGTGGGTATATAGGCTTTTCAGGAAAATCTCCTGGATTACTTTTAAAATGATTTTCAACATACTCTTTTGCTTCTGAAAAAAAGTCATCTGCCTTTAGTTTTTTAATAACAGGAGCAACTTTTGTTTTTGGATATTTTTTTCTGTTTTCAGTGTCAAAACTCCATTTTCCACCTTCAGCATTACCATCTTCATCTAATAAAACACCAAGTTTTTTTCTTTGCTCGATATAAAAGGATGTTTGGTAAAACTTTTTCTTATCAGTTCTAAAAAAAGATTCTAAATCTTTGGAGCTATTTAGAAACATTGGACTATCATGAACTATTAAATCAATACTATTTTTTTTAGCACTACTTGTAAGTCGTCTTTCTAAATAATTATCATCTGTAACTAGGTAATTAACAGACCTATAACCCTCTTTTTTAAGAAAAGAAATAAGTTTTCTAACATCAGAAATGCTTTCTGATTGTTCTATATAAAGTACTTTTTTATTCTTTTGCAACAGATAGCTTTCGTAAAACTTCATAGATGACCGATGAAATATCAGTTTTTGAACATGAAATTTAAAGTGTTGAAAAAATAGCACTTCTTCAACAAGTAAAAAGTCTCCTTCAATTTCTAGAAGTGGATTTGCCTTAAAAAGTTGATTTGGAAATAAGATATTTATATTTTTCATTTCTTTTTTTTATTTTTTCTACATCTTTGACTACAATATTTTACATTTTCCCATTCTTTAGCCCATTTTTTTCGCCAATTAAAAGGAAGTCCACAAACTATGCACAATTTAAATGGTAAGTTTTTTGGCATAAATTAAAAGGATTTTTCTTTTTTTAGTTTATTCCAAAATTTAAAAAATGATGGATAATATCCATTAACGCTACCCATCCAGTCTCTACTATCTTTAGTGCCCTTATAATTATAATTAAGTGGGTGCTCTTTGTAATAAACTTCTAAATCTCCAATTTTTAATTCGTCAAATTCACCCACAAAGATCTTGATAAAAGGGATGTTTTTTGAAAGTTCTAGCATAAAATTCATAGCCTTTTTTCCAATTGGATATTTGTTAAAAATACTAGGTTCAATTAATAATATTCTATTAGCATTTATATCTGCTCTCCACAAAGGGTCTAAATTATAATAATTGTATATACAAATTGGTTTGCTATTATCAATAGAAATTTTTTCTAAATCTGGAAATTCAGTTTTAAGAATTTCTTTGCTGACTAATTTGAAGTTTGAGGGCTGTTCAAGATTCATTATCTCCTCATAAGAAGTATCTAAAAAAGTATTTTTTTGATTGCTATAAGTGTACTTGTTAATGTTGTCTTGGTTTGCGATATATTTCTTGTTACTATTAGCTCCACACACCCATTGCCAGCTTAATGCGTTTGAGGCCCAATCTCCGTCAAGTAAGTGGTAGTACATCCATTTTGCAGGGTGTTTCCAATGACTTTTTGCAATATTTGTAGATATACTTGCAACATACATTCTTAAATGATTATGCATATAGCCAGTGCTGTACAAATCCTCAATAGATTTATCAATAGCCTCAATATTTGTTTTAGCATCTACAATACATTGAGATATTCCTTCTTGATAGACTTCTCTTTGTGGATTTTTAATATCAAAATTAATGTCTTTTTCTAACCAAATTAGTTGCCAATAGTCTCTCCAAGCTAATTCTTGTATGAATTTTTCTATTTTTTTTGACTCAACCCCTTTTTTAAGTACATGATCTAATACTTGTTTTGTTGAAATAACCCCTCGCGAAATATAAGGAGACAGCCTAGTTACAGAGCCATCTATAAAATTTCGATTTCTCGCATATTCTAAAGGTTTAATTTGATCTAATTGTTTTAAAATTTCATTGTAATTAGTATCCATAAATAATCTAAATATTATATAAATTCAATAATTTTTTCTAACTGCATTCCTCTTGATCCTTTTATTAAAATTGAATAATTACTAACATTTGTTTTTGATAGATTATTTATTAGTTCTTTTTTAGAAGAAAAAGATTTAATTTTATCTGAGTGTTTTGTATTGCAAAAATATTCACCAACGATGTAAATTATAGAATTGTTTATTTTTTCTAAATAGTTTATAATTTCTTGATGATAATGGATTGAATCACTTCCTAACTCAAACATATCTCCTACGATTATCATCTTATTGGTATAGCTTGTCTTGCAGAAAGATTCAAGAGCTAGTTTCATGCTAGTTGGATTTGCATTGTAGGCATCTAAAACAACGGTATTTCTTTCTGTTATAGTTACTTGAGATCTATTATTTTCTGGTAAATAACTTTCAATTCCTTTTTTTATTTGTTCAAAACTTACACCAAAGTACTCTCCAATAGCAATTGCAATACATATATTTTCAAAATTATAATCTCCGTATATATTAGATTTAATTAATTCACTTCTATAGTTTACATGAACTGAATCTTCATTACTGCAATTTATTATATTACAATTTGAATCATCATTAAGTCCATAAGTAAAAGTGTTTGCATAACCATTTAATATATTTGATTGTTTTTTGTTATCTGAATTATAAAAAATAAACTTTTTATTACTTTTTAGATAATCATACAACTCACTTTTTCCTTTTATTACTCCTTCTAAGGACTTAAAGCCTTCTAGATGTGCATTTCCAAAATTAGTTATATAGCCAAAATCAGGCTCGGCAATTACACATAAATTAGCAATTTCGTTTAAATGATTTGCTCCCATTTCAATTATTCCAATCTCTGCGTCCTTTTCTATCGAAAGAAGGGAAAGAGGAACGCCTAAATGATTGTTTAAATTCCCTTTAGTGGCAACAGTTTTAAATCTGGATTTTAAGACATTTAAAACAAGTTCTTTTGTTGTTGTTTTACCATTACTTCCTGTGATCGCTATTATTTTAGTATTTAGTTTTCTTCTGTGATAATTTGCTAATTTTTGCAATGCCTTAATAGAATTTTCAACATAAATTATTTTATCTGATTTTTTTGAAATATCTAAGTTGTCTGAAACGACATAGGAAGCTCCATTTTTAATCGCTTGTAATGCGAATTTATTACCATCAAAATTAGGCCCTTTGATAGCAAAAAAAATATCATTTACTTTTATGCTTCTAGTGTCAATGGACACCAAATTAGATTCTTGAAAAAGCTTGTATATTTTTTTAATATCCATTATATAAATTTAATAAAAAAACCCTAATCATTATGATTAGGGTTTTAGATATTATAAAAATATTTTTTAATTTCTTTTCTTGGTACCGTATCCATTTTTTGCACCTACTCTTGACATAGCACATCTAAATCCAATAAAGTCTGTAGATAATTCTTCAGCGTAGAATCTTCTTTGTGCAGGATCTAACCAGTAAGCTCTGTCTTTCCATGAACCTCCTTTATAAACTCTAGCTTGATCATTTATAAGTGATGTTCTTTTATCAGAATCATCATACATAAATTCATCCGCATCGTTTAGAGCACGTAAATTTGGAGAATTATACATCGATCTAGTTTCTTCAGGGTTTGAACCTGTAATTGAATCGGTAAATTCTTCTTGATCTAAAAAGTTTCTTGAAGATCTTTTGTCTCCATCTCTAAAGTTTATGTTATAGCTTTCAGAGTAATTAGTTCTAAACCTTGTGTCACTATCTTGAACCTGAATTTTAGATATTTCACCTGGCAAGCGGACAGCTACTCTTTTGCCATTTAATAAAGTTTTGTATTCCACTTCATCTTCACCAACAATTTTAGAGGTTTTACCATCCTCACTAATTTCGTTTTTAGTATAAACATTTCCTCTGTAGTAGTTAAAGTCATTAAACTCATCGTCTACAATAGGTCTGTATACATCTGCTACCCATTCAGCAACATTTCCAGCCATATCATACAATCCAAAATCATTTGGAGCATAAGATTTTACAGCATTAGTAATATCTGCTCCATCATCGGACCATCCAGCAATACCTCCATAATCACCATCACTATTTTTGAAGTTAGCTAATTGATCCCCTAATATTTGTCTTTCTCCAGATCTAGTGTATTGTCCACTCCAGGGGTATTTTTTTCTACCTCTGTACATATTAAAGTCTCTATTCTCTTGCAGTGCAAGCGCTGCATATTCCCATTCTGATTCACTAGGTAGTCTGTATTTGGGAGTTATTAAACCAGTTTCTCTTGATGCCGATTTAAGCTCAGTGTTTGTAGTGTCTTTAGAATTTCTTTGATTGATTCTACCATTTAGTCGTTCTTCATTTCTGTCTCCGTAAGTTGAGTTCGGATTTAAAACATAAGTTTCAATACTGAAATTGGATTGAATCCCAGTAGCTTTTTCTTTAACTTCCACTTCTTCATCATCATTATTTCTTTTATTTCCATTTAATTCACGATTGGTAGCTAAATAACCTTCATCCATCAATATTTTTTCATTGTATCTATCCGATCTCCATTTAGCAAATTCATTTGCTTGAATCCAACTTACTCCAACCACAGGGTATTGCCCATAAGCAGGATTTCTTAAGTAGTTTTCTACAAGATCTTCTGTATTTCCTAATCTGTTTCTCCAAACTAAAGTATCTGGAAGAGCTCCGTTGTAAATATCCGTATAATTACTATTTGATGGAGGGAAATTAGTTTTAATCCAATCTAAATATTCTAAGTACATCATATTTGTAACCTCCGTAGCATCCATATAAAAAGACATTACGTGTTGTTGATTTGGAGTGTTATTCCAATCATGCATTACATCATCTTGTACTTTTCCTTTTGTGTAAGTTCCCCCTTCAATAAAAACCAATCCTGGACCAGCTTCTTGGCCTTTGTAATTAGTGTTATATTGAAAACCACCATCTCTTGAATTAATAGTCCACCCTGTGGCGTTGGAAGTGTTCATAGATGTCTTAGAGTTATTACAACCAAAAAAAGTAAGTGAAATAAGTACTACAAATAATTTATACATATTCATTTTTTTAATATTATAATTTTTTTAAAATCTTTAATCTTAAAAATTTTAAGTGATGCAATATATGAATTTAACCTTAAATTACAATCATTAATATTTATAAAAAAAGAAGATTATTAACCTTAAAACGATAATATTAATTTATTATTATTGTAATTTTGATTAATTGTGTAAATAGTAATATTCTTTAGATTTTGTCGTTTTTTATATATGAAAATTAATCAGTTAGTTGTTTTTTTATTTTTAATTAACTTCTGCTCAGTTGCTTCACAAGAAAAGTTAATCAATATAAATTGGGTTGATAATAAAACTTATTTGAGTGAGTTTAACTCTTTTAATGTCCCATATTTTGATAACTATACCCATAATTTTGAGCCTGACATTGGAGTTACACTAACGACCCAATGGATAGAAGACTTTATTATTGATCCCAATTTAGTTAGTATTGAAAAAATTAATTATGTCACTGTAAATACTTCTGAAGTTGGTAGTTTGGATATTAATTCTGTGCCTACCAAAATAGACTTTAAATTAAACAATAGCCTTTCCAAAAAAAATAGAACATTATACCTTGAATTTAATCCATTTTTTAGACAGGACAACGTCTTAAATAAAGTTTTATCTTTTTCTATTCAATACAATAAAAAACGCTCACAAGACAATCAAAAACTGTCAACTATTTCAAATTCTGTTCTTAGTCAAGGCTCTTGGTATAAATTTCAAGTTGGAAACTCTGGTGTATACAAGCTAAGTAAAAGTTTTTTAAATGATATGGGTGTTAATACCAATAATATAGATCCAAGAACTATTAAAATTTTTGGTAATGGTGGGGGAATGTTACCGTTAATGAACTCTTCTGAATTTCCATATGACCCTATTGAAAATGCTATAAAATTTATTGGTGAGGAAGATGGAGTTTTTAACAATGATGATTACATTATTTTTTACGCCAAAGGACAAGATACATTACAACGAAGAAAGCAACACTAATTTAAACTCTTTCACCAATGAAACTTTCTATTTGTTAAATGTTAGTGCTGGACTTGGTAGAAGGGTTGTTGATATAGTAGAGCCTGATATGATGAAAACTATATTATTGATGAATATCAAGATTATAAATTTCATGAAGTTGATAATTATAATATAGCTAAAATCGGAAGAAGGTGGTTCGGGGAAAGATTTGATTTTGAATCAATCAAAAATTTTGAATTTGAATTTGATAATTTAATAACTTCTAAACCAATTGATTTAAAGGTTTATACAGCTGCAGTGTCCGAGATTCCTACTTCAATGAGTCTAAAAGTAAATAACATAGATATAGACAATTTTAATTATCAATCTATTAATGATCCAATTTAGCAAGTGAAGATTATTTTAACAATCAAATATCGGTTTCTAACTCACTAATTAATGTAACACTAGATTATAATAACAATGGTAATCCAAGCTCGTATGCTTATCTTGATTATATCTCAATTGAAGCTACATGTGGTTTGTCCTTCAATGGTTCTCAGCTAATTTTTTATAACAATGAGGTTGAAAATTTAAATGGTGTAGGAAAATATGTTATTTCCAACTCAAATTCTTTGGATGAGGTATGGAATGTTACTGATATTTCAAATATCACATTTAAAGAAAACTCAAATTTAGAATCTAATTTTTATATAAAGTCTTCCCTTGGTTTAGCTTCTAAATATATTGCTTTTTCAAGATCTGATTTATTATTACCAGTTGCAAATAGCTCAGTTGTTTTAGCTAACCAAAATTTAAAAAACAACGTATTTGTTTCTAATAACAATGATTTAGAAAATGTAGATTATTTAATAGTAACATCTGAAGAGATGTTAAGTCAAGCAAATAGATTAGCCGATATCAATAGAAATGTTAATAATCTAAATGTTAAGGTTGTTGATTTAAAAACAATCTATAATGAATTTAACTCTTCTAACCCTGATATATCTGCAATTAGAAATTTTGTTAAATATGTTTATGATAACTCTGAAGGTAATTTGAAATATCTGTGTTTATTTGGAGATGCTTCTTATGATTATAAAGATAGAATAGCAAACAATACAAATATTGTTCCTTCATGGCATTCTTTATCTAGTTTTAGTTTGTCAAGTTCATTTATTTCTGATGATTTTTTTGGTATGATGGATTTCAATGAAGGCACAATGAGTTCCTCTGATAAATTAGATATTGCGGTAGGAAGAATTTTAGCAGACACCCCTCAACGAGCTAAAGATTTAGTGGATAAAATTGAATCTTATTATAGTGAAGAATCTTTTGGTAGTTGGAGAAATAATACAATTGTTATTGCAGACGATGTAGATGAGTCTTGGGAAGATATAATTCAAAGTACGTCCGATTCATTAGCCACTATAATAGAAATTAATAAACCATCCATAAACATCAAGAAAATATACGCCGATGCATATGTGCAAGAATCTACGTCTGGAGGAGAGAGATATCCAGAGGTTAATAATGCAATTGTTGAAGGTATCGAAGTAGGGGCATTAGTTGTAAATTATTTTGGTCATGGTGGAGAAGATGGCATAGCCAGAGAAAGAATTTTTGATAAAATTGATGCTACTGAGCTATTAAATAAAAACAAATTAAATTGTTTTGTTTCAGTAACCTGTGAGTTCACAAAATTTGATAATCCAAATAGAGAAACTGCTGGAGAATTTTTGTACTGGAATAAAAATGGTGGTGCTGTAGGACTAATAACTACTACTCGACAGATTTTTGTGAGTGTTGGTGTTGATTTTAATATTACGCTACAACAGTATCTTTTCAACTTAAATTCGAATACAACATATAGTATGGCAGAGGCTTTAAGATTAACCAAAAATGACCCAGAGATTTCTAATATTATACAAAGAAGGTTGGTATTTTTTATTGGTGATCCTGCTATGAAATTAGCTTTTCCAGATCCAAACATCAAAATAACAAGTGTTAATGATATTCCTGTAAATGATTTAAATGAACCTTTAAAGGCTTTAAGCTTAGTTAATATTAAAGGTCAAGTTGAGGGTATTGGAGGTGAAGTATTGAATAATTACAATGGAGAGTTGACTTCCACTGTATTTGATAAAAACATTTCAAGATCCACTCTAGCCAATGACAATATTTATCAAAATAATGAGCCAATAATTCTTGATTTCACAACTCTTGGTGAAACCATCTTTAAAGGAAAAGCATCTATTTCTAACGGACTATTTGAGTTTAATTTTGTGGTACCCAGAGATATAGGCATGGCTGTTGATAACGGTAAGTTTAGCTTATATGCAGAAAATGCTAACCAAGATGTAGATAACTCAGGAAATGAAATGAGCATACTAATTGGTGGTATAAATGAGAATGCAGAAAATGACAACACAGGACCTGATATTAATTTATACATGAATGATGAGAGTTTCATTGATGGAGGTATTACGAATGAAAACCCATTTTTAATTGTTAAATTATTTGATGAAAATGGAATAAATACATCCAGTGGAATAGGTCATGATATTACTGCTGTTTTAGATGGTGACAACTCAAATACTTTTCAATTAAATGATTATTATGAAGCGGCACTAGATGATTATCAAAATGGAAGTATTAAATATCCACTTAAGAGATTTGGAACCTGGTCTACACACAATAAATTTTAAAGCATGGGATGTGTTTAATAATTCTTCTAGTGGTGAGATTCAATTTTTAGTAAACGATCAAAATGATAATTTGGTAATATCAAATGTATTGAATTACCCAAATCCTTTTGTTAATTATACTGAATTTTGGTTTAATCACAATAGTAGTGATGTTTTAGACGTTCTAATACAAATATTTACAGTGTCAGGTAAACTTGTTAAAACTATAAGTCAACAGACGAACTTGTCTGGCTCATCATCTCTATCTAGAGATTTAATCTGGGACGGAAGAGACGAATATGGTGATAGACTAGCAAAAGGGGTTTATGTTTATAAACTTAAGGTGAGATCTTTGCAAACAAACAAAAAAACACAAAAAATTCAAAAACTTGTCATCCTGTAATATTAAATTATATTTGTTAAATAAAGAATCAATTAAATGAGGTATCCTATTATATTTTTGACATTATTATTATTCAACTCTGCAATTAATTGCACAAACTGAGACTCAGATTGTTCCCTAATTCAAGTGATAGTAGAGTAATAACTACAGGGGTTCCTTTTTTATTGATAGCATCCGATGCAAGAGCAGCAGCAATGGGGGATATGGGTGTGGCAACTGGTGTAGACACATATTCCCAGCACTGGAATCCATCTAAATATGCTTTTTCAGAATCCAAATCTGGATTTGGGATTAGTTACACTCCTTACTTAAGTAAATTAGTGAATGATATTTCTCTTGGTAATATTACATATTTTAATAGGTTAAATGAAAGAAGTGCATTTGCGGTAAGTTTTAAATACTTTAGTCTGGGTGAAATAGAGCTTATCCAAGATGAATTTTCACAGGCACTAATCGAAAAGCCTAACGAACTTACTATGGACGTTTCTTATTCTTTAAGGTTAGCAGATCAGTTTTCAATGGGGGTTTCATTACGTTATTTAAGATCTGATCTAAAAATCCAGAGCAGTTGACCAAAATGCAATTGCGGCGAGTTCATATGCTGTGGATATTTCTGGATATTACCAAGGAGAAGAACAGGCCTATAATGATTTTAATGGTAGATGGAGAGCAGGTTTTATAATTCAAAATCTTAGGTCCAAAAATTAAGTATGATGATTCTGTGTCTCAAAGTTTCTTACCCACAATGTTAAGACTTGGTGGAGGTTTTGATTTTATATTAGATCCTTATAATAAAGTTTCTGTCACTGCTGAATTTGCTAAGTTATTAGTTCCAACTCCTCCATTACTAGGTACATTTACTGATTATAATGATGCTAATGGTAATGGTATTTTTGATGAAGATGAAGAGCAAATAGGTCAAGTTATACTGGAATTATTAGTGGTAAACCAACTGATGTAGACTTTTTACTGGAGTTTTTCAATCCTTTTCAGATGCACCCGGAGGATTTAGTGAAGAGTTGCGTGAGTTTACGTGGTCATTAGGTGCAGAATATACATACGAAGATTCCTTTGCATTAAGAGCAGGGTTTTTTAACGAAAGTGAAGATAAAGGCGCTAGAAAATTTTTAGCTCTAGGAGCAGGTTTTAAATTCACCGGCACAAATATTGACTTATCTTATCTTTTCTCTGCATCAAAAGTCCCGAGTCCGTTAGAGAATACCTCTAAGATTTTCTTTAACTTTTAACTTTGGTGATAATGAATATTACGAATACTAAAAATATCATATGAAAAAGATCTCAATTAATTCAAACTTCTCAGTTTTTGATTCAATTGACGATTTGCCAAATCAAGCTGTAAAATTATTTGAATCTGCCAAGAAAATAAGAAAAACAGCATATTCAAAATATTCTAATTTTTCTGTTGGTGTGGCCGTTTTAATGGATAATGGAGAAGTTATAAGTGGAAATAACCAAGAAAATGCAGCATATCCCTCTGGTATGTGTGCTGAAAGAACTGCACTATTCTATGCAAATTCTAAATACCCTAACGCTACAATTATTTGTTTAGCAATTGTAGCAGGTTCAAATTCCAAGATTAATAAAACTCCAATTGCACCTTGTGGTGGATGTAGACAGGTTATTTCTGAGTTCGAGACTAAACAAAACTCTGCTATAGGGATATATTTTATGGGTGAAGAAGGCAAGGTTGTTTTTACTGAATCCATCGAAAATTTACTGCCTTTTCAGTTTGATTCCTCTTTTTTATAAAAAATTCTATTATTTACTTTTTTTAAATAGACTTCAATGGTTATTTTTGTACTTGATTTTACTGATATATGAAAAAAATAACTAAAGAAACTTATTTGAAATGGTATGAAGATATGCTGTTTTGGAGAAAATTTGAAGACAAGTTAGCTGCTGTTTATATACAACAAAAGGTAAGAGGTTTTCTACATTTATACAATGGGCAAGAGGCTGTTTTAGCTGGAGCATTGCATGTAATGGATCTTTCCAAGGACAAAATGATAACTGCTTACAGAAACCATGTGCAACCAATTGGAATGGGTGTTGATCCAAAAAGAGTGATGGCGGAGTTATTTGGTAAAAAAACAGGAACTTCTCAAGGTTTGGGTGGTTCAATGCATATTTTTTCAAAAGAACATAGGTTTTATGGTGGACACGGAATTGTAGGTGGTCAAATTCCATTAGGTGCAGGTATCGCATTTGGGGATAAGTATCATGGTTCTGATGCTGTTACTTTATGTTGTTTTGGGGATGGAGCTGCTAGACAAGGATCACTTCATGAGGCTTTTAATTTAGCGATGCTTTGGAAATTACCAGTGGTGTTTATTTGTGAAAACAATGGTTATGCTATGGGCACATCAGTGGAAAGAACTGCAAATCATACGGAGATTTGGAAGCTTGGTCTAGGTTATGAAATGCCATGTGGCCCAGTAGACGCAATGAGTCCAGAAAAGGTTGCTGAAGCCTTAAGTCCTGCAATTGAAAGAGCTAGAAAAGGAGAAGGCCCAACTTTTTTAGAAATGAAAACTTACCGATATAGAGGTCATTCAATGAGTGATGCTCAACATTACAGAACAAAAGATGAAGTAGCTGAGTATAAAAAAATAGATCCTATAACTCAAGTCAAAGATTTAATCTTAAAGAAAAAATATTCAACTCAAGTAGAATTGTCAAAAATTGATGATAAAATAAAAAATAAGGTAAAAGAGTGTGAGAAATTTGCTGAAGAGTCTGACTATCCAGATACAAGTCTTATGTATGACGCAGTTTATGAGCAAAATGATTATCCTTTTTTAACACATAAATTATAATTATGGCAGAATTAATAAAAATGCCGAGACTTAGTGATACCATGGAAGAAGGAACAGTTGCTTCCTGGTTAAAAAAGGTTGGTGATAAGATTGAAGAGGGAGATATTCTTGCAGAAATTGAAACAGATAAAGCAACAATGGAGTTTGAGTCTTTTTATGAAGGGACTCTACTTTATATTGGTGTTCAAGAAGGGGAAACAACAAATGTTGATGACCCTTTAGCTATTATTGGTGAACCCAATGAAGATTATACAAGTTTATTAAGTTCTTCTAATGATCCCAAATCTGTTGATGAGGTTGTTAAGGAAGATAAAGTAGAAGTTGAAAATGTAAATGAAACTACCTCAAATTCAGATGTATCTGTTCCGGATGGTGTGACTGTGGTTACTATGCCAAGACTTAGTGATACAATGGAGGAGGGTACTGTAGCTACATGGCTTAAAAATATAGGAGATACAGTTGAAGAGGGAGATATTCTTGCAGAAATTGAAACGGACAAAGCTACTATGGAGTTTGAGTCTTTTCAGTCAGGAGTATTATTATACATTGGTTTACAAGTTGGTGAATCCGCAAAAGTTGATGACTTATTAGCTATCATTGGTCCTAAAGGGGTTGAGGTATCTCATTTGGTAGATAACTTTAATGTTTCTAGTGAAATACCAGTTGTCAATGAAACTAAAGTGGAAGAGGTTAAAATTGAAGAAACTAAACCTTTGACTGAAGACAAACCAACAGAGTTAAGTAAAGTTGAACCCAAATCGGATAAAAGAATATTTATTTCTCCACTTGCTAAAAAATTAGCAAAAGAAAAAAATATTAATATAAATTCTATTTCCGGGTCTGGGGAAAATGGTCGTATTATTAAGATTGATATAGAAAATTATCAAGTAGGTTCTCCTACTAGTGTAGTTTTAGATTTGACGGAATCTTTTGAAGAAGTTAACCATTCTCAAATGAGAAAAGTTATCGCTAAGAGATTAGGTGAATCTAAGTTTTCTGCTCCTCATTACTACTTAAGTGTCGAGTTTGATATGTCAAATGCAATTTCTTTTAGAAATCAATTTAATTCTATTCCAGACACAAAAATTTCTTTTAATGATATTATCGTCAAAGCTGCATCTATGGCACTAGTAGATAGTCCAAAGGTAAATTCTCAGTGGTTCGAAGATAGAGTTAGATACAATAAACATGTTCATATTGGTGTTGCTGTAGGAGTAGATGACGGATTAATAGTGCCAGTTTTAAAGTTTGCGAATCAACAAAAACTTTCAGGTATTGGAAGTATGGTTAAAGAATTTGCTCAGAAAGCTAGGTCAAAAAAGTTAACTCCTCAGGAAATGGAAGGAAGTACATTTACGATATCCAACCTTGGAATGTTTGATATTGAAAGTTTTACTTCTATTATTAACCCTCCAAATACAGCAATTTTATCTGTTGGATCAATCATTGAAAAACCTGTAGTTAAAAATGGTAATATAGTAGTTGGAAATACAATGAAGTTAACTCTAGCTTGTGACCACAGGGTTGTTGATGGGTTGACTGGAGCTAAGTTTTTACAGAGCTTAAGAGGTTATGTAGAAAACCCAGTAACAATGCTTGTTTAATAAACTACTTTTTTTATTTACTATCTTTAATTAAACTAATTTGAATAATTATGTCAAAAAATGTCATTATTACTGGAACTAGTAGAGGCATAGGTCTTGAGCTTATTAAACTATTTTCTAATTCAGGATTTAATGTGTTATCTCTTTCAAGAAACAAAAATATCGCAGAAAAATTAAATTTAAATAATACCTCTTGTTTGTCTTTTGATATTACTAAAGAAGAGGATCATTTATTAGTAAATAAATTTATTTCTAACAACTGGAACTCTGTAGATATACTAATAAATAATGCAGGTTTATTGATTAATAAAAACTTTCAAGACACTACTCTAAAAGATTTTAACGATGTCTACAACACAAACGTGTTTGGTGTAGCTAGGTTAATTCAGATATGTCTTCCATCCCCAAAACCCCAAAACCCCAAAACCCCAAAACCCCAATTCAAGTTACCAAGGATCTAGTTTTCCATTGAAGCCATGCTGAGAAATTGTAGATTGGGCTGAATAAGAATGTTGGTTGCCTTTGAGGAACAAGTAATGAAGGTTTGGCATAGCTGCAAGGTAAGGTGCCAAAGTTTCAATTCCTTTGTCTGAAATTTGGTTGTGAGAAAGACTTAAATGCACAAGGGATTTTAAGGAGATGATAATTTCAATCAAAATATCGATGTTAGAGTCATCAAAATCACAATCTTCCAGGATTAGACCCTTGAGGTCATTTAGCAATAATAAGTTCTTCAGCATTGCAATATCAAATCCTCTACATCCTGTAAAGTCGACTATCTGGACATTTGGTGAATTCTGAACAATTCCAAGGAGAATGAAGTCTTGGAATTCTTTTTCTTTAAAAGTGAAGTTGGATATTTGAATACTTAACTGGACGTCTTTTAAGCATCTGGATAGAGCTTGAAGGTAATATGCAAATGGAGGTCTGTAAATTGTCTTTTCGTTCAGTTTGAATACTTCTAATCCTTGAGGTAAGTTTTTACTTAAGAATTTCAACAATTCTTCACTAATCTTGTGGACATTTTTAATGTCAATTCTTCGGGTCTAAGCTAAAGT
>CAXYDM010000025.1:0-87485 GCA_964275595.1 uncultured Flavobacteriaceae bacterium
CGGAATAGAACCCAACAAACATATCTGAGATTAACATTACTGAAATAGGAATAATGTACGCATACTTAATGTTGTTGAATTTTATTCCTGCAAAAATTGCAATTGCAGTGATAGGTACAAAATTAGGGGGATGAGGAATCAACCTCATTAAAGCAGCGATAATGATAAATAAAGTTATAAAAACTATTCTCTTATTTTTTTCTTTCATATATGTTGACAAATTTACTATAATTTTCAATTAAATAGTACATTTCATTACTTAATAAATCAAATTCACTACTGTCACCAATTAAATCTAATAACTCTGTATAGTTGTTCAAATTTTTATCTGAGGATATTTGTGCTAGTGCTATCGATAGTAAAGGTTCGTCTGGATCTCCAATAATACCTAGGTTTGATGAATCTTCATCTGCTATAATATTTGGACTTAACCCATTGTAGTAATCGGTTTCGCCCATTGAATTAAGTGTTTTTAATACTAAGGGTTGAAGAGCGTAATTATGGGATGGATTAACTCCGTTTAATGAAAAATCAGGTGAATCATATAAAGTAACAGATGCCTGGTATTTTCCATAGGTAGTAGTTCCGACTTGGATTACATCAATGTATGGCTTTAAACAATTAATAACTAATTCACTAGCAGAAGCTGAACTTCTTGATGTAATTATTATTACGCTGTTTAAATTTAAACTATTTGGATTGTCAATAAATCTATTTATTAAATATTCAGGGTCATTATTGAGCCAATAATTTTGAATTTCATTATTCCATTGTTCGGTACTAAAAATTTCGTTAGTAAATTGACCAGTTATTAAAGTTGAAATTAAACGAGCAGAGTTTACAGACCCTCCAGAATTGTACCTTAAATCTAAAATAAGATTATCAATATTATTAGATTTAAAGTTTGCAAAAACTTCATTTAATTCATCGTCAAAAGTGGAAGTAAATTGGTTATATAACAAATATCCAGATCTACCTTCTGAGTTCTCAATAATATCAAAATGAAAGATTGGATTTTTTTCTAAAGATACTTTGTAAAGATCGACAGTGACGTTATTATTAACTATAGTGTCATCATTAATTTCTGGTGTATTATTGTTAATGTAGTCTGCAAAATTTACAGTATAGTTATCCATTGATAATAATGAAGAATAGTTATCAAGATTTAAACTATTGTTGTTGATTTCAAAGAAGATATCGCCCCTTTGTATATTGTTTTCATCTGCAACTGATCCTGGATGTACATATCTTACATATCCATAAATATTGAAGTTACTACCAGGAATATAGCGAAGTCCATATTCCATTCCATTACTAGTAGATACTCCTTGAAAATACTGTTGTAATTCAACATAATCATCAACTATTACACTATGCTTATCAATAGTTTCTCTATTAAAAATTAAGTTTTCAAATAGAACTTCTGGAGTTTCATAAAGATTTAAATAATCTATATAGTCACTATCATTTGTAAATCTATTATTAGAGAGATCGTCAATGTTATCTTTGTATAGATATGCAGCATTCATACCTTTCCAAACAAAATCATTTATTTCATTTGTAAATGCTCCATTGTCATCCAGATCCTCATAACAACCAAAAGTTGCTAATGCTACCATAGAAATTAATATAAATTTATATGGAAATTTTATAAAGTTTTTCATTTTTTCAACTAATTTTACAAGTATGAAATTTAATATAGTAATATTCTTTTTAATATTCAATTTTAGTTTGTTTTCTCAATCTGAATTTACATTAAGCTCATCTGAAGATATTTCTGAATTTAAAATAGGTTCAAATGTGTTTGATCTAATGTCTAAATTTAAAATATCATTT
The DNA here is from genome assembly GCA_964275595.1 of uncultured Flavobacteriaceae bacterium. Lineage (GTDB taxonomy): Bacteria > Bacteroidota > Bacteroidia > Flavobacteriales > Flavobacteriaceae > SGZJ01. Next base: position 1,837 of record CAXYDM010000025.1, read on the forward strand.
GGTGATAAAGGCATACAACAGATAGCAGATCAGCTTAAAAAATTAACTAGTATTATTGCTTATTCCAGTGATAGTTTATTAGGGTCATCTAATATTGAATCCTCATTTAATGATTATATATTAAATTCTGAATTGATGCAATTAATTCAATTTGATGAAAATAAATATGATGTAAATATTTATACTTTAGAAAATGAAGATTCTATAATTGAAGAATTATCAATGATTGTAAAAAGAGATAATTCGTTTAAAACTATTTATTTACAAATAAGGGGAGAGATTAATCTTGATCAAATAGCTATTGTTGCGAGCGAACTAAATGTTCCTGGCGGAGACTTCTTAAAAAAAATCAACTAAATCCCCGTGTAGTTTTGAGGACTTAAAGATCTTAGCTCGTTTTTAATTGATTCACTAACACTTAAAGTTTCAATAAAATTTCTTATTGATTCCTTATTAATTTTCTCGTTAGTCCTAGTTAAGTTTTTCAAGGTTTCATAAGGATTTGGATAGTTTTCTCTTCTTAAAATTGTTTGAATAGCTTCTGCTATTACTGCCCAGTTATCTTCTAGATCAGAATTTATTTTTTCGTTGTTAAGTATAAGCTTGTTTAATCCTTTAAGAGTTGATTTAAACGCAATTATTGAATGAGCAACAGGCACACCTATATTTCTTAAAACAGTACTATCAGTTAGATCTCTTTGAAGTCTAGATATGGGTAGTTTAGTAGAAAGGTGATTAAATATTGCATTAGCAATACCTAAATTTCCCTCACTATTTTCGAAATCTATAGGGTTTACTTTATGAGGCATTGCAGAACTTCCAATTTCTCCTTTTTTGATTAACTGTTTGAAATAGTCCATCGATATATAGGTCCAAAAGTCTCTATTTAAATCAATTAGTATGGTATTTATCCTACTCAAATTATCAAAAGTTGCAGCCATATTATCATAATGCTCAATTTGAGTTGTTGGAAATGAATAATCAAGACCTAATCTTTTTTCAGTAAAGTTTTTAGCAAAACTTACCCAATCTATTTTTGGGTAGGCTAAGTAATGTGCATTAAAATTACCTGTAGCTCCACCAAATTTTGTTGAATTTGGTATTTGTTTTAGTAAATTTAATTGTTGTTCTAACCTTGTTATAAATACTTGTATTTCTTTACCAAGTTTAGTCGGGGAAGCTGCTTGACCATGAGTTCTAGCAAGCATAGGTATATCTTTCCATTGCGTTTTTAATTCATTAAGTTTATCTGATAAGAATTGAAATTTCAATCAAATACACATCTTTAATAGCCTCTTTTAAGCTTAGTGGTATTGCGGTGTTGTTAATATCTTGAGAAGTTAATCCAAAGTGGATAAATTCTTTATATTCTGAAAGATTTAAATCATCAAACTTACTTTTTAAAAAATACTCAACAGCTTTAACATCATGGTTTGTAGTTTTTTCAATTTCTTTTATATTAGTTGAATCTTCGAAAGAAAAACTCTCGTAAATGTCTCTTAAATTAGTAAAGTAAGACTTGTCAAAATTTTGCAGTTGAGGTAGAGGGATTTCACATAAAGAAATGAAATATTCTACTTCAACAATAACTCTATTTTTTATAAGCCCATGTTCTGAAAAGTACTCAGATAATTGAGAAACCTTACTTTGATACCTTCCATCTATTGGAGATATGGCATTGAGTGAAAAAGTTGACATACTTTTTAATGATTAAAATAATTTACAAATATAGATAATTGTTTTTAATCTTGGTTTATGATATTATTAAATGTAATTAAGAGTAAAATATTTGTTGTATCGAAAAATTATCAAATTAGGCTAGATAAAAGAAATTTAATTAATAAGTGCTTACTCTAACTGTAATAATTTAAAGCTGAAGAATTATTTATTTTTTTAGATTTTTAAAGATTTCTTTTAATTTTTTATTTTTTTCTATTTTGTACTCTGACTTTGAAATAATATCTTTTATATTATTTATTCGTTCTTGAGTTAATGGGTGAGAGCTGGTAATTTCTGGTCCAATTAATTCGTATCCCTTGATTGTAAACTTTTCTTTCTCCTCATTTTTTAATAACTCAAATAGATTTACCATACCGTTAGGATCTATATTATTTTTTATTAAAATGTTTAAACCTTCTTCATCTGCTTGTTTTTCATGTTTTCTTGAAAATGAAAGTGAATTTAATTGATGGGCATTATCTAACATAATTGACATGATTCCATTAATATCGCTAAACATTAATGAAATTAACATATAACCTGCTATATTACTACTTAGCATTTTGGTTGAATGTCTAAAATTTATATGAGAAACTTCGTGTCCAATTAAAGCTGAAAGTTCATCATAATCTTTCATTTTTTCTATAATAGCAGTGAAAATAAATATTTCCCCATTTGGAACAGCAAATGCATTAACGTGATTTGAATTAATGACTTTAAAATTAAGAGGTTTTGAATTCCCTAAATCTAGTTTAGAAACAAATTGGTTAATATATGTAGTTTTTTCCTCATTAATATCTAAATGTTTTACAATTGGATTAATTAGAGTATTTCCAATTTGATTATCAAAAGACTCCGGTAAAAAATCTATTGATTTTTCGGCAAGTGGAGGTATTATAAAAAAATATGAAAGTCCAAGAAGACCAAACAGAAAAATTGCAATTCCTAAAATTTTTATAAAACTTAAATTAAATAATAAAGAGTGTAAATCAATTCGGTTATTTTTTTTCATTAAGTTGTAAAAATCATCAGCAAAACTAGCATTATTTATTTTTAATAGTGCATTTGAATATTTTTCATTTCTTATTTCAATTAAATTTTCAAATCTATTAAATTGTAAATCTTTTAATTTCCAGCTAAATGATTTTCCATCATGATTTTCAATAAAAAACTCATTAGATATTTTGTTATATGATAATGTTGAAAGTGATGAATTAGACGTTATTCCATCAAAATAATCTGCCTTTATATTTTTCATCAAATTTAAATTAGTATTAATGTTTAATAAATAGACTAAATTTCTATTTCAAAGAAATCCATGGCATCTTCCCCAAATGCATCTTTATATTCTTCCTCTGTTTGAGAAATTTCACTAAAATTAATATTTCCTTCCATTTTTATATGTTCAAAAATAAACTTTTGAGTTCTTATATCAACCCATGCTATTCCTAAACCAAAAGAAAATATAATTATAAATAAATTACCTATAATCAATTCAAAAAAATCACCTCCTGTGGCAGTAGAATGACATTTCACAATTTGATCACCTTTTTTCATTCCAATATTATTAATGTAATAATCGAATATATCTCTTTGCCACCAAAAAACGTAAATACCAAAACTAAATATTGTTTTAATATATCCAAAGAACATAACTCCAAACCAATCTCCTCCATCACTTGTATTTGTAAATTCCACATCTCCGTAGCGAATATTTTCATGAGTATATTTACGGACATTCATTTCCAACCAAAATGAATAAATTCCTAATGTTATTATCGTTAAGAAAACCCATTTGATAAAATTTAAAATAAATTCTTTGCGTTCACCTCTATATCCAAAGCGAATTCCCCTGTATGAAGTTCTACTCATTTTATATTTAAATGATCCGTGAATAGCAAAAGGTATGAACAAAAAAACTACTAAATATAATACTACACCAGCCAGAATAGGAGTAATTAAGCTAATGACAACAATTAATACCGACAGTAAAACATATCCCAAAATTACCTTAATAAATCCTCTAAACATTTCTTTCCCAGTTCCAGAAAAATGGAAGTGTTCATTGTTTAATACTGTTTTTCCATACATGTAGCGAAGACTTTTTGCTCTTGCCCAAGGATAGTATATTCCAAGAGTTAAAATAGTTAATAACCAATTTATGATTATGATCTTGAACCATTCTTTTCCATTTCCTAAAAATTCTAAATTATAATGTGTGTGTTGGTTGTTCTGATTTTCTAGATGATCAGAGTCGATGAGATTATTTGTATTATTTTTCAAAGTAATTTGTATTAGATTTAGTTAAATATAACTATTTCAATTGAATTAATTTTTTTTAAAATGCAACGGCAAAAAAGGCTACGAGTGATTAATATTTAACTGTTTTATTTAGAACTTTATATTCCTCATAACATTCGCTAATTGCATCTAGTAGTTGCAAGTCATTTGCTTTTCTTATAAATTCCTCAGAATAATTACATTCACTAATTAGGAGCTCTAAATCTGCCTTTTCTAATTGTAATAGAACCATTAACATTTCTCTGTCAAATCGATTAGATAAGATGTTTCTTATTTGATCATCCCTTTTCATTTTTCTCAGCTTTCTCAGCTGATTAGGTTCTTTACCAAATACTTTGTGTAAAAAGTCTAGTGGGTTAAATATGGCGTTTAATGCTTGAGTTACTGCACTGGCTGGTCTAACTTTAGATTCATAACCCACATTTGGTAACCCGGATATACTATACCTAAAATTATTATTTATTGGAACTTGTTTAATGTCAACCTCCAGATATCCAGTCAATTTTAATTGACTAACAACTACTTCTTCTAAAGCGAGAGCTAATTCAGTTAATTCTATTGTAGTTGCTGAACCAAATTTAATCCAATCATTAGTTACTTTAATTTTTAAGGATTTAAATCCTAAGTAAGAGAAATGAAGTGTATCATTTGCTTTTACATCAATAGAAAACTCACCCTTTTTATTAGTAGATGTGCCTATAACTTGAGTTAAGTTAACAATATTAACATTTTCTAAAGGAGTGTTATTATTGGCGTTAATAATAGCACCCTTTACAGTAGTTATTTCTTGAGAAAAACAAAAACTGGTTAAAATAAATAGGAAATTAAATAATCTTCTTTTAATCATTTAGTAATAAATATAATAAACTTAACTAATTATTTATATCTAATATCACCACCTTAACTATGATTTAACATATATTATTTTCTTCTACTTCTCCTAGGTCTAGAAAAGCTATCCGCATTAAATGATTTTGATCTTCTAGAACTTGAGTTATTTTCAGACTCTCTGGAGCCAGATCTTTTAGTATCACTTCCTCTGTCCGATTCTTTAGAACTAGACCTTCTCGATCCTCTGTCTGAATCATTAGAGCTACTTCTTCTTTTAAAACTTCTATCTGAATTTCTTGAATCAGATCTTCTTGAATCAGATCTTCTTGAATTAGATTTTTTAAACCCTCTATTTCCACCACGTCTATCTCCTCTATTTGATCTTCCTTTACCGCGGTTACCTTTTATATCCTTAGAAATTTCAACATTTACAAATCGACCGTTTTCTTTAAAATCAGTAAAAAATGCAAGTATCTTTTCTTTGTGAACTTCTTCAGTATTAAAAAAAGAAAAACTTTCTTTCACATCAACTTTAAACACGTCGTCTTTTCCAAGTTCAAGAACATCCTTAAGAAAATCCTTAAGACTCATCCAATCGTAGCCATCTTTTTGACCAATATTAATAAAATATCTTGCTGAGCTAGATTCTTCAGAATCTGAAAAATCGGAGTAACTGTGTTGATTCCCACCCTCAACATTTAAATTTTTAGATTTTTGGTAGTAGTCAAAGTATCTATTGAATTCAACTGAAAAGAACTTTTTGATTAGATCAGCCTTTTTAGTCTTTTTGAATAAATTATTAATTTCCTCAATATATTCATCAATATTATTATTTACTTCAGTTTTATTTACCTTATTAGCTAAAGCGAAAAGTTGAATTTTACATATTTCTTCACTGCTAGGTATCTCTTTCTTTATAAATTCTTTTTTTATTTTCTTTTGAATATGTCCAATTTTCCTTATCTCACTTTTAGATACAATAACAAGAGATATTCCTGTTTTTCCTGCTCTACCAGTTCTTCCACTTCTGTGTGTGTATGTTTCAATTTCGTCAGGTAATTGATAATTAATCACGTGAGTAATATTGTCTACGTCGATTCCTCTCGCAGCTACATCTGTAGCTACTAAAAATTGTATTTGTTTGTTCCTAAAAGACTTCATTACTAAATCTCTTTGACTTTGACTTAAATCACCATGTAATGCCCCAGCGTTGTAACCATCTTCAATAAGTTTTTCTGCTACTTTTTGAGTATCTCTTTTAGTTCGACAAAACACTACAGAAAATATCTGAGGATTAGCATCAACTAACCTTTTAAGTGCAGCATATCTATCTCTAGAATTAACTAAGTAATATTCATGTGATACTTGATCACTACCGACATTTTTAGTTCCGACAGTTATTTCAACTGGGCTACTCATGAATTTTCTAGCAATGGTAGAGACTTCTTTAGGCATAGTAGCAGAAAATAGCCAGGTATTTTTTTCTTTTGGTGTAAATGAGAGAATATCCGTTATATCCTCATAAAACCCCATGTTTAACATTTCGTCAGCTTCATCTAAAACACTATATTTTATTTCAGAAATATTTACCAGTTTCCTGTTTATCATATCTTTCATTCTACCAGGTGTAGCAACAATTATTTGGCTTCCCTTTTTAACTGACCTGGCCTGATCAGTTATACTTGCACCACCATAAATAGCTGTAATGTTCAATCCTTTATAAAATTGACCATATTGTTTTAATTCATTCGTAATTTGCAAACACAATTCTCTTGTAGGCGATAAGATAAGTCCTTGAGTTTTTTTACTGTTGATATCAATTTTTTGGATCATTGGAAATCCAAATGCAGCTGTTTTACCAGTTCCGGTTTGAGCTAATGCTACTAAATCTGTATCTTTTTCTAGTAGTATAGGCACTGTTTTGCTTTGAACTTCACTGGGAGTTTCAAAACCCATTTTTTCAACAGCAAGTATTAAATTTTCTTCTAATCCAATTTTTTTGAATTCACTCATGATTTAAGTTTAAATATTCGATTTATAATTATGTTTACGAAGTTGTAATCGACATACTTAAACGGAGACTTCTAAAACACTACCTTATCGATTAAGGTTTTAAAAGTGCAAATATAGTGTTAATTAATGGATATTATTTTTTGGTAAGAAATTCTATTAATTTTTTTACAGCTTTTGCCCTGTGACCAATTGTATTTTTTATTTCCATATCCATTTCTGCAAAAGTAAATTTATGACCATTAGGTTTAAAAACTGGGTCATATCCAAATCCCTTTAATCCTTTTTTAGTAAAAATTATTTCACCTTCACATACACCCGAAAAAACTGATAATTCACCATTTAAAATTAGTGCTATTACAGTCTTAAATTTAGCTTTTCTATTAGATGATGACTTCATCATATTTAATAATTTACTAATGTTTCTTTCAGCGCTATAATTTGATCCAGAAAACCTTTTAGACATTACTCCTGGTAAACCATGAAGTGATTCAACTTCTAAACCAGTATCATCAGCAAAACAATTAACTTTATATTTGTCATAAACATATTCAGCTTTTAGTATAGCGTTGCCTTCAATAGTTTTTTTACTTTCCACTATTTCGTCAAAGCAATTGATGTCCTTTAAACTTTGTATATCAAATTTTTTATTTAGTAATGCTTGGACTTCAATTATTTTATCGTTGTTGTTAGTTGCGAAAATTAATTTCATAATTATTGATGATGATAAGGTTCGTTTTTAAGAATACTAAATGCTCTGTAAAGTTGTTCAGTAAAAAATAACCTAATCATTTCGTGAGAAAATGTCATTTTAGAAAAGGATAATTGATGACTAGATATAGCTTTTATTTCGTTTGAAAAACCGTAGGGACCCCCTACAATGAAGGTGAGGGTTTTTATCCCTGAGTTTAGTTTTTTTTGTATGAATTTGGAAAAACCTACAGAAGATTTGTGATCTCCATTTTCATCAAGTAGTATGATAAGTTCATTTTTTTTTAAAATAGATAATATTTTTTCACCCTCTTTTTTGATTTGAATACTTTCTGGTAATTTTTTTTTCTGATCTTTAATAACGATCAAGTCAAATTTGATATAATGATTTAGTTTGTTGATATATTGGTCTATAAGTACTTTTAAATTCTTATTATTTGTCTCCCCAATAACTATTAGTTTTATGTTCATTAATAAAATTTAATTGTATTTTTATAAATATATTATTTTTTAATGTATTGTATGTTTCCTTTGATAAATTATTAGTGATATTTCTATATATATAAATTCAAATAGTTTAATAAAAAACTGTAGATAAATTAATGTTATTTTAAGTATTTAAAATGAACTTTTACGTAGATGTAATATTACCAATTCCTATCGATCAGCTTTTTTGCTATGAAATTACTGAAAGTGAATTTGACTTTGTTAAACCTGGGTCTAGAGTATCTGTTCCATTTGGTAAAAGTAGAATTATTACTGGAGTTGTATCAAAGCTTCATCATGAGATACCGTTATCTTATGAAGTGAAGCATATTCACCAGATTATTGACGAAACCCCTATTGTTAATGAACATCAATTAATTTTTTGGGATTGGATGTCTAATTATTACATGTGTGGCATTGGTGAGGTTATGAAAGCTTCCATTCCTTCAGTTTTGTTAATAGAGAGTGAAACTATTATTAGCTTAAATAAAAACACAGAGTTTATTCAAAATGAGTTAACTGACGATGAATTTTTAATTTGTGAAGCATTGTTAAACGCTACAGAGTTATCAATTCATGAAATATCAGAAATATTAAATAAAAAAAATGTATTTAAAATCATACAATTTTTAAATGATAAACAAATTATTCAAATTGATGAAAAGCTATATTCAAAGTACAAACCTAAATTTAAAAGATTCGTAGAAATTAATAAGTTGCATAAGGATGCTTCTGATACTTCTAAAATTAAAGAAAAACTAAAGCGATCTCCTAAACAACTGTCTTTATACAACAATCTTTTAAAATTAAATTTAGAAGAATTTATTTCAGTGGAGGATTTGAAGAAAAAATTTTCGGTTAGTTCAAATCTAATTAAACAATTGATTGATAAAGATATATTGAATGAGCATTTTATTGAAATTAATCGTTTTGAAAACTCAATATCTACTCTATCTCCAATTAACAAACTAAGTCAGAGTCAAGATCTTGCTTATGAGAAAATTGTTTTGTCTTTTAAAAAGGATAATCCAGTTTTGTTTCATGGTGTTACATCTTCTGGAAAAACAGAAGTTTATGTTAAATTAATTCAAGAGGCATTAATAGATAACAATCAAGTTCTTTATTTGGTTCCTGAAATTGCATTAACCACACAGGTAGTAAAAAGATTAACTAATTTTTTTGGAGAAAAAGTGTTGGTTTATCATTCAGGCTATTCTATAAATCAAAGGGTTGAAGTTTGGAGTAAAATTTCCAGTAATGACTCTTCTCAACTTATAATTGGCGCTAGGTCTTCATTGCTCATGCCTTTTAAGAATTTAAAATTGATTATAGTTGATGAAGAACACGAACAGTCTTATAAGCAGCAAGAACCTTCACCTAGGTATCATGCGCGAGATGCGTCGCTGATTTTATCCAGAATTTTTAAATCTAATATTTTATTGGGTTCTGCAACTCCAAGTGTAGAGTCTTACAATAATGCTGTTATTCTAAACAAGTATGATCTTGTTGAACTAAAAAATAGGTATAATGATGTTTTAATGCCTGTAGTAGAGTTGATTGATTTAAAAATGAAATATGCCAAGAAATTAATGAATGGTCATTTTAGTGATTACCTAATTAGTGAAATTTTTAAGACTGTCAGTGAACATAAACAAGTTATTTTATATCAAAATAGAAGAGGTTTTTCTCCAATTGTTGAATGTGAAGATTGTGGTGCTTCTCCCACTTGCATTAATTGTGATGTTAGTTTAACTTTTCATTTAAATACCAATTCTTTAAAATGTCATTATTGTGGTTATGGTATCCCTCTAATTAATAATTGTACATCTTGTCTATCTAATAATATTATTACTGTTGGTTTTGGTACTGAACAGGTAGAGGAGGAGGTTAAGGCTTTGTTTCCAAATTACAGAGTGAAAAGGTTAGATTATGACACAACAAGAAAGAAAAATAGTTTTTGAAAGATTAATTTCAGATTTTGAGAATCAAAAGATTGATATTCTTATAGGTACTCAGATGATAACAAAAGGTTTAGATTTTAAAAATGTTAAGCTAGTTGGTATTTTAAACGCAGATAATTCTTTAAACTTTCCTGACTTTAGAGCCTATGAAAGAAGTTTTCAACTAATTCAGCAAGTTTCAGGTAGGGCAGGTAGGTCATCTGAAAGAGGAAAGGTATGCGTACAGACTTACAATCCAAAACATAAAATTTTACAAAACATAATTAATGATGATTATATCTCTATGTTTGAAGGAGAAATTTCAGAGAGAGTTAAATATAATTACCCTCCAAATTGTAAGCTTATAAAAATAACTCTGAAGCACAAAGATTATTTAATAATTAACGAATCTTCAGACTGGTTGGGTAAATATTTAAGACAATTTTTTAAAAAAAATATTTTAGGTCCAGAGTTCCCTCATGTAATTAGAGTTAGAAACAAATTTCAAAAAAATATTTTAATAAAAATTCAAAAAAACCAATCTCTAAATCAAACTAAAAGTATTATTATTAAATCTAAAAAATCACTAAGTAGTATAGCTAAATTTAGATCTGTTCAAATTATAATAAATGTTGACAGCTATTAAATACTCTTTAAAGTTAAGGCTGATTCTAAGTCTACTTTTTTATTCCTGCTAAGTGGTATTTTCTTTGAATCAATAAATACATTTTTACTATCATAGGTTTCAATTTTTTCTAAATTAACTATATAGGATTTATGTATTCTCATAAATTTATCTTTTGGTAATTCCTGTTCAAACGACTTTAACGAAGATAACATTATTATATTTTCTGAATTTGTAATTAACCTTATGTAGTCACCTAGTGCTTCAATCCATTTTATATTTGTTAAGTATATTTTTTTCTTTTTTAGTTTACTTTTTACATAAATATGATTGCCATTATTTTTCTGACTTAGATTGTTTAGCTTATTAATAGCTTTTTTAAATCTATCGTTAGAGATTGGTTTTTTAAGGTAATCAATACAGTTGTAGTTAAATGTTCGAAAAGCAAATTGAGTATCATGACTCATAAATATAATTTTTATATTTTTTGTCAAAGAATCTAAAAAACTAAAACAACTTTCATGATTCTTACTAATCTCAATAATAATTATATCGATTGAGTTTTTATTTATATGATGTTTAGCATCTATGTAATTTGAGAATCGACCAATTAAATGTAAATTGGAAAACATACCAATTTTAGAAACTAGATTTTTTAAATCTTCAACATTTTCTTCAATTATAATGCAGTTCATATTTTAATTTTATTAAAATTAACAAATATCAGTGGATTTTAAAACACTATTTTATTAAATAATAAAAGATTAAATAATTGTAGATATGATATAAAATAACTATTTTCGCACCCGTTTAATAAACAAAAAAAAATTTTTTATGAATCATTATGAAACTGTTTTCATCTTAAATCCCGTTTTATCTGAAGACCAGATAAAGGAAACAGTGAAGAAATACGAGAGTTTTCTTACCTCTAAAGGAGCAAAGATGATATTTACTGAAAATTGGGGCCTAAAAAAATTAGCCTACCCAATTCAAAACAAAAAAAGTGGCTTTTACCATATGTTTGAGTATCAATCAGATGGATCTGTTGTTAACCCTCTTGAGACAGAATTTAAAAGAGACGAGAGATTTATGCGTTTTCTAACTGTAAAGATGGATAAGCATGCTATATCTTGGGCTGAAAGAAGAAGAGAAAAATTAAAAGTAAAATCATAACTATGGCTACATTAGAGCAACAAGCAAAAGGTAAAAAAGATGGAGAAATTAGATATCTTACTCCTCTTCAAATAGATACTAACAAAGCAAAAAAATATTGTAGATTTAAAAAGTCTGGTATTAAGTATATTGATTATAAAGATCCAGATTTTTTAATAAAATTCGTAAATGAGCAGGGTAAACTTTTGCCAAGAAGGTTAACAGGAACATCTTTGAAATTTCAAAGAAAAGTATCTGTTGCTGTTAAAAGAGCAAGACATTTAGCAATTATGCCTTACGTAGCTGATTTAATGAAATAAAAATATTCAAAATGGAACTAATATTAAAAATAGATGTTGAAGGAGTCGGTTTTAAAGATGACTTAGTAAATGTCAAAAATGGTTTTGGTAGAAACTTTTTAATACCAAATGGTTCTGCTGTCTTAGCAACTTCATCAGCTAAAAAAGTACTAGCAGAGAACTTAAAGCAAAGAGCTTTTAAGGAGAAAAAAATTGTAGATGATGCTAACAAAGTCTCAAAAAAACTATTAGCTTTAGAGGTGAAAATTAAATCTAAAGTTGGTCAAGGAGTTAAGTTGTTTGGATCTATTAATAATATAGATCTACAAAAAGCTCTTGAATCAAGTGGTTTTGAAATTGACAAAAAGCAGATTATTATACCTGGAGGGTCAATTAAACAATTAGGTAAATTTATTGCTAACATCCGATTACATAGAGAAGTTAGTGTTGAGTTTCCTTTTGAAATTATTCCAGACAGTAAATAATATATATTTTTTGACAACAAAAACCTCAATACTTCTTGGGGTTTTTTTTATTACAGATTATGAAATACTCTAGATTAAGTAAAGATCAATTCGTTGAGCTTCATAAAGAATTTATTGACTTTCTTTCTTCTAACTCGGTTACATTTGAAGATTGGACTATTCTAAAACAAAATAATGATGGAAAAGCTGAAGGTCTTTTAGATCTTTTTAGTGATATTGTTTGGGCTAAAGTTTTAGATAAAACACGATTTTTAGAAAACATTTCAAAAAATCATATTTATTTATTTTCTTTTGGTAACTCGCAAATGAAGTTTATTGCAATTTATACTGAAAATAATGATGTAGATTTCACAACTGATGATGGATTCTCTTGGTTAAGAGATAATTTATTTGATGATAGTGTTAAATTGTATAATTCAAACAAAAACTATTCACAAGACAAACTATCTGATAAATTTGATTTAATTAAAAAAGGTGGTATAATCACCAAGGGTGAACTATTTAATTATTTTGATGAATTAATTATAGCCTAACTATTAAATTAATTAATAATTGTATATATTTCTGTAATGAAAGCGAAAGCCTTAACATCTAAAGGAACTAGAGATTTTAATTCTGCTCAAATCTTTAAAAGGGATTTTATTATAAGTTGCATAAAAAATAGTTTCAATACGTTTGGTTTTTCACCAATTGAAACTCCAAGTTTCGAAAACACAGAAACATTATTAGGTAAATATGGTGATGAAGGGGATAGACTTATATTTAAAATATTAAAATCAGGTAATTTTAAAAAAAACATTGATGATTCAACTCTGCTTTCTGATAACCTTAGTTTAATTTCATCAAACATTTCTGATAAAGCATTAAGGTATGACCTTACAATTCCTTTTGCAAGATATGTTGTTCAAAATCAAAATGAAATTAACCTGCCATTTAAAAGATATCAAATTCAATTAGTTTGGAGGGCAGACAGGCCTCAAAATGGAAGGTTTAGAGAGTTTTTACAATGTGATGCTGATGTAATTGGTTCTAAGTCTTTACTTCAAGAGGTTGATTTTATTCATTTATTTTCAGATGTATTTAAAAATTTAAAAATTCCTAATTGTAAAATTAGAATTAATCACAGGAAAATACTTATTGGCCTTTCTCAAGTTTTAAAACTTGAAGAAAAGCTTATTGAGTTAACTGTAATTTTAGATAAAACTGATAAAATTGGTAAAGACAAGGTAGTAATTGAAGTCATAAAATTAGGTTTAGACCCGTCTTTACAGGATGTTTTAGTTAATTACTTATCAATTGATGGAGATTTTATTAATTCAATTAGTTCATTAAATAATTTATTCAATACAAGCACAATTGGCTTAGAGGGTGTACAAGATTTAAATTCCATTTATAAACTTATTCATTTAAATAATTTAGGCAACACTAAATTAGTGCTTGATACTTCTTTAGCTAGAGGTTTGAGCTATTATACTGGTACTATTTTTGAAGTGAATGCTAGTGAGGAAGTTAATATTGGGTCTATTGCAGCAGGAGGTAGATATGACGATTTAACTTCTGTGTTTGGTCTAAATGATGTGAGTGGTATCGGAGTAAGTTTTGGATTAGATAGAATTTATATTGTAATGGAAACTTTAAATTTATTTCCAAAAATCGATAAGACAAAAGTTACTGTATTGTTTGCAAATACAAACAAGAATCATTTAAATTATCTTCTAAATGGTGTTAATCATTTAAGACTACACAATATCAATACTGACTTTTACCCGGATGTTGTTAGCTTAAAAAAGCAATTAAAGTACGCAAATAATATTGCTGTTCCTTATGTTGTTATTGTTGATGATAATGAAGTAGAAACCTCTTCATATTGTTTGAAAAAAATGAATGATGGTTCTCAGATAACACTTTCCATTGAGGAAATAGTCAAGATTTTAAAAAAATAAAGTTTTAATGAAAAATTGTAGCGAGACCGAGAATTGAACTCGGGACCTCCGGGTTATGAATCCGACGCTCTAACCATCTGAGCTATCTCGCCATATTTAAGGTGGTGCAAATATAAAATTAAAATTATATAGAACAATAATTGTTTAGTTAATATTTATATTTTTTTATTATATAACTTCATAATTAATGTATATATTACATCTGTTAATATTTTATAAATGAGCGAAAAAATTAAATACGAAATTGAGTTTCCTATTCAGGCCTCTGAAAAACTTCTTTTTCAATATATATCTTCCCCCTCTGGCTTGTCAGAATGGTTTGCAGATAATGTAAATTATAGAGGTGAAGTTTTTATTTTTATTTGGGATGGTGCTGAAGAAAGTGCGAAACTTTTAAGTAAAAAAAATAATGAAAAAATTCGTTTTAAATGGCTTGAAGACGATCAGACAAATACATACTTTGAATTTAGAATTCAATTTGATGACATAACAAAAGATGTTTCCCTTATTGTAACTGATTTTGCTGAGCAAGACGAGTTGGAAGAATCTAAAATGTTATGGACTAATCAAATATCTGACTTAAAAAAAATATTAGGTTCATCTTAGCACGATTATGGTAAACATAAATGGACAAATATATGCAAATGATGATGCATTCATTTCTATATTTAATACTAGTCTCATTTCCGGAGATCTTATTTTCGAAAATATAATTGTGAGTCGTAATAAAGTCCTTTTTTACGAAGATCATTATTTTAATCTTTTGTCCTCAATGAGGATTTTAAAAATTAAAATACCTATGTCTTTTACACCTGAATTTTTAGAAAATCAATTGTTATCTCTATACGCTAAATCTGGTTTTGTAGACGATAATATATTAATGAGAATTTTAATTTGTAATAATGTTGCTAGTAAAGTTAACCCTACGTCTGTAAAATATTATATTTACGATTCTCAAAAGATTAATTATTCTATTAGTAATTTTGAAAAATATACTTTAGATGTTTTTAAAGATTACTTTAAAAATACTGGACTTTTATCAAACCTTTCTACTAATAACCAGTTAATTCAAAGGATCGGACTAAGGTACTGTCAAGAAAATGATTTTAATGATTGTGTAATCTTAAATAATTCTAAGACTATTTCAGAGAGTTTAAAAGGAAATATTTTCATGGTAATGAACGATAAAGTTCTTACTCCTCCACTAAAGGATGGGAGTAATAACAATGTAATTAGAACTAAAATAATAGAGCTTATAAATAATGATATACAAGGGTTTGATGTTATTGAACAATCATTATCTGTTTTTGATATACAGAAATCAAATGAATTATTTATTTCAAATATCAATTTCGGAATTCAACCTGTTTATAAATTTAGAAAAAAAGTTTTTACAGATGAAATTACTTCATTAATAATGAATAAACTTACTTTATTAGTTATGGGATAGATTTTCTGGGGCATTAGACCAAATAGTATATTCACCTCCTAGATTAATCATAGTTTTTTTCCATGAGTTACTCATCTTTGTAAAAATATCTTCAGATTTAATTTTAGTACATTTAATCCAATTATCATCTCTAACTTCATTTATTAATTGTTTAGCTGACCAGCCGGTATAACCTAAGCAAAATTTTATGTCTTTAGTAGTTATTTTTTTAGAGTTAATTAAATCAACTATTGTATCAAAATCTCCACTCCAAAATAGTTGTTGATTGATTTTTATACTTTTAGGAATTAAATGTCCTAGGTTGTGAATGTAATATAAATTATCTTTATTAACTGGACCTCCATGGTAAACATCAAAATCTATATTAATTTCTGGGATAATATCTTTAAGTTTATAATCTAAAATTTTATTAATTATTAAACCAACGACTTCGTTTTCTATTGAGCTAGAAGTAATAAGTATTATAGACCTATTAAATTGAATGTCATTAACTATACTCGGATCTGCAATTATTAGATCTCCTTTTTTTAAATGAGTCATTATTAAATAAATTTTGAGCTTAAATCAAACTTAAATCCGTTCATTAAATCTGATATCTTCATGCTTTTTTTACCCTGAACTTTTATTTCTTGAGGGATTAAAAAACCATCTTTAGTTGCTATTTTTATTTGTTTCTTTTCAATTATTATTAGACCACTATCTAATTGATGAGTTTCTATTTCAATTCTAGAACTATAAATAATAATCTTTAAAGTTTCATTTCCGTGAACTAAGAAACAATTTGCTCCTGGAAATGGGCTAAGCCCTCTTATTTTATTATATATATTAGATGTGTTCATAGACCAATCTATTCTGCAATTTTCTTTATTTAGTTTATTTGCTGAATTTAAATTAGGGGTATTTATTTGAGGCTTTAAATTTATTTTACCACTGATAATATTATTAACAGTATTTAAGATTAAATCTGCTCCTATCTTTTTTAATTTGTGGAATAAATCTCCGTAGCTGTCAAGTATATCAATTTTTATAGTTCTTTGATCTATAATATCTCCAGTATCAATATTTTCATTTATAAAAAATGTTGATACGCCAGTAATTTTTTCTCCATTAATAATGACCCAATTGATTGGTGCTGCTCCTCTATAATCAGGGAGAAGGGATGCATGAAGATTGATTGTCCCTAGTTTTGGAATAGCCCAAACAGATTTAGGTAACATTCTAAAGGCAACAACAATAAAAAGATCACTCTTTAATAAATTTAACTCTTCAATAAATGAAGAGCACTTTAAATTTGATGGTTGAATAATTTTTAAATTATTTTCTTTCGCATATATTTTTACTGATGATTCTTTTATTTTCAAACCTCTACCTGCTGGTTTATCTTCTGCAGTTATTACAGCTATAACATTAAAATTATCATTTAAAATACTTAAACTTTCAACTGCAAAGGCTGTTGTGCCAAAAAAAATAATTTTGATTTTCTTAGACATCATTTTTGATATTATTAATTATAAAATCCTTTCTTTTTATAATAGACATGTTTGGTATCTCTACAATATTGTATTTAAAATTTGTGTATGTTTTGTAGATGTATTTATCAATTTCCAGTGATTCTTCAAAACTCTCATATCTTTCTTTATCATTTACAAATATATCTTTCCATGGTCTTAATATAAATACTACATCATATCTGTATTTTTCACATGCAGTGATATATTGCTTGTCATATTTCATTTTTTTAAAATCTAAGTATGCTACAACATCTGGAATACCTCTATCAAAAAAAACATTTTCTATTTCAATTTTATTTGAATCAGTAAATTGATTAATTCTAGATTCAAGTAGTAAATCACTAAACAACAAAGGGTTTGTTAAAAAAAGCTGATCTATACCTTTCTTTTTGTAAGAATTAATTACTTCTCTTGATTTTTCTTCAAAACCAACAAATCCATCACTAATTAGGCTGTTAAATAATGATGTTTTACCTGTACCAGGCCCTCCAGTAATTAAAATTTTTTTTGACATTATATAAAAATATACTGTAAAAATCGGGATTAATAAGTAATATAAAAAATATTAATAACCACTATATTTAATTTATTACTTAATTTTACTTTCTTATGAGTAAATCAGAGGAATTTTATGAAAAGTTAAACAACCAATTAGAGTCTACAAATACTTGGCCTAATTTTTATCTTTTTAAATTCATTATTAAGTCTGAATCTAACAATCTTGAAACTATAAAAGTTATTTTTAAAAATTTAGATTCAGAAATCAATACAAAATCTTCAAAAAACAACAAATACTGTAGTATTTCAATTAAAGCTTTTATGAAATCACCAATCGATATTATCAATATATATAAAGACGTGGGTGTAAAAATACCAGATGTAATATCTTTATAAAACTTACCTAATTGATTTTTATTTTGTATTTTGCTATCATATTTAACTTCACTTATAACATAATTTAATTTTTATAATTTTGATTGAAAACATAGAATATAATACAGAAAGAGAATTTTTAATAATTCCAGAATATGGCAGACATGTTCAAAAAATGATTAATCATGCTACTTCTAGAGAAACTAAAGAGGAAAGAAATAAGTTAGCCAAGGCTATAATTTCGGTCATGGGTAATATGCAACCTCACTTAAGAGATGTGTCAGATTTTCAACATAAATTATGGGATCAATTATTTATAATGTCTGACTTTAAATTAGATGCTGATTCTCCTTATGAAAAACCATCGAAAGAATTATTAGAGGCAAGGCCATCTCCATTAAAATATCCGCAGAACTTCCCAAAATATCGTTATTATGGTAACAATATTAAAACTATGATAGATGTAGCAATTACATGGGATGATGGTGAAATGAAGGAGGCTTTAATGTATACGATTGCAAATCACATGAAAAAGTGTTTTTTAAATTGGAATAAAGATACAGTAACTGATATTGTTATATTTAATCAATTATTTGAGCTTTCAGATGGAAAAATTGATTTAAGAAACTCAGATGAAAAACTTCAAGATTCTGCTTTGTTATTAAAAGATAGAAAAAAGTTTACTGCTAAAAAGCCTTTTAAAAAGAATAATAAACCAAGAAAAAGATATTAATTAATCATGCAATCATTTAAAATTGAGGGTGGACATAAGCTTAAAGGGGAGATATTCCCACAAGGTGCCAAAAACGAGGCATTACAAATTATATGTGCAGTTCTCTTAACTGATAAAAAAATATTGATCAATAATATTCCAAATATTATTGATGTTAATAAGCTAATTAGTTTATTGCAAAAACTTGGAGTTAAAGTAAATAAAATCAATAACAATTCTTTTAGCTTTCAAAGTGATGAAATCAACCTTGGTTATTTAGAGTCTGATGAATTTAAAATTGACGGTAAGGGCTTAAGAGGTTCAATTATGATTGTTGGCCCTTTATTAGCAAGGTTTGGAAAGGGTTATATACCTAAGCCAGGTGGGGATAAAATTGGAAGAAGAAGGCTTGATACTCATTTTGAGGGGCTTATAAAGTTAGGGGCTAAATTTAGATACAGAAAAGAAGATCATTTTTATGGTGTTGAATCTAATCAACTTAAAGGTGCTTATATATTATTAGATGAAGCCTCTGTTACTGGAACAGCTAATATTTTAATGGCAGCTGTGTTAGCAGAGGGTAAAACATCTATTTACAATGCTGCTTGCGAACCATACATTCAGCAATTATGTAAAATGCTTAACCGAATGGGTGCTAAAATTAGCGGGGTAGGTTCGAACCTCTTAATAATTGACGGTGTCGATAGTTTAAATGGTACTGAGCATACGATGCTTCCAGACATGATAGAGATTGGTAGTTGGATAGGTTTAGCTGCGATGACAAAAAGTGAGCTCACAATAAAAAATGTTAGTTGGGAGAATTTAGGTCAAATTCCTTTTGTTTTTAAAAAACTAGGAATAAATATTGAGAAAAGGAATGATGATATATTTGTTTCTGGGCATGAAAATGGTTATGAAATTCAAAATTATATAGATGGTTCAATTTTAACTATTTCAGATGCTCCTTGGCCTGGATTTACACCAGATTTGTTAAGTATTATATTGGTTGTAGCAACTCAAGCCAGAGGAAGTGTACTTATTCATCAAAAAATGTTTGAAAGTAGATTGTTTTTTGTGGATAAACTTATTGATATGGGTGCTAAAATAATCTTATGTGACCCTCATAGAGCTTCTGTTATAGGTCATGATTTTAAGTCTATGTTAAAAGCCACTACTATGACTTCTCCGGATATAAGAGCAGGTATTTCATTGTTGATTGCTGCTTTATCTGCTAAAGGAACCTCGACAATACATAACATCGAGCAAATAGATAGAGGATATGAAAATATAGATGAAAGATTAAGATCAATCGGAGCTAAAATAGAACGTATTTAATTATCATTTACTGGTGGTGGTCCCTCTGGTACCATAGCGATATAAATTTCACTCCCTTTTCTTTCTAAATATTCATTTTTAACTTTCTTCACAAGTTCATCATTTTGGTATAAATCTGACATTGTCATTGCAATTGCCTTTGATGCATGGAGCATTCCTTTATGGCCAATACTCATTCCTCCGCAAGCAACTACAGCCCATGAGTGCCAAGGTGTACCAATTGGAGCGGTAGCAACACCTACATTAATATTAGCTACATTCCAGCTAACATCTCCAACATCTGTTGATCCGCCACCAGGGTGTTCTCTGGTGTCCATTAATGGTCTAATTTCCGAATCCATTCCGTCCTGGGGTTTTGATGTTACTTCTTGTATTTTTTTCGCAAACTCTATCTCTTCTTTGGAATATTCAATTGGTCCTAAGATTTCTAAATTATTTTGCATAATCGCGCCTCCAGATCTATTTACTAAAGTTTCATAAATTCCAGAAATTAATGAAACTTTATAATCAACATTTGCTAAAATTGCAGCTCCTTCAGCCATTTCGACAACTCGTTCGTAAACTGGATACATACCAGATCTTTTTGTATCTCTTACTCTCATCCATAATTTCGAATAATCTGGCACAACATTTACAACCTGCCCGCCATCCTGAATATGATAATGCATTCGTACAGTTGGTTTTACATGTTCTCTGTAGTAATTAACTCCAGTTGTATAAAGTTCTAGTGCATCTGAGGCACTTCTTCCATTCCATGGATCCATGGATGCATGTGCTGCTTGACCAAAAAATTCAATTTTAAAATCTATTAACGCTAATGAACTTTGAACATCAGCTTCAGTTTGTGCTGCTGGATGCCAACTAAGATTTACATCTACATCATCCCATAAGCCTTCTTTAACCATCCATATTTTTCCAAAATATTTTTCTTCACTTGGAGTTCCAAAAAACTTTACTGTACCGCTTATTTTACCGCTTTCTATTAATTCTTTAATAGCAATTGCTGCTCCTAAACTTCCTGCGCCAAATAAATTGTGTCCACATCCGTGACCAGCTCCTCCTTCAACTAAAGGAGATTTTGTGGGCTTTGTTTCTTGAGATATTCCTGGAAGTGCATCAAATTCACCTAAAACACTAATCACAGGGCTCCCATTTCCATAACTTGCTACAAAAGCTGTTGGCATGCCAGCTACGCCCATTTCAACACTAAAACCGTTCATGGTTGCGTAATCGGCTAATATCTTAGATGATTTATGTTCGTTGAAAGCAGTTTCTGCTAGACTCCAAATTTTATCACTAATGTTAATTAGGTTAGAAGAATGTTTTTCAATAGAATTCAAAATATCTTGATTTATATCAGACACTTTACTTTGAGAAAAGTTTAGATTAATTGAAAAAATAAATAACATGCAAATAAAGGGCAGATTTTTCATAAAAAAATAAGTTTAGTTACTTAAATATAACGATTATTATGAACTTATTCTAAACCTTTTTTATATGTTTCCAAACATCTTTGTCTGGCGAATTTATGATCAACAATTGGTTTAGGGTAATCCAATTCATTTAAATTTTTCACCCATTTGTTAATATACTTTAATTCTTTATCAAACTTTATAGCTTGAGTTGTTGGGTTAAAAATTCTAAAATATGGAGCTGAGTCAACTCCAGTTCCAGCAGCCCATTGCCAATTCCCAATATTACTAGATAACTCGTAATCAAATAGTTTTTTAGCAAAGTATGCCTCTCCCCATCTCCAGTCAATTAGTAAATGTTTACATAAAAAACCTGCTGTAATCATTCTTACTCTGTTGTGCATGAATCCGGTAGCATTTAATTCTCTCATTCCAGCATCTACAATTGGGTACCCAGTTTTTCCTTCACACCATTTCTTAAAAGATTCTTCATCGTAGAGCCATTGTACATTTTCATATTTTTCCTTAAAACATCTGGTCTGCGTGTTTGGGAAAAACCATAAAATCTGCATAAAAAATTCTCTCCATATTAATTCTTGTAAAAAAATCTCATTTTTGCATTTTAAAACAAACAATAAAACTTGTCTAATACTCACTGTACCAAATCTTAGATGAGGACCAATCTTACTAGTTGAATTTAAAGAAGGAAAATTTCTTTCATTTTCGTATTTTTCTACCAAATCTTCATCGAGCTTGTAATTTGGTATCTCCAATTTTGATTTTTCAAATCCTAGACTATTGAGGGAAGACCAATTATAGCTGCTGTTTTTTGAATAAAAGTTATGAGTTAAATCTTTAGACTTAAAATTTGACAGGTTTGTATTGTCTAGTTTTGTTTTCCATTTTCTCATGTATGGTGTATATACTACATAAGGAGTTTTGTCATCTTTCGTTATTTCATCTTTTTCAAAAATAACTTGATCTTTAAAACTTGAAAATTGAATGTTTTTGCTTGATAAAAATTCATTAATCTTTTTATCTCTAGTAATAGCATAGGGCTCATAATCATGATTTGAAAAAACCCCCTCAATATTATAATCAATAATTAGCTTTTGAATTACTTCTAAAGGTTTTCCTTTTAAAACTAAAAGTTTAGAGTTGTATTTTGTAGATAGAGTACTATTTATAGACTCTAATTGCTTATAAATAAAGTTTATTCTTGGGTCGTCTTTATCTAATTCAAACGTGATATTTTCATCAAAAATAAATAATGGGATAACTTCTAATTTATTATTTAGAGCTTCATAAAGACCAATATTGTCATTAAGTCTAAGATCTCTTCTAAACCAAAAAATATTTACCTTATCACTCATTTTTTTAATATACCAAAAAGTTTTTCTAATTTTTCTTTTCTAAATCTAAAAATTTCTTCAAGTTTAGGTTTTACCAATATAGGGTTCATTATTCTTCCTAGAAATCCTAATGGAATTTTGTAGTCTATAATATCAATCATTTCCACTCCACCTTTAACTTCTTTTATAAAATGTTTATGATGCCATAAACTATAAGGGCCAAACCTTTGTTCATCAACAAAGTATCTTTTATCCTTAACTTGAGTAATTTCAGTAACCCATTTTGTAGGAATACCAAATACTGGAGTAACAATATATTGTATTATTTGACCAGCATACATTTCTGTGTCTTCCTCATTTATTATATTAAATCCCATGTACTCAGGGGTAATCAATTTCAAATTTTTTGGATCGCTGAGAAAACTCCATGCTTTTTCAACAGTAATTGGTAATAATTGTCGTCTTGTAAATCTGTAAATCTTCATTAATTGTAAATTGCTATATATAGGTTAAGTGATGTTGCAATTAGTAGCCATAATATATAGGGAAGTATTAATAAGGAATACTTCTTCATAATGGGGATATTTTTAATAAATATAAAAACAACAACTATTGTTAAAAGAATTATATCAATCAGTCCTAAAATTATTTCTTGCTTGTTAAAAAATATAAAATTCCATATTAAATTTAAAAAGTATTGTATTAATACAATAGATATTAATTTTGATGAATTAACCAGAACTGAAAGTTTGGCTAAATAAATAGCAAAACAAGTCATTAGAAAAGTCCAAGCGAAACCAAAAACCCATCCCATTGGAGTCCAGGGTGCTTTTGATAGATTTTTATACCAATCTTGATGAAGCTCCTTCACCCATTAACAAGCTTCCGACATATAAAATAGAAAAGTTTATTAAGATAAATAATAGAACTCTAGGAATTAGTTTCATTATAGATGCTTGGTAATTTTTTCACTAAGGGGTTTTGTAAAAGAATACCAGTAATTAACAAATTCACCTTTATCATTTATTAAATATTTCTGAAAATTCCACTTTACCGTTGAATTACTAACCATGTTTAAGTTCTTGCTAGTAAGCCATTTGTATAGTGGGTGCTGTTTACTTCCTTTAACTTTAACTTTTTCAGTCATAATAAAGCTTACATCATATTTATCTGAACAAAAGGTTGCGATTTGTTGTGATGTTCCTGGTTCTTGACCACCAAATTCATTAGATGGGACTCCAATTACAACTAAGTTTGATTTATATTTTTCATGTAATTCTTGAAGTCCTTCATATTGACCAGTAAAACCACATTTAGATGCTACATTTACAAATAATATATTTTTATCTTTAAAATCTGATATTTTAATTTCTTTACCATCAATACCTGTAATAGATAGATCGTAAATTGAACTTTGACTATTCATAGTTTGAGATATTATAGTTATGGATATTAATAATAAACTTTTAATAAATTTCATCAAATTATAGTTTGAAAGATACAATACCAGCATCTAAATTAAATATTTGACCAGAAATAGAAGAGGCATCATTTGAAATTAAAAACTTAGCCATTTTTGCCACTTCTTCAGGCATAAGAATTTTTTTTAATGGATGTCTTTCTATCATATTTTCTATCACTTTTTCATTCCTTAGTAACTTTGATGCAAGATCAGTTTTAGTTATTGTTGGAGCGATAGCATTAACTCTAATTTTTGGAGCTAATTCTGCCCCTAATGTTTTGACAAGACCATCGATAGCTGATTTAGAAGCAGCAACACTAGAATGGTATGGCATCCCTAATTTAGTAGCTACGGTACTAAAAAGAAGTATAGAGGCATGATTTGATTTTTTTAAAATTGGCAAGTATTTTTGAATTACTTTAATTGCTCCAACAACATTTATTTCAAAATCTTCTCTAAATTCATCTAAAGAAATTCGACCTATTGGTTTTAAGTTAATACTACCAGGACAATATATAACCGACGAAACATCTTCTAAATCAGGAAGATCACTGCTAAGTATGTCTATATTGTGGTGAGTTAAGTTTGTATGAGTTAATTCAGGTTTATTTCTACTAAGGTTGATAATCATATTATCTTGTACGAGTTGATTGATAATTTCTTTTCCAATCCCTCTGCTACCTCCAACTATAACAATTTTATTCATATTTATGATCCAGGTCTTCCTTTTAATCTTTTTTCAATCTTTCTTTTAATAACTGTCAATCTTTTCATTAAATCCATAAGTTCAGCATCTTTACTTTCTTTATAGATTTCATTGATATCTAATATTAGAGCCTTTACT
Source organism: uncultured Flavobacteriaceae bacterium (assembly GCA_964275595.1). Taxonomy (GTDB): domain Bacteria; phylum Bacteroidota; class Bacteroidia; order Flavobacteriales; family Flavobacteriaceae; genus SGZJ01. The sequence continues at coordinate 27,290 of CAXYDM010000025.1, forward strand.
TCTCTGGAAGCTACAATTCTCTCATTAGTTGTTTTGTAAGAAGTTTTTCTAGTTTCAAACTCTAATGCTCTTTCGATTAATTCCATTTATTTTTATTGTTAAAAATTCTATTTAATTTTCTCAATATAGGTAATTTTTTTTTCCTATTGACAACTACTATAATTATGAGGGTAAATCTACAAAAAGGTATATTAAATCGTATCTATGTTATAAAAATATTAACATTTTTTATCAATTAAATCCCTGCTTTAGGTCTTTGGTAACCTTTTCTATCTTTTAGCTTTGGTATTGAGTATCCATCTAAACCAGTTACAGATGCTACATTGGCTTTACCTAAGTTTAGATAGCCGTCTTTTTCAATGATTTCGTCCTTAACGAAAAGATTAACTATTTTGCCTAATACAAGTGTAGTGTTGTTTTCTTTAATGTAATATTCATTTACATACTGCATTTGAATTTGTACTGGAGAGTCTTTGACGAAAGGAGTAATAATTTTGTTTTTGTACTCAACTTCAAGATTAGTAACATCAAATTCTGAGATATCTTCGTCATACCTAGCAGAAGTGTGATGCGCATCACTTGTGATGGACTCAAATACATGATTTATAGTGTAAAACTGTGTTTCCTTAATGTTCTTGTATGTATTTCTAGGAACTTCTCCTGAGGGTCTAACAATAAATCCTAATATAGGTGGGTTTGATCCTACGTGAACAACAGAGCTAAATATTGCTACATTTTCAACACCTTTTTTTGAAACTGTTGCTATCAGATTTGCAGGCTTATAACCAGAACAACTATTGATTAAGTTAATTTTAAATATATTATGTAAACTATCTAGTTTTTCTTGATTAAAATGAATCATTAATTTTTTTCTTTTAAATAAATTTTAAATAAATATGCAGCCAACACACCTGCAATAATAGTTATAAAAATGTAGTAAGGACTAAATGCTAGTGACATATTAATTCCTTGACCGTTAAATATGTTAAAAATAGCTGGACCTAAAGATATAGCAGGATTTAAAACAGAGCTAGAAATTTCACCAATTGAGTACTGACTAGCAATGACTGTTAACCCTATGGCAGCCCCATAAAATTGATTATCCTTAAGTTTTGGATGAGTGCCAACAAATAAAATTGTAATTACTAACAAAAATGTAAAAATAAACTCAGCGATTAAAAATTGTATTCTTGTTGTATTACTGTCAGGTTGAATTTCAAAAATATTATTAGTAATTAGAAAATAAATAAATGAACCAGCAATTGCTCCTAAAATTTGTGCTGAACAATATTTAAAGCATTCAGTTTTATTTATTTCTCCTCTAATAACCATAGCGATACTTACTGCAGGGTTGTAATGAGCCCCAGAAATATGAGCACCTACATAAATTAAAGATGCTAAACCTAGTCCAATTGCAATTGGATTTTCGGTTAGTGCACTGATAAGTAATAAAAAAAAGGTACCAAAGAATTCAATAGAATATTTTTTCATAATTCTAATTTTTTGTTAATTTATTTGTTATTGATTATATTTTCAAAATTAATATTTTAACTTCATTTTTTAATATTTATTTTAATCTATTATTCTGCACTATGAAAAATTTTATATTCTTTTTATGTTTATTATTATCATTTAACATTTTTTCTCAAATCCAAACACCCGCACCAAGCCCAGCTACAAATGTTCAACAAACAATTGGACTGACTGATATAACTCTTGAGTACGCCAGACCATCTGTTAGAAACAGAGTAGTATTTGGTAATTTGGTTCCTTTTAATAAAATATGGAGAACAGGTGCCAATGAAAACTCGATAATTTCTTTTAGTACTTCTATTAAAATTGGAGATACGGATGTTCCTGCTGGAAAGTATTCGGTTTACACTATTCCAAATGAGAATAGCTGGGAGTTTATTTTATATTCAGATTATAATAACTGGGGTTTACCCTCAGATTGGGATGAAAACAAAGTGGTAGTTAGACAGAAATTTACTCCAATTAAATTAGAAAATAAAATGGAGTCATTTAAGTTTGCATTAGACGATTTAACTAATAATTCCTTTACATTAGGTATAACTTGGGGTTATTTTTATCTTCCTGTTGAAATTAAATTACCTACTACTAGTATAGTTATGTCAAGTATTGAAGAGGTACTAAAAGACCCTACATCGTCTGATTTATATAAAGCAGCTGTTTATTTATTACAAGAAAATAGAGATTTAAGAATGGCTAAAGAATGGATGAATCAATCTATTGCAATGATGGAAAATCCTAGATTTTATCAACTCAGACAACAATCTCTTATTTATGCAGCTTTAAAAGATTACAAGATGGCAATAAAAGTAGCAAAATCTTCATTAGAAAAATCAATCCTTGCAGGAAATGCAGATTATGAGAAAATGAATCAGGATTCAATTTCTATTTGGAGTAATATGTAATTATTATTTAATGTTATTATAAAATAATTCAATCAAGTAGGATGTAATTATTACAGTCAGTACTCCTAAGACATTAAGCCATAAATAAGGCATGTAATCGTTATACCAAACAAACAATATTATTAATTGTGTTATTATTGCACCATAAAAAACAGCATTCGATTTTATATACTTTATGAAAAATGCTATTAGAAATATACCTAATACATTCCCGTAAAAAAGAGAACCAATAATATTTACTAATTGAATTAAGTTATCTGCTAGATATGCAACACAGGCTATGGCTATAGCAAAAACACCCCAAAAAACAGTAAATATTTTAGTTGTATTTACTGTCTCAATTTCACTGGATTTGTTTTTTTTGTTCCTGTTGTATAGATCAATTGTTGTTGTAGTTGCTAATGCATTTAATTCACTAGCTGTAGAGGACATTGCAGCACTTAAAATTACTGCAATTAATAAACCTATTAAGCCTTTAGGTAAATTGTTTAAAATAAAACTTATAAAAACATAATCTTTATCATTAGATTCAATTCTATTTAAAGAATTATTAGAGAACTCTTTTATGATTTCTTTTGCTTTATCTCTAATTGTTTTCTCTCTTTCATTAAGACTTTTTATTTCTGCTAAACTCTTAGCATTATTGTTATCAACAAAGTCGTTAGTAGCTTTGCTTTTCAAGTAATAAACCTCCTTTAAAGATTGCTCTAGTTTAAAATAGTCATTAGCTCTTTCAGAATTAGAAATTGTAATTTCTGCTTGTGGATTAAAATTTAAAGGAGAAGGGTTAAATTGATAAAAAACAAATACCATTACTCCAATGAAAAGAATAAAAAATTGCATTGGGATTTTTAAAACACCATTAAATATCATCCCCATTTGCATTTCTTTTAAAGACTTTCCTGACAGATATCTTTGTACTTGACTTTGGTCAGTACCAAAATAAGATAACATTAAAAAAGTACCACCTAATATGCCACTCCAAACGGTATACCTATTTTCTAAATCAAAAGAAAAATCTAAAATTTTCATTTTATCATTTGCTCCTGCTAATTCAATAGCTTTCTCAAATGTTACATTGTCTGGTAAAGAATTAATAATGATTAAAAAAGTTATTATCAAGCCTGTAAATATTACACCCATCTGGTATTTCTGAGTATAATTAACTGCTTTTGTGCCTCCAGAAACAGTATATATAATTACTAATAACCCTATAATTATATTCAAAGTAGTTAAATCCCATCCTAAAACAGATGAGAGAATAATTGCTGGGGCAAAAATAGTTATTCCAGCAGCTAAACTTCTTTGAATTAAAAATAGTAAAGAAGTTAATGTTCTTGTTTTTAGATCGAATCTAGATTCTAAGTATTCATAAGCGGTAAAAACTTTCAACTTATGATATATTGGTATAAATACTATGCATATTATAATAATGGCTATGGGTAATCCAAAATAAAATTGAACAAAACCCATTCCATCGTTAAATGCTTGACCTGGAGTTGATAAAAAAGTTATTGCACTAGCTTGTGTTGCCATTACAGAGAGTCCAACAGTCCACCATTTAGCTTCATTACCCCCTTTGATATAGTCTATAGAATTTTTTGCCCCCTTAGTTTTTAGAGTTCCATAAGTTACTATTAGTAGTAGGGTAGAGCATAAAACAATCCAATCTAGTAGTTGCATTAAGAGAATTTTATTGTTATGAAATAAAAAATAATCAGATAAAAAATATTAGCTATTATTAGTATTGAATATAATCTGGTCCATTTTTTTTTAACTTTTTCCATGATTTATAAATTCATTAGTTCTTTGTAAAGTAAGTGAGTTGGAAGCCCCATTACATTATTGTATGTACCTTCAATATTAGTTATACCAATATACCCAATCCAATCTTGAATTCCATATGCACCAGCTTTGTCTAATACCTTGTTGTTTTTTATGTAATAATCTATTTCCTTGTCAGATAAGTTTTTAAAAGTGACTTCTGTAGTATCATTAACAATATTTTTTGATTCTAATGTTTTAATACAAAAAGAGGTGATCACTTTATGTGTGTTGCCACTTAAAGTCTGTAGAATTTCTTTGGCATTTTTATTATCTTTTGGTTTTCCAATAGCTTCTTCATTTAACCATACAATAGTATCGCTAGTGATAATAATCGTATTTTTATTTAACATCTCTGAAAAATAACTAGCTTTTTTATCTGCAATAAAATCTGTTATTTGCTCAGCCATTAAATTATTTGGATAGGATTCATCGAAATCTAACTTTACTGACTTAAATTGTATGTCAAGTTCATTTAAGAATTTAATTCTTCTTGGAGATTGAGACGCTAAAATAATCTCATAGCTAGAAAGTTTTTCTTTTAACATATTAAATTAATCCATTTGTGCATTATTGAACGTGTTCCATTTGCCATGAATTTTCATAACTTGTTCGATTACATCACGTACAGCTCCTTTTCCACCATTTTTACTTGAAATATATCTACAGATATCTTTTACTTCATTCACAGCATCTTGTGGGCAACAAGATAGCCCAACTATTTTTAAAACTGGTATATCAGGGATGTCATCCCCCATATAGAGTATATTTTTTAAGTTAACATTAGAAGATTCGATAAATGAATTTAATTGTTTTATTTTATTATGTGCACCTAAGTATATAAACTCAACACCTAATGCTTTAAGTCTGTCTCTAACACCTTCATTTGTCCCTCCAGAAATAATTGCAATTTTATATCCTGAATCTAAAGCAGCTTTTAAAGCAAATCCATCTTTAACATTCATTGTCCTTAACATCTCACCATTGCTAGTAATTGTTAATGATCCATCTGTTAATACACCATCAACATCAAAAATAAAAGTTTCAATTTGAGATAATATTTCTTTATAATTTTTCATGATCTAAATCGTTAATTAAGTTCGTTATCAGTTTGTATAGTTGCCTATGTTTTTCATTGTCTAAATCCATTAAATGTTTATCTGTAGTTTTTTTATCTCCTCTAATTGCAGGGCCTGTTTGAGCTTCTTTAGGATCTAATGTATTAATTTTATTAACTGTTTCAGTAATTAATGGTTTTAAAATATTAAAATTAATCTTTGATTTATCTGTTATGCTTTTAGCTATTGTATACATGTGATTTGTAAAATTATTTACAAAAACAGCAGCTAAATGTAATTTTTCTCTCTGATTGGAATCAATTTCGTAATAAGTACATCCTAAGCTTTTAGATATTTTTTTTAATGTAATCATATCATTAGGATTTGTGGACTCTAAACAAATAGGGATTTTTGAAAAATCAATTTCACTTTCTTTAGAAAATGTTTGTAAAGGATAAAAAACTGCAGATCTATTTTTTAGATTTAATTCATTTTTAGATTTACTTCCCGAGGTATGACAAACAAGCCTATTCGAAAATAATAATTGAGTAGATAATTCATAGATAGAATCATCATTAACAGCTAATATATACACATCAGCAAATTCTAATTTATCTAATTGATCAGTGATTTTAACTAAATCGGAATACGGAGCTAGATCTTTTAAATTTCTGCTATACCATTGCTTAATTTTAATTTCACTATTTTTTTTATTAAAAGCTTTAAATAAGTGTGTCCCAACATTACCAGATCCTAAAATGACAACTTTAATCATACAGCTAAATTAAGGAACTAATGAGTCTAAAAAAAACTTTAATTATTTAACAAATATTTACTATTTATATAAATTAAAAGAGAACATTTCTTTGTAAATTTGCACACTCTATTTATATATCTAAATGATAAAAAAAATATTTAATTTATTATTTTCTACTCGCCTTACCGGCATGCTGTTTATTGTTTTTGCAATAGCGATGGCTGTTGGTACTTTTTTAGATGCAGGTCAAGATACCTCACCAACTCCTTATTCAAGAACTTTAATATTTAATGCTCTTTGGTTTGAGTTAATTATGTTGTTTTTTATTGTAAATTTTACTGGAAATATATTTAAATATAATCTTCTTAGTTTAAAAAAATGGCCAGTATTATTACTTCATTTTTCTTGGATTTTTATAATACTAGGTGCTTTTATCACCAGATATCACGGTTTTGAAGGGGTAATGAGTATTAGAGAGGGTGAAACTGAAAACTCATTTATAAGTGAAAAGACATATGTTAAAATATACATAGATGGAGAGTATGCTATTGATGGAATTACTCAAAGACGTGCAATCGAGGAAGCTGTTGATTTTTCTCCAAGGTTAAATAATAAATTTAGTATTAATACTTCTTACGATGATAAAAAAATTAACATTGAATTAGTTGAATTTATACAAGGAGCAGAAAAAGATATTATTCCAGATATTAATGGGGAGGAGTATTTGAAAATAGTTGAGGCAGGTGATGGGGTGCCTCATAATCATTTTCTGAAAATGGGTGAGGTTCAAAGTTTACACAATGTTTTATATGCCTTAAACAAACCTACAAAAGGAGCAGTCAATATTACTTATACAGATAATGCGGAATTATTTATTGAATCTCCTTTTGAGGGTGAGTATATGATTATGGCATCTGGTACAAACGGAATATTAGAAAAAGATAAAAAACAAGTTTTAAATTTAAGATCTAGATATTTAATTGGTAATCAAGCTATAGTTTTTCCAAAGAATGTAGTTAAAGGTGTGTTTGATATAGTTCAAAAACCAGAAATTTTAAAGAGCGATGAAGATGGAATCGCTCTTAAAATATCATCAAATAGTGAAGAGAAAATTATTAAGGTCCTTGGAGGTAAAGGAATTAATAGTCCTTTCGAAGAGTTTGTTATAGATGGACTTAATTTTAATATTAGATATGGAGCAAAAGTTTATGATTTACCATTTAGTATAAAATTAAATGATTTTATAGCTGATAAATACCCTGGTAGTGAGACTAGTTACTCATCTTTTGCAAGTGAAGTCACTGTTATTGATGAAAAACCATTTGATTTTAGAATTTTTATGAATAACATTTTAAATCACAAGGGTTATCGTTTCTTTCAGGCCTCTTTTGATCCTGACGAAAAAGGGACTGTTCTTTCTGTAAATAAAGACGCTTTAGGAACATTTGTCACTTATCTTGGTTATATTCTCTTATATATTGGGCTCATGGCTATTATGTTTGCTAGATTTACAAGATTTGACTTTTTAAGAAATCAAATTTTGAAAATAAAAAAACAGAAACAAAGGTTAGCTTTAATTCTGGTTTTTTTAACTTCTGTAAACCTTTTTTCACAATCTAATGACAATCACCTTCACGCAAAGACAGATGTCGAAATTATTGATTCTATTTTAGGGAAGAATATCGTTCCAAAACATGAGGCTTTAAAATTTGGTAATATTGTAATTCAAGATCTTTCTGGAAGAATGATGCCGGTAAATACATTTGCATCTGAATTTTTAAGAAAATTAAGTAAAAAAGACCACTATGGAGAATTTGATGCTAATCAAGTTTTTCTCTCCATTCAAGAAAGTCCGCTTTTGTGGTACAATGTCCCTGTAATTTATCTTAAAATCAAAAAAGGAGATTCAATTAGAAGCATAATAGGTGCCAACAAATCTCAAAAGCTTGTGCCTTTGGTTAATTTTTTCACGGAAAGAGGTGAATATAAGTTAGCTCCTTATTTAGAAGATGCTTACAAAGCACAAGTACCAACTGGCTATCAAAAAGAATTTAAAGAGACCGATCAAAGGGTTAATCTTTTATATAATATGATTGAAGGTAATTCATTAAAGTTTTTCCCAGTACCAAATGATGAAAACGATAAATGGATTTCTCCAAAAGAAAATATAGAGGATCCAAGTTTAGTAAAAGATTCTCTTTACTCAAATTTTATTAATACAGGATTCAAAACATATTTATATATGTTAAATGAGGATAAAATCATGAACGATTTTAGTCAAAGCAGCAATGTTTTGCAAGGAATTTTAAGTGCCCAATATAAATTTGGAGGAGATGTTATGCTTAGTGCTGAAAAAATCGAAGCAGAGGTACTTTACAATAAACATGATATTTTTAAAAAGTTATTTAGTTGGTATTTATATGCTGGAACACTATTGTTTATTGTTTTAATAACACAGATATTTAAAAATAATAATATCATTAATTTATCTATCAAAATTCTAAAGGCTGTAATTATATTTTTATTTATACTACACACTTTTGGGTTAATTTGGAGATGGTATATTTCAGGACATGCACCATGGAGTGATGCATATGAATCGATGATTTATGTAGCTTGGGCTACCATGTTTTTTGGTCTTGCTTTTGGAAGAAAAAGTGATTTAACCTTAGCGTCTACAACCTTTATAGTTTCCATGATACTAATGATAGCTCATTGGAGCTGGATGGACCCTGCTATTGCTAACTTACAACCTGTTTTAGATAGTTATTGGTTGATGATACATGTAGCTGTTATAGTAGGTAGTTATGGCCCATTTGCCTTGAGTATGATTCTTGGGTTTGTTTCTTTATTTTTAATGATACTTACCAATTCATCCAATAAATCTATAATGAAACTTAATATAAAAGAGCTTACATTAATTAATGAGATGTCTTTGACAGTAGGTCTAGTTATGCTCACCATTGGAAATTTTCTGGGTGGTATGTGGGCAAATGAAAGTTGGGGAAGATATTGGGGTTGGGATCCTAAAGAAACCTGGGCTCTAATAAGTATAATGGTATATGCTTTTGTCTTACACATGCGTTTAATACCCGGATTAAAAAGTAGGTTTGTATACAGTATAGCTTCTATATTATCTTTTGCTAGTATATTAATGACTTATTTTGGAGTTAATTTTTACTTAGCTGGTCTTCATTCTTATGCTAAAGACGATCAACAAATAAGTTTCTTATATTCAGGTATAGCCTTACTTGTCGTTGTAATTATGGGAGTTTTAGCTTATCCAAAACATAAAAAGTATTTAAAAAATTAATTGTAATTTTATATCAATTAATATAATAATGAAAAAAAATAATAAGGGAGAAAACACAATTTGCGCTCATGAAGGAGAAGTGGTAGATACACAGTTTGGTGGATCTGTTTCTCCAATCTTTGTTTCAACTTCCTATGAGTATATAAATAAAGATATTAGTAGGTATCCTAGATATTTTAACACACCAAATCAGGAAGCATTATGTAAAAAAATATCTGCATTAGAATGTTCTGAATCTGCAATGATTTTTGGATCAGGAATGGCTGCAATTAGTACAACCCTTTTGGCTTTTTTGTCCTCAGGAGACCATATTTTATTACAAAAAGATATTTATGGTGGAACTAGAAATTTAGTTGAGGCCCAGTTTGATAGATACAACATAGATTACACTTTTACAGATGATATTAATTTAAAAGATTTTAAATCTGCAATTAAAAAGAATACCAAAGTTATATACATTGAAACACCCTCAAATCCACTTTTGAAAATTATTGATATTGAAAAAATCGCAGAATTTGCAAAATCAAAAGATATAATAACAATTATTGATAACACATTTGCGACTCCAATAATTCAAAAACCTATTTTATTTGGTGTAGACATTGTTCTTCACAGCGCTACAAAATATTTTGGAGGTCATAGCGATATTAGTGCTGGAGCAGTAGCTGCTTCCCAAGCTCATATCGATAAGATTTGGAACTTAGCCAAAAATTTAGGAGGTAATCTTAGTGATTATTCTGTATGGCTTTTAGAAAGAAGTATGAAAACTCTTTCAATAAGAGTTAAGGCTCAACAAAAAAATGCAAATAAACTTGCAAAATATTTATCTAAATCAAGTTTCATAAAAAAAGTTTATTATCCTGGACTTAAAAGCCACCCAAATCACATCTTAGCAAAAAAACAAATGAAAGGATATGGAGCAATGATATCTTTTGAATTTATTGATAAAATTGATCCTTCACTATTTTTAACTTCCTTAAATTTAATCAAACCCTCTATGAGTCTTGCAGGAGTTGAAAGCACTATGCTAAGTCCTGCAGAAACCTCTCATTACCTTTTAACTGAAAATGAGAGACTTAGTCAAGGAATAACAAATGAGCTAATTAGATTTTCTGTTGGAATTGAGAATAAAAAAGATATTATCATGGATATTGAACATGCAATTAAACTTGCACTTAAATAATTAATATGAAACTAGATATACTAGCAATAGGAGCCCATCCTGATGATGTTGAATTAGGATGCTCAGGAACTTTGGCAAAAGAAATTCACCAAGGAAAATCAGTTGGTATTTTAGATTTAACAAGAGGTGAGCTTGGAACCAGAGGAAGCGCTGAAATCCGAGATAAAGAATCTGCAGCTGCCGCTAAAATATTAAATATTAAAATTAGAGAAAATTTATCTTTTTCAGATGGATTTTTTATCAATGATAAACATCATCAAATTGAAATAATAAAAATAATTAGAAAATATAGACCTGAAGTAGTTTTTTGCAATGCTGTTGATGATAGACACATTGATCATCCAAAAGCGAGTCAATTAGTTAGTGCATCATGTTTTTTAAGTGGACTTACCAAAATTAATACAAAATTAGATGGCTCTAATACTTTTCAAGAAGAGTGGAGACCGAAATTTATTTATCACTATTTACAATGGAAAAATATATCACCGGATATATGTGTTGATATTTCTGATTTTATGACAATTAAATTAAAAGCAGTTATGGCTTATAAATCTCAATTTTTTAAAGAAGGATTGAGTGAGAAAAACACTCCAATATCTACTAAAAATTTTATTGATAGTGTTGAGTATAGAGCTAGAGATTTAGGTCGCCTTAGTGGAGTAGATTACGCAGAGGGTTTTACAGTTGAAAGATGTCCTTTAGTAAATTCAATCTTTGATTTAAAATAGTTTTTAAAAATCTTTGTAACATATAACAAAAGATTTACATTTGCATCCGTTACAAATGGTGGTTGTAGCTCAGTTGGTTAGAGCATTGGTTTGTGGTACCAAGGGTCGCCGGTTCGAATCCGGTCTTCCACCCAAAAAAAAGCCTTTCACAAGAAAGGCTTTTTTTATTTTATTATTTGTTTCGAATTCTTTCATCTCGATTAGCTAATTCCCAGGCGGTATGAAATATTAACTTAGTTCTTTGTTGGAGTAAATCAAATTCAATTTTATCGACTGTATCGGTTGGTTTATGATAATCTTCATGAGTTCCTGAAAAATAAAAAATTATAGGAATATTTTTTTCTGCAAAATTGTAATGATCAGATCTGTAGTAGTATCTATTTTCAATGTATCTACCTGATTCAAAGACTTTTCTAGTAGGGTCATTGTATCTGTAATCTAAAACTAAATTGGAATATTTTTTTGCAATTTCTTCTGAAACATCATGTAAATCTTGTGATATTATGTCAGAACCAATTAGGTAAATATAATTTCTATTTTTTTCCTCTCTATTAGGATCGATTCTCCCAATCATATCAATATTAAGGTTTGTAACCGTATTTTTTAGTGGAACAATGGGGTCGTAATTTGTATAATATTTAGACCCTAACAATCCTTTCTCTTCAGCAGTCATGTGTAAAAATATAATGGATCTTCTTGGACCATACCCATCATTTACAGCCTTTTGAAATGCCTCAGAAATTTGCATTATTGCAACTGTTCCTGAACCGTCATCATCAGCTCCATTATATACTTCACCATCACTCATGCCAACATGATCTAGATGCGCTGTAATTATTATGTATTCTTCAGGAAATTCACTTCCTTTAATTATGGCTGCAACATTTTGAGATTTGATTTTTTTCTCTTTAATGTTGTAATTAATTTTAATTTTTGTTTTAATTTTTTGGCTTGAATTAGTAAGACTTTTCTTTTTATTTATTGTTATTTCATTTGAAATTGTTTCACCTATGACAAAACTAGGAATATCTTTACTTTCTTCAGTTTCTGTATTCACATCTAACTCAAGTCTTTCATTTTCCTCATGTCCGCGCCTTTTGTACGAATCCCCATATCTTTTTAACATGTCTTCATCTATGTATAAAAATGCTACAGCACCTAAATCAATTGCTTGTTGTTTTTTTAGTGTAAACGACCCTCCTTTAGACCATTTGCTTTGCTCTTCAGTAGTTTTGGTTAAACTGTAATTTCCTTCTTCATTTTTTGGCTCTCCTTTAGTTGCAATTACTATTTTGTTTTTCACATCGATGTTTTCATAGTCATTGTATTGTGAATCATTAATTCCATATCCTACATAAATTACTTGTTTAGATTTTACATCAAAATCATCTTCTCCAGCTGACAGAATTACATAATCATCATATTTTACAAACTCTTTGTTGTTTATTGTTATACTGACTTTGGGCTCTTTAATTGATTTAAGAGGAACTGTTTGGAAGTAAGTATCATTAATTAATGAATTAATATTATTTTTAATGTAATGTTCTTTTAAATACTCAACAGCAATTGTTTGTCCTTTTTTTCCAGCTTCCCTACCTTCAAATTCATCAGAGGAATAGGTGTATAATTTCTCTTTCAATTTATCTAATTCAATGGTATTGGAATAATCTAGAACGTTTTGGGATTGAACATTTAAATAGCTGAAAAATAAAAAAAATGATATAAAGTAATATTTCATAATTAGGGGGTATATTTTTCAAATTTCTACATTATAGAACAATTTTTTCATAAGAAATTGTTAAAAACTCTAATTTTAGTTAATTTGCAACTTAATTTAAATACCAATAATATTATGAAATACTTATTAAACAAATCATTTTTTTATTTAATAATTTTAGTTGTCTTTACTAGTTGTAACAGTAACCAAAATTCTAATAATGTCGATCTAGATGTTGTAAAGGCTGAAGCAACTGACTTTATCTCAAGTCAATTTAACTTTTATATTACAGGTGATATGGAACTTGCAAAAAATACTTTTGATTCGAATGCAGTTGTAATCGGAACTGATGCTTCTGAGTTTTGGACAGGATGGGATACAATGGAACCAGCTATAAAAGCGCAATTAGATGTAATTAAAGACGCTAAATTTGATGTGTCAAATTTAAATGTTGTTGTTAGTTCACATGGGGATATGGCAGCATTCACTAGTGTTGTTGATTTTTCATTTACAGCAGGAGGTGAGCAAGGATCAATAAATGCCGTTAGAAATAGTGGTGTAGCTAGAAAGGTCGATGGAAAGTGGAGTATGATCCAACTTCATTGGTCAATTGGATTAGCTGGACAAGCAGTTGAATATTAATAAATAAATAAACATGAAAAAAATAATTTTAATTTTAGCTGTGATAATTACAGCATGTAATGCCCCTGTAGAAGTAAATACCGAAGCTTCACAAGGCGCTGGTTTTTTCTTACCACAACCAGGTGAGAAATTTGTAGTTGGAAGTGATGATATAACTGATGTATGGAAGAAATATATCGATGCTCATAATAATAGAGATCTTGGAACTATATTGGCGATGGAATCCGATTCTTTACTAATTGTAGACCCTACTGGTACTAGAATATCAGGTAAATTAGCTCATAAAGAAGCTTTGTCAGCATGGTTTGAAGCTGAAGAGCCTAAATGGAATATGTACTGGGCTATGCCTTACAAAGGAGTTCCAGGTGGAGCAGATTGGATTATTGCAGGCCATAGAGTGTCAATAAAAGTTGATGGAAAGGTAGTTGAACAAAATCACATGATTGATGCAAAAATTAGTGATGGTAAGGTAGATTTGTTTTATGTATATGCTCAAGATATTCCAGCAAAAGAAACTATAGAATAACAAATATATAATATGTAATAAAAAAAGCATTCTAATTTTAGAATGCTTTTTTTGTTTGTAGTAATTGAATTATGATTTTATTCCATTTCTTGACTAAGAGCTAATTCTGCCATCATTTCTTGTGTATCATAATTGTGATATTCTTCAATTATTTTTCCATCCTCTCCCCATTTAAAGCCTATGTGTGCGGGAAGAACAATTGTTTTGCCACTTACTTTTCCTGTAGCATTCCAATCAAACCAGGATTGAGTTAATGTTGAACTAGGATATTCCCCTATCGCTGGATAGGTTATGGTTTGAACCCAAACTCCAAGATCTTCTCCGCCTTCTTCACCAAAAGTCATAAGTATAGGGTCAAAACCAGCGTGTTGAGCTTCCAATAAACCAACAAATTCGTCAAGACTAATTGCTTGTTTAGAGTTTAAATAAACTTTAATATCTGGTGACCAAAGCTCTTTTAGACCATCCATATCATTGTTTAAGTAATTTTGAAAATGTGTTCTAATTGCATTTGAATTTTCATCGTCAAAAGTAACTACAACATCATTGTTTGAACAACTCATTGTAAAGCCAACAAACAGAAGTAATAATAATTTTTTCATTTTATTTATTTAATAGTTAGTACTTAAATTTAACAAAAAATAAATATTTAGCTTTAGTAATGGGAATAAACTTTTTCAAAAGGAACCCTAAATTGTTTATTGTAAAGACCTTTTTCATCTCTTATTCCACAGCCAATAACCATATTTATTTCTGATTTTGATGGAAGATTTAATATTTTTTTTATTCTTAAAGTGTCGGTTCCTTCCATTGGACAGGTATCATAATTAATTGCAGCCATACTAATCATGAAATTTTGTGCAGCAAGCGCGATACTTTTATGAGCTACAATTCTATTGTCACTTAATTTTGTTTGCCTGTAAATCGGTCTAAAAAGTCCAATAATTTGAAAAATAAAATATCTAATATATCCCAATACACCAAAGAAACTAGTGTAAATAGTTGGTATTAATTTATTGTAATAAAATAATACCGATTTCTTTCTTTTTTCTGTGTTTTTTCTAGGATTTTCTTTAAAGGAATTATTTAAAAAATCAACATTAGATTTTGCTCTTGATTTCCATAAATCCTTTCTGGTGACAAATACTACTAATTGATTAGCTGTTTTTGCAGCATTTTGATTCATACATGCTGGGCTAAGTTTTTTAATTAAATCTTTATCGGAAATATGAACAAATTCCCATAATTGTAAATTACTACTATTAGGAGCTAAGCTGGCATTAATAATACAATCTTTAACTTTTTCTGTATCTAAATTGATTTCTTTAAATATGCGTATAGATCTTCTATATTTTATAGCCTCTGAAACGGTCTTTTCCATTTTTATTAATTTTTTTTTGGTATAAATTTAACGAGCATCATGAGTGTATAAGAAATTAACCCTATAAGAAGCATTATTAAAAAATAATACGGCCATTCTGGCATTAGCTTTGTAAATGTAACTCCTGGGGGTTTACTTTGAGTAAACATATAATTACTACCTAATAAGATGTTTATTATTATCATTATTATTACTAAAAACGTTGTCCATTTTACAGTACTAAAGTAATCTTTCCATGAAGGTCTGTAGCCATCAATTATTAGGGCTGCAACAACAATGAGTATCAATCCATGTGCAATAAAGTAGTGTATAAATGTATAGACCATTGCTCCATCTTCTAAGTTGGTGTTAATAAAGGCAAAAAATGATCCACCAAAACCTGCAAAAAATAACCAATTTTGAAGACTTCTATTATTTTTATTATAGTTATAGATAGGTATAATAATCGCGGATATATAGCACATTTCTAAGGGCAATGAATCTGTTAGTGACCACGAATTAAAATAAATTAGTAAGAATTGAAAAATAATTTCATTTAAAATTACAATTAACGAAATTGAATTTAATACTCTAGATTTATTTTTTGTATAGTATAAATGTAAATTAAGACTAATCCAATAATAACACTAAAAAATGTGAATACTAAGTGTTGGTAGGGTAGATTTCTAACTATATCAAAAACCTCATTCATAGATTATTTAATTAATGCGTAAATATACTTATATATTATGTACATAATAATTTTCACATCATTTATATATTATGTTGTAAATATGTTTTGAGTATATCACTATATTTCTTATTTTGCATAACTATACTAATACAAACAAAAAACAAATTAATTATGAAAAAAATTACTCAAAAATTTACTAATTCAATTTGGCGTAGCTGTTTTGTTGCTATGACTTTATTGTTTAGCTCAACAATTAATTCTCAAGATTTATCTCTTCAGGGAATTATTGATTTTACGGTCCCATCTGGTGGTAATGATGGAAAAGCACTTCATGTAATTGCTAACGCTGATATAGCGAATTTAAGTCTTTATGGAATCGGTGTTGCAAATAACGGAGGTGGAACAGATGGTCAAGAATACACATTTCCAGCTGTTTCAGTTTTAGCGGGAGACAACATTATTATTGCTAGAACTCCTAGTGCTATTGCATCATATTTAGGAGTTGATGTAGCTACTATTATTGAATCAAATACTTCCATTAGTCAAAATGGAGATGATGCTATTGAACTTTATTTTAATTCCGAAGTTGTTGAAACTTATGGAGATATTGATACTGACGGTTCCGGAGAATCATGGGAATATTTGGATTCATGGGCTTACAAAGTTGATGGAGCTTGGACTTACGGAGGTGTAAATTGCACTGACGGTTCTGATGATTCTGCTTCATCTAACTGTCCTTATCCTTACACAGGTGCTTATACAGTAGGTACTGAAGTTTCATCTGAAACCTTTAATGTTACTTTTTCTGTAAACACTGCAAATATTACTGTTGGAGAAAACGGAATGTATGCTGGTGGAGGAGTTTTAGGAGGTGCAAATGCATACGCTATGTCTGATGACGATGGTGATGGCACTTGGACGGTTACTATAGCTTTAAATGAAGGCACTACAGGAAATTATATTTTCTTAAATAGTCCAACTTCTGACAGTGATTGGGGAGCTAAAGAAAATTTAGCTGGTCAAGAATGTGCTGACCCGAACAATTACGATGATAGAATTTTAGACCCTGTAACTGCTGATACAACTTTATTACATTGTTTTGGAAGTTGTGAGACTGACGGATCTTGTCCTAGTCAACTTTCTTTGATGTAACATTTTCTGTAAATACAGCAAATATTACTGTTGGAGAAAACGGAATGTATGCTGGTGGTGGTGTCCTTGGTGATGCTCAACTGCTTATGCAATGTCTGATGATGACGGAGATGGCACTTGGACAGTTACTGTTTCTTTAGTTGCAGGTACTGTCAGGTAACTACACTTTCTTAAACAGTCCAAACGATGGTGGCGACTGGGGAGCTAAAGAAAATTTAGCTGGTCAAGAATGTGCTGATGAAAATAACTACAATGATAGAATTTTAGCAGAAGTTACTGCTGATACAACTTTATTACATTGTTTTGGAAGTTGTGAGACTGACGGAACTTGTCCATCAACTTTCTATGATGTAACATTCTCTGTAAATACTGCAAATATTGACTGTTGGACCAAACGGTATGTACGCAGGTGGTGGTGTCCTTGGTGATGCTCAAGCTTATGCGATGTCTGATGATGATGGAGATGGTACATGGACAGTTACTGTATCTTTAGTTGAAGGAACTGTAGGTAACTACACTTTCTTAAACAGTCCAAACGATGGTGGCGACTGGGGAGCTAAGGAAGATATTTCTGGTCAAGAATGTGCTGATGGTAATAACTACAATGATAGAATCTTAGCAGAAGTTACAGGTGATATTACTTTATTACATTGCTTTGGTACTTGTGATACAGATGGAACCTGTTCAGCTTTAGCAGTTGATTCATTCCCTTACTGTTCAAGCTTTGATGCTGACTTAGGAGATTGGACTGCTGAATCAGTTTCAGGAGATACTAGCTGGTCATCAGCTGCATCTAACTATAATGGGTCAGTTGTTCCTTTATCGGGAGCTGGTATGGCTTACTTATATGATAACAGTTCTGTTTCTAACTTAGTTTCATTACCTATGGATATTTCATCATTAGCTTCTCCACAAGTAACATTTAGTTACGCACAACCTGTTTGGGCTGGAGATCAAGATGAATTAAGAGTATGGTATAAAGCTGCAGCAGGAGACGAATGGTCTCAGATTGCAGAATATACTGCTGATACTCAAGCATGGGAAACTGTAACTTTAGACTTACCTAATGCAAGTAGTGATTACTACTTAGCCTTTAATGGTACTGCAGGATATGGATATGGATTAACGATTGATGATGTTTGTGTTGCTACTGCTGGTGTATCTAATGAAGAGTTATTAGCGTTCTTAGGATCAGGATCTTGGAGATCAGAAGCTGAAACAGCTGGTCATATAGGAGTTGGTCCAAGTGGTTCAACAAATGCTGAATGGTGGAATGCAAATGCTTATGATAAAGCAGATACTGGTCTTTACGATGACAGATGGTCATTTGCTGACGGTGTATTAACTGTAGATACAGGAGATGATGGAGCAATATTTGGTAAGAAAGCAGAAATTGATGCTGCCTTCCCAGACAATACTCCATACGATGCTGATAATGGTGATAATGAGTACTTGTATTACATTCAAGATGACTATACAGATACTTTTGTTGCAGATGCTACAAATAACACTATTACATTTGCTACAAATGGTAACTTAGGTTTCTTTACTTCGGTAGCTGGACAAGAATTCCAGATACTAGAGACTACAGATAACACTGTATATTTAAGAAATGTTGGATCAGAAGGAAATGCTTGGTACAATAGATTAACAACAGCAGATGCATTATCTACTGTTGATGCTATGGTATTAGATATGAGAATTTATCCAAACCCTTCAAACGGAAGTTATGTAACAATACAAACACCAGTAAATGGTGTGAAGTATGTTGAGGTATTTGATATCACTGGAAAGCGATTAATCAATACATCATTAAGTGCAGATACTTTAGATGTTAGTTCAATGAGTTCAGGAATGTACTTAGTGAAAGTAACAGTTGAAGGACAAAGTAAAACATCTAAATTAATTATTAGATAATTTAACTTTAACCAATAAAAAAGCCGCTCTATTAATTTAGAGCGGCTTTTTTTTAATTAAATTTTTAACAGGCTAATTAAAATATTTTTATTTATCGTTTACTAATTCTATTTCCACTAATAGCTTTTTGTCGACTACATTTAAATCTATTAATTTCTGGGTTTCTCTTTTTTAAATGCTTTTGGCTAACTCCACTATTCACTCTTTTTCTCCATCTTTTAAAGCTTGACTCTTTAAGGGTAGCTCGCATTAATTTAATAACATCTTTTTCAGCTAGTTTAAATTGAAATAAAATTGCTTCAAATGGAGTTCTGTCTTCCCAGGCCATTTCAATTATTCTATCTAATTCAACTTCTGTAAATTCAAATTTCATCAAACTGCAATTATATTAAGAATTCCAAAAATATAAAATAAATTAACGTACCACTTTTTTTTAACTAAATGTTATGACATTGTTAATTGCATCTTTTATTAATATAATTGTGGTTTATTTGCAATATGAAAAATGATGTAATCATTATTGGAGGTGGAGCAGCAGGTTTTTTTTCAGCAATTAATATTGCAATTCTTAACCCAAAACTAAATATTGTTATTTTAGAAAGAGGAAAGGAAGGTTTACAAAAAGTTAAAATATCAGGGGGCGGACGTTGTAACGTAACTCATGGGGAATTTACTCCGTCATCACTAACGCTTAGCTACCCAAGAGGAGAAAAAGAGCTTCTAGGACCTTTTCACCAATTTATGACAGGAGATACAATGCAATGGTTTGAACAAAGAGGTATTGAACTAAAAATTGAAGAAGATGGAAGAGTGTTTCCAGTTTCTAATAATTCACAAACAATTATAGATTGTTTTTTAAGTGAAGTAAAAAGATTAAATATTAAAGTATTGTATAATCACTCAGTGAAATCTATTTCTTTAGAAAATAATGAATGGTTAATAAATACGGGCAATCAAAATTTTAATTGTTCTAAGCTTTTAGTAGCAACTGGAAGTAATCCTAAAATTTGGAATCTTATGGATCAATTAAATCATACAATAATTAACCCTGTTCCTTCCCTTTTTAGTTTTGATATTAACGATAGTAGAATCAAATCCATTCCAGGAGTTGTTGTAGAAGATGTAGATATTAAGGTGATTAATTCTAAATTATCATCTGATGGTCCGCTTTTAATTACACATAAAGGAATGAGCGCTCCATCAATTTTAAAACTTTCTGCATTTGGAGCATTAGAATTTGAATCACTAAATTATCAGTTTGATATTTCTATTAATTTTGTGAGGATTACTTATTTAGACTGTCTATCTGAACTAAAGCTAATTAAAAACAATATGTCAAAAAAAATGGTAGTTAACACCCCTCATTTTGGATTACCTAAAAGACTTTGGAAAGAGCTAGTTATTTATTCACAAATTGATAATAAGTCAATATGGGCTGATTTAAATAAAAATCAATTAAATCTGCTTTCGTCTCAGTTAACATCGTCAATTTTCAAGGTCAAAGGAAAAAGTACTTTTAAAGAAGAGTTTGTGACAGCAGGAGGAGTAGATTTGAAAGAAATTAACTTTAAGACATTTGAAAGTAAAATTCATAATAATTTATTTTTTGCGGGTGAAGTTTTAAACATTGATGCGATTACTGGAGGATATAATTTTCAGAATGCATGGACTGGAGCCTACATAGCCTCAAAATCAATATCTGGAGTTAGTTAGGATGTTTTTTTTAAATTTAACCTAAAATATATAACATATGAAATCTTTAATTTTATCTTTGGCATCCATTTTAATATTTTCTTGTAATAATAAATCTCTTAATAAAAATATGTCTGAGTTTAATCACCCACCAAAAGTAAAACAGATTCCCAAAGAATTAAAGATTCACGGAGATGTAAGAATAGATGAGTTTTACTGGTTAAATGATAGAAAAAACCCAGAAGTTATAGATTACCTTAATAAAGAAAACGATTACTATAACTTAGAAACAGAACATACAAAAATCTTTCAAAAAGATTTATTCCAGGAAATGAAATCAAGAATTAAAAAAGATGACATGTCAGTTCCATACAAGTTTAATGGATACTGGTACATTACAAAATTTGAAAAAGGTAAAGATTACCCAATTTACATTAGAAAAAAAGAAAGTTTAGATTCTAAAGAAGAACTTCTATTTGATTGTAATATAATGGCAAAAAATCATTCATACTTTAGATTAGTAGGTCTTAATGTTAGTCCCAATAATCAATATGTTTCTTATGGGATTGATACAACCGGAAGAAGACAGTATAAACTTTTAATAAAAGATATTAAATCTAATAAAGTTTTTAAAGAAGAAGTATGGAACACTACTGGTGGAAGTACTTGGGCTAATGATAATAAAACTTTATTTTATGTACTTAAAAGATGAGACTACCCTAAGATCGGAAGCTGTATATAAGCATCGTTTAAATAGTAGTCCAGATGAGGATGAGTTAGTATATGAAGAAAAAGATGATACTTTTGGGGTTGGGATATATAAAACAAAATCTCAAAAATATTTAGTTATTTCTAGCTATAGTACTTTAACTTCTGAACATAAGATTTTAAATGCCAATACTCCAGATGGAATTTTTAAAGTATTTCAATCCAGGGTAAAAGGTTTAGAATATAGTATATCTCACTTTGAAGATGCTTTTTATATAGTTTCAAATACAGATAATGCACAAAATTTTAAGTTGTCAAAAACTTCAGAAAAAAACACGGAAAAAACTAATTGGATAGATGTTATACCTCATAGAGAAAATGTATTGCTTGAGGGAATAGATATTTTTAAAGATTTTTTAGTTATTTCTGAAAGAGAAAACGGTTTAAATAAAATTAAAATATCAAGATGGGATAATTCTTCCAGCTATTATCTTCCATTTAATAGTGAAACCTATACAGCTTACACAACAACAAATATTGATTTTGAAACTTCTAAACTTCGCTATAGCTATCAATCTTTAACAACACCTTCATCTGTCGTAGAGTTTGATATGATTACAAAAGAAAAAAAGGTTTTAAAAGAACAAGAAGTTTTAGATGTTAATTTTAACAAGGAAAATTACATTTCAAAACGTTTATGGGCCAGTGCATCTGATGGTACAAAAATACCAATATCATTGGTTCATCATAAAAACACTAAAATAAATTCTAATACTCCTTTGTTGCAATATGCTTATGGATCTTATGGATCGACGATTGACCCTTATTTTTCAACAGTTCGATTAAGTTTATTAGATAGAGGTTTTGTGTATGCCATTGCCCACATAAGAGGGGGAGAGTACATGGGTCGCCAATGGTATCAGAATGGTAAATTATTTAAAAAGAAAAATTCATTTACTGATTTTATTGATACTTCCAATTTTTTAATTGAAAATAACTATACTAGCCCTAAACATCTATACGCAATGGGTGGAAGTGCTGGTGGATTATTAATGGGTGCAGTTATAAATATGGCACCTGATCTTTACAATGGGGTAGTTGCACAAGTGCCTTTTGTAGATGTTGTTACAACAATGTTAGATGAGGAAATTCCTTTGACAACAGGTGAGTACGATGAGTGGGGTAACCCAAATGATAAAGAATATTATGAATATATGTTATCTTATTCTCCATATGATAATATATCAAATAAAAATTATCCTAATTTATTAGTTACGACTGGGCTTTATGATTCACAAGTGCAATATTGGGAGCCGGCTAAATGGGTAGCTAGATTAAGAAAATTATCAAATAACACTTCAAAGTTATACTTACACACCAATATGGATGCTGGTCATGGGGGATCTTCAGGCCGTTTTGAATCGTTAAAAGAGATTGCGTCTGTTTATGCTTTTATTTTCGACCTTGAATCAATAATAAAATAAATAATTTTATTTTTTATTTTTTTTATTAAAAGTTTTATCTCCTCGAGTTTTTGGTTTTTTATATTTAGCTGCTATTTTAAATTTATAAGAACCTCCTTTATTTTTCTTGCTATTTTTTTTTGACTTTTCGTGTGTATTTCCAGATTTAGAACTCATGATATTTTTAAATAGTTATTATAAACAATTGTATTTTTATTATATTTGTAATTCGGATTGCCAAACCCGAATAATTGGTTGTTAGTTTTCTTTTTTAGGATAACTTTCAACCTTTTATTATTTTAAAATATCATTTATTCTAATATTTTAATAGCTGCTTCTGCACATCTCTCTCCGTCCATTGCTGCAGAAACAATTCCACCCGCATAACCACCCCCTTCACCACAAGGAAATAATCCTTTAATATTAATGTGTTCTAAATTAATATTTCTTGGAATATTAATTGGAGATGAAGTCCTCGATTCTACTCCAACTATATTAGCTTGTTCTGTGTAATAACCATTCATTTTTCTACCAAATTCTTTAAATCCTTTTCTTAACCTGCTTCCAATTATCTTTGGCAATAAAGAGTGAAGCGGTGCTGATTTCAAACCTGGTTGATAAGAGCAATCATTTAGATTTGTAGATAATTTACCTTCAACAAAGTCAGTAACACGTTGAGCTGGTGCTGTTTGAGATCTTCCGCCTGCGTAATATGAAATTTTCTCTAAATCTTTTTGAAATTCTAAACCTCTCAAAGGGCCATATTCTTCATATTTTTTAAAATCTTTATCAATGTCTAATTCAACTACAATACCAGAATTGGCAAATTTATTATTTCTTCTAGAAGGTGACATTCCATTTACAACGACTTCTTCAGAATCTGTTGCAGCAGGCACAATAAAACCGCCAGGACACATACAAAAGGAGTATACTCCTCTTTCATTAACTTGCTTTACCAAGCTGTAAGCAGCAGCAGGAAGTAATGAATCTCTTTCACCATTACAGTTGTATTGAATTTGATCTATAATTTGTTGAGGATGTTCTACTCTAACTCCCATAGCAAATGACTTTGCTTTTATTGATATATTTTTTTTATGAAGTAAATTATAAATATCTCTTGCTGAGTGCCCAGTAGCAAGGATAACACTGTTTACATTTAATTCTTGCATATTTTCTAATCTAATAGCCTTTTAATTTATTTTCAGAAATAACAAAATCTATTACTCTGAATTAAAATGAATTTCGCCACCAAATTTTATAATTGTTTCTCTAATTTTCTGAATTATTTTAGGTAGTTTATTTGTTCCAATGTGAGGATGAGCATCAATTAAAATTTGTTCTGTTGCACCATGGTAAACTAAACTTTCAAAAATCCTTCTAACATCTCCTCTTTTTAATGAGCGTGTATATAATTTTCCATCCGAGTATGTTCCTGCACCTCCTTCTCCAAAACAATAATTGGAGTCTTTGTTAACAATATGTTCTTGATTTATAGCACGTATATCTCTTCTTCTATCTTGTACATTTTTACCTCGTTCTAAAACAATTGGTTTATAACCTAATTCTAAACACCTCAGTGCGGCATACATTCCAGCTGGTCCAAATCCTATAATATGAATTTCTTTAGATTTTGATACATCTTTATATTCAAATTTGTAGTTATATTTCTCAGAAATTGATTCATTTATGTAAACGGCAACCTTGTAATTAAAAATCGTTTCTTTTTTACGAGCATCGATAGATTTACGTAATACTTTGATTGCAGATATTTCCTCAATATTAATATCTAGTTTTTTGGAAGCTTTATATGTAAGAATATCTTCTTTTTTTTCTTCAATAAGATTTATTCTTAGCTGAATTTCTTTAATCATAGTGTAAAAGTATGGAAATTATATAGATAGATTAAATATTAAAATTTAGATTTATTTATTGATAATATTTATTTTTTTCTTTAATTTTAAAACAAACTATAAATTATATATTATTATGAAAAACTTGAAACTTTATTTAGTTTCTCTAGTGATCTTTTTCTCATATTTTTCAACTATGGGTCAAGAAAAAGGAGATAACAAACAAAAATCCCCAATTGATACAGCATTAAATGGGTTTCAATTTAGAAGTATAGGACCAGCATTTATGTCTGGTAGAATTTCTGATATTGCAATAGATCCGAACAACGAAAATATTTGGTATGTTGCGGTATCTTCTGGTGGCACATGGAAAACAGAGAACGCTGGAACTACGTGGCAACCCTTAACGGATAATCAACCTTTTTTTGCTACAGGTTGTATAACTATTGATCCAAACAATTCAGCATCTATATGGTTAGGGACTGGAGAAAATGTTGCAGGAAGACATATTGGAATAGGACATGGTATTTACCATAGTTTAGATGGAGGTAAAACATGGAAAGATATGGGTTTAAAAAAATCCGAACATCTTTCTAAAATAATAATTCACCCAGATAATTCTGATATAATTTGGGTCGCTTCTCAAGGACCATTGTGGAGTTCAGGTGGAGAAAGAGGTTTGTTCAAATCTACAGATGGAGGTAAAACTTGGAAGAATAATTTAGAAATTAATGAGTGGACTGGAGTTACAGACTTAGTTATCGATCCAACTAATCCAGATATTCTTTATGCTGCTAGCTGGCAAAGACATCGTAATGTTGCTGGATTAATTGATGGTGGACCAGGTACTGCACTTTATAAAAGTAAAGATGGTGGAGATACTTGGTTCAAAATTAATAAAGGATTACCTAGATCTAATATGGGTAAAATCGGATTGGCTATTTCTCCTATAAATCCTACAGTTTTATATGCCGCAATTGAACTAGATAGACGTGAAGGTGCTGTATATCGCACATCAAATAGTGGTGGAAGTTGGACCAAAATGTCTAATACAGTTTCAGGGGGTACAGGACCTCATTATTACCAGGAATTAGTTGCATCTCCACATGAATTTGATAAAATATATTTAATGAATGTTCGTGTACTAGTTTCTGATGACGGTGGTAAGAACTTCTATCAGATGAAAGAGTCTCAAAAACATTCTGACAATCATTCATTAACTTTTAAACAAAATGATCCTAATTACATGTTAATAGGAACTGATGGTGGAATCTATGAATCTTTTGATAATTCAAAAAACTGGAAATATGTTTCCAATTTACCACTTACTCAATTTTATAAATTAGCGGTTGATGATGCGGAGCCTTTTTATAATATTTATGGCGGAACTCAAGATAATAACACTCAAGGAGGACCTTCAAGAACTTTTAAAAGAAACGGAATAAGCAATGATGATTGGTATGTTGTTTTAGGGAGGAGATGGTCATCAGCCAGCTACAGAGCCAGGTAATCCAGACATTATGTATGCTCAATCTCAACAAGGTTATATTAATAGAATTGATAGAACTTCAGGTGAGGCAGTAAATATTAGGCCTCACGAAGGAATAGATGAACCATATGAAAGGTTTAATTGGGATGCTCCTATACTTGTTAGTCAACATGATCCTAAACGACTTTATTTTGGTACTCAAAGAGTTTGGAGGTCTGAAAATAGAGGAGATAGTTGGTCTACGATTTCATCAGATTTAACAAAAAATGAAGAAAGACTTAGTCTACCAATTATGGGTAGAGTTCAGAGTTTTGACAATGCTTTAGATGTTTATGCAATGTCTACTTATAATACAATAACATCTTTATCAGAATCTAAAACTAATGAAAACGTTCTTTACGCAGGAACAGATGATGGTATTATACAATATACAAGAGATGGAGGTGATAACTGGTCAAAGATGACTGTCGATGAATTACCAGAAGTTCCAGCCTCGGCTTTTGTAAATGATATAAAAGTAGATTTACATGACGATAATATTGCATACGTAGCCTTGGATAATCATAAGTTTGGTGATTATAGTCCTTACCTATATAAAACAATAAATGGAGGTAAAAAATGGAAGCCAATAGTAAATGGACTTCCTGATGGTACATTGGTATGGCGTTTGGTGCAAGATCATGTAAATCCTAATCTACTATTTTTAGGTACAGAGTATGGTGTATATGTAAGTTTGAATCAAGGAGATAAATGGCATAAATTTTCAAACGGTTTACCTACAATCTCTATTAGAGATCTTGCTATACAAAAACGTGAAAATGATTTGGTTTTAGCTACTTTTGGAAGAAGTTTTTATGTTTTAGATGATTACAGTCCTCTAAGAGATATGACAGAAGATAACCTTAATAAAGAGGCATTTTTGTTTTCAACAAGAAAAGCACTTCAGTATAATCAAATAATGGGTGGCTCTGGAAGTTCAGGAGGATCTACTTATGTTGCCGAAAACCCTAAATATGGGGCTACTATTACTTATCATTTATCTGAAACTCCTCATGTTTCGCTTAAAGAGAAACGTCAAAAAATGGAGAGAAAATTAAAAGATTCTGATATTCCATTTCCTGGTTGGGAAGCATTAGATAGAGAGATTAGTGAAGCTAAAGTTGAAGCTATTTTAATGATTACAGACAATAATGGTAATTTGGTAGATCAGATTTCTGGACCACTTAGAAAAGGAACTCATCGAGTTACATGGAGTCTTAGAACCTCTAAATCGACAACGGTTAATGTTGCTCAATCTTCCTCTAGCAGAGGTAGATGGGGTAGACGATCTGGTGGAATGGTATCACCAGTAGATCCTGGTTTATATCAAGTAACTCTTTATAAAAGAGTAGGAGGAGACTTAACTCAATTATCTGACCCTGTTAGTTTAGAGGTTGAACGTATTCGTGAAAATGTACTAACAAACCCTAGTGCGGATAAGCACAAAGAATACAGCAGTTGCAGCTTGCAGAATTAACAACCTCTATTAACAAGTCGTCGCATGTTTTTATGAAGGCTATGGCACGTGTTGCAACTTATGAAAGGAATCTAAATCAAGTCAAAACATAATAAAGAGGAGCTCACAAGGGCTGTCTATAAATTAAGAGAGAAAATGATTGCTTTGGATAGAGAATTTACAGGAAGTGCTGCTAAAGCTGAAATAGGTGAAAAGGACAGACTAAATTTAATGGACAGACTAATGAAGGCTAGGGGAGGTTGGTATCCAAATTCGTATGGACCAACGGAGTTACATATGCAAAGCTTCGAGATAGCTCAGCAAATGTATGAAAGATCAAAACCGAAAATTAATGAGTTTATTAAAGAGGTAAATGAATTAGGAAAGTTATTGGAAGATGCAGGAGGTCCAATATTTTTAGACTAAATTTCTTAAAAATACTTTAAAAGAGTCTGTAAATTTATATTTGCAGGCTTTTTTTCATTACTATTTTTAAGGTTTCAATCGCTTCAAATTTTACATATTTTTCTTCAAACTTATTAATATAAATTAACAAGTCTTTGTAATTTTATTAAATATATAATTAAGCATATCATAAATTTATAATTCTTCAAAAAAGCACTATAAAATTTTATATTTGTTTAATTTGTATCATATTTTAAAATATTAATAACTTTTATTTAACTAAATTTTATAAACTATGAAAATCATTTTCCGTATAATTATTCTATCGGTTTTAACTCCTTTAATTGCTTTTTCACAATCCAATTTAATTACAGGTACCGTTAGTGATGAATCAGGATTACCACTTCCGGGTGTTACTGTTCAAGTAAAAGATTCTGATAATCTAGGCGCTATAACTAATTTTGATGGTGTTTTTTCAATTGCCATTCCTCAGACGCAAAACAAACCGTTGTTTTATCTTATGTTGGATATGCAACAGAAGAAGTAGATGTTTCTGAGCAATCAACTTTTTCATTAAACATGCAAGTTGACACTGATGAACTTGAAGAGGTAGTTGTTATTGGTTATGGTACTGTATTAAAGAAAGATATTACAGGTTCGTTATCTTCAGTTTCAGTTAGTGATGAGGTGGCAACCCAATCAAACTCTGTCGATCAACTTTTACAAGGGCGAGCATCTGGAGTACAAGTTATACAAAACAGCGCTGCGCCTGGTTCTGGAATTAGTGTTAAAATTAGAGGTACTAATAGTTTAAGAGGAAACAATGAACCTCTTTATGTTATCGATGGAATTATTATTTCTTCTGCAGGTGAAGATGTTCTTCCAACTGGTGGTGGTAACACTGGTCAGCAAACTCAAAATGGTTTAAATGGTATTAATCCACGTGATATAGAAAGTATTCAAGTTTTAAAAGATGCATCTGCAACTGCTATTTATGGATCAAGAGGAGCTAACGGAGTCGTTTTAATTACTACTAAAAAAGGAACTAGTGGAAAAGCTAAAATAAGTGCTTTTCTCACTAATTCAATAAGATCAGCAACTAATAAAATTGATGTATTAGATGCATTTGGTTTTGCAGAATATATTAATGAATTAGATGGAATAAATGGTTTTCTTCCAAGATACTCTTTCTCTGGCGATAGTATTTTTATTGGACGAGAAGGACAAGGAGATGTAAGAACTACCGACCTTTATAACTGGCAAGATGAAATTTATGGAGACGGTTTTAGTCAGAAATTTGGAGCTTCTGCATCTGGGGGTGGAGAAAATGGTAATTATTATATTTCAGCAGGTTTTGATAATCAACAAGGCGTAGTAAGGACTTCTACATTTAAAAGTAGTGATATTAGAATTAATTTAAACCAAAATCTTAACGATAATCTTAAACTGCAAGCACGTATAAGTGGTTTTATGAATAGTGGAAACTTTGCTGAAGGTGGTGATTTACTGGGTGGGGCTAATACAAGTTTTGTAAGAAATGTGATTGCATACAGACCAATTATCGAACATGACTTGGATGATGTTTACTCAGAAGGAAATTTTACTACGAACCCATTTGCTTGGCAGAAAGACTTTTCTGATATTTCTAAAGAAATGCGTTTTATAGGTTCTGTTGGTCTTACCTATCAACTTCCTGTTAAGGGTTTATCCTACCAAATTAAATATGGAGGTAATATTAGAATAAAGGATAGAAGACGTTTCTATGGACTTAGTACTTTTCAGGGTTTAAATTCTAACGGAACACTACAAATAAGTACTATAAATGCTAAAACTCATCAGTTTAACAATATAGTAAGATTTAACAGAAAGTTTAACAGAAGACATAGAGTTAATGCTATGGTTGGTTTAACTTACGATGTAAGAAATGTAGAAAACAGTATTTATGCAGTTGAAGATTTTCTTACAATGCAATTTACAACAAATCAACCGGCTTTTGGAAATGTAGTAACGAGACCTTTGACATATATCAAAGCTGATCAACAGATATTTTCCATGTTAGGACGTGTTAATTACACTTTTGATAACAAGTATATTTTAACTGCTACTATTAGACGTGACGGAGTTTCAAAGTTTGCAGAAAGCAACAGATATGGTGTGTTTCCATCCTTAGCTTTTGCTTGGAATGCTGGAAATGAGCGTTTTATTCAAAATTTAGATATTTTTGAAAGTTTAAAATTTAGAGCTGGATGGGGACAGATTGGAAATCATGGGATTGGTCCTTATGGTACTTTATCTAATTATGGAGTTTCTAATTTATATGGAAATGCAGATGGAGGTACCAATGTTCCAATTGCACTTCAGAACTTATCAAATCCCGATTTAACATGGGAAACAACTGAACAAACAAACTTTGGTGTGGACTTTACTACATTAAACGGCGTTATTTCTGGAAATATTGATGTGTATGATAAATTGACGAAGGATTTATTACAAAACTCTGAAATTCCTCCATCTTCTGGATTTACACGAATTTTAGTTAATAAAGGATCTATAACCAATAAAGGTATTGAACTTGCACTGAATTTCACTCCTATTTCAAGAGATGATTTTGAACTTAGTTTTGGTGGAAATATTTCATTTAATAAAACTCAAATAGTAAACCTAGAATCACAGCCTTTACTAGGTTTTTATGAAAATGGAGTTTTAACTGATAGAAGATTCTATTTTGGAAATTCAATCAGTAGAGGCCAATATTTTAGATACCCTGCAAACGTATTTGTTGAAGGGGAAGAATCTAGTCTTTTTTACGGATTTGAGACAGATGGTATATATCAAACAGATGACACTGACCTTGTTGAAGGTGCGGTTGCTGGAGATGTAAGAAGAGTAGATCAATTAACTGAGGATACAGATGGCGATGGTGTTTTAGATTCTGGAGATGGAGTTATAGATGAAAGGGACAGAACGTTTATTGGAAATCCAAATCCTGATTTTGTATACGGTTTCGACTTTAATTTAAAGTATAAGAGATGGAATTTAAGTGCTTTATTTAATGGTGTATATGGTAATGATATTGCAAATGGAATGTTATTACAACTGGACAATGCAGAAGGTAGGGAATTTGCTAATATTATGCCTCGTGCTTATTATAATGCTTGGAGACCAGATAATCCTTCTAATACACATCCAAGAATTGGATATAGAACTGAAGGACAAATAGCTATCACAGATCGAATAATTGAAGATGGAAGTTATTTAAGATTAAATAATTTAACTATTGGATATGATTTTCCAGTAAGTGAAAATAAATTTATTAATAACTTAAATGTTTATGTAGCTGGTCAAAATTTATTCACCTGGACTAATTACAGTGGTTATGATCCAGAAGTTTCCACTTTCTTATTCACAGGTCTGATCAATGGTGTTGATTGGAATAGTGGTATTAATGCTAGAAATATTTTGATGGGTGTTAACATTAAATTTTAAATTAGAAATTAGAAATAAAATAAAATAAAAAGTACAAGTATTAAAAATTAAAAATTATGAAAAATTTAAAAATTATATTATTAACGTTTATTGGTTTGACTTTCTACACATGTGATTTAGAAGAAGATCCAATATTTCTTAGATGCAGAAGCAACATATGCTGATCTTCAAGTTGCTAGAGGGGCTTTAGATGGAATTTACCAACAATTAAGTACATATATGGCTATGGAGCAACGTATTTTTGCTGTTAATGGTTTTTCAGGACTCTTTGTAACAAAAAAGAATGGAAACAATGCTAATAATGTAAATAACATTAACCTTTTCTCTTTAAAACCTACTTATGATAGAGATACACAGAATATGTGGCAAGGTATGTATGCTGCAATAGGTAGATGTAATGGAGCTATTGCTAATCTTACTACTTTCGATTCACCAACTGAGGCATCAGAATTAGGTTTTAACGATATTGCAGGGCAAGCCTATTTTGTTAGAGCTTGGTCTTATTTAACTTTGGTACGTTTGTGGGAAGATATTCCACTTTGGTTAGAGCTTCCAGATAATGATAATTTAAATAAACCAAAATCCCTTGCAAAAGATGTGTACGCTCAAATTATATCGGATGCACTAGCTGCAGCAAGCTTAATTAATGGAAATACTGGTGCAGGTTATCCAAAACAATATGCTGCAAATATGTTGTTAGCTAAAGTTTACATGACATTGGCTACTAATCCAGGTCTTAGAGCTGATGGGATTTCTGAAGCTCAGTACTGGCAAATGGCTTATGATGAAGCTATTTTAGCATATGGTCAATATAGTTTGGTTGCTGATTATAGTTCTTTATTTACTGATGAATTTGAAAACTCTACGGAATCAATCTTTGAATTACAATTAGCTCAAGATGCAGCGAATTCTCAAATGGGTCGAAATTACACCCCTTTTAAGTATAAACTAGGTCAACATTTCGGTTGGTTACAGGTTAGTGCAGATGTTTTGTTAGACCATATGGCTACATATCCAGATGACCCAAGAATTGATGGGGCTTACTTGTATGAGTATAATAGAGCGGATAACGGAGTTCTTATCCAACATTATCCTGCTATTGCAAATAGAAATCATTTTACTAGAGCACACCCTTTCTTATTTAAGTTTGTGGAAAAAGACACACAACATAGTAATCAATTTGGTGATCAAAATTTAATTATTTACAGATATGCAGATCTTCTTATTATGCTAGCAGAAATTTCTAATGAGTTGCAAAATGGACAGCAATTAGATTTTGTTACTCAAGTATTAGATCGTGTAGGTATGTCTAACGATGCTTATCTTGGTGATCAAAATTCTTTTAGAGATGCAATTATGAATGAATATAGATATGAACTTATTGGAGAAGGTGAAGATGCTCATAACAATAGAAGAAGAGGATTTGATTATTTTTTAACAAACACAATAAATAAACATAACAATAATCCTATATTTTCACCTAACGTAGATTTGCTTTTAAGTACAGATCCAAACCAGGTTATGAAATTGCCAATTCCACTTACAGAGATTAATACAAATGAACTAATTGATGATTAGTTTTTTGTTCTAATCATAGTATTAAATAATTAAGGGGCCTATTTTGGCCCCTTTTTTTATAATATTATCAATATGATTTGATAAATAAAAGAATCATTTAAAAAATGATTGTATTTTTGTGAATTTTAATAAGAAAAATATCTATTGTAAAAAACAATAATGGCAAAACTTCCTGTAAAGTATCAATTTTTAGATTTTTCGGATTATGGCCGTTCATTAGGTTCATGGATTGCTAGTCAGCTCCAGTACACTAGTTTTACTGCTATTCATGTAACTACTATGTTTATAGTTTCTGGACTTATTGCAATTGTTTGTATTCTCAACGAATATTATCATAGCTGCTGCTTTTTTTATAATATTAAAATCAGTTTTAGATGCAGCAGATGGTGAACTGTCAAGATTAAAAAAGACACCGTCTTATGTGGGGCGCTTTTATGACTCCATAGCAGATTTTTTACTAAATTTCTGTTTTTTATTCACATTTTGGTATATATCTGATATTTCTATTGCTTATATGCTTATTGCTTTTTTTTGTATTCAACTTCAAGGAACTGTCTTTAATTACTATTATGTTATTTTAAGAAACTCAGTCGATGGTGATTCTACTAGTCGAATAGTTGAAGACTCCGCACCAATAGCTCTTAGAGGAGAGAGTCAAAAGATGGTTAATATTTTTTATAAGATTTACGATATTTTATACATTACTTTTGATAAAATCATGTATTTCATGGATAAAGAGGCCAGTAAATGTCGACCATTTCCAAAGTGGTTTATGACATTAGTCTCATTATATGGCCTTGGATTTCAGTTGTTAATTATGGCTATTATGTTAGTATTAAAACTAGACTTTTACGTAATTCCTTTTTTTATTTTTTATTCTGTTTTTATAATTGTCTTTGTAGTACTTAGAAAATTATTTCTTTAGACGATACTAAAAGTATTTATTTATTTTTCCTACTGTTTGATTTAGCCTCAATATTGATATGAAATTCCCCAAATATTTTACTCTTCAAGTTTATTTCATTCTAAGATTGTTTTATCTTTATAACCATGAAAAATCAACTAGTTGTAATCTATTTATTTTTTTCTTTAACAATACACTCTCAACAGAGTAATTCTTCAACAATTTTATTATTGGAGCTACATTAAATTTCAATGAGCTAAATACTCAAAAATCAAATTTATTTTTAAAAGACTTTACTTATTTAACACCTGCTAACGCTGCAAAACAGACAATAGTCCATCCAAAGCCTAATACATGGAACTGGACTAAAATTAATGAAATGCTAGATTTCGCTAATCTTCATAATTTAGATTTACGTATCCATGGACCTATTGGACCACAATCTTCTAAATGGATTAAGGACGATACAAGAACTAGTGATGAGCTTATGTTAAATTTAGTGGAGTTTATGACAGAATCTTGTATTAAATTTTCTAGTGAACCCTCTGTAAAATGGATGGATGTAGTTAATGAAACAATCTTGCCAAGTGGTAAATGGCATGGACCTAAACTTGGTAATAACAAATGGGAAAACCCTTGGTTAAAAATCGGTTTAGATGAGAATGAGTTTCCTCTTTATATTCTAAAATCATTTGAAATTGCTACAAAGCTAGCGCCTAATATAAGTTTAGTTTTTAACCAAAATGCAGGGTTTCAACCCCGATTATGGGATAAATTAAAAAAGAGTGTTAAATATATTAGATCTAAAGGCTATAGAGTAGATGGTATAGGTTGGCAAGGACATTTATTGCTTAGCAAATCAACATATGGTTTTGTAAATGATTTAGACAAGGGAATTAAGGATCTTTCAAATTTAATTGATTGGGCACATGAAAATGATTTAGATTTTCATGTAACTGAACTAGATTATTTTGTAGAAGATAAATCCAATTTGAGTAATGATTTATTAGATCAAAAGATGATATACTCTAGAATAATTAATTTGCTTAAGGATAAATCTAAAAATGGTCTTGTTACACTAAATTTTTGGGACATGGGGGAACGATTTAAAAAAGGTAAAGGTTATTTTCAATCTATTTATTCAAAAGATTTAGAGCCTAACCCTAGTTATGAATTATTAAATAATATTTTAAAATAAATAAAATGAGATTAAAATTATTAATTATTACTTTTCTTACTGTTTTTAGTATTTCAGCTCAAGAAGATTCTTCATATAAGTTGTATTTGGATAGTTCTAAATCACATGATGATCGATTAAATGATTTAATGTCTAGAATGACTTTAGAAGATAAGGTTTATCAAATGAATCAATTTGTTGGTCTTGATCACATGAGAAAAGCCGAAAAAGATTTGTCCCCTGAGGATTTAGTTAACAATGATGCTCAAGGTTTTTATAAAGGGGTGTTTAGTACTGATGTAATGAAAATGACTCAAGAGGGTAAAATAGGTTCTTTTTTACATGTTTTAACTGCTGAAGAAGGAAATCTACTACAAGAACTAGCTTATGAATCTAGATTAAAAATACCTATTCTAATAGGAATTGATGCAATACATGGTAATGCACTTTTTAGTGGAGCTACTGTCTATCCATCTCCTATTACTTTAGCGTCAACTTGGAGTGATGAATTCCTTTTTGATGTAGGAAGACAAACCGCTCTTGAAATGAGAGCTACTGGTTCTCATTGGGCATTTACACCCAATATTGATGTATTAAGAGATCCTAGATGGGGTAGGGTCGGAGAAACTTTTGGTGAAGATCCATTTATGGTTGGAAATCTAGGAGCTTCCATGATTAATGGTTTTCAATTAAATGATTTTACTGGAACAAATAAAGTTATAGCATGTGCAAAACACATGATTGCTGGAAGTGAGCCAATTAATGGTTTAAATGCCTCTCCAATGGATGTGTCTTTAAGGACTCTAAAAGAGGTGTATTTACCTCCATATAAGAAAGCAATTGATGCAGGTGTATATTCTATAATGGCTGCACACAATGAATTAAATGGCATTCCTTGTCATATGAATAGTTGGTTAATGACAGACCTCTTTCGTGAAGATTGGGGATTTAAAGGTTTTTATGTTAGTGACTGGATGGACATTGAGAGAATCGAAACTTTACATCATGTTGCACATAATTTAAAAGAGGCTTCTTATCTCGCTGTTAATGCTGGTATGGATATGCACATGCATGGAGTCGATTTCCCAGAAGCAGTTATAGCATTAGTTAATGAAGGAAAACTTCCAATTTCTAGAGTTAATGATGCATGTTCAAAAATATTAATGGCTAAATTTAAATTAGGATTATTTGAAAACAGATTTGTTGATATTGAAAAAATTCCTCAAAATATTTTTACTTCTGACCACAGATTTACCGCATTAGAAACAGCGAGAAAAGGAATTGTATTATTGAAAAACTCTAATCTATTACCTTTAAACAAAGACATAGAATCTAAGAAGATTTTAGTTACTGGACCTAATGCAAATAACCAATCTATTTTAGGAGACTGGCATGCAGCTCAGCCAGAAGAAAACGTAACAACAATTTATGAAGGAATAAAAGAATTAGGTGAATCAAAAGGTTATGATGTTGTGTTTCATGACTCAAATGAAAATATTAGAAAGATTTCTAATAAAGATATTCAAAACACATTAAAAGCGTCTAAAGGAATGGATTATGTTGTTGTTGTGGTTGGAGATAACTCGATGAGGTATAAATGGAAAGATAAAACAGCTGGTGAGAATATGGCTCGAGCTGACTTAAATTTAGCTGGTAAACAATTAGATCTTGTACGTTCTTTAAAGGAAATTAATAATAATGTTATTGTAGTATATGTTAATGGAAAACCAATAAGCGAACCATGGATTCAAAACAATATACCTTCAATAATAGAAGCTTGGGAACCTGGAAATTTAGGCGGAAAAGCTGTTGCAGAGATTATTTTTGGAGACATTAATCCTAGTGGAAAATTACCTTTAACTGTTCCGAGAAGTGTGGGGCAATTACAAATGATATATAACCATAAACCCTCTCAATATTTTCATAAATATGCATTTGAGAAAAATACACCACTTTATTCATTTGGATACGGTTTAAGTTATACAAAATTTAATTATTCAAAACCTAAACTGCTTAACACAAACTTTGATACTAATTCTATTATCAAAGTTCAAGTAGATGTCACTAATACTGGAGATATGGATGGGGATGAAGTTGTACAGCTATATATTAGAGATAAAGTAAGTTCAGTTACAAGACCAGTAAAAGAATTAAAAGGTTACAAAAGAGTTCATATAAAAGTAGGAGAGACAAAAAATGTAATTTTTGAAATCACACCTGAATCTTTGGCTTTTTATGATATAGACATGAATTACGTTGTTGAACCTGGATCTTTCAATATTATGACAGGCTCATCATCTCATTTCAAGTCCTTAAAAACGATTGAATTAACGATTTTAAATAAAATTGAATTTAATAATTAAATCTATTATGAAATTACACAAATCACTAATAATCATTATTTCATTGTTCTCATTATCACTTTATGCCAACAATGAAAACAGTAGGGAAAATATCATTTTCATTATTGTGGATGACCTTAGAGACCTTACTATGGCGGATAATCAACTTGAAATTTTAACTCCTAACATTGATAAATTAAAGAAACGTGGAGTTACTTTTAAAAACTCATTTACTAATAATCCAGTTTGCGGAGCTTCAAGAGCTAGTTTACTCACCGGTTTAAGACCTACTAAATCTAGATTTACAACTTATTATACTAAAATAGATGAAGACACTCCAAATGCTGTAACAATTGCTTCTTATCTAAAAAATAATGGGTACAAGACGATTAGTAATGGTAAAATTTTACACCATGGCAAAGATGCAGTCTATGGATGGGACGATATTTTTAAGGGATCTAGAAATAATCCTAAGGATTATAAAGATCCGGTAAATATTAAAAATTTAAAAAAGA
Organism: uncultured Flavobacteriaceae bacterium; assembly: GCA_964275595.1. Taxonomy (GTDB): domain Bacteria; phylum Bacteroidota; class Bacteroidia; order Flavobacteriales; family Flavobacteriaceae; genus SGZJ01. The sequence goes on from CAXYDM010000025.1 coordinate 65,700, forward strand.
ATTTTGGACCTGCATCTGAATTTGTATATGCTGAATGATAATGACTACTCAGATGGAAAGGTTACTCAAAAGACTATTAAAGATATAAAAACAATAAATCAATCTGATAAGCCTTTTTTTATAGCTGTTGGTTTTCAAAAGCCACATTTACCATTTATTGCTCCAAAAAAATACTGGGATTTATACGATAGAAAAGACATATCTCTACCACATAATAATTTTTTTCCACCCTCAGCACCACAAAAAGCAAATTATTTTTATGAATTAAGAAAGTTTACTGATATCCCTGAAAAAGGACCTATAACTGATGATAAAGCTAAAGAGTTAATTCATGCTTATTATGCTTGTGTAAGTTACATAGACGCACAAATTGGGCTTATTTTAGATGAACTAAAGAATCAAGGTCTGACTAATAATACTACAGTTGTTTTGACTAGTGATCACGGATTTAGTCTTTCGGAGCATGGAAGGTGGACAAAACATAACTTGTTTCAATATGAATTAAAAATCCCTATGATTATTAGTTCACCTAAATACAAAAAAAACAAGACAAGTGAATCTTTTGTTGAATTAGTGGATTTGTTTCCTACATTTTGTGATTTAGCTGAATTAGAAACTCCTGATTTTGTTCAAGGTAATTCTTTAGTCACAAATCTTAAAAGTCCTAACAAAGTTACAAATGAGATAGCTTTTTCGATTTGGAAAAATGGTGAAACTTTAATTTCAAATAAGTACTATTACACTGAATGGAAAAGAAAGGGAGAGTTAATCGACAGAATGTTGTATGATATAGAAAATGATGAACTTCAGATGAATAATATCGCTGAAATAAAATCAAACAAACCTATAGTTGATAGTCTTAGTCGTATATTAAATAAGCATATTAAGTCAGTTAAGTAAAATGAAATTGTTATCTAAGTTTTTATTATTTTTTTTTATTGGCTATTTATCTTGTTATTCACAAGTAGTTTTGAGTGATGATAAAATAAACGTATTCATTTTTGCAGGTCAATCTAATATGGCAGGAGCTGCAGATGCTTCTAATTTAAGTAATGTAGATTTAATAGATCTTGAAAAGGCTAAAGAAAATGTTTCTTTTGTTTACAATGGTAACAAAGCTGTTCCTTTAAATGTTACAATACCAGCTGATTGGAAGAAAAAAAAGTTTCAATTAGATAGTTGTTTTGGTCCAGAGATTTTCTTTGGAATTGAATTATCAAAAAAACATCCAAATAAAAAGTTTTTGTTTATTAAAAGAGCGCTTGGTGGAGCATCGTTGTACGGATGTTGGAATCCAAATTGGACTAAGGAAAAAGCTCAATATGTTAATGAGTTAAACAGGCCAAAACTTTTTTATGAACTTTTAAATGATGTAGATAGAGAATTGTTAAAATATAAAAAATCCGATTATCAAATTATGGCTATGTTATGGGTCCAGGGTGAGTCTGATAGTGGTCAGAAATGGGGTCCTTTACCTTCAGACACTTATTTGAAAATTTAAAAAATTTAATAAATAAGTCTAGAGCAGCATTTAAATATCCAGAAATGCCATTCTTGATCATGCAGGTAGGTAGTAAAAAAATAGTTCAGGCTATGAAGAATGTATCAATTGAATTAAAAAATGTTATTTTTATTTCTCAAAGTAAAGATAGGTCTTCTGATAATTTTCTTTCAAAGCGTGAAGACAACATACATTATAATTATATCGGAATGAAAAAAATAAGTAACTTATTTTTAAATAATTTCAACACAATCAATAATAAATATAACCAATAAATTAAATTATGAAAAACTCAATTAAAATCTTTGCACTATTAATTTTATTCTCATTTAACTCTAACGCGCAAAATAACTATCAAATAAAAAAAGCTACTACGTTTTCTGAACATGCTGCTACTCAGTTAGAATTGTCTGATGAAGATCAAAAGTTTATCTATGATACTTACATTGCTAAATTCATGAATGATAGAGAAAATATTTTCGGAAAAGATTTGTCAAACGAAGAAAAAAGAGCTGTTTACAAAGCATCTAGTAAGAAAATTAGGCAATCTATGAGAGTTAGGTTTGATCAACCAACTACTGCCGCAATAATGAAATCTATATTAGAGCTTCAGAAAAAAAATCAGTAATTTTTGAGATATACTTTTTACATACTTTTAATATCTTTTAACCCATTAATTTCTCAAACTTCACCTCAAGAGATTGTGAATTTAATGGGTAGAGGTATAAATATGGGCAATGTATTGTCAGCTCCTACAGAGGGTAACTGGGCGTATCCTGTTTACGAAGACTATTTTGTTCAATTATCAGAGGCTGGTTTTACTAATGTTAGAATTCCAGTAGATTTTTATAGTGGTGGATTTCTTAATCCTGATTATAGTATAAATGGATCTGAAAGGTCTAATATTAATATTGAAGGGTGTACTAGTAATAACTGTTTTTCATCAGAAGCCAATACTTTTTCAAATTATGAGGGTTCATTAGATGATTACTCTGTTAACGAAGATTATTTAGATAGAGTTCAGCAGATTGTTGACTGGGCGATAACTCACAACATAATAGTTGTATTAGATTTTCACGGAAATAACCTTAAACAAGAATTTGTATATACATTTGAAAATGAGGAAATAAATGGGGTTAATTATTACACTAACCCAACTTCAGCTAAAAGGTTAGCTGATATTAATAGATTTAAAGCTATTTGGAGAGATATTTCTAATAGATTTAAAGATTACTCGACTAATAGTTTAGTTTTTGATTTAATCAATGAACCCTACTTTTCTGTTTCTGCTAATGAAATGAACGATTTAAACTTATCTCTAATTGAAATAGTTAGAGCATCAGGGTCTAATAATTTAACACGATCAATAATTATAAACGGAGGAGGAGCGTCTAGTTGGGAAGTGCCATTTGAAATTAGTTCAGAAGTTCTTAATTCAGATGACTATTTGATAGCATCCTTTCATTATTACCAACCATTTAATTTTACTGCATCTTCTAGAGAACAATATAATAATTTTGAGTTTTCTCAAACTCAAAAAGATTTAATTACTGATAGGTTTATTCAGCTTAAAACTTGGTCTGAAGGTAATGATATCCCAATATACCTTGGTGAATTCGGTGCTGATAATGAAAATGGAGTTAATTATTTTCAAGGATCAGTTGGTGAATTTGGAGGGCCATTTAATTCTGATCGCGTTGAATATCATAGATTTATAGCTGAAGAGGCTATTGTTAATGACTTTGCATTTTCAGCATGGTGTGCAAGTAATAAGTCTTCCAAAACTATTAATCTTAGAAATGACAATCCTAATAATAGCAGTATTGACCCTTATTCTGGTGAAATAATTACTGAGAACTGGGTAAATGATGTTAAAGAGGCTTTAATAGGGTGTCCAGAAAATGAGCTCATTCAAAATCCAGATTTTGATTGTATCAGTATTAACAATAGTTGGAGTTTAACAAATTATGGTGGTGCAGATGCTGATTATACTGATGCGTTTGAAGAATCTTTTCTAGAATCATCCTCTTTTGTAAATGTTCAAAGTTTAGCAACAAACAATTCTGGTTTTAACAAAGTTATATTAAATAATGTCAATTATAACGAAGATTTGAATGGTAAAACCGTGAATATTAAGTTTTATGCTAAAACTGCAGCGGAAGAACCTGCATCATCTTTTAAAGTAAGAATTAAAAAGGGGAGTACTGGTAATAATTATTCTGTGTCTGATGAAATATTTTTATCTAACAATTATGAATTAAATGAAGTTGAATTTGATATTAATGAGTATTTCGATAGTTATAAGCTTCAATTATTATGTGGTAATGAAACAGGCTACTATTATTTTGACAGTTTTGATGTGACTATCTCTGACAATAATATGTCTGCAGAAGAAATTATAAACGATGTAATTCAAGTTTACCCTAATCCAACTACTGGATTAGTTAATTTAAATTTTAAGAATATAAGTAATCTCAATTTTGAGATATTTTCAATTAATGGAAAATTAATAAAAAATTATACTGATTATAGACATAACCAAGTCGACTTTAATTACTTAGATAATGGGGTGTATTTTATACGATTTTATATAAATAATAAAGTTGTTGTTAAAAAAATGATTAAAAAATAAATTAATTGTTTTTCTTAGAATTCATTTCTGTGTAAACACGCTTTATTCTAGTGTCAGTCATTTTTCTCATTTCATCTAAACTCATATCATCCTTATATTTGACTTGAAGTTGATTTATTTTGGATTTTAAGTCTTTAGTTATCTTTGCGTATCCCTCTTTTCCGTATAGATTATTTAATTCATCTTTATCATTATCTAAATCAAATAATTCCCATTCATCCATATTGTAATAATAATGAATTAACTTAAACCTATCTGTTCTAACTCCATAATGAGGTTGTACTTTATGCCAGAAAGGATATTCGTAATAGTGATAATAAACTGCATCTCTTTTAGAGTATTTTTTGTCGAAAAGCTGTTTTTTAAAGCTTTCTCCTTGCATATCTTTAGGAGGTTTTATCCCTGCTAAATCTAATATTGTAGGAGCAAAATCAACATTAACAATAAGCTCATTATTAATACTATTTGATTTAATTTCTTTTGGGTATTTAATCATAAATGGCATTCTAAAAGAAGGTTCATACATCCATCTTTTGTCAAACCAACCATGCTCGCCAAGATAAAAACCTTGGTCAGAAGTATAAATGACAATAGTATTTTCATCTAAGTTATTTTCTTTCAAATAATCTAACATTTTACCTACCGATTCATCAACCCCAGCAACACATCTAAGGTAATCTTTAAGGTATCTTTGATACTTCCATTTTTTTAGGTCCTCTCCCTGAAGAGTATCATTTGGTGTCCAAAACTCCCCGTTATTACCAAATCTGTTCCATTTCCCTAATTCTCTTGGAGATAAACCTTTAGGTGGCGTTAGCTTTAAGTCTTTTCTGTTCATGTGATTTTCAATCTCAAGCATATTTTCAGATGCAGCTAAACGACCTTCGTAATCATCATTAAAAGTATCAGGATATGGCAAATCATCACTGAACAATGTGTCAAATTTAGGGTTTGGAGTCCATGGCCTGTGAGGTGCTTTAAATTGATACATTAACATAAAAGGTTTGTTCTTGTCTCTTTTGTTATCTAGCCAATTTAAAGCATCATAAGCTACTTGCTCAGTAGAATGTCTTTTATTTTCTCTTATAGTATCTTTTCCATTTTCTAAAAATATAGTATTAAAATAAGTGCCTTGACCTCCATGATTGATCATTACCTTGGAATAGTCAAATCCAGTTGGATTAGTGCCAAGATGCCATTTTCCAATAACAGCAGTCTGGTATCCATTTTTCTGTAAAATCTTAGGAAAAGTTTGTTGACTTCCGTCAAAATCACCACCACCTTCATTCTTGTAAAACCCATTAATGTGAGCATATTTTCCAGTTAAAATTGCCGCTCTACTTGGGCCACAAATACTGTTAGTATTGAATGTACTATTCATAAGCATTCCTTCCTCTGCAATTCTATCAATATTTGGAGTTGGAGCTGTCTCTGCTAACCAGTCATTGTATGCACTTACAGCACTTACAGCATGATCATCTGCCATTATAAATACAATATTTGGTGGATTATCTTGCTGGATAGAAGGTTTTACGCTAAAAGTAAAAAGTATAGATATTGAAACTATGATCAATATGTTTCTCGAGTTTAAAATTTGTTTTTTCAAGGTCTTAAATTTCTAATAATAATTATATTTTAAAATTAATATTTTTATATATAAATTTTAATTGTTTAAATGAAAATATTGAAGCTATTACATTTAATAATCATTAAATAAGTGTTAATTTTCAAACATTACTTCAAATATTATATTATTGATCTAGTTTCTTTTAATATATATGTTGTTAATTAATTATTTTTATACTAATGAATCATAATAAAGCTTTTACCACTTTTATTGATTAATTTTTTTGTTTACTCACAGAAAAATAACACTTCGCCAAATTTTTTATTTATTCTTGTCGATGATCTTCCACACGATGCTAACGGTTTTTCTGGAAGATATCCATTTTTAAAAACACCAAATATAGATAGATTAGCAAATGAAGGAGTTAATGTTAAGAATTTTTTTGTTACACAATCTATATGCTCTCCATCTAGAGCTAGTTTTTTAAATGGAACATATCCACATATTCACGGCGTCAATCAAAACAACCGTCATGTAGATCCAGACTGGAATAAATTCCCTTCTTATGCAACACACTTACAAAAACAAGGCTATCAATCAGCACATATTGGTAAAATTCATATGGCACACAGTAAAGGAAAAAAACATATAAGACCAGGTTTTGATTATTGGTATAGCTTTAATGGTCAGGGTGATTACTTTAACCCTAAGATAAATGACAATGGATTGGAATACCAAGAAAATGGTTATATAACTGATATTTTGACAGATAAAACTGTTTATTGGTTAAAAAATAAAAGAGAAGAAAATAAACCATTTGTTCTAAATCTATGGCATAAAGCTGTTCATGAAAAGCATCTTCCGGCTCCTAGACACAAAGGCTTATATATAGGGGAAAACCTTCCTTTACCACCATTTGACACACATAAAGAAACTTTTGATGGTAAACCTGAGTGGCAAAGAAAAAAAACTTATGGCGCTAAATGGAAAAATTATTTACCCATTCCAGAAAAACTAGAAGAACTTAAGTGGCCAATTCGATATCAAAAAAACATTAAATTACTAAGGAGTTTGGCTGCTGTAGATGAGTCAATTGGAACTGTTTTGAAAACTTTAGAAGAATTAGGTGAATTAGAAAATACTGTAGTGATTTTTAGCAGTGACAACGGATATTTTATGGGTGAACATACTTTTAAAGACAAAAGATTAGCTTATGAGAATTCTATGAGAGTGCCAATGTTAATTCGTTACCCTAAGATTTTTAAAGATAAGTCAGTGGTTGATGAGCAATGCTTAAACATAGATTTAGCCCCCACAATTTTAGATATAGCTGGAATTGAAAAACCAGATTATATGCAAGGAGAATCTATGTTGGATTTATTGATTGGTAAGTCTGATTCTGATTGGAGGAATTCATTTTTATTTGAATACTACAGGGACTCTGAATGGCCTCATGCAGGTCCAAATCAAGTTGCCGTTAGAACTATGGAGTTTAAATTAGTTGAATCATTTATTGAAAATGATATCGATGAATTATATGATTTAGTAAATGACCCTGGTGAAATGAATAATTTAATAAATGATTCTAGATTCGATGAAAAAGAAAATGAATTACGACTAGAATCATTAAGGCTTCAAAAAAAATATAAATACAATCCAGACAGAGATTGGCATTTGAGAACAATAGTAAAAAATAGAAAACTTAATAATTGAAGAAAATAATTTTAATTCAAGATAGATGCGTTTGAAATTAACATTTTTAATATTTTTTTTAGCAACTCTTTGTTTTTCTCAGGAAAATATTAAGAAGCCTAACGTTTTATTATTATATATGGATGACTTAAGACCTGAGTTAAACTCCTATGGTGCAACTCATATTTATAGTCCTAACATAGATAAATTGTCTAAAGTAGGTGTTCAATTTAATGAAGCCTATGCAAATGTTGCAGTGTGTGGAGCCTCCAGGGCAAGTATGCTCACTGGTATTTATCCAAGTAGAAATTATTTTATAGATTATAAAACTAGGGCAGATGTAGAAAAAAAAGAAATCGTTTCACTCGCGAAACATTTGAAAAATAATGGATACACAACTATATCTAATGGAAAAATATACCATTTTTTAGATGATAAATGGGAAGATTGGGATGAGGTGTGGAGGCCATATGCTTTTGAAGGTCCAAAAGAAATTAAACCTATAGATTGGTGGGAATCCTTATGGAAAGATTACCAAACCAAAGAAAATAAAGATTTAGAAAATCTTACTGGAAAGGGACCTGCTTTTGAAGAAGCTTTTGTAGAGGATAGTATTTTAATTGATGGATTATTAACTAATAAGGTTATTAGTGATATTAAAAGATTAAAAAATGAATCCTCTCCATTTTTTCTTACAGCTGGTTTTATATCAAATCACTTACCATTTATAGCTCCTAAAAGGTTTTGGGAAATGTATGATTTTGATGCTATTCAACTTCCTTCTAACGATAGTCCTCCCTTTAATGTTCCTGCCATTTCTATAAGTAATAATGGAGAATTAATTAATGGTTATTCTGGAATACCTAAAAAGGGAGATTTGCCAGTGGGTTTGTCTAAAAAATTAAAACACGGATATTATGCAACTGTTTCTTATGTCGATCACTTAGTTGGAAAAATTATTAATACACTTAAAGAGGAAGAGCTTTCGGAAAATACTATAATAATATTTGTTTCCGATCATGGTTTTAACTTAAAGGAACATTCTCAGTGGGGAAAATATACTAGTCATAGAATTTCTGGAAGAGTTCCTTTAATAATATATGACCCAAGAAATAAGTCTACAAGCAATTCTAATTCGCTTGTTGAATTGGTGGATATTTATCCTACATTATTAGAGCTTTTAGATTTAAAGAACCCAAAACATAAACTTGACGGAAAGAGCCTTGTCAATATTTTAAAAAACCCATCATATGAGATCAAAAGTCATGTTTTTATGAAAAACGCAAAAGGTTATACAATTAAAACAGCTAATTATTCTTATACAGAATATTTAAAGCTTAAAGACAACAGTAAATTTGTTGGTAATATGTTATTCGATCACAAGAGTGATATAAATGAAACTATTAATCTTTCTAACGATATAAGATATAAAAATGTAGTAGACTCACTCAGTAATTTATTGTACAGTAGATATCAATTTAATATATATGGACAATGAGACTAAACTCTATAACTACATTATTTTTTCTTTTTTCTTTTTTTTCTTTTTCTAATGTATATAAAAAAGAAAATAGCCCAAATTTTATTATAATATTGGTGGATGATCAGGGTTGGAACGGAACTTCTGTTCAAATGATGGATAATGAAATCAATTCTAAAAGTGATTTTTATCAAACCCCAAATATTGAAAAATTAGCCAAAAAAGGTATTCGTTTTTCTAGTGCCTATGCTAGTGCTCCAGTTTGTGCTCCCTCTAGATATAGTATTCAATTCGGTCAAACTCCAGCCAGATTAAAAATGATTAGAGTAGGTATGAATACTTCTCACATTAATCACTTAACTGATTTAACTATCCCTAAACAACTAAAGTCAATAAATCCAAATTATGTAACTGCCCATTTTGGCAAGTGGGGAATGGGTTCGAGTCCTTCAGTTCTTGGTTATGATGAAAGTGATGGTGCTACTGGAAACAAGGATGGTGTTTTTACTCAAAAACCTCAAGGAGTCCAATGGGAAAACACAATTGATGAAGATCCAAAAAAAATGTTTAGTATAACAAAAAATGCTATTGATTTTATAGATAGGCAAACTGAGTCGAATAACCCATTTTTCTTACAACTTTCGCATTATGCAGTACATTCTAATATTGAGATGAGAGAGGAAACATTAAAAAAATATAAGAATGTTCCAAAAGGTAAATATCAAAAACATGCTGGTTTTGCTGCGATGACAGAAGATTTAGATAATAGCTTGGGTTTACTATTTGATAAGATTGAAGAATTAGGTATTGGAGATAATACCTATATTATTTACACTTCAGATAACGGCTCTGTTCCGATAATGCCACCAAAAAGATTTTATAAAGAAAGTTATAATTATCCATTAAGTAGGGGTAAGTGGGATGCAAATGAAGGAGGGATTAGAGTTCCATTTATTGTTGTTGGTCCTGGAATTAAAAAAAATGTAGAGTCAAAATCTATTATATCATTTAGTGATATTTTACCTACTATTATTGATTTAGCAGGAAAAAAAATTAAGGATAACAAGAATCTCGATGGTGGGAGTTTAAAAGCTGTATTTAAGAACCATAAAAAAACTAAGGTTAAAAGAAGTCATGATGGCTTGTTTTTTCATGTTCCTTATGAAAATGGTATTGCACTAAAAAGAGCTCATTCGGCAGTTATTTTAGAAAATTTTAAACTCATCAAATTTTATGACAATGGCCAATTAATGCTATTTGATTTAGATATAGATTTAGCTGAAAAAACTGACCTATTTTCTATTAATATAAATAAAGCTTTGGAGCTAGAGTTATTACTAGATAATTATTTAAAAAAAGTAAAAGCTCCAAAGTGGAAGCCAGGAATTCATTGGCGTAACAAACCAATTAAATTAATTAACTCTTTTCATTAGGTTTTTGTTTTTTTATTAATAACTATATTTTCTTCATATATGCTATTTTTTTACTCAATATTTACATTAATCTGTTAATTCACTGTTGTTTATTTTTTTTTAATAGTAGTAATTTTGTTATATTGTAAGCTTATTCTTAAAAGTAAATACACAAATAACTATTATTAACCTAAAATTAAATTATGAAAAAAATTACTCAAAATTTAACTAATGTAAAAGCCTGGCAAAGTACAATTTTTGCTTTCATGTTTTTGTTTAGTTTAACTATTAACTCTCAGGAAGTAGGGCAGGAGTATCTGGTAAATCCAGGTATTAATACTGCTACTGGAGCAAATTCTACAACACCAGAAACTGGTGTAGATGGTGGTGGAAATTTCCCAGCCAATCTAGGTGGTTGGACAAATGGAACCGGTGGAGCTTACGCTTCAGCTAGTACAGTAAATGGAGATTGTCATTCTGCAGATAGAATGTTTAAATTTTTTAAAGTTGGTGGAGCTGATGGACAATATGTTAATCAGACTATAACTGCTCTTCCTGCTGGAAACTACAACTGGAGTTTTTACACTCAATGGGGTGATGCAGGTCACGCAAATGGACCAACTGGAACTGCTCCTGGAAACTTACCTTCTTGGAGTGCTGAAGGTGATAACCAACCTAAATTTACTATCCTAGTTCAAGATGCAGATGGTGCTTGGGTTGTTGATCAAGCAACTGTTACAACTGAGCCTACTACTGTCTTAACTTGGGTTCAAGACTCAGGTACATGGACTAATACTGAAACAAGAGATGTTAGAATCAAGTTCGCTAAAAATGGTGGTACTGCTGCAAATGGTGGAAGTAACACAGATAAGCTTATGTATATTGATGATGCTAGTCTTACTTATGCAAGTGCATTAGGTGGATCAGCTGTAACTTCTTTTCCATACTGTTCAAGTTTTGATACAGATTTAGGAGATTGGACAACTGAAATAGTATCAGGTACTAGTGACTGGACTTCAGCTGCTTCTAACACAACTTCTGGTGGAAGTTCTGTAGATGCTTACTCAGGTGGAGGTAGTGCATACTATTATGCTTATAATTATTCAGGACATGGTTCAACACTTATGTCAACTGCTATGGACATTTCTTCTGTGACAAATCCACAGGTGACATTCCAAATGGCTAACCCTGCTTGGGGAGGTGATCAAGAAACATTACAAGTATGGTACAAAGCTGCTGCAGGTGATGCATGGACTGTACTAGCTACTTACGATGATTCTTCAACTTCGTTCTCTGAAGTTACTTTAGATTTACCTAACGCTAGTAGTGATTATTACATTGCTTTTAATGCTACTTCTGGATACGGATATGGAGTTTTAATTGATGATGTATGTGTTGATGCTGCTGCAACTGAACCAGCAATGTCTGTTTCAGCCACAACTGATGGTGGTTCAGCAACATTTAGTTTCACTGTAGATAACTTTACGGTTGGTGCTGCTGCTGGAGAAGGTGACGGACACATCCATTGGTCAATATTTTCAGCCTTAGATTTAAACACTCCAATTTATGAAAATGTAATGGTTTACTCTACTGATGATCTTACATTATCTCCTTTACCAAATGGTGATCATGTTATTGTATTCTCACTGGTTGATCCAAGCCATCAACCTTTGGATCCTGCTGTTGAAGCTACTGTTGAATTTTCAACTTTTGATGGAACAGCTGCATGTGATGAAACTGTAACTTATACACAAGTTGCTAACGGAGACTATACTGTAGCATTAACTGCACCAGATGGTCAAGTTGCTTCCGTAACTATTAATGCTACAATGGAGAATAACTACGATTTTATAAACGTAACTGATGGAGCTGGAAACGCTCTTAACGCGGATCAAACTACAGGAGCATTTACCGATGCTGTATTTACATCTACTGATGGAACAATATCTGTTAATGTAACTAATGATGGTTCTGTTCAAAATGGTGACGTAACTCTTGCATTTAGTTGTGAAGAAGTTTCTACATCTGGAATGATTACATTTAATGTTGATATGAATGCTTATTCTGGTTCACAGTATGAGGATTTTGGAGCATTTGTAAATGGTGAATTCACAGGTTGGTGTGGAGCTTGTGCTCCAATGACGGATGATGATGGTGATGGTATATGGACAACTACTATAGAAATTGAAAACGGAACTTATTTCTGGAAGTACACTGTAAACGGATGGAACGATCAAGAATCATTTAATGGTACTGAAGTAGTAGACGGATGTACTGCACAAAATGGTGATAACATTGATAGAATTTTAGTTGTTGACGGTGATCAAACTTTAGATACTGTATTTTTCAATATGTGTGCTGGTGAGACACCTGGTTCAAGTCTTGAATTACAAGGTATTATTGACTTTACTGTTCCTTCTGCTGGATCTGACGGTAAAGCTATTCATGTAGTTGCAACTGAGAATATTCCAAACTTAGCTTACTACGGTATTGGTGTTGCCAATAACGGTGGTGGAACTGATGGTGAAGAATATAATTTTGATGCTCAATCTTTAGCTGCAGGACAACATGTTCTTACTGCTAGATCGGTTGATGCTATGAATGCTTATATGGATGCTTCAACTATTTACGATGTCGTAATGGTTGCTAGTAGTTCAATTGGACAAAATGGAGATGACGCTATTGAATTATACATGGGTGGAGCCCTAGTAGAAGTTTATGGTGATCCTGATGTTGATGGAACTGGAGAAGCATGGGAATATACTCAGGAATTTACATTCCCATCACAATCAATGGCAGCTGGACAACATTATTTGGCCGCTAGATCTGTTGATGTAATGAATGCATATATGGATGCTTCATCTATTTATGATGTAGTTTCTTCAGAAGGTGAAGGAATAAATAATATATCACAAAATGGAGATGATGCTATTGAATTATACATGGGTGGTAATGCTGTTGAACTATTTGGAGAACTTGATGTTGATGGTTCTGGACAACCATGGGAATATTTAGATTCATGGGCTTATAAAGTAGATGGTGCTTGGACTTATGGTGAGGTAAATACTACCGATGGTACAGAAACTATTTGTGAAGCAAGTACACCTTATCCATTTGCGGACTGTTCAGGTCCTGGATGTGGAGATTCATGGGAATATACTTATGTAAATAATGAAGATGGCGCTACTATTCTTTACACATTTAGTAATGGTGGAGATAGTTCAGTTCTTTCTGTAACAGTTACTGGTCAAACAGAAACTGGTTATGATAATTTAATTATCACAGACGGTGCTGGTGCAGAACTGGCGATCATACTGGTCAAGTAGTTACATCAGGAGATGGAGTTATTAATATAGCTATATCTTCAGATACTTCTTATGCACCAGGTTCAGATCAATTAGGTAACGGAACTTATTAGAATCAGGATCTTGGAGATCTGATGCTGAAACAGCTGGTCATATAGGAGTTGGGCCAAGTGGTTCAACAAATGCTCGAATGGTGGAATGCTAATCCTTGGGATAAGTGGGAAACTGGTCTTTATGATGATAGATGGTCATTTGCTGACGGGTATTAACTGTAGATACAGGAGATGATGGAGCAATATTTGGTAAGAAAGCAGAAATTGATGCTGCCTTCCCAGACAATACTCCATACGATGCTGATAACGGTGATAATGAGTATTTATACTATGTTCAAGATGATTACTCTGATACATTTACTGTTAGTGCCTCTGGTGCTCCAGAAACTGTAACATTTGCTACAAACGGTAATGTAGGTTTCTTTACTTCAGTAGCTGGACAAGAATTCCAGGTACTTACAAGAACTGATATTACTATGTATGTTAGAAATGTTGGATCAGAAGGAAATGCTTGGTACAATAGATTAACAACAGCAGAAGCTTTATCTACTGTTGATGCTATGGTATTAGATATGAGAATTTATCCAAACCCTTCTAACGGAAGTTATGTAACAATACAAACACCAGTAAATGGCGTGAAGTATGTTGAGGTATTTGATATCACTGGAAAGCGATTAATCAATACATCATTAAGTGCAGATACTTTAGATGTTAGTTCAATGAGTTCAGGAATGTACTTAGTGAAAGTAACAATTGAAGGACAAAGTAAAACATCTAAATTAATCATTAGATAATTTAACTTTAACCAATAAAAAAAGCCGCTCTATTAATTTAGAGCGGCTTTTTTATTTTATTTAATTAAGATAATTTCTTATCATTTAAACAAGATTAAAGTTTACATTATATATTGTTGAAAATTCTAGATAATTTCCACTTGTGAAAAAGCCATTATGTTTAATTGAATCCATTATAACTGTATTATTAATAAGCAAAAGAGCAGTAAATAAAATTTTTGATATTGAACCATTTTCATTAAAGCCTATTAGGATTTTGTTTTTTAATTACTACTCTAATTCTATTTAGTAGTAATTTTTATTAAAAGCCTAAAAATAATTAAGGATATAGCTAATTAAAATAAAAGATTATTAACTTCAAGATTAAACAATTAGTAAATGGAATGGTACCTTAAACATAGAAAAAAAATATTGATAGCTACAGTAGGCTATGTTATTTGCAGACTTGTTTATTTAACTCTATAATTCAGTTATCTCTTAATAAGGTTTATTAGTTCTGGTTGACAGATTTATTATTATTAATTAACCATTTTTTTGGTAGCTACTGTTCTAAACCCTAAATGCTCTAATGAGGAGTCAGGACTAGTACCCATCTTGGCTGATATCCTGTAACTAATACAATAAGATTGATTACACAGGAATGAACCGCCTTTAATAACTTTTTCTTCTATATATATATTATTTGGATTGTAAGCCTTTAGAGGACCCCCTGGATTGTCACAAACACCTTTTGCATTGGATAACTCAGAGTAATAATTAACATTATACCAATCACTTGTCCATTCCCAAACATTTCCAGCCATTCCATATAGGCCAAAGTTATTTGCTGGGTATGCTTTTACAGGTGATAATCTTTCATAACCATCTTTTTGTGTGTTTGATACAGGAAAATCTCCTTCCCAAGTATTAGCATTAGTATGTAAATCATTAATACTATTACCCCAAGTGAATATATTATCTTCTTTTTTAGCTCTTGCGGCATATTCCCACTCTGCTTCAGTAGGTAACCTTCTGTTAGCCCATTTGCAATATGCAAGAGCGTCTTCATATGAAACATGAACAACCGGAAGATCGTCTTGGATATTATTATGATTCTTTTCCTCTCCTGAAACGTTATCCCAACTTGCACCAATTTTCCATTTCCACCATTGAAAAAAATCATTTAGGTTGTCCAGTGGAACGTTAGATTTTTTAAAAATTAATGATCCAGGTTCTAGTATAGAATCATGTGGTTTAGGAGTGTTTTCTGGAAGTTGTGACTTGATTTCGTTCCAATCTACTGCTCTTTCAGCTACAGTTATATATCCAGTCTCATTGATAAATTCTCTAAATTTTTTATTAGTTACAACTGTCATGTCCATAAAGAATCCATCAATTTTAACTTCATGACGAGGTTTTTCATGTTCCATAGCATATTTGTCACTATCTATAGCACCTTGATAAAAAGTACCACCTGGAATCCAAACCATTCCCTCTGGTGAAGATGGTATGTTTGATTCACAACCAAGTAGTGATATACATATAAATACTTTGAATATATTTTTCATATTTATTTAGTTTTTATCTTCTCTAATTTCTTTTGGAAGAACACCATATTGAAGTTTAAAGCACTTTGTGAAATAAGAGGGGGATGAGAAACCAACTTTGTAGCAAATTTCACTTATTGAAAATTCTGAGTTTTCAAGAATTTCTTTAGATTTTTCTAACCTTACATTTCTTATGAATTCATTAGCTGTCAGTCCAGTTAATGCTTTAATCTTTCTGTATAATTTACTTCTACTAAGTAAAAGCTCATCAGCAAGATTTTCTACATTTAAATTGTTATCACTAATGTTTTTATTTATGTAGTTAAGTACATTTAAAATAAACTCTTGGTCTAATGAAGTTGTGTTTTCTGAGAAATCTATTCCACTAAGATATTTTTTGAATAATATTTTCCTAGTTGATATTAATTGTTTTAGTACTCTGCGTTGATACCACTGCTTTAAGCAGTGGTATCAACGCAGAGTACTCTGAGGTGGGCGATAATTTTAAAGCTTATGGATTAGGTGGCCATCGACATCACCCTGAAATAGTCGAAGTTTTAAATGAATTGTCAGGAGGGGGAGTCAAGTTAAAGTTTACGCCTCATCTGTTACCGATCAATCGGGGAATATTGGCAACGTTGTACGCAAATTTGATTAAAGGCGATTTAAGTATGGTTAGGGAGTCTTTAGAAAATTTTTATAAGGATGAGCCATTCGTTGATTTTCTCCCGATTGGCCAGTTCCCAGATACTCGATCAGTTCGGGGGTCCAATTTTTGCAAGATTGGTCTGCAGGTTTCTGACGATCAGAGTTCTGTCATTGTTATCTCGGTGCTTGATAACTTAGTGAAGGGTGCTTCTGGTCAAGCTATTCAAAATATGAACATAATGTTCGGACTGGATGAGAAGATGGGATTAAATAGTCTTGGTCTGGTACCATAGAGTAGAAGAGTGATGGATAATAAGACTGGTTTTTTGAGGTTTCGTCTATGAAACTCTCAATCTAATTGTAGGTCACACAGTTGTATGTATATTGG
Organism: uncultured Flavobacteriaceae bacterium; assembly: GCA_964275595.1. Classification (GTDB taxonomy): domain Bacteria; phylum Bacteroidota; class Bacteroidia; order Flavobacteriales; family Flavobacteriaceae; genus SGZJ01. The sequence continues at coordinate 82,698 of CAXYDM010000025.1, forward strand.
AGATTAATTATGGAAATCGTTGCCCAGCAGGCAGAAAAATTAGTTTTTACTGATTCAGCCGCAACTAAGGTTAAAGAACTAATTATTGAAGAAGGTAACGAAGATCTAAAATTGAGAGTTTTTGTATCTGGTGGAGGGTGCTCAGGGTTTCAGTACGGATTCACCTTTGATGAAGAAATTAACGAGGACGATGCTCAAGTGGAAAAAAACGGAGTACAGTTATTGATCGACGCGATGAGCTATCAATACCTTGCGGGCGCCGAAATCGATTATCAGGAAGGGATTGATGGGGCACAGTTTGTTATTAAAAACCCTAATGCCACTTCGACCTGTGGATGCGGCTCTTCCTTTTCCGCCTAGGCATTACTTAAGCGAGGAGAGCTTTAAAAAATCAGGCATCAATTACGTGTTTTTCATTAGGTTATTTGCCTGCGATAAGGTCTTGTTTAGCTAGAAGTAGTTTTGCAGCGATCACTTGTAAACGGAAATCGTTTATAAGATTTTTGCTGATGGGAGGGCCCGGCGGCATAACTGCTTTAGAAGGGTCTACCTGGCTTCCATTCACTAAAAATTCATAATGTAGATGTGGGCCAGTCGCCAAACCACTTCTGCCTACGTAGCCAATTATCTGCCCTTGGTCTACTTTAGAGCCTTTCTTAAGTTTTTTAGCGTATTTCGATAAATGGGCATAACGAGTTGATATCCCGTTCGAGTGACGTATTTCAATAAAGCGGCCGTACGCGCCTTTAGTGCCGAGATATCTTATGATCCCTTTTCCCGACGCCATGATTGGTGTTCCCGTCGCCGCGCCGTAGTCAACACCTTTGTGTGACCTCCATTTTTTTAAGACGGGATGAAGCCTGCGTTTTGAAAACCCAGATGTGATTCTAGAAAATTTCAAAGGTGACCGAAGAAAGGTATTTTTTATATTTTGACCATCTTCGGTGTAGTATCCGCTTCGGTTGTTTTTTGGGTCTTTAAAGAGATATGCCCGATGTGTTTCTCCGTCGTTAATGAATTCTAAGGCTTGAATTTGACCAGAGGAGATGTAAACATTGTCCAAGTAGTTCGCCGAGTACAATATCGCGAATTGATCTCCGCTTCTAATGTCCCGATTAAAATCAATTTCGCTAGACAGTATTTCGGCCATTTCTGAGCCGAGCTTCTCGGAAATGCCATTTTTATCGAGCGCCCTATAGAGGGACGATTGAATACTTCCTGATCCGAGTAATTGTCGGCTTTCGAACTCCGCGGGAGCCATTATAAATCCAGCATCAGTTAGAAGGATGTCTGTAACGTTTCCATTTCGGGACAACATGGTGATCTCAGTAACTGCACCATTGTGATCACCGATAGAGCGTATTGAGTCCCCCGCTTTAAGTTTTAATTGTTTTTTGACAGCTGTAGATGAAATTAAGAATCTAGAGAGTTCGTTATTGTCAATTTTCAGACGCCCAAGAACGCTAGTAAAAGTATCGCCTCTTTTAACGATTTCCTCCCTGACAAAAAAGCCAACCTCACTGAGCTTTTCACTAGCAATAGGGGGTAAGTCTATAGTACGGCTAACTTTCCTTTGTTCGATACTGGACACCGACCCCCTGGACAAGTAGCCGAGGGAGGCGGTCAATCCAAGCAGCACCAATAACACCATGACCGTCAATTTCGCAGACAGCGAGGGGCCGAAGTGGGTTAACTGCTTGATGTGCGATATTATGTAGCTCAATGCAGATTATGTAGTCGTTAAATTTAATAAATTTTATCAGATTTAATTGCGTATAACTTATCGATTTCATCTTAGAAATGGATAGTGACTTTGATGTTATTTACGATCCATCTAAATTTATATATGAGGCTTTAGAGTGTTTGACGAGCAGTTAAAAATTATTAAACGCGGGGTAGAGGAATTAATTTCTGAGGAAGCCTTAATTGAAAAATTAAAAAATAAGGGGAGATTGCGTATTAAGGCGGGCTTTGATCCGACTGCGCCTGATCTCCATCTTGGACACACTGTTTTAATTAATAAATTAAAGCACTTTCAGGATCAAGGGCATCACATTATTTTTCTGATAGGTGATTTTACTGGGATGATCGGCGATCCAACTGGGAAGAATGTTACTCGTCCGCCGCTGACAAAAGATGAGGTCGCTTCAAATGCTGAGACCTACCGAAAACAGGTTTTTAAAATCTTAGACCCTGCCTTAACAGAGGTGGCCTTCAATTCCACTTGGATGGATGCTTTTACTTCTTCGCAGATGATCCGTTTGGCATCAAGTTATACCGTAGCGAGAATGCTGGAGAGAGATGATTTCGGTAAGCGTTATAAAAACGGTCAGCCCATCGCGATTCACGAGTTTTTATATCCGCTTGTGCAGGGTTATGACTCAGTAGCCTTAAAGGCTGATTTAGAGCTCGGTGGCACTGACCAAAAATTTAATCTATTGGTGGGGCGTGAGTTACAACGAGATGCGGGCCAGGATCCTCAATGCATCTTAACGATGCCATTATTAGAGGGGTTGGATGGGGTAAACAAGATGTCCAAATCGCTAAACAATTATATTGGTATCGAGGACGCGCCACCGGAAATGTTTGGTAAATTAATGTCAATATCCGACCAACTAATGTGGCGTTACATTGAATTGCTATCATTCGAAAGTTTGGAAACGGTAGAAATATGGAAAAGAGAGGTGGTGGAAGGGCGAAATCCGCGAGATGTTAAGGTCCGTTTTGCCCAAGAAATTGTCGCTCGGTTCCACGATGCCGCTGCTGCGGCAGGCGCGCTATCTGATTTTGAGTCAAGGTTTAGGCAAGGTGGAGTTCCAGATGAGATGGAAGAGATCCGTCTGAATGCGGACAACGGGGTAGTTTCAGTAGTAAGCGCGCTGAAGCTGTCAGGTCTTACTTCAAGCTCTTCGGAAGCCATCCGAGCGATTCAGCAAGGTGGCGTGAGGCTTAACGGAGAAAAAGTATCAGACAGGGCGGCAGCTTTAACGAGGGGTGACACCGCAGTATTGCAGTTAGGAAAGCGTAAATTCGTGAGAATTGAAGTTAATTGAAGTTAATTTACATATTTTTGCAATAAACCCTTGACCGAGTTCTGTAGGCCGGTATAATTCGCGCCTCCGCTAAACAAACAGCGGATTGTTCTTTAAAAAATCGGATAGCTAAAGCGTGTGAGTGCTTTGTGTTTGTAGAATGTTTTGGATGCGTGTGCTAGTGCTTAGGTGCTAGCTGCTCAAAAAAATAGTAGTTTGCAATATATGAAGTGCTCATACTTATGGATTCTTGTTAATGGAATCTTTTGAGTAAGAGCGATTGGATTGAACTGAAGAGTTTGATCCTGGCTCAGATTGAACGCTGGCGGCATGCTTTACACATGCAAGTCGAACGGTAACGCGGACTTCGGTCTGGCGACGAGTGGCGAACGGGTGAGTAATGCATCGGAACGTATCCATTTGTGGGGGATAGCCCGGCGAAAGCCGGATTAATACCGCATAATCTCTGAGGAGGAAAGTGGGGGACCTTCGGGCCTTACGCTGATGGAGCGGCTGATGTCGGATTAGCTAGTTGGTAGGGTAAAGGCCTACCAAGGCGACGATCCGTAGCTGGTCTGAGAGGACGACCAGCCACACTGGAACTGAGACACGGTCCAGACTCCTACGGGAGGCAGCAGTGGGGAATTTTGGACAATGGGGGCAACCCTGATCCAGCCATGCCGCGTGCGGGACGAAGGCCTTCGGGTTGTAAACCGCTTTCAGACGGAAAGAAACAGCACAAGATAATACCTTGTGCGAATGACGGTACCGTCAGAAGAAGCACCGGCTAACTACGTGCCAGCAGCCGCGGTAATACGTAGGGTGCGAGCGTTAATCGGAATTACTGGGCGTAAAGAGTGCGCAGGCGGCTCTTTAAGACAGGTGTGAAATCCCCGGGCTTAACCTGGGAATGGCGCTTGTGACTGGAGAGCTAGAGTGTGGCAGAGGGGAATGGAATTCCTGGTGTAGCAGTGAAATGCGTAGATATCAGGAGGAACACCAATGGCGAAGGCAGTTCCCTGGGCCAACACTGACGCTCATGCACGAAAGCGTGGGGAGCAAACAGGATTAGATACCCTGGTAGTCCACGCCCTAAACGATGTCAACTAGTTGTTGGGGGAGGAGACTCCTTTAGTAACGAAGCTAACGCGTGAAGTTGACCGCCTGGGGAGTACGGCCGCAAGGCTAAAACTCAAAGGAATTGACGGGGACCCGCACAAGCGGTGGATGATGTGGATTAATTCGATGCAACGCGAAAAACCTTACCTACCCTTGACATATGAGGAACTTGTGAGAGATCACTTGGTGCCCGAAAGGGAACCTCAATACAGGTGCTGCATGGCTGTCGTCAGCTCGTGTCGTGAGATGTTGGGTTAAGTCCCGCAACGAGCGCAACCCTTGTCATTAGTTGCTACATTTAGTTGAGCACTCTAATGAGACTGCCGGTGACAAACCGGAGGAAGGTGGGGATGACGTCAAGTCCTCATGGCCCCTTATGGGTAGGGCTTCACACGTCATACAATGGCGCGTACAGAGGGTTGCCAACCCGCAAGGGGGAGCTAATCCCAGAAAGCGCGTCGTAGTCCGGATTGTTCTCTGCAACTCGAGAACATGAAGTCGGAATCGCTAGTAATCGCGGATCAGCATGTCGCGGTGAATACGTTCCCGGGTCTTGTACACACCGCCCGTCACACCATGGGAGTAGGTTTCACCAGAAGTAGCTAGCCCAACCGTAAGGAGGGCGGTTACCACGGTG
>CAXYDM010000026.1:0-86210 GCA_964275595.1 uncultured Flavobacteriaceae bacterium
TTCTGCAGTATCACTATCAGCTTCGTTTCATCAACATCTGCTTGTAATGCTGCAATAGCTGCATCTGTGTCTGCTTCGTTCCCATCCACATCCGTTTGAACTGACTCAATAGCAGCAGCGGTATCTCCAGATGTTGTGCCTCCTAAAACTGTTAAATTTCCTGTTATTACTACACTCCCAGAGAATGTACCACCTTCGTTAGAAACAGTACTTGCTTCTAAAGCTGCAATAGCCGCATCTGCATCCGCTTCGTTTCCATCTACATCTGCTTGTAGTGCTGCAATAGCTGCATCAGCATCGGATTCGTTTGCGTCCACATCTGCTTGTAGTGCTGCAATTGTAGCAGATAGAAGTGTTCCATCTACATTAACTCCAGCTGCATAAACAACAGCTCCTTTATCTTCTGCCATCCATATCTGAGTAACATTTCCATTTCCTATTACAGCTGTATTGTTTTGAGTAACATTAGCAGCGGCTCCAATAGCAATTCTATTACTTGGTGCTCCTTGATTTGTACCTGTGTTAGCATTGTTTCCAATAAATACACTGGAAGATCCACCGATTACATTCGATCCAGCTCCATTACCAACAGCTACATTATAACTTCCTGATGTAACTTTACTTAATGAAGAAAAACCAACAGAAACATTATTTATACCAGCAGCAGTTTTTGCAAGTGCATTAAAACCAACTGCAGTGTTTTTATCCCCAGTTGTGATTGCTCCTAGTGCAGTTGTACCAACGGAAACGTTTTGTTGAGCATTATTCGTTGTAGCGGAAGGATCTTTTCCTATGTAAAGAGAATTGGATTCTTTTAATACATCACCAAGATCGTTTAGCTCTGTTATTGCTACTGCTTCATTTCCATCAACATCTGCTTGTAAAGCATCAATGTTTGCTTGTAATGTAGCATCGGCGGTATCACTATCCGATTCGTTTGCGTCTACATCTGCTTGAGTAGTTGCAATTGCAACAGCGTTATTGGTTATTGCCTCAGTAGCATTGGCTACAGCAGTATCTATATTAGACTGTAAAGTAGCATCTGCCGAATCTGCAGTCTGCTTCATTTTGATCTACATCTGCTTGTGTAGTTGCAATTGCAATAGCGTTATTGGTTATTGCCTCTGTAGCATTGGCTACAGCAGTATCTATATTAGACTGTAAAGTAGCATCTGCCGAATCTGAGTCTGCTTCATTTTGATCTACATCTGCCTGGGTAGTAGCAATTGCAATAGCGTTATTGGTTATTGCATCAGTAGCATTGGCTACAGCAGTATCTATATTAGATTGTAAAGCAGCATCTGCTTCATCTCCAGCAATAGACTCTGCTAAATCTGCTTGTTCATTAGCATCAATTGCAGCTTGTAAAGAATCATCAGAAGCTTCACTAGCGGCTTGATTTTCAAGAATTAAATTTAAGTTCTCTGCAATAGCTGCAGTTGCATTATCGTTTTGTGCATAGTATGCAAATGGTACATAGCTAAATGCTTGGTAGCTGATTTCTTCAAAAGAAACACAATCTCCTCTGTGGTTTAATTCAACTCTCATGGATTTCTGGCCTGTATCCCAATCTACATCAGAAACAGAACTTGCAGATCCACCTGTTTGATCGCTATTCCCTATAATAATGTTAACCATACCAAACTTATCGGTAGTAGTTTGAACAGTTTCTTCATATTCTAGTCCTTGACCATATATTGAAAATCGAAGACATATATCCGATTCAACCATTGGAGATAATTGATCATCATATCCAGGTAATTGTTCTGCGTTAGGGTTGTAAATAACAGCTTGATAAGTTATGCCATTGTTCTGTGAAAAACTCAGTAGAGTAAATAAGCCGATTATTGTAAAAAGTATAAATTTTTTCATTTTTAGTGTATTAGTTTAATTTGTAAATAAGACTTAGATTAACTCTAGAGTTCTTTAATTTTATTTTATCGATAGCGTCTTCATTATAAAAAGGACTATTTCTTTGTGTAGACTTTCCTGTAATTTTAAAGTTTTCAGCCATTGTGTATCCAAGTGCTAGTTTAACATCCTCTTTTAAATCGTAGGATAATTTTAAACCTGCGTCCATCCATCCTGTTATTCCACAAAACTCAGAATGATCAGAAATATCATAAACCATGTTGTTTATTTTCTGTTGTCCTTTAAGTATTGTACTTAAGCTAACTCCAAATGAAGCATCTAGGTGTAAACCATTATCCATATTAAATAATGGAACATCTAATCCATTTCTAACTCCTATATAGCTAGTCTCCCAAGAATATGAACTAGCCATATTTCCATAAGATGCATTGTATTGATTTAAGTTTAAACTTAAAGAATACCCTAAGCTTTTTTCTGTTTTAGTTTTTCCAATCTTTTTGGTGTACCCAATTTCAAAATGAGAACCCATACCAGTGGCTTCAAAGTCATCGTTTGCATCAAAAGAATAGTCTGTGTAGTTAGTACCAACAGTAAACGCAACTTCTTGAGATTGAATGTTTACAAAGGAAAGAATGGTTAGAAAGAAAATTATTTTTTTCATTTTTTTATGATTTTAGTGTGATAATTAAATTTGTTAGTGTTTAGATAAATTAAGTACGAACCAGATGGAAGACTAGATAAATCTAATTTAGTTTTGTAGTTTTCAATATCGATTTTTGTGGTGATTAAAACCCTTCCAGCATAATCAAAAACAAGAACATTTAAGTCGGAAGATTCTAAGTTTGAGAAGTTGAAATTCACAAAATCAATTGTTGGGTTTGGATAAAAAGTTATATCCATATTAAACTCTTCATTGGAGTTAATTAAAGAATTCCAAAAGGACTGCTGGTAGCCTTGTTGAACGGTTAGATTGTCCATAGAATAACTAGCGATAGAATGCTGCCCAATGGTTTGAGTGACATAAACACCAGAATCTAATTGAACCGACTCTCCCTGACTGGAAATCACCTCACGTTGAATTTCCTGGGAAAAAGTAAATAGTGTAAACATAAAAAACATGCTCACAACTAAATTGATTTTATATTTCATTATAAATTGGATTTGTTTATTTCATTAAATCTAGATAATTTCTATTGTGGCTAATGCAACAAATGAGTCAATAAATATAAATATTTGAACAAACGATACTAATAATTATTAATATGTTAATTTATTAATGGTTAAATTATATTTATCTCAAATTAGATATAAAGGTTTATAATAATATAATTACGCATGTTTAGTTAATAGATTAAAGTTTAAAAACAATATTAACTACATTTGCGAAAATCTTTTTTCTGACAATGATTAATATCACTAAAAAAACACTTCAAGATTTAGAGTATCAATCGGTAATAGAGCAAATTGCAGAACACAATGTAACCTCATTAGGAAAAACAAAGATTTTAAATACAGTTCCATTTTCAAATAGAAAAGAAGTTAATAGATCTCTTAATCTAACTAATGAATTTGTAACTTCTTTTGAAAATGAAAACAGAATCCCAAATCACGGTTTTGAAGACATTACAAAGGAGTTAAAATTAATTAAAATTGAAAATAATTATCTAGACATCAACGGGTTTAGAAAAATCGCTAGTTGTTGCATAACCTCAAATATATTAGTCAAATTTTTCAAAAAAAATAAAGACTACTACCCTCTTTTGAATTCACTTTCATCTACAAATGAGGTGAATACGATTATTCCCAATGCTATTAATGATGTAATAGATAAACACGGGGAAATAAGAAATAACGCATCTGATCTTTTGTATACAACTCGAAAATCTATTCAGTCTGTTAGAACTAAAGTAAACAGCAGTTTTAATTCTGCTCTAAGCACTTATAATAGTGCTGAATACTTGGATGACATTAGAGAAACTGTAATGGAAAACCGCAGGGTTTTAGCCGTTAAATCAATGCATAGAAGAAAAATTAAAGGAAGTATTTTAGGCTCCAGTAAAACAGGAAGTATCGTCTATATTGAACCTGAAACTACCTATCAACATCAAAGAGAATTAAATAACTTAGAGTTTGAAGAAACGGAAGAAATAAAACGCATATTATTAGAACTTACTAGTCTTATTAGCGCATACTCAAATCATCTTTCAAAATGTCAATTTTTTCTTACCGAAATGGATGTGATATATGCTAAGGCAAAATATGCTAAATCAATTCAAGCAGTACTACCAGAGATTACAGAAAATCAAGAAATATACTTAGTAGATGCATATCATCCTTTATTGCTTGTTTCAAATAAAAAGGAAGAAATAACTACCTATCCCCAAACAATCACCATGACGACAAAAAGTCGAATCATAGTCATCTCAGGACCTAATGCTGGAGGAAAAAGTATTACATTAAAAACTGTAGGTCTTTTACAGTTAATGGTACAATCTGGAATACTTATTCCTGTTCACGAAAGCTCAAAGGTTTGTTTGTTTGATTCAATTCTCTCTGATATCGGAGATAATCAATCAATTGAAAATCATTTAAGTACTTACAGCTACCGATTAAAACAAATGAATTATTTTTTAAAAAAATGTAATAAGCACACATTGTTTTTAATTGATGAATTTGGGACTGGAAGTGATCCAGAACTTGGTGGCGCATTAGCAGAAGCTTTTTTAGAAGTTTTTTATGAACGTGAAGCTTTTGGAATAATAACAACTCATTACGGAAATTTAAAATTACTCGCTAACGAACTACCTTATATTCAAAATGCTAACATGCTATTTGATGAAAAAACACTTTTACCATTATATAAACTAATTATTGGTCAAGCGGGAAGTTCTTTTACATTTGAAGTAGCTCAAAAAAATGGAATACCATTTAGTTTAATAAATCGATCGAAAAAGAAAATTGAAAGTGGTAAAATTCGATTTGACAAAACTATTGCAAAGCTTCAAAAAGAACGATCTAAGCTTGAACAGACAGAGAGATCTCTTAAACAAAATGAAATAAAAAAAGGGTTAGAAGCTGACAAGCTTGAAACAACTAACTTAAAAGCAAAGAAAAAACTACAAAGTTATCAAGAACTATTTGATAGTAACCAACGTTTAATTTATCTAGGTCAAAAGATCACTAAATTATCTGAAAATTATTTTAATGATAAACGAAAACGTGAATTAATGAACGAACTATTTAAATTAGTTCAAATTGAGAATTCAAAACGACAAAAACTGAGTTTAAAGCAAAAGAAAAAGATTCAAGAACAAGAACATTTACTAAAAAAAGAAGTTGAAAAGAAAGTTGCTGTCATTAGAAAGCAAAAAAAGAAAAAACTAAAAGAAAATCCTATCCCGCCTGCCAAACCTAAGCGAACACTAGTTGTGGGAGATTCAGTAAGATTAGAAGACGGTAAAACAGTTGGTACCATTGATAAAATTGAGAAAAATAAAGCTGTGGTTAATTATGGTCTATTTACAACTAGTGTAAATGTAAATAGACTTGAATACGTTTCTAAATAATACTGCTATAAAGGATAGATAATATCTTTTGTAATAACTTAATTATCACTAATTTTAAAATAATAAATTTCATATGGTTACTAAGACTATTTTAATTATTGGAGCAAGTGGACAATTAGGTTCTGTTTTAACTAAAGAACTTCAGAAAATTTACGGTAAAAAGAATGTAATTGCTTCTGATATATTTTTAGATACTGATTTTGATGGAATCTTTGAAGTAATTGATGCAACTGATTTTGATGCAATGAAAACAATTATTAATAAATATTCAATTAACGAAGTTTACCACCTTGCGGCAATTCTTTCTGCAAAAGGGGAAGAAAAACCATTATCGACTTGGGATTTAAATATAAAAATGATGTTAAACGTATTTGAGGTTTCAAGACTAAATAATGTAAAGAAAGTTTTTTTTCCTAGTTCTATTGCAGTATTTGGTGATCAAGCACCATTACTTGACACCCCTCAATCATCATTTTTAAATCCAGCTACAGTATATGGGATTAGCAAAGCAGCTGGTGAAAATTGGGCTCAATACTACTTTACCAAGTATGGCTTAGATATACGTTCTATTCGATACCCTGGAATTATTGGCTATCAATCAATGCCGGGAGGGGGAACAACAGATTATGCAGTGGACATTTATCATAGCGCAGTTAAAAATGAAAACTTCTCATGTTTCTTAAATTCTGACACTAAATTACCAATGATGTTTATGGATGATGCAATTAGGTCAACAATTGAATTAATGCAGTCTCCTATTGAAAACATAAAAAACAGAACATCTTATAATCTTGCCGGAATGAGTTTTAGTCCCAGTGAAATTTATAATGAAATCAAAAAATCATATCCAAATTTTAAAATTGAATATAATTCAGATTTCAGACAAAAGATTGCTGACAAATGGCCAAAAAGTATTGATGATAAAGAAGCTAGGACTGATTGGGGTTGGAAACCTAAATATAATTTAAGCTCTATGACATTAATCATGCTAGACAAATTAAAAGAAAAATATAATAAATCAGTATAAAATATAAAAGATGTACGGAGCGATAAAATCTAATTTACAAAAGGAATTAAAAGAAATTGAAAAAGCTGGCTTGTATAAAAAAGAACGTATAATTACATCATCTCAAGATGCTGTAATAAAAGTCTCAACAGGTGAAGAAGTAATTAATTTTTGTGCAAATAATTATTTAGGACTATCCAATAATAAAGAAGTTGTTAAGGCTGCGAAAGACACACTAGATTCTCATGGATTTGGAATGTCTTCAGTCAGATTTATTTGTGGCACACAAGATATCCATAAACAATTAGAGCATAAGATTGCAGACTTTTTTCACTGTGAAGACACTATATTATATGCAGCAGCTTTCGATGCAAACGGAGGGGTTTTTGAACCTTTGTTAAATAAAGAAGATGCTATAATTTCAGATTCTCTAAATCACGCATCAATTATTGATGGTGTTCGTTTATGTAAAGCATCAAGATATAGATATGCTAATAATGACATGATAGATTTAGAAAATCAATTAATTGAAGCTAATAAACAAAATCATAGATTTAAAATTATTGTTACTGATGGAGTATTTTCAATGGATGGTATTGTAGCTCAATTAGATAAAATATGTGATTTAGCTGATAAATATGATGCATTAGTTATGGTAGATGAATGTCATGCGTCAGGTTTTATAGGTAAAACAGGTAGAGGTACTATGGAGTTAAAAGGTGTATTAGGTAGAGTTGATATCATTACGGGTACTCTAGGAAAAGCATTAGGCGGTGCTATGGGGGGATATACAACAGGTAAAAAAGAAATTATTGAAATTTTACGTCAAAGATCTAGACCTTACCTATTCTCAAATTCCTTAGCTCCAACTATTGTTGGTGCTTCACTTAAAGTTTTTGAAATCATTTCAAAAGACACGTCCTTAAGAGATAAATTGGAAGAAAATACTAATTACTTTAGAAGTGAGATGGGAAAAGCTGGTTTTGATCTTGTTGGTGCTGACGCAGCAATTGTTCCTGTTATGTTATATGATGCAAAACTATCTCAAGATATGGCAAACTTGTTACTTGATGAAGGTATATATGTAATAGGGTTTTTCTACCCTGTTGTTCCAAAAGATAAGGCTAGAATAAGAGTACAATTATCTGCTGCACATACAAAAGAACATATAGACAAAGCAATTAATGCTTTCATTAAGGTTGGAAAGCAACTTAAAGTAATATAAACTTAGTAACTTAAATTAAATAATATTTATAAAAACATATAATTATGAAGAATACACTACTAATTTTATTATTTTCTCTGATAACACTTACATGTTCTAAAAATGAAAGTGTTGATTTAATTCCTTTAAACTCATATAATCCCGAAATTTCAGTTGAACAAAACTTAAATAACGGAGTTGCTGTTTTAGAAATACTTGAAGTAAATGATGTTAATACATTTTATGGTATTGAATTCGATGGAGGTTTTATATTTAATGTTAACCAAAATGATGGTAGTTTAATAGTTGCTACAGATTATTCCCAAATAGGTAGTGTGTCTTGGGGAGATGTATTTAGTTTAGATACAAGTACAGAAATTGGATCAGGTGATCAAAATACTGAGATGATAGTTCAAGGTAATGTAAATGATAACAGTACGGACGGTTTTGAATATGGAAGTGATGATTATGCTTTTAAAATTGTTACAGATTTAGATTATAATAACCATAATGATTGGTTTATTCCTAGTAGAGATTCAATGCAAGCTATTTATGATAATATTCATTCTTTAGGCTTTGGAAACTTTGATGAATCTTTAATTTATTGGTCTTCAACAAAGCAAGGTTATTCTCCGTCTGTAATGGGATTTAATTTTGATTCCTGGGGAGGAGAACCTTTTCTAGGCTCTTGTGCTAGTCCAAACGGTATTCTAATTGCAAGAAAGATTAATTAATATTAAAAAAACCACATCAATTCTGTTAAAAACAAAAAAACCCTACCGATTAAGGTAAGGTTTGATGTGATCGCGATAGGATTCGAACCTATGACCGTCTGCTTAGAAGGCAGATGCTCTATCCAGCTGAGCTACGCGACCCTAGTCGGGGTGGCAGGATTCGAACCTGCGACCTCCGCGTCCCAAACGCGGCGCGATAACCGGGCTACGCTACACCCCGTAGCGCGGAGAGACAGGGATTCGAACCCTGGGTAAGTGTTTCCACCTACGACGATTTAGCAAACCGCTCCTTTCGGCCACTCAGGCACCTCTCCAATTGACTAAAATAAGTCAACAATTTTATGCGGTTGCAAATGTAACTTTTCATCTTAAACAACGCAAGCTATTTATTTAAAATTTTTATGTATTACTGAGGATACTCTATTCTAATATGGAAAATATTAATAAGCTTATTAATAAGAACTTTTTTAATAACTTCAATTTCTTTAAAAGTAATGTTAGCATTAATAAACTGATCACTATTAATTTGTTTAGAGATTATAAGATTTACAAATTCATTAATTTTTACAAAATCAGGATTCTTTAAACTTTTAGATGCTGCTTCTACTCCATCACACATCATTACAATTGCTGTTTCTTTAGAAAAAGGTTTTGGACCACCATACATATAATCCTTTTCATCAGGCTTAATTTCTAATTTCAAATCTTTATTGTAAAAATAATACACTAAACTAGTTCCATGATGAGTTCTTATAAAATCAATAACCCTCTCTGGAATATTGTATTTTCTTGCTATTTCTATACCTTGAATTACGTGATCTAAAATAATACGAACACTTTCCTTTGAGTTAAGCTCATCGTGAGGGTTAACTCCTGTTAGTTGGTTTTCAGAAAAATATGAAGGATTATTCATTTTTCCAATATCATGATACAAAGCCCCTACCCTTGCTAACAAAGAGTTTGCACCTACTTCGTTTGCGGCAGCTTCAGCTAAGTTAGCAACGCTCAAAGAATGATTAAAAGTTCCTGGTGATTTATCGGATAGCAACTTCAACAATTCAGAATTAGTATCTGATAGCTCAAGTAAAGAAACATCAGAAACTAACCCAAATACTTTCTCATATATATATATTAATGGATGAACAAACAAAGTACCTAAACCACATAAAATAAATAAAACAAAATTTTCAAATTTAATAAATTCAATACCACCTTCATGAATTACAAAAAAAGAAAAATAAGCCAATATATAAATAGCTGTAATTTGTGCAACTGCTATAAATAAATTAGCTCTTTTGTAAAGATCTGAAACAGATAAAATAGTTACTATACCTGCAATTATATTTAAAAAAATATACTCAAAATTATTGGGAACTATAAAACCTATTAAAAGAATTGTTACAGTATGAACAAAAAAGGAAGTTCTAGAGTCAAAAAATGCTTTAAGAATTAAAGGAAGTATACATATAGGAATAACATAAACATATAACGAATTAAGTTTTACTACCAAAGTAGTAAGGCCAATCATTAATACTATATTGAAATAAATAAAAGTTAATTTATTGTTATTTAAATAAAGTTCTTTTTTATACTTATTTAAAAAAAGCAGTATCATTATAAGTCCTAGTGAAACTAAAATACTATAGGACAGTATAATTAAATAATAATTTTCTGTACTCCAATTTTCATTTTCATACTCCTTCTCTAAAGACTTTAAAATTATTAATTTCTCTTTATCAACAACCTCACCTTTTGAAATAATAAGAGTTTGTTTATCTATCATACCTCTGTAGTTAGATACTTTAGAAATAGACTCATTATATGCGTTTTCAGAAAGTCCTTTATTAAATGTTATGTTAGGCTGAATTATCTCGAACAAAATTGACTTAATTCTATTTTCATTTACACTAAAGTTATTCTCAATGACTAGGTTATTAATGTAGGTAGACAAATCTTTAGGCAATAATATATCTGAGAAGATTAAATTACTAACGATTATATTGTTTGAAACTAAAGATATTTTTTGTTCACTATCGTAGTCGTAATTTGAATCTGCAAAACCTTTTTTATAAATTGATTTGGCGATAAAATTTACAGAATTAACAATTGAATCTTCAGCTAGACTCGTTATTGTGTCTTGAAAAAGATAATCAATACTACTTTTAGTTAAAGAATCTGAGGTAATAAGATTAGTGATTTGGTCAAAGTAAACAGGCGTTTTAATTTTAATATCATCTAATTCTCTCTCTAAATCAAAAGAATTTTTTAATACCGCAAAATTAAATGGAGCATATAAATTTTCAGACTGCCAAGGTTTACCATTTTCAAAACTATATTTAAATTTTCCACTTTTCGGAAACATTGAAACAATAAGATATACTGATAAAAAAAGAAGTATAACTTTATAAATAAAGTTGTAGTTTTTATATAGTTTATTTAAATATTTAATCATAAAATTAAAAGCAATTATAACTATAAATT
The DNA here is from genome assembly GCA_964275595.1 of uncultured Flavobacteriaceae bacterium. GTDB lineage: Bacteria > Bacteroidota > Bacteroidia > Flavobacteriales > Flavobacteriaceae > SGZJ01. The sequence continues at coordinate 10,864 of CAXYDM010000026.1, forward strand.
TAACGTTATTAATATTTACAAAAAATTTTATCTACAGATATTTTGTATAATTTTATTACTTTCGTGGAATAACTAAATTTTATATGAAAGAAGTAGTAATAGTATCAGCAGTAAGAACTCCAATTGGCAGTTTTTTAGGTTCTTTATCTAAAGTTCCAGCACCAGAATTAGGAGCTGTAGCCATTAAAGGAGCGCTGGATAAAATTAATTTAGATCCAAAAGAAGTTAATGAAGTATTAATGGGGCATGTCGTTCAGGCTGGAGTTGGTCAAGCTCCTGCTAGGCAAGCTGCGTTAAAAGCAGGTATACATGAAAATGTTCCTTGTACTACAGTTAACAAAGTATGTTCGTCTGGAATGAAAAGTATAATGCAGGCTGCGCAGTCTATTGCTATTGGTGATAATGATGTTGTAATTGCGGGTGGAATGGAGAATATGAGTTTGATTCCTCATTATTTTAATGCTAGGGTCGCTACTAAATTTGGATCAAAAGAAGTAATCGATGGTCTTCAATTAGATGGATTAATAGATGTTTATAATAAACAAGCTATGGGGTGTTTGGCAGATCTATGCGCTAGCAAATATAACTTGTCAAAACAAGATCAAGATGATTTTGCTGTAGAGTCATATAGCAGATCTAAAAATGCATGGGAAAATGGTAAATTTAAAAATGAAATCATCCCAGTTGAAATAAAAGATAGAAGGGGAAATATTACTATTGTAGATGAAGACGAAGAATACAAAAATTTTAACGAAGATAAACTAAGGTCGTTAAGGCCTGTTTTTACAAAAGATGGAACAGTCACTGCTGGAAATGCATCAACAATCAATGATGGAGCTTCTGCATTAATACTAATGAGTCTTGAAAAATGCAAGTCTTTAAATCTAAATCCAATAGCCAAGATATTAGCCTATAGCGATGTTGCTCAGGATCCAAAATGGTTTACAACAAGTCCTGCAAAAGCAGTTCCCAAAGTTTTAGAAAAAGCAAAATTAAAGATTAACGATATTGATTTGTTTGAACTTAATGAAGCTTTTTCTGTTGTTGGATTAGCTAACATCAAGATATTAAACATAGATAAAAATAAAGTAAATGTTAATGGAGGTGCTGTTTCTTTAGGCCATCCTTTGGGATGCTCTGGAGCAAGAATAGTTACCACATTAATAAATACTTTGATTCAGAATGATAAAAAAACTGGTCTCGCAGCCATTTGTAATGGAGGTGGTGGCGCATCATCAATAATTATACAACTCAACTAGTAGAATGTTATTTGGAATTTGTTTATTAAGTATTGTACCTATGCGCGCAGAGCCAAGGGACACCAGCGAATTGGTTTCTCAAGTTATATATGGTGAAAGTTTTAAAATTATAGAAGAGAGATCTAACTGGAGTTTAATCAAATTAACATTTGACGGCTATAAAGGTTGGATAGATAATAAACAGCTTATAAAAATTGATAAACCAACTTATGAGTCAATCATTTCAAAAAATAATATATTTTCCTCTGATTTAATTGAATTTATACAACTAAAAGAAAAAGGTTTATTAACTATTCCTATTGGATCAAATTTAAAAAATTTAGAATTATTTGATCATCATTTTGATGGGGATACTATTAGCTCAATACTTCCAAAAGAAAATATAATTAAACTATCCTTACTTTTACTTAACTCTCCTTATCTATGGGGCGGAAAAACCCCATTTGGAATCGACTGTTCTGGGTTTACACAATTAATCTATAAACTGAACGGTTATCAAATTGATAGAGACGCTAAAGATCAAGCTAAACTAGGTCAAGTTCTAAGTTTTATTCAAGAATCTGAACCAGGGGATCTAGCCTTTTTTGATAATAAAGAAGGAGATATTGTACACGTTGGAATCATAATGAAAGACAACCACATTATACATGCTCATGGACATGTTAGGATTGATAGGTTAGATCAAACAGGTATCTATAACGTAGACACTAAAAAACATTCACATAAGTTAAGGGTAATTAAAAAAATTATTTAGTTTTCTAGTCCTTCAACTTTTTCTTTCATTAATTTGTAGTTCACTTCATCACCAACAGCTGAGTAAATATTTCTAAGAGTTCTAGCAGCGCTAATATTGTTATTTTCAATACTTAAAATAGTTTCTAAATAAGGAATCGCCTCTTTATAAATATTATTTCTAACGTCTTGTAAGTCATCATATCTATTATAATCTGCATTAGAAGTCCCTAAAGAATTCATTTCTTCAATTATACCTTCTTCTTGACTTAAAATTAATGCAGCTATATTTAAATATGCTTTTGTATACTTGGGGTCGACTGAAATAGCTTTATTGTAATATATTTTGGCATTCTCAATATCATCATTATCTGCTGAAACAACCCCTAAATTAAATAATAAATCTGCATTAGATGGATCAATTTCCAATGCTTGAGAAATTAAACTTTTATAAGATTCAACATCTCCTAGTTCCCATTTAATATTAGATTCTAATAAAATTAGGTTAATATCATTAGAACTTATTTCTTTAGCTTTATTAATATACATTAATGCATTATCAGTATTTCCTGTATTTTTATATATTGCAGCCATAGACCTGAAGACATTTAACTGTACTGACTCAGTCAATTCATCTCTTCCATCTTTATGAGTTCCAGCTTTAATAAATAGATCCCTATTAGATTCACTTGCAAATGACTGTTCTTCACCAGAAATAATCTCTATAGCATAGTAATTTGTAGTTACACCAGTAAAACCTATATCTTCAAGCTCTTCATAAAAATTCATAGCAACATCAAAATCTTTAGTTTCAGTAGCTAATAGTGCAGCATTATACAAGTAAAGAGTATCTTTTGGTGACACTCTAAAGGCTGACTCAAGGTTCGAATAAGAAGTTTTATAATCTTCTAAATCGAGTGCTTCCTTAGCTTTTTCAACAAAATTGTTAAGCATTGCAGTCTTTAACGGATTTACTTTTTCTGTATATGTTTTATATGTAGAATCTTCTTCAAGTAAAATAACACTTTTGAAGTTCTCTAAAGCTATAAAAGAATCATCAAGAGATGATTCTCCTTCTGCATAATAGGCTACTCCTTTTATATAATGGTATTTTACTTTAGTTTTTAAATCTGCATTTAGAAGATCATACTTTTCAGCCGCAGCTATGTTTTCTTTAGCAATAACAAAGTTTTTAGATTTAAGTGCTTTTTCTGCTGCTTTTAATTCTTTTTTTTGTCCAAAGCTATTAAACACTATTAAGCTAAATATTAAAACTATTATTTTTTGATTTCTCATTATTTTAAAAAATTGGGGTTAATTAATTTATTCTTCATTTGTTGATTCTTCTGATTTGGTTTCTTCAGATTGGTTTTCTGAATTATCACTTAAAACTTCATTTATTGCCTCGGCTTCAATTTCTTCATCTTCTTCATGCATAACTTTTGCTACTGCGGCAATTGAATCGTTAGCTTTAAGATTAATCAGTTTAACTCCTTGTGTAGCTCTACCCATTACTCTTAGATTTTCAACAGCTAGCCTTATAGCAATACCCGATTTGTTAATTATCATAAGATCATGACTGTCACTAACATTTTTAATTGCAACTAGGTCACCAGTTTTTTCTGTAATTGATATAGTTTTTACTCCTTTGCCACCTCGATTTGTAATACGGTAGTCTTCTAAACTAGATCTCTTTCCATAACCATTTTGAGAAACAACTAAAATATCGCTTTCCATGTCATTAACTGCAATCATTCCAATTGCTTCGTCTTGATCGCTTTGAAGCCTAACTCCTCTTACGCCCGAAGCTCCTCTACCCATAGGTCTTGTTTTGGCTTCTTCAAAACGAATAGCTTTTCCTGATTTAAGAGCTATCATAACTTGACTATCACCATTGGTTAATTTTGCTTCCAATAATTCGTCATCTTCTTTGATGGTAATTGCATTAATTCCATTTGTTCTTGGTCTCGAGTATTGCTCTAAAGAGGTTTTTTTAACTTGTCCCTTTTTTGTGGCCATAATAACATAATGGTTATTAATATACTCTTCATCTTTTAAATCTTGAGTACAAATAAATGCTTTTACCTTATCATCTTGCTCAATATTAATTAAGTTTTGAATAGCTCTCCCTTTTGAAACTTTAGTACCCTCTGGAATTTCATAAACTCTCATCCAGAAACACTTCCCTTTTTGGGTGAAAAACAACATGTATTGATGGTTTGTTCCTACAAATAGATGTTCAAGAAAATCTTCATTTCTTGTTGTAGAAGCTTTTTGACCTACACCACCTCTATGCTGTGTTTTATAGGCATCTAATGGAGTTCTTTTAATATATCCTGCATGTGAAATAGTAATTACCACTTTTTCATCAGGAATCATATCTTCAATAGATAAATCACCTCCTGCATATTCAATAACGGATCTTCTTTCATCACCATATTTTGTTTTAACCTCTAATAATTCATTAGAAATAATTTCCATTCTTCTGTCTTTCTTTTCAAGAATATCTTTTAAATCTATTATAAGTTTAGTTATGTTATCAAACTCCGCTCTTAATTTATCTTGCTCTAGACCTGTAAGCTGTCTAAGCCTCATTTCAACAATAGCTTTTGATTGAATTTCAGAAAGTTTAAAGTTAGTCATTAACTTATTTCTAGCTTCATCTGCATTAGATGAAGATCTAATTAATGCAATCACTTTGTCTATATTATCTGAAGCTATAATTAATCCTTCTAAAATATGTGCTCTTTCTTCAGCCTTTCTTAGTTCATATTTCGTTCTTCTTACAACTACATCGTGTCTGTGCTCAACAAAATAATGAATCATGTCCTTCAAATTTAACATTTGAGGCCTCCCATTAACTAATGCTATATTGTTGACACTAAATGAAGATTGAAGGGCAGTGTATTTGTATAATTTATTTAAAACAATATTTGGAATAGCGTCTCTTTTTAAGATATAAACAATACGCATTCCATTTCTATCTGACTCATCTCTAATGGATGCAATTCCCTCTAATTTTTTACTATTTACTAGATCAGCAGTTTTTTTAATCATATCGGCTTTATTAACCTGATATGGGATCTCTGTAATAATTATACATTCTCTGCCATTAACCTCTTCAATATTTGCCTTACCTCTGACAACAACTCTACCTCTACCAGTTTTAAAAGCCTCTTTAACTCCGTCATAACCATAAATTACCCCACCAGTTGGAAAATCAGGTGCTTTAATATGTGTAATTAATTCATCAATATCTATGTCATTATTATTGATATAAGCAATTGTACCATCAATAACTTCTGATAAATTATGTGGTGGCATGTTAGTAGCCATACCAACAGCAATTCCTGAGGCACCATTGATTAAAAGGCCAGGTATTCTTGTAGGTAATACAGTAGGTTCATTAAGTGTATCATCAAAGTTTAGCCTATGATCAACGGTATCTTTGTCAATATCAGCCAACATGTCTTCAGAAATCTTTTTCATTCTAGCCTCAGTATACCTCATAGCAGCGGGACTATCTCCATCAACAGATCCAAAATTACCTTGCCCGTCAACTAATAAGTATCTCAAACTCCAATCTTGAGCCATTCTAACCATTGCATCATATACAGAAGTATCTCCATGAGGGTGATATTTACCTAAAACTTCCCCAACAATCCTAGCAGACTTTTTATGCGCACCACTTGCTCTAATACCTAATTCATGCATTCCATAAAGAACTCTTCTATGAACAGGTTTCAACCCGTCTCTAACGTCTGGTAATGCTCTTGAAACTATCACAGACATTGAGTAATCAATGTATGCAGATTTCATTTGTTCCTCTATATTTATAGGGATTAATTTTTCTCCTTCAATCATAAGAAATTGTTGTTATAAATTTTATTGATTTTTAGTAATAGTAAATATAATAATTTAATCTGTTGAAAGTATAAAAAAAAGTAGCTTAAATAGTGAATTTTATTAACAATTTTTAATGGTTTAAAAAATGTTAAAAAAAAAGTAAATCTTAATTGTTTAAGAATTTATGTTTAACTACATTTAATTTAAATTTACAAGCATATGGATGATAATTTTTCTTCAAGAGTCAAAGACGTAATTACTTTTAGTAAAGAAGAAGCCTTAAGATTAGGGCATGACTTTATTGGAACAGAGCATTTAATGTTAGGTATACTAAGAGATGGTGAAGGGAAAGCTATTGATATTTTAAATTCTTTATCTGTGGATATAGTTTATTTAAGAAAAAAGGTGGAAATACTTTCTCCACCAAATAGCGATAGCTCATTTACAACTAACTCAAAAAAGAATCTTCACTTAACAAGACAAGCTGAACGAGCTCTAAAAACAACATTTTTAGAAGCAAAATTATTTCAAAATTCTATTATAAATACTGCACATTTAATTCTTTGTATTTTAAGAAATGAAAATGACCCAACCGCTAAGCTTTTAAACAAACTAAATGTTAATTATGAAAATGTGAAAGAATATTATAAAGATATTCTTGACGAGAATGATAGCGATATAGATTACTCTGAAAGTGGAACATCTAGTACATTTAAAGACGAAGATACATTTGATGAAAATATTGAAAATGAAAAACCTGCAGGAGTTTCAGAAAAGATAAAAGTAAAATCTGTTAAAAAAACAAAAACACCAGTTCTAGATAATTTTGGTAAAGACTTAACTTCTATGGCAGAAAATGGAGATTTAGATCCTATTGTTGGTAGAAATGAAGAAATACAAAGAGTTTCACAAATATTAAGTAGAAGAAAAAAGAATAATCCATTATTAATAGGTGAACCGGGTGTCGGCAAGTCAGCTATAGCTGAAGGTTTAGCCTTAAGAATAACTCAAAAGAAAGTATCCAGAGTATTATTTAATAAACGTATTATATCACTCGACTTAGCAAGTTTAGTGGCAGGGACAAAATACAGAGGTCAATTTGAAGAAAGAATGAAGGCTGTTATGAACGAGCTTGAGAAAAATAGAGAAATAATTCTTTTCATTGATGAAATCCATACAATAGTTGGTGCTGGTGGAGCTACTGGGAGTTTAGATGCTTCTAATATGTTTAAACCTGCGCTAGCAAGAGGTGAAGTGCAATGTATTGGAGCTACAACACTCGATGAATATAGAACATCAATTGAGAAAGATGGTGCTTTAGAAAGAAGGTTTCAAAAAATAATAGTAGAACCTACTAGTGAAGAAGAAACAGTTGAAATTCTAAATAATATTAAAATTAAATACGAAGAACACCATAATGTAGAATATACAGTTGAAGCAATTACAGCTTGTGTTAAACTCACAAGTAGATACATGACTGACAGATTCCTTCCTGATAAGGCTATCGATGCATTAGATGAAGCTGGTTCAAGAGTTCATTTGAACAACATAGTAGTTCCTAAGCACATAACAGACTTAGAAACTGAATTAGATTCAATTAGACTTACAAAAAATACTGCTGTGAAAAAACAAAAGTATGAGGAAGCAGCAAAATTGAGAGATGATGAGAAAATATTGGAAAATAATTTAATGACTGCTCAGAAATCTTGGGAAAAAGAATGCGAAAACAACAAAGAAGTTGTAAACGAAGAACATATTGCAGATGTAGTTTCAATGATGACTGGCATTCCATTAAATAGAGTTAAACAAAGTGAAAGCAATAAGTTATCCATACTTCCTCAAATTATAATGAATAAGGTTATTGGTCAAGATGATGCAGTATTAAAAGTCGTTAAATCTATACAAAGAAATAGAGCTGGTTTAAAAGACCCTAACAAACCTATAGGTTCTTTTATTTTCTTAGGACAAACTGGTGTTGGTAAAACTCAACTAGCCAAAGTGTTAGCAAAAGAATTATTTGATTCTGAAGATGCATTAATCAGAGTCGACATGAGTGAATACATGGAGAAATTTGCAATATCAAGACTAATTGGTGCTCCTCCTGGGTATGTCGGATATGAAGAAGGTGGTCAATTAACTGAGAAGATAAGAAGAAAACCATATTCAGTTGTACTACTAGATGAGATAGAAAAGGCTCACCAAGATGTATTCAATATGCTTTTACAAGTATTAGATGATGGATTTTTGACAGATAGCTTAGGAAGAAAGATTGATTTTACAAACACAATAATAATCATGACTTCTAATATAGGTGCTAGAAAATTAAAAGACTTTGGTAATGGTGTAGGTTTTGGAACCAGTGCTAAAATAAATCAAGAAGGAAGTAATTCTAAAAGTGTTATTATTAATGCATTAAAGAAAGCATTTGCCCCAGAATTTTTAAATAGAATTGATGATGTTATTATATTTAACAATCTTCAATTAATTCACATTAATAAGATTATTGATATTGAATTAGAAAAGTTATTTGTAAGAACAAATGAACTTGGGTATGAAATAAAATTAACAAAAAAAGCAAAAGACTTTATTGCTGAAAAAGGGTTTGACAAACAATACGGAGCAAGACCTCTTAAAAGAGCTATTCAAAAATACTTAGAAGATGAACTAGCTGAAGAGATAATGAAATCAAAAGTACAAACTGGGGATACATTAAAAGTTGATTTAAATAAAGAAAAAAGTAAATTAGTTCTTAAGACACTCGCTAAAAAGAAGACTACTAAATAGTAAACAAACTGTCATTGATATTGTAGCTTTCGAAAAAATCTAAAGTAGAGTTTATCTCTTTAGACATTATCTTATCTTCAGAAACAAAGGCTACTTTGGATCTATACAATTTTATAAAACCCTGTATAGTCTCAGAGGATTCTAATGGGCTTTTGAAATTTAATGCCTGAGCAGCATTAAAAAGTTCTATTGATAATATTTTTTTTACGTTTTCGTTGATATCAAACAGTAATATGGCAGAATTCGCACCCATACTAACATGATCTTCTTGTCCATTAGAAGATACAATAGAATCCACGCTAGAAGGTGAAGACAGTTGTTTATTTAAACTAACAAGACTAGCAGCAGTGTATTGAGGAATCATAAATCCAGAATTTAAGCCAGGATTATCAACTAAAAATGAAGGCAAATTTCTTTGACCAGATATTAAATTATATGTCCTACGTTCGGAAATATTTCCAATTTCTGAAATAGCAATTTTTAAAAAATCTAAAACATAAGCTAGAGGTTGACCATGAAAATTTCCACCAGAAATAATCCTATCCTCATTATGAAATATTATAGGGTTATCGTTAACAGAATTAACTTCATTTATAATTACACTCGTAGCGTAGTGAATAGTATCTAATGTTGCCCCATGTACTTGAGGAATACATCTAAAAGAGTATGGGTCTTGAGTATGAACTTTAGGAATATTAGCTATTTCACTATTATTTCTGAAACTATTAATTCGACTAGCAATTATAGCTTGACCTTTATGTGACCTAACACTTTGTATTAGATTGTCGAAAGGTTCAGTTCTACAATCAAACCCATCTAGAGAAATAGATGAAATTAAATCCGCCATGTAAGAAATTTTATAAGATTCAAATAATAAATACAATCCATAACCAGACATAAATTGAGTTCCATTTAAAAGCGCCAATCCTTCTTTGGATTTCAACTCTAAAGGATGTAAATCAAACTCATTTAAAACATCTTTAACCTCTTTTAGAACACCATTGTAATAAACTTGTCCCTCACCTATAAGTGGCAAGCTTAAATGAGCTAAAGGAGATAAATCTCCAGAAGCTCCTAAAGAACCATGTTTAAAAATAACAGGAAAAATACTTTTATTGTAGAAAAAAATCAATCTATTTAATGTATCTATATGAATACCACTATTCCCTTTACTTAAAGTAATTATTTTAAGTAGTAGTATAATCTTTACAATTTTCAACGGAACCTTATCTCCTACTCCACAGGAATGAGATAAAATTAAATTGTGCTGTAATTTACTTAAATCATTATCCTTAATACTTACGTTATATAAAGATCCAAATCCAGTATTAATGCCATATAAAGGAGATTGACTATCAATAGTTTTTTTATCTAAATAATCTCTACAATCATTAACATTTTTTTTTGACTCTTTAGATAACTTTAAGATCAACTCCTTATCAATGATATTGTATAAAGTCTCTATTTCTAGTGGCGAATTATCTATTGTGAATTCTTTCATATAATTTTTTAATGTCAACAAGTTAAGTAGGATGTTTTAAATTAACTACTTTTACTCTATCCCAAAATAAATAAAAAATGATTTACAAAGCTAATTTTAAAAATTATTTATTAGTAATCTTTTCATTCTTAGTGTTTTTTTCTTGTAATAAATCTAAAAAAGAGGTTATTGTACAGGGTAATATTATAAACCCTATGGGAGAAACCATACAAATAGTAGGTCCTGGAGAAATGGAAGATGGTAGATTAAGTTTAAACTTTCTGCGGGAAATAAATATTGATGAAAATGGTAATTTTATTGATACATTAAATTTAAAATCTTCTGCATATTTCTTTTTTATTCATGGTCGTGAAAGAACACAATTATTTCTTGAGCCTGGCAATAAACTAACTATTAATTTGGATTCAAGACAATTTGATGAGTCAATCACATTCTCTGGAGATGGTAGTGAAAACAATATGTATCTAAAAAAAAGGTTTTTGCATCAAGAAAACAATGGAGTTAATGTTATTGAGTTGTCTAAATTAGAATCAAAAGAATATTTAAACCAAATTGATTCTTTAAAACAATGGGAATTGAGTTTCTTAAAAGAAAATCAAAACATTTCTGATAACTTTCTAAATATTGAGAAAAAAAATACACAATATAAATTTCTTCAAGCACTCGAAAGATACCCACTATATCATGGTTTTTATGCAAAAAAACAAGCAGTTTTTGATGACAACTTCTTGAGTCCGTTAAACTCTATTGATTATACGAACCAAAATGATTATAACTTATTTCCAGATTTTAAAAATTTAGTCTTATCCTATTATCAAAGCATATTACAAACCTCAACAAATTTACAAGCAGATTTAGATAAACTTATTCAATCAAATTCTAACCTAATAAAAAAAGATTTAGTTAGCCAAGGTGTTCTAATGCTTTCTGCGAGTAATAAAAATAATAAAGAAGTTTACGAGAGTCTTGTTAAATTATCCAGCGAATTTAGTTTGACTGGAGAAGATAGTATCATAACAAATAAACTAGTTACTAAATTTAACGTTCTACGTAGTTTAGAAAAGGGCATGAAATCTCCTGTTTTTAATAACTATGAGAATTTTAATGGTGAAAGGACTTCACTTTCTGACTTACAAGGAAAATATGTTTATATCGATGTATGGGCTACTTGGTGTGGGCCTTGCATAAGGGAGATACCAAGTTTAAAAGTAATTGAAAAAAAATACGAAAATAAAAACATACATTTTGTAAGCCTTTCCATTGACGAAAGAAACAGACCTAGATATAATTACGAAGCTTGGAGAAAAATGATTGTTGAAAAAGACTTGGGTGGAATTCAATTATTTGCAGACAATGCATTTAATTCCAAATTTACTAAAGCATATGGAATTGATTCAATTCCTAGATTTTTATTAATCGATCCTGAGGGTAATATTGTCAGTGGAAATGCACCAAGGCCATCTGATCCAAAACTAGTAGAGTTATTTAATAGTTTAGGTATTTAGAAGGGACTTACTTTAATCCCTTCTTTTAATGGAAGGTAATAACAACCTAATCTTGTTAATTGAAGTATGCTTGGTATTTTTATTCTTGAATCCTCGTTAAATTTCATTTTGAGCTACAATTCATTATAATCTACATAATAGTTTTTATTTATCTCTAAATTTCCATCGATCGTTTTAAGATGTTTCCAATCCATCACTGGAAATAACTTAATCGGTTTATTATCTAAATTTATTTCAACAGGCATATCAAATCCTGTGATTACATTACTCCATCGGTACTTTAATTCTCCATCATTGATTTTATATTCAAATATTGGTATTCTAACATCTCTTAAATATTGGTCAAATACTTTTGATAAATCAACATTCATAGAATTAGAAATATAATTTTCTATTTCCTTAGTTGTAACAGTTTTATGATAAAATTCTTTATTCAAACCTCTTAAAACATTTCTCCACTTTTCATCATCACCACATATTGTACGGATGGTATGTAGTAAATTGGCTCCTTTTGAGTACATATCTCCTGACCCTTCTCTGTTAACATCATACTCTCCTATTATTGTTTTAGTATTACTAATACCTCTTCTAGTTCCAATAACATATTCGGAAGAAGCTTGTTTACCGTAATGATAATCAAGGTATAAATTTTCAGAATAAGTAGTAAAACCTTCATGAATCCACATATCTGCAATGTCCTTGTAGGTAATGTTATTTGCAAACCACTCATGACCAGATTCGTGGATAATAATATAATCAAATTTCATCCCCCACCCTGTTCTAGACAAATCCCTTCCTAAATAACCCTTCATGAACTTATTACCATAAGTAATAGAACTTTGATGTTCCATACCTAAATAAGGAGTTTGTACTATCTTGTAGCCATCATCATAAAATGGATAAGGTCCAAACCAGTGTTCAAAAGCGTCTAGCATTTTAGGAACTTCTTTGAAATGTACTTTTGCCTTAGCTAGATTATAGCTTAAAACAAAATAATCTAAATCAAGATTCCCGTTTTCTCCATCATAAACTTCAGAGAAGCTTACATAGTCTCCAATATTAATATTCACACCATAATTATTGATAGGGTTGTTAACAAACCAATGAAATGTATTCGAGTTCTTTTTTTCTTCAATTTCTAAAAGCCTACCATTTGAAACATTAGTCAAGCCTTTAGGAACATTTACACTAATTTTCATACTATCTACTTCGTCATACATATGGTCTTTATTAGGCCACCAAACACTTGCTCCTAGACCTTGGCAAGAAGATGCAATGAAATGATTTCCGTTATCATCTTTTTCCCAAGAAATTCCTCCATCCCAAGGAGCATTAACTGCTTCTCTTGGGTTACCCTTATAAAACAAATTTATTTTTTCTAATGAACCTACTATTTGATCTTTTTTAAGTGTAATAAAATAAGCATTTCCTTCTTTTTGAATTTCTAATTCCTCCCCTTCTTGTTTAGCCATTAGTAATTCAAGAGGTTCTTGTAGATCAATCTGCAAAACATTATTAGAATTTAAAACTGTATAATACACTAAATTAGATCCTTCAATATATTTTTTTTCAGGGTTTACAGAGATATCTAAGTGATAGTAATTCAAATCCCACCAGGAACGTTCTAGTGTAATAGATCCTCTAAGAGTGTCTTGTCTAGTAGTATTATTTTTCGGATCCATCAATCCTTGAGAAAAAGAAAGAAAGGATAAAAAGACACAGAAATATATTGTTAAAAAAAAACGCATAAATCAGATTTATAATTACTAAGATTCTATATTAATTATTAATTTTACAATTCTAAAAACAAGATATGAAAAATACTGCACTGAATGACATACATGTAAGCTTAGGGGCAAAAATGGTAGAATTTGCTGGCTACAATATGCCCATTCAATACGAAGGAGTCAAAGCAGAGCACTTAGCAGTAAGAAATTCTTTGGGAGTGTTTGATGTTTCTCATATGGGTGAATTTTTTATTAGTGGAGAAAAATCTTTTGAGTTTTTACAATCTATTCTTAGTAATGATATTTCAATATTAATTAACGATCAAGCTCAATATACATGCCTACCAAATGATGAAAATGGAATAGTGGATGATCTAATTGTTTATAAATTTAATGATCAAAAATATATGCTAGTGGTGAATGCTAGTAACATTGAAAAAGATTTGAATTGGATTAAATCTAAGAATAACTATGGTGTTTCAATAAAAAATGAATCTGAAAAATACTCACTTTTAGCTATACAAGGCCCAAAGGCCATAAATGCAATGCAGTCTCTAACTAACATAGATTTAAATAGTATAGCTTTTTATCATTTCAAACAAGGCTTATTTGCAGGTTTTGATGATGTTATTATTTCAGCTACTGGGTATACAGGAAGCGGTGGTTTTGAAATTTACTGTAAAAACGAACAAGCCATTCAGATTTGGAATAAAGTATTTGAAGCAGGAGCTGAACACAACATTAAACCCATTGGTTTAGCAGCTAGAGATACACTAAGACTAGAAATGGGCTACTGTTTATATGGCAATGACATAAACGAAAACACATCCCCAATTGAAGCAGGGCTTGGATGGATAACAAAATTCACAAAAGAATTTACTAATTCACAGTATCTTAAAAACGAGAAAGAAACTGGTCCTAGAAGAAAACTAGTTGCATTTGAAACGGTAGAAAGAGGGATTCCAAGAAAAAATTATGAGATATATTCTAATGATAACAACAAAATTGGAATCGTAACTTCAGGAACAATGTCGCCTAGCTTTAATAAAGGAATAGGACTAGGTTATGTCAGTTCAGAGTATTCACAAAAAGATGGGTTTATATTTATCAAAATAAGAGAGAAGTTCATTAAATCTCAAATTGTAAAATTACCATTTAAAGCCTAAATTATTAAACAAAGAATATTAATAATTGGTGGGAGTGGATATATTGGGAATAATATATACAAAGAGCTAAATCCATATTTTGACACTTACGCTACTTACTACTCTAGTAATAAGTATAATAACAATAAACATTTTTTTTATTTTGACTTAAACTCTGCCACATCTTTATCATTAAATAAAATATTCAAAAAAGTAAGACCTTCTGTAATTATTTCTGCTGCTAAAGCAGATAACAATTCACTAATTAATAGTCATGATTATATAATAGATTATGTGAACAATAATAAATGTAAGATCATTTTTATATCATCCTCAAGTGTTTTTGATGGATATAAGAATTATCCAAATTATGAATTTGACAAAACTTTTTCTAAAAGTAATTTTGGATACTTAAAAATAAAAATTGAAAACAAACTTCTGAAATTAGACGAAAATAAATATACCATTATTCGTGTTCCTTTTCTAGCTGGGATAAATTCACCTCATATAAAAAAAATAAAAAATGAAGTAAAACTGAACATTCCAATTGAAGTATTTCCGAACTTAATTATTAATATTATCAACATTAAAAAAATTACATTGTTTATACATCATATAATAAATAAAAAATTGAGTGGAATTATTCATTTAGGCAGTAAAGATCTGATTCATCATGTGGATTTAATTAAAGAAATTTTGAACGCTCTTAAAGTTGATTCGTACAGATTAAAATATGTCTATACAACAAATGATAACAGGTATATTGCTTTGTTTAATAAGAATAAAAAAATACCAAAATATTTAGACTTTAAAGCTAATTCAATTATAAATACGATTAAATAAAATAAAGGTTTTGTATTTTGCAATTGTAATAAATTAAAAATTATGGGAAGAGCATTTGAATTTAGAAAAGCTAGGAAGATGAAAAGATGGTCAGCAATGAGCAAGGCCTTTACTAGAATTGGCAAAGATATTGTCATGGCCGTAAAAGAAGGTGGAGCAGATCCAGATTCCAACTCAAAATTAAGAGCTGTAATTCAAAATGCTAAATCGGTAAATATGCCAAAAGACAATATAGAAAGAGCAATTAAAAGAGCAAGCGATAAAAGTCAAGGAGATTACAAAGAAGTTTTATTTGAAGGTTATGGCCCTCATGGGATAGCTATATTAGTAGAGACGGCTACAGACAACAACACCAGAACAGTAGCTAACATAAGAAGTTATTTCAGCAAATGTAATGGCAATTTAGGAACTTCCGGATCTGTAGTATTTATGTTTGATCATATTTGTAATTTTAAAGTTGAAAAACAAGATTTAGATATTGAAGAACTAGAGCTAGAGTTAATTGACTTTGGAGTTGAAGAACTTTTTATAGAAGAAAATGAAATATTGATTTATGCACCTTTTGAATGCTACGGAGTAATTCAATCTGAACTTGAAAAAAGAGAAATTATAATTAATTACTCTGGTTTTGATAGGATACCTAATATTACAAAAGAGATAAAAGAAGAAGAAGAAATAGCTGATATTGATAAGCTATTAGAGAAAATAGAAACCGATGATGATGTTCAAAACGTTTATCACACAATGAGTTAGTAATGTTTACGAAAGCCTTTAGACATTTAAAAAAAGATCCAGTGATGGATTTTTTAATTGAAAAATATCATGACAAGATATCTCTAGATGACTATAAGTCCACTAACTATGCGTTATCACTCTCCAACTTAATCATTGATCAACAAATTAGCTTTAAAGCAGCAATCACTATTAAAAAAAGATTTGCAGTACTAATAAAAAACTTATCTCACAGAGAAATCCTAGATCTTGATAATGACAAAATACAATCTATTGGAATTTCATTTAGAAAAGTTGAATATATTAAAAATGTATTCACTTTTTTTATAGATAATGAAAAAGAATTTATTCTTTTTAATGAAGAAAAGATGCAACAAGAATTAATTTCCATAAAAGGAATTGGTAAATGGACAATAGAAATGTTTTTAATGTTTGAATTAGGGAAACCCGATATTTTTTCTAAGGGAGATATTGCACTAATAAATAGTGTAAAAAAGAATTATAAGATGGATGGTTTAGACAAAAGTAAGTTAGATAGCTTGATTAAATCATGGTCTCCATACAACAGTACAGCATCCTTACTTTTGTGGAAATCAGTTGAAGAAAAAGTTTTTTTTAATTAAAACTACGTTCTTTAACCTTCCCCTCTACGCCTTTAAAATAGCTTTCTATAAAAATAAAGTCTTTGGTAATATCATTTGTTGGGTAAAAAGGTTCTGAAATTGTATTTACTTTATTTGTATAATCTAGTTTCACCATTATTATTGGAATGTTTGCTTTTTTTGCTATGTGGTAAAAACCAGTTCTTAATTTATCTACCTTTGCTCTTGTTCCTTCAGGTGCTAATCCAATTCTAAATTCTAACTTTTCATTAAAAATAGAAGCTATTTTATCAACTTTATTTCCCTTTTTAAACCTATCAACTGGGACAAAGTTTAACCATTTTAAGATAATAGATAAAGGGAAAAAGAATAGTTCTTTTTTAGCTAAAAAACTAGTTTTTACAGAACAAACAGATCGAAGTAATACACCAATATAAAAATCATGCCAACTAGTATGTGGAACAGGAATTATAATGCATTTCTTTAGATTTTCTGCAGAAAAGGTAACATTACCCTCTACCTTCCAATTTAGAATTTTGAAATAAATAAATTTTGATAAAAATTTCATGTATTTATTTTTTTGACCAAATTGATATAGCTAACTCCAAATCTTCTTTAGTATCAATACCAACACCTAAAAAATCAGTTTCAATCATTTTAATTCTGTTGCCATTTTCAATAATTCGTATAGCTTCAATCTTTTCTGCTAACTCCAATTTAGATGGTGGTAATTCAGAAAAATTAATAAGTGCTTGTTTTTTAAAACCATAAACTCCGATATGTTTATAATAAGTGATATCAGTTTTATTGACATCCCTATTAAATGGAATTATATTTCTTGAAAAATACAAGGCATAATTATCAGAATTTACTATGACCTTCACGTTATTTGGGTTACTTATTTCATTTTCATCTGTTATATTAATCATTAATGAAACGTAATTTGAACTATTTAACTCAATTACTAATTTCTTAAGGCTAGATGCATCGATGAAAGGTTCATCTCCTTGAATATTAACAAAAGCATCAGAATCAATCGATTTACATGCCTCAGCAATTCTATCACTTCCTGATTCGTGTCTGTTTTTACTAAGAATTGAATTTCCACCTACATTAACTATCTCATTATAAATTTCTTCATCTTCGGTAACAACATAAACAGAGTTAAATAATTTTGTATTAACAACGGCTTCATAGGTTCTTAAAATTATAGATTTACCACAAAGATCCATAAGTAATTTCCTGTCAAATCTAGTTGAGGATAATCTAGCTGGAATTAGTGCAGTAACTTTCATATATTAATTTTAATCAAAAATACTGAATTATAAAACTTAATTAGAAAAAAATTCGTCCTTAAAACCTATTAGATATAGTTTTTCTTTTGCCCTAGTAAGTGCAGTGTATAGCCATCTAATAAAATCTTTATCTATTCCGTTAGGTAAATATGGCTGTTCGACAAATATAGATGACCATTGACCTCCTTGAGATTTATGACAAGTTACAGCATAAGAAAATTTAACCTGAAGAGCATTAAAATATTTATTATTCTTGACTTTCAAGAACCTTTTATATTTAACTTTTTCAGAAACATAGTCTTTCATAACCTCATTGTAGAGGTGATTAGCCTTTTCATAATTTAAAGATGGAGTCTCTAAATTAATTGTGTCTAACATTAAAACTGTATCAAATGGTTTCATTTTAGGATAATCTATCATTTGTACGGTAACTTCAGCAAAACGAAAATCATAAAGATCAATAATTCTACTAATTTCTAAAACTTTAATAATATCTCCATTAGCAATAAAACCTGCTTCTGATGTACTCTTTAACCAATGATAATTATTTTTAACAACCATTAAATTATCTCCTACTGAAAGTTCGTTTTCATTAAAAAGGATTCTATTTCTAATTTGTTGGTTATATAAATTAGCTCTCTTATTTGACCTTACTATCAAAGCAGTCTCTTCTTTTCCAACAGTGGTATAACTATCCGTTAAAGAATTAATAATATCTTCTCCGTCTTCAAGTCTAATAATGTCTTTAAAACCTGATAGATTAAATTTAAAATCCTCGAAATCTTTATTAATAAGTGATTCTCTTAAAATCGTAGCATTATTTAATATTCCTGAAAGAACTTCTTGACGAACGACTTCATCTAATTCAATTGACAATACATTTTTATTGTAGTTAACTTCTAAATATTCTGGATCAAGAGATGGACTTAATTTAGAGTTAACTGGTGGTAATTGAGCTGTATCACCAATAAAAATAATTTTACACTTATAACCAGAATAGACAAATTGAATTAAATCTGAAAGTAAAGAACTAGTGTCAAAAAGTTTTTTATTTTGAGATGTACTAGAAATCATAGAAGCTTCATCAATAATGAAAATTGTATTTTTTGACTTGTTTGTTTGTAAAACAAAATCAATATTTCCAGATGATGTTTTTTTAGGAAAATATATTTTTTTGTGTATTGTATTAGCTTCAGTGTTTGTATAATTTGATAAAACTTTAGCAGCCCTTCCAGTCGGAGCCATTAAAACACCAGATTTTTTTATTTTCCATAGATTATTAATTATGGAGGAAAGTATGGTAGTTTTTCCCGTACCTGCATATCCTTTGAGAATAAATAAAGAATTATCATCTTCATTTAGGATAAATTCAGATAGTTTATATAATGTTAAGTCTTGCTTAGCAGTAAGTTTAAATGAAAAATGATTCTTTGCTAAATTGTAAAACTCCTTAATATTCATCCAATAATTATATAAATAAAATCAAAGATATAAATGTTTTTTCTCTACAATCATTTTAACAAATAAAAAAAAATTGTATTTTGGCTTTTTTATAACTAAAACCCATTCAAATGCTGCAAATTCTTTCTGTCATATTAGTATTATTAGTTACAGCTGGTCTTCTCTACTGGATTAACTCGGATACTTTTCAAAATAAACACAAAAAATATATTCTTATATTTTTATGGGTATTTGTTGCAATTTATTCTTACAAAACAATTAATTCAGTATATGAAGTTATTCAATTTGATGATTTAAAGGAAGTTAGATATCAGAAAGTAATTAAAAACCTTATTGATATTCGTGATTCGGAATTAGCTCATAGATCAGTTAAAGGTCAGTTTCAAAACAATTGGGATAGTTTAGTAAAATTCATTGAACTAGATTCTTTCACTTTAACACAAAGAAGGGATTCAAGCATACTTGACAAAGAAATGACTAAAAGGTATGGTGGTGTTAAAACTTACAAAGATATTGTTATTGTAGACACCTTAGGTTTTGTTTCTGTCAAAGACTCGCTATTTGGAGTAGATAATAGATATACCAAAATGATGTATGTACCAGGAGCTAAAGATGCAGATACTAAGTTTGAGCTAAGAAGTGGATACATAGAGCAAAATGGATTAGATATTCCTGTATTTGAAAGTAAAGTAATAAAATCTGTAATTCTATATGATCAAAATAAAGACTTAATCTTTAAAGAAAATCTTGTACAGTCCGTTGATGGTGTTAATGGTTCTGCTTTAAAAGTTGGATCAATGGATGAAGTTAATACAAATGGAAACTGGCCAAAAAACTACACGAAAAATCAATAAGACAGATTCTTTTTCAATTATAAATTTAACTATTAACATTGGTTATAACGAAATTGGGTTCATTTTATATGATAACATAGAAAATACCCTACTAGATTCTATAGAAATTAATTATAAAGAATTATCAGATGTTGATAATTTAATATCTAAATATTTTAGCGAAAAAGAACAGGGCGGTTTACTTAATTTAATAACTGTTAATCACCACAACAGTCTACATACAATAGTGCCTCATGCTCTATTTGATAAAAACAACATCAAGGATTATTTGAAGTTTAATAATTCCCTTCTTGAAAATGATGAATATCTATATGATATAATTAAAAATAATGAATCTGTTAATGTTTTTATTCCAATAAAATTTAATATCTCTGTCCTACAAGAATATGCAAAGGAAGTCACACAAAAGCACTACACAACGAACTTAATAAATGAAATTTATAAAATTGAAAAAAACAATACAAACTCAAATTTATATTTGAATATAAATAATTCTAAAATTGATATAATACTGATAAGTGATAATCAATTAGTATTCATCAATACTTTCGAATATTCTACAAATGAAGATATTGTGTATTATGTTTTATTTTGCTTTGAACAGCTCAATTTAAATCCTGAAAACAGTCCTATAGTTATTTCTGGTAATTTTAGTGAATCTACTTATAAAATGATTTTCAAATACATTAGACATGTTAGTGTTTATAAATCAAAAGTAGATTTAAATCATAAATTCTATTTGAATTTCAAAAACAAACTAACGTACAATTTATTATAAATGAGAATTGTTTCTGGAAATCACAAAGGAAGAAAAATTAAAGCACCTAATAACTTACCAATTAGACCTACAACTGATATGTCTAAAGAATCTATTTTTAATATCTTATCCAATTCATACGAGTTTAATGAAGTATCTGTAATCGATTTGTTCTCTGGATCAGGTAATATAAGTTATGAATTTGCTTCTAGAGGTGTTAAAGATATAATATCAGTTGACAACAACATTAACTGTATACAATTCATTAAAAAAACTTCAAAAGAATTAGATATAAACATTATTGCAATAAAATCTGATGTCATCAATTTCTTAAAAAAAACAGAAAAAACAAGTGATATTATATTTTCAGATCCACCATATAGTTTTAATGAAACTTACTTAAATTCTATGATTGAATTAGTTTTTTCAGAAAATCTAATAAAACAAGATGGAATACTAATAATTGAGCATTCAAAAGAAATATCTCTTGATTTGAATCAATACTTTCATAACAAAAAGAGATATGGGAGCTGCTATTTCACTTTTTTAAAAAAATAAAAAGCGAGTGTAAGAAAACACTCGCTTTTTTATTTAAGTAAATCTATAAGCCGGATTCTGTACTTAATTAAAAGCCCCTGTCATTTATCTCGATAAGTTGTTACCAACTTATTCTAGCTGCCTACCCTCCAACATTGAGCGTACAACTCTTTAGCGTTGGTTTACATGGCATTGCACTTCATAGAGTTTACCTGGTTTCACTACAGCTTAACCTGTACATTCTTTCTGTTGCACTTTTCCTAATCTCTCAATTGGTGGCTGTTAACCACTATGATGTACTTAAGTGTCCGGACTTTCCTCTATTTAAAAATAGCGACAAGGCGATTTACTAGAGACAAAAGTAATCAATTGTTGATAAATTATTTGATTTTATATATCCTTAGTTAAAATATTGAAATTGAATTAATAAATTTGTGTATATTGATTACTTATATGGAAGACTACATTGTATCTGCAAGAAAATATAGACCTAAAACTTTTGATGAAGTTGCTGGTCAAGAAGCTATTACTTCAACCCTTGTGAATGCTATAACTAATAATCAACTTGCACAAGCTTTGTTATTCACTGGCCCTAGAGGAGTAGGTAAAACGAGTTGCGCTAGGATATTAGCAAAAATGATCAATAGTTCTATTGATAACGATAATCAAGACTTTGCCTATAATATTTTCGAACTTGATGCAGCTTCAAATAATAGTGTTGATGATATTAGAAATTTAACTGAACAGGTTAGAATACCGCCTCAATTAGGAAAATACAAAGTATATATTATTGATGAAGTACACATGCTGTCAGCTTCAGCATTTAATGCATTTTTAAAAACACTAGAAGAGCCCCCTAAGCATTGTATATTTATTCTTGCCACTACTGAAAAACATAAAATAATTCCAACTATTTTATCAAGGTGTCAAATCTATGATTTTAAAAGAATTACCAATAAAGATATTGTAGATTATTTAATCAAAATCTGCAACAAGGAAAAAGTTAAGTTTGAATCAGAGGCACTAGATATAATTGCAAATAAGGCTGATGGTGCAATGAGAGACGCTTTGTCAATATTTGATAGAATATTAAGTTATAACAATAAAGAAATCACTGTTAAGGACGTTAGTATTAATTTAAATGTGTTGGATCAAGAGATATATTCAAATACTATTGATTTAATTTTAGAAAATAAAATACCTGAATTGCTTTTATTAGTAGACAGTGTTATTTCAAAAGGATTTGAGGGTATTAATTATATTTCTGGCTTATCTACTTATTGCAGAAACTTATTAATCTCTAAAGATGAAAAAACAATTCTATTATTAGATTACTCTGATAATTCTAAACAAAAAATCATTACTCAGGCAAAAAAGATATCTCCAAGTATCATAATTAATTGTTTAGAGTTATTAAACAAATGTGAAATAAGTTACCGATCAAGTATTAATCAAAGACTATTAATAGAATTGACAATCATGCAGCTAGGGTCATTAACATTATCAGATCAAAAAAAAAAATCTAGTTTTAAAATAATTCCTTTTGAATATTTTAAAAACACTACGCACATCACCCCTATTTCTGTTCCAATAAAAGTTAAAGTTGAAAAACCAAAATTAGATATAAAAACAAGTGGAAATTCAGGCCTTTCCCTTAAAAGCATAAAAACTATAAAAAACCATGAGTTTAAATCTAATGAGTCAATTGTTCATCCTGAAAAATTACCAAAAGATGAGTTTACTGAAGAAGATCTCGTATTATCTTGGAATAAATATTCAGAAAAAATAGAAAATTTAGGGAAATATAATCTGGCTTCTATATTAAGGATAGACAAACCTAAGTTAGAAGATTATAACATATGCTTAGAACTTCCAAATACTACTAATAAAATTGAACTTGAGTCTAATCAACATGATTTATTAAAATATATTCGAAAGGACTTAAACAATTATGATATTAAACTAAAAGTAACAATCAATGAAAAGATTGAAAAAAAATTCACCTACACATCTAAGGAAAAATATGAACTCTTAAAAAGTAAAAACACTTTAATTGAGAAGCTAAGGGTAGATTTTAAATTAAGTATTTAAATCGTTAAAATCATCACCAAAAGAATCTACATTATTTAATTTTCTAATTATTCCATCTGCTAGTCCTATTCTAGGAACAATCACTTCTTTTGATTTAGCATATTGCATAGATTTAAGCAAAAGTTTAGTTGCAGGCACTATTACATCAGATCTATCAGCATTAAAACCTAATTTAGTAATTCTTTCTTCATATGATAAATTAGATATTTTTTTGTAAAATTTTTCAATGAAAGAATAGGAAATAGATTGATTAATACCTTTTTTAGATTCTTTTAAAATTTTATTAATATTACCTCCAGATCCAATTATAATAATATTATTAAATTCTTTTGTGTTGGTTTTGATCCATTTTTTATAATCGGTCCAGGTTTTCTTTTTTACAAGGTCATTTAAAAATCTAATGGTTCCAAGTTTGAAAGATTTTGAAGCAATTATTACCCCTTTAAAAATTATACTTAGTTCAGCACTACCGCCTCCTATATCAATGAACAAATAAGTCTCATTAAAATTAAAATGATTTGCAAAAAATGTGTCTGCAATCAATGAAGCTTCATCTTTTCCAGAAATGACATCAATTTGCAATCCAGTATTAGAATAAATATCACTAATTATATCTTTACTGTTTGTTGCTTCTCTCATAGCAGAAGTTGCGCAAATTTTATACTTTGAAACATTATGAACTTTCATTAGAAGCTTAAAAGCACTCATGGCATCATTAAGGCGTTTACGATTTTCTGTTTTTATTTTATTTTTCAAAAAACCATCGAAGCCTAGCCTTATGGGTACCCTAACTAAACTTATTTTTTTAACTTCAACAATATTATTATTTTGTGATATAACACTACAGATTAATAACCTTACAGCATTAGAGCCAATATCAACAGCAGCATATTTCTTTATTTTTATCATGGAGAAAGCCTGTCTTTAATCCAATTATCATTTTTATATAAAAATCTAGCTCTATCATGCAAACGATTCTCTCCTCCTTGCCAAAATTCATACTCAACAGGTGAAACTAAATATCCTCCCCAGTGAGAGGGTTTTGGAATACTTGTGTTAATATATTTATTTTCTAATTCGTGTAACTTCTTTACCAATTCATCTTTAGAATCTATAACTGTACTTTGATCAGAAACTATAGCACCAAGTTGACTTCCTCTAGGCCTAGAATTAAAATATTCGTTACTTTTTAAATCAGATATTTTTTTCGCATGACCTTTAATAATTACTTGCCTTTCATGTTCTTCCCAAAAAAAAGACAAACAAACTTTATTATTTTTACTTATAGACAAGCCCTTTTCACTATTGTAGTTAGTATAAAAAGTAAATCCATCATTATTAAATTCTTTTAGTAAAACAATTCTATTTTTAGGAAAACCATCAATACTAATAGTCGATAAGCTCATCGCATTAACTTCAGAATCAGTAATATCGTTATCAAAATCTTTAAACCATTGGCTAAATAAAGCTAGCGGATTATTAAAATCATTAAATTTAAAAATGGTGTTTTTTGAATAACTTTTTCTATAACTACCTAAGTCTGATTTTAATATCATAAACCAAATTTAATGACTATAAATTAATAAATAAATTATATTTCGATTATTTTATTATCCTCTGCTAAAACAACATTTTCAAATTGAGTTTTTGCTTCAATTTTAAAATCATCAATATTATCATAGCGAGATGAATAATGACCTAAAATTAACAACTTGACATTTGATAATTTTGCAATCTTTCCAGCCTGTCTTGCAGTGGAATGTTTTGTCGATTTACTTAATTTAATATGTTTGTCTAAAAATGTAGATTCATGATATAAAGCATCACAATTATTTATAAGTTCAATTATAGACTCATCATATTCAGTATCAGAACAATAGACATAGGATTTAGCAATTTTTCCAGGATAAGTAAGTGTTTTATTTTTAATGGTTAAGCCTTTTTCGTTCACGACATCAAAACCTTGCTTTAATTTATTAGAATATGCAATACTGACGTTGTTTTTTTCAATAGCATCTATATTTAAAGTCAAAGGCAGGTTTACTTCTTTAAATAAAAAGCCATTAGTATATATTCTGTGAGATAATGGTATAGTGGATACCTCTATATGATCTGTAATGAAAATCAATTCTGATTCATTTGAACTTAATTCGTGAAAAATTAATTTATATTTTGTCCAAGAACCAGAAGCTTTAATTTGATTGATAATTAATTCTTTTATTCCAAGTGGACCATAAACATGAAGATCAGCTGATCTATTTAATAGAGAAAATGTAGAGATTAATCCAATTAAACCAAAATAATGATCACCATGTAAATGTGATATGAAAATATGTTTAATTCGAGAAAATTTTATTTTATTTCTTCTTAAACCGACTTGAGTACCTTCTCCACAATCAACTAAAAAAATTTCATTCTGAATTTCAATAACTTGGGATGACAAATTGTTACCTATTTTAGGCATAGCACTGTAACAACCAATTATTGTAATTTTCAATTTTTATTTATTCAAAGGTTTTTTTTGAGCTAAAAGATAAATAATTGCCATTCTAATAGCAACCCCGTTTTCTACTTGATCGAGTATTATAGAGTTTTTTGAATCTGCTACATCACTGGAAATCTCTACTCCACGATTGATTGGACCAGGATGCATAATATATATATCGTTATCTAAAGAGTTTAATATATCTAATGTTAGCCCATATTGTTGAACATATTCTCTAACAGATGGGAAAAAACTATCGGTCATTCTTTCATTTTGTAATCTAAGCATATTAACAACATCACACCATTTTAATGCTTTTAAAAAATCATGCTCAACTATTACACCTAATTTATGTAAATATTTAGGGATAAGAGTTTTAGGACCACAAACCATAACATTAGCACCTTGTAATTGTAATGCATATATATTGGAAAGTGCTACTCTACTGTGTGATATATCTCCTACAATTAATATATTTTTATTTTTAAGATCACCTAATTTTTCCCTAATCGAATATGAGTCTAGTAAAGCTTGGGTAGGATGTTCATTAGCACCATCACCAGCATTGATTATAGTAGCATTAACATTGTTTGCAAGTAATTCTGACGCACCAGCATTAGGATGTCTTAAGACAACAATATCAACCTTCATCGATAAGATATTGTTTACTGTATCAATTAGAGTTTCCCCCTTTTTTACAGATGATTGAGCAGAAGAAAAATTAATGATATCTGCAGATAATCTTTTTTCTGCCAATTCAAAAGATAATTTAGTTCGTGTAGAGTTTTCAAAAAACAAATTTGCAATTGTAATATCTCTTAATGAAGGGACTTTTTTAATAGAACGATTAATTACTTCTTTAAAATGGTCAGCAGTTTTAAAAATTAAATTTAAATCATTAACATTTAAATGCTTTATCCCTAACAAATGATTAACACTTAATTCATTCATACCTTATCTATTATATAAACACAGTCCTTTCCTGATTCATTATTCCAATCAACAATTACTTTTTGATTATCATATACATCAATTTGTCTACCTCTATAATCTGGTTGTATTGGTAAATGTCTACTAAATCTTCTATCAATTAAAGTAAGTAATTCAATATTAGTTGGTCTACCAAAAGTTTCAACTGCTGTTAGTGCAGCTCTAATTGTCCTACCTGTAAATAAAACATCATCCATAAAGACAACGTTCTTGCCTTCAACTTGAAGGTTATCTGTTGAATTAGCTTCTAATATCTTTTCGTTTCTTCTAAAGTCATCTCTATAAAAAGTTATGTCTAGTAAGCCATAGTTAAGATCAGAAATATTATAGGTATGAGTTAAAATTTGAACTATCTTATTTAAAAGTGATTTACCACGTGGCTGTAGACCTATTAAAATTGTATTTGAAAAGTCTTGATGATTTTCAATTAATTGACAAGCGAGTCTCTGTAGAATAATATCTATCTCTTTTTCATTAAGTATGATATTTTTACTCATCAATTTCTATTTAATTATTTATAGAATTAAGTTAAAAAAAAAGCCTTTCAAAAGAAAGGCTTTTATAAAAATTATTTTCCATCCATTTTATCTTTTAGTTCTTGCAACTTTTCATTTGCATCGCCTAAAGTATTTTTAGATTCGGATTTTTCTTTTTTATTCTTCTTATTAGCTACTTTAATGTTTTCTGCTTCAACATCTTTAAAAACAGATGTATGGGAAGCTACAACACGTTTAGAATCTTTATTAAACTCAATAACCTTGAATTCAGCAGACTCACCTTTAACTAATTTAGAACCATCTTCTTTTACTAAATATCTAGAAGGAATAAAAGCAGTAATGTCATCGTTAAACTTCACGGTTGCTCCTTTATCAACAATCTCAAATATATCAAACGTATGGATAGAATTTAAAGTAAATTCATTTTCATACTTATCCCAAGGATTATCTAATGTTTGTTTATGACCTAAGCTAAGCTTTCTGTTTTCAACATCAAGTTCTAAAGTAATAACCTCAATTTTGTCTCCAACAGCGCAAAATTCACTTGGATGTTTGATTTTTTTAGTCCATGAAAGGTCAGAGATGTATATCAATCCATCTATTCCTTCCTCTAACTCAACAAAGACACCAAAATTAGTAAAGTTTCTAACAGTTCCTGTTTGTTTAGAACCAATAGGGTATTTAGAAGTTATATCAGTCCAAGGGTCAGGTGTTAATTGTTTAATACCAAGAGACATTTTTCTGTCCTCTCTATCAAAAGTGATTATCATTGCTTCAATTTCATCACCAACTTTTACAAAATCTCCTGCAGATCTTAAATGAGTAGACCATGACATTTCAGAAACATGTACTAAACCTTCAACTCCTTCAGCTAATTCGATAAAAGCACCATAATCAGCAATTACAACAACTTTACCCTTAACTTTATCTCCAACTTTAACATCTTCTGACAATGCTTCCCAAGGATGCTTACTAAGTTGTTTAAGACCTAGTTGAATTCTAGATTTGTCTTCGTCAAAGTCTAAAATAACAACATTGATTTTTGCATCTAATTCAACAATCTCACTAGGATGATTAATTCTTGACCAAGATAAATCAGTAATATGAATAAGACCATCAACTCCACCAAGATCCATAAACACTCCATAAGAGGTTATATTCTTTACAGTTCCTTCAAGTACTTGACCTTTTTCTAATTGTTTAATTATCTCTTTCTTTTGTTGTTCAATATCAGCTTCTATTAATGCTTTATGAGAAACAACAACGTTTTTAAATTCATGATTAATTTTCACAACTTTAAATTCCATTGTTTTATTAACATAAACATCATAATCTCTAATAGGTTTAACATCAATTTGTGAGCCAGGTAAGAAAGCTTCAATTCCAAAAACATCAACAATCATTCCTCCTTTAGTTCTACATTTTACAAAACCGTTAACTATTTCACCTGTATCGTGTGCATTATTTACGCGATCCCAAGCCATTATTACTCTAGCTTTTCTATGAGAAAGTATTAATTGACCTGTAGCGTCTTCTCTAATATCAATTAAAACCTCAACTTTATCTCCTACTTTTAATCCTGGATTGTATCTAAATTCGTTTAATGATATAACTCCTTCAGATTTTGCATTAATATCAATAATAGCGTCTCTATCACTTATATTAACTACAACTCCTTCAACAACTTCATCGGTTAAAGTGTCAACAAAATTTTCTTTAACTAAACCTTCAAACTCTACAAGTTTTGAATCCTCAATAGGATCAATTCCTTCTTCATAATTATGCCAATTAAAATCTTTTAAAAATTCTTCTGGGGATATTTTTTTTTCTTCTTGAGCGGGTTGCTCATTTGATTCAGTAGTTTCTACTGGATTTGAAACTTCTTCAACAGTTTCTTTGTTTAATTCTTCAGACATATCTGAGTAAATTTGTATTCTAGAAGTTTTCGATAGATTTAAGTAATTAACTTTTAGAAGGATTAATTAATTTTTTATATTCCTTTTGTCATATCGTATAAATTACCAAAAGGGAGTGCGAAAATAAACATATTTAATTAAATTGACAATATTAATATTATTAAAGATTGAATTTATCTTTTAAAATATTTTTAACAAGAATAAATTGCTCGTCCATTGTCATAGATGAATTATCAATTTCAATTGCATCGTTGGCAACAATTAATGGGGAGTCTAGCCTATTGGAATCATCAAGATCTCTGGATTGTAGATTATTTAAAACTTCAGAATAATCAACATTGATATTTTGATTAATATATTCGGAGTGTCTTCTGCTGGCTCTTACCTCAGCGGAAGCATTAAGAAATAACTTTAATTCAGCATTTGGAAAAACAACTGAACCAATATCTCTTCCGTCCATAACTACACCCTTATTTAAACTAATTTTTTTTTGAAGACTTACCATATGTTTTCTTATAAACGAAATAGTAGCAACAGAGCTAACATGATTAGAAACCTTAATTGATCTAATCTCTTGTTCAACATTAACATCATTTAAAAATATTTCAGAATATCCTAAATTATTATTAAATACAAAACTAAGTTTAATTGATAGTAATTCCTTTGAAAAATCCTCAAGATTAGAATCATTAAATGGAAGATATTTATTTGTCAAAGCATAATAGGTAATGGCTCTATACATAGACCCTGAATCAACATATATATAATTAAGGTATTGCGCTAAACGTTTTGCTAAAGTACTTTTTCCAGTAGAAGCAAATCCATCAATCGCGATAATAATTTTATCAGTCATTAATTTAAGTTTAGTTGTAAACCAATGAAGCTTGTATTTGCTGCACTAGAAAATTTAGCGTGTGTGTAATTGATTCGTAATTTATTAAATTTCATGCCAAATCCAAATGAAAGTCCAGAAAAATTTGACTGATCAATAATTTTTAACTCCTCACCTCTTTTAAAATTATATCCTAATCTGAAATTAAATATACTTTCAGGAAAGAGTTCTGCTCCAATAATCAAATGTCTAAAAATATTATTAAAAAAAGTAACCTTTTCTTCTGTAATATTACCATCTAAATCAGTAGTTAATCTTGACGGATTAGATAAAGCTATATTCCATTTTTGAACATTTTCAAATGTCAAATACCATCTTAAAGGTGCATTTTCTAATAGTTGAGAAACGCCAATATCTATCTCAAAGGGTAATTTTTCATATATATCATTATAAGCTTTTAACTGTGTTCCAAAATTCCTTATAACCATCGCGATGTTTAAATTCATTTCACTATTTATATATAAAAGACCAATATCTGTTGAGATACCTATAGAATTATATTGTTCTAAAGATGATGTGATTAACCTTAAATTTAAACCAACATAAATAGGTAAATAATTAATCTTGGAAGAATATCCTATTGAAAAAGCACTTTCTTTTCCAGTAAAATCATTGGTGCTGTTTCCTTGCTCGTCATAACCAGAGAACTTACCATAGTCAATGTAGGATAGTCCAAAATGAAGTGTATTTCCTCTATTATTAAAAGTATATGCATATGCAGCAGTACCATATTTAATATCTGAAAAATAATTTGAAAAATTTATAGCTAAATTATTATTCATCCTACTGTTTAGTGAAGCAGGGTTGATACTAGGTTGGTTAACATCAAAATCGAAAAGTGTGATTTCCTTACCTCCTAATGCTAATTGTCTTGGAGAAGATGAAATGTTTAAAAACTCATATGTAGATTCTCCAGCAATTTGAGAATTAACTTGAAATACAGACAAGAAAATAAATAATTTAGTTAAAGTTTTCATTACCAGACTTATTATGAACTAAAACTTAAAAATATATGTTTTATTATAACTTTTTTGCATTAAGTACATCTTGATTTGATAAGGCTAACATAATAACGTCTTTCATTTCTGTAACATAATGGAATTTTAGTCCTTTTAAATAATCATTTTTTACTTCATTTACATCACTCTCATTTTGCTTACACAAAATAATGTCCGTAATCTTAGCTCTTTTTGCAGCCAAGATTTTCTCTTTAATACCGCCTACTGGCAAAACTTTACCTCTTAAAGTAATTTCTCCAGTCATTGCAAGATTTTTATTTACTCTTTTTTGAGTTAATAAAGACACCAATGATGTTAACATTGTAATTCCGGCACTAGGACCATCTTTTGGGGTAGCTCCCTCAGGGACATGAATATGAATATTATATTTTTCAAATACACTATCATTAATTTTAAAGTATTTAGAGTTCGCTTTAATAAACTCTAGTGCTATTTTCGCTGACTCACTCATAACCTTACCTAAGTTACCAGTTATAGATAGTTTGCCTTTACCTTTAGAAATAATAGATTCAATAAATAAAATATCTCCACCTACTCTAGTCCATGCCAAACCAGTAACTACACCAGCTACTTTATTATTTTCATATATAGTTCTATCTAATTTTGATGAACCAAGAATTTCATTTAAATCTAAAACTTTAATATTAGAATTATAATCTAAATTCATAGCTAAATTTTTTGCAGCATATCGAACTACTTTAGCAATCTGTTTTTCTAATCCTCTGACACCAGATTCACGTGTGTAGCTTTCTATGATTTTTTCAATGACATTTTTAGATAATTTAATTTGAGAAGGCTTCACCCCATGTTCTAATTGTTGTTTGGGTAAAAGGAATTTTTTTCCGATTTGAATTTTATCTTCTGTAGTATAACCTGTAACATTTATTATTTCCATTCTGTCCAATAATGCTGGTTGAATAGTAGATAAATTATTACATGTAGCAATGAACATTACTTTAGAGAGGTCAAAACCAAGTTCTAGATAATTATCATAAAACTCTGCATTCTGCTCAGGGTCTAATACTTCTAACAAAGCAGAAGAGGGGTCACCTTGGTTTGAATTTGAAAGCTTGTCAATTTCATCTAAAACAAATACAGGGTTAGAGGTACCTGCTTTTTTGATATTTTGAATAACTCTTCCAGGCATTGCACCAATATAGGTTTTTCTATGCCCTCTAATTTCAGCTTCATCTCTTAGGCCACCTAAAGACATTCTAACATATTCCCTGCCTAATGCTCTAGCTACAGATTTTCCTAAAGAAGTTTTTCCAACCCCGGGAGGACCGTATAAACATAAAATTGGAGATTTCATGTCATTTCTTAATTTTAATACTGCTAAATGTTCAATAATTCTTTTTTTCACATCTTCTAAACCAAAATGATCCTTATCTAAGATCTTTTGTGCTTTTACTAAATCAAATAGATCTTTGCTGTATTTTGACCAAGGAAGATCAAGTATTAAATCAAGATAATTTCTCTGCACTGAATATTCTGAAACTTGAGGATTCATTCTTTGAAGTTTTGAAAGCTCTTTTTCAAAATGAAGTTTAACTGGTTTTGTCCAACTAATTTTCTTTGCTCTTGCCTTCATTTCATCAATCTCACCATCGTGATTAACACCGCCTAATTCTTCTTGAATTGTTTTCATTTGTTGGTGAAGAAAAAACTCTCTTTGCTGCTGATTTAAATCACTTTGAACTTTTGATTGAATATCATTCTTAATTTCTAATTTCTGAAATTCAATATTCATAAATTTTAAAGTATCAAGAGCTCTCTCCTGTAAGTCATTAATCTCTAACAAATCTTGCTTCTCCGAAACTTTAAGATTCATATTGGATGAAACAAAATTTACTAAAAAAGAATTACTTTCAATATTTTTAATAGCAAAGGAGGCTTCCGAGGGAATATTTGGGCTATGTTTAATAATTTGTAAAGCCAGATCTTTTATAGAATCTATTATGGCCTTAAATTCAGAATCTGCAGATTCTGGCATAATTTCAGGAACACCTTTGATTGAAGCTTTCAAATATGGCTCAATAGAAATCATTTTTTCTATTGTAAACCTTTTTTTTCCTTGAATAATTACAGTTGTATTACCATCAGGCATTTTTAAGACCTTTAAAATCTTTGCGACAGTTCCTGTCTTATAGATATCATTTAAAAAAGGGTCCTCAATATTTTTATCAATTTGAGAGACAACACCAATTAATTTATCCCCTTTATTAGCATCATTTATAAGTTTAATAGACTTATCTCTACTTGCTGTAATAGGAATAACAACTCCTGGAAAAAGAACAGTATTTCTTAGAGGTAATATAGGTAACGAATCTGGTAAAACTTCATTATTAATTTCCTTTTCATCTTCAGGTGTCATTAAAGGTATTAGCTCTGAATTTTCGTCAACGTCAATAAGTGACAGATTGTCAATATTAAATAAGTTTCTATTAGCCATAATTGTTTTTAAGAAATAAAACAAATAATTTTAATTCCTTAATCAACTGAACAACAGTAGAGAAATGAAAATTAATGTTTAGAATTTACATATATATTTCAATATCTATGCCAAGTAAGATTTAATATTTCATTTTTTTATCTAATCTGAATAACAAGAAAGCTCCAACAGCGAAGAAAATTGTAAAAAATAAAATTGCATTCCTCATACTACCAGTAATCTGATCTATTGTTCCAAATAGAATCATTCCCAGTACAATACTTACTTTCTGGGCTACATCATAAAAACTAAAAAAAGAGGTAGTGTTTTCTGTTTCTGGTAAAAATTTAGAAAAAGTTGATCTAGAAAGTGCTTGAATACCGCCCATCACAAGTCCAACTAAACCAGCAGCTATATAAAATTCATTAGAAGATTCTACAAAATATCCATAAAAACATAAAAAAGCCCATAATATATTTAATATGATTAAGGTATAAATATTACCAAATTTTTCAGAGATTTTTGCACTAGCTAATGCACCTACTATTGCTATTAGCTGGATTATTAAAATGCTAATAATAAGACCAGTTGTTTTTTCCCCTTCATTCCAATTAATTTCCTGTTCACCAAAATACGTAGCTACTAATATAACTGTCTGTAAAGCAATACTATAGACAAAAAAAGCAAATAAGTAGCTTTTAAGAAAAGGGTGTGATTTTAAAATTATCCAAACTTCTTTGAGTTCTTTAAACCCATTAAAAAGAATACCTGTATTAATTTTTGAAATCTCTTTAGGTTCAGGTAAATAATAAAAAGTATATAAACTGAATATAAACCACCATATTCCAACGGTAACAAAAGATATCTTCATTGCCATAATTGGAGCTTGAACAGTTCCTTCACCCGCTATACCAAAGAAATCCGGAAAATTAACCATAAGTAAGTTCAGAATTAATAATATTACACTGCCAAAATAACCCATCGAATATCCTTTTGCACTAATAGAGTCTTGCTGGTTTTCAAATGCTATGTCAGGGAGGTAAGAATTATAAAAAACTAAACTTCCCCAGAATCCAATCATTGCTAAAAAATAAAATAAAAGGCCAAAGGTTAAATTATCAATATCAAACCAATACAAAGAAATAGTGGCTACTGAACCCATAAAACAGAAGAACTTCATAAATCTCTTCTTTAACCCCGTGTAATCAGCTATTCCAGAAAGCAACGGAGTAATAACAACTAAAAACATAAAAGCTATAGCAGTAACAAAAGTAATTAAAGCAGTGTTTTTAAAATTAAAACCTAAAAATTCAATATACTTATTCTCATCTGTAATAAACCCATAATATATAGGAAAGATAGCTGTAGAAATAACTAATGGATAAACAGAATTAGCCCAATCATAAAACGCCCAAGCATTTAATAATTTTTTATCTCCTTTTTGATATATTTTCATAAAAATAAAATACTTTTGCCTAATATAATATTTCTATTAAACAAATAGTAATTTAACTATACCTAATATAAACTCTTATGAAATTATACCCACAAATATTATTAATTATTATTGCTACTACTTGTGGAGTATTATTTGTAAATTTTACCTCCCAAGACACATATCCTAAATTAATTAAATCCAGTAAAAAAATGAAAGACTATAAAATTCAAAAAACTAATGAAGAATGGAAAAAAATTCTATCTGATGAAGAATATAGAGTACTAATTGAAAAAGGTACTGAGTACCCTGGAACTGGTGAATATAATATTCACATGAAAGAAGGTGTATATAATTGTAAAGGTTGTGATAACCCACTTTTTACTAGTGATCAAAAATTTGAATCTAATTGTGGTTGGCCAAGTTTTGATAATGCAATTGCAGGAAGTGTAGAATATAAAGATGATTATTCGCTAGGTAGAACTAGAGTTGAAATCCTATGTACAAATTGTGGTGGGCATCTTGGACATGTTTTTAATGATGGCCCAACAGAATCAGGTAAAAGATATTGTGTGAATTCAGTAAGCATTGACTTTAAAAATTAAATTATATGAGTAATTATGACATTATTATTTTAGGCAGTGGTCCAGGTGGCTATGTAACTGCTATTAGAGCCTCTCAACTTGGGTTAAAGACAGCTATCGTTGAAAAAGAAAGTCTAGGTGGTGTTTGTTTAAATTGGGGATGTATTCCAACAAAAGCATTATTAAAATCAGCTCAAGTTTTTGAATATTTGAAGCATGCATCTGATTATGGTCTAAATATTTCTGAATTTTCTAAGGACTTTAATGCTGTAGTTGATAGAAGTAGAAATGTTGCTGAAGGTATGAGTAAAGGCGTTAATTTTTTAATGAAAAAAAATAAAATTGATGTTATAAAAGGTTATGGAAAACTTAAACCTGGAAAAATTGTTGATGTTGATGGAGTTCAATATTCAGCAAATCATATTGTAATCTCAACTGGCGCTAGATCTAGAGAATTACCTTCTATTCCACAAGATGGAAAAAAAATAATCGGTTACAGACAAGCAATGACTTTAAAGAAACAGCCTAAATCAATGGTAATCGTTGGTTCTGGAGCAATTGGTGTTGAATTCGCATATTTTTATAACTCAATGGGAACAAAAGTGACTGTTGTTGAATATTTACCAAATATTGTTCCTGTAGAAGATAAAGATATATCTAAGGAATTAGAAAAATCTTTCAAGAAAAGTGGTATAAATATCATGACTTCATCAGAAGTATTATCTGTTGATACATCAGGTAAAGGCGTATCAGCTAAAGTTAAAACTTCTAAGGGTGAAGAAAATATTAGTGCTGACATAATACTTTCAGCAGTTGGAATTAAAACAAATATAGAAAATATAGGTCTAGAAGAAGTTGGTATTGCAATTGATGGAGATAAAATATTAGTAGACAAATATTATTTAACAAATATTCCTGGCTATTATGCGATAGGTGATGTTACTTCTGGCCCTGCTCTGGCTCATGTTGCTTCTGCTGAGGGTATACTTTGTGTAGAAAAAATTACCGGTCATGATGTAACTCCAATAGATTATGGAAACATTCCAGGTTGTACGTATTGTTCTCCCGAAATTTCAAGCGTTGGATTAACTGAACAACAAGCATTAGATAAGGGATTTAAAATCAAGGTTGGTAAATTTCCCTTTTCAGCATCTGGAAAGGCTAGTGCAGCAGGTACTAAAGAAGGTTTTGTAAAAGTTATTTTTGATGAAAAATATGGCGAATGGTTAGGTTGTCACATGATTGGTGCAGGAGTAACTGATATGATTGCTGAAGCTGTTTTAGGTAGAAAATTAGAAACTACAGGAATGGAAGTTTTAAAAACAATTCATCCACATCCAACTATGAGTGAGGCTGTAATGGAAGCCGTTGCGGCAGCTTATGGTGAAGTTATTCATTTGTAAGACTACCTAAAGCTACTTAAAGCTAACTCATAACTTTTTAATCCAAAACCTAAAACAACTCCTTTTGCGTTTGGAGATATATAAGAGATATGCCTAAAATCTTCTCTGGCGTAAGTATTCGATATGTGTACTTCAATTACTGGTGATGTAATCGATGCTACAGCATCACCGATACCAACCGAGGTGTGAGTGTAAGCGGCTGCGTTTAATACAATTCCATCTATATGAAATCCAACTTCATGAAGCTTATCTATAATTTGCCCTTCAATATTAGATTGATAGTATGTAATATTAAAATCCTGAAATTTATTTTTTAAATCGATTAAAAAATTATCAAAATCTTTATGTCCATATATTTCCGGTTGTCTCTTTCCTAAAAGATTAAGGTTCGGACCATTTATTATTATAATATTTTTCATCGATTATTTTTCTTAATTGTAGATATCTTTATAAATATAATAAAATTTACTAACCGCTAGTAAACTCATCTGTTTAATAAGTTAATTATCTAACCAAAATAGCACTAAATTTTATGATATTTATTTAACTTGTATGTATGAATTGGAATGACGCTATAAAAGACTTTAATAACTACTTAAAAATCGAGAGAGGTTTCTCAATTAATTCTATATACAGTTATGAAAAAGATATCAAAAAATTTAAAGACTTTATAAACGAGAGTAAATCACCAATTAAAATTAACTCTGATGATATTAAGGAATTTTTAAATGTAATTTCTAAAGTATTAAATTCATCTTCTCAATCTAGAATAATCTCTGGTTTAAGAAGTTTTTTTGAATTCATGATTTTTGAAAAATACATAACTCACAATCCTTTGAGGCTAATTGAATCTCCAAAAACTTCCAGAAAACTTCCAGATACACTATCAACAAATGAGATTGATGAACTAATTTCTAACATTGACTTATCTAAAGAGCAAGGTGAAAGAAACTATGCTATTATAGAACTTCTCTATGGATGTGGATTAAGGGTAAGCGAATTGGTAGAATTAAAAATATCTGATTTATTTTTTGAAGAAAATTTTATAAAAGTTACAGGTAAAGGAAATAAACAAAGATTAATTCCAATTGGAAATATAACAAAGAATAAAGTAACTTTATACCTAGAAAACTCTAGAAATAATATAAAAGTAATACAATCGTTTAAAGATCATGTTTTTTTGAATAGAAGAGGTAAGAAATTAACAAGAGCAATGATTTTTACAATTATTAAACAATTAGCAGAAAGGTCAAATTTCAATAAATCAATTTCGCCACACACATTTAGACATTCATTTGCCACTCATTTATTAGAAAATGGAGCTGATTTAAGAACTATTCAACAATTGTTAGGCCATGAAAGTATTACTACTACCGAAATATACATGCATTTAGACAACAAGTATTTGAGCGAAGCATTAAACAAATTTCATCCTAGAGCCTAAAATATTATTTTAATTGAATGAGTTTAAAATTAACATATAATTATAATTTTGAATTTGAGATATCTTTAAAGTTAATATACTTTTACATTGTTTTTGAAAAAATATCAAATGCATAAACTATTATATACGCTATTTATTTCGCTCTTTACTTTGACAATTTCTGCTCAGGATAAATACACAATTAGTGGTAGTGTATATGATAAAAAAGGAAATGAAACTTTAATTGGAGCTACTATCTTTTTTTCCGATTTAAATATAGGAACTACTACAAATGAATATGGTTTTTATTCCATTACAATTTCAAAAGGCACACATATAATTACAGTAAGTTACCTTGGCTTTAGTGATGAAAGCAAGATAATAGAACTAAATAACAAAACTTCATTAGACTTCTACTTGTCTGAGAGTTCACAGGCTTTGGATGAAGTAGTTATTCAAACTGATATTGAAAAAATAAATATCAAAAGTACCCAAATGAGTGTCAATAAACTTACCTCTAAAACTATAAAACAAATCCCTGTTGTTTTAGGCGAATCAGACATCATCAAGTCAATCATTCTACTTCCCGGAGTAACTTCTGCTGGAGAAGGTGCTTCTGGTTTTAATGTTAGAGGTGGTGCAGCAGATCAAAACTTAATTCTATTAGATGAAGCTATTGTTTTTAATTCTTCACATGTATTTGGATTTTTCTCTGTTTTTAATCCAGATGTAATAAAAGATGTTAAATTATTTAAAGGCGGAATTCCTTCTAAATATGGAGGAAGACTATCCTCTGTATTAGATATATATCAAAAAGAAGGAAATAATAAAGAATTTAAGTTAACAGGCGGTATCGGGTTAATTTCTAGTAGAATATTAGCAGAAGGACCTCTTAAAAAAGAAAAGAGTTCATTTTTGATTGGTGGTAGATCATCATATGCACACTTATTCTTACCTCTTATAGATAACAATAACGAAGCTTATTTTTATGACTTAAACACTAAATTTAACTACCGACTTAACAAAAATAATAATATATTCTTATCTGCGTATTTCGGAAAAGATGTTTTTGGAATTAATAATAGTTTTATAAATAAGTATGGTAATGCTGTGACTAATCTTCGATGGAATCATCTTTTTTCTGACAAGTTATTTTCAAATTTATCTCTAATTTATTCTGATTATTTTTATGGGTTAATTCTGGATTTTGTTGGGTTTGAATGGGACTCAGGCATTACTAACATAAACTTTAAATATGATTTTAATCATTATCTAAAAGACAACTTAAAATTAAGTTATGGAGTAAATAATATTTATACAAAATTCAATGCCGGTGAAATATTTCCAAACAGAAATGACTCTGGAATCATTCCTTTTAAATTAACTGAAAAATACGCAAATGAATTTGCTTTTTATTTAGAAGCCGATCACAACATTTCAGATAAATTTAGCTTAAAATACGGTCTTAGATTTAGTAATTTTACTCGCTTAGGGCAAGATGAATTAAATACATATGAAAATGACAATCCGTTAATCTACAATCAACAACTTCAAAAGTATGAGCCTGCTACTGCTAATGGATTAATAAATTATGAAAGAAGTGATATACTAAAAAGCTTTAATAATTTTGAACCACGTTTATCATTTTCTTATCTTTTAAATAGTGATAGCTCCATAAAGGCTAGTTACAATAAAATGGCCCAGTATTTACATTTATTGTCTAACACCTCCTCTCCTACGCCTTTGGACATATGGGTGCCTAGCGGTTCATTTATAAAACCTCAAGTCTTAGACCAGTATGCTGTTGGATATTTTAAAAGGTTTAAAGATGGAGATTTTTCTTTAGAAACTGAGTTATTTTATAAAGATGTAAAAAATAGAATAGACTATATAAATGGTGCAAACTTAGTTGCTAATAACGAAATAGAGACAGTAATTCTAAATGGAAAATCAAGGGCATATGGGTTAGAGTTTATGTTTAGAAAAAATGAAGGAAAACTAAAGGGTTGGCTAGCCTATACTTTATCAAAATCAGAACAACTAACTTCTGGCAGAAATAGTATTGAGCCAGGTATTAATAATGGAGAATGGTATAATACCCCTTATGACAAAACACACGATTTATCAATAAATGCTAGTTATGAATTGAGTAAAAAATGGAAATTTAATACAAACTTTTTATTACAAACTGGTCAACCAACAAACTACCCTGTTGGTCAGTACGAATTTCAAGGTTTGAATGTGCCTATTTACAATGATAACCAAAGAAATTCTGATAGGCTTCCTACCTACCATAGATTAGATTTATCGGCAATACTTACCCCGATAAAGAATAATAATAGAGATTTACAAGGAGAATGGGTGTTTGGTATATACAATATTTATAATAGAAAAAATGCTGCATCAATAGCATTTTCAAGAAACACAGAGACCTCTACAAATGAAGCTATAAAAACATCAATATTTGGTATTGTTCCATCTGTTACTTATAATTTTAAATTTTAAAAATGAAAAATATTACATTATTGATCAGTTTATTCATGTTTTTTGGTTGTGAAGATGTTATTGAAATAGAAGTTCCATCCAGTGAGTCTAAGCTAATTATTGATGCAATTTTTGAAGTATACCATAATCAGACACCAGTAACCGCTAATACTGTAGTTAAGTTAAGAGA
The DNA here is from genome assembly GCA_964275595.1 of uncultured Flavobacteriaceae bacterium. Lineage (GTDB taxonomy): Bacteria > Bacteroidota > Bacteroidia > Flavobacteriales > Flavobacteriaceae > SGZJ01. The sequence continues at coordinate 52,284 of CAXYDM010000026.1, forward strand.
ATCTACTGACTACTATGATGATGAAATTCCTGTTATAACAAATGCAGCAACAGTTTTACTGAAGGATTTAACTAATGATATAGATATTATTTTTGAAGACAATAACTCAGATGGAAACTTTGTACCGATTAACCAGTTTATACCAATAGAAAATGTAGACTATGAACTTAATATTTTTTACAATGAAGATCTTTATCAAAGTCAAAGTAAACTAATAACTACAACCGGATTTAGTGAGGTATATCAAGGAGACAGTACATTATTTACAGGGGAAGAAATTGAAGTTAATATATCTTTTATAGATGATATTAATACTCAAAATTATTATTTATTTGATTTTTCAAATGATTTATTTGTACCAATTGAAGATAGATTTTTTAATGGATCGACATATAATTTTTCATTTTTTTATCAGCAAGACGAAATTGAATTACCCTCTGATGTTATTATAAAAATGTCTGGAGTTACAAAAGAATATTTGACATATTTCAATGTTCTAATATCACAAAGTGGTCAGCAAGCTGGTGGTCCTTTTGAAACAATACCATCATCATTACTAGGTAATATTGTTAATACAACAAATATTGAAAATTTTCCGTTGGGATATTTTCACATTTCAGAAACTGATACGTATAATTTAAGCTTGATAGATTTAGATTAAATAATCTTTTACTACTTGGCAATATTAACTGCCCTTGTTTCCCTTATAACTGTTACTTTGACTTGCCCAGGATAAGTCATATCTGTTTGTATTTTTTGTGAAATATCAAAAGATAGTTTCGAAGCTATGTCATCATCAACTTTTTCACTTTCTACTATAACACGAAGTTCTCTACCGGCTTGAATAGCATAAGCTTTTTGAACACCATCAAAATCTAGTGCAATTTCCTCTAAGTTTTTTAATCTTTCAATATATGAATCTAAGACTTGTCTTCTAGCTCCAGGTCTGGCACCGGAAATAGCATCACAAACTTGAACCACTGGAGATAACAAGAATTTCATTTCAATTTCATCGTGATGTGCTCCAATTGCGTTACAAACCTCATCTTTTTCTCCATATTTTTCTGCCCATTGCATTCCCAAAATTGCATGAGGTGTTTCTGCATCCTTTTCAGATGAAGGAACCTTACCTATATCATGTAATAAACCAGCTCTTTTTGCTAGTTTAGCGTCTATACCAAGTTCTGCAGCCATTATACCGCACAATTTTGAAACTTCTCTAGAGTGCTGAAGCAAATTCTGACCATATGATGATCTATATTTCATCCTACCTACAACTTTAATTAGTTCTGGATGTAAGCCATGAATTCCCAAATCAATAACTGTTCTTTTACCAATTTCAATTATTTCTTGATCTATTTGTTTTTCAGTTTTTTTAACTATTTCTTCAATTCTTGCGGGGTGTATTCTTCCATCTGTAACTAACTTATGAAGTGATAATCTAGCAATTTCTCTTCTGATAGAATCAAAACAAGATAATATTATAGCTTCAGGAGTATCATCAACTATAATTTCTACTCCAGTTGCGGCTTCTAAAGCTCTAATATTCCTTCCCTCTCTTCCTATAATCCTTCCTTTGACATCATCTGATTCAATATTAAAAACAGAAACACAATTATCTATAGATTCTTCTGTACCAATTCGTTGAATTGTATTAATTATTATTTTTTTAGCATCTTGCTCGACTGTCATTTTTGCCTCTTCCATTGTGTTTTGAATAAATTTCATAGCATCAGACTTAGCCTCTTCTTTTATGGAATTTAATAATTGATCTTTAGCATCTTGTTTAGACAAACCAGAAATGACTTCTAATTGTTTTATTTGATTTTCTCTTTCATTGTCTAATTCAATTCGTTTCTTATCTAAATTATTAATTTTTTTGTCAAAATCTTTTGACTTTAGTTCTAAATCTGAGTTTAATTCAGTTTGAATTTTTAATAGTTTAGAAGCATTTGATTCCTTATCAGTTACAGAGCGTTCTAGTGATTTAATTTTATCTTCTCTTGCATAAATAACTTTTTCATGCTCAGATTTAAGTTCAATAAATTTTTCCTTTGCTTGTAATATTTTATCTTTCCTTAAAGACTCTCCTTCTTTATCTGCAGCTTTTAAAATTGAAGATGCTTGTTTTTTTGCGTCTTCTATAATTTTAGCTGCATTAGACTTTTCAAATATTTTTGCAATTATAAATCCTATAACAATTCCACAAAGAGAAAATATTATAGTTGATGATGTTAGTTCCATATATAATTAATTAAATAAAAATACCTACAAAAGCTATGGTTTTGTATAAACTCCTTTAAATCAAGTTTAAGGCTAATAAGTTGATCAAAGATCTGATCTAGTCAGCACAATTTTACAACTTAAACTCACCTTTTTTAAAAGAATAAGCGTTGAGTTTATCAAAAAAACTAATGTAGGTAGTTTTAAAAGTTAAAATTTAAGAAATAGTTTCAATAATTAATTCATTTAATTCTTTTAATTTGTTTTCAAAAGATTTGTTTGAATTATTGTTATCAATAGATCGTTGTTTAGTTTTTGATGCAAACTGCAAAGCACACATCGCTAAAACATCTTGCTTATCATTAACTGAATAACTTTGTTCTAACTGTTTTATCATCATGTTTATATCTAACGCAGCCTTTCTCAATCCTTCTTCTTGAGAGGGGTCAATTGTAAGGGGATAAATCCTATTAGCAATAGATAATTTTATTTTCAATTTTTCCATTTAGAACTATATTTACTCTGTTAATTGAGATATACAATAATCTATTTCTCTAATTAATGAATTTATTTCTAGTTTAGTATCTTTAGTACCGTTATTACTACCTAAAATAGTATTCGCAATTTTAAGTGATTTATATTTTTCTTCACATAAATCTATCAGATTAGACTTTTCTAAACCTTTTTTTCTAAGTAAATTTACTTCACTCTCTAATTCAAAATTTAACTTTTGAAGCTTGGTTATCTTCTCCAGTAAAATTCGAATATTTTTCTCTAAAGATTTGACTAAATTATCTAGCTCTTGCATCTTATAATTAAAATACTATTAAAACAAAGTTAACATAGATATTAGAATTAACACTTCTTTTTACAAAAAATATGTTATGATGTTTGTGAAATTATAATATTTTTACATCTAATAAATATTATGAAAAACTATATTCTAAAGATTCTATTTTTTTTTATTTCTGTTAATTTTGTGCTTGCACAGAACACTCAAAGAAACCCACTAGAATATGAGTCAATACTTTCAGGCACATTTGGTGAACTTAGAACAAATCATTTTCATTCTGGAATTGACATAAAAACTAAAGGAAAAGAAGGATCAAAAGTCTACGCATTTTCAAAGGGATACGTTAGTAGAATAAAAATTTCAAAAGGTGGATATGGAAAAGCTATATACATTAAACATAATGATGGTAAAACAACTGTTTATGCTCATTTAAAAAGGTTTTCTAAAAAAATTGAAACAATAGTTAAAAATGAACAGTACAAAAAAGAAGATTACGAAATAGAAATTTTTCCAGCATTAAATGAAATTAAAATTTTAGACAACGAACTTATTGGTTATTCAGGAAATACTGGTGGCTCAAGTGGACCTCACCTACATTTTGAAATAAGAGATATAAATCAAAAACCCCTAAACCCCCTTAATTATGGAATTGATGTAAAAGATAGCAAGACACCTTCCGTTCTGGGTTTAAGGATATATAGTCTTTATAAAAACAGAGAAATTAAAGATTATAAAAACTTAACATTATACAAAAAAGATAAAAACACTTACATAACCGACACGATTAACAGTATTGGTAATTTAGGCTTTGGAATTCAAACGATTGATCGACAAGATTTAGCTAGTAACAAAAATGGAGTTTACAAAATCAATACATATATAGATAATGATACACTAGTAACAATAGATTTTAGCAAATTTTCGTTTGAAGAAACAAAACATATAAATAGGTATATTGATTATTCAGAGTTTAAGAGAAATAAAAGAAGATTTCAAAAATTATTTATTCAGAAAAACAACCCGTTATCAATATATAAGACAGAAAGAAATCATGGAGTGATTTCTTTAATCGAAAGTAGCAAGCATTTAATTAAAATTGAGGTTCTTGATTTTAAAAAAAATATTACTAAAATATTTATACCAATCGAAGGAGATAAGCATAAAAATATTTTAAATAATGATAACGATTTCAAAATTGGAGATATTAATAAATTATTTATTAATAGAAATAAAAGGTACTTTATAAATCAACATAATTCATCTTTACATATTGAAAAAGAAACGTTTTATAATAATTTATTTATTAAAAAAAGCAGCACCACTGACACATTAGATTTAGGGACTGACACAGTTCCTTTATTGAAATCTATTATAATCAAGTTCAAAAAACCTGATTATAAAAATTCATTTATTGGATTAAAAAACGATAAAACTAATAAACTAAGTTATGTTTCATCAACAATCAAAGAAGACTCTATTATTGCTTATTCAAAAAAATTAGGGAAGTATATCATTAGTAGAGATACAATTAAACCTACTATTACTCCGTTAGGTTTTAGTAAGAATGATTGGATAAGTAATCTTAATTATTTGAAATTCCAGGTTAAAGACGTCCAGACAGGAATTGAAAATTACAGAGCTACCATAAATAATAAATGGATATTAATGGAACCATTAAATAAAAATGGTGTAATTAGATATGATTTTAATGATAATATTATAAATAAATCTAAAAATGTTTTTAAAATAGAAGTCTCCGACAATGTCGGAAATACATCAGTTTTTGAAACAATTTTTTACAGAAAAACAAACCAATAAATTTGAAAATCAAATCTTACATTTTAAGCATTATATTTTATATGATGCCTTTGATATTATTAAGTCAAAATGGATACATTAAAGGTGTTGTTTTAGATATTAATAACAACCCTATTGAGAATGTAAATATATCTTCTGAAAGTAATGTTGGAGCTACCACAAATTCGAATGGGTTTTACTCAATTGAAGTTAAAGCTTCTAATAATGTAAATATAACATTCTCTCATGTAAACTTTAAAAGTGTCTCATTTCTAGTCAACCTAAAAACAAATGAAGTTTATGAATTCTATCCTGTAATGGATATTAATATTGAACAAATTGAAGAAATAGTTTTAAACTCAAATAAAAGAGCAGAGTTAAAAAATATAATTACTATAGATCCACAAATTATAAGAACAATTAAGGGAGCTCAGCCTGGTATTGAAAATTTGTTAAAAACATTACCAGGTGTTAATATTTCTAATGAGCTAAGTACTCAATATTCAGTTAGGGGTGGTAATTTTGATGAAAACTTGGTTTATGTAAATGGAATTGAAATATACAGACCTTTTTTAGTTAGATCTGGACAGCAAGAAGGGTTAAGTTTTGTAAATTCAAACCTAATAAAAAATATAAATTTTTCTGCAGGTGGTTTTCAATCAAAATATGGGGATAAACTTTCTTCTGTTTTAGATATTGAATATAAAAATCCAAATGGAAATAATCTTTCTGGAAATCTAAATTTACTTGGTGGTAATATAACATCTGAAAACATCTCTAAAAATGCTAAAGTTTCGAATATTTTAGGAGTTAGATACAGGGATAATAGTTTGCTAGTAAATTCAAGGGAAACTCTAACAAATTATAATCCTAAATTTATTGATATTCAAAATTTTTTAACTGCAAATATTAATGAAAAATTTAGTTTCAATTTTTTGTCGTATATGTCAGTCAATAACTACAATTACAAACCTGAAAGTAGACAAACAAATTTTGGTACTTTAGATGACCCTACAGCTTTAATCGTTTATTACCAAGGACAAGAAAAAGACAAATATCAAACATTTTTTGGAGCTGTAAAATTGAATTTCAAAGCGACAGATTACACAGAACTATCATTAATCACATCTGCTTTTCAAACAAGTGAGAAGGAATATTTCGATATACTTGCACAATATAGATTAGGAGAAGTTAATAACAATATTGGAGATGAAGATTTAGGTGATGTAGAGTTTTCTGAAGGTATTGGAAGTCAATTAAATCATGGAAGAAATAATCTAAATGCTATAATATATAACTTTGAGCATAAAGGAAGTTTTAAGAAGAACAAAAACAATCTAGAATGGTCTTTAAAATTAACGAAAGAAGATATTAAAGATAGGATTGTTGAATGGGAAGTTATTGACTCTACAGGCTATTCTATTGACCCACCATTTTTCGAATCCTTAGGAGATCAGCCTTACACAGCTAACGAAGGGCCGATTGTGCCATATCAAAATATTAGAAAAACTAACAACACAAATACTAACCGTATTCAATCATTTATTCAATGGAGCAAAAATTTTAATTTGGGGTCTACGAAAGTATATTCAAATGCTGGGGTTAGACTACATGGATGGTCTATAGATAAACAAAAAACAAATTTCGTATTTAGTCCTAGATTTCAAGTAGGAATAAAACCTGACTGGGAAAAAGATATGATTTTTAAATTAAGTGGTGGAGTTTATCAACAACCCCCTTTTTATCGCGAGTTAAGAGATTACAACGGCGATATAAACTATGATGTAAAAGCACAAAAATCCATTCAATTAGTGGCTTCAAATGAATATAGCTACATGTTATGGAATAGGCCGTTTAAACTAACATCTGAGTTATACTATAAAAATATGAGTAATATCAATCCATATAGCATAGATAACGTTAGAATTCGTTATTTAGCTAACAATAATGCAAAGGCATATGCATATGGGTTAGATGTGAGATTAAATGGAGAGTTTATAAAAGGTACAGAATCTTGGTTTAGTTTTGGATACTTAAATACTAAAGAGAATATAGACAACCAAGGTTATATTCCGAGACCTTCTGATCAAAGATTAAAATTTGGTATTCTTTTCCAAGATTATATTCCTAATATTCCAGATCTAAAAATGTATTTAAATTTGGTCTATAATTCTGGAGTTCCAGGAGGAGCCCCTAGTTACGCAAATGCATACGATTATCAAAATAGATTGCCTGATTACAAAAGAGTAGATTTAGGGATATCATATGTAATAGTTGGTGGCGAAAAAGACTATAAGAAAGGTTGGAAAAAGAACTTTAGTGGTTTAAATATAGGTTTAGAAATATTTAACATGTTTGATATCCAAAATTCAATCACCAATACTTGGGTTAGAGATGTATATTCAAAAAGACAATATTCAATACCAAATTACCTTACTCCACGAATTCTAAACTTAACAATTGATCTTAAACTATAATTATTTATTAATAAGTTGTTTTAACTCAGAAATAACATAATCAACTTCTTCTATAGTATTGTAGATACTAAATGAAAATCTCAAGGAAACAAATTTATTTTCTTCCTCACTCAAAACATTATTTAACACATGTGAACCAGAGTCAGCCCCGCTCTGACAAGCACTACCTTTAGAACAGGCAATTCCTTTCATATCAAGTTGAAATAAAAATAATGCTGATTCCTCTTTAATTATAGGAAACCTAACATTTACTAATGTATAAGTGGAATGTTCTAAATCGGAACTTACACCATTAAACTTAACGCCTTTAATATTATCTTTTAATTGAGCTATAAAATAAGACTTAAGGTTTTTAATATACTTTGTTTCAGCTTCAATCTTATCAATTGAAATATCTAGTGCATATGACATACCAATAATATTATGAACGCTTTCAGTGCCTGCACGACAACCTTTTTCTTGTGAACCACCGAAAATTAATGGTCTTATAGGATTCTTTTTACTTATGTATGCAAAACCAATTCCTTTTGGTCCATGAAATTTATGAGCACTAGCTACTAAAAAATCTATATTTAAAGATGATAAATCTAATTTATAATGACCTACAGACTGAACTGTATCACTGTGAAATAAAGATTTATATTGAATACATAAATTAGAAACCAGATTTATATCTAAAATATTACCAAGTTCATTATTTATATGCATTAAGGTTACTAAAGTTTTTGAATTTGATGACTTTAAAATCAATTCTAAATCATCATAATCGACATTACCCAACTCATCTAACTTAACATAGGATATTTTAATTGGATAATCAATCGCAAGCTGATCTAATGTATGAGTTACTGCGTGATGTTCAATTTTACTAGAAACTCAAGTGTTTTACTCCTAAATCTCTAACCGCACTTCTTAAAATACAATTATCAGCCTCCGTACCTCCAGACATAAAAATTATCTCCGAAGGAGAGACATTTAAATGATTTGCAATTTGTTTTCTAGAAGACTCTACTAAAGTTCTTGAACCTCTTCCAAAACTATGTGTAGAAGATGGGTTACCATAATTAGTTTTAGCAATTTTAAACATTTTATCCACCACCTCATCTCTGATTTGTGTAGTTGCAGCATTATCTAAGTATACAGATTTCATTAATTATTGATTAAATACTATATTTCAAATTCTTTTAACGTTTCCTTTATAATTGATAATGCTGATAAAAGCTGGTCTTCAGTTATTATTAGCGGAGGGGCAAATCGAATAATATTTCCATGTGTAGGTTTAGCTAACAAGCCTTTCGAACACATTGACTTACATATATTTAATGCTGTATCGCTATCCTCAGAATCATTTATAACTATAGCGTTCAATAAACCTTTTCCACGAACAATTCTAGCTATATTACTAGTTTCTATATATTTATTTATTTCATCTCTAAATATCCCACCAAGATATTCAGCATTTTTTACGAGTCCTTCATCTCTAACAACCTCTAAGGCAGCGATAGCAACTTGACAACCCAAAGGGTTACCTCCAAACGTAGAACCATGTTCTCCTGGTTTAATCGTGAGCATAATTTCATTTGATGATAAAATTGCAGATACAGGAAAAACACCTCCAGAAAGTGCTTTACCTAAAATAAGAATATCTGGCTTAAAACCATGATGATCACAACATAACATTTTACCAGTTCTGCCAATCCCTGTTTGAACCTCATCAGCTATAAATAATACATTTTTTTCTTTACATAAATTATAAGCAGATATTAGATAATCATCACTAGGAACAACAACACCAGCTTCTCCTTGAATAGGTTCAACCATAAATGCAGCTACATTAGGGTCAGATAAAGAAGCTTTTAATGCATCAATGTCATTGTAAGGGATTATTTCATACCCAGGCATAAAAGGGCCAAATCCATTAGTACTAGAGGAATCCGTTGATGAAGAGATAGCACCCAAGGTTCTACCCCAAAAATTACCTTCAACAAAAACAATTTTAGCTGCATCTTTAGGTATTTTTTTTACCTCATAACCCCATTTTCTGGCTAATTTAACAGCAGTCTCTCCTCCTTCTACTCCAGTATTCATAGGAAGAACCTTGTCATAACCAAAAAAAGAAGTAATAAATTTTTCATACTGACCCAATACATCGTTGTGAAAGGCTCTTGAAGTTAAAGTTAATTTTGAGGACTGATCAACTAATGCTTTAATTATTTTAGGATGACAGTGACCTTGGTTAACTGCTGAATATGCAGATAAAAAATCATAATATTTTTTACCTTCTACGTCCCAAACATGAACACCTTCCCCCCTATTTAATACAACAGGTAATGGATGGTAATTATGAGCTCCAAACTCATTTTCAATTTCAATTGCTTTATCCGATAAACTTTGATGCATACAAATCGTTTAGTTTTGTTAATTTTACACAAATTTAAAAATATTTAGCACAGAAATATAAACTGTGACTAATAAATGTCAACAATTTCGATTAATGAGAAGAAAAAAAAATAAAGAGTTTAATAATATCACAATAGAAAGAGTTGGCTCAAAGGGGAAATCCATAGGAACTGCAGATGATGGCAAAACAATCATAATTGACGGAGGTGCACCTGGAGACTTAGTAAATATTCTAACCACAAAACAAAGAAAATCTTATTACCAAGGGAAAATTACAGAATTTCATAAGTACTCAGATATTAGGACAAAACCTAAGTGTGAACATTTTGGTATATGTGGTGGTTGTAAATGGCAACATATTAAGTACGAAGAACAATTAAAATTTAAAGAAGACGAGGTCAAGAATAATTTAGTGAGAATTGGAAATTTAACTCTGCCTAAAATAACCCCTATAAAAGGAGCTGTTAATAACTACTTTTACAGAAATAAAATGGAATACTCCTTTAGTGATTCTAGATGGTTAAGTTTAGATGAGATTAAATCAAAAAAAATAATTAAAGAAAAAAACGCTTTAGGATTTCATATTCCTGGAATGTGGAACAAAGTAGTTGATATTAATAAGTGTTGGTTACAAGAAGATATTACCAATACTTTAAGAAACTCTATTAAAGATTTTTCTATCAAAAACAACATTCCGTTTTTTAATCACTCTAGCCAAACTGGGGATTTGAGAACTTTAATGATTAGAACAACTAGTACTAATGAAGTTATGGTGTTGGTACAGTTTTACTCTGACAATAAAAAAAACAGAGAATTACTTTTAGATTTTTTAATTGAAGAGTTTCCGAAAATCAATTCATTATTATATGTTGTTAATAATAAAGCAAATGATACTATATACGACCAAGAGGTAAAAACTTATTACGGAAATAGTTTTATTACTGAAAAAATGGAAGGGCTTGAATTTAAAATTAATGCAAAGTCGTTTTATCAAACAAATTCCGATCAAGCTTATGAATTGTATAAAATAGTTCGAGAGATTAGTGATCTAAAAAGCACTGATATTGTTTATGATCTTTACACTGGAACTGGCACAATTGCCTTATTTATTTCCAAAAATGTAAAAAAAGTTGTAGGGATAGAAGCTGTACCAGATGCAATAGCTGCAGCAAAAGAAAATGCAATAAACAATAAAATATTAAATACAGATTTTCATGTTGGTGACATGAAATCTGTTTTCAATAATGACTTTATTAAACTTAATGGAAATCCTGATGTAATTATTACTGATCCACCAAGGGATGGAATGCATAAAAAAGTAATACAACAGATAAAAAATATTTCACCAAAGAAAATCGTATATGTAAGTTGTAATAGTGCAACTCAAGCTAGGGACCTTGAACTATTAAAAGATGAATACAATATTATTAATTTACAAGCCGTTGATATGTTCCCTCAAACTCATCATGTAGAAAATGTTGTACTTTTGAAGAAAAAATAATATGAAGATTCATTTTTATATTTATTTGATAATTACATTTAGCATCTTTGTAGCTTGTGAGAGGATGATCTATGTGCTGAAACTACTCCAATTACTCCGCAATTAATAATTTCATTTAAAGATGCTAATAACACTTCAGAAAGTAAAGTTGTAGAATCACTTGCAGTATATGCTATTAAGAATAACAATTTAATATTAATAGAAACGATTAATGGGATCAATACAGATTCTATAGCAATACCACTTAGAAACGATATTGGAGTTTCTAACTTTAAATTTTATAAAAATTATTCTATAATCGATGAAATAATTGAGGGAGAAGAAAATCACATTTACCTAGAATACAATGCTGTTGAGGTTTTTATTTCAAGAGCTTGTGGATTTATAAATAATTATATTGATTTATCGATATTTAATTATGATCCTAATGTATTTGGAACCCCAGCCGGAACTTGGATTAGTGGTTATGAGGTTATTAACTCAGCAGTAGAAAACGAAAATCAAGCGCATGTTAATATCTTTCACTAGAATATTATTGGTATTTCTAATACCAGTCACAATTTTTTCTCAAGAAAATATAGTTTCAACTGATTCAGTTACTCAGAAACAAAAATATGGACTTAGATTAGGATTAGATATAAATAAGCTAGTGAATTCTTCTATAAATAATAATTATGACGGGTTTGAGTTAAATGCAGATTATAGAATAGGCAACAAATTATATATTGCTTCAGAAATTGGTTTAATAGAAAACACTGAGGATGAAGAATATATAAACTTTACAACTAAAGGAACATATATTAAATCAGGAATTGATTACAATATGTATACCAACTGGATTGATATGCAAAATATGATTTTTGCAGGTTTTAGAATTGGTTACAGTAATTTCGAGCAAACAATAAACAATTACACTATATATGATACAAATAATCAAATATGGGGTCAAAGTTTTATAAATACACCAATTAACAATGAAGATCTATCTTCCTTATGGGTAGAACTTATAATAGGTTTAAAAGCTGAAATATTTAATAATTTATTTTTAGGTTTTAATTTGGAAGTTAAAAAAATGGTCAACTCAGAAATTAAAAATAATATTCAAAACATGTATGTACCAGGATTTAATAAAACTTTTGAAGGAAGTTCGTTTGGTGTTGGTTTTGGTTACAAATTATCTTATTTGATACCTATTGTAAAAAAATAGAATCTATAAGTTCTTTTTTGCTTTTTTGCTACCATCATATAGCTCATATTTTGCAAAAATTGATTCTAACTTGGCATTAAATAATTTTATTTTTCTGGAGGGTCTTAATCCAACAAATTTTAATGCTTCCATATTAGAAGTTATAAACCATGCAGTACTATTGGAGTAATGTCTTTTCAATGTATTACCAATATCTCCATAAAGATCTTCCATGTTTATTTCTAAACGCTCTCCATAGGGTGGATTAAAGATAATTTGTAAAAAATTATTATTTGATTTTGAAGTCTTAAAAAAGTCATCATGTCTGATTGAAATAAAAGATTCTAAATTTGCATTTTTTACATTATCCATGGCTTTTGTAACAGCACTAGGTGCTTTATCTATACCATAGATATTATAATGAAAATCTCTAGTTTTTTCAAGAAGAGAGTTTTCTATTTTTTCAAATAAATCTACATCCCAATCTTTCCATTTTTCAAAAGCAAATTCATTTCTCATTAAATTAGGGGGAATATTACATGCAATCATTGCTGCTTCGATTAAAATAGTTCCACTTCCACACATAGGGTCTAATAAATCTGATTGTCCATCCCAGCCACTGAGCATTACTAATCCAGCTGCTAAAACCTCATTTATTGGCGCTATGTTAGTAGCTGTCTTATACCCCCTTTTATGAAGTGATTCACCTGATGAATCTAAAGAAACATTACAAAATAATTTATCAATATGAATGTTGATTTTTAAATCAGGGAATTTTAAATCAACCGACGGTCTTTCTCCAGAAATTGATCTTATCCTATCTACAATGGCATCTTTAGCTTTTAATGAAATATACTGAGAATGTGTAAACACATTTGAATGAACAGTAGAATTTATAGCTATAGTTCCTGTGTGATCTATATAATTCTCCCATTTAATATTATAAATTTTATCGTATAAATCTGTTTCATTAACAACTTTAAATGATGCAATTGGTTTTAAAATTTTAACTGCTGTTCGAAGTGATAAATTACACTTGTACATAAAACCAGTGTCACCATAGAAAGTTACGTTTCTAACTCCTTTTTTAACTCTTTGTGCACCTAACTGAGTTAGCTCTTTTTCTAAAAGATCTTCAAAGCCAAACATGGTTTTGGCAACCATCTGAAAATTATTTTCCATAAATTTTAAATAACAATCTCAAAAATAAAGTATTTTTGATGATCACTGAACTAATTTTATGTCTAAAAACAATAATAATTTTTATAAATCTTGGTTTAATACACCTTTTTATCATATCCTTTACAAGAACAGAGATTATAAAGAAGCTGAAATGTTTGCAAAAGAATTAATGGGATTTATTAACCTCCCTGTTAAATCGAAAATTTTAGATCTAGCTTGTGGAAAAGGAAGACATTCTATTTTTTTAAATAAAATGGGCTACAATGTGACTGGAGTTGATATTTCACCAAAAAATATTAAGGAAGCAAATGAACATAAAAATGAAAATTTAAAATTTAAAATTCATGACATGAGAAAACCTTTAAATCAAAAATTCGATTTAGTAGTTAACTTATTTACAAGTTTTGGATATTTTGAAGATTTTGAAGATAATTTAAAAACACTGGATAGTATTAAATCTAATTTAAAAGATGATGGTCTAGGAGTTATAGATTTCTTAAACATTAATTATATAAAAAATAATTTAGTTCATAAGAATACTAAGCAAATAGATGGAATAAAGTTTCATCTAAGTAGATATATCAAAGATGGCTTCTTAACAAAAAACATTCATTTTAAACATGAATTAAAAGAATATAATTTTCAGGAAAAAGTAAGGTCGTTAAACTTAGAATGATTTTAAATTAATGTTTAAGCAATCTAAAATTGAAATACTTCATATATTTGGAGATTATAAATTAAATGACTTTGATATTAATAATTCTAAAAGATTAATTTTTATATTTAAATAGCCCAACTTAAATGTATTTATACCCATTCTTAGCTGTAATAATTGGATCTATAATTGTGTTAATTCTTTCAAAAAAAGCAATACAAATAAACTCTCAACTAACATTAGCATTTAGTGGTGCTTTCCTTTTATCTATTACCGTTTTCGATTTATTACCCAGTGTTTACTCAGAAGACATCTTGAATGATAAATTTGAACAAAAATTAATAGGTTTAATGATTATGTCAGGAATACTCTTTCAAGTTATACTAGAATTTTTTTCTAAAGGTGCGGAACATGGTCATATACATATTGATAAAAAGAAATTACCATGGATTTTACTAATTAGTTTAAGTTTACATGCATTTATTGAGGGCTTTTCAATTCGATTAGATCAAAATATTTTATATGGAATTTTTATTCATAAGATTCCAATTGCATTTATTATAACAACCTCTTTAATTAGAACAGAAATTAAAAAATATAAAATTTTACTTTTTATCCTTTTCTTTAGTGCAATGACTCCCTTAGGTACATTTATTTCTAATAATTCTAATCAACTTCTAAAGTACTCTTTACTAATTGACTCTCTTGTTGTAGGTGTATTATTACATGTGTCTACAACAATTTTGTTTGAAAGTAGTGAAGGTCATAAATTTAATTTAATGAAGATATCTTTAATTTTAGTAGCGATTATTTTAGCTTATTTTCTTTAGCTGAAGTCATCCATAGTTTCTTTAGATAAAATAAATCAGGTATTTCATTTTTTGGGGCTGAAAATTCTAAATTTCCAGATTGAAATGCTTTTTGTAAAATATCTTCTATAAAATAATCTTCTTGTACTTCTTCTGGTGAATATCTTTCTTTTAAAGACAAATTAAAAGCTTTTGCTGTTATATTAAATATAAATGCGTTAAAACCTCTTTTAAGATCCTTTATAACTTCATAAACTGTGAATTCAGTTTGTCTATTAATTAATTTAATTAGTATCTGACCTTCAGTCCGAGTTAGCTTTTTTAATTCATCTGTTAACTCTCCTTCATAATATTTCTGGATCTGCTTAATGTATTTTTTTTTGCTACTCTTTCTTTTTATATTGTTTAATCTTGAATATAAAGTATCAAGTCTAATAGAAGCTAATTTAGCATAGGGATAAACCTTAATAGTTTTTCTTTTTAGAATTAAATACTCAACTAGTTTATCTCTATTAGGAAATTTAATTTTTGGCAATAGAGTAACTTCGTTTAGCTCTATAAAATTTTTCATGATGGAATCATCTTTAATAAGTATGTAATTCTCTTCAGGTTGATTTTTTTGAGAAAAAGCAAATAGACTACAAGAACACATTAATATTAATAAATAATTCTTCATATATTAATTTATGACAAAAGTACCCATAAAACAGCATAATGAAATATTATGACTTAATTAATATTAAAAATAGTAAACAATTAAAATAATTCATATTATTTTTACTTTGAATCAATAACGATTAAAAATATAACCAAATGGCTAATAAAAGTTTATTAAATAAAAAATCTCTTCAGTTCTTAGAAAAATATTTAAATAACCCATCTCCAACCGGGTATGAATGGGAAGGGCAAAAAATTTGGATGAACTATCTTAAGCCATTTGTAGATGAGTTTATAACTGATACTTACGGAACAGCTGTTGCTGTTATTAATCCAGATGCAAAATATAAAGTAGTTATTGAAGGACATGCGGATGAGATTTCATGGTATGTTAATTATATTTCTGATAATGGTCTTATATATGTTATTAGAAATGGAGGAAGTGATCACCAAATTGCTCCAAGTAAAATAGTTGATATTCACACTAAAAAAGGAATAGTTAAAGGGGTTTTTGGTTGGCCAGCGATTCATACTAGAAAATCCGGAAAAGAAGAAACTCCAAAAATTGATAATATATTTATTGATGTAGGTTGTAAAACTAAAAAAGAGGTTGAAAAACTAGGAGTCCATGTTGGTTGTGTTATTACCTATCCAGATGAATTCCATATTTTAAACAAGGATAATTTCGTTTGTAGAGCCTTAGATAATAGAATGGGTGGATTTATGATTGCAGAGGTGGCAAGATTAATTAAAGAAAATAAGAAAAAACTTCCATTTGGATTATATATTACAAACTCAGTTCAAGAAGAAATTGGGTTAAGAGGTGCTCAAATGATAACTGATACGATAAAGCCGAATGTCGCGATTGTAACCGATGTAACTCATGACACAACAACTCCAATGATAGATAAGAAAAAAGAAGGTTTTTGTGAACTAGACAAAGGACCTGTTATTGCTTATGCACCTGCAGTTCAACAAAAATTAAGAGATTTAATTATCCAAACTGCGGAGAAAAACAAAATCCCAATTCAAAGAGCCGCACTTTCTAGAGCAACAGGAACTGATACTGATGCATTTGCCTACAGTAACGGAGGTGTTGCTTCTGCATTAATTTCATTACCCTTAAGATATATGCACACAACTGTTGAAATGGTGCACAGAAACGATGTAGAAAATGTTATTAAATTAATCTATAATTCTCTTTTAGAAATAAAAAATAATGAAGATTTTAGTTATTTTAAATAATTTATCATTAAATAAATAGCTACTAATTTAGCTAATAAACTATTTTGTCTTGACGTATAGATTAGTAACTCTTTTATTTATTACAGTATTTATTTACTCTTGTAAATCTGATGAAGACAATATTACTAATGAAATTGACATTGATCCTATTTCAAAAAATAATGTGCTTTTAATAATTGCTGATGATATTGGTTTAGATGCAACAATAGGATATAATATAGGGGCTCAAAAACCAAATATGCCAAATCTTCAAAATTTAATCAATTCTGGAGTGAAATTTAATAATGTTTGGTCTAATCCAGTATGCTCTCCAACAAGATCAACAATACTGACTGGGAAGTACGGATACAGAACGTCCGTTTTAAATGTAGGAGATCAATTATCTACATCTGAGAATTCTTTACATAAATACTTAACTCAAAACTCCAATTATAGCTCTGCACTTGTAGGAAAGTGGCATCTTTCAGGAATGCCAGCAGATCATAACCATCCAAATAATATAGGAATAGATTACTACTCTGGCATGATAGGGGGAGGAATTCAAGATTATTCAAACTGGATCTTTTCAGAAAATGGTAATACTTCAAATATGACTGAATATTCAACTACCAAATTGACTAATGAAGCAATTGACTGGATTAATGACCAAGATAGCGAATGGTTTATGTGGCTGGCCTACAACGCGCCTCACACTCCTTTTCACTTACCGCCTAATGATTTACACTTTCAAGGTGAACTTCCAACAGACCAGGCTAGTATAGACTCCAATCCACTACCCTACTACTTAGCAATGGTTGAGGCTATTGATAGTGAAATGGGAAGGTTATTTAATAGTATAAGTGATGAAGAATTAGCTAATACGACCGTCATATTTATTGGGGATAATGGAACACCTAACCAAGTGGTTCAACAATATAATAGTAATAGAGCTAAAGGTTCTTTATATAAAGGAGGTATTAATGTTCCTATGATTATTTCTGGAAATCTAGTTAACAGGTACAACCAAGAAGAAGATGCATTAATCAACACAACCGATTTATTTACAACTATTGCAGAATTATGCGGGATTAATAATCAAAACACACACGACAGTAAGAGTTTTATCAGCTTATTAACTAGTAGTTTTAATAGTAATGCAAGAGAATACATATACTCTGAAATTGGAAATGATAATTATACAATTAGAAATAGTACTCATAAATACATTCATTTTGAAAATGGAAATGAGGCTCTATTTAACCTAAATAATAATCAATTTGAGTTCCCTAATTTATTAAATGCAAATCAACTACCATTATCTGAGATTAATAGTTTAAATAAAAATGAATTAATTAGTAAGTTAGAAGAAATAAGAAACTAACATGTTATCTGATTGTTTATTTTAATAATATCATTAATTATTTCTGGATTTAAAAAATGTACTAATCTGTACATAATCAGTTTACCTATTAAAAGCTAAATTTTATATTAATCATATATACCAACGACATTCATAGTATATAAAATGTCGTTGGTATATTTAATTTCATAACTAATCCTTTTAAAATTATTTTTAAATATAAAACCTCATGTTTTTTAAAAATGAAACACAAAGATATTTCCTACAAAAGAGCAGGTAAGTTTGAAGAAAGTAGATATGAAAAAATACATAATGTAGTTTTTGATAATTCTATTATAGCCTCTATAGCTGTCGCAGAAGAAATATCTAACCTGATAAAATCTAAACAAAAAACAAATGAAAAATGTATAATTGGTTTAGCTACAGGCTCTTCACCAATTGCAGTTTATAATGAACTTATAAGATTACATAATGAGGAAAAACTAAGCTTTCATAATGTAATCACATTTAACTTAGATGAATATTTGCCAATGCATAAAAAAGATATCCAAAGTTATTATTATTTTATGCATGAACACCTCTTTAATCATATTGATATTTTACCCGAAAATATACATATTCCTGATGGTACAGTTTCTAATGACGTTTTATACCAATATTGCGTTGACTACGAATTAAAAATTAGAGATACAGGAGGTCTAGATTATCAATTACTTGGAATTGGAAGAACTGGCCATATAGGATTTAATGAACCTGGATCACACTTAAATTCAGGAACTAGAAGTATTACTTTAGATCACTTAACTAGGTCCGATGCAGCATCATCTTTTCAAGGCATAGAAAATGTACCTCGAAAAGCTATAACGATGGGAATTGGTACAGTCATGGCAGCAAAAAGAATTGTTTTATTGGGTTGGGGTCAACATAAGTCTCAAATTATAAAAGAAACTATTGAGGGTGATATTTCTTCTGAAGTTCCTGCAACATACCTTCAAAATCACCAGAATACAACTTTTGTATTAGATAATGAAGCTGGAGGTGCATTAACAAGAAATAAAACTTCTTGGCTAGTTAAACCTTCAGTGTGGAACGAAGAATTAAAAAGTAAAGCAATTGTTTGGTTGTGTGAAAAAACAAATAAGTCCATATTAAAATTAACTGATAAAGATTATAATGACAACAGTATGTCTAGCTTATTAGCTGAACAAGGAAAATCATATAATCTAAATATTGAAATGTTTAATAAACTTCAACACACCATAACTGGTTGGCCAGGTGGTAAACCTAATTCAGATGATTTAAAAAGACCAGAAAGATCAACTCCAGCAAAAAAAAGAGTACTTATATTCAGTCCTCATCCGGATGATGATGTTATTTCAATGGGAGGCACACTTGACAGACTTATTGAGCAAGGGCATGAAGTTCATGTAGCTTATCAGACATCTGGAAATATTGCTGTTTCTGATCAAGAAGCGTTAAAATTTGCTGAAGTAAGTAATAGTTTATACAATAACAAAATAAATACTGGTATTATTAATGATCTAGTTAATAAAAATATTGATTCGATTGACACAAAAGATATTAGAAATCTAAAAGGTCTAATTAGACGAAGTGAATCTTTAGCTGCAACAAGATCTCTAAAGCTAAATGATAAAAATGTATATTTTTTAAATTTACCATTTTATGAAACAGGGAAAATTAAAAAAAATAAACTTTCTGAGAAAGATATTTTTATTATGACAAAAATTATTGAAGACATTAAACCTCATCAAATATATGCAGCTGGTGATTTAGCTGATCCTCATGGCACACACAAAATTTGTTTAAATTCACTTTTTAAATCTATAGAGCAATTAAAGTCAAAAAAATTCATGAAGGATTGTTGGGTCTGGTTATATAGGGGAGCTTGGCATGAATGGGAAACATACGAAATTGAAATGGCTGTACCATTAAGTCCTAATCAGGTATTAAAGAAAAGAAATGCTATTTTTTGTCATCAATCTCAAAAAGACGGAGTTATGTTTCAAGGAGATGACTCTAGAGAGTTTTGGTTACGTGCTGAAGAGAGAAACAGATTAACAGCTACAAAATATCATTCATTAGGTTTAGCAGATTATGCTGCTATTGAAGCGTTTAAGAGATATAAGTTTTAATAAAAGTCTTTATTTTTTTCTTTTAAAAAAAAAGAATAAATTGAGAGATGATAAATAAAAAAAAATGACAAGTAAAAATGCTAATTCATATTGGAAAGAAAATATTAGATACGTTGCTATTTTAATGTTTATATGGTTTATTGTTTCTTTTGGAGCAGGAATATTATTTAAAGATTTTTTAAATGAATTTAAATTTGGTGGGTTTAAACTAGGTTTTTGGTTTGCACAGCAAGGCTCTATGTATGTGTTTGTTATTTTAATATTTGTATATGTTCGTTTGATGAATAAACTTGATAAAAAATACGGTTATGATGAATAGTTTAATTATCGTTGGAATTGGAGTACAAAATTGGACGTACATAATAGTTGGTATTACTTTTGCACTTTATATTGGAATAGCTATTTGGTCAAGAGCAGGGTCTACAAAAGAATTTTATGTAGCAGGTGGAGGAGTTTCCCCATTAGCTAATGGAATGGCTACTGCTGCAGATTGGATGAGCGCTGCATCATTTATTTCTATGGCTGGTATTATATCTTTTGCGGGATATGACGGAGCTGTTTATTTAATGGGTTGGACAGGGGGATATGTACTTCTAGCTTTATTACTAGCACCATATCTTCGTAAGTTTGGAAAATTTACTGTACCTGATTTCATTGGAGATCGTTATTATTCTAATACAGCTCGTTTTGTTGCTGTTCTTTGCGCTCTTCTTGTTTCTTTTACTTATGTAGCTGGGCAGATGAGAGGAGTTGGATTAGTTTTTTCACGTTTTTTAGAAGTTGATATAAATACTGGAGTAGTAATTGGTATGATAATAGTGCTTTTTTATGCTGTGATTGGGGGTATGAAGGGAATTACCTACACACAAGTAGCTCAGTATTGTGTTCTAATTTTTGCATTTATGGTACCTGCAATTTTTATCTCAATACAAATGACAGGAAACCCAATTCCACAACTTGGATTTGGAGGACAACTGTCGGATGGGTCTGGAGTTTTTTTATTAGACAAGTTAGATGGTCTTAGTACAGATTTAGGTTTTGCAGAGTATACTGAAGGATCAAAATCTATTATAGATGTATTTTCAATAACTCTTGCATTAATGGTTGGGACAGCAGGTTTACCTCATGTTATTGTGCGGTTTTTTACTGTAAAGCGAGTAAAAGACGCAAGAAAATCTGCGGGAATTGCTCTACTACTTATTGTTATTTTATACTCTACTGCACCTGCAGTAGCAGTTTTTGCAAGAACTAATATGATTGAAACTGTTTCTAATCAACCTTATGCATCTGTGCCAAGTTGGTTTAAAAAATGGGAAACTACAGGTTTAATAAAATTTACAGATAAAAATAATGATGGATTGATTCAGTATTTAGCTAATCCTGAAAACAATGAGTTAATTGTTGATAATGACATTATGGTTTTAGCTAATCCTGAAATTGCAGAGCTTCCTGATTGGGTAATAGCTTTAGTTGCAGCTGGTGCATTAGCAGCAGCTTTATCAACAGCTGCTGGACTATTATTAGTAATTTCTGCATCAGTATCTCATGATTTAATAAAGAAAATTATAAATCCAAAAATCTCAGAAAAAGGGGAATTAATTGCAGCACGTTTATCTGCTGTTGTGGCTGTCTGTATAGCTGGGTATTTCGGTATTAATCCACCTGGATTTGTTGCAGCCACAGTAGCATTAGCTTTTGGATTGGCTGCAGCTTCATTTTTTCCAGCAATAATCTTAGGTATTTTTTATAAAAAAATGAATAAAGAAGGAGCTATTTCAGGGATGATAATAGGAATTTTGTTTATGCTTTTTTATATGACCAAATTTAAATTTGGTTGGTTTGGAGGTGGTACTAAAACTGATTGGTGGTTTGGAATTTCTCCTGAAGGTTTTGGTACTATAGCTATGATTGTAAATTTTGTTATTTCTATAACTGTAATGAAATTTACTTCAGATCCACCAAAGTCTGTTCAGGACATGGTTGAAAACATTAGAATTCCAAGTGATGCTGGAAAAGCGACACACTAATTTTCTAATAATTAAATAATTTTATGAAAAAAATATTCATAATAGTTCTTATTTTTTTATCAGTATTAACAGGTTGTAAGCAAAAAAAATCATTGATTATAGATTATTCTAATTCTAAGATTGAATATTCAGGTCGTATTGATACTGTAAGCTTACAAGCAGCACAAATTTCATGGTCTGGCAGTTCAATTAAATTAAATTTTGAAGGAGAGTCTATACATGCTATGTTTGATGATGAAAAGGGCGAAA
This sequence comes from uncultured Flavobacteriaceae bacterium, assembly GCA_964275595.1. Taxonomy (GTDB): domain Bacteria; phylum Bacteroidota; class Bacteroidia; order Flavobacteriales; family Flavobacteriaceae; genus SGZJ01. Next base: position 74,977 of record CAXYDM010000026.1, read on the forward strand.
ATTATTATAATATTATTATAGATAATAATTTATCTAGTGTTTTAAAACTTGACACAGTTAAACGCTTTTATGAATTAGCTTCAAATCTTGAAAAGGGGAAACACTCTGTTGAGATTTTTAAACGAACAGAATGGGGAAATGGCTTAAGTAATTTCTATGGATTTAAGATTAACAATGGTAAAGTATTACCTAAATCTAATATTAAGAAAAGAAAAATGGAGTTTTATGGTAATTCTGTTTCTGCAGGATATGCTGTAGATGATTTATCAGGAAGAGATTTGCATGATAGTATTTACACTAATAACTATAAAAGTTATGCTGCTCTTACAGCAAGACATTACGATGCGAAGTATCATTGTATATGTAAAAGTGGTATAGGGGTTACTGTTAGTTGGGATTCCTTAATAATGCCTGAGATATATGATAAATTAATTCCAACAAATTCATCCAGTTTCTGGGATTTTTCAAATTATAGCCCTGATATTGTTGTGGTTAATTTATTCCAAAATGATTCATGGTTAGTTAAGTTACCTAATCATGAAGAATATATTAAACGTTTTAACAAAACACCCCCAACTGATTATCAATTAATAACTGCTTACCAAAACTTTATTCTAAATTTAAGGAAACAATATCCAAAGACAAATATTATCTGCACACTTGGAAGTATGGATGCAGCAAAACAAGATTCAAAATGGATAAAATATATTAAAACAGCAGTTAATAATTTAAAAGACGATAAAATATATACCCACATTATGCCGTATATTGAATCTAATGCACACCCATCAGTAGAAGACAATCAAATTATGTCTAAAGATTTGATCAATTTTATTGACAATCACATAGATTGGTAATTTTAAAATAAAAATTAATACTTTTAAATTAAATAAATATTTTTATGAGTAACTATCACATAAAACATCTAGAAGAATATTACAAGGTATACAGAAAATCTGTTCGTGAACCTGAAAATTTTTGGGAAGAAATAGCAGAAGAACATTTTTTATGGAAAAAAAAATGGAATTCAGTTTTAAAATGGGATTTTTCAAAACCAGAGGTTAAGTGGTTTGAAGGAGCTAAATTAAATATTACTGAAAATTGTATTGATAGACATTTAACAACTAGAGGCAATAAAACAGCAATTTTATTTGAACCTAATAATCCCGAAGAAAAACCTGAACACATAACATATAATGAGCTTCATAATCGAGTAAATAAATTTGCTAATGTACTCAAGAAAAAAGGAATAAAAAAAGGAGATAGAGTCTGTATTTATATACCAATGATTCCTGAATTAGCTATTTCTGTTCTTGCTTGTGCTAGAATTGGAGCAGTTCACTCAGTTGTTTTTGCAGGGTTTTCAGCTTCAGCGTTAGCAACTAGAATTAATGACTCAGATTGTAAAATGGTTATTACTGCAGATGGTTCATTTCGTGGAACTAAAACTATAGATTTAAAAGGTATAGTTGATGAGGCATTACAGAATTGTAACTGTGTAAAAACTGTATTAGTAGTTAAAAGAATAATGACTAATATTGATATGAAAGACGGCAGAGATTATTGGTTAGCTCCACTATTAGAAAATAGTTCAGATCAATGTGAAGCAGAAGTAATGGATGCAGAAGATCCTTTATTTATATTATATACTTCTGGATCTACAGGCATGCCTAAGGGGATGGTACATACTACTGCTGGTTATATGGTCTACACAGCATATACTTTTAAAAATGCATTTCAATATAGAGAAAACGATGTCTATTGGTGTACCGCAGATATAGGGTGGATTACAGGTCATAGCTACATAGTTTATGGGCCATTGGCTAACGGAGCTACAACAGTAATGTTTGAAGGTGTACCAAGTTACCCTGATTATGGACGTTTTTGGGATATTATACAAAAACATAAAGTAAGCCAATTTTATACTGCCCCTACAGCAATTAGAGCTTTAGCTAAACAAGGATCCTCATTTATAGATAATTATGATTTATCGACTTTAAAAGTATTAGGTTCTGTAGGTGAGCCGATTAACGAAGAAGCCTGGCATTGGTATAATGAAAATGTTGGAAAGAAAAAAAGCCCAATTATTGACTCTTGGTGGCAAACAGAAACAGGTGGAATAATGATTACTCCTATTCCATACGTAACACCCACCAAACCAACTTATGCTACATTACCTTTTATTGGTATTCAACCTTGTTTAATGGATGAAAATAACGAAGAATTAAAAGGAAATCAAGTTGAAGGAAAGCTATGTATAAAATTTCCTTGGCCTAGTATAGCTAGAACTATTTGGGGTAACCATAATCGTTATAAAGAAACATATTTTTCAACATTTGAAAACAAATACTTTACAGGAGACGGTGCTTTAAGAGATGAAGTAGGATATTACAGAATAACAGGAAGAGTTGATGATGTAATAATTGTTTCTGGACACAACTTGGGAACTGCACCTATTGAAGATGCTATTAATGAACACCCAGCTGTAGCAGAGTCTGCAATAGTTGGTTTTCCTCATGATATTAAAGGAAGTGCTTTATATGGATATATAACTCTAAAAGATATTGGTGAAACTAGAAATCATGAAAATGTAAGAAAGGAGATTAATCAATTGATAACAGATAGGATTGGCCCTATTGCGAAGTTAGATAAAATTCAATTTACTAACGGTTTACCCAAAACACGTTCAGGAAAAATCATGAGAAGGATTCTAAGAAAAATAGCTTGTAATGAAACGGATCAATTAGGAGATACTAGTACTTTATTAAATGAAGAAGTTGTAAAAGAAATTATCGATAACTCCCTAATTAAATAATAATATCACTCAGTTGAGAACGATGAAGCCGGTAAACCTTCTTTATTAAATAAAGTAGCTATACTAACATCACTCCAGGCGTATCTAGCATACATTGGTTTTACAACTTCTCTAGAGGAAATGCTAATTCTTTTACCAACAATTTTTGCTTTAGCCTTATAAAATATTTTGTTATTACCAGCTATTTCAAATTCAGATTCTTTATTTGAATTCAAAACCAATCCTGTTCCAATTGAATTAAAGGCTATAAATATTTCCTTCCCTTTTACTTCATAGTTCTTATAGATTGGACCAGATGCTGTAATTTTTGTGTTGTAATCATTTTTTAAAGCAAGTCCAGCTAATCTGTAACCAACATCATGTTTATTTGAGGGATGAATATCATTTATTTCACCAATATCTAAAGTAACTACCATACCAGTTTTTTCTAGCTTTAGTGCTTTTCGTTGAGCATCTCTGAGTGAAGAGGAAAGCCCCTTGTAATCTACATAAGGAGCGATTTGAACGTAATAAAATGGGAAATTATTATTCCACTTATCTCGCCAATCTTCTATCAATGCGGGTAAGAGAGTTTCATATTCTTTGAATCTTGGAACATTATTTTCACCTTGATACCATATTGTTCCTTTGATATTGTAAGGAACAAGAGGATTGATCATTGCATTAAAAAGAGCTGATTTAGAGTTTGGAGAAAGATTTGTAACTTTTGGTCGTTTTGAAAAATCTATGTTATCATTGTCATATAAATAGAATGACAAATATGGCCATTTAAAATTCTCTAAATCGTTATAAATTTCAGCTAAAACTATATAATCCCATTTACCATTTAAAGATTTATTATTTCCTAATGAGTTCAATAAACTAATTTGCCCTACTTTTCCTTCTTTAGTTTGGTTAATTATACGAACGGTAATTGTATTTAATCCAATTTTAAGTAGATTTTTATCAATTTTATAAGACTTAGTAATTCTGCTTTCTTTTCCTAAACTTGAACCAATTTTAACACCATTCAAATAAGTGAAATCCATATCGATAATCTCACCAATTTCAACACTATAATCGCCTATAATCTCGTCTAGATTAAATGTTTTTTTTAATAAAATTACTCCATCAAAGTCATTAGTTAAAAATACATTATCAAATGTTCCAGGAATTGATATTTGTCTCCAATTAGCATTATCATCATTATTTGAATTGATATATTTTTGATCTTTAAAATCTATATCTTTCCAACTATCAGGCAATCCAAGTGGATCATCTAAAAATAAATACCAAACATCCGATGGTAATTTAATAGAGTAAAATTGTGAAAACCACTTTTTAGATTCTAAATACTTTGTTTTTAATTTTTCATATGAATTCAAGTGAGAATCCATAAAATCTATAGTTTTTAATTTTTCATTACTTGTCCATGCTTCAATATCTGTCCCTCCCCAGCTGGAATTAATTATTCCAATTGGAATTTTTAATTCATTGTGTAATTTTTTAGCAAAAAAATATCCCACGGCACTAAAGTTAACTATACTATCTTTTATTGCTTTTATCCATTTTCCATCAAGATTATTAACTGGAGACGATTGGATATTTTTGGTTACATTAAACATTCTTATTTGAGAGAAATCTGCAGTTGTCATTTCAAATTCAGAGTAATCTGTGGTATTGCAACAATAGTCAAAATCCATTTCCATATTTGATTGACCAGAGGCTAGCCATACTTCACCAATCAATACATCTTTTATTGAAATTTTGTCTTTACTTGTTTTGACGTCGATTACATATGGACCACCCGCTGAAGGAGTTAGTATATTTAGCTTCCATTCACCTTTTTTATTAGATTCTGTCAAGGATTTTTCACCCCAGCTAGTAATTACATTTATTTTGGTTAAAGGACTACTTTTACCCCAAAACGTTACACTGTCTTTTTGCTGAAGGACCATGTGGTCAGAGAAAAGTGAATTCAGTTCTAATTTTATATTTTTAGAATTTTCACAACTAGTAAACAAAAAAAATAAAGTTGAGATAAATATTAAACTAAAGAATCTCATTTATAAATTTATTTTAATGCCTTATTTATTGCTTGTTCTACTAGTTTTTCCATTATTAAATATCCATTTATATTTGGATGTACTAAATCACTAGCAGCTGTGTAATCTGGAACTTTTAAACCTCCATTATCATCTACCATAGAGGTATAATAATCTAAATAAATAAATCTATTTTTTTTGGAAAATAATTTTAATTCTTTATTAATTTCAATAATTTTTGTAGCTGGATCCTTACCTGGTTTCCATAAATATTCTATTGCTGGTAAGATTGAAGAGATAATAACTTTAATTCCATTTGCATTAGCAATCTCTGCCATTGATTTAATGTTACCTATAATATCCTGTTCTGATGTATAACCTGTATTTCCTGCAATATCATTTGTTCCAGCTAAAATTACTACTACTTTTGGATTTAAGTTTACTACATCTTGTCTAAACCTTAATAACATTTGAGGAGTTGTTTGCCCGCCAATACCTCTATTAACATAGTCTTTATTTGTAAAAAATTCAGGATGCATCCTAACCCATTCCTCAGTAATAGAATTCCCCATAAAGACTACTCTGTTCTGATTCTCACTATTTAATAAAAGTTCTAAGTTTGCTTTATCATAACGACTTGTATTTGCAAATTCATTCCAGTTTTGTGAGTAGCTTAATTGACTTGAAAAAGCGGCTAAAGTTAGTGCAAGAAGTAAATATTTTCTTTTCATTTCTAATTGTTTTAAAAAATTAACTTTATTCTTAAATTTTAATTATTGAATATAAAAAAAAGAAGAGTGATTTACCACTCTTCTTTAATTTAATATAAACTAATAGAAGAAAAATTATTCTTATATGAATATAAGAATAATGATTCATGTCTATTTAATTACTTCGACCAATAGCATATTTAAACTCACTAATGTATATTTTTTGATTAAAATTAGTAGTTTAGTAATGTTTATACAACCAGAATTACCCAACTCGATAATTTTTTATGTCTTTTATTTAATTTAATCACATAACAAAAAAAATGTTTAATTTTAAAGAAAAAGTTTAAGAGTAAATTTGTCAGTATTTCAAAAATTAGTTTGAGTTTAAAAGTATGAAAGTTAAATATTTTCTTTGGTTACTGTTTTTTGTCATGACAATTAAAATTAATAGTCAAGAGTCTTTCAAGCATTTCAATTCAGAAAAAACTTCAGATACATTTTCAATGGTTGATACACTAAAAACCATGTATTTAGAAGGAAACCCAATAAACTATTACCATTGGAATGAAAAACTTGCAGCTTTATACTCTAGCACAAATTTCAAAGGTTGAGCCCGAGAAAAAAATAATAACTTGGTTTAAATATTGTCAGCAACTTTTAAAAGCTGGCGAAATTCAGACTTGCATTAATGAAATTGAAAGTTTAATTATAAGACAACAATTAACTTATCAAGACCTAATTACAAAAGATTTACTGCCAATTATAGACTTACTTGCCATCAGCTATTTGAGACTAGGAGAGGTTAATAATTGTCAAAATAATCATAATTCTTACTCTTGTATTTTACCCTTAAAAGATGAAGCCTTTCACATAGATGTCAATGGGTCTACAAAAGCGATAGAGATTTATACACAGATATATGAAAAATTCCCTAATGACAACTACAAATGGCTTTTGAATTTAGCACATATGAGTATTGGGGAACACCCAAATAATGTTCCTAAAAAATATAGAATAAACTACCCTAATTGGAATATAGAACAGAAGAAAATTAAGGCATTCAAAGAAGTCAGTTTAAAATTGGGTATAGCTCAAGATGGTTTGTCTGGAGGAGTTAGTATCGATGACTTTAACAACGATGGCTTACTCGATATTTTTATGACGTCCTATGGAATGTCTGATCAAAGTAAGTTATATACAAACACTAGTAATGGATTTATCGACACAACTGAAGAAGCAGGGTTAACAGGGAATAGTTAGTGGTCTAAATTGCATTCATGCAGACTATGACAATGATGGATATATAGATATTTTTGTTTTAAGAGGAGCTTGGCTTGGTGAAGGTGGTAATCATCCAAATTCGCTTCTTAAAAATAATGGAGATGGAACTTTTACTGACGTAACAAAAAGTGCAGGGCTACTTTCCTTCCATCCTACTCAAACAGCTTCTTGGGCTGATGTAAATAATGATGGCTATTTAGATCTCTTTATTGGAAATGAGTCAAACGAAAAACAGTCACATCCTTGTGAGCTATATATAAACCAAAAAGACGGAAGTTTTATAGAAAAATCTTCAGACTATAACCTCTCTTCAATTGAAGGATTTATTAAAGGAGTTGTTTTTGGTGACATTAATAACGATAAGTGGCCAGATCTATATATCTCTGTTATGGGAGGAAAGAATTTATTATTCAAGAACAATTTTGGAAAATTTGAAAATATTTCTGAAACAGCAGGTGTTCAAGGACCTAATTTTAGTTTCCCCACTTGGTTTTGGGATGTAAATAATGATGGGTTTAATGATATTCTTGTAGCTAGTTACGATACACGCAACTTACAAAATGTAGCTGGTGATTTTGTAAAAGAATTACAAGGAGAAAAAGTACTATCAGATAAATCTAAACTCTACATTAATAATGGTGATGAAACCTTTAGTGAACAGAGTAATGCTTTTAATATTGACAAAAGTTTTTATGCAATGGGTAGTAATTTTGGAGACCTTGATAACGATGGATGGTTAGATTTTTACATAGGTACAGGTTCGCCGGAATTCACTTCTGTTGTTCCTAATAGAATGTTTAGAAATGTTGATGGAATTTCGTTCGAAGAAGTAACCTCGGCTGGTGGGTTTGGGCATATTCAAAAAGGACATGGAGTGAGTTTTGCAGATTTAGATAATGACGGAGATCAAGATATTTATGCAGTTTTAGGAGGAGCTTATGAAGGAGATAATTATCCAAATGTTTGTTTTGAAAACCCAACATTTGAGAATAATTGGGTTATACTAAATTTAGAGGGTGTACAGTCAAACCGAAGTGCTATAGGAACTAAACTAAAGCTTGATTTGGATAACGGTAGAACTATTTTTTATTCCATTAATACAGGTGGGAGTTTTGGAGCAAATAGTTTACAAAGTGAAATTGGATTGGGTCAAAGTAAACTGATACAAACTTTAACCATTATATGGCCAAGTTCAGATACGCAAATTTATAAGAGTGTGGGGGTAAATAAAAAATACAAACTCATTGAAGGTCAAAATAATTTAATTGAAGAACAATATGAAAAAGTTCAATTATTAAGTAAAGAATTAATTCATCACAAAAAATAATCTAATCCTTGATAAGCTTGAATTTTTTAAAATTTTCTATTAGATAATCTGCATATCGTTTAAAACCTAAATCAGTAAGGTGTACTCCGTCTACAGTTCCCTCATTATCTACTAAAAACTCTTTATTGTCTTTGATATAAAAAATATTTGGAGTACCACTTTTTATTATTTTGTCATACTCATTTTTAAGTGCTGTATTTTCCTCAATCAATCTGGTTTCTAAAGTTTGATTTAAAAAAGCCATTGTATACATCATGTTTTCCACTAAAACTATGGGGGTGTGCGGGTGGTTGGTTCTAATAATATCCACCAATGGTTTAACTCTTTCCTTAACTTGTTCAGAATCCATATTTTGCAAACATTCAATAACATAAAAACGGGCATCGATTTCAGAGATGAGCTCTACAATAGGTGTTTCCATTCGTCCATTTCCGCTAAATCCATAATTTATACAGTCTACATCCAATTTTCTTGATATAATATTAGTATGAGCCATCCCAGGACGGGACGCACAGCCACCTTGTGTAATACTTGTTCCGTAAAAAACAATAGGTTTTTCAGAACTAGGAGTTGCTTTTTCAATTGATGCTGCAGAATCAATACCAACTTCAAGTTTTGTAACGCCATCGTATAAGGGTAAAAATAATTTATACTCTCTAAATTCAGGAGTCATGTTTTTTATTAATTCATATTCATTTATACTATCTGCTGGAATGGATTTATTTTGATATGTCTTAAGCCCAACAAGAGCTCCTGCTGTAGTTACATATCTCCATTTGTTGTTATACTTTGTGTATAAATCGATTCCTTTAATACCAGTAGCTGCCATATGAGACATGTCTAAATCATTTAAAACAGTCCATTTTAAATTAATACTTGTCGAATTCGAGTGAAATCGCACCGTTATTCCAGCGGATGCTTTTGATAAGTCCCAGACTGGTTCTCTTACTTTTTCTTTATAAGAAATTGGTAAACGATCATAGGGACTTTCCTTAAGGGAATCTGAAATAGCTGTTCCTTCAATTAAAAAGTGTTGCCTACCATGGTAGATGATCGTAGAATCTGTTTTAATCGTTTCTGATGGTTGTGAAAACGACAAAATAGAAAAACTACTAATAACAACTAGTAAAAAACACTTCATAACTTTTATTTAATATTATTTGTAATGGTAAAACACTGTAGTTTATCATCATTATTTGATACCAATAATTTTCTTTCCATTTGATTAGAAATTATTACTATTTTTTTGGCATCCTTATTGGCAAAAAATCCACTTTGTTGAACAGTTGAAACTTCAAAAGAGCCATTTCCATTTCCATACATTAATAATCCATTACCAGCATCATTTCTAGGGGTTTCTATTTCCGAAACAAACAAGTTTCCAATAGTTACAAAATCTAAATTACCATCTTCATTAAAATCATCAACAAGAATATCATTTATATTTGACAGTTGTGCCTGATATGGTAATGATGATAATTTAAAATTTCCATTTCCTAAATTCTCAACATAAGAAGATGCAAATGTTTTAGCTTTATAGTGTAAAGAATTATCTAAATTATCATCTCCATACACTTGGTCTATTTCTAGTGCTGCAAAGACATCATATTTTTTTATTTTGTCTTTTAAATCTGGTATTTGTTGTGCTGAGCATGAAAAACCTCTTAATGGATAATGTTTATTGTCATTGTAATATCCTAAAACAATATCTTTTTTTCCATTTAAATCAAAATCGTTATAATAAATATCAAAAGGTTTTTCTATAGAGGTTTTATATTTATAATTAAGTCCAAGATTTCCTGCAATAAAATCAATGTCACCATCTCCATCAAAATCCCCTTGTTCCAGGCTAAACCACCAACCATCAGAATTTTCTAACCCATTTTCTTTAACTTTATTAAATATTCCTTTTTCGTTATTAAACACTGTAATAGGCATCCATTCCCCTGCTAATATTATATCTATATCTCCATCATTATCATAGTCACTCCACAATGCATCAGTGACCATGCCTAATTTTTCAAATTCTTTTGCTATTTCTTTAGTAACGTTTACTAATTGTCCATTGTCATTTCTTAGTATCATACTTGTTGCTGGCAATGGATATTGATGTGGGATATGCCTTCCTCCTACAAAAAGATCCATATCACCATCATTGTCATAATCTGATGCCTTTACTACCGAACCGCTTTCTGGTATTAAACCAGTAATCTTTCCTCTAGAAAAATTACCATTACCATCATTTATATAAATTCTATCTGTATAATTTATATTTTTATCTTCATATTCATTACCACCACTTACTACATATAAATCTTGATTACCATCATTGTCAACATCTACAAATATTGCATCAACGTCTTCGAAGGAACTTTGTTTACTCCAATAATTTGAATTAATTGAATAAAATTTTCCTTCTTTATTTTGTAGATAAAGTTTAGGGCTAAACCCATTAGCTGCCCCAATAAAAATATCTTCTAAACCATCATTATTAATATCCGATTTAGCTAATGCTGGTCCCATTTGAGATAGTTTGTGCGGTAATAGTACCTGGTATTCATAATCATCAAACGAATTTTCTTTATGTGTATAATCAATACCAAATGATTCTGTTGTATTGGTAAAAAATATCTTATTGGATTTTGATTTAGTCAGCTTTGTTTTTTGGATTTTATTTTCATTCATTCCAATTTTGATAGTTTTATTTACAGCCAGATTTTTTTTGATTGTCCTAGTGTTGTTTGGCCAATCAATAATCAAACTGTCAATTTTAGTCTTGCTTTGAAGTCCAAAATGCACAAATGGTTCGCTTGTAGAATATATTCCTCTAACATTTGTAGTTTCAGAAGTTTGCATATCTCCTTCAGAATATATGGAAACTCTTGTACCTAGTACAGGTTTATTTTCTTTATCGTATAATTCAATTCTAATAAAGTTACTATTAGTAATCTTATCTGAATTGTTCCTATACAAAAATGCTTCACTATTAATATTATTTACAATTAAATCTAAATCTCCATCATTATCTAGGTCTGCATAAGCCGATCCATTTGAAAAAGATTCTTCTTTTAAAC
>CAXYDM010000027.1:0-90430 GCA_964275595.1 uncultured Flavobacteriaceae bacterium
CGTCTTTCTTACCAATTCCAAGTAGTATAATAGCCATCCAAATATTAGCCACAACAATATCAACAAGTACCATACCTCCATATTTTTGGGGATTATATTCAAAAATTTCTAACATTGCTGCTTGATTTGCCCCACCGCCTATCCAGCTTCCAGCAAGTGTAGAAAGACCCCTCCATATTGCGTCTGGTCCAGCTCCGTTAAAAAGTTCAGGAAAAAAACTTGATAATATCAATATAGCTATGGGTCCACCAATAATTATTCCTATTGTCCCTGTAAAAAACATTATTAATGCTTTGTAGCCAAGATTGTAAATTGCTTTTAAATCAATACTTAAAGTCATAAGTACTAATGAAGCAGGAAGTAAGTATCTACTAGCAATGTAATAGGTTTGAGAATCCTCAGAAGAAATAACGCCTAAGGAATTAAAGATTGCTGGGATGAAATAGCACATAAGTAGTCCTGGAACAACTTTGTAAAATTTATTCCAAAACCCATTTTTTTTGGATTCTGTAAAAAAAACAAAACCAAGTGAAATCATTAAAATTCCGAAAACAATAGCATCATTTGTAAAAGGCATATTCTGTGAATTTAATTTTCAATGAATATAGTAAAACAATATATTTGCAGCATTATTTATTAGATGAAAAAATCATTAATTATATTAATATTTATAGTAAGCTCTAGTGTTAGTTCACAGTCTATTTCTGTTCAAGTTAAAGATTCACTTTCTTTATCTCCAATTCCATTCTCAACAGTTTCTTTTTCTAATAATAAGGGATTAATTTCAGACGAAAATGGAATCTTTCAATTAATTACATCAGAATTAATTAATCAAGATTCTTTATTTGTTTCATCTATGGGTTATGAAAAATTATCCTACCCATTATTAAAATTTAGAGATAGTATTATTTACCTAATTCCCAAGCCTGTTGTATTAAATGATGTGATTTTAACAAATAAAAGGCTTAGCTCTATTGAAATAGTTCAAGAGGTTTATAAAAATATTGATAAAAATTATGAAAAGGGTCTTACCAAAAATAAAATATTTTTAAGCAAGAGATCTAACTCAAAAACAAAAAGATTTAACACTAGTAAATTTAAATCATCTATTAAAGAAATAAATAGATCATTACTAGATAGTATTTCAAATAATCTTTCAAAAGAGAATAAAAACGCTTTAGAAACATTGTGTTATCAATTTGGAAGTATTGAAGAAGACATGCAAAAAATTAGTTTAATTAAGGCTAGAGAAACATACAACAAAGAGGATGAAATATTAGAATCTTTAAATACTAAGCTAGAGCTGTATTTAAAGAAAAATATCAAGTCTGATTCTTATTTTAAAATTAAATCTGGTTTTTTTGGGGGTGAACTTGAAATTGATGGTTTACATGATATTGACAGTACAGATTTAGAAGTGTTAAGCAAAAAAATGGAAGAGGATTTAAAACGAAAAAAGAACTTTGCAGGGAATCAAAAAAACACTATTAATAATTTTTATTCGACTCTTTTTTTTAATGAAGATTCTGATTTTAATTTTATTTTAAAACCTAATAAATACACTTTTTCTGAACCTGAACTTAATTTTATTGGTGAGGACTTGATTTATGTAATTGAGTGTAACCCTAAAGGAAGCTCTAAGTATAAAGGTACTTTATATATTAATTCTGAGGATTTTGCATTAATAAGATTGGATTTTGAAAACACGAAACCCTTATTTAAATTTAAATTACTTGGAGTTGCATTTAATCAATATTTTAGATCGGGAAAATTACTTTTATCAAAATTTGATAATGAAAAGTATAATTTATCTTATGCCCAAATTACATCTAAACAAACCTTCTCAATCGATAGGCCAATTAGACTTATTGAAAAAAATAAAAATGTTAAAGGTCGTCGTAAGCAAAATGAAATTTCTTTTAGAATAGATATGGCTTTTGATCAAGAAAATAAAACCGAAATTCAGGTATTTGAATCTTCAACAATTAGTATGGATGAATTTGAAAAAATTGAACAGACAAACAAGGTTCTCCCAGAGTTTTTAGATGAATTTACATCCAATTTTTGGGAGGAATTCTAATCTGTGAATCTCCTCTACAAATTACTCCACCGTGGTGGTTTATTCTTATTATACGGTTAACCTTACCCCTTAAACTTTTCTAAAATCATCTTTCAAGAAAAAATAAATCATCTAACCGACAATCCAATTCTTTTGAAAGTTTCAAACACAATAGTATTGAGGGATGAAATCTGTTATTTTCAATGGAGTTTATTGTTTGTCTAGAAACACCTATTTTTTTTGAAATATCTTCTTGTGTATATCCAGACTTTGTTCGATATAACTTTAAATTATTTTTCATGAGTTATAGTGTTTGAATAGTCTGAATTTAAATATTAAATTAAATAAGAGAATTATTAAAAATAAGTTGAACACCAATACATACATATAGTTAATATTAAAAACTAAAAATGTAGATATAATTATTAACCCAAAACTAATAAAGAGAGATAAAGACAAACTTTCTAATCTAATTCTTGAAATTAATTCATCTTCTATTTTCTCTTTACTAAAAGAGTTTATTAATCCTGAAACAATAATTAATAGGGTAAAAATTTCGTCACCTAACCCATTTTCTATCCAACCAAAACCTGTTTGTTCTGAACCAAACCATTCATATGAAAAAATTGAAAAAACGTTGACAACAAAAATGTCTTGTATTCTATCTGTCAAGAGTAAAAATAATCCAACTAGTATTGACAAATAAAAAACCACACCACTTGTTTTTTTAAACTTATTACTAAATAAATAACTCATATTATAATTTTTATATTTCAACAAATGTAAAGTATTTTTTACATAATGACAAAAAAACTTTACATTTAATCAAAAACTGATTTTTAATTTAACTCCTCAATGATAGGTTGAGACACCTCTACGATATCTTTTCTATTCATTCTTTCTTCACGAATTAAACCTTTCTTATAAATGGAGTGAACATGGTTGTTCTTAAAGATACTTCCATCGAGGTGTTTTTAACCCCTCCTCATTGAAGATTTGAGATATCTTTCTGTAACCAATAGGGGTAAGAAGACACTCTTTATATTTACAAATTCTGTTGAATAAATACTGTTGATATTTACTATAATTTGATTCCCAAACTTTAGTTGTAGTAATTGAACAGAGAATCTTATACTAAATTGAGAGGTAAGGATAACCGTTGTTTCTTTTACTCCACCGTAACAGATTTTGCTAGATTTCTTGGCTGGTCTACATTCTTTCCAAGCTTCACAGCTATATGGTATGATAATAGTTGTAACGGAATCGTAGTAATTAAAGGAGTTAACGATTCAATTGTTTCAGGAATCTCAATGTAGTAATCAGCGATCTCTTTCACATCTTTATCTCCCTCAGTGATAATTGCTATAATTTTTCCTTTTCTAGATTGAATTTCTCTAATATTACTTACCACTTTATCATAATGACCTTTTGAAGTTGCTATAACAACGGTTGGCATATTTTCATCAATTAAAGCAATTGGTCCATGTTTCATTTCGGCAGCAGGATAACCTTCTGCATGTATGTAGGAAATTTCTTTAAGTTTTAAAGCACCTTCTAAAGCTACCGGAAAATTAAAACCTCTACCTAAATAAAGGCAGTTTGAAGAGTCTTTGATTTGTTCTGCTATTTCTTCAATTTTATTGTTAATACTTAGTGATTTTTCTATTTTTTCAGGGATGAGATTTAGCTCTGTTAGATATTTATTAAATAAAGTTGATGAAATGATTCCTTTCGCTTTACCTAACTTTAATGCCATTAAATACAATACAGTAATTTGAGTTGTAAAAGCTTTAGTTGAAGCTACACCAATTTCAGGTCCTGCGTGAGTATAAGTTCCTGAGTGAGATTCCCTAGTAATAGATGAACCTACAACATTGCAAATACCAAATACAAACGCTCCTTTTGCCTTAGCTAATTTCATTGCTGCTAAAGTGTCAGCTGTCTCACCCGACTGAGAAATAGCAATTACAATATCGTTAGGATTAATTATAGGATCTCTGTATCTAAATTCTGAAGCATATTCAACTTCAACAGGGATTCTTGAAATTTTCTCAAATATATATTCACCCACCAATCCTGCATGCCAAGAAGTACCACAGCCAATAATAGTTATTTTATTTGCAGAAGTAAATTTATTTAAATTGTTGTCAATTCCAGAAAGTTTAATTATTCCCTTATTTAATTTTAACCTTCCACGAAGAGTATCAATTATAGCCTTTGGTTGTTCGTGAATTTCTTTGAGCATAAAATGATCAAATCCACCTTTTTCAATTTCAGATAATTCTAGCTCTAAAGTTTCAATAGTTGGAGAGATAATAGAATCATTAGAAATATCGTAAAATTTTGTCTCTTTATGAGTTCTTAAAACTCCAACTTGACCTTCTTCAAGATAAATTACTTTTCTAGTGAAATCTAAAAACGGAGTAACATCACTACCAATAAACATTTCACCATCACCAATTCCTATAGCTAATGGACTTCCTAGTCTAGCCACAACAATTTCGTCTGGTTTCTTTTTGTCAAATACTGCTATTGCATATGCGCCAACTACTTGAGATAACGCTAACTGCACCGCCTTACCTAGTTTTACTTTTTCAGTTAGTTGAACATATTCAATTAAATTAACTAGCACTTCTGTGTCAGTTTCAGATTCAAACTTGTAACCTTTAGAAATTAGTTCATTTTTTATTGTAGCATAATTTTCTATGATACCATTATGAACAATTACTAGAGATTCATTATTAGATAGAATTGGATGAGCATTTACATCATTAGGTTCTCCGTGAGTAGCCCATCTTGTGTGACCTATTCCAATATTTCCGTCAAGAGAAATTCTTTTTTTAGCTTTTTTAACTAATTTCTCTACTTTACCTTTAGTTTTACAAACATTCAATTCTGAATTATATAATGCTACTCCAGAACTGTCATAACCTCTATATTCTAGTCTTCTTAAACCATTGATAATAATTTCATAAGCATCTTTATTGCCAATATAACCTACTATTCCACACATATTCTAAAATTCTATCAATTATTAAATTTATAAGTAAAAACTATTAACTCAAATAAAAATTACTCGCATTAATCATCAGGGTCAGTATAATATATTTTAATTCTAGGTCTTTTATCTATATTTTCAGATTGACTTCCATGCAGTACCGTTCCGTTAGGAGTTAAAATTGCACCCGAAGGAAAGTCACGGTTTTCTTCACCACTATTTAAAATAGAAAAGTTATCTATTGAGCCTACATTTGCAGTAACAACAAGTGCAAGCTTAGCATTGGTTGAATCTCTAAGAATTAAATTATTTAGGTGTTCTGTTATTCTAATTTTATACTTAACACCCTCGCCAGTAAGAGAATCTCCATCTCTAGTTAGGGGTTCTAGATGATTGATTTTAGCATTAATAGTAGTAGAGCTTACTGACTGGTCTAGAAAATAATCAATAAGTGCAGTATTTTGTTCAAAATTGTATAGATAAATCCTATCTGGTTCATCTTGAATATTTTGGGTCTGATCTACAAAAAACTCAATGTATGCTTCATTGATTATTTTATTAGCGATTTCGTTTTCCTCATCATAAAAGGAATTTTTAAAATGGTCAAAAGCATCTACCATTTCACCATTCTCATCTTGAATTTCTCCATTAAATAAATCTATTGTTGACATGTATCCTTCACCACCTTTTAAATACAGTCTTTCATCCCCTTCTACTGTATTCGAGTTTGAAACATCTATTTGGAAATTATTTTCATAAACATTTATCAAATTATCGGTAAAGTTCAAGACATATTCATTTTGACTCGATATAGTTTCAGTTGTAGTTCCACCAGAATCTGTATCGCTGTCTGTACTAGTGTCAGAGGTGTAATGAATTGTAAGTTTAGTATTAGATGAAGCAAAATTTAACATCATCATTGAGCCTTCAGAATTAATACCATCTGCCTTGATGTAAAGCCCTCTAAAAAACTCTTTGAATGTATTTGGGTTAACTAGCTCAGGATTACCTTCATTTTCAAAAAATATGCTTTGCCAAAAATTATCATTTGGGTTATTTAATTTTAATCTAATTGCTGGTGCTATACTACTAGAAACATAGCTTTCACCAAGAGAATCTAATAGAGTTAAGTCAATTCTTTCCGAGCTAGGAACAAAGTCATCCGATCCATCACCTATTACTCCGGATTCGAAGAGTAACTCTGCTTCAACTTCAGCTTGATTTATATATTCAGAATTAGATAATGATCCATTTGAATAATAGTTTTGAGAATCACTAAAATCTCCGCTTGGATCAAAATCCCTTAAATAAAAATTACTTTTATAAACATAAAGCTTTGTCGGAGTATTTCCGTACACAGAATCAATTTCATATGTAATATCTCCTTCTTCACTTGTTTCAACTCCTCTACTATAGTATGGTATTGTTAATACAACGGAATCTAAAACTACATTTTCTCCAAAAGAAGGACTAAATTCAGTAGGAATTACTTGTCCTAAAAAACTCGCTTTGCTTTCACCAAAAACTGGATTATTATTATATCCAAGCATAAAAGAAGGTAAGTTGTTAGACTTAACTGGATTTAATCTCAAGTTGGAAGCAATTAGTGGGTAATCAATTAAAGACGTGCTAAAATTTATAGCATTTTCAGAGCTAATTACATCTGAATCTATACTAGTAAAATCTTTATCACATGAAAAAATTAAAAAGATAAAGAAAACGGATAATAGTTTAATATATTTCATTTATTGATTTAAAACTTCGTTTTTATAAAATTCTGTGTATGTCTCAGAAAAAGTTTCTCTAGTTTGATAATCTAAAACAGGCTTTTTGGATGCATTTAAATGATCTGATACTTCGGATGGAATTTCTTGAGAACCTAAAATGATAGCATCAGAAAAATCTATTGCATTTTTCATTAAGTTGTTGTAGGAAGGATCTTTCAACCCTTTAATTAAATCTTCGTTTATTTCATCAAATAATATTTTGTCCACTAACTTTTTATTTAGACTCTCATCAAATGATTTATCGTAAACAGAGGTAACTATTTTACTATTTTCAAAAACAGGTTCATCTTTATAGTATGTTTTAAGGTATAGCGGAAATAGTGATGCCATCCATCCATGAACATGAATTATATCTGGCGACCAGTTCAATTTTTTTACAGTTTCAATAACTCCTTTGGCAAAAAATATTGCTCTTTCGTCGTTATCATCATGAAGTTTGCCATTCTCATCGGAAAAAGTAGACTTTCTTTTAAAATACTCCTCATTATCAATAAAATAAACTTGGATTCTTTCTTTTGGAATAGAAGCAACCTTTATAATTAATGGCATATCTAAATCATCAATCACCAAGTTAATACCTGATAATCTAATAACTTCATGCAGCTGGTGCCTTCTTTCGTTAATATTACCGTACCTAGGCATGAATATTCTAATTTGTCCTCCTTGCTTATTTATCATTTTAGGAATTTCAAAGGACATTGATGAAATTTCATTTTCAGGAAGATAAGGGACAACCTCTGATGATACGTATAATATTTTTTTCTCTTTCATTTCCTTGTATTAAATTATTAACTGCAAAAAGTAGCAAAATTACAAAAATTATGCAGATTAATAGTAATATATTAAATTTGCATGCTGTTAAAGTTTTATTAAAATGAAGTTATTTTATAAAAAATTAGATCTAATAGGACACTTAAATCATTTAAAAGATTCAGGTTCAACTATAGGTTTTGTACCTACTATGGGAGCTTTGCATCAAGGACATTTATCATTATTGAATAAATCATGTTCACAAAATGATTTAACTGTTGTTAGTATTTTCATAAACCCTATTCAGTTCAATAACTCTTCAGATTTGTCTACTTACCCAAAAAATTTAAAGGAAGATTGTATTTTGTTAAAAAATATTTCTAATGAAATTCTAGTCTTTGCTCCAGATTCGAGCGAAATATATGGAGATCAAATGCATGCAAAGTCATATGATTTCAAAGGGCTTGATAAGTATATGGAGGGAAAATTTAGAACTAATCACTTTGAAGGTGTCGCAACAGTTGTTGAATTACTACTTGACATTGTAAAGCCCAATAACGCATATTTTGGAGAAAAAGATTTCCAACAATTACAAATAATAAGATGTTTAAAAACGAATGTTAAAATTGTTGGTTGTGAAACTCAACGAGAAAAAAGTGGCTTAGCATTAAGTTCAAGAAATAATAAACTTACTTCAAACTCCAAAGAATTAGCTTCCAATATTTTTAAAAATCTAACTTTTATTAAGTCTAACATGATTAACTATAGTATTGATGATTTAATAAAAATAGCCACTCATAATATTAATTCCTTTGATCGAATGAATATAGAGTATTTAATGATTGCAGATGAAGATAAATTAGTACCCACTAATTCCATAAATTTTAAAAAAAAATATAGAGCTTTTATATCTGTTTTTGTTGATGGAATCAGATTAATTGATAATATTGCACTTAATTAAATTTTTTAGATGAAAATTCAGATTTTAAAATCAAAAATTCACCGTGTTAAAGTAACCGGTGCTGATTTAAATTATATAGGTAGTATTACCATTGATGAAGATTTGATGGATGCTGCAAATATAATTGAAGGAGAAAAAATCCAAATTGTAAACAATAACAATGGAGAAAGATTTGATACTTACGTTATTCCTGGCAAAAGAAACTCTGGTGAAATAACAGTCAATGGTGCCGCTGCACGCAAGGTTCAGGTTGATGATGTTCTTATTTTAATTACATATGCTTTTATGTCTTTGAAGAAAGCAAAATCTTTTAACCCTGCTATTGTATTTCCTAATGAAAAAACTAACTTATTAAAATAGCTTTTGAATAAAAAAATAATTAAGTATATAAAAATCCTCCTACCTATTTCAATAGGTTTACTACTTGTAATTTATTCATTTTCAAAAATATCCATTAATCAAATTCTTTTTTATCTTCAAAAATCTAATCCTTATTGGATTTTACTTGGTATTTTTTTTGGTACTTTAAGTCATATTTCTCGATCTTATCGATGGAATTATTTGCTAAACCCTTTAGGCTATAGAATTACTTTTTTAAATAGTTTTTTTGCTGTATTTTCTGCTTACTTAATAAATTTAACAGTACCAAGAGCTGGAGATGTAGCAAGAGCAACGATAATTTCTAAATACGAAAATATCCCTTTCGACAAAACCCTTGGAACTGTCATAGCAGAAAGAATTGCAGATCTGATCTGTGCTTTCACTATTGTATGTTTAGCAGTTTTTTTAAAAAAAGAATTTATTACAAATTTGATTTTAGAGAAACTTAATTCTATGAGTATGTTTTCATTGTTTTTGGTTTTAAGTATAATTATTTTACTCATTATTGGATTAAATTATATTTTCCCATCCTTGTTAATTAAGATCAAAGTGTTTTTAAAAGGGATTTTTGAAGGGGTCTTAACAATAACTAAAATGAAACATAGATGGGCATTTATTTTTCATACCATTTTTATATGGATTATGTATGTTTTAATGTTTTACGTTACCTCTTTATCAATGCAGGAAATTAACGATATATCTTTTGCTCCAATTTTAATAGGTTTTATATTAGGAATGTTTTCAATAGGGGCAACTAATGGAGGAATTGGAACTTATCCTGAAGCAGTAGTAATTGCATTTTCACTTTTTAGTATTGCTGAAGATCCAAGCCGTGCTTTTGGTTGGATTATGTGGTCTTCTCAAACATTAATGATAATTATTTTTGGCGGAATCTCACTTTTATTACTACCTGTTTACAACAATCACAGAAATAAGACAAATTAGCAATTAATTTTTTACATATTTTACTACCTTCACAATGATTAATAATAGTTAAATAAATATGTTAAAAATTAAGATTGTAATACTGCTTTTTTTTATAAATATATCTTTCTCACAAACCATTTATGAAAGTTTTGAATCAAAATTTTTGAATGACACTCGTGAGTTGAAAATACAACTACCTAGAAACTATGATGATAAGCTTGACAAAGACTATCCATTAATTGTCGTATTAGATGGAGATTATATGTTTGAAGCTGTTTCTGGAAGTGTTGATTATTTATCTTACTGGGGAAATATTCCAGAATCTATAATTGTTGGAATTAATCAAATTGACTCTAGATTTGATGACTGTAGTGTTTTAGATAATATTGACTTTATACCAATTTCCTCCAGTGCAAATTTCTTCGACTTTATATCACAAGAACTGATTCCTTTTTTTGACAAAAAATACAGAACTACCAAATTTAAAATAGCTGTTGGTCATGAGGCAACTGCAAATTATATCAATTATTTTTTGTTAAATAATAAAACTTCAATTTCTGGTTTTATTGCAATTAGCCCAAAGTTTTCTTACAATATGGAAAATTATATAATTAAAAGATTCGATAAAATTAAAAGTAATATTTTCTACTATTTAGTCAGTTCAAATACTGACTTTAAATCAATTGATGAAAGGACTAAAATGTTATCTGAAAATCTTCTGAATTTAAATAATGATTTGGTATCATTTAAGTACAAACAACATGAAAACCTTACTCATTATAATTTACCCATACACTCAATCTCTGAAGGATTTGAACATATTTTTGCCACTTATTCCGCTATTAATTCCATAGAATATAACTCAGTTTTAAGTAAAATTCAAACCTCACCAGTCAAATATTTGATCAATAAATATGAAAATATTGCTAATTATTATGGTGTAAATAAAGAGATTTTAATAAATGATTTTAGAGCTGTTGAAAAATATATTGAAGATAGTGAGCAGTTCAAATTCTACAAAGACCTTTCAAAATTAGCTATTGACAAATATCCTAAAACTATTTTAGGAAGTTATTTTATGGGGCTTTATCATGAAAGAAACGGAGATATAAGAAAAGCAATGCATATTTACAGATCTGCATATACTCTTGAGGATGTTGAAGGTATTACTAAAGATGAATTATTAGAAAGAGCAGATTTAATTAATCAAGATTTACAGTAATAATGAGTAAAGTTAAAACAACTTTTGTTTGTAATAATTGTGGCAGTAATTTTCCAAAATGGCAAGGTCAATGTACGTCTTGTAAAAGCTGGAACACCATTTCCGAAGAAGTTGTTTTACAACCTAAAAACAATACATGGGAGACAGAAGGTGTTAAAAATATTAAATCATCTACACCACAAAAAATCTCTAATATTGTCTACAAAGAAGAGGATAGGTTAGTAACTTCAGACACAGAGTTTAACAGAGTTTTAGGTGGGGGTGTAGTTCCTGGATCACTAATTTTATTAGGTGGTGAACCTGGGATAGGCAAAAGCACATTATTGCTACAGATAGCCATTAGACTTCCATATTCAACTCTTTATGTTTCCGGAGAGGAAAGCCAAAGTCAGATAAAAATGAGGGCTAATAGAATGGATCACGAAAGTGATGATTGCTATGTACTAACTGAAATTAGTTTGGAAGGTATATTTAAACAAATTGAGAAAACAAAACCTCAAATATTAATTATAGATTCTATTCAAACACTAAAAACTGAACTTGTAGATTCTGCACCTGGAAGTGTATCGCAAATTAAAACTTGTACTTCAGAACTAATTAATTTTGCAAAAAAAACATCTACTCCGGTAATTATTATTGGACATATTACAAAAGATGGCAATATTGCAGGTCCTAAAATATTAGAACATATGGTTGATACTGTGCTTCAATTTGAAGGAGACAGAAATCATGTTTATAGAATTTTAAGAGTAAATAAAAATAGATTTGGATCAACAAATGAGATTGGAGTTTATGAGATGAATATTAAAGGATTAAAAGAAATCACTAATCCATCAGAGATATTGATTTCTAAAAAAAACCAAGAACTTAGCGGAAATGCTATATCAGCAACTATTGAAGGAATGAGACCTTTTATGATTGAGGTTCAGGCCTTAGTTAGTACAGCTGTTTATGGCACTCCACAGAGAAGTTCAACAGGATATAACTCAAAAAGATTAAACATGATCTTGGCTGTATTAGAAAAAAGGGTTGGGTTTAGACTTGCTTCAAAAGATGTATTTTTAAATATTACAGGTGGAATTTCTGTTGAGGATACTGCACTAGATCTTGCTGTTGTTGCTGCAGTAATATCATCTAATGAAGATATAGTTTTAAATGAAAAATATTGTTTTGCTGCTGAAGTTGGACTTTCAGGTGAAATAAGACCAGTTCAGAGGTTAGAGCAAAGAATTACTGAAGCTGAAAAATTAGGATTCTCAAAAATATTTATTTCAAAATTTAGTAAGCTTAATATATCCCCCAAATCTATTAAAATTATATACTTATCAAAGATTGAAGATTTAATCAATAATTTAAATTAATTTCAATAGATACTTCTAACTAGAATATAACTAAATTTAGTATTTTCGCAACTAGTTTAAAAAACATGATATTTCCTGATTATAATAATTTAAATCTTTCTAAAATAGGTGAAGAAATTTTATCCTATTGGGAGGATAATAATATTTTTGAAAAATCAGTTCAATCAAGAGAAGGTGCAAAACCATATATATTTTTTGAAGGCCCACCCTCAGCAAATGGTCTGCCTGGAATCCATCATGTATTAGCCAGAACAATCAAAGATATTTTTCCTAGGTATAAAACCATGAAAGGCTTTCAAGTAAATAGAAAAGCTGGCTGGGATACTCACGGTTTACCTATTGAGCTTGGAGTTGAAAAAAAATTAGGAATTACTAAAGAAGATATCGGTTCAAAAATTTCTGTTGAAGATTACAACTCTGAGTGTAAAAAAGAGGTGATGAAGTACACGCATATTTGGAATGATTTGACTTCTAAAATGGGCTATTGGGTAAATATGAATGACCCATACATTACATATGAATCTAAATATATGGAAAGTGTATGGTGGCTTTTAAAACAAATTTTCAATAAAAATTTACTTTATAAAGGATATACAATACAACCATATTCTCCTAAAGCAGGAACAGGATTAAGCTCTCATGAATTGAATCAACCAGGTACTTACCAGGATGTTACCGATACTACAGTCACTGCTCAATTTAAGGCAGTTGAAAATTCTTTACCAAGCTTTTTAAAAATAAAGTCGCCTGTATACTTTTTAGCATGGACCACTACTCCATGGACTCTTCCAAGCAATACAGCATTAACAGTTGGTTTGAATATCGAATACGTATTGGTTCAGTCTTATAATCAATACACATTTGAATTTACAAATGTAATTTTAGCCAAAGCTTTAGTTACAAAACAATTTAGTGGTAAATACTATGAAGTTGACAATGGAGTTGAGTTAGATAGTTTTTCTAAAGATGATAAAAAAATTCCTTATTTCATTCATAGTTCATTTAAAGGTAAAGATCTTGTAAACATAAAATATGAACAACTCTTAAGTTATGCCTTGCCATATAATAATCCAGAAAATGCATTTAGAGTAATTGCTGGAGATTTTGTTACTACGGAAGACGGAACAGGTATTGTTCACACAGCACCAACTTTTGGAGCTGATGATGCTTTAGTCGCTAAACAAGCTGTCCCTGAAATACCTCCACTTCTTGTAAAAGATGAAAATGATAATTTAGTTCCGTTAGTAGATTTACAGGGTAAGTTTAGACCAGAAATGAAAGAATTTGCTGGCAAATTTGTAAAAAACGAATATTACACAGATAATAATATTCCAGAAAAATCCATTGATGTAGAGCTTGCAATCAAATTAAAAATAGAAAATAAGGCATTTAAAGTAGAAAAATACAAGCATAGTTATCCGAATTGTTGGAGAACTGATAAACCAATTTTATACTATCCACTAGACTCTTGGTTTATTAAAGTTTCAGAATTCAAAGAGACTATGTATGACTTAAATAAAAATATTAATTGGAAGCCAAAATCTACTGGAGAAGGAAGGTTTGGTAATTGGTTAGAAAACGCTAATGATTGGAATTTATCTAGATCAAGATTTTGGGGAATTCCATTGCCTATATGGAGAACTGATGATGGTAAAGAGGTTATTTGTATTGGTTCAATTGAAGAGTTAAAAAATGAAATGCAAAAATCTATATCCGCAGGTTTTATGCAAGATGATATATATAATGAATTTATTGTAAATGATTTCTCCAAGACAAATTATGATAGAGTTGACTTACATAAAAACATTGTCGATGAGATTATCTTATGTTCACAAAGTGGTAAAAAGATGTTTAGAGAATCAGACTTAATAGATGTTTGGTTTGATTCAGGAAGTATGCCGTATGCACAGTGGCACTATCCATTTGAAAACAAATCCCTAATCGACGACAATAAGGCATTTCCTGCAGACTTTATTGCAGAAGGTGTAGATCAAACAAGAGGTTGGTTTTATACTCTTCATGCTATAGGGACTTCAGTTTTTAATTCTATTGCTTATAAAAATGTAGTGTCTAATGGATTAGTTTTAGATAAAAATGGGCAAAAGATGTCTAAAAGACTAGGAAATGCTGTTGATCCTTTTACAACGATAGCTAATTTTGGGCCAGATGCTACTAGATGGTACATGATTTCAAATTCTAATCCATGGGATAATTTAAAATTCGATATTAATGGAATTGAAGAAGTGAAAAGAAAGTTTTTTGGCACTTTGTATAACACATATTCTTTCTTTACTCTTTATGCAAACATTGATAAATTTAATTATTCTGAAAGTGAAATAATAATTACTGATAGACCTGAAATTGACAGATGGATTCTTTCTGAATTAAATACTTTGATTAAAAATGTAGATAAATTTTATTCACAATATGAGCCCACAAAAGTAGCTAGGGGTATTTCTGATTTTACTGTAGAAATTTTAAGTAATTGGTATGTGAGACTATCAAGAAGAAGATTTTGGAAAGGGGAGTATGAATTAGATAAAATATCAGCATACCAAACCCTGTATACATGTCTTATAACTATTTCAAAATTAGCAGCTCCAATAGCTCCATTTTTCATGGACAAGTTATTTCTAGATCTTACTAATAATATCTCAAAATTCAATGACCAGAGTGTTCATTTAACAAACTTCCCCACATGTAATGAGTTGTTAATTGACTCTAACTTGGAAAGAAAAATGAAATATGCTCAAAAAATATCCTCTTTGACTTTATCACTTAGAGCTAAAGAAAAAATAAAAGTTAGACAGCCATTAAATAAGATAATGATTCCTGTTTCTAATGTTGATCAAAAAAATGAAATTGAAGCAGTTTCAGATTTGATTAAAAATGAGGTGAATGTTAAAGAAATTCAATTGTTAGAAGGTGCATCAGATATTTTAGTTAAAAAGATTAAACCGAACTTCAAAACACTTGGCCCTAAGCATGGTAGATTAATGAAAGAGATTTCTAATGTTGTGAGCAATTTAAATGCTGAAGAAATAAAGAAATTAGAACAAACAGGTAATATTGAACTTGTCGTTAATGAAAAAAGTATTATTTTCGAAATTGATGATTTTGAAATAGTATCACAAGATATTGAAGGTTGGCTAGTTGCTCATGAAGGAGCACTTACAGTTGCTTTAGATATCGTGATTGATAAAAATTTAAAAGATGAGGGTATTTCAAGAGAATTTGTTAGCAAAATACAAACCATGAGAAAGAGCTCTGGTTTTGAAGTTACTGATAGAATAAATATTTTTATTCAAGAGCACTCTAGTATTACTGACGCAATTGAGAATAATATAAATTACATAAAGTCTGAAACTTTAGCGAAGGATTTAAAAATTTTGGAGGAGTTAAAAGATGGTGATGAAATATCCTTCGACGAGATTGAAACAAAAATAAGTATAAACAAAATTTAAAGAAATGTCTGCAGAAACTAAATATAAATATTCGGATAAGGATTTAGCAATATTTAAAAAATTAATCACAGAAAAAATTAATAAAGCTAATCATGATTTAGAATTAATTAAAAGCGCTTATTTAAATGACCATAATAATGGTACTGAAGACACTTCACCTACTTTCAAAGCATTTGATGAGGGTAGTGCAGTGATGAGTAAAGAATCGAATTCTCAATTAGCTATTCGTCAAGAAAAATTTATTAGAGATTTGAAAACTGCTCTTATTAGAATAGAAAATAAGACATACGGAATATGTAGAGTCACTGGAAAATTAATTAACAAAAAGAGATTGGAATTAGTTCCACATGCAACTCTTAGTATTGAAGCTAAAAATATGCAAAAGTAATTTCTACTCATATAAATCAGATCATATATATCATGATCTCATGCTCAAGAAACAATCCAATTAGATTTTTCTTTTAAAGGAATTCCTTCTTCTACGTGAATATCCCTTGAACGAAAATATATTGGCAAGGCCAGAAAGAAATAAAAATAAAAAAGATTTTTTTCTATTCATAATCTAAAAATAAACAATTTTTACAATATTATTAAATAATATACCTTTGGGGAATGACCACAATTGAATTAAATAATATTGTTAAACATCTACCTAATAGCCCTGGTGTATATCAGTTTTTAAATTCAGAAGGGGTTATTATTTATGTGGGTAAGGCTAAAAGTTTAAAAAAAAGAGTTAGTTCGTATTTTAAACAAAAACATAAAGATGGCAAAACTAATTCTTTAGTCAAAAACATAAACAATATTAAACATGTTGTAGTGAAAACAGAGTCTGATGCTTTGTTACTAGAAAACAGTTTAATTAAAAAATTTCAACCTAAATACAATATTTTATTAAAAGACGACAAATCATATCCATGGATATGTATAAAAAAGGAAAGGTTTCCTAGGGTTTTTTATACAAGGAAAATGATAAAAGATGGATCTGATTATTTTGGCCCATACACAAGTCTTAGGGTTGTAAAAACAATTTTAAATATTATTACTAGTTTGTATAAATTACGTACATGCTCTTATGATCTCAATGAGAAAAAAGTCGAGGATAAAAAGTATAAAGTTTGCTTAGAATTTCATATTGGCAATTGTCTTGGGCCATGTGAAGCTTTACAAGTAGAAGAAAATTACAATCAAAACATTTTAGAAATCAAGGATATACTTAAGGGAAACTTTAAAAACTCTCTTAACTCTTTTAAAATAGAAATGAATGAATTATCTAAGAACTTAAAATTTGAAGAAGCTAATTTGGTTAAATCAAAGATAAAAGCATTAGAAAATTACCAATATAAATCTACTGTAGTAAGTCCTAAAATATCAAACGTAGACATCTTTTCTTATGTGGAGGACGAAAATTTTGTTTATATAAACTTTCTACAGATATCACTAGGCTCAATAGTTAGATCTTTTAATCTTGAAATTAAGTCAAAAATTGATGAAGGAATAAAGAAAATTATAGAGCTAGCTGCTATTGAAATAAGATTAAAGTTTAAATCTGATTCACCAATTGTATATTCGATCATTCCATTAGATCTTGGAGAAAACATTAAAATAGAAATCCCTAAAATTGGAGATAAAAGAAAAATTTTAGATTTATCTCTTAAAAATGCAATTCAATTTAAGTTTGACCGATTAAAACAAATTAAGATTGTTGATCCTGAGAGGCATCAAAATAGAATCTTAAAACGTCTAAAAGAAGATCTTAGTTTAGATAATACTCCAATTCACATTGAATGTTTTGATAATTCAAATACTCAAGGGACAAATCCTACATCTGCTTGTGTGGTTTTTAAAAACGCAAAACCTAGTAAAAAAGATTATAGACACTTTAATATCAAAACTGTAGAAGGCCCAGACGATTATGCATCGATGGAAGAAGTTGTATTTAGAAGGTATCGCAGATTGTTAGAAGAGAAAAAAAGTTTGCCACAACTTATTGTTATCGATGGAGGAAAAGGTCAGCTTTCAGCAGCTTTGAAGAGTTTAATTGAATTAAAATTAGAAAATACAATTTCGATTATAGGTATAGCTAAAAGGTTAGAAGAAATTTATTTTGTTAATGATTCAACTCCTTTATTTTTAGATAAAAAATCAGAAAGTCTTATTTTAATACAAAAGTTAAGAAATGAAGCCCATCGATTTAGCTTAAAGCATCATAGAAATAAACGTAGTGAAAATGCTTTCACTAATGAGTTAGATAATATTAAAGGTATAGGAGACTTAACCAGGATTAAATTATTGAAAACTTTTAAATCAAATATTAATATTTCTAAACTTCCTATTAAAGAACTTCAAAAAACTATCGGTAATTCAAAAGCAAAATTAGTTTTTGATTATTATAATGACTTAAATGTTTAGTAAGTTTATTATTTTTATCTGAATACTTTACAATGAAAAAAATAATAATTTTAATCTTCTTCTTTTCAAATTTATGTTTTGGACAAGATCAATCCGCATATAAAAGTGGTGAATGGTTAAATTTTAAACTTTCGTATAGTGGTTGGATTAAAGCTGGAAAAGCATCTTTAGAAATAAAAGAAGACAAACTCACAGAGCTTTATCATGTAAAAGCAATTGGGAAAACAACGGGGCCTATAAAGTGGTTTTTTAAAGTAGAGGACTATTATCAAAGCTATTTCTCCTCTGAAACAGGTTTACCTAAAAAATTTATTAGAAAAATTAATGAAGGCGGGCATACGAAAAACTTAACTATTGATTTTGATCAAATTAGTAATAAAGCTGTTGTAAACAATATTAAAAAAAAATCAGTTAAAGAGTTTCGTACCAAGGACAATGTTCAAGATATGTTGTCTGTATTTTATTTTCTTAGAAACAACTATAATTTAGATCAAATTAAAAAAGACAAAGACTTATCAGTAAATATGTTTTTTGATTCAGAAAATTATGAATTTAAAATGAAGTTTTTGGGCATAGAAACTATAAATACTAAATTTGGAAAGATTAAATGTATTAAACTTAGACCATTTGTTCAGTCCGGAAGAGTATTTAAAGAAAAAGAAAGTTTAACTTTGTGGATAAGCGCTGACAAAAATAAAATTCCTCTAAGAATAAAAGCGGATTTAGTTGTTGGTTCTATAAGAGTAGATTTAGACGCTTTTAGCGGACTAAAACACCCTTTTGAAATTAATTTTTAAATATGGCTAAAAAATCAAAACTAGATTCTGTAATTTTTGAACTCAAAGAAAAACACGAGGCCCTATCTCAAGACACTGATTTATTTTTAGAAGGTTTTTTGCATTCCAAGCAATTAACATATTGGGATTATATTAATACAGATGCCCTTTTAAACCTCCAAATTCAAAGAACAGATTTTCCAGATGAAATGGTGTTTATTACATATCATCAAATCAATGAATTAATTTTTAAAATGATTTTATGGGAGATACAACAAGTAGCTGATTCAAAAAATATTAGTGTAGATCTTTTTGAAGATAAAATAATGCGAGTGAGTAGATATTTTGATATGCTGACTACTTCATTTAATATTATGTTAAAAGGAATGTCTGTTGAACAGTATAATAAATTTAGACTTTCTCTTAGCCCAGCAAGTGGCTTCCAAAGTTTTCAATATAGGCTAATTGAATTTGCATCAACAGAACTAATAAACTTAATCGATATTAGGTTTAGAAAGACTATTGATAGAAATACTCCCTTTGAACACGCATTTGATCATTTGTACTGGCAAGCTGCAGGAAAAGATTTTAAAACCGGAAAAAAATCTCAGCTATTATTAAGTTTTGAAAAACAATATAAGGAAAGGTTTATAACATTTATGAAGGTTTATAACACTAGAAATTTATGGTCTACTTATAAATCTCTTTCAAAGAAAAATCAAGCCAATAAGAGTTTAATAAAAGCAATGAGACATTTAGATTATACGGTCAATATCACATGGGTAATGGCACACTACAATACTGCTAAATTTTATATTGAATCTAAATCAGGGAATTCAATTTCAACTGGTGGTAGTGATTGGCATAAATATATGCACCCAAAATATCAGAAAAGAATATTTTTCCCAGATCTATGGTCTAAAGAAGAGCTTGAAAAATGGGGAGAAAATGAATAGACAAAAATTTCCAATTTTATTTTATTTATTCATAGCCATACTGTTACTGCTTTCCATGTTATCTTTTTTTATTTCTAGTGATGAAAAAAATACAGAAAAAACCTCAGGTCCTGAAAATATAGAGTTTGGATTTAATATAGACAAATATAAAGTCAAAAGAGACACTATTGAATTTGGAGATAGTTTTGGCGAAATAATGGAAAAAAATAAAATTGGCTATCCCAAAATTTATCAAATCACCAACAAAATAAAAGATACTTTTGATGTCAGATGGCTAACTGCCGGAAAACCATATACCATATTAAGCTCCAAAGACTCATTAGAAAATCCTCTTGTTTTTATTTATCAACCCAACAAAGTTAACTATGTAGTTATACATATTGGGGATTCTGTTTATGCCTACAACAAGAAAAAGCCTATAAAAATTGTAAAAAAATATGCCTCTGGTATCATTTCAAGTAGTTTGTCAGAAACAATGGACAGTCAAGGACTTCCTTACCAACTAATCAATGATATGTCCGATATTTATGCTTGGACGATTGATTTCTTTAGATTACAAAAAGGAGATAAATTTAAAATAATATATAACGAAAGATTTATTGAAGATTCAATTTATGCTGGAATTAAAAGTATCGATGCAGCTTATTTTGAGCATAATAATGAATTGTTTTATGCATTTAATTATAAAGTAGATAGTCTAAAAAGAACTACAGAGTATTATGATGAAAAAACTCAAAGTTTACAAAGGACCTTTTTAAGAGCTCCTGTACAGTTTAGTAATGTTTCTTCTAGATACAACTTAAAAAGAAGAATTGCACTTTACGGAAATAGAGTTAAAGCACATAAAGGAACTGATTTTGCCGCACCTGTTGGAACAGAAATTCTAGCTACTGCAGATGGAAGGATAATAGAATCAAGAAGAAAAGGTGGAAATGGAAATTATGTTAAAATAAGACATAATTCAACTTACTCCACGCAATACCTGCATATGAAAAAAAGACTTGTTAAAGTTGGTCAATATGTAAAACAAGGTGATGTAATTGGTTTAGTGGGCATGACTGGCAACACATCTGGTCCACACGTTTGTTATAGATTTTGGAAAAATGGAAGACAGGTAGATCCGTTTAAGCAAAAACTACCAATTGCGAAATCCGTACCTAATGCAAATAAAAAGCATTATCAAGAATTTATTTTGCCAATAAAAAATGATCTAGATAATATTGAATACAACTTACTTACCAACTAAATAAATTTAAAATGAGTTTAAAAAGTCAGAATCCAACTAAAACAACTTCCTGGGAAAAGTTAAAGAATCATTTTAATGAAATTAAGGACCATAAAATTCTTGATTTTTTTAATGAAAACAAACTAAGATCTGAAGAGCTATCAATCAGGTGGAATGACTTTTATGTTGATTATTCTAAAAATAGAATTAACAAGAAAACCATAAAATTATTTAGTGAATTATTGGATGAGATAGATTTAAAAGACTCGATTAGCAAGTATTTTAGTGGTGAATTAATTAATAAAACTGAAAACAGAGCAGTACTACATACCGCCCTAAGATCTAAAGTTAATATAGATATTAAAGATAATGGAGTCGATATACACAAAAAAATTAAGGATGTAAATAATAAAATTAAGGAGTTTTCAAATTCAATTATTTCAGGATCTAAAAAAGGATATACTGATAAATCTTTTACAGATATTGTAAATATTGGAATTGGTGGTTCTGACTTAGGACCTTCAATGGTTGTTGATTCCTTAAAATTTTATAAGAATCATTTAAACACTCATTTTGTAAGCAATGTTGATGGAGATCATGTTAATGAGGTTTTAAAAACCTTAAACCCTGAAACAACATTGTTTGTAATAGTTTCTAAAACTTTTACAACCCAAGAAACGCTTTCTAATGCAAATACAATTAGAAGTTGGTTTTTAGAAAAAGGAGCTGTAAATAAAGATATTACAAAACATTTTATTGCGGTATCAACAAACATAGAAAAAGTAAGCTCATTTGGGATTGATAAGAATAACATATTCCCTATGTGGAACTGGGTAGGTGGTAGATTTTCTCTTTGGAGTGCAGTTGGTATTTCTATTAGTTTATCTGTTGGTTTTGATAATTTCAATAAATTATTAAATGGTGCTAGTGAAATGGACGTTCATTTTAAAGACACAAAGTTTGAGGAAAATATTCCTGTTATTTTAGCCTGCTTGGGGGTTTGGTACAATAATTTTTTTAAATGTGAAAGTGAATCAGTAATTGCGTATTCTCAGTATTTAAATCAGTTTGCAACATATCTTCAACAAGCCTCGATGGAAAGTAATGGAAAAAGTATTGACAGAGATGGAAATGAGATAAACTATTCCACGGGCCAAATAGTTTGGGGTGAGCCTGGAACAAATTCACAACATGCTTTTTTTCAGCTAATACACCAAGGAACAAAATTAATTCCAACTGATTTTATTGGATTTGCAAAAAGCTTGCATGGAAATATTGATCATCAAAATAAGCTTATTTCAAATTTTATTGCTCAAACAGAAGCTTTAATGAAAGGAAAATCTTTGTCAGAATTAGAATCTTCAGAAAAGGCTTCTTTTACAGCCCCTTTTAAAGTTTTTAAAGGTAACAAACCAACTAACACAATTTTAATCAATAAGCTTACTCCTGAAAGTTTAGGAAAGCTAATTGCACTTTATGAACATAAAATCTTTGTCCAGGGGGTTATTTGGAACATATTTAGTTATGATCAGTTTGGAGTTGAATTAGGAAAAAAACTTGCAAATACTATTTTAGAGGAAATTGAGAACAATTTGACTAATAATCACGATAATTCCACTAATAATTTAATGAAACATTACAAGTCG
The DNA here is from genome assembly GCA_964275595.1 of uncultured Flavobacteriaceae bacterium. Taxonomy (GTDB): domain Bacteria; phylum Bacteroidota; class Bacteroidia; order Flavobacteriales; family Flavobacteriaceae; genus SGZJ01. The sequence goes on from CAXYDM010000027.1 coordinate 22,926, forward strand.
TTAAATTAATTGTAAAATACTATTAATCAAATACTTAAACATGTATTTGTTATCCGATTTTTTTTAATTATCTTACACTATCAATAATTTATTAAGATTTAGGTGTCTATATCTGGATTTTAATATTTATTTTTGCAACAAATACAAACTAAACTAAATTAATCATGAAAAAAATTACTCAAAATTTAATGGTTGCCTTGACAATTTTCAGTTCTATGGCAATTATTTCACAAACAGAAGTTGAGGATACGACTCTTCAAGAATTAGAAGAGGTAGTACTTATGGGTAGTGGGGTTATTGACCTTGCTGCAGATAGAGTTACTCCAGTAGCAGCTTCTACAATTAAAGGGAGTGAAATCCAAAAAAAGATTGGAACTCAAGATATCACAATGACTCTTGTTAATACTCCTTCTGTATACGTAGCTGGACAAGCTGGTGGATACGGTGATTCAAGAATTGCTGTACGTGGTTTTGAACAAGATAATACTGCCTATATGTTAAATGGTCAGCCAATCAATGGAATGGAAGACGGTAAAATGTACTGGTCTAACTGGTCTGGTATGAATGATGTTGCAAGTGTTGTTGAAATTCAAAGAGGACTTGGTGCTTCTAAATTAGCTATATCATCTGTTGGTGGTACTGTAAATTTTGTAATGAATTCTAATAATGTTAGAGAGGGTGGATTTATGTACGCTGGTTTTGCTAACGATGACTACTTGAAAACAACTTACTCTTACAACACTGGTAAGTCTGATGATGGATGGGCAACTAGTTTCTTATTAACACACTGGCAAGGAGATGGATACAATGAAGGTACGTATGGTCAAGGTCAAACTTATTTCTTTTCTGTAGGTAAAGAAATTAATGAAAAGCACAGTCTTAATTTTTTACTAACTGGAGCTCCACAATGGCATGATCAGAATTTTTCTAAAAGTATCTCAAAATACTTAGAGAAAGGAAGAAAATATAATAATAACTGGGGAATGTATGGAAATCAGTATTTAACTGAAAGAAGAAACTTTTACCACAAACCTGTAATGAACTTAAACTGGGATTATAAAATCAGTGATGACTCAAGTTTATCAACTGTATTTTATGTTTCTACTGGTAACGGAGGTGGAACTGGAGGTAGAGGATCTCGTCCAAGAACTGAAGATGGTTATGTAGATTATGATGCTATTTACGCATACAACCTTGGTACATCTGGAGCTGGAGGAAACTTTGCTGCCGAAGGTGGTTACATTACTCGTGCTTCAATGAACATGCACAACTGGGTTGGATTAGTTTCTAACTATGAAAAGCAATTAAGTGATAATTTATCTTTTAACGTCGGAGTTGATTTTAGAACTTACTACGGTGAGCACTTTAGAATCGTTGAAAACTTTCATGGTTTAACTTCATGGCAAGAAAATATTCGATTAAGAGATCAAAATAATTCACACCAAATTTATGGTTCTTATGGAACTTACAAAAATGTTGTAGCTACTGAAGATATGTCAGCCAATCCTTGGACAGCATTGACTGCAAGTTTTGATGAAGATCAAAAAATAGCATACAGTAATGATGAAAGAATTACTTACGGAGGATTATTTTCTCAATTAGAATATTCTAATGATAACATGTCTGCATTCTTTCAAGGAGCTATTTCACAACAGTCTCATCAAAGATTTGATAATTATCAATATGCTGATCAATCTTTAATTGATGGAACTTCATCTCAAGCTACTGGAGCACTTCCTGACGGAATTGAAGATGGAGTTGATTCAGAAAAAGTTGACAATATGGGGTATAATGTTAAAGCTGGAGCTGGATTTAATGTTGGAGATAATTCAAAAGTGTTTTTTAATACTGGAATTTATTCACGTCAACCATACCATGATAACATTTATTTAAATTTTACTAACAGAGTAAACCCTTTAACTGAAAATGAAAAGATTTTTGGTTTAGAAGCTGGATATTCTTATTCAACTCCAAATTTCTCTGCTAATGTAAATGCATATAGAACGTCTTGGAAAGATAGAGTAGTTACTTCATCTTATGTTGATAACGATGTTGTTTTCTTTAATACTAATCAAGGTGTTGAACAACTCCACCAAGGAATTGAGATTGATTTTAGAGCTAAGCCTCAGCCAGATCTTCCTTACACATTAACAGGGTTCATATCTCTAGGAGACTGGCAATATGTTGGAGACGCTGTAACTAGAACAACAGATGAAGACCAAAACGTTATATCAACTGAAACGCAGGATGTAGACGGAGGTAAAGTTGGAGATGCTGCTCAGTTTACTGCTGGATTAGGTATTGATATGAAATTAGCGGAGAACGTATCTTTTGATACAGATATAAGATTCTACGATGAATTATACTCAGATGTAGGAGCTGTTAAGGAAAATTTACTTTTACCATCTTTTCACGTTTGGGATGCTGGGTTATCATACAAAATGTACTTAGGTGCTGATGATGAAAAGTCTCTTAATATTAGAATTAATGTAAATAATGTTTCCGATGCAGTTTATATTTCTGAATTAAGAACAAATATAGCTGCTGGAGAAGGTTCAGGAGAATTATATAATGGGATTGATACTGATAACCAAGGTTACTTTGGTTTAGGAAGAACATGGAATGTTGGATTAAGATATAAATTCTAATACCACAATTTATTTTAAAAAAAACCTGCTTGTTAATTTAAGCAGGTTTTTTTTGCTTTTATTTGTATTATGTTAAAGTTTATACACTCATATTTTGCTTATATAGTCATAGCTCTACTGATTATATCGACTCTTCGATTTTTATTTAGATATGCATTGTCAAAAGAATATACTCCGACTGATTTTAGGTTAGCATTAATAACGTTTATTGTATCACACACACAGTTATTAATTGGACTATTCTTATATTTTATTTCAGATAAATTTTCCCTTTGGTTTGAACTAAGTTTTAATGAAATTATTACTAGTTCAATTAATAGACTTTATTTAATTGAACACCCTGTAGTGAATATAATTGCGATTGTATTTATTACAAGAGGATATAGTCTTCACAAGAAGAAAAGGGTTTCAAAACCTAAGTTCAAAGCTATTGGATTTAATTATTTATTAGGCCTGGTATTATTGTTGTCTAGAATACCTTGGAATAACTGGTTAAATTTTGCCTAATTACAACTAGTTAGTTTCCTTGATTAAGTAGACGAAAGATGGATAGTGATCACTGTAACCATTGGTAAATTTTCCCCAGGAAAAACTTCTAAAAGGTTGACCTTTATACCTACCTTCTTTTTGCGTTAAGTATGGTTTATTGAATACTCCAGCTTTGTAAAACTTATAGCTAGAAAAATCATTACCTAACAATCCTTTAGAAACTATAACTTGATCAAAAAGAAACCATACATCTCTATAAGAATTAGAACCAATTCCTTCATTAGTTAAAATTTTCTCCATAGGATTATACATTTCCTTAATTTTTACATCCTCCTTATTTTTCTTGGCCCCAATAATTCCTTTAATACTGTTGTTCATTGGATTATCATTAAAATCTCCCATAGTAATTATCTTGGCATTCCTATCTAATTTATGTAATGAATCAATTATTTTTTTATTTAATCTTGCCGCACTTTCTCTTTTAGATATGCTTCTTGCCTCTCCACCAGATCTGGAAGGCCAATGATTTACTATAATATGAATTAAATCACCATCAAGTTTCCCGCTAACTAATAATTGATCTCTAGTATATATCCTTTTGTTTGTCTGATCATCATAGATTAACAATTCTAATGACTTTGTCGATAAAGGCCTAAAAACACTTTTATCATAAATCATAGCGACATCAATTCCTCTTTTATCAGGGGAGTCATAATGGATTATATTATAGTTTTTATCTGCTAAGGAAGAATCATTAATTAAATCGATTATTACTTGTTTATTTTCAACTTCAGATAAACCAACTATAGCTGGGTGTCTCTTTGTGTTTTCCGTACCAATATCAGAAATCACTCTAGCCATATTTTTCACTTTTTGCTTATAAATATTTCCACGATTATAATTAATTTCCATCATTGGGCTAGCTTCATCATTTTTGTTAGGATCATTTATTGTGTCAAATAAATTTTCAACATTATAAAATGCTAATGTGTGAATTTTAAATTTTCTTTCATTTTGTGAAAACAAAGAAGTAATAAAAAAGGAAGAAATTATTAGTAACTTAAAAGTAAAATTATTCATTTTTGTTATTTTAGTATTTTATCTAATATTTAGATGGTTAAAAATATTAAATATGTACAAATAATACATTAAATTTGATTTTTATTTAATAATTATATTTAAACTCCTATTATGCTAAATATGAAAAACAATTTATCATTCTTTTTCGTTTTCATTTTTTCGTTTTTTAGTGCTTTTTCTCAAAATGGCACTATAACTGGTAGTGTACAAGATGACAAAAGTGATGAGGCTATCTCTGAGGTTAAAGTGCTTATCCAAAATTCAGATATGCAAGCGTTCTCAGATAATGACGGAGTGTTTAATTTCAAAAGCAACGTCCCTGCTGGAATTCAAACTTTGATTTTCTCAAAGTATGGATATGAAAACAAGTCTTTTAAAGTAATCGTCCCTGATAATGGGACTGTAAGTATTGATAAACTTAAATTAAAATATAAAATACAGGTAAGCACAATTACAACTGATGTAGAACCCGTTCAAGAACCCATTTCTGTTGCTGAGGTTTCTCAATTAGAAGAAGAACCTACAGAAGAAGTAAACTCAATGGATGCACCAGTAAACGACCAATTTACAATTTCTATTAGTGACGATGAATTAAGCGATGATACTTCGGGTTCAGATAATATCTCTGGTTTATTACAATCTTCTAAGGATGTGTTTTTTAGAACTGCTGCTTATGAATTTAGTTCATCATTTTTTAAAGTTAGAGGTTTAGATTCTGATAATGGAATGGTGCATATAAATGGAATAGAAATGAATAAGCTATATAACGGTAGACCACAATGGGGAAACTGGGGAGGTTTAAATGATGTGCTTAGAAATCAAGATTTTACTGACGGTATCACTCCTTCTACATATAGTTTTGGTGGACTTTTAGGAGCCAATAATATTAACGTACGCGCCTCTGAATACAGTAAAGGAGGAAGGATTACTTATTCTTCATCCAATAGAAGTTATACAAATAGATTAATGGCGACGTATTCATCTGGAATTATTGAAGGAGGGTGGGCATATGCGTTATCTATGGGTAGAAGATGGGGAGATGAAGGTTATCAAGATGCTACATTTTACGATTCTAATTCTTTGTTTGTTTCAATCGAAAAGAAAATTAGCAATAAACATAGCATTAACTTTACTGGGATCTACGCGCCAAATAGAAGAGGTAAATCATCTCCAAACACACAAGAAGTTTATGATCTAAAGAATATTCGTTATAATGACTATTGGGGATGGCATGATGGTAAGAAAAGAAACTCACGAGTTAAAAGAGTTGTTGAGCCAATTATTATGTTAAATCACTATTGGGATATTAATGATAGAACTTCTCTTAACACCAATATTGGATATCAATTTGGTGAACTAGGGAATAGTAGGTTAGATTATGCTGGGGGAGCTAACCCAAGCCCTTCTTATTATCAAGATTTACCAAGTTATTATTTAGCAGATAACAATGGTCCAGACTATGAAGGTGCATATTTAGCACAACAAAACTTTGTAAATGACGGTCAAATCAATTGGAATAGAATATATGATGCTAATTTAACGAACACTATTGCAAATCAAAATGCTGCATATGTTCAGTATGAGGATAGAAGTGATGATAAGCAATTGACTATTAATTCAATTTTTAAGAAAGAAATTAATGATAACATATCTTTTAATTCAACATTAAATTATAAAAAGTTAGTTTCAAATAATTTTGCTCAAATAACCGACATGTTAGGAGGATCAGGATATTCTAATATTGATTCATTTGATAATCTACAATACAATTTATTAAATCCTAATTTAATTGTAGATAAGGGCGATAAGTTTAAATACAATTACAATTTGTTTGCTGATGTAATTAATGCTTATTCTCAAGTTGTTTTTAAATATAATAAGTTAGATTTTTATTTAGCAGCAAGCTACACTGATACTAATTATCAAAGAGAAGGTCTATTTGACAATGAAGCAAATACAGGGAATTCTTTAGGCAAGGGTGAAAAAATTAATTTTTCTGGTATAGGAACAAAAGCAGGATTTACTTACAAGTTTTCCGGAAAACACATATTTGACTTTAATTCTGCATATATAACTAAAGCACCATCATTTAGAAATACATTTACAAACTCGAGAGTGAATCACAATGTGGTTGGAGTTGATGCTAATGGTCTAATAAATAATAACCCAATTAGTGAAGAAAAGATAACTGCATTTGATGCTAATTACATATATAGATCTCCAATTATAAATGCTAGGCTTACCGGTTTTTACACAAATATTAAGGATGCTAATGAAATTTCGTTCTATTACGCTGATGGTTTAGTAGGTTTTGAAGAAACTAATGAGTTTGTTCAAGAGATATTACAAGGAATTGATAAAAAATATTTTGGAGCAGAGTTAGGAATTGAAGCTCAAATAACATCTACAGTTAAGTTAAAAGGTGCCGCCTCAGTTGGACAATATACTTATGATAATAATCCTAATTTATATTTAGCATCTGACAATAATACAGTTTCAATGGGAGAGTCAAATCTTAAAAACTATAAGTTAGCTGGAGGCCCTCAAAGAGCCTATTCAGTAGGGTTTGAATATAGAGATCCTAATTACTGGTGGTTTGGAGCTACTACAAATTTTTTCACAAATACTTATTTAGATATTAGTCCATTAACCAGAACTCAAAACTTTTACTTGGCACAAGATGGGTTACCATTTAATGATTATGATACATCAACAGCAAGAGAGTTATTGAAACAAGAGAAATTTGAGGATTATATGGTCGTTAATGCTGTGGGTGGAAAATCATGGAAAATTGATGATTATTATATAGGGCTTTTTGCAACTATAAATAACATTTTAAACCATGAGTATAAAACTGGTGGATTTGAGCAAGGCAGAAATGCAAATTATCAAGAACTTAGTGCAGATGTAAATAAACCTCGAAGAGTTTTTGGACCAAAGTACTGGTACGGTAGAGGTACAAACTACTTTTTAAACTTATATTTTAGATTTTAATAAAGACAAACATTATATATTATGAAGAATATTAAAAATTTTAGATTATTAACACTTTTATTTTTATTAGTAACATTTAACTCTTGTGTAGAAGATGATGATTATTCAATACCTACTAGTATTGGACTTGAAGAAAATCAATCTTTAAATCTACTGCTAGACGAAATTAATTCTAATGAAGTAGATTTATTAACTATAGGCCAAGTTAAAAATCTTTTTGTAAGCGGTCAGGCTGTTAATATAGAGTCAAGTATTGCCGTTAAAGGATATGTGGTTTCTTCTGATTTAACGGGAAATTTCTATAAAGAATTTTATATACAAGATGAACCATCAAATCCTACTGCAGGGTTAAAAGTCGTTATTAATCAAGTAGATTCTTATAATCAATTTAACATTGGAAGAGAAGTATATATAAGATTACAAAACCTATATATTGGAGAAACAAATTCAGGGGACGGGGTAATTGCTATTGGAGGTAGAGCTGATGGTAATGAAGTTGGTCAAATTACAGAGAACATGATGGCCGATTACTTGCTTAGATCTAGTAATACGGAAACTATCATTCCATTTGAAGTAACATTGGGTCAAATTAATGATTCTCATATTGGTTTATTTGTTCAAGCTAATGACACTCAATTTCCTGTGGCATATAGTGGTCTTACTTTTGTAGATCCGTCAGACGATTATGATTCATTGAGAGATTTAGAAAGTTGTGAAGATTCAGGGTCTATTAAAGTAGAAACTAGTGCATTTGCTAGTTTTCAAGATCGATTATTACCAACAGATGGAAAAGGATCTATTTCAGGAGTTGTGACAAAAAGCTATAATGGAGATGACAGAGTCTTGGCCTTAAACAATATTGATGATATTAATTTTGATGGAGCAAGATGTGATCCATTATTTTCAGATAACTTTTCATCAAATAATTTAGATAATTGGACACAATTTAGTGTTGAAGGTGAGCAAGTTTGGGATATAACCCCTTACGGTAACCCAGCACCAAGTGCTAGAATATCTGGATATGCTGGAGGAAATGTTGTAAATGAAGACTGGCTTATTTCAAACCCTATTGATTTAACAGGTCTTTCAACCGCTAAGCTAAATTTTCAAACTGTAGTGAGATATGGTGGGCCAGCTTTAGAAGTTTATATGACAACTAATTATACTGGTGGAGACCCAAGTGACTCCTCATGGACTCAGTTGGATGCAGTTTTAGATACTGACACAGGAAGTTGGTCTTCATGGACTGATTCAGGAGACTTAGATGTCTCTGCTGCTACAGGTCAAAATTTATATATTGCTTTTAAATATACATCTACTTCTTCTGGCTCTGCAACTTATGAGTTGGATAATGTTTTAGTTTCTGGTGAGTAAATTTATTAATATACTATTAGGGTTAAGTCTAATTAGTCTTAGTTGTTCTGACAATGATAATGACGATAATCCTTTATGTATTGATGAAACATTACTAAACTTGGAGTCACCATGCCCTTTAATTGTTATCCCAGTGTGTGGTTGTGATGGAGTAACTTATAATAATAGTTGCGAGGCTGTTTCCTATGGGGGCGTGACTGATTACTCGGAAGGGACTTGTGATTAATTATTTTTTTCAATTATATATAGTATCGAAATATTGACATACTATAATCATGTCTTTAGAAAATTGTTCTTTATAACCATGCATTTCTCTTTTATAGTAGGTTTTGTGTACTTTTCTCCAGTAAGCTAAAGACTTATCTCCTTCTCCTTCTCTTTGGGCAAATTTAGCTGTTATTTCACTAAATTTAATTAACTCAATTTTAGTTGTTAAAATTATGGCTTGAGGTATTTTATTCCAATCTGTAATTATATTTAAATCTCCCTTTCTAGGAAGTTTTTCATTATTTATTTCAAATGACCATAGCGATGGTGCGGTTGCTTGTTTAATATTTTTAACCACAAGTTTTGCGCAATCATTTGCATCTTTTTCATTATCACAGAAATAAAATGACTCTGGTATTTTTTCATTTACATATCTTGTATTATCAGTAATAAAATTCTTCCAGAAAAGCTCAATATTTTCTTCCATCGCATTAAATTTTAAGCAAAAAAAAACCTTCACTAAGAAGGTTCTTTTTTATTACATAATTATAAGTTATTCACCTGGATTTCCAGCTGTTATAATGAATTCAGATCTTCTGTTTAACTGATCTTCTTCTTTACTACAATTTGTACAATCTACTACAGGACTTGACTCCCCTTTTCCAGTAGATATTAATCTTGAAGAATCAATACCTTTAGAAATCACATATTGAGATGTAGTTTTAGCTCTTCTCTCTGATAATCTTTGATTATATGAAGAAGGCCCCTTACTATCTGTGTGAGACTCAATACTAACAGTCATTTCTGGATATTTGTTCATTATTTGAACTAATTTATCTAGTTCAAAAGCAGCTTCAGCTTTAATATTTGATTTATCAAAATCAAAATAAATTGCGTCAAGTTCAATTTTTTCAGCAACAATAATTTTTTCTATTGGATCCAACATTACATTTATGGATGTAAATTCTTCATTAGACATTCTCAAATCTACTATTTTACTGTTATACCCTTCTTTAGATACTATAAGTTTTCCAGCTTCTTCACAAACTAGCATAAACTCAGTCACACCCACGCTAGAACTTATTTTGGTACTTGCTATATTCCCTTCTTTGTCTGAAATAGATGTTGTTGCTGAGTCTATACCTAGTTTAGTTTTAGCATCCATTACGTTAGCAGTTAACAATACATCGCAAATAGGTATCAATCTCTTTATAGAATAAATGTCATCACTTCCCTTACCGCCACTTCTATTCGAAGAGACAAAACCTTCACCAGTAGCTTCATTTATGTTAAAAGCAAAATCGTCAGCATTACTATTAACTGGTATCCCTACATTTCGCACGGAGGCCCATTTTCCATCAACTTCTTTTGTAAAGAAGACATCTAGACCACCTAGACCCAATTGTGAATCTGAAGAAAAATATAAATTGTTTTTGTCACCTATAAAAGGGAACATTTCTTGACCTTCAGTATTTACCTTTTGACCTAAATTCTCTACATTATTAATATTTCCCTTTTCATCAATATCCCCTTTGTAGATGTCGAAATTTCCATATCCACCAGGCATATCAGATGAAAAGTATATTGATTTACCATCTGAACTCAATGAGGGGTTTTTCACTGAATACTCTACGCTATTTATATTTAGAGCTACAACATTTTTGTCTCCTTTACTTATTTTATATATGCCGATAAGACTAGTTATATTATTAGATTCAGGGTCTTTCACATATTCATTTTCATAAAAACTTTCTCTTGAAATATACATGTTTCCCTCATTATCAAAACTAGCTAGGCCTTCATGATATTTTGTGTTAATATTAGAGCCTAAATAGTCTTCATTTAAATAGCTACCACTATCTGTAACATCAAAACTATATATATCTAGGTATGGCTCATTATTCCATCCATAACTAATCCTTTGAGTAATCCAACGACCAAGATCAAATAAGCCAACTGTATTTCTTGAAGATGTTATGTATAATTTATTATTATTTAATGTCCCTCCAAAATCTGAATACTCGCTGTTTATATCTAAGTTTTGTACATTAAATCTTTTCCCTTTAGAAATAATTTTAGGTAGATAATTAGGGTTTTTCAAGAACGAAGTAGCTCGATTATCTGCTGGTCTTAACTCAACAAATTTATTCATCCATTTATTTGATAATTTGTATTTTCCATTTGCTTTTAACATTTGAGAATACTTGAAAATAATATCAGGGTCCGAACTATCTTCTGCTAAAGTTGCATACCATTTTTCTGCTTCCACAGTATTAAATATATTATAGTAGCACTCCGCGAGTTGAGCAACTACATAATCTGAAGACTTTCCGTTATTAATTAGTTTTTTATAACTCTCAGCAGCTTTAACAAATTCAAGTTTTGAAAATTGTTTATCTGCTTTTTTCGAACTTTTATCTTGAGCATCAATTGTTGTAATGCTTAGAAAAGTTAATGCGATAAATGTAAATATGTTTTTCATAATAATTTTAGCTTAGCTTATTAAAAATATCTTGGTGATTTTGAAACTTTGGTATTGAAATTTAAGTCGAAATTGATGAAGACTTCGTGAGAAGACTTAGCAATAAAGTTTAGTTCTGATTGCACACTGTCGTAAGAATAACCAATTCTACAGCTTGGACTAACTCTAAAATTTACCATGGCAGTCATTGCTGCATCTAATCTATATCCAACTCCTAACTCAACTATATCATACATAAATAGATTTGCATTTAAATCTAAACTGGCAGGGGTTTCAGATGTGTATTTTAGAAATGCGTGTGGTTTCAATTTAAAATCATTTGATAAGTCAAACACATAACCGGTTGCAGCAAATAAATGTTGAGTTTCTGATCCAATATTATAATCATCTGCATCTAAGTGAACAGAGTTTAAAATATTTGGCATAGAAAAAGAAACATAATATTTATTTGGTTTATAAAAATATACACCAGCTCCAATGTTCGGAGTCATTTCACTTATATCATTTGCAAAAAAAGGATCATTAAGATCAATTAATGTTAAGTCTACTAATCCAATATCATGAGAAGTAACTCCAGCCTTTAATCCAAACGCAAGCCTGTTTTCTTTTGCTAAATTTAATGTATATGAAAAATCGATGTATGCATTAGTTTCTTTAACAGGTCCTATTTGATCAGAAATAATAGACATTCCAAGTCCAACATTATTGCCAATTGGCGTATGGATATTCACTGTACTAGTTTCTGGAGCACCATCAAGACCTTCCCATTGACTTCTATATAATAAACCAACTCCTAAGCCTTCACTAGATCCAGCATAAGCAGGGTTTATCACATTCATATTATACATGTATTGTGTGTATTGAGGGTCTTGTTGAGCATTCGATGAGAATGCGTAAAGAAAAGTTAAAAGTATTAGATATCGTTTTTTCATTTTTGTTTAATTAAAGTTGTTAGTAATTCAAGTAAATCCAACTAGTTATAGGGTCCTTACCTGAGTTAAAATAAATAATATAAAAATATGTTCCTACAGGGAGAATATCTCCATCCTGATTAGTACCACACCACTGGTCGACATAATCGTTTAGTTCGTATACTTTAGATCCATATCGGTTAAATACTTCTGCTTTTTCAATATCTTCTCTATCTTCCAAGTGGTCTAATATTAAACAGTCATTAATTCCATCACCGTTTGGTGATAATCCTTGAGGTTGATCTACGCAGAAACTATTTTGATAAAACTCAACTTGTATTGTTGTTGAGCTCCAACAAGATGTAATATCATCAAAAACGCTTACAGTAAACTCACCTGATTCTCCACTAATATCATCTAAATTATAAGTAGAATCTGGTCCTACCTGAACATCTATTCCATCAAGTGACCAATAATATGTTAGAGAATTTAGTAAGTTGGCATTTGTAACTTCTACCTCTAGAAGATAATCTTCATTTGCACATTTTATAATATTATCATCAACAGCAATTACTTCAGGAACTGGGAAGAATTCAACTAAAATTTCATCTGTAAATGTACAGTCTGTATCATTAATTACAATATTAGCACTGTAAAATGCTGTTTCACTAACTGCTAAAGTAACATCGCTAGCTCCTTCTATTAAATTTCCGTCCATATACCAGCTAATTGTTGAATTATTAGGGAGTCCACCTGCATCTAAAACCATTTCTTGACCTTGACATAAAGCATCTCCTGAGTCTAGTAAAATATCTTCACCTAAATCTAAGTCGCCAATATTAAAACTACCCGCAGCAATAAATACAGCAGAATCATATACAGTATCTCCGTCATCCGCAACTACCAACTTAATATGGTATAATTCATTAGGGATTACATCAGCTGAAGCTGTCATAGGAATAGTATGCCCTAAGAAGTTAGTTGGACTAGTTAAAGTTGGAAGACCTCCTGGGCCATAATAATTTCCAAAAAATTCTGGATTTACTGATTCACAATTAGCATTATATTGTTCATCTCTAACGGTAAGAACTGAAATTGGATCAACTGTTCCTGGTACTATAGCAAGATTTGTAGTAACTCCTTGCGTGTCAGTTAATAAGAAAGCAAATGCATCTGTAAATGTACACTGAAATGTTCCATACTCTTCAGCTGCAAATATGAAATCAAAACTCATAAAATCTGTAACAGGAACAAAATCAAATTCTAAAATAGAAGCATTGTTGGTATCTCCAGCATTTAAACCAGGAATGACAGATTCTAAGTCTGCATCACCAGGCCAGTCATATGTACCATCTCCTAAAACACCTGTTTCAGGTCCCACTGCGTTAATAACATCTCCAGAAGTCATAATTAATCCACTTTCAAAAGGCCAAGAAGACCCGTTAGCTTCAAAATAGCCAATACCATTAGTACTACCAAAATCAGAACCTGTGCTGTAGGTAACATTAAAAGCTTGAGAACATTCTGAGTCAATTAAAACATCAGTAACTAATTCACTAACAGTGTATAATTCAGCATCTGTTGTAATAGCTGGAGGCACTGTAAATATACATATATCAAAGGTTAAGTTTTGCAGTTCATTAGCAGTAAAAGAATAAACTCTAATTCTATATGTTTCTCCAACAGTCAATCCAGAGGCAACACTTTCATTTGCATCACTACAGTATATTTGAGACAAATCATTACAATCATCACCCTGATAAAGTACATGATATAAATCAGTGGTATCTCCATTAATATTATATAAGCTAATTGCATGATTTTCAGAAACTGCTGTAAATTCAAACCAGACATCATCATCATCCGATCCGCCACATGCATTTGGTTCACTAGAAGCAGTAGCTGCAACTAAAGTTCCACTTCCAGATTCAGTACAGTTTTCATCAGGATTAGCGATTAGTGTTGTAGCCCCACTACAATTATCATTAGCAGGTGGGCAAGCAAATAGTTGAATAGGATTGCTGTTTATAACACAATTTACATCTTGATTATTAGCAACTGAAATCACGATATCTGTTAGGAAAGGGTAAGGTCCAAAAGTATATACTCCTGTTGCAGTTGCAGCTTGAGTATCTCCACCTTGGTTATCCGATATTGTTAAAGATTCAGCATCTCCTAAACTTGTAATATCTACATCTATTAAGAATTGATCTCCGTTATCGCAATCGTCAATTACTGTATAGGTAGCTTGAGGATTTACACAAGTAGCACAAGCTACTGTATAATTAATCCCTGCTGCTTGGTTGGAACTTCCAGATCCACAACTTATCGATCCATCAGAGACAACCACAAAAGATATTGTATCTCCTGTTGATTGGAAAGTTAGACCAGATAAATCTCCTCCATTTCCGTAGTAAGGTTGCGCAGGTGTTAATTCCGTAACTCCATCGGAGTCGTAAACAATAAATTCATCCCATCCACTTTCTACGTTTCCTGAGTTAATAGTTAAATTAACAGGTACTCCATCAGAACTTGTATATGTAAAGTCTGTAGTATTATTATTGTCATAACAATAGTCTAAGGTGATTGGTCCTGAATTACAATCCACTAAAGTTGTAGTACAGAATTCTTGAGTAATAGAATTACTAGTAATAGAACAATTCGCATCATCATCATTGGTTACAGAAATAACTACACCTGTATTATTATCATAAGGTCCAAAAGTAAACATTCCTGTTGCAGTTGCATTTTGAGTAGCAGTACCTTGGTTATCAGAAAGTGTAACTGAAGAAGCAGATCCAATATCTGTCAAATCAACATCGACAAAAAACTGAGGTCCGTTCAGACAATCTGTTACCATTGTATAACTAGCAATAGGATTTACACAAGTAGCACAAGCTACAGTAAAATCTATAGGGTTGTATCCACTACTTACACAGCTTATACTTCCGTCTTCTTGAACAATAAGAGTTATATTATCTCCAGAGGATTGGAAAGTCAATCCTGAAACATCTCCACCAGCACCGTATCCGTTGTAAAGTTCAGTACCATCAGAATCAAGAATTATTAATTCATCCCATCCATTTTCAACTTGCCCAGAGTTAATAGTAAGGTTCATTGGACTTCCATCAAGACTAGTAAAAGAATAAGAGTTGTCTAATCCTGTGTCATAACAGAAGCTAGTAGTTGTTGGCCCAGCTGTACAGTCTACATAAGTATTTGGATCTGTGACTGTCGTAAAGCTGGATGAGCTACATTCATCTGTAGCAGATCCAGAGCTGTTGTATGGTAAAATAGTTACGTAATAAGTTGTACTGTAAGCTAATCCAGATAAAGGATAGCTATTAGAGTTTCCTGTATCAACATTGTCTAAAATATCATTACCACCAGCTGTTGTACCAACTGAGACATAATATCCATCAGGGAAACCACTAGCTGAAGACCAGTTTATCGTTGGAGATTGAACAACTCCAGATTCACCATCCGCAGGGGAAGTAACTACAGCATCACATCCAGGAACAGCGGCTCCTCCAGAGACAACAGAAACATTTTTAATACACCATCCCCATTGCCATCCATCAGAATCGTCATAAGAAATTCTATACTTGAAATTAGATAGTTGTGTTGCTGAAAAACCTGTAATATCTAAACCGGATTCAAAATAAACTTGGTTTGTACAGTTTTGATAATCAGCTGTTGAAGCACCAGTAGTCTCTAATTCAATTAAAGCAACCCACGCTCCAGCATCGTAATCCCAATAATCAACAGACAATGATCCGCCAATATCACGGTGAGTAAAGTCACCACTAATAAGTATCAGATTTTCACTAGCTGCAGCAGCAGCAGATAAATCAATAACTGGTGATTCAGAAGCTATATCATCATCAGAAGTAGACCCTGCAGCATCATCATCAAATGTGAAAGAGTCCGCAGAAGTTGGGTCAGCTAATAAACCGTCAGCATTATATGTTCCAGATGTTGTCCAATTAGTATTAGGCCAGTTGGCAGGTTCATTAATTATTTGAGAATTTCCGATTTGGAAGGAAAATAGAACCAGTACAGATAGTATAATTTTTTTCATACCTTTTTAAAATTGTATTTGAAAAAGAATTCATAAAATATAATTATTAAATATCTTAAGAATATTTATTTCAGTTAGTTAAGTTAAATCTAACGTATATTTTAGTAAATCACAAATTCAATAAATGTTTTTATTTTATTATTAATAATTTAAGTAAACCCAGTCTACTTTAGTTTTATTTTCTTCATAATTCATTACATAAAAATATGTTCCTACAGGAAGTAATTTTCCATCATTAGATTGACCTTTCCATTCATTTAAGTAATTGTTTTTTGAATATACCAAATCCCCCCATCTGTTAAACACTTTTAATGAACTTACATTATAACTACTTAGATCAAAAGAATCATTATAACCATCATCATTTGGAGATATTCCATTAGGTATCACACAAGATTCTACCTCTAAAACGTTAATACCTCTTGTAAAACTACATTCGCCAGTTTCAGTTGAAGTTAATGTAACTTCATAAAGACCATCGTATAAAACCCCTAGTGTTAGAGAATTT
This sequence comes from uncultured Flavobacteriaceae bacterium, assembly GCA_964275595.1. Classification (GTDB taxonomy): domain Bacteria; phylum Bacteroidota; class Bacteroidia; order Flavobacteriales; family Flavobacteriaceae; genus SGZJ01. The sequence goes on from CAXYDM010000027.1 coordinate 39,700, forward strand.
TCATTTTCTAAAATATCACCATTATAAGTCCAGCTTACTTCAAATGAATCGGGATTATCATCATATGTAGGAATAACATTAATATCAATTGGGATAGTAGCATTGGGACATACTTCATAAGTTTCGTTCTCAAAAGTAGCTACAGGTAATTCTTGTGCACATAAAGTAAAACTAACTGTATTAAAACAGCCTTCAAAGTTTGGATCAGTGACTCTAGCAAAGATATCTCTACAATCGGTACCTACTAGTATTAACTCACCTGTTTCAATAGGATCGTTGTTAAGTACACATTCCTCAAGTGATTGATGATAGCTAACAAAATAATCTGTAATTGGTTGATCTTCTCCAAGTATTGTTTCAACAAGAGTTGATAAATCAAATCCTTCAACTCCATCACCAGGGTTATCTATATTACAAACAATCACATCTCCTGGGCTATTCGCTTCAGGTAAAGTATAAGTAACATTTACTGAATCTTGAGCAAAAGAATCACATTGATTATCATAAACTATTACTGTGTAATTATCACTTTCTGTTACAACTAAAGTTGAGCTGTCTGATCCATCTATATAAATTCCATTTTGATACCATTCATATGAATCTGCGAAAGGAGAATTTGCAATAAGTTCGTAACTTGCAGTACCGCAAATCTCTATATCCTCTCCTAAATCAACTTCAATTTCAGCAACAGTTGACCCTGCACCTTCATTTCCATTATTTGTTTGTTCAATTTGAATTGTTCCAGCATTGTTGGAATAATTAGTTACAAGTAGAACATAAATTTCACCACTTTGAGCATCATTAATTGTTAAGTTTTCCACATTATTAGCAGAATAACTACAGTCTACAATATTTCCAGATGGATAAAAATTAGGGTTTGTCGTATTGTTAGGACAATCTGCTGGATCAGGACATCCTTGATCTAAAACTCCATCTGCACAAAAATTTTGCTCTGAGTCAAAAGGGCCCCATAATACAAAATCAACATCTAAACCATTTCCTGTAGGGTTGCCATTCTCATCAAATTCAGTATTTTGAACAATTTGAATATCTATTGTTCCAGAATCTCCAATTTGAATTATATTCCAAGATGGATTTGGAGTAGAGTATAAACAGGCAATTTGTCCTAAACTAGGGTAATCAAAAATATTTGAACCATATAAAGCACCATCTTGACCACAAAAATTGGCTGCATTTTCACAAACAGTATTGTCAGGTGCGTCTTTTATGCATAAATCAAATTCAACATTTTCACTATTATCACCTGAAGAAAACACTTTTACAAAATAGTTATTACCTATTGTAAGAGCTGTAGTTACACTCGAATTATCAGCACTACAGTATAGTTCTGTTAATTCTCCACATTCACCTTCATATAATCCGTGCCCAAGATTTGTTGTCGTACCTGAAATATTGACCAATGAAATCAATTGAACTTCGCTGAGCGCTGTAAATTCAAACCATACATCATCATCATCTCCTATACAAGAACTAGAATCAGGTGAAGCTGATGCCGCCGTGATTGTACCTGGATTTAATAGTTCACATGATTCATCTATATTCACAATTGCTTCTTCTGCCCCACTACAATTATCATTAGCAGGTGGGCAAGCAAATAGTTGAATAGGATTGCTGTTTATAACACAATTTACATCTTGATTATTAGCAACTGAAATCACGATATCTGTTAGGAAAGGGTAAGGTCCAAAAGTATATACTCCTGTTGCAGTTGCAGCTTGAGTATCTCCACCTTGGTTATCCGATATTGTTAAAGATTCAGCATCTCCTAAACTTGTAATATCTACATCTATTAAGAATTGATCTCCGTTATCGCAATCGTCAATTACTGTATAGGTAGCTTGAGGATTTACACAAGTAGCACAAGCTACTGTATAATTAATCCCTGCTGCTTGGTTGGAACTTCCAGATCCACAACTTATCGATCCATCAGAGACAACCACAAAAGATATTGTATCTCCTGTTGATTGGAAAGTTAGACCAGATAAATCTCCTCCATTTCCGTAGTAAGGTTGCGCAGGTGTTAATTCCGTAACTCCATCGGAGTCGTAAACAATAAATTCATCCCATCCACTTTCTACGTTTCCTGAGTTAATAGTTAAATTAACAGGTACTCCATCAGAACTTGTATATGTAAAGTCTGTAGTATTATTATTGTCATAACAATAGTCTAAGGTGATTGGTCCTGAATTACAATCCACTAAAGTTGTAGTACAGAATTCTTGAGTAATAGAATTACTAGTAATAGAACAATTCGCATCATCATCATTGGTTACAGAAATAACTACACCTGTATTATTATCATAAGGTCCAAAAGTAAACATTCCTGTTGCAGTTGCATTTTGAGTAGCAGTACCTTGGTTATCAGAAAGTGTAACTGAAGAAGCAGATCCAATATCTGTCAAATCAACATCGACAAAAAACTGAGGTCCGTTCAGACAATCTGTTACCATTGTATAACTAGCAATAGGATTTACACAAGTAGCACAAGCTACAGTAAAATCTATAGGGTTGTATCCACTACTTACACAGCTTATACTTCCGTCTTCTTGAACAATAAGAGTTATATTATCTCCAGAGGATTGGAAAGTCAATCCTGAAACATCTCCACCAGCACCGTATCCGTTGTAAAGTTCAGTACCATCAGAATCAAGAATTATTAATTCATCCCATCCATTTTCAACTTGCCCAGAGTTAATAGTAAGGTTCATTGGACTTCCATCAAGACTAGTAAAAGAATAAGAGTTGTCTAATCCTGTGTCATAACAGAAGCTAGTAGTTGTTGGCCCAGCTGTACAGTCTACATCAGCTGATGTTTGCGAGTTAATATTAAAACTAAGTACTAAAAAACAAAAGAATAATAACTTTTTCATATGTATAAAATTATAGATTTTTAAAGATAACAAATACATGTTATAAAGTATATAGATTTTTTAATTCATATTTGTACATTTACTCAAGAATATTTAAATCTTGGAAAATACTATTTTAATTGGAGTTATAACTGGTGATCAAGACAAAGAAAAGTCTAAAGAATATCTTGATGAGTTAGAGTTTTTAACAACTACCGCTGGAGGTACTGTTGTAAAGCGCTTTACACAAAATTTAGATACTCCAAATCCAAAAACATTTCTAGGCAGTGGAAAAATTAAAGAAGTTCTTGGTTTTATTGAATTAGTAAAAGTTCAGACAGTTATATTCGACGACGAATTATCTCCAGCACAAGAAAGGAATATTAGTAAAATATTTAATTGTAAAATACTAGATAGAACAAATTTAATTCTAGATATTTTTGCTCAAAGAGCTACAACAAGTTATGCCAGAACACAGGTTGAGTTAGCTCAATGTCAATATTTGTTACCTAGACTAAAAGGTATGTGGACTCATCTTGAAAGACAAAAAGGAGGTATTGGAATGAGAGGTCCAGGAGAAACAGAAATTGAAACAGATAGAAGAATTGTTAGAGATAAAATCTCTTTGTTAAAAAAGAAAATCAAGAACATTGACAAACAAATGCATGTACAAAGAGGCAATAGAGGCAAGATGATAAGGGTTGCTTTGGTTGGATATACAAATGTAGGAAAATCAACCTTGATGAACGTTTTAAGTAAATCAAAAGTGTTTGCAGAAGATAAGCTGTTTGCCACTTTAGACACTACGGTAAGAAAAGTTGTTGTTAAAAACCTTCCTTTTTTAATGAGTGACACAGTAGGTTTTATAAGAAAGCTACCAACTCAGTTAATAGAATCTTTTAAAAGTACTTTGGATGAAGTTAGGGAAGCAGATTTATTGATTCATGTTGTTGATATTTCACATTCAAATTTTGAAGAGCATGTAGATTCTGTGAATAAGATACTTGATGAGATAAAAAGTTCTAACAAGCCAACTATTATGGTCTTTAATAAAATTGACAATTACTCATTTGAAGAATTTGATGAGGAAGATTTAATTGCAGTCAGGGATAAGTCTAATTATAACTTAGACGATTGGAAAAATACCTGGATGAGTAATAGTGATAATGAGGTTAGATTTATTTCCGCTCTAAACAATGAAAACATAAATGATTTAAAAAATTGTTTGTATTCTGAAGTTAGAAAAATTCATATTACCAGATTCCCTTACAATAAGTTCCTATACCCAGATTGTTAATTTATTTTTTATACAATGGAACAGTTGAACAAGCCTCACCAAACATAATTCTTTTGGCAATTGGTTTTAGTCGGTTTATTAATTGTGTGTAAGCATCAAGAGGGATTTTTTTTTGCGAACATCCTTTTATTACTACAGATTTGTCTTTAAAATTGGAAAAATCAATTGAGTTTACAATATTTAAAAAGATACATTTTTCTAAATAATCTAAATCGCCAACAATATTTATAATACAATTGTCTTTTAATTTGGTAGCTATCAGTAAATATGCCCAAGTTGGAATTATTGCACCACTACTACAAAAAACAGAAACGTATCCGTTATTAAATTTAGTCCAGTCAAAGCCATCAATTGATATTCTAAATTCTTGTTCTTTTAAAACCAAACCTTCATGAAGCCAGTTTTTAATATCTAATAAGTGTCTTTGACCCTTAGGATAATAATCTTCAAGATCAATTGTGATTATCTTACTGTTAGTGACTCTATTTATAATTTCTTTTGACATTTTTTTATCCGAAGTATTTATAAAATTCCTATTTCTAATTTTGCTTCGTCACTCATTAAATCTTGAGACCAGGGAGGGTCAAAAGTAATTTCTACCTCAGCTTCGTTTACTTCTTCCATAGCTTTAACTTTATTTTCAACATCTAACGGCAATGACTCTGCAACAGGACAATTAGGGGTTGTTAAAGTCATTAGAATTTTAACATCTCTATCTTCATTAATCATTACATCATAGATTAGGCCTAATTCATAAATGTCAACAGGGATTTCTGGATCAAAAACTGTTTTTAAAACCATAACAATTTTTTCTCCTAAAATGTTTGGATCAAAATTTTCTTTATTCATTATTTATTTTTGTTTGATAAGCTAAAGCATAAATTTTTAATTGTTTAATCATACTAGAAAGACCATTTGCTCTGTTTGGCGAAAGATGATCTTTTAGACCGATTTTATCAATAAAATCTGTATTAGCTTCAATTATTTCATTTGGTTCGTGATGAGAAAATACTCTTATTAAAACAGCTATAATACCTTTACTTATGATTGCATCACTATCCGCCTTGAATACTATTTGTTTCCCCACAAGATCTGCCTTAACCCAAACTTTACTTTGACAGCCACTAACCAGGTAATCATCAGTTTTATATTTAACATCAATTAGAGGTAATGATTTACCTAAATCAATCATATACTCATACCTCTGCATCCAATCATCAAACATTGCAAACTCGTCGATTATCTCCTCTTGTATTTGTTTTATTTTCAAGCTTATAATTTTAGTAAAAATACGATATCAAAAAGATTTTTCAATTTAAAGTATTGAATATTGTGCTATTTTTTTATTTAAGATAGCATTAAAATTGCTTTATGAAGTGCTTTAATAAATTCATCAATTTCTTCTTTTGTATTATAAAAACTAAAAGAAACTCTTATTGTACCAGGGATTTTAAAATAATCCATTATTGGTTGAGCACAAAGTTGTCCAGTTCTTGTAGCTATTCCAAATTTATCTAAAATAGAGCCAATGTCGTAAGGATGTATATTTCCAACATTAAAAGATATTACAGATGTTTTTTTTGAAGAAAATCCGTAAATCCGTAAATCTTTTATTAATAGCAGCTCCTTTGTTGCATATTCAAGCAATTCATTTTCGTATTTATAAATCTCTTCTAGTCCAATTGAATTTAAATAATCTATCCCAATTCCAGATGCAATTACACCACTTATATTCGGAGTTCCAGCTTCAAATTTATTTGGAAGACCAGCATATGTTGATTTTTCAAAAGTAACTTGATCGATCATTTCTCCGCCACCTAAAAAAGGGGGGATTTTATTCAACCACTTTTCCTTACCGTATAGGATTCCCACACCCGTTGGGCCACAAATTTTATGAGTAGAAGTTACATAAAAATCCACATCAAGATCAATAACATCAATTTTCATATGTGGAGTTGCTTGAGCACCATCTATTAAAACAATTGCATTAAATTCATGTGCTTTTTTTATCATATGCTTAATTGGATTTACAATTCCAAGTGCATTTGATACGTGATTAACAAATACTAGTTTAGTTTTTGAATTTAGGAGGTTTTCGAATTCTCCAATAATTAATTCACCATTATCATCAATTGGTATAACTTTTATTTTTGCTCCAGTTTCTTCACAAAGCATTTGCCAAGGAACAATATTGCTATGATGCTCTAATTGAGAAATGATAATCTCATCATTTTTTTTCAATATCTTTTTGAATCCATTAGCGACTAGGTTAATACTATGTGTCGTTCCAGATGTAAATATTATTTCATATGAATTATCAGCATTGAAGTGTTTTTGAAATTTAATTCTAGAATTTTCATATGCATCAGTAGCTTCCTGACTTAAAAAGTGAACTCCTCTATGAATATTTGAATTGTAGTTAGAATAATAATCAACAATTGAATCAATTACTATTTTTGGAGTTTGTGAAGTAGCAGCATTATCAAAATATATTAAATTTTTACCATTTACTTTTCTCTTAAGTATAGGAAAATCATTTCGTATTTGATTAATATCTATATGTTTATTATTTTTCATTTATAAATTAAAACCAATATTAACACCTAATTTTCCAGCAATTATATTAGTTATTCTCTTTTTTAATTCTGGAATTTTCACACTTTGCATAACATTATTTGCAAAACCATACATTAATAAAGCTTTTGCTTCTTTTTCTGGAATCCCTCTTGATTTTAAATAGAAAAGAGCATTTTTATCTAATTGGCCGATGGTACATCCGTGTGAACACTTTACATCATCTGCGAAAATCTCAAGCTGTGGCTTTGTGTTTATTGAGGCTTTATCACTCAGAAGCACATTATTATTTGCTTGAAATGCATTTGTCTTTTGAGCCTCTTTTTCCACTACAACTGTTCCGTTAAATACACCTGTAGAACTATCATCAAAAATACCTTTGTAGTCTTGATGACTTTCACAGTTTGGTTTAATATGATGAACTAGAGTATTGTGATCCACATGTTGTTTTTCTTCAATAATGGTAATTCCTTTCATTATTGATTCAATATGCTCTCCTTTTTGAGAAAAAGTAAGGTTATTTCTTGTAAGTTTTCCGCCAAAGGAAAAAGTATGTAATGTACAAACACTATTATTTTCTTGAATAATTGATGTAGTATCAATTAAAGAAGCTTGCTTGTTGTCATTTTGAATTTTATAATAATCTACTATAGATTTTGGGTTCACAAAAATCTCAGTAACAGAATTTGTTAAAACTTCATTTTCATTTAAATTTTGATGTCTTTCAATAATCTGCAGTTGAGAGTTTTCGTCAACAATAATTAAATTCCTTGGTTGAAGCATTAATGAGCTTTCAATACCACTACTAAAGTGAATAATCTGAATCGGCTTTTCTACAAGCTTATTTTTAGGAATGTGTATGAATGCTCCTTCTTTTGAAAAAGCAGTATTTAAGTCAGTTATTCCATCTTTTTTTAATGCTTTATTAAAATAATTTTCAATAATTGGAGCATACTTTGGTTTATTTAAAACGGAAGACATTAAACAAATATCCATTCCCTCGTGAGTGGTTTCTGATAAATGAGAAGAATATATACCATCGACAAAAATAATTTTATAACTATCTATATCATCAATAAGATATTTTTCAATTTTCGAATAAACAAGAGCAGTATTTTTACTTGGGAAAATACTGTAATCAGTATCTAAAACCTGTTTTAGAGAAGTGTATTTCCAGGATTCATTTTTTTTTGTTGGGAAGCCTGAATTCTCAAAATCTTTAATAGCCTCAGTTCTTATGTCGTGGACATAACTATCTATATCTACTTGATTCTCAAATGCGATAAAGGAGGAAACTAGCTTTTCTTTTAAATCCATTTAATTAGTTTTTTACTTCTTCTTTAATCCAATCGTATCCTTTAGCTTCTAGCTCCAGAGCTAAATCTTTAGTGCCTGATTTCACAATTTTTCCATTGTACAAAACGTGAACATAATCTGGGACTATATAGTCTAGTAATCTTTGATAATGTGTTATTAGGATTACTGCATTTTCAGAACTTTTTAATTTATTAACACCATTAGCAACAATTCTTAAGGCATCTATATCTAATCCTGAATCTGTTTCGTCTAAAATTGCTACACTGGGTTCTAGCATTGCCATTTGAAAAATTTCATTTCTCTTTTTTTCTCCACCCGAAAAACCATCATTTATCGATCTAGATAAAAACTTTCTATCAATTTCTAAAAGACTTGACTTATCTTTTAAAAGTTTTAGCATTTCTTTTGCAGGCATTTCTTCTTGTCCTTTAGCTTTTCTAGTCTCATTAATTGCTGTTTTTATAAAGTTAGTAACCGATACTCCAGGTATTTCAACTGGATACTGAAACGAAAGAAAAATACCTTTATGAGCTCTTTCCTCAGCAGATAATTCTTCAATAGATTCACCATTTAAATCAATATCACCACTAGTAATCTCATATTCTTCTTTTCCGGCAATAATGGATGCTAGAGTACTTTTACCAGAACCATTAGGCCCCATTATAGCATGTACTTCACCTGCTTTAACTTCTAAATTTATGCCATTTAAAATATCTTTATCCTCAACTTTGGCATGTAAATTCTTAATGCTTAACATATCTATTTTTCTTTAGTAATAATTTCAACTATTTCTGTAATTTCTAATTTCACTGACCACCCTTCTTCATCCTCTTTTTTGTTTTGCAATTTACCTTTAAGAATGACTGGAATAAAATCAAATTCATCCTTTTTGATTGAAGTCAGTCTTTGATTTAGCTCGTTTACTTTTTCATTAATCACAATTCCATAAACATTTTTGTTCGTCTGCAATACTGCTGCATTATTGTAAAAAACATAATCCCCAGATAAGATTATCAGATCATTATTTTTTGTTTCAAAAACTTCATTTGAAACAACTTTATTTTGTTTTTTATCACAACTAAACGAAAAAAGCGCAATAAGTATTAATATTCTATATTTTTTCATTTCAACAAATTTTAACCAACTGAGCCTTCAAGTGAAATTTCTAACAATTTTTGTGCTTCAACAGCAAATTCCATTGGTAGTTTATTTAACACATCTTTACTAAAACCATTAACTATTAATGCAATTGCCTTTTCAGTACCAATTCCTCTTTGATTACAATAGAAAATTTGGTCTTCACCAATTTTACTAGTTGTAGCCTCATGTTCAATTTGTGCAGTTTTATTTTTAGCCTCAATATATGGGAATGTGTGAGCACCACATTCATTACCCATTAATAAACTATCGCATTGAGAAAAATTTCTAGCATTATCAGCTCTTGAATTAATTTTAACTAAACCTCTGTAACTATTTTGTGACTTTCCTGCAGAGATACCTTTAGATATGATTGTTGACTTGGTGTTTTTTCCAATATGAATCATTTTTGTTCCTGTGTCAGCTTGCTGATAATTATTAGTTACTGCAATGGAATAAAATTCTCCTATTGAATTGTCTCCTTTTAAAATGCAAGAAGGGTATTTCCATGTCACAGCACTACCAGTTTCAACTTGTGTCCAAGATATTTTAGCATTCTTTTCGCATAGTCCTCTCTTTGTAACAAAATTAAAAACTCCACCTTTACCATCTGGGCTTCCAGGAAACCAGTTTTGTACTGTGCTGTATTTAATTTCTGAATCATCCATTGCTATCAATTCAACTACAGCGGCATGCAGTTGATTTTCATCTCGACTTGGAGCTGTGCACCCTTCAAGATAACTGACATAACTTTCTTTATCTGCAATAACAAGAGTTCTTTCAAATTGTCCAGTACCAGCTTGGTTAATTCTAAAATATGTAGAAAGTTCCATGGGGCATCTAACTCCTTTTGGGATGTAACAAAACGAGCCATCACTAAATACTGCTGAGTTTAAGGCAGCGTAATAATTGTCTTTTACAGGAACTACAGATCCAATATACTTTTTTACTAAATCTGGATGATTTTTTATAGCCTCACTTATTGAACAAAAAATTATTCCTTTTTCAGAAAGAGTTTTTTTAAAGGTTGTTGCAACTGAAACCGAATCAATTACAACGTCCATGGCAACACCACTTAATTTTTTTTGTTCGTCAATCGAGATCCCTAGTTTTTTAAATGTAGCCAGTAGTTCAGGATCTACTTCACTTAAATCATTGTATTTAGGGGTGTTTGATGGAGCGGAGTAGTAGGATATTGCTTGAAAATCAGGCTTATTATATTTAACATTTGCCCAATCTGGCTCCTTCATTTTTTCCCATTCTCTGTAGGCATTTAATCTCCAATCTGTCATCCAGTTCGGCTCATCTTTTTTCTTAGAGATTGCTCTTACAATATTTTCATTAAGTCCAACAGGAAATGTGTCGGATTCCATTTCTGTATAAAAACCATACTCGTACTCTTTTGTTTTTAACTCTTCTCTTAAATCGTCTTCAGTGTATTTAGCCATATCTTTTTATTTAGAGTGAAAAACTTTCTCCACAACCACATGTCCTATTTGCGTTGGGGTTGGAAAAAACAAAACCAGTGCCGTTTAGACCACCAGAATATTCTAAAGTTGTTCCAATTAGGTATAAAAAACTTTTCTTATCAACTACTATCTTTATATTTTTATCTTCAAACATTTTATCATCTTCATTTTTATTTTTATCAAATTTTAAATCATAGGATAGCCCAGAGCACCCACCACTTTTGACGCCAACTCTAATAAAGTCTTGCTCTGGAATAAATCCGTCGTTAGACATTAATTCAATGACTTTGTTTTTTGCTAAATCTGATATTTTTATCATAAATATATATATAAAATATATTAGCATACAAATATACAATATAACTCTTATTTTTACATACTTTTTAGTCTATTTATATGATAGAATTAGAGACTATGTACTAAAAGAATGTTAGATTTGTAATATGATTGAAGATAAAAATATAAGTAAAACTAGTTTGAAAGACTTAGGTGAGTTTAAATTAATTGAAAAATTGACAGAAAGTTTTGAGATTAAAAATTTAAGTACATTTAAAGGAATTGGAGATGATGCTGCTGTTTTATCATTTGCTAAAAAAAAAGTACTTGTCTCTACAGATTTACTTGTTGAAGGTGTTCATTTTAATCTTGCTTACACACCCTTAAAGCATCTTGGTTATAAAGCTGTGATGGTCAATTTATCAGATATTAACGCCATGAATGCTGTTGGTACACAGATTACAGTTTCTATTGCAGTTTCAAACAGATTTACTCTTGAATCTTTAGAGGAACTTTACTCAGGTATTCGATTAGCAACTAAAGCCTATGATGTTGATCTAGTTGGTGGAGACACTACTTCATCTACATCTGGTTTGACAATTTCGGTCACCGCAATTGGAGAAGTTGATGAAAAAGATATTGTATATAGAAATGGAGCTAAGGAAAACGATTTATTGGTTGTAACAGGGGACCTTGGAAGTGCATATATGGGTTTAAAGGTTTTGGAGCGTGAGAATGAAGTGTTTAAGGTTAATCCAAATAATCAGCCTGAGTTAGACCAGTATACATATCTAGTTGAGAGGCAGCTAAAACCAGAGTCAAGGAAAGATATAGTTAAATTATTAAAAGATTTAGATGTCAAACCTAGTTCAATGATTGATATAAGTGATGGTCTTTCATCCGAAATTATACATATCTGTAGTCAAAGTAATGTTGGATGCGATTTGTATGAAGAAAAAATCCCAATTGATCCCCAATTAATTTCTACCTGTGAAGAATTCAATATTGATAGCACTACAATTGCTTTAAATGGAGGAGAGGATTACGAGTTATTGTTCACAATTTCTCAGCAAGATTATTTAAAAATTAAGGCCAATCCAAATTTTACAGTGATAGGTCACATAACTGATAAAAACTCTACACCAAGTCTTATAACAAGATCCAATTCCAAAATTCCTTTAAAAGCACAAGGATGGAATTCAATTAATTAGAATTCATTAAGTTTTCAATTTCATCAATTTCAATAGGGATGTTTTTCATCAAATTTTTTGGATCACCTGTTTTTTGTATAACCACATCATCTTCAAGTCTAATGCCAAATCCTTCTTTAGGCAAGTAAATTCCAGGTTCTACAGTAAAAACCATGTTTTCTTGCATTGGTTCTTCTAATAAGCCATAGTCATGAGTATCTAGACCCATATGATGTGAAGTTCCATGCATAAAGTATTTTTTGTATGCAGGCTTTTCTTTAGTTTGATTTCGAATATCTACTTTATCTAATAACTTTAAATCTACTAATTTAGATGACATTAGTTTTCCTACTTCAATATGATACTCAGCCCAGTCTGTACCAGGAACTAGCAATTTAGTGGCTTCGTTTTTTACATTTAAAACTGCATTGTAAATAGCTTTTTGTCTTTTATTGAATCTTCCATTTACAGGGATAGTTCGTGTCATATCACTAGAGTAATTAGCGTATTCAGCACCAACATCTAAAAGAATCAAATCACCCCCTTTACATTGCATATTATTTTCAATATAATGAAGAATGTTTGCGTTATTTCCAGATGCAATAATAGGAGTGTAGGCGAATTTTTTGGATCTATTAATTAAAAACTCATGAATAAATTCTGCTTCAATTTCATATTCCCATACTCCTGGCTTTACAAAACCTAAAATTCTTCTAAACCCTTTATTTGTTATATCACAGGCTTGTTGTATTAGATTTATTTCTATAGGATCTTTTAATGACCTCAATCTTTGTAAAATCGGATTACTTCTTTCTTTATTTTTTTTTGAATACTTGTTTTCAAGCCAACTATTGAATCTAGCTTCTCTAGTTTCAGTTTCAATTTTTGCTCGGTAGTGTTCATTTTTATTGAAATATATATTTTCACAACGATTAACCAATTTGTTAATAATTTTTTCTAAATCGTTTAACCAAAAGACAGTTTTAATTCCACTAATTTTCAACGCTTGACTTTTATTTATTTTTGGACCTTCCCAAACTGCTATATGATCACTGGTTTCTTTTAAAAATAATATTTCTCTTAAATCTGGATTGGGATTATCTGGAGATAAAACTAGTATACTTTCTTCTTGATCAATTCCACTTAAGTAGAAGATATCTCTATGCTGTTCAAAGGGTAAAGTTGAATCTGCACTAACTGGGTATATGTCATTTGAATTAAAAAATGCAATGCTATTTTTTTTCATTTCTTTAGAAAAATTTGCTCTATTTTTTATAAATAGCTTACTATCAATTGATTCGTACTTCATATTTAACTTATTTTATTTCAAATGTAATAATATTCTTTTTCATTTATTTTAAATTCATTCTAAATAGATCTTTTTTCTTGTGTAACATTTTTTTCAGTGTTACTTTTGTATTCAATTTATTAATCATATAACTGATGTCACTATTTTTTGATTCATCAATTGCGAGAAAAATTTCTATGGCTCTTTCAGCTATTTTCTTAATGGTTTTTCTGTTACAACATTTTGCAATTAATCTGACATCTGTGTTTAGTGCAGATATTTTCAATCAAATATCCCATTTTATGGGTACCAATCCATTAGTTCAATTTGTTCTTCAACCAATCTTAATCTTTGGTGTTATTTTTCATTTTGTAATGGGCTTTATTCTAGAGATTAGAAATAACAGATCATCTAAAGTTAAATACGCTTACAATAATGGAAGTGCTAACTCTTCATGGATGAGCAGAAATATGATTTGGAGTGGATTAGCTATATTATCATTCATGGTTTTACATTTTATTGACTTTTGGTTTCCAGAAATTAATACAAAGTTTATTCAGAATGACTGGTCCGGTTTACACAACGGAGAATTTAGATATTTTACAGAGTTGCAACACAAGTTTTCTTATGCACCTAGGGTTATCTTTTATTGTATCGCTTTTGGTTTTTTATCTTTGCACTTAATGCATGGTTTTACATCAGCGTTTCAGTCTATGGGTTCTACGGTTGGTAGAAAGAAACTTTTATTAAATTTAAGTTACATGTATTCAATTTGTGTTCCATTGGGCTTTGTTTTTATTGCTTTATTTCATTTTTTTAATCATTAATTATAATTTTATAAATATGTACGTGTTATAGTTATTTTTAATTAATTTTGTAACACATAACCGAATTAACCTTATGAACAAAATCACTTATTCTTTAAATTATAGAAAACCTAAAGAAGAATACATGCCAGACGAAGAACTTCTTGTCTGTGTTAGGTATTACCACAAAGTGAATAACGCTGCACCCAAAATTATCAAAAAAAGTACTGGTGTAAAATGTAAATTAAAAGATTGGGATCCTAGTTGGCACAAAAAGGATTGTAGGTCTCCAATTATGAAATCTGATAAAGACTTTAAATCTAAAAACTCATTAATAGAACAAAGTGCAAAAAATTTTGAACAATACCTAAAGAAATTACAAGCCAGTCCAGAACTAAAGTTTAGCTCAAAATTAATCTCAAGTGAACCCAAAGGTCAAATAAAAGATAAATGGACTAACCATAAAAATTCTATTAACTTAGTTAACCCTGCAAACAAAAGACTAATTGATATCATTGTTGTTGGTACTGGACTCGCTGGAGGTTCCGCTGCTGCTACTTTAGCTGAACTTGGTTATAATGTTAAAGCTTTTTGTTTTCAAGATTCACCCCGTCGTGCACATTCTATTGCTGCACAAGGAGGTATTAATGCAGCTAAAAATTATCAGGGAGACGGAGATTCAACTTATAGACTTTTTTATGATACTGTTAAGGGTGGTGATTATAGATCCAGAGAGTCCAATGTTTACAGATTAGCTGAAGTCTCAACAAATATTATCGATCAATGTGTTGCTCAAGGAGTTCCTTTTGCGAGAGACTATGGTGGTTTATTAGATAATAGATCTTTTGGAGGAGTATTAGTTTCTCGAACTTTTTACGCCAAAGGTCAAACTGGACAGCAATTATTGCTGGGTGCTTACTCTGCCATGAATAGACAAATTAGTAGAGGTAAAATTAAAATGTATAATAGACATGAAATGCTCGATGTTGTCTTGGTTGATGGAAAGGCTAGAGGAATTATTACTAGAAACTTGATAACTGGAGCAGTAGAAAGACACTCAGCTCATGCTGTTGTTCTTGGCTCTGGAGGATATGGAAATGTCTTTTACTTATCTACAAATGCTATGGGTAGTAATGTCACTGCTGCATGGAAAGCTCACAAACGTGGTGCTTACTTTGCAAATCCATGTTTTACTCAAATTCATCCAACTTGTATCCCAGTTTCAGGAGACCACCAATCCAAACTTACATTAATGTCTGAGTCTCTGAGAAATGACGGTAGAATATGGGTTCCAAAACTTAATAAAGATGCAGTCTCTATTCGTGAGGGTAAAATATCCCCTTTGGATATTTGCGAAGATAATCGAGATTATTTTCTGGAAAGGAGATATCCCGCCTTTGGAAATTTAGTTCCTCGAGATGTTGCCTCAAGAGCTGCTAAAGAAAGGTGTGATGCAGGGTTTGGTGTTAATGCAACTGGTGAAGCTGTTTATTTAGACTTTGCTGCTGCAATTATTAGGTACGGAAAAGAACAAGCTCATATTAACGGTGAAGACGAGTCAAATGAAGATTTAGTCAATAAATTAGGAACATCGGTTATAAAAAAGAAATATGGAAATTTATTTCAGATGTATGAAAAGATAGTTGATCAAAATCCTTACGAAACACCTATGATGATTTATCCTGCGGTACATTATACTATGGGCGGAATTTGGGTCGATTACAACTTAATGACCACAGTGCCTGGATTATATGCCATTGGAGAAGCTAATTTCTCCGATCATGGTGCAAACAGATTAGGTGCTTCTGCATTAATGCAAGGTTTAGCGGACGGGTATTTTGTATTACCATATACAATAGGGGATTATCTCTCGGATGATATTTCAACTGGACCTATTCCAACAGATACAATTGAATTCGAAAAAGCAGAGATAGAAGCAATTAAAAAATTAGATTTTTTTGTAAATAATAAAGGAAAGCATTCGGTTGATTATTTTCATAAAAAACTTGGTAAGATTATGTGGAATAAATGTGGGATGGCTAGAAATTCTAAGGAATTAAACGAAGCAATTAATGAAATATCTGAATTAAGAAACCTTTTTTGGAAAGAAGTTAAGGTTCCTGGTTCAACAGATGAGTTCAATGAAGAATTAGCCAAAGCTGGTAGAGTAGCTGACTTCTTAGAGTTAGGGGAACTTTTTGCTAAAGATGCTTTATCGAGAGAAGAATCTTGTGGAGGTCATTTTAGAGATGAGCATCAAACTCCTGAAGGGGAGGCAATGAGAGATAAAAACTATCAATTTGTTTCTGCCTGGGAATACACTGGAGAGCCCAAGGATGCTATATTACACAAAGAAGAATTAAATTACAATGATATTGAAGTTAAAGAAAGAAGTTATAAATAAGAATTTATGAAATTAAAACTTAAAATTTGGCGTCAGAAAAATTCAACTTCTAAAGGAAGTATTGTGAATTATAATGTAGATAATATATCACCAGACATGTCTTTTTTAGAGATGTTAGATGTTCTAAATTCTACATTGATTAAAAATGATGATTCACCTGTATCTTTTGATCACGATTGCAGAGAAGGAATTTGTGGTTCATGTTCATTATATATCAATGGTCAAGCTCATGGACCTGACAGAGCTATTACAACTTGTCAACTGCACATGAGAAAATTTAAAGATGGAGATACAATTTATATAGAGCCATTTAGAGCTACTTCTTTTCCTGTAATAAAAGATCTTATTGTAGACAGAAGTGCGTTTGACAGAATTCAACATGCAGGAGGGTACATATCAGTAAATACTTCCGGTAATACTCAAGATGCTAATTCAATTCCTATTAATAAAACAGATGCAGACTCTGCATTTGATGCAGCAACTTGTATTGGTTGTGGAGCATGTGTTGCTACTTGTAAAAATTCTTCAGCAATGTTGTTTGTTGGCGCTAAAGTATCTCAATACGCACTTTTACCTCAAGGTAAAGTTGAGGCTTCAGATAGAGTTGTTAAAATGATTGATCAAATGGATTTAGAGGGTTTTGGAAATTGCTCAAACACTGGAGCATGTGAAGTAGAATGTCCAAAAGGAATTTCATTAGATAATATTGCTAGAATGAATAGAGAATTAATGAAGTCTAAAGTATTATAGTTTTTTTACTTTAAAATAAATTCTTGAACTAAATCCCAACCAGCTCGAATATCTAGCTCTTCATCTAAATGACTAACCCTTTCTGCAAAAATTTTATTTAAGTAATTTCCAGGGTCATATTTTCCATTTTTATTTTTGTCGAAAATTACTCTTACATAATATTTGTTAGGAATTACATGCTTAAAGTCAATATTTCCTTGTGAAGATATTATTTTTTCATATTTAACTTCTCCAATTTTAGTTGTTAGTTGAACTATTGCAGGATATTGAACATTTCTTAATGTGAGTCTTAAATTACCATAGTCATCATATGTTTTAGTTTTATACAAAAAACTTAAAGTATCATTAGAAGTATTATATAAATCTGTAAAAGTTCCAGGTAAAAATTCCAAAGTATAATTTTCTTCTTCTTGCTTTTTGAAACTAAAGCTGTAAGTGTTTTTTAGCGTATCTAAATAGATTTCAAAATCTACATTTAAAGAGTCCTTATTAATTAGACTAATCTTAGTTGTATCAATTTTATCAAAAGGAGTGTTTGCTTGAAATTTTACATTTTCCAGAAATGAAATGTAGTTGTTTTGCAATGCTTTGATCTTTAAAGAGTCAATATTTGAATTTCTTAATTTAACAGTAAGTGTGTCAATTAAATCATTATTTCTTACCACAAACTGTAGAGAATCTAATTTCTTAAAACTATTATACCAATAATACAATGTGTCTTTAATTTCTTCATCTCCCAAAATTATTTTACTCTTAAATGTTTGGTCTACATTAGAAATCAAATCAATTTTATAATTTTCTAATTCACCACTATAACCAAAAGAAATAGAGTTTTTAGATGAATGTTTTGGTCTGCCAAATTTGAAATCTATATTCTCTTTAAATAATCTTAAATTATAATTACCAGTATCTTTAGGTAGGGTTATTAATTGATTATAAAAGGCAATTTTATCATTATCATTTTGATAGATATAGTCTTTGTTTTCTTCATTCAAAGCTATTAATAAATATTTTCCTTCTTTTAAATTTTCAAGATTAAACTGGCCGGTACTATCTACTAGCTTAGTTATATATTTTGGTTTAGACTTGTAAATAATTGAGTCTGATATAGTGCTATCCATTTCGTATAACATAACATCAATATCTTTAGGATTTAATCTTTCTAAAGCGTCCTGTAGACTTCCACTTATTTTTAAAGAATCAATATATTTCCCAGTTGATAAAATATATTTGTAGTTTGAATAAACATTATCTGCATTGTTATCTACAATACTTTCTCCAAAGTTAAAGACATAAGTTGTATTTAATTTTAAAGAATCTTGAAATTTAATTTTTAAATATTTACTTGCACTTCCCAAAGGAGTAATTTCGGGAGGAGGATCAATTGGAGGAGAAATAATTAAATACTTTTGTAAGTTTTTAAATTTTATATATTCGTCAAAATAAACTCTTATTTCACTGGAATTAAAGTCTAAAGTGTAGTTTTCAGGAATAGATTTTGTTATTGAAGGAGGTGTTTCATCTATCTCTCCACCTGATGGAGTACCTCTGTTTGCGCAACTTGCAATAAAAGTTATCGTAATAGAAAAACATATTAAATTTATAATTTTTTTCACCTCTTTTATTTGATTAAATACAAATTAACGTATAATTTTCAAAAAACCATTCCTTTAGTTCAAAAGGGTTTCATATTTTTACATTATGAGTTTAAATTTAGATAAGTTTAAAAGTGTAATTTCTCACGCAAAAGAATATGGATTTATTTTTCAAAGTAGTGAGATTTATGATGGATTAAGCGCAGTATACGATTATGCTCAAAATGGTGTAGAGCTTAAAAACAATATCAGACAATATTGGTGGAAATCAATGGTCCAAATGAATGACAATATTGTAGGTATTGACTCTGCAATTTTAATGCATCCAACTATATGGAAAGCTTCTGGGCACGTAGATGCTTTTAACGACCCATTAATTGATAATAAAGATTCTAATAAAAGATACCGAGCGGATGTTCTAGTTGAAGACTACTGTGCTAAAATTGATGGTAAAATAGAGAAAGAAATTAAAAAAGCTTCAAAACGATTTGGAGATAGTTTCGACAAAGAACAATTTGTTACTACTAACCCCCGAATTATCGGATATAAAGAAAAGATTAATACTATCTTATCTAGACTAGGTAAGTCATTAGAAGATGAAGATTTAGATGATGTTAGAAATTTAATAATTGAATTAGAGATTGTTTGCCCTATTTCTGGCAGTAAAAACTGGACGGATGTAAAGCAATTCAATCTTATGTTTGGGACAAAACTTGGTGCATCTGCTGATACTGCTACGGATCTTTTTTTAAGACCTGAAACTGCACAAGGTATATTTGTAAATTTCTTAAATGTTCAAAAATCTGGTAGGTTGAAAATTCCATTCGGAATAGCACAAACTGGAAAAGCATTTAGAAATGAAATTGTAGCGAGGCAATTTATATTTAGAATGAGGGAATTCGAGCAGATGGAAATGCAATTTTTTGTAAGACCAGGAACTCAAGCAGATTGGTATAAAAAATGGAAGGAAAATAGAATGAAATGGCATATATCTCTTGGAATGGGTGAAGATAATTATCGTTTCCATGATCATGAAAAGCTCGCTCATTATGCAGATGCAGCAAGTGACATAGAATTTAAATTTCCATTTGGATTTAAAGAATTAGAAGGAATACATTCCAGAACTGATTTCGATTTAAAGCAGCATCAAGAATTTTCAGGAAAAAAACTTCAATACTTTGATAATGAATTAAATGAAAGCTATACTCCCTTGTGTAGTTGAAACTTCAATTGGTTTAGATAGAATGTTTTTGGCAATTTTATCTAATTCGTTGAAAGAAGAAATATTAGAAAACAATACCACTAGAACGGTATTAAAAATACCTGCATTTCTTTGTCCTTATAAAGTGGCGCTACTTCCACTTGTTAAAAAAGATGGTCTACCTGAAATTGCTAAGGATATTTATAATAGTCTTAAGTTAGAATTTAATGTAATCTATGACGAAAAAGATGCAGTTGGTAGAAGATACAGAAGACAAGATGCTATTGGAACTCCTTTTTGTGTCACTATTGATCATCAGACCAAAGAGGATAATACAATAACTATTCGTGAAAGAGATTCTATGCAACAAGATAGAATTCCTTTAAGTGATATTGAAAATTATATAAAAGACAAGTTTAGCTTCATTTCAATTCTTTCAGCAAACTGATAGATTCCTCTAATTATTCTCACTTCTTAATTTTAATATTCCAAACAAAAGACATAAATTGTGAATCAAATTTCAATAAACTTCAAATAATAATATATATCATGGTTAAATACATAAAAGTATTAATTTTTTTAATAGGATTGTTTTTGTTTAATTTTTCATATTCGCAACAATCAGAGATTCAAAAACCCTCATGGTCAGCAACTCTTGAATACAAATTTGTTCCTAGTATCTCAGATCAAATTAAGGACGGAACTTTTGTTCCTGCAGATGAAGATGCTTATAAAAAATTAGGTAGAGAAAAAAGATGGCACGGAAATAAAGTTGTTCCTGGCAAAGGACTTCCAAATGGAGATGATCCACTACTTTATTTACAAGAAAATGTGGTTACAAAAAGTAGCAGAGATCCTATATTAACTTTTGAAACTACCTCTAACACAGCAACTCCTTCTGATCCTACTGGTGAAATTGGTAGAGATTACTATGTAGCTTCATGGAATTCATCTTTCAGATTTTTTAATTTTGATGGAACTCAAGCTTCTCCACCAGCAAGTTTATCTACTTTGTTCGGGAATGATGAATCTGGTGACCCTATTGCCATGTACGATAGCGAAGCAGACAGGTACATCATTACCTCAATGGGAGGCTCTGGTTTAAATTTTGCTATTTCACAGACAAGTAATCCAATACTGGGTGGATGGCATGTTTATACAGCTAGTTCTTTTGGTACTGATGGGCAGTTTCCTGATTTTCCAAAATATTCTATATGGTCTGATGGATATTACTGTACAACCAATACATCTGCAAATAACTTATATGTTTTAGAGAGAGACAAAATTATCGATGGTGATCCAACAGCATCAATTCAAGGATTTGATTCTCCTCAAATGATAACAAGTGGATTTGCTTCTGCTCAAGTTTTAGATATTACCAATGATGATCATCCAGCAGCTGGAAATGCAACTATGATATTTATGCAAGACGATGCTTGGAATCAAGTCTTAACAGATCACCTTAAAATTTGGACTATTAATATTGATTGGGAAAACCCTAATAATTCGTCCATGTCTACACCATATCAATTACCAACCACTTCTTTTACTAGTGTTTTTGATGGCGGGAGCTTTGCTAATCTAACGCAGTCAAGTGGACCTGATATTGATGCTATGCAATCTTGCATATCGAATCAAGCTCAATTTAGAAAATTTCCAACTCATAATTCAGCTGTATTTAACTTTGTTGTTGACGTTTTATCTGGAAATGATGAACAAGCTGCTGTAAGATGGTATGAGTTAAGACAAGATGCTGACGGAGAACCATGGGTTATTTATCAAGAAGGGACATATACTGCACCTGCTGGCAGACATGCGTTTGGTGCAAGTATGGCTATGGATGTTCAGGGAAATATAGGTATGGGGTATTCTTCAATGAATTCTACTAACCCTATAACCTTGAGATATACAGGTAGATATGCTAATGACCCGTCTGGTCAAATGACTATAGAGGAAAACCTTATTGGACAAAGTAATGCAACAAATCCTAATACTAGATATGCAGATTACTCACATATTAGCGTAGACCCTGCGAATGATAAAACATTTTGGTTTGTTTCAGAATATTTTAAACCTGGAAGGAGAGATTTAGTAGGAACTTTTCAGATTGCTGCAAACTATGCCAATGATATTGGTGTTGTAAGTGTAGATTCACCAGTCTCAGGGCTTTTATCCAATTCTGAATCTGTTACAGTATCTATTTTTAATTATGGAGAAGATGCAGTTTCAAATTTCGATGTTTCCTATCAATTAGATTCAGGATCTGTTATTACGGAAACATATACTGGCACATTAGAATCTACAGAAACTGTTCAACATACTTTCTCTACTTCAGCTAATTTATCTGAAGTTGGTTCTACTTATGAAATATGTGCTTTTACATCTTTATCCGGAGATGAAGATTCGTCAAATGATAACTTTTGTTCTCAAATACAGCATTTAAATCCAAATGATTTAGGAGTGACTGGAATTTCATCTCCTATTTCTGGAACAAATCTTTCTGCAACCGAACTTGTGACAATTGAAATAACTAATTTTGGAGGTGCTGAACAATCTAATTTTGAAGTTTCGTATGAATTAAATGGAGCATCAGTTACAGAAACTGTTGATGGGCCCTTAGTTGGAAATAGTTCAATTGATTACATTTTTACTCAAACTGCAGATTTATCTGCAATTGGTCTTTACGAAATTACTGCAACAGTTAATATTGAAAATGATTCTGATGATTCAAATAACTCAATTTCTGTCAATATAAATAACTCGAATTGTACTCCAACTGGTGACTTATCTTTTGGAGATGGATTCCAATTATTCCAAGTAGGGGACATAAATAATAATACTGGACCGGGCGGACCAGGTTATGAAGATTTTACTAATTTATCTACCGCTTTAGAACAAGGTTCAACAAATGACTTAACAGTTACTACTGGATATGGTAATCAGAATATAAGAGTTTGGATTGATTTTAATGATGATTTTGTGTTTACTTTAGATGAAGTTGTTGTAGATAACTATGTTATCGCACCAGGTGGAGCTGCGGGTAGTTACACTGAAACTATGCAACTAGTTGTTCCTGATGATGCTACATTAGGAGAGCATATAATGAGAGCTAAATCAAACTGGAATGCACCTGTGCCTGATGATGCATGTGAAGAAACTAATTATGGAGAAACTGAAGATTACATTGTAAATATAGTAGAGTCACTTGGAATAGATGATAGTGTTTTAGCTAATTCTGAATTTAGAATCATAACACAAGACAACAACCAATTTAACATTAGTTTATCTACCTTACACAATGAGGATATATCTTTTAGTGTATATAATGTTTCTGGTCAAGTAATTGTATTTAATAATATTTCTAAAAACTCAGACAAGTATTTATATGATTTAGATATGTCATATGCTGCAGCAGGAGTTTATCTAGTTAAAATGGGTAATTCCTCTATAGGATATAGAGTAGGAAAAATTATAGTCAAATAATTTATTTGATTTATATAAAAAAAGGGGAGCTAAGCTTCCCTTTTTTTATATCTAAAAATTAGCTTTTAGTTGAATACTTCCGTTGTGAATAACTGAGTTATTGTCCGATTTCCTAGCAAAATAATTTAAGTTTAGATCAACATTTTTTGTAACTTTCTTTTGAATATTTAACGCCCATGTTAAATTGTTTCCAGATTGCAACCCTTCCATCATTATATATCCAATAATTGAATTGGAATTTCCTTTAAACTTATTTTTATAGTAATTCAATTCACCATTAATTGCTAGTTTATTCTTATTAGAAAAAGCACTTGAAATACCAAACTTATTTTGTGTTAGTGTTTCAAAATTACTAATTAGGTTTTCTTTGTTTGAATATTGATAATAAATGTCTATTTTATTATTGTCATGTACAAAATAACTTAATTTTGGGCCATATTTTACCTCATTAAAAGTATAGTTTTTGCTTTCAAAATTTTCACTTTTACTCTTCTTATTTTCAAAAGTAACAGTTGAAGAAAAAAGGATGCTATTTAATTTATGTTTAAAAGTTAATTGATGACTTAATAAATCATTTTCAATATTTCCAAATGACAAACTATTTTTCGACCTATTATTTGTGAAGTTATAAGTTGTAGAATAATATTGTTTCCCTCTGTTAAAAAACAAGCTGTTTCTTAAGTTCATTGTTAATCCAAGTAAATTTTTTGATGATATCTTGAAAGGGTTTAAATCAAACTGATTATTTTCTTGAGCGCTTTGCTTTTGTATTAAGTATTGAGTTTGATTTTGAAAGTGTGATAATATTTTTTTAAATTTTAATTTATCTTTTGCCCATTTTTTGAAATTAATATTTAAGGATTGGCTAAACTTATTTTGATAGGTTTTAATGAACTTTTGATTCGGTAATAACACTCTAAGATATATACCCTCATCTTCAAATTGTGCAATCTCAAATTCCTCTAGCTCCTGTATATTATTTTCGTTAATATCAATCCACTTATAATTGCCAACTCCAGGTTCTACTTCTATAAAAGTATACTCTTGTTGAGCTAAATTTCCTGAATTTGTCTCATATAAAATATTTATTTTTATTATATCATTTGAACTTTTTTTGAAATAATTAATTCTTGAATTTAAAAATTTTTCTTTCCTCACATCATTCGTCTTATTTAGGATTCTATAGTTACCATATATAGAAAGTCTAGTATTTGTGTCATTTATTAATTGAGTATTAACACTAAAATTATTAGATGTATTTACTTTTTGAATTATACCCTCAACAACACTATCATTTATTATGTGATTATAACCAATTTCAACAAATACATTTTCCATTTCACCAAATCCACTTATAGCCCCATAGGATTTATGTTTATGACTATTTAAGTTTAATGAATCTGATATTATATTTCTTTTAGAATTATCTTCATAATCTAAATTTATCTTTGTCCAGTTATCCTTGTTATTTAAACTAATCGTATTATAACTTCTTGTAAAGTTAGACTCAATTAACTGAGATTTTGATTTCATAAAGCTACTTGCTGAACCAATATTTATATTATTTAGTTCATATTTTAAAACAGCATTATGTTTATTACCTTTAAAAGTATCAATAAACTCTAAGTTTTGAAATTTATATTCAACAGATCCTGTATTTTTTTTCGAAACTACTAACTCAGCAGAAGATTGATTTTGAGTCTTGTTAAATTGATTATTTATATCCAGTAGTGTTGAATCTAAGTTCCAGTCTCTTAAAAACTCTGTATTGTAATTGTTTTCTATTGATCTAAAATCTTTGTCAACATGTTTATACTCTATTTTATTTATAATTTTAAGATCATTTCTATTTATTAGTGAGTTATTTAACTCTATTTTAGTTGCTATTCCAGTATTATCATCATCGTTAATAGTAGAAAATAGATTTTTATCACTAATACTATTTGCTAGTTCAAAGTTTATTCCAGAATTCTCATTAATTTGATATTGTCCATTTATTATGGCAAGTTGAATTTTCTCGGGGGCCATTAAATTTACTATGGGTTCATAATTTCCCTGTTTATTTTCTAAAATTGGCGCTATGTATTCGTAAATATTTGATATTGCACTTGTATTGACCAATGAATAATTTCCTTTATTCTCTCCTACATAGCTGAATTTTATTGAATACAGTTCTTCAT
This sequence comes from uncultured Flavobacteriaceae bacterium, assembly GCA_964275595.1. GTDB lineage: Bacteria > Bacteroidota > Bacteroidia > Flavobacteriales > Flavobacteriaceae > SGZJ01. The sequence goes on from CAXYDM010000027.1 coordinate 65,537, forward strand.
TTGGGTTATTCGAAAATTCGTAAAACTCTACATTATTTTCAGTTATTTTTTTATATAAAATTCTGTTTTCATCAAATTCTGTTTCTATTATTGAAGAGGATTGCATTAGTTCTAAATCATCTCCTGCTAGACTTAATGTTTCAATATTTTCTGCATTTAAACTTTGTTGCAGTTGTTGATTTTTCAAATCATTCTCATTATAAATCATCACATTTAAATTCATTCTCTCTGTATTAAATTCTGCTCCACCGTAAGCCATGAACCTTGAATAATTACTATCACTTATTTGATAATCAATTTTCACTCTCATTTCTGATCGAATAGGGTATGTTGTGTTGAAAATAACCTCACCTGCATTATAGTTAATTACATAATCTCTATTTTCTCCTCTCTGTAATAATATTCCATCTACATAAATTTTTTCACTTCCAGAAACAACTAAAATATATAGTTCTCCTTGGCCTCCTTGAATTTTGTAAGGCCCTTGATTGCCATCTTGAACTCGTATATTACTACTTTTAAACTGCCCTTTTACAATAGCACCAGATACGTATGCATTATCTCTTTCATTAATTTTAGCAGATACTAATAGTCCTTGAATTCTTTTTTCAAATCTTCCAAAATATGTGCTTGAATTTTTTAAATCAATATCTCCTGCTCTTATTTTCCACTTTTCACTTTTTAGTTCGATAAAAATTTGATCAAATTCGTCTAGTTTCTGTGAATAACCCCCATCCTGAAGTGGAATATTAGCATCTTGTATAGAAGCTGTTACTTCTACTTTGCTATTAAGTTTACCAAATATTTGTAAATCTAACTCACTATTTAGTACAGCATTTCGATTATTTCCTAAATTTATTCCCCTTGATATACTTCCTTTGGTATTAAGACCTTCAAATGGATTATTGTTTACCTTAATGTTTGATTTGGAAATTTTGTACAGCTTATCAAGATTACTTGTACTTTGAGTTATTATATCTTGACTTAAAAAGTTATATTCTTTAGTTATAAATTCTGGATAGTAAATACTGTCTAATTTTTCATCATTAAAATTGATTTCTAAATCAATAGTATCATTCAAAATAGTTTTTAGATTTGATAAATTTATATCATTTGCAAAAACATTTATAGTACATAAAATAAAAATCAGATTAAAGAAAATCTTCATAGTATATGATTAAACTCTAAATTATCTTAATTATTTTATATTTTTTGTTAAAACTTATGATCTAATCTAGTAATTAATTATATGATTATATATTTTAGTAAAATGAAAATAATATCATATAACGTTAATGGAATTAGAGCAGCTATAAAAAAAGGTTTTATAGAATGGTTAGTTCATGAATCTCCAGATGTAATTTGTTTACAAGAAATTAAAGCTTTGAAAGAGCAATTAGATTTAGGTTTATTTGTTGATGCTGGGTACAAGTATAATTATTGGTTTAGTGCTCATAAGAAGGGTTATAGCGGGGTTGCAATTTTAAGTAAAACTAAGCCTAATCACGTTGAATACGGAACAGGTATTGAATCAATGGATTTTGAGGGTAGAAATATCCGAGCTGATTTTGATGACTTTTCAGTTATGAGCCTATATCTTCCCTCTGGAACTAATCTTTTAAGACTAGATCATAAGCTCAATTATATGAAAATGTTTAAAGAATATATTGATGAGCTTAAATCCTCATTAAATAAATTAATAATTGCTGGTGACTATAATATTTGTCATAAAGAAATAGATATACATGATCCTGTGCGCAATAAAAATGTCTCTGGTTTTTTACCAATTGAAAGAACATGGTTAGATAGTTTTATCTCTAGTGGTTTTGTAGATTCTTTTAGGCAAATAAATGATTCTAAAGACATGTATAGTTGGTGGAGTTATAGAGCAAATTCCAGACAAAATAATAAAGGTTGGAGAATTGATTACGCAATGGTGACTGAAAATTTAAAACATAATATTACAAATGCTAAAATTCTTAATCAGGTAAAACATAGTGACCATTGCCCAGTTCTTGTAAATTTAAAATTTTAATTAATGAAATATAATAAGATTCCACATACAGAAATTAAAGTAAGTAAGATTTGTTTAGGAACTATGACATGGGGAAACCAAAACAGTGAAAAGGAAGCTTTTGAACAGTTAGATCTCTCTGTTGAAAGGGGTGTTAATTTTATTGATACAGCAGAACTTTATCCGGTTCCAGCAGAAGCTGAAACAAGTGGTAGAACTAGTGAAATAATTGGAAAGTGGTTGAGAAAAAAGAAAAATAGAGATAAGTTGGTTATCGCAACCAAAATTGCTGGACCAGGAGATTACACAAAACATATTCGAACAGGTGGTTTTTCTCCAAAATCTATAGAAGATGCTATAAATAAGAGTTTAAAAAGACTTCAAACAGATTACATTGATTTATATCAATTACATTGGCCAGAGAGAAGTACTAATTTTTTTGGAATTAGAGACTACAAGCATAACTATAAAGATAAATGGAATGATAATTTTAATGAAATATTAAATTCATTAGACGGTTTTGTTAAGCAAGGAAAAATTAGAAACATCGGTATCTCTAATGAGAAATCATGGGGTGCCATGCGTTATATTGAAGAGTCTAATAAATGTAATTTGCCAAGAGTTGTAACTATCCAAAACGCCTATTCTTTACTAAATAGACCTTTTGAAGGGGATTTAGCAGAGATTTCTATTAGAGAAGGTTTAGGATTATTAGCTTATTCACCATTAGGTTTTGGAGTTTTAACTGGAAAATATATAAAGGGAACTGCTTCGGATAACGCAAGACTAAAATTATTTCCAAGATTTTCTAGATATAGCAGTACAGAAGCTACAAATGCAACAAAAGAATATTTAAAAATAGCATTAGATAATCAGTTGAGTTTAACTCAAATGTCTTTAGCGTTTGTAAATCAGCAACCTTTCGTAACTAGTAATATTATTGGTGCAACAAATCTAAAACAACTTGAAGAAAACATTTCAAGTATTGAAGTTAATTTAAGTGAAGAGGTTTTAAGTAAAATAAATGAAGTACATTCCAAGATACCTAATCCATCTCCATAAAAAAAAGCCCTATTTTTCAATAGAGCTTTTTTTTGTTTATAAATTAATATTTTTACCGTTTTTGTCAGTAAAATGATATTCAAGATATGTATAAGCATCTCTTGGATTAATTTTAATCCACTGCTTATACTGCCAAATCCATTTATTTCTAAAGGAGTAAAAACCTTTATTAAGAAAAGCAGCTATAAATGGATGTGCATTTAATCGCACATTTTTATGCCCTTTTTTTAATATGTGATCTAAATCCTCAGCAATTTTATTAACAATAAGAATTGGTGCTTCAATTTCAGCTCCATTTTTATTGTTAGGATTTTTTTCTCTTGTTTTTATTGTCATTTCAGGTCTAACTCTTTGTCTAGTGATTTGAATTAATCCAAATTTACTAGGTGGTAGAATTTTATGTTTAGCCCTGTCATCCTCCATTGCATCTCTTAAGTGGTCAAATAGCTTTTTTCTGTTTTCTGCAGATCCTAAATCTATAAAATCGACAACAATAATTCCTCCCATGTCGCGGAGTCTTAATTGTCTAGCAATTTCAGTTGCAGCTATTAAATTTACTTCAAGAGCAGTATCTTCTTGGTTATTTGATTTACTTGATCTATTTCCACTATTTACATCTACAACATGTAGTGCTTCAGTATGTTCTATGACTAAGTATGCTCCTTTTGCCATAGATACATTCTGTCCAAAAGAAGTTTTGATCTGTCTTTCTACTCCAAATTTTTCAAAAATTGGAGATTCATCCTTATGTAATTTGACAATGGATTCTTGTTTGGGTGCAATTTCTTGCACATACTCTTTCAATTGATAATAAAGAGTTTCGTCGTCTACCACAATCGAGGTAAAGGAGTCATTAAATAAATCTCTTAAAATTAAAGAAGATTTATTCATTTCATCTAGTACTTTACTTGGGTAGGTGGCTCTTGGTAATTTTTTACACATTGTAATCCATCTGTCATGCAATGTTTGTAAATCTTTATCTAGTTCGGCTACTTTTTTGCCTTTTGCAACAGTCCTAATAATAACTCCAAAACCTTTTGGAGCAATACTTTTTACTAATCTCTTTAATCTCTCTTTTTCTTCATTAGTATCTATTTTTTGAGAGACTGAAATTCGATTAGAAAATGGAACTAAAACCAAATATCTACCAGCTATTGAAAGCTCAGAGCTTATTCTAGGCCCTTTAGTAGAGATTGGTTCTTTTATTATTTGCACTAATACAGTTTGATTAGGCTTTATAGCTTCGTTAATACTGCCATTTTTATCAATTTCTTTTTCAAATGTAAAATTTTCTATAGAGTAATTTTTAAGTTTACCAGAAATTATTCCTTTGATAAACTTTAAGTAAGTAGGAAGTTTAGGTCCTAAATCATGATAATGTAAAAACCCATCTTTGTGATATCCTACATTTACAAAAGCAGCATTTAATCCAGGTATGGATTTTCTTACTTTGGCAATAAAAATATCACCAACACTATACTTGCTACTTTCTTTATCTTTTTGAAACTCTACTAATTTTCCATCTTTTAGTAAGGCAAAATCAACAATATTTGAACTAGAACGTATTATTAGTTCTTTATTCATAAAGTTATTTTTTATTTATGCAAAAGCATAAATTGATTATTAATTTTAATGTAAGTCGACAAATTCATGAATACGAAATTAATAATCGTAAATTACACATGAATTATATTTCAATGAACTTGATAATAAAAGGAATAATTAATTATTTCTTCTTGTGACGATTAGCTCTACGTCTTTTTTTACGTTTATGCGTAGCTACCTTATGTCTTTTTCTTTTTTTACCACTTGGCATAAATTTGTTTTTTTTAAATTAATATTTATAAAGTAATTATTTAACCTGAACTTTTGATTTCACACCTTCTAAAAATGTTTTAGCAGGCTTAAAAGCGGGAATATTATGAGCAGGTATTTTGATTGTAGTATTTTTAGATATATTTCTACCAGTTTTTTCAGCTCTAGTTTTAACTATAAAACTTCCAAATCCTCTTAAATATACATTTTCACCATTTTCAAGAGAAGTTATTACCTCTTTCATGAATGATTCTACTGTTGCTTGAACATCTGCTTTTTCAATTCCCATTTTTTGAGAAACATTAGATACAATTTCAGCTTTTGTCATTTATTTTATCTGTTTATATATTTTTCAACGCCAGCAAATATATGTATTTTATATTCAATATTTCAAGCCAAATTAATTTAATTTATTGATAATAAACTTTATTTTTACTCATAATCCACTCAATATATGAATTTTACCTCCCAAATTGATAATTGGTATTCAAAAAACAAAAGAGATCTACCGTGGAGAAAAAATAAAGACCCATATTCAGTTTGGCTTTCAGAAATAATTCTTCAACAAACAAAAATCCAACAAGGTCTTCCATACTACACAAAATTTATAGATAAATACCCTAATGTGTTCTCCTTGGCTAGTGCACTCGAGCAAGATATTTTAAAACTTTGGGAAGGTTTGGGTTATTACTCTAGAGCCAGAAATTTACACAAAACTGCCAAAATTGTCGCCCTTGACTTTGGCGGTATTTTTCCTACCACATTCCTGGAGTTATTAAAACTCCCTGGAATAGGTAAATACACTGCAAGTGCAATCTCTTCAATTTGTTATGAAGAAAGACAAGCTGTCTTAGACGGAAATGTTTTTAGATTACTTTCAAGATATTTTAATATTGATACACCAATTAACTCCTCCATAGGAATAAAATCCTTTGAGAAATTATCTTATAAATTATTACCTAAATTTAATATTGGAGATTATAATCAGGGATTAATGGACTTTGGTTCCATAATATGTAAACCAAAATTAGCTAAATGTGACATTTGTATTTTACAAGATGGCTGTAGCGCTCATGCAAAGAATAAAATACATTTACTTCCCGTTAAAAATAAAAAAAATAAAGTTTTAACGAAACATTTTAATTTTTTGATATTCATATATGGTGGTAGTAAAACTAAGATTGAACAAAGAGATGACAAGGGGATTTGGCAAAAACTTTATCAGTTTCCATTAATAGTAACTGATGAAGAATTAAATATTACTAGATTAAATAAAAGCCCTGAAATTTTAAAAATGCTTCCAAAATCAAATTATGAAGTTGAATTAGTAAATTCAAAACCAGAAATCCATAATTTAAGCCATCGTAAGCTATTTATTAAATATTGGAAAATAAAATCAGATGAATTAAGTCCAAATCTAACACCCATTAAAAACTTAGAAAATTATCCATTTCCAATTGTGCTAAGTAGATTTATTAAATCGTATTTTTGAACAATTAAATAATAAATACTTAAATTATATATTAAAAATAATTTTAATCAAAAAAATCATGACAGGGACATTAAATAAAGTAATATTAATTGGTCACTTAGGGGACGATGTTAAAATTCATAATTTTGAAGGTGGTGGATGTATTGGAAGATTTCCTCTTGCGACAAATGAATCTTACACAAACAAACAAACAAACGAAAAAGTCACTAATACTGAATGGCATAACATTGTAGTTAGAAATAAAGCTGCTGAAATTTGTCAAAAATACTTATCCAAAGGAGATAAAGTATATGTTGAAGGAAGGATTAAGACTCGTAAATGGCAAGACGATAAAGGGATTGACAGATATTCAACTGAAATTAACTGCCAAGAGTTTACTTTTTTAAACACTAAAAACGAAACTAGTACTTCAAATTCTAATTCCCAGACTCAAGTCGAATCTCAGTCAAATATAGAATCAACAGAAGGAAATGACGATTTACCATTTTAATTAAATTTTTATTAATTGAGTGATCCAATCATATATTATAGTTTAATACTAGCAACATTACTTATCTTTTCTGGAATGATTTCTGGTTCTGAAGTAGCACTGTTTTCATTATCTAAGTCACAGCTAAAAAATGAAGATAAGTCCAGTTATATTCAAATAATTCAAAAATTATTGTCCAATTCTAATAAATTATTAGCAACTATTTTAGTCGCTAATAGTTTTATAAATATTGCCATTGTAATTCTATTCACACAAATAGGAAATGTGATTTTTAAAAGTATCACTTCTCCTTTCTGGCAGTTTACAATTGAAGTTGTTGTAGCTACTTTTTTAATTTTATTATTCGGTGAGATATTACCTAAAATTTATGCTAGTAGAAATAACCTATTATTTTCAAGATTTGTTATATATCCTCTTTTGTTATTAGATTTTCTTCTTACTCCAATTAGTTTGCCCATGCAAAAGCTGTCTAATTTTATTAAAAATAAATTAAGTTTTAAAAAAGGGAATATTAATCTTAATCAAATTTCGTCAGCATTAGATTTAACTAGTCCGGATGAAACAACAAAACAAGAGCATAAGATTCTGAAAGGTATTTTGTCTTTTGGTAACACAGAAACCAAAGAAGTAATGCGACCTAGGCTAGATATTCATGCTTATAGCAATTTGTTAAATTATGATGAAGTTTTAAAAAATATAATAGAAAATAACTTTTCAAGAATTCCAGTATATAATGAAGATTTGGATAATATTATTGGAATATTATATGTAAAAGATTTATTACCTTTTTTAGATAAAAAAGACTTTGATTGGCTTTCAACTTTAAGAAAACCATTATTTATTCCTGAAAATAAAAAGTTAGATGATTTGATGCAAGAATTTCAAGAAAAAAAGATTCACTTAGCTATTGTAGTTGATGAATTCGGAGGTACTTCTGGAGTGATTTCATTGGAGGATGTAATTGAAGAGATAGTTGGAGATATTTCTGATGAATTTGATGATGATAGTTTGCTTTTTTCAAAGCTTGATAACCTTAATTATGTCTTTGAAGGCAAAACATCTATGAAAGATTTCTATAAAATCTTGAACATTGATTCAAGTCCATTTGATAAATTAAAAGGAGATTCAGAAACTATAGCTGGCTTTATTTTAGAAATCTCACAAAGTTTCCCAAAAATAAATAGTAAGATAGTTTTTGAAAATTACACATTTACTATTGAATCAGTTGATAAAAAAAGAATCAAGCAAGTAAAAGTTACTATTAAATGAATCTTAAATTAGTTTATATACTTATATTTTTATTTTGGTCATGTGACAGTGTAGAGCTACCCAAACCAAATGCATATTTAAGATTAGATTTTCCTTCTCCTTTATATAAAGAAGCTAATTTTGAAGCTAATGGTACAACTGTAGAATTAAATACTGCATCAACATATTTTACAAAAATTAAAAATATCAGCAATTCATTAATTTCAAAAACTATTTTCTACCCTTTGATTAATGCTGAAATAAAATTAGAATATTATAATTTGAACCGCAATAATAAATTAAATCATAGACTCAAAAATCTAAACGATTTTACATCAATTCATTTGAAAAAATCTTTAAAACCTCCAAAAATTCAAGAGTTTATAAACCCAAACACAAAAGTTTATGCATCGATTATCAATATTAAAGGGGATGTAACTTCACCATATCAATTTTATGCTACTGATAGCGTAAATAATCTAATAATTGGAATTTTAAGTTTAAAATCTAAGACTAAGTATGATTCAGTTTTACCGGCCTTAGACTACCTTAGGAATGACATTTATCATCTTATTGAATCTATAAAATGGAGTGTTAATAAATGAATGTAGGAATAGAAAAGAAGTGGATTTATTTAATTGCTTTGTCTTTAATTTGGGGTAGTTCGTTCATCCTAATTAAAAAAAGTTTACTGGGTTTATCTCCTTTACAAGTTGGTTCATTAAGAATAGTATTTTCTTCAATTATTATTTTTTTAATAGCATTTAATCGAATAAAAAATATCCCCAAGAATAAATGGAAATGGGTATCGTTATCTGCTATTGTTGGCACTTTTTTTCCTGCTTTTTTATTCGCATATGCAGAAACTCAAATTGATAGTGCAGTTGCATCTATACTAAATTCATTAGTTCCGATGAATACTGTTTTAATTGGATTTGCAGTCTTTAAAATATCAACAACTAAAACTCAATCTTTGGGAGTTTTAATTGGTTTTATAGGTACTTGTACATTGATAATATCAGGAGCAGATTTGAATCCAGATCAAAATTATTTATATTCTGGGTTTGTAATAATTTGTTCTGTCTTATATGCAATTAATGTTAACTTAATTAAAAAATATCTCTTTGACGTAAATGCAGTCTCTATTGCTGCAGGCCAATTTGTAGTTATTTTTATTCCCTCAATAATAGTTTTGTTTTACTCTGGATTTTTTAATTTAGAATTTACAGATAACGATTTACTTTATGACTCATTAATCTATGTGCTACTCTTATCATTCTTTGGCACAGCCATGGCAAAAATATTATTCAATAGACTAATTCAAATCTCTTCACCTGTTTTTGCTTCTTCAGTCACTTATTCTATGTTAATTGTTTCAGTAATATGGGGAGTATTGGATGGGGAGCTTTTTAATTTTTATCAAGCAGTAGCTACAATATTAATTATTATAGGGGTTTATTTATCCAACAAAAAAAAACCCATCAATTAAGATGAGTTTTTTTAAATTAATAGAAATTTTATATTTAATAAAAATCAGAATCTTTTAAATCTTCATTAATTTTAACTTCTGTTGTAACAAATTCTAAATTTTGACCTCCAGCATTCTGTTCTATATAAAAAGGAACCATAACCCCATCAACTTTCCTGTAGTCTCCATATTTCATGGTAGATGATATGTTTTTATTTTCATCTTGTTCTTCAACACTTATTAGTAAACCACTTTTTACATTATAGTACCTAAAAGATATCTTTTCATTTTTAGTTAACTTGATTTTATAAACATCATCATTATCAATTGAGTTTATACTAACTAACTCAATCTGATCATCTGTAAAATATAGTTCATCAATAATTCCTTCAACAAGTTTGGCTTCGTTAATCTCTTCATCAGTCATCATAATAGTTTGCCCTTGTTGTTCCATGTATCCTTTCTCTCCACTGAAATTTCTTTTCATTAACACCATTTCTTGACCACCCATGTTTGCTTTTATTGAAAAAGAAGATTTATTCGGCATTTTCATTTTTATCGTAGCAACTGGTTTAAAAGGTGCACCTGGGATAGTTACATCGGCTTTGGTGGTCATTGTATTCACATTCATTAAATTATCTTTTCCTCCAACTGCACTAATATAACTAGAAATTACATCAATAGCAGTTAATCCATCGGGAATAGCTTTATTAAAAACAGGTTTAGCTACACTATTTGCATACTTGTCAAAGTAATTAATTCCAAATCCAAGTTTTTCTAAATTTTCAACAACTTCACTTCCTTTTCCAACAATTACAATTCTAGTATTAGCTATATTAAAATACTTGTTTGCTACCCTTTTAACATCTTCAGCTGTTACTGCATTAATCTTCTCAAGATAAGTTTCATAAAAATCTTCAGGTAAGTCATTTAATTTAATATTAAGAGCATAATTAGCAATAGTCTGAGGCCTTTCGAGTCTCATTATAAAATTACCAACATATTTAGCTTTTGCATTTTTTAATAATTCAGCATCTACCAATTCTGTTCTTATTCTAACTATTTCATTTACCACTTCAGTTACTGCACTATCAGTTACCATATTTCGAACTTTAGCACCTGCAGCAAACCTTGCAACACCATACCTACTTGAGCCAAGACTTGAATAGGCCCCATAAGTATATCCTTTGTCTTCTCTTAGATTCTTAAATAAGTACCCTTCACCTCCACCACCAAGAATATTATTAGTAATTAGTGATGTAAAGTAGTCTTCGTCATTCATTTTTAAATCCACATTGTTAGTTAAGCCAATAAGGGATTGAGTTGCAGTTGGAAGATCAATAAAATTAACTTCGGTCAACCCAACGTTTGGTGTAAGTAATGGAACATCATTTTCAATTTTTTTTGCTTTTTTCCAAACTCCAAACTTTTCAGATATTGATTTTTTTACTTTTTTAAAGTTTACGTCTCCAATAACAACTATATATGCACTATTAGGATAAGTATATTTTTTATGAAACTCAATCACATCTTCATAAGAAATGTTATTAAGAGTTGATTCTGTTACAAATTCTCCATAAACATGGTCTTTTCCGTAGGAAAGAGCATCTCCTACTCTTGCTCCAATTGCATCAATACTTTTCTCATCTGCTTTCAAACTTTCAATAAATTGTTCCTTTGTTTTATCAAACTCCTCAACAGTTAATAATGGATTTATAATTGCATCTGCCATTAATTCTAAAACTCTATCAGAATGTTTAGTTAAGGAGCTTGCAAAACTACTCCTAAATCCAATATTAACATTTGCACCTAAAAAGTCGATTTCTTCGTTAAAAATATCTTTTTCAATTGATTTTGTTCCATTACCAAGCATCTGCCCAAGTATATCTAATACCCCCATCTTATCTCCTTCAATAATTGGTGTTCCGTCGATTCTTAAACTATAAGAAACTCTAGGGAGTTTATGATTTTCAACAACCAAAACTTTAATACCATTTTTAAGTTTAAATTCTTTAGGCTTTTCAAGTTTTATTTTAGGAGTTGGTCCACCAACTGGTTGAATCGATCGGTCTAATTGTGCACTAACATTAAAAGATATTAGCACTATTGTAATTAATAATATTATTTTATTTTTCATTTTAAATATTTTTAATTTTAAATTTATTATTTAGAGGGTTCAGGTAAATATTCTATATCCACTCTTTGGTTTTTGCTTAAATATTTTTTTGCTACCATCTGAATTTCTTCTCTAGTAATAGATCTATAAATATCAATCTGTTCATTAATTAAATTAACATCTCCATAAAGCATATAATATCTAGCAAGTGAGTTAGCAATTCCAGCAATACTAGAATTTGAGTTTACAAATTGATTTTCAAATTTGTTTAATAATTTTTGATATGATCTTTCTGAAATTAATTCATTTTGAACTTTAGTAATTTCTTCTTCAATTTCATTTAGAAGAGTATCAAGTTCAACCTCACCTAAAGGTAAAGCTAGTATAGCAAAAATATTGTAGTCTACTTGTCCTAGGTTAATCACCTGTGTTTGAAGGGCTTGTTTTTGATCATCTACTAATTTTTTATATAAAACTGAACTTTTTCCATCACTTAGATAAGTAGAAATCATATCAAGAACATAGGAATCTCTATTTGCAAAACCTGGAGTTCTGAATGTAGCTAATAGCATAGGAATTTGTATGTTTTCATCGTAAGCTACAGCTTTAGTGTTTTTAGTTATAGGTTCTTCCATAGGAAAATTTCTTTCCACTACATTTCCTGTTGGCACTTCGTCAAAATATTTTCTGACCAGTTTTTCAGTTTCTGCTGAATCAATATCACCAGCAACTATTAAAACTGCATTGTTAGGCCCATAATAAGTTTTATGATATTCCCTAAACTCTTCTAAAGTTGCTGCATCTAAGTGCTCCATTTCACCAATTACTTGATCTTTGTAAGGGTGAACTTTAAATAAATTATCATTTAAAGCTTTTAATAACTTTCCATATGGGGCATCGTACCTTTGTCTTTTTTCTTCTTTCACTACTTCATTTTGAGTATCAACTCCTATTTGATCCATTACAGGATGAAGCATTCTTTCAGACTCTAGCCATAAACCTAACTCTAATTTATTAGAAGGAAAGGTTTCATAATAGTATGTTCTATCTTGAGATGTATTTGCATTGAAGGACCCTCCATTTGCAGGTATAATTTTCATAAATTCTCCTCTGCCTATGTTTTCTGACCCTTCAAATAAAAGGTGTTCGAAAAAATGAGCAAACCCTGTTCTTTCTCTGTCACCATCCTTTCCACCTACATCATACATAACTGATGTCGTGACTACTGGAGCAGAGTTATCTTGGTGTAATATTACATGAAGTCCGTTGTCTAAGTCAAACTCGGTAAAATCTACCTGCTGAGCATTTATAAATGTACTTGTAATAAGTACAGCAGAAAATAATAAAATGATTTGTTTCATTTGTTTTAATTTAAATTGTTTGTAAAAATAATTGTTAAAATTATTTAAAATTATAAATTCTTAAAATTGATTGGGGAGAGCAAAACTACAAAATTTATTATAAAACTAGATTTCAACTTCAATTTAAATAATTGACTCACTACATAATCCTTGTTAATTAGTGTAATTAGTTTTAGTTAAAAACATTTGTTGGTTAATATATAAACTTTATATTTGCACTCGTTTTTAAACAAAAAAATTAATAAAAAAATTAAGCTATGTACGCAATTGTAGAGATAGCAGGGCAACAATTTAAAGTTGAAAAAGACCAAAAATTATTTGTTCATCGTTTAGATAGTAAAGAAGGTAGTAAAGTTACATTTGATAATGTTCTTCTACTTGCAAACGGTGATAAAATATCAGTAGGCGCCCCGGCTATAGACGGAGCTCAAGTAGGAGTTAAAGTCTTAAAACATTTTAAAGGCAATAAAGTTATTGTTTTTAAGAAGAAAAGAAGAAAAGGTTATAGAGTTAAAAATGGTCACAGACAAGCTTTGACTGAAATCCAAGTTGAAAATATTTTAGCTTCTGGAGCAAAAAAAACTAAGTCTGTTGAAAAAGCTGTAGCCAAGCCAGTAAAAACTGAACCTAAGCCAGCAAAAAAAGTTGAAAAATCTAAAACTATTGAAAAAGAAAATGTAGATTTATCAAAATTAACAGTTGCTGCATTAAAAGATATGGCAAAAAATAAAGGTGTTAAAGGAATTTCATCTATGAAAAAAGATGATTTAATTAAAGCATTGAGTTAAAACATTAAAATTTATTAATCATGGCACATAAAAAAGGAGTAGGTAGTTCCAAAAACGGTAGAGAATCAGAATCGAAACGTTTAGGCGTCAAGATATTTGGAGGTCAAGCTGCAATAGCTGGAAATATTTTAGTTAGACAAAGAGGAACTGTTCACAATCCAGGTGAAAATGTTTACGCTGGTAAAGATCATACTTTACATGCTAAAGTTGACGGAATTGTGAAATTTGATAAAAAGAAAAACAATAAGTCTTTTGTTTCAATAGTACCATTTGAAGCTTAAGAAAACATACTAAATTCTTAAAAAAAGCCTTTCTATTTTAAAATAGAAAGGCTTTTTTTATTTAGTACCTGTAATAACTTGGTTTGAAAGGACCTTTTTGCTCTACTCCAATGTAGCTAGCTTGCTCTTTGGATAATGTAGTTAATTCAACTCCAATTTTTTCAAGATGTAATTTAGCTACTTTTTCGTCTAATTCCTTTGGAAGCATATAAACCTTATTCTCATAATTTTCTGAATTATTCCAAAGTTCAATTTGAGCTAATGTTTGATTTGTAAATGAATTACTCATAACAAAACTTGGATGCCCAGTTGCACATCCTAGATTAACTAACCTTCCTTCGGCTAAAATTATTATTGTTTTATTATCAATAGTGTATTTATCAACTTGAGGTTTTATAACATCTTTTGTGTCTCCATGGTTGGAATTTAACCACATCATGTCAATCTCATTATCAAAATGACCAATATTACAAACAATAGTGTTATCCTTCATTTTTTGAAAGTGATTTTTTGTAATGATGTCTTTATTGCCAGTTGCAGTTACAACTATATCAGCATTAGAAATAATAGTTTCTAATTTTTTTACTTCAAAACCATCCATCGCTGCTTGAAGGGCACAAATAGGATCAATCTCTGTCACTGTTACGATACTACCTGCTCCGCTAAATGAGGCTGCTGTACCTTTTCCAACATCACCATATCCACAAACAACAACTCTTTTACCAGCTAACATAATATCCGTAGCTCGTCTAACTGCATCAACAGCACTTTCTTTACATCCGTATTTATTATCAAATTTACTTTTAGTTACAGAATCATTTACATTAATAGCTGGAATAGGTAAAGTTCCATTACTCACTCTCTCATACAGACGGTGAACACCTGTAGTAGTTTCTTCACTGAGACCGTTAATGCCATTAACTAATTCAGGAAAATGATCTAACACTAAGTTTGTTAAATCTCCACCATCATCTAGAATCATATTTAATGGTTTTTGGTCCTCTCCAAAGAAAACAGTTTGCTCTATACACCAATCAAATTCTTCTTCAGTCATTCCTTTCCATGCATAAACAGCTATACCTGCTGCTGCAATTGCCGCTGCTGCGTGATCCTGAGTTGAGAATATATTACATGAGCTCCATGTAACTTCAGCACCTAAATCAACTAAAGTTTCAATTAGTACTGCGGTTTGAATAGTCATGTGTAAACATCCTGCAATTCTAGCTCCTTTTAATGGTTGAGTTCCTTTATATTCTTTTCTTAAACTCATTAACCCTGGCATTTCAGACTCTGCTAATGTTATCTCTTTTCTACCCCAGTCAGCCAGTGATAAGTCTTTAACTTTGTAAGGGCTATATTTAGTATTTTTTGTGATCATAATTGTATATTTGGTACATTGTTACTTAAGACTGCAAATTTACATAATAAGTTTCTATAATTATATGCCAATTTATAAAAGTTATAGCCCTAACTCTTCCACAAGTATTAAAGTTTGGAAAATTTCTGAAAGCTACCATGAATTACTTTCTTCTATTGATTTATGTAAAGACACTATAAAAAAATTAGATAGAGTTCAAAATGATGTTAAGAAATGTGAAATTTTAAGTGTTAGACATCTTTTAAAAGAATTTAAAATATCTGATAACGACCTTTTCTATGATAAAAATGGTAAGCCATTTTTATCAAATAATAAAAATATTTCTATAAGTCATTCGAAATTATTTTCAGCAGTCATAATTAGTGATTTTAATATTTCAATTGATATTGAAAAAGTTAGTGATAAGCTCGCTAAAGTCTCCAATAAATTCATAGATTATGAATATTCATTTCTTGGTGATTTGGATCAAGAAAAAGAAAGACTTACAATTATATGGTGCATTAAAGAATGTATTTATAAAGTTTCTGAGCAGAAACTTCCTTACATATTTAAAAATAAATGTATTGTCACTCCATTTGATTTAAATGATAGTTCAGTAATTTCATGGTTGAAATTTAACAAGCTTATTTTATCTTTTAAATCTTATTTTCACAGCTTTGATGGATATAAACTAGTATTTTTGGTCCAAAATAAATAATGGAAAGCATAATTGATTTTTTTATAGAATCTTACTCTAACACATCATATAATATGATTATACTTGAGGTGATAGCATTCTTATTTGGGATAATTAGTGTTGTTTATGCAAAAAAAGAAAATATTTTGGTTTATCCTACTGGAATTATTTGTACAGTTATTTCCGTTTATATTTTATTTAAAGCTCAATATTTTGGAGATATGATGATGAACATTTATTATTCATCGATGAGTCTTTATGGATGGTGGAACTGGACAAGATATAAAAATGATAATACCAGAATTGTAATTACATCTACCAATTATAAAGAAAGATTAATTGCTGGCTTATTTTTTTTAATTACGATAGTTATTACTTACTCTGTTTATTTAATGAATAGCTCAATTATTCGTTTAGAAAATTATATAGACATATTTACCTCTGGTGTATTTTTTGTAGCGATGTGGTTTATGGCTAATAAAAAAATAGAAAGTTGGATTTTTTGGATAGTTGGTGATCTAATTACAATACCTTTGTATGCTTACAGAGGTTTAGGAATGTTATCTCTGCAATATTTAATTTTTACAATTTTAGCAATTCAAGGATATAATCAATGGAAAAAGAGCTTAGTCAAGTAAAATCAAATTGTATTAAAGTTGTCTTATTTGGACCTGAATCAACTGGAAAAACTACTCTCTCTAGACAATTAGCTAGACATTATAACTCGGTTTGGGTTCGAGAGTTTGCAAGACAGTATCTACAAAATAAGTGGAATAATGAAAGAAAGACCTGTGAACCGTCTGATTTAATTCCAATTGCAAGAGGTCAAATCAAGTTGGAGAACGAATTAGCATCTAAAGCTAATAAGGTTTTAATATGTGATACTGATTTACTAGAAACTAAAGTATATTCTGAGGCATATTATATAGGTAGTTGTGATCCAAAACTTGAAAAATATGCAATTGAAAACTCATACGACCTTTACTTACTTACCTATATAGATATTCCATGGGAGGCAGATGATTTAAGAGATAAGCCAAAACAAAGAGCTGAGATGTTTAACGCTTTTGAATCTGAATTAAAAAAATATAATAAACCTTATGTGATACTGAAAGGTGATAAGGAAACTAGGTTGAATGAAGCAATTAATTTAATTGATAAATTAATTTTAAATAATACAAAATAATTTTTTTAGAATAAAAATTACTTAATACATTTGTCAAGTCTCAAAAGGGGTGCTGTAAAGCTGAGATTATACCCATTGAACCTAGAACAGATAATGCTGTTTAGGAATTTGTAACAAACCATTAATTATTTAACCAAATAATTTACCCCTTTTTGTTTGATAATAACTTTATCATATGAAAAACTCACTATTTTACTTTTTATTTATTTTCACCTTTTCACTCTTTTCTCAAGAGACTATACAAGATACAATTAGCTTACAAAACTTAGAGGAGGTTATTATTTCTTCCATTCGTGTGAAACAAAATGCACCAATAGCTTTTACTAATGTTTCCAAGGATGAGTTAAGCAAAAAAAATCTTGGTCAAGATTTACCTATTTTACTTAATTCTTTGACTTCAGTTGTTACTACTTCTGATGCAGGAGCAGGAGTAGGATACACAGGTATTAGAATTAGAGGTATAAATGCACAATCAACTAATATAACAATAAATGGTATCCCATATAATGATGCTGAGTCTTTGGGTACTTTTTGGGTAGATTTACCTGACTTTGCATCCTCAGTTGAAAACCTTCAAGTACAGCGAGGAGTTGGAACATCCACAAACGGTTCTAGTGCCTTTGGAGCTAGTATTAATATACTAACAGATTTAATTTCTAAAACTCCTTACTTTGAAAACTCTAATTCTATTGGTAGTTACAATACTTTAAAAAATACATTTAAATTTAGTACAGGTATACTTAATGATTATTTTGAGTTTTCAGGTAGACTTTCTAAAATAGATTCAGATGGCTATATTGACAGATCTAGTTCTGATTTAAAATCCTATTTTTTACAAGTAAACTACAAAAAAGAAAATACGTTAATAAAGGCTTTAAGTTTTGGTGGTCATGAAATAACTTATCAAGCATGGAATGGAATAGACGGGGAAACACTTGAAAGTGATAGAACTTATAATCCATCTGGAATGTATATAGACCAATCTGGTAATATTCAATTTTATGACAATGAAGTTGATAATTATAAGCAAGATCACTATCAATTACATTGGAGTCAAATTATAAACTCTAAATTAACTTCTAATTTGTCATTTAATCTAACTAATGGTCTTGGTTATTATGAGCAATATAAAGAAAATGATGATCAAGATTATATAACAAGAAAGTGGTTAGATAATCAATTTATAGTCGGAAACTATTCATTAAATTATCAAAGTAATAAGCTAAATATGAATTTTGGTTCGTCTTACAGTGAATACGATGGAGATCATTTTGGAAAAGTAATTTGGGCTCAAAACACAGCAGGTATACAAGTAGATGATCGTTTTTATGACGGTAACGGAGTAAAAAAAGATTTTAGTAATTATGTTAAAACTACTTATCAATTAAATTCTAAATTATCATTATATGGGGATATTCAATTTAGGAATATTAATTATAAAACATCAGGGAGTACATCTGATATTGCTAATTTTTCAATAAATAAAAAGTATAATTTCTTTAACCCTAAGGGCGGATTAAATTATCTGTTTAATAAACATAATAACTTGTACTTTTCTTTTGCAAGATCAAATCGTGAACCAACAAGGAGTGATTATGAGAGTAACCCCAATATAAGATCTGAACAATTAAATGATTTTGAGCTAGGTTGGAGTCTTACAAAGAAAAAATTTAATGTAACTACTAACTTTTATATGATGCAATATAAAGATCAGCTTGTTTTAACAGGTTCCATTGACGATGTAGGAACTCCCGTTAGAGAAAACAGTGGAGAAAGTTATCGAATGGGGATAGAAGTTGAAACAGTTTTTAATTTATCAGACAAAATTTCAATTTTAGCTAATTCAGCTTTTAGTGATAATAAAAACAAAAATTTTGTAACATCACTAAACGGTGAATTAGTAAACCTTGGAAAAACTAATATCTCTTTCTCACCAGAAATAGTATCATCGATAAATTTATTGTATTCTCCTAAAGAAAACATGGAGTTTTCTATATTAAATAAATATGTTGGTGAGCAATATATGAGTAATACAGACTCTGTATTTTCAAAATTAGATGCATACTCAGTCCTTGATTTTAATTTTAATTATAATTTTAAAAACACTTTTTTCTTTTCTGAAATAGTATTATCAGCTATTGTTAGTAATTTATTTGGAACTGAATATGTGTCTAATGGATATTATTATACATATGATGATACTTGGAGTGATCCTAATAGTGTTACAACTATAGAAGGGACAGGATACTATCCTCAGGCTACAAGGAACTATTTGCTTGGATTAAAATTTAAATTATAGATTAAAAATTAGAAATAAAAAGGTTACTACCATTAATTTCAACTCTATAAGCTTTTAAGCCACATTCTAGTGCTACTGTTAAAGATTGCCCTGTAATAAGACTATAAGAATTTTCGTCAGGGCAATTACTAACACATTCTAATCCATTAATAGTCATTATTGAACAGCTAGTAGGTATTCGGTTAGGGTCGCTAGCATCCCATCCTAAAAATCCAGTACCAGAATTAGTTACTATTACACCTCCATTTCC
Organism: uncultured Flavobacteriaceae bacterium; assembly: GCA_964275595.1. Taxonomy (GTDB): domain Bacteria; phylum Bacteroidota; class Bacteroidia; order Flavobacteriales; family Flavobacteriaceae; genus SGZJ01. The sequence goes on from CAXYDM010000027.1 coordinate 85,461, forward strand.
GATATTAGGAATATAAACTGAATTACTAATAAAGTTTAACTGGTTATACTGTGGTAGATTGAGGTTGATTTCATAATTAACTTCAATATTTGCCAAATATCTGCAGTTGGATGAAATTTCATCTTTTTTACATGTAAATATCGTCAATACAACAAATGTTAAAATGATTGAGATTTTTTTCATTTAGTGAAATTACAACAAAAAGATTTTTCATTTAAATATTTTGTATATTTGATTTATATCTCGTGAAAACGAGATTTTTGTATTTATATAAGAAGGTTTAATTAATTATAAAGTAATGAGTAGTATTTCATATTACACTAAAGAGGGCTTAAAGAAGCTAAGAGACGAGTTAAGTCAATTAAAGGATATTGAGAGACCAAAAGCTTCTAATGCCATAGCGGAGGCAAGGGATAAAGGAGATTTAAGTGAAAATGCGGAATATGATGCTGCTAAGGAAGCTCAAGGTATGTTAGAAATGAAAATATCGAAGCTTGAAGAGACTTTGTCAGGAGCAAGAGTAATTGATGAATCTCAGTTAGATAATTCCAAAGTATTAGTTTTATCTAAGGTTAAGATTAAAAATAAGTCAAATGGGATGGAAATGTCTTACACTTTAGTAGCGGATGGTGAAGCAGATTTATCTGCTGGAAAATTATCTGTTAATTCTCCTATTGGTAAAGGTTTGTTAGGAAAATCATTGGGTGATATCGCTGAAATAAAAGTTCCTAATGGAATAATTAAATTCATTATAACAGATATATCAAGATAATGGCATCAATCTTTTCTAAAATAATTTCTAAAGAGATTCCTTGCTACAAAATTGCAGAAAATAAGGAATTTATTGCTTTCCTTGATATTAATCCAAATTCAACAGGACACACACTTTGTGTTCCTAAAATTGAAGTTGATGATTTTTTGGATCTTGAAAAAAAATCATATAATAAATTAATGTCATTTTCAAGAGATGTAGCTTTAGCTATCAAAAATGTTATTCCCTGTAAAAGAATTGGGATGTCATTAATTGGTCTAGAAGTACCTCATGTTCACGTTCACCTCATACCTATCTCAAACATGGAAGATATGCAGTTTGTAAAAAAAATTAAATTAAATCATAAGCAATTTGATTCACTGGCTAAAGAAATAAACGCTGCCTATTCTTTGTCAAATTCAATTTGAATAGTTGTCCCGACATTTAATTCTGAGTGTTTTATAAATATTTTACCATTGTGATAGTCTTCTATAATCCTCTTAGATAATGATAATCCAAGACCCCATCCCCTCATTTTACTTGTGTACCCTGGGTTAAATATTTTTTTAAATTGACTTTTCTTTATCCCAGTGCCATTATCCGTAATTGTAAGTTCTAATATTTTTTTTTGTTCAGTAAGTTGCACAAGTATATCCCCATCCCCTTTAATAGCATCAATACTATTTTTTATAATATTTTCAATTGTCCAACTATATAGCTGATCGTTAATTAGGCAGTATAATTGCTTTTTAGGGAATTTTAATTCAATTTTCACCCTGTTTGAAACTCTTGTTATTAAATAATTTATCGAATCTTTAGTTAATTTCGTTAGGTTTGTTCTTAATAAAATTGGTTTTGAACCAATTTTATTAAATCTTTCACTTATTACATTTAATCTATCAATATCCTTTTCAATTTCAATTAAATAGTTTGAATCAATTTTTTTGCTTTTTAATATCTCCACCCAGCCCATTAATGATGTTAATGGGGTACCAATTTGGTGAGCTGTTTCTTTTGCCATGCCAGTCCAAAGCATATTAAGTGTTGCAATTTTAGAACTTTTATAATAAAAATAAACTAAGGATATAAATAATAAAATTATTAAGATTAGAGCTAATGGATAATATTTTAGCTTATTTATGATATCAGAATTTCCGTAGTATAGTGTTTCTATAACTTTATTGTCATAATAAATCTTAATTGGAGTGTTTTCATTTTTAAATTTTCTTATTAGCTGATTGATTTTAGTGGTATCATCAATTTTTAGATTATCTATATTATTAAACTCTATTTCTCCTTTTTTATTGACCTTAATCATTGGAGTTGAAGAGTTGTTTTTTAATACTTCAAGAGTAAGATTTGAAATATTATCGTCTTCTGAAGATCTTGTTAATTCAGCTTGAGCTAATGACCATATTTGCATTTTAGACCTTTCTTCTGTTTTGAATTTTTGAAAAAAGAGAAAAGTATTCCATAAAATTACAGAAATAACTATCAGGGACAGAGAAACTAAAATCCAGCTAGATATATTGTTTTTTTTGTTCAAAACTAAACTTGTGAAAAAATTTAATAAATAAATATAATCTAATTATATCAAACTATAATAACATATAAATGATAAGAAATCTTTATTTTAGACAATCAAAAAATAATTAACAAATTTAATAATCAACATGGAATTACAAGGAAAAATTAAAATGATTGGCAATACTCAGGCTATTACTGATAGTTTTAAAAAAAGAGAAATAGTTATTACAACTAATGAACAATACCCACAAACAATAATGACTGAGTTTGTTCAAGACAAAGTAGATCTTTTAAACAATTATGAGGTAGGTAATGATGTTAAAATTAGCATAAATATCAGAGGAAGAGAATGGAAAAACCCTAAAGGTGAGATTAAATATTTTAATTCTATCCAGGGTTGGCGTATTGAAAAGTTAAATGAAGAAGTTGATTCAAGTCAATTACCTCCTGCGGCACCATTACAATCATTTGAAACTACTACTGATGTAAATGACGAAGAACATGATGATTTACCATTCTAATACATGTATTTAACAAAATTCATTGAAAATATTTTTAAAAGGTTTCTACCTTCTCCTTTTATTATTGCAGTAATTCTGACTTTTACTACAATTATTCTTGCTCTTATATTTTCTAATTTTGTTGACACAAATTCTCCTCTTTCTTTTTTAGAAATATTATCCTCCTGGGAAAAAGGTATTTGGAATAATGATTTATTAGTATTTGCTTATCAAATGATACTAATATTAGTTTTAGGAAACATTTTAGTTTTAAGCTCACCTGTAAGTAGATTAATATTAGTAATCGCTAAAAAAGCTAACAGCACTGAAAAGGCAGTAATTATTGTTAGTGTTTCCGTAATGTTGGTCGCTTTTTTTAACTGGGGATTAGGTCTTATTTTTGGAGCAATTTTAGCTAGAAAAATTGGAGATTATTCTATTGAAAATAATATAAGATTAAACTATCCATTAGTAGGTGCAGCTGGATATGTAGGACTTATGATATGGCATTCAGGTATAAGTGGCTCAGCACCTATCAAGGTAGCTGAAGATAATCATTTATCTAGCCTTATGTCATCAAGAAATGATTCTTATTTGTATAATGACCTACCAACCAGTCTAAATTTTGATTTAACAGTTTTAAGTTCCGCAAACTTAATCACATTTTTAGTATTATTATTTTTGGTACCACTTACTTTTTATTTTCTTTCAAAATATTCATCTCCTCAAAACACTGCATTATCAAAAGAAAATAGTATAACCAAAGACGTTGAAATGACGATAAGTACAAATAGTCTTGAAAATTCAAGATTATTTTCAAGTATTTTTGGCATAGTTTTGTTGATTGCTTTTTTTTATCAATATTTTGATGAAATAATCGATTTTAAAATTACGCCCAATAGTCTTAATTTTTTTATGTTAGGCCTTTCAATTTTATTGCATTCAAATTTTAAATCATTTCTTAACGCACTACAAGAGTCTATTAATGGTGCATCAGGAATATTAATTCAATTCCCTTTGTATTTTGGAATTATGGGAATAATGAAAGAGTCAGGACTGATTGTTTACGTCTCTGATTTTTTTATTTCTATTTCAAATGAATTTACACTCCCAATATTTACTTTTTTTAGTGCTGCTATTATAAACGTGTTTGTACCAAGTGGAGGAGGACAATGGGTTATTCAGGGACCTGTAGTAATTGCAGCTGCGACCGAATTAAATGTACCAATTCAGAAAGTTGTAATGGCTTTAGCTTATGGAGACCAGCTAACAAATATGTTACAGCCATTTTGGGCTTTACCTCTATTGGCAATCACAAAATTAAAAGCTAAAGAAATTTTACCTTACACGCTTATTATTATGCTTGTAGGATTAATAGTCTTCATTTCAAGCCTAATTATTTTTAAATTTTAGTTTATGTTAAAATCTACTGATATTTCAAATCACTTAAATAAAATTAAATTTTTAGAAATACTTAAAAATAGTTTTTCAAAAAATAAGTATAATTCAATTATCACTAATGTTAAGTATAACAAAGAACTTCTTGAACTACAGTCATCTTTAGTAGATCTTCAAAACTGGATTGTAAAGAATGATAAAAAAGTTTGCGTAGTATTTGAAGGTAGAGATGCAGCTGGTAAAGGAGGTGCCATTAAAAGATTTACAGAGCACTTAAATCCCAGAACAACTAGAGTAGTAGCACTATCAAAACCAACAAGTAAAGAAAAAGGGCAATGGTATTTTCAGAGATATATTAAAGAATTGCCAAATAATGGGGAAATAGTTTTTTTTGATAGAAGTTGGTATAATAGAGCTATAGTAGAACCGGTAATGGGGTTTTGCACAATTGATGAATACAATATTTTCATCAATCAGGTAAACGACTTTGAAAAGATGATTACTCAAGAAAATATAATTTTAATTAAATTTTGGTTTTCAATTTCAAAAAAGACCCAAAAAAAACGATTCAATAATAGGCTGTCAAACCCATTAAAAAGATGGAAATTCAGTATTGTAGATAAAGAGGGCCAAAAAAAGTGGGATGTTTATACAGATTATAAAAATAAAATGCTTGACAAAACAAATACAACTACAAGTCCTTGGAAAATCATAAAAAGTGATAATAAAAAAAGTTCAAGATTAGAGTCAATAAATTATGTACTGTCAATGTTTGAATTTTCAAGAACTAAATC
>CAXYDM010000028.1:0-138293 GCA_964275595.1 uncultured Flavobacteriaceae bacterium
CCCTAAGTTAGAATTTAATTCATCTATAGTTCCGTAAGCATCTATTTGAATATCGTCCTTACTAACTCTTTTTCCACCGATTAAAGAAGTTTTTCCTTTATCGCCGCTTTTAGTGTAAATTTTCATGGGTTTATTTTAAAGATATTTAAATATACAATTTATTATAACCTAATCTGATAATCTTGCTTTTGTAGTTTTTTATTTTTTACAATAATAATCCCAAAATAATAAAAGTCTATACTAACTTGAATTTTATTACTCCTGATTAATTTTTTCCAAAAATTATATTGATTATTGTTTCTTATATTATTTATTAGTACAATTTTGTCTTTTTTTATTACAAATTCACTGATATTTACTAATAAAATATTATCAATATAATCTACTTGAAATTCATCTTGGTATATATTCATTATGCTGTTTTGTAAGCTTATTAAATCTCTCTTTACGAGTTTTTTATCTATTTTATAAATACATTCAGTTAGTAGTTTATAAACAGTTGGTGAATGAACTGAATGTTGATTACTAGAATTAACTAAAAATGAAATATATCTAAATACTTTGAAGATCATCTTGTTTTGAATAATACTTTATTAGTTGTAAATATCTAAAAAATAAAAAAATAAAAATTGGATATAAACTAATATTAAAAACCTGAACATTTGTTATTGAATGTAGCACTATTAAAGCTAATGAAAGTATTAATAACTTCAGTAAAGCTACTTTCCACTTTTTATTAATAGCCTTAAATATTAAAATTATATTTAAAGGGTTAGCCCAAAGTAAATTATAATTATATGCAGAAGAGTAATGATCAGTAAAGAACCATAAATAAAAAAGTAAAAAGCCAATTACTGAAGTTATAATGTGAGTTGATTGTAACAATAAATGCACTTTTTTATTATCTAGATATTTTATATTTAAAAAAGTCAATAAGCAAGAAAAAGTTATAAGTATAAATAAAGGAGAATAAAATAAAGTCTTAATATTTAAATTTGGAATTTGTTTATTCTGATTATTTATAAAGTTGATTTTTTTAACAAGGTTTATTTTATTATTTGATTGAGAGTGCTTATAATATGATGAATTTAAGTATTTAAATAAATATTCTGGCAAAAAAGTATTTTTTTTAGCATCTATTTCTTGATCTATATACGAACCCAAGCATATATCAATTCCCAAAGAGCCCCAGCTATTTTTATTTATATTTTCATATATCAAATTTCTGTAGGTATTTTTGCTATTATTTTCAACTACGTAAGTATTTTGATAATCATATTTTATAATAGACTCTTCAATTATTTCATTAATTATTGTTGAACAATTGTTTGAAAAATAATCATAAAGATAGTTTTTGTTTTCAGGCTTTGAGTTTAAAATTAAACGATCAACTATTTTTTTGTTAATACTGTCTGGTAACAATAAAACTTGCTCTTTAATAGATCTGTTATTAGAAATATAACTAGATTTGAAATCTTTAAAATAACTAACACCTAGACTGTAATTTAGGTACCCTTTAATGAAATTCGAATAGAACTTAGGGTCATTAAAATCATATATTCCATAGTTAAAAACAAGATCATAGTTCTTTGATTTATCTTGAATTCTTATTGCACTGTGACCAAAAGAATCACTTAATGAACTTCCTGGGCCGATTGTTAGAACACTAATGACATAATCATTAGTTTCAGCTAATAGAATAGTTGAAAAAAAAAATAAGACGGTAAAAATTTTACTTTTCATAATTTATCTAAATATATTAAAATCAACTTTTAAAGAAAATATATTTGAGTACAATGCAACACTTTGGTCACCAATGTCCGTGAACGCATAGTCAATTTCTATATCTCTAAGTTTAAACCCTACACCAAAATTAGGCTGAAAAGTCAAATTAGTGCTATTCTCAAAATCCATCTCATTTTGAAAATTACCTATACCAAGTCTTAAAAATACGTTGTTTATATAATCAACTTGTAAGCCAATTGCTGGATTGATACTTATAAATTCTGTAGATATCAGACTATTGTTTTGCTCAAATTTCATAATTAAATCAAATGAAGTTAGTAGGCTATAATCATAATTAATCTTATGTAATTTTGATACTCCTAATTGAATTTTGGGCATTGTTACTTCAGTAGAATTTGGTATTTCTTGATTTTGACCATCAATGGCATTTTGTATATCGTTTAATCTAGTTTCATTAATTGACCATGAATTATATGTTGTACTAATATCTCTAGCCATTAATCCAAACCTCCAATCATTTGATGTTTTTAATTGTATGCCAATGTCTAGGCCAAAACCCCAAGATGTCGCAAAGTCACCTATAATTCTTCTGATTATTTTAGTATTTATACCGTAGCTAATTTCTTTAGTAAGCATTTTCCTCGCATATGAAATGATGAACCCATAATCCACAGCAGAAAACAAGTTAATTCTATCATAATTAATATTTCCTTGATCATCAATTAATTGAGTAGTATCTAGAATGTCATCAACTCCAAACCTTATCATTGAAAATCCTATCGCAGATTGACTATCAATAGGGTTTGCATAAGCTATGTAATTATAATTAGCAATATTTGCAAAGTAGTTCGAGTGCATTAAGGATATCTCACCTTGTTTAACTGCTGTTAATCCAGCAGGATTCCAATACCCTGAATTCACATCGTTTATAGATGAAGTTACTGCGCCACTCATTGAAATAGAAGCAGCATCAACACCAATATTCATAAACTCATTTGAGTATTTTGAATTGTTTTGTGAATGGCTTATTGCAAAAAATAAGAAAATAAAATATTTTATAAACCTCATATCTTTATAAACAAACTAAACTAAAGCTTATTGTGTATATAATAATAATTACAAAATTAGTTTATTACTTTTACATTTAAATTACTATTATGATAAAACATATACCTAATTTATTTACCCTAGCCAATCTTTTTTGTGGATGTGTAGCTACTGTTTTATTATTTGACAATGAAATTAATATTTATTTAGTTGCACTAATAATTTTTACTGGTATTGTATTTGATTTTTTGGATGGTTTTTTTGCTAGAAAGTTTAATATTCAATCCAAATTAGGTTTAGAGTTAGACTCATTAGCTGACTTAATTACTAGTGGATTAGTGCCTGGAATTATAATTTTTAGATTGTTTAACTCATCCAATGATTTGACTTTTTCAATTATCTCTAATGAATGGTTTGCCTATTTTGCTTTTATGATTACTATTTCTTCAGCATACAGATTAGCAAAATTTAATATTCAAGAAAATTCTAAAAACTATTTTTTAGGGTTACCTGTTCCTGCTAATACGATATTAATATTATCATTGTTGTTAATATTGGATACAAATAATAATGATGTTATTGTTAATACAATTACCAATGATTTTGTGTTAATAATAGTTGTTATTGTATCAAGTTTTTTGATGAATTCAAAATATAAATTCATTTCATTGAAGTTTGAAGGTTATGAATTTAATAGATTAAACAACTTGCGATATTTTATAATAGTAATCTCTATTATATTATTTTTCACAATGAGTTATATTTCTATCCCTATAATATTCTTGATTTATTTTTTAACCTCTTTTGTAGCCTTTAAAAACTAATTTAAAAGTTTAAATGTTTTTTTCTAAGTTCAAAATTTTGACCTAGGTACACTTTCCTTACCATTTCATCTTCTGCTAGTTCCTCTGGTTTTCCATCTTTTAATATATTACCTTCAAACATTAAGTATGTTCTATCTGTAATTGCTAATGTTTCTTGGACATTGTGATCTGTTATTAAGATACCTATATTTTTCTTTGTCAATTTTGATATTATTCTTTGAATATCTTCAACAGCTACTGGATCAACTCCAGCAAAAGGTTCATCCAATAAAATAAAACTAGGATCTGTAGCTAATGCTCTAGCAATTTCTGTTCTTCTTCTTTCTCCACCAGAAAGTAAATCACCTCTATTTTTTCGAATATGGTTAAGACCAAATTCATCAATTAGTGATTCCATTTTCTCTAATTGTTGTTTTTTTGAAAGTTTAGTCAGTTGCAATACACTCAGAATATTGTCTTCAACACTTAACTTTCTAAAAACTGAAGCTTCTTGTGCTAGATAACCAATCCCACTTTGTGCACGCTTATACATTGGAAAGCTAGTTATTTCTTGTTCATCTAAAAATATATTACCTCCATTTGGTTTTATCAATCCAACAATCATGTAAAAAGAAGTAGTTTTTCCAGCTCCATTTGGCCCCAATAAACCAACAATTTCACCTTGATTTACAGTTAACGAAATGTCTTTTACAACTTTCTTACCACTGTATGACTTCATTAAATTTTGAGCTTTTAATATCATTTTAATTTTTATTTAGGTCTCTTTGAATAACTATTCTTGAAATATAGATACTAATTTGATATAGTATAAGTATTGGAATTGCAACAATCACCTGACTAGCTACATCCGGAGGGGTAATTACAGCCGCTAATATTAGTACCATTATCAATGCATATTTTCTGTACTTTATTAGAATTTCAGGAGTTATTAATCCAACCTTTGTTAAAAAATACATTATTATGGGTAATTCGAATACTAAACCACAAGCCAAAGAGGATGATCGTACTAAACCTATAAATGAACTTAAATCAATTTCGTTTAAAACTTCTTTAGAAACTTGGTACGATCCTAAAAAGTTTATAGAAAAAGGAGTTACTACATAATATCCAAATAAAACTCCAATAAAAAATAACAAGGAAGTTATAAAAATAAAACCTCTTGATTTTTTTCTTTCATTTTCGTGCATTCCAGGACTTATAAATTTCCATAGCTCATATATCACATAGGGAAATGATATTATAAATCCTCCTATTATTGAAGTCCATATGTGAGCAGAAAACTGGCCCGCCATTGTTCTGTTTTGTATTACAAAGGGAAATTCCTCACCACAAAAATTGGTTTCAATATTTACAAAAGTTGCTACATTACAAAGAAACTTATAAGTAGGAAAAGATAGTTTTTTCGGACCAAATATTATCACGTCAAAAATAAAATCTTTAAAAACAAAACAAACACATGCCATTGTCATCACTGCGATAAGTGACCTAATTACATTCCACCTGAGCTCTTCTAAGTGGTCAATAAACGACATATCTTTGTTATTAACCATAAAACTAGATTATACCTTCTTTAATAATATTTTGAATATGAATAATCCCATAATATTTATTATTCTCTTCAACTATTAAATGAGATATTTTTTTTGATTTCATTAATTTTAAAGCATCAATTGCCATCATGTTATAGTTAATAACTAATGGATTTTTTGTCATTATTTCCTCAGCCTTAATTTGTGAAATATTTAAACTTTTTACAAGTTGTCTTCTTAAATCACCGTCCGTAATAATACCTATTATTTTATTTAAATTATTTAATACGACTACTGCACCTAACATTTTTTCAGACATTTCAACTATGACTAAACTAATGTTAGCATTCAGATTTATAACAGGTTTATTTTTTGTGTCGATTAAATCTTTGACCCTTAAATATAATTTTTTACCTAAACTCCCGCCTGGATGATACTTTGCAAAATCTTTTGAGTCAAACCCTCTTAGTTTTAATAAAGTAACGGCTATTGCGTCTCCAATGACTAATTGAGCTGTAGTGCTAGTTGTAGGAGCTAGATTATTTGGACAAGCTTCTTTTTCAACGTTAGAACTTAACACAAAATCTGAATTTGTTGCTAAAAATGAATTAGTGTCTCCAGTTATTGCAATTAGTTTATTTGAGTCATTTTCTTTAATAAATGGAACTAGTGCTTTTATTTCTGGTGTATTACCACTTTTTGAAATACAAATAACTACATCATTCATTTGGATTAAGCCTAAATCTCCGTGTATTGCATCAGCAGCATGCATAAAAATTGAAGGAGTACCTGTTGAATTAAAGGTAGCTACAATTTTTTGAGCAATAATTGCACTTTTACCAATACCACTAACAATTACTCTTCCTTTAGATTTTAAAATTAATTGTATACAATCAACAAAATCATCATTTAAATATTTATTTAAATTTTTAATGCTATCACTTTGTAAATCAATTGTTTGTTTAACAATGTTTAAAATTGATTGATTTGAATTCAATTTTTTTTAGTTTTAGTTTTTTAATAATTTACTTATGCACTATATTTAATATATACAAAAAAACAAAATTTTTATCAGACTCTAATTTATTTCAAGTTAATATATTGATAAATAGCATTGATTAGTAATAATTTATTTAAATTTTAAACAAATATTGGAACATAATCTTCACGTAGAATTAAAGAAATATTTTGGTTTTAATAAGTTTAAAGGTTTACAAGAAAGTGTAATTAAAAGCCTACTTGATAAAAATGATACATTTGTAATAATGCCTACCGGTGGAGGGAAATCATTATGTTATCAACTACCAGCACTAATAAAAGAAGGTACAGCAATAGTAGTGTCTCCTTTGATTGCACTAATGAAAAATCAAGTAGATTCTTTAAGGTTTATATCAAACGAAACATCAGTCGCACATGTTTTGAACTCTTCTCTTAATAAATCAGAAATAGACAAAGTAAAAATGGATATTTCATTGGGTAAAACAAAATTGCTTTATATGGCTCCCGAATCTCTTTCTAAAGAGTCAAATATTGAGTTTTTAAAAAAACAGAATATTTCATTTATGGCTGTAGATGAGGCTCATTGTATAAGTGAATGGGGGCATGACTTTAGGCCTGATTACAGAAATTTGAGAAATATCTTGGATAAATTGGATAAAAAAATTCCCATTATCGGATTAACTGCTACTGCTACAGAAAAAGTTCAAGAGGATATAATAAAAAATTTGAAAATCTCTGGAGCTAATACTTTTAAAGCATCTTTCAATAGACCCAATCTATATTACGAAGTAAGAACAAAAGATGATAATGTTGAAAAAGATATTATAAAATATATAAAAAATAATATTGGTAAATCTGGTATCATTTATTGTTTAAGTAGAAAAAAAGTTGAAGAAATAGCATCTCTTTTGCAAGTTAATCAAATAAACGCCCTCCCATATCATGCTGGATTAGACTCTAAAACAAGAGCTAAACATCAAGATATGTTTTTGATGGAAAATGTTGATGTGATTGTAGCGACAATAGCCTTTGGTATGGGGATCGATAAACCAGATGTTCGTTTTGTTATCCATCATGATATTCCAAAAAGTATTGAGAGTTATTATCAAGAAACGGGTAGGGCAGGCCGTGATGGAGGAGAAGGAAATTGCATTGCTTACTATGCTTACAAAGATATTGAAAAGCTTGAAAAATTTATGTCAGGAAAGCCTGTTGCAGAGCAAGAAATTGGTCATGCTTTACTACAAGAAATGGTTTCATATGCAGAAACATCTATTTCTAGAAGAAAATTTATTTTGCATTATTTTGGAGAAGAGTTTGATAATAAAACTGGTGAAGGAGGTATGTTAGATGATAACATGAAACATCCCAAACCGCAGTCTGAGGCTAAATCTGATGTCTTAAACATTATTAAAATAATCAATCAAACAAAAGAAATCTATAAATCTAAAGATTTGGTAGATATTTTAATTGGAAAAGAAAATGCACTCATCAAATCTCATAGTATTATAAAAAGTCGATTATTTGGAGTAGGAAAAGATAAACCCAACGAATACTGGATGGCTTTGATAAGACAGTGTATAGTAGCACTTCTTTTGAAAAAAGATATCGAGACTTATGGAATTGTTAAAATCTCCGAAATAGGACTTAAATTTTTAAACACCCCAGTTTCATTTATGATGACTAAAGATCATCATCACAAGAATCAATCTAATAAAATTTCATTTACAAAAAATTTAAATGTTTCTGGTGATGATATTTTGCTGAAAATGCTAAAAAATTTAAGAAAGGATATTGCTCAAAAATTAAACATACCTCCTTTTGTAATATTTCAAGATCCTTCACTAAATGACATGACTGTAAAGTATCCAACTTCAATTTCTGAAATGTCCAATATTTATGGAGTTGGAGAAGGAAAGTCTAAAAAATATGGTCCAGACTTTATTGAACTTATTAGTAATTATGTAAATGAAAATAATATTACTATTGAGGAAGATGTGGTGGTAAAATCTACTGGAACAAACTCCACTTTAAAATTATATATCATTCAAAGTATTGACAGAAAACTTCCACTGGAGGATATTGCATCAGCAAAATCACTAGATATGATAGATTTTATTAAAGAAATGGAGGTTATTGTTTACTCTGGGACAAAGTTAAATATTAAGTACTGGATTGATTATTTATTTGATGAAGATCAGCAAGATGAGCTTAATGAGTACTTTATGGAATCTGAATCGGACGATCTAACTTTAGCAATCGAAGAATTTGATGGTGAATATGAAGAAGAGGATTTAAGGTTGTATAGAATTAAATTCTTGAGTGAGATTGCAAATTAATTCCTCAGACTTTTTTAATAACTTAACTAATATTGTATCTTCGCGCTCAAAAAATAAATTTATATTATGGAAAACGGATTATACGCAGTAGTTGAAACCTCTAAAGGAAATATCACTTTAAATCTAGAGTTTGAAAAAACTCCTGGAACAGTTGGGAATTTTGTAGCGCTTTGTGAGGGAGAATTGGAAAATTCATCTAAGGATTTAGGAGTTCCATATTATAATAACATGAAATTTCATAGAGTTATAAAAGACTTTATGGTACAAGGTGGTTGTCCGTCTGGAACGGGAGCTGGTAATCCTGGTTATAAATTTGACGACGAGTTTCATTCTGATTTAAAACATGATAAACCTGGTATTTTATCGATGGCCAATGCTGGTCCTGGCACAAACGGTAGCCAATTTTTTATTACTCATGTTCCTACCACTTGGCTAGATAATAAGCATACTGTCTTTGGAAGTGTTTTTGATGGAATGGATGTAGTTAACTCTATTGAACAAGGTGATGAAATAATCACTATTAAAATTTTGAAAATAGGAGAGGTTGCAAATAATTTTAATGCACTTAAATCCTTTAACGATTTTAATGAGTCTGCAATTCAAAGACAAAATGATATTAAAGAAAATAACTTACAAATCTTGAATGATATTTCTAAAGGATTTGAGATTACAAGCTCAGGACTTAGATACAAAATAACTGAGAAAGGTAATGGCGACTTAGCAATTGTTGGAAAGAATATTAAAGTTCATTACAAAGGTCAACTAATTGATGGTACAGTTTTCGACTCTTCTTTTAAGAGAAACGAACCAATTGAATTTACTTTAGGAATTGGTCAGGTGATTAAAGGTTGGGATGAAGGTCTTGCTCTTTTGTCAGAGGGGGACAAAGCAAGATTCGTTATTCCTAGTGATTTAGCTTATGGAGAAGCAGGAGCAGGTGGAGTTATACCTCCAAATGCAAATTTAATTTTTGATGTTGAGCTTGTTACTGTAATTAATTAACCTTCCATTTAATATTACACCCTATACTTGGTTTTTGAATTCTCTTATTCTCTACTTTGTTAATAAGACACTCGATAGCATTAACTAAATCATTACCATTTATTGGTATGTTATTTCCAGGTCTAGAATCGTCAATTTGACCTTTATATACAAGCCTATTATTATAGTTATATAAATATATATCAGGTGTACAAGCTGCATCATATATTTTGGCTACTTCTTGAGTTTCGTCAAATAAGTAAGGGAAATCATATCCATTCTTTTTGGCATGTTTAGCCATCTGTAATGGACCATCTTGTGGGTATTTCTCTACATCATTACTTGAAATTGCAACTATATTTAATCCAGACTTTTTATATTTTTTGGAAATCTTTATTAATATTGGATTTATGTGAATTACGAATGGACAATGATTGCAAATAAATAAAACTAAAGTCCCCAAGGATCCTTTTATTTGATCAAAACTAACCACAGTCTTACTAACTGTGTCATATAATTTAAAATCTTTAGCTTCAGTCCCCAAAGGAACCATATTAGAATTAGTTCTTGCCATAGTTTTATAGTTAAAAATTGTATTATTGCAATATGGTTAAAGATATAAATTTTGACGATTTTTCAAAAATAGATATTAGAGTTGGATGCATTGTTGATGCTTATTTAAATAAAGATTCTGTAAAACCTGCCTATATTCTTAGTATTGATTTTGGTTCTATAGGTATATTAAAATCTTCAGCACAATTAACAAGAAATTATAAAACTAACGATCTAATAGGTATTCAGGTTACTGCAATAGTAAATTTACCAAAAAAACAAATTGGAAAAACAATGAGTTCTTGTCTAGTTTTAGCTGCTGTTGATGATGAAAATACCACATTAATAAAACCATCAAAAAAAGTAATTAATGGAACTATTATTGCATAATTTAAAACAGATTACTGAAATAAATAGCATTCATCAATAATTTGTTAGTTCCATACCAGAACGCTCTAAAGTTTGTATTATCAGTAAAACATGTTACTTGTCCTTTATTGTATGCTCCCGTTTTAAATGGTACAGTTAATTTAATTTTTTCTAAGTTTTCATTTGAAATATATCCACTAAGTAATGGGTTCTTAGAATAAATTATTGGATTTTTATAGCTAACTTCATCTTGATCCATAAATATTGTTGTGTTTCTAAAAAGAGAAATATTTTCATTTTTATAACCAAAATTTATTGGATGGCTAAGATCTAATTTAGCTTCAAAAATTGCGCCACCTATAACTTGAGCACCAAAATGACTTTCTTTTTGAGAAAAACTTATATTTTTAGTATCTATTTTGGTTGATTTAAATTTTAAATCTAGTAGCTTATTCTTGCTCACCCACTTTAATGAATTTTTAAAAGCTATTAAGTTACCTCCTTGTTCAGTCCATGCAATAATCTTAGTTGTATTTAGATCAGATAATCCATTTGAGCTAGGCATAATAATTGAAGAATATTTTGATAAATCTGCCCTAGAAATAGACTTAACATCTAGTTTAGTAATTGTAATTCCGTATCTACTGTCAAATAAATGCCATATTTCTCCAGCGTCATATGAGTTAATTCCTTCTCCTACTATCAATGCAACTTTTTGCTTATTTATTTTCCTAAATTCTGTACTGCCTAAATCTATTCCATCAGCTAATCCAGTGTTTACACCATCAACAATTAAATTGTTTTTAATTGCTAAGTTATTTAACATTTTAAATAATGAATCACTTGAAATGTTTTGATTTTTTACAGGTATTAGAATTGTTCCATAATCATATTTTCTTTCGTTTAATTCAAATTCTTTTAAAGCAACCTTAGCTATTATATCGTTATTTAAGATTTCATCAAGTATACTAGGAGAATAGTATTCATTCCAGCTCAGTAGGTATGCGTAATCACTTTTAGATATTACTGAACCATTAGGTTTCATTAATTCTAATACTTCTTTCCCAGCCATATCCATTGATATGTCCATATCATAATCTAAGTTAAATGCTAAGGGAAATGTCCATGCAGATACATCATAGAACAAACTATCTTGGAATGTTGTTCTTTTTTCAAACATTGCATTTATTAATCTTATATTCTTCTGGTTTTTAGGAATAACATAGGAGTAGTTTTTCTTGTAGTTAATTTTATTTTTTGAAAAATTGTTTTTTATATGATGAAATTTAATTTTATGTCTTTTTAAAATCTCCGCTAAATGATAGGTTTTTGCTGCGTCTTTTTCGTCACCGAATACTATCGCTGATTTTTTTTGTTTTTTTCCTTCTTCCCTTGATTTTTTGTAAAAGTTATATTGATAATTTAAAATTTCACTTTTCATGTTAAGTGCAGCATCTAAAGTGGATAATCCAGCAATCAACTGATTTTTTATGGTATATGGAAATGTTAGTACCCCATTATCACTATTTTGAATATGGCCTCTAGAACTAGCTTGTTCAAATAATATTCCTATCCCACCGTTAATGTCTGGAAAAGTAGATCCTTTACCGTAATAAAAATCATCAAACCTTTCTTCTGAATAATAAAGTGAGCCAATCTCATCTAATGCTTTGACATGATATTTTGATATTTTTCTTGTAATATCTTGATTTAATTTTGGAGTTAGAGGATGTGTTCTTGATGGTACACCAGGCTGAAAAAAGAACGTAGAGTTAGTTCCCATTTCATGGTGATCAGTTAAAATATTTGGTAGCCATTGGTGAAAAGTTTTAATTCTTACCCTCGATTCAGGTAATTGAACAGGGAGCCAATCTCTATTCATGTCAAACCAATAGTGATTTGTTCTTCCACCTGGCCAAACTTCAGTGTATTCTCTATCATTGGAATCTGGATTTAAATTTATATTTTTATTTGTGTTTGCCCAATAAGCAAATCTCTGTAATCCATCAGGATTGAATGAAGGATCTAATAATATAACCGTATTATTTAAAAGCTCATTTACGAACTCATCATTAGATGCTGCAAGATAATATGCTAAAAGTAGTGCAGAATTAGATCCACTTGGTTCATTTCCATGGATAGAAAAACCTTGGTATACTACTAAAGGAGTATCAGATTTGGGAGTTGATAGACCATTAGTTTGATCCATATGATTTTTTTGAATTAGATTAATGTTTTTATGATTTTTTTCTGAAGTAATGGTCAATAAAATTAAAGGTCTATCTTCAAATGTTTTACCTCTCTCCTCTATTGTAACTCTTTCAGAACTAAAAGCTAGTTTTCTCATGTATTCAACTAGCTTATCATGGGATATATGCCATTTTCCTACTGGATGACCAATAACGCTTTCAGGAGATGGAATCTCTTTATTTAGGTTTGTGATATCTTGCTGTGAAAAATAGTATTCTAGACTTAAATTATCTTGTCCAAATGATATTAGTGTAAAACTGAGTAAGTATAAATAAATAAGATTTTTCATAAACAGGTGGTTTTAGTTTTTAAATATAAAAAAAACCGTAATGATTAATTACGGTTTTTTAATTTAATTCTTTTAATTCTAGATATCTTCAAAGTTTACATCGGTAAAGTCTGTTGAATTGTCCTCATCTGATTTTGTAATACTTTTGTCAGTATTATGATCTTCTTTTTTAAAATCTTTTTGATGACGATCACTAATTACCTCTTCACCTTTTTCATTGATAATATAATCAGTCATTTCATTAAGTATATTCGAAAACTCACTAAAATCCTCTTTGTATAGATATATTTTATGTTTTTTGTAATGAAAAGATCCGTCATCATTTGTGAATTTTTTACTTTCAGTTAGTGTTAAGTAATAATCTCCTGCTTTTGTTGATCTAACATCAAAAAAATATGTCCTTCTTCCTGCTCTTAATACTTTTGAAAATATTTCTTCCCTATCTCTAAATTCATTGTTTTCCATAATGTAAAAATTTAATTATTTAATCAAATCTATAAAAAAAACTAAACTTCACAACTTATTCAGAAATTTCTTTTTCAATTAGCTGCTGATTATAGGTCTGCTTATAATATCCATTTTTATTCATTAATTGATCGTGAGTACCATATTCTTCAATTATGCCGTTGTTTAAAACAATTATTTTATTGGCATTTTTTATGGACGAGATTCTATGGCTAACAATTATTGAAGTTGTAGAGTAATTTAGATTATTTAAAGATTTAATGATATTTTCTTCAGTTTCTGTATCTACAGCTGAAAGGCAATCGTCAAAAATTAGTAGTTTAGGTTTTCGGATTAAAGCCCTAGCTATTGAAATTCTCTGTTTTTGACCACCACTTAGATTAACACCTCTTTCTCCTAACATTGTTTTGTACTTATTTTCAAACCCTTGAATATCATTGTGAATATCAGCAATTTTACAAACATCAATAACCTCTTTTTCTGTAGAGCTAATTGATCCAAATTTTATATTATTTTCGATGGTGTCTGAAAATAAAAAAACATCTTGAGGAACATATCCAATTTGAGACCTTAATGATTTAATATTTATTGAGTTAATATTTTTAGTGTCAACTATAATTTCGCCATTTTCAATGTTGTAAAGCTTTACAATTAAATTTAAAAGAGTTGATTTACCAGAACCTGTTTTACCAATAACACCTAATTTGTCGCCCTTGTTAAGTTTGAAATTAATATTTTTAAGAGCCTTTATACCCGTGTCTGTATAGGTAAAGTCAACATTTTTAAATTCTATGTTTCCAATAATATTAAATTCGTCATTATTTGGGTTTACTATTTCCGACTTTTGTTTCAAAAACTCATTTATTCTTTTTTGGGAAGCTTCAGCTTGCTGTATTATTGAACTTATCCAGCCTAATGAAGCAACTGGCCAGGTTAGCATATTTACATATATTATAAACTCAGCAATTGTGCCTATCCCATCTAATTTCCCCTCAAAGTACTGTATTCCACCTATATAAATTACTAGCAAATTACTTAATCCTATTAGTAAAATCATTAATGGAAAAAATAAAGCTTGTAGTCTTACTAAGCTAATTTGACTCTTTTTACAATTTTCTGAGAGTGAATTAAAATCTTTATAATTTTTCTTTTCAATTGAATAGGACTTAATTAAAGTTATTCCACTGAAAGATTCTTGAGTAAAAGAAGATAAATCCGATAAATTCTCTTGTACGACAATACTTTTTTTATTTATTAACTTACTCAACTTATATATTGTGAATGATAAAAATGGAAGTGGACTAAGTGTGTAGTATGTCAATATTGGTGACTGTTTATACATGTAAATAATAACGATAATCAATAAAGTAATTGTATTGATAGAATACATAAACGCTGGACCAACATACATTCTTACTTTTGCAACATCTTCGCTGATTCTATTCATTAAATCGCCTGTCTGATTGACTTTGTAAAAATTTAATGATAATCTTTGGTATTGTCTGTATATTTCATTTTTCAAGTCAAATTCAACATATCTTGATACATTAATAATAGTTTGTCTAGTTAAAAATGTGAATATGCCAGCTAGAACTGAAGCTAGTAAAATTAAAAATATATTTGTAATTAATTCATTTTTAACAATTTCCAAATCTGAGATGATACCTGTTCTATAATTTTCAATTACATTGATAGAATTTCTAATTAAACCTGGTGTAATAAGTAATAATATCCTTGCAGCAATTATTATTATAATTCCACTTATTAAATTTTTTTTATACTTTGAAAAATATTTATTTATGTAGGATAGTTCTTTCAATTATAGATTTGTATTTAAATGTCTAACTTATAAATAATACTTCATATTTTATATTATATTGCGCAAAATTAGATTAAAGTTTTTTAAATAATATTAATTTCTACTAATAGTTCTTTAAAATGTTAAACAGAAGGCATATTCGTCTAAAAATAATGCAATTAATTTATGCGCTAAAAATTTCTGACTTCAATTATGATACTAATAACGAAAAGCAATTATTTAAAAGTTTAGAAGATATTTACGATTTATATCTGATTTTAATTTCAATCATTATTGAAGTTCAAATCAAAGCTGAGTCATATTTAAAAATAGCTCAAAAAAAACATTTAGCCACTACTGATGATATAAATCCTAGTAAAAAGTTTATTTATAATACAACCATACTTCAATTAAGATCTAATAAATTAATTCAAGGCGAATTAAAAAAAAGAAAACTAAATGTTTGGAAATTAGATAACGAATATGTAGATGTTATTTTTAATGATTTAATAAAGAGTAAATTATATTTAGATTATTTATCTTGTTCTGCTGACGATTTTAGTTCAGATAAAATATTTGTTGTTTCGTTTTTTAAAAAGATAATAGCTACTAATGAAAAACTATATAACTATTTAGAGGATAAAAATATAACCTGGAGCGATGACTTCCCTGTTGTTAACACATCTATTGTTAAAATGCTAAACAAGTCTAACACGGACTCACCTGATTCTTATTTTATCCCTACTCTTTTTAAAGATCCTGATGATAAAAAATTTGCTTCAGATCTTTTAAAACTTACTATAGATAATTACACGGAATATAATGAAGAGATTTCAAAGAAGACTTCTAATTGGGATCCTGAAAGAATTGCGAATATAGATTACGTGATTTTAAATTTAGCAATTAGTGAGTTTTTAAATTTTCCAACGATTCCCATTAAGGTTACTATAAATGAATACATTGAATTATCTAAGGAATATTCAACTCCAAAGAGTAATGTTTTTGTAAATGGAATTCTTGATGCAATTGTTAAAGATTATTCAAAAAATAGTTTAATTATTAAAGAGGGAAGAGGTTTGATAGAATAAGTTTTTTTTCTATTTTTACCATATCATTATAATAACAAATACATCAAAAAAATGAAAACCAAAAAAAATACTTTAAAATTATCAGCCATAAGCTTTTTTGTAGCATTTACAATTGCCTTTTTATTAACTTCTTGTGGTAATGATCCATTTAGTAAAGTTGAAACTAAAAATGTAGAAGTCGCTTCACAGAGAGATGCTGTTGCAACAAATTTTGCCGAAATGACTTTTGACAAAACTTCACATGACTTTGGTACTATAAATGATGGCCAAGCTCAAGAGACCATGTTTAGTTATACAAATACTGGAGATACGCCTTTAGTTGTTACTGATATTAAAAGTACATGTGGTTGTACTGTACCTCAAGGATGGAGTAGACAACCTTTATCACCAGGTGAGTCATCACAATTTACAGTTAAATTTAACGGTAAAGGTGCTAATAAAGTTTCTAAAACTGTAACCGTAACAGCGAATACTAAAAAAGGAAGAGAAACAGTTAGGATATCTGCATTTATTAATAACCCTAGATCTGTAAAACAACCTCTTTTGCCTAAGATAAACCAATAATACAAACCATTATGGATTATATTTTTCCAATTGCTCTACTTGCAGTGTTCTTTTTTTTTATAATTCTACCTCCAATTACTAGAGCTAAAAATGAGAAAAAATTCGCTTCTTCGTTAAAACGAGGTGATAGAATAATAACAAAAAGTGGTATGTATGGAAAGGTTTTTGAAATAAATGACAAGGACGGTAGCTGTATTATCGAAACGCAGGCTGGTAAAATAAAATTTGATCGTCAAGCTATTTCAATGGATATGACTGAAAAGTTAAAGAAACCTAAAGCTTAAATTTAAGTTATTTAGAAAATCTATTAGAAATTTTAGACTTTCTATAGGTTTTTCTTCCATTGGCACATGTCCTGTTTGTTGCATTACAATTAATTTAGAATTTGTTATGTCGTTGTTGAATTTATATGCATTTTCAACCGGGATCAATTGATCATCACTTCCCCAAATTATGAGTGTTGGTTTTTTAATTTTTTTTATACTAGCATGTGTTTTTGTTCCATTTGTTAAAGTTGTAGAAACCTTTAGCCTATCTACAATCGCTTTACGATTTCCTTTTCTTAAGGTTAAATCAAAGTACCTATTTACAAGTGAATCTGAAACTTTTGATTTATCAAAATATACATTTTCAATACTCGCCCTTACAAGAAAACGAGGAGTAATGTATGTAAGTAAATTATTTAAAACTGGGATCTTCGCTAATTTAAATGCAATTGGAACACTCTTAGAAATGACGGGATATCCACTAGCATCTATTAAAACAAGTTTTTTTACCATTAATGGTTCTTCTAAGGCAAATCTCCATGCTATTTCTCCCCCTAAGGAGTTTCCAATTAATATACACTCTTTAATGTTTAAACTATTTAAAAACTCTTTTAAAAAAAATGTATAATTAGAAATGGAGTAATCATTCTTTACAAATGGACCAGTTAATCCAAAAGCAGGTAGGTCCATTCTAATTATTCGATTATTTTTTTTTAAGTTATCACTCCAAATGTCATATGCATGTAAACTTGAACCTGTTCCATGAATAAGTACAATTGGAATAGAATCATTAGAATTTCCTTCGTCACGATAATGGACATTTGTTCCGTTAATGTTAATAAAGGAAGAATCTGAGTTAGTGTAATTTAATTTTAATTCATTTAATGGGATATCTTTATGGCTAAAAAGAATAATTATAGATAATACCGAAATCATGATAATGGATAAAACAATTTTTAAAATTTTCATTAATTGTTTCATTATGTTATTGAATTAGTTTTTGTTTTCTAAAGCGGTTATTTCACATACTTTACAAATAACTTTTATAGCACTGAACATACTGCTTACAGGAAGGTATTCGTATTTACCATGAAAATTATGCCCACCTGCAAATATATTAGGACATGGAAGGCCCATATAGCTTAGTTGAGAGCCATCTGTACCACCTCTAATGGGTTTTATAATAGGTTTAATACCTAACGATACCATGGCTTTTTCAGCTATTTCTACAATATGCATGTGCGGTTCAATTTTTTCTTTCATATTGTAGTATTGATCTTTTATTATTATCTCAAACACTTTTTCATTAAATTTTCTATTTAGAGATTTTGTCAAGTCAATTAGATTCTTTTTTCTTTTTTCAAACTTTTTGAAGTCATGGTCTCTAATGATATATTGCAGTTCGGTCTCTTCAACAAGACCTTTCATTGAAGTTAAGTGATAAAACCCCTCATAACCTTCGGTTTTTTCTGGAGATTCATTTAAAGGGACACTATTTATGAATTTACTAGCATAGTACATTGAATTTATAAGTTTTCCTTTGGCATATCCAGGATGAACAATTCTACCTTTAATTTTTATTAATGCCGATGCAGCATTAAAATTTTCATATTCTAATTCTCCTATTTGACTTCCGTCCATTGTGTAAGCCCAGTCTGCACCAAATTTATTGACATCAAATTTATGAGCTCCTCTACCTATTTCTTCATCGGGCGTAAACCCAATCTTTATATCACCATGTTTAATGTCTGGATTATTTATCAAATACTCCATAGCTGAAATGATTTCACAAACTCCTGCTTTATCATCAGAAGCTAGTAAAGTGTTTCCATCAGTAGTTATAATTGTCTGTCCTTTATATTGTTTTATTTCATTAAAATACTCGGATGATAAAATGATATTCTTTTTTTTATTTAATGTAATATCACCTCCATCGTAGTTATTTATTATTTGTGGATTAATTTTTGTGCCAGAAAAATCAGGTGAAGTATCAAAATGTGATATAAAACCTATCGTTGGGCATTTTCTGTTAATATTGGATGGAAGAGTTGCGTATATATATGCATTTTTATCAATAGAAACGTCACTTAGACCTATTTCATTTAAATCTTGTACTAATTTATTTGCAATATTCCATTGCTTTTTTGTGCTAGGTGTTTCATTGGAGTAAGGATCGCTTTGAGAATCAATTTTTACGTAAGAAATAAAGCGATTTATTATTTTTTTTTCATCTAACATTGAATATCATTTTTCTCAAAATTATGTATCTAATTAATAACAGGCAAGAACTATCTTACATACTTTTTAGTTCATTGTTTTTATTTTACTTTTGTAAATATCAAAAATATAATAATGTATAAGAAAATTATTTTACCAATTCTTTTTTTAATAGATCCTGAAAAAGTCCACAATATTATATTTTCATCACTCAAAATTTTGTTGAAAGTACCATTTGTTAAACTTTTAGTTAGTAAAGTATATTTAATTGAAGATTCAAGACTGGAAAAAACATTATTTGGAATTAAATTTAAAAACCCCGTTGGATTAGCTGCTGGTTTTGATAAAAACGCAGAATTATATAAAGAGTTAAGTAGTTTTGGTTTTGGTTTTATTGAAATTGGAACAGTAACTCCTAAGCCTCAATCTGGAAATCCAAAGAAAAGACTTTTTCGTTTAGTAGAAGATACCGCTATAATTAATAGAATGGGATTTAATAATGTTGGAGTAGAAGAGGTAGTTAAAAATTTAAAAAAAAATAAAACCACATTAATTGGTGGTAATATTGGTAAAAATAAGATTACTCCTAATTCTTTAGCAATCGATGACTATGTCGCTAGCTTTAATATGCTGTTTAATTTTGTTGATTATTTTGTTGTAAATGTAAGTTCACCCAACACTCCTAATTTAAGAGATTTACAAGAGAAAGAACCACTAACAAAATTAATTAATTCTTTAACTTCAATTAATCGTCAAAAAGAATCACCAAAGCCGATTTTACTTAAAATTGCACCCGATTTAAATAATAATCAATTACTAGATATTATCTCTATTGTAAATAACACTGGCTTGGATGGAATAATTGCAACCAACACTACCATTAACAGAAATAATTTGAAATCAGCTAATAAACATGAAATTGGAGGGTTAAGTGGTAAACCTTTAGCATCAAGATCTACTGAGGTAATTAAATTCATTTCAAAAAATAGCAATAAAACTATTCCAATAATTGGAGTTGGAGGTATTAACTCGGTTGCAGATGCCCTAGAAAAATTTGATGCAGGTGCAGATTTAATACAGATTTATACTGGTTTTATTTATGAAGGTCCTAACTTAATTAGATCTATAAATAAAGCCTTGTTAGAAAGAGTTTAAGCTTATTTCTTTATAAACTTAACTGTTTCCTTAATATTGCCAGATTTAATTTCTAAAAAGTATATACCTGAGTAAATATTTTTTAAGTTAATGGTTAAATCATTTGAATTATTCTTTATCCCCTTTGAGATTAGACTACCTTTTATATCGTAAATTATATATCCATCAATGATTGATTCACTTGTTAAGTTAATATAATCTTTTGCTGGGTTTGGATAAATCATAAAATTAATATCCGTAGGTTTTGATAAACTTAAATATTCATTTTTTATTGAAGTGGATTCTTCAAATCCGAAATCTCTACCATATTTTATAGTAACATTATTTTCATCAAGCAACTCATAATATTCAGAGCCAAGATTCCAACTATCATTAGTTAATCCATCTCCAGCAGAGTCGTACATGATAAATTCATAACAATCTAAAGCTACATCAAATTCATGTTCATACAAGCCATTTGAATCATAAGGTCCACCAGAATACAAAATTGATCCAGAGCCATCCTTTAATTCCCATGTATTTTCATTGATTCCATTTTTTACACTGACATTTAAATATATTTTAGAGGTTTCATAAATATTAGCACTGAAACTAATATAATTAGGAAAAACTTTTGTTATGGTTTCACTTCCATCAGATATCTTTAAACTAACATCATAATTTCCTGGTGACTCATATGTGTGAGAAAAGTTTGATTCCGTATAATCTATAACATCATCTCCATTCACATCCCATTCCCAATTTACTGCGTTTGTGCTATTGTCACTAAAGTTAACTACTAACTGTTCTCCACAATCTATTGTGTTTTCTTCAGAATTAAAATCAACATTTAATGATGGACATGCATAATAGTTTTTAAAGGCATGATAGCCAGCATACATTCGAGCGTATTGTTCGTCACTTAGTGTGTTTGTACACGCTTGTGGTGCATAGGACATAATGTTACTAGTATCGGGGTCAAATAAATTTCCTTGTGCATCTGTTGGGGGTGTTCCAGAAACTGAGTATAAACAATTTACATTATTAACATTATTACCTCCTAGCTCAGGATCTGCAGGAGTATCACATAATAAATCTCCAGCAACACTACAATTGGTTCCGTTAACTAATTCATCTGTAAGACTTCCATTTTGTGGTCCGTGAGTATGGATTAAATTTAGATGATGTCCAAATTCATGTGTTAATGTAGTTCCATCTGTTGACGTTGTACAATCATTATCCATTACGATTGCATCATAATATTGATTAGAATTTCCAGGTAAGTAGGTATAGCCACATGCGCCACCAGCACCAAATGAAATATCATTTACAAAATAAATATTTAAAATGTCAGATTGATGGTTTGAAAAAAGTAAATCTTGTTGGGTATCAGAATCAAAATCATTAAGTGAAGAGCTATTAATATAGTTCACATCATCACAAACATAAAATTCCACAAATGAATTTTGAAAATAAGTATTGGCCTCGTCAATTTCTGAAAGAACATCATTTATGTCTATTCCTCCACTTCCATCATCATTTGTTACTATATGTATTTTAACAGGAATGCTTGTTAGCGCTGTAGAAGTTTTGAATTGTTTTAGTAGGTAATATTCGTTTTCATAATGCCTTATCAAATCAATATTATCATTTATAAATTGTATGTCTTCATCGGAAGTTTGAGTTGCACAATACTGCATCTCTTGAGAATAGTTATTTATTGTTGCAAGTAAATAAAATAATGTAATTAAAATTGAGTACAAAGATTTCATATTTTGGAGTAATTGGTGTGTAAATATAAGAAATTTTAAAAAGGTTATTTTTACTTTAAATTTAAATTAAATTGGAAATTATTTTTTCTTTTACAGTTGCAAGTTTTTTTATGGCATTATCACCAGGTCCTGATAATATATTTGTTTTATCGAATACTCTGTATAGCGGTAAAAGGGCTGGTGTATTTACTGTACTGGGATTGGTCACGGGATGTTTATTCCATACAACTTTAGTTGCTTTTGGAATATCAGAGTTTATAAAATTTGACGAAAACATTTTTTATTTAATTAGAGTATTAGGTTTTTCTTATATGATTTTTTTAGCATATAAAGTTTTTAATTCCTCTGTTTTTTTTAAGATTAAAAAAATAGAAAATACTAAAGAGTCCAGTTTTAATAATTTTTTTACCGGTCTATTTATGAATATTTTAAATCCTAAGGTATATTTTTTCTTTTTTACTTTTTTTCCAGCTTTTTTATTTTCACAACCTTCTGAATTAAGCTATGTATATCAGTTTTACATATTAGGTGCTTTATTTATGACAATTACTTTAATTGTTTTTTTATCAATAGTTGCTTTTTCATCTGCAATATCAACATACCTATTAGATTTTAAAGTGTTTCATATTTTTATGAAATGGATTCAAATTTTGATATTTATCTCTATTGGCTGTATAATACTTTTTTCGCTTTGATCTATTTTTAAATAAAATAGCTTTATTTTTATTTAATGTTTGATAAAGTCAAAATCATTGAATGTCCAAGAGATGCTATGCAAAGTATAAAGACTTTTATTCCTACAAATATAAAATTGAGCTATCTACAATCTGTAGTTGATGTTGGTTTTGATGTTGTAGATATTGGAAGTTTTGTTTCTCCCAAAGCTATTCCTCAACTTTCAGATACTTCAATAATTATTGATTCTATTGATTTATCCAATTCCAATTCTAAATTACTAGTTATTGTAGCAAATAAAAAGGGTGCAATTAGTGCTTCCAAATTTGATAAAATCGATTATTTGGGTTACCCCTTTTCAATATCAGAAAATTTTCAAATGAGAAACACGAATAAGACTATAACTGATTCAGAGAACGAATTAGCAGAAATCTTGTTCATAGCTGAGAAAGCAAATAAAAAAGTTGTGGTGTATTTGTCTATGTGCTTTGGTAATCCGTACGGGGATCCATGGAATTTAGATATTGTTAATAAATGGGTGCAGAAGTTGAGTGAAATGGGTGTTAAGATTATTTCTTTGAGTGATACTATTGGAACTTCTAATCCAGAATCTATAAAATCTATTTTTAACTCTGTATTGAAAAATCATAATGAGATAGAATTTGGAGCACATCTTCATTCAGACCCAAATACATGGTATGAAAAAATACAAAGTGCCTATGAATCAGGGTGTAGAAGATTTGATGGAGCTATAAAAGGATTTGGAGGCTGTCCTATGGCAAGTAATGAATTAGTTGGTAATATGCCTACAGAAAAAATATTATCCTATTTAAATACTAAAAAAATATCAAACAATGTTAACACATTGCGTTTTGAGAGTTGTTATAACCAGTCTTTAGAAATTTTTAATAAATATCATTAATTATATCACAACTTTCATTTTCTCCAAACCATTTATACCTGTTTTTAGCCACGTAATCATATACTTTATCTCTAATTACTTTTGGTATAACAAATAGTATGTTAAATATTAGAAATAATGGATTGAGTTTAACAGCTATTGAAATTGCAGCATCTGATTTTATTAAGAATTTCTCATCAGTTGTAAATAAAACTATAGTTTCAGTGGTAATAAAATTTAAGTTGTTCTTTGTTATAATATTTTTACCATGTTCACTGTTGTTAGAAATAAATGTAAATAATTTATTTTTATCTAATTTCATTACTCTTTTTACAGTCTTTGAGCATAAATTGCATTTACTGTCAAATAGTATAGTGTTTTTTAGCTGTTTCATTATTTGGTAAAGATACATAATTAACTTTTTTTTTAATTATTATTTAAAATTATTCTAAATAATATTGTGTATTTAATTTTGTGATATATATTTGCACTTTAATTGTTTATTAATAATCATTCTAAATAATTAATTTGTATTAGTTTTTGTCATTAAGAGGGGTAATTAGTTACTCCTCTTTTTTTATAATGTTGAAACTTTTAAGTAAAGTTATCTTGTTGAAATTTTAATCTTCTTGAAAGTTAATATTTAGTCGTATATTTGCATGCAATTAAATCTAATTGCAATGAAATCACACCAAAACAAAATTATCGGAGAAGGCTTAACGTATGATGATGTTCTGCTTGTACCGAACTTTTCCGAAATCTTACCTAGAGAAGTCTCAATCAAAACGAAATTTTCAAAAAATATTTCTATAAATATTCCTATTATATCTGCTGCTATGGATACAGTCACAGAAAGTAGAATGGCTATTGCTATTGCACAAGAAGGTGGTATTGGGGTTTTACATAAAAACATGACTATTGAAGCTCAGGCAGATAAAGTTAAACGTGTAAAAAGAGCAGAAAGCGGTATGATCATAGATCCCGTTACCCTTCCTTTAGATTCTACTGTATCAGATGCTAAATCTTACATGAAGGAGTACAGTATTGGCGGTATACCCATTGTAGATAACAACAAAAAATTAATCGGGATAGTAACTAATAGAGATTTAAGGTTTGAAAAGGATAATAGTAGGCCAATTTCAGAGGTTATGACCAGTGATAATTTAGTAACTGTGGCTAAAGGTACTTCATTAGTTGAGGCAGAAGTTATTTTACAAAATCACAAAATTGAAAAACTCCCTGTTGTTGATAAAAATTATAAATTAGTTGGTTTAATTACATTTAGAGATATTACCAAACTTACTCTCAAACCTAATTCAAATAAAGATGTTTATGGAAGGTTAAGAGTTGCTGCAGCCATCGGAGTAACTTCAGATGCTTTAAAAAGAGCAGAGGCTTTGGTAAAATCTGAGGTAGATGCAATAATTATTGATACTGCACATGGCCATACTAAAGGAGTTGTTAGTGTATTAAAAAAAATTAAAAATAACTTCCCAAGTTTAGATATTATTGTTGGTAATATAGCTACTGCAGAAGCAGCTAATTATTTAGTTAAAGCAGGTGCAGATGCTGTAAAAGTAGGCATAGGTCCGGGATCTATATGTACAACCAGAGTTATAGCAGGCGTTGGTTACCCTCAATTATCTGCTATTATAGAAGTCTCTACTGCCTTAAAAGGATCAGGTGTTCCTGTTATAGCTGATGGTGGAATAAGATATACTGGAGATATTTCAAAAGCAATTGCTGCTGGTGCAGATTGTGTAATGTTAGGATCGTTAATTGCAGGAACTGAAGAATCGCCAGGAGAAACAATTATTTATGAAGGAAGAAAGTTTAAAACTTACCGAGGAATGGGATCAGTAGAAGCTATGAAGCAGGGAAGTAAGGATAGATATTTTCAAGATGTTGAAGATGATTTAAAAAAATTAGTTCCTGAAGGAATTGTTGGTAGAGTTCCATTTAAAGGTAAACTTAACGAAAGTATTCATCAATTTGTCGGAGGTTTAAGAGCGGGAATGGGATATTGTGGTTCAAAGGATATTGAAACTTTTCAAAACACTTCAAAATTTATACGAATTACTTCATCAGGTATTGTTGAAAGTCACCCTCATGGAGTCAGTATCACAAAGGAAGCTCCAAATTACTCTAGATAAATTCTTTTTCAAATAATGAAATATGCTATGAGAAAAACCATTCTATTTTATATTATTTTTCCTTTATTATGTTTTACTCAAAATAACGAAAATGACATTTTATTTTCAATAGATAATAATCATGTAGCTAGTGAAGAATTTTTGAGGGTATATAAAAAAAATCTAGATTTAATTACAGACCAATCTCAAAAAGATATTGACAACTACTTGCAGCTTTACATTAATTATAAGTTAAAGGTTTTGGAGGCTTATGAAAAAAAATATGATAAAAAAGATAGCTATATTTCTGAATTAAACAAGTATTCAGCACAATTAGCATCTAATTATTTGTTTGATAAAAGATCTCAAGATTCCTTGCTAAATGAAGCATACCAAAGAACAAAAACAGAAATTAACGCTAGTCATATTTTAATTAGAGTTGACAAAGAAAGTATTGATACATTAGACATTTATAATAAGCTTTTGTCTTACAGAGGTGAGCTAAAAAATAATAAATTAGAATATCTAATTAAAAAATACCATGATGGTGAAAATATTTTTGTAGAAGATCTTGGTTATTTTTCAGCTTTCAAAATGGTTTATTCCTTTGAATCAAAGGCTTATCAAACTGATATTGGTAAAGTCTCTATGCCTTTTAGAACCAGATTTGGTTTTCACATTGTAAAAATAAATGATATCAGAAGTTCTTTAGGAGAAGTAACAGTAGGCCACATAATGTTATTTAAAAAAAATAAAGAATCTGAAATAAAAATAAATGCTCTTTATGACTCAATCATAAATGGTTCTAACTTTGAATCTCTTGCCAAAAAATATTCAAATGATAAAAACACATCCAGCATAGGAGGAAAATTAAAACCTTTTACTAGTGGACAATTAAACTCATTACCTTTTGAAAAAGCAGCTTTTGGACTTAAAGACATTGGGGAAGTTTCTAAGCCAATACAAACTAAATTTGGATGGCATATATTGAAGCTTTATTCAAAATCAGAATTAAGTTCTTTTAAGGACTTAAAACCCTCGTTATTAAAAAAAATTAGAAATAATTCAAGATCTTCAATTATTTCTAATTCCTTTTACAATAAATTAACGAGTAAATACTCTGTTAGTTACAAAAATGATTTAAATTATTTTGTAAATGAATTAAATGGTGTAAATAATAACAACCCCTGGGTGATTCCAAATAATATTGAAAAGAAAAAGGTTTTAATTAGTTTTAATAATGTTGAACTTAATTATTTAGATTTTGCCAATTATATTGTTGATTATGGATTAAATAATCAATTTAATTATAAACCAATTGATGATTTATATAAAGATTTCATTAATAAGTCATTAATGGATTATTATAAAAAAAATTTATTAACTGAAAATGAAAACTATAGAAATATATATAACGAATATAGAGATGGATTGTTATTATTTGATCTGATGGAAAATGAGATTTGGAATAAAGCAAAAAAAGATACTTTAGCATTAAAAAAATATTACAATAACAATAAATTACTTTTTGTCGATGAAAACAAATCTATAAAACCTTACAGTGATATCTCTGGTGAAGTTATTTCAAATTATCAATTATTGTTTGAAAAACAATGGATTAATTCTTTAAGAGAAAAAAGAACTATTTTTATTGATAAAAAAGTTTTAAAAAGAATTAAAAAAATCTTAAAATAGGCAATGCGTTATATACTATTATTTTTCTTGTTTTTTTCATGTGATAATTATTTTAAAAATCAATCTAATTTAGATGTTGCTAGGGTAGAAGATGAATATTTGACACAAAATCAAATAGAAGGCATATTTGAAAATAGTACAAACTTTGCAGATAGTACAATGGTTTTAAATAATCATATAAATAATTGGGCGGCAAATAAATTATTAGTCCAACGTGCTTTAGTGAATCTTACTGAAGAAAACCAAAATAGAATTCAAGCTTTAGTGGATGATTATAAAAGAGATATATTAATTAATTCATATATCGATGCTCTGGTTAATGAAAATATGAATTTAGAAGTTACTTCATATGCGTTAGATAGTTTATATGATAATTATAAAGAAACTTTTAAATTAACTGAAGATCTTTTTAAAATTAGATTTATTTATGTTTCTAATTTAAATCCTGATATTTCACTTTTTAAAAAAAAATTACGAAGATTTAACACAGATGATGCTAGATACCTAGATTCACTTTCTTTTCAGTTCAATAGATTTTCATTAAATGATTCTATTTGGAAAAATAAAAATGAAGTTTTTTACCAGCTTCCTAATTTAAAAAAGTTGAATAAATATATGTTAAAAAAACCTAATTTTATTGAAATCAAAGACTCATTAGGTTTATATTTGATTAATATAAAGGATGTGCTAAAAGCTAATCAATATGCCCCCTTAGAATATGTTTCAGAAACTTTAAAGAGGATGGTAATTAATAAAAGAAAATTAGTATTTATAGATCAACTAAGAAAAGATATAACTAAAGATGCAATTAAAAATAAAAGTTTTGAAATTTACTAAATATTTATACATCAATTATGTTGTTGTTATCGCTATTTTAACTTCAAATATACTATTATCTCAAGATAATAATACAATTAATAATAATAGAAATAAAATTGATGGTGTAGCTGCTGTTGTAGGAGATTTTCTTGTACTTGATTCAGATATTGAAAAACAATTCAATCAACTTAAAGCCTCTGGAATTTCTACAGATGATATGACTACTTGTCAAGTTTTTGGCAAGTTATTAGAAGATAAACTATACCAACATCATGCAATTCAAGATAGTATTACAGTTAACACTTTAGAAATACAATCATTTGTTGATCAACAGATTGATGCTTTTGCTGAACAGATTGGTTCAATGGAAAAACTAATCAACTATTATAATAAAAATTCTGAACAGGAACTTAGAAATGAAATGTTTGAATTAAATAAAAGTTCTGAGTTAGCTAAGAAAATGCAAGAAAAGATAATTGATGAAACTGAAGTAACTCCTGAAGAAGTTAGACAGTTTTTTAATTCCATTCCTAAAGATGATAGACCATTTTTTGGAACTGAGTTAAAAGTTGCACAAATAGTCGTAATCCCTGAGACCACAGAAGAAGAAAAGAAAAAAGTTATTGATAGATTAAAAGAATTCAAAGCAGATGTTGAAGATAACGGTGCTAATTTTACAACTAAGGTAGTTCTTTACAGTGATGATATAATTTCTAGAAGAAGTGGAGGTAAACTAACTCTAAATAGAAAAAAACAAAGAGGGCAGTTTGATAGAAATTTTGTTGAAACAGTTTTTTCTCTTAGAGAGGGAGAGATTTCTGACCCTTTTGAATCAGATTTTGGATATTTTATTATAATATTAGATAAAATTAGAGGTCAAGAATATGATGTTAGATATATTTTGCTAAGACCTAAACTAAAACCTTTTGATATAGCTGAAGCAGCAAGAAAACTGGAAGAAGCTAGAAATACTATAATATCGGGTGATTTAACGTTTGCTGAAGTTGCTTTAGAAATTAGTGATGAAACTGAAACTAAGTTTGAGGGAGGTAAGTTGATAAATCCTGAAACTCAGGACTTTAATTTTGAATTAACTAAAATGGACCCTGAATTGTATTCACAAATTGAAAAATTAAAAGATGGAGACATAAGTATAGTTTTGAGAGATGAAGACAGATTAAACCCTGTTAAATTTAAAATATTAACAGTAACCGATCGAATTGATGAGCATGAAGCTAATTTCGCTACTGATTATATAAAAATTCAAGCCTTAGCACTTCAAAATAAAAAATTAAAGGAAATTGAAAAATGGCAAAACATTAAAATTGACGATACCTACGTAAAGATTGCAAATGAATATAAAGATTGTGAATTTTTTAGTAATTGGTTAAAGCAATAACATATAAAACATAGCTTATACTTTACATTTTTTTTACTTTAAACTTTTTATTCCTGCAATCATGAATGGTATTTTCGGAAAGCTCCTCATAATTAAAATCTCTTCGGATATTGTACTTTCATTTGCTAAAAATGCTAAAATTTTGTGAGCTGAATTTTTTTTAAACATAATTGTAAAAACTTCTTTGCCTGTCATTTTTTTTGATAATAAAACATTTATAAGTGTTCTGTCATACCATCGATAAATTTTATTTTTAAAAGACAGTTTTTGAACAGGTTTTTTTCCTTTTTTAAGATTTTCCACTATTTCTAAAACATTTTTTTGAATGAATTGAAATGTATACCCTGAGCTTGCTTTAGTATATCCACCTGCTGTTCCTATATTAACAACATTCATTTTTGGATTTTGTTCAAAATTTGCCAGAGACATAGGAATTACTCCATATTCTTCATGTTCAATTGTATAATCACTAATTTTTAATACATTTTTAATATATTTTTTTAGTTCGCTTACATACGCTTCTTTCTTAAGAGTGCTTGGACTAAATAGTGTGTATTCTACCAAAGCTTCTGTAGAAGAAGATGGTAAAACATACATAAATGTTGTACCATTTTCTTGTGAAACACTAAAATCCATAAGTCTACCAACTTCTGAATTGAAGGCTGGGTTTAATGTTTTAATTTTCCATCCTTTAAAATGTTGTAATAAAGAATTTTGTTTGTTAATTTTTGGATTAAATAAATTAGTTGAATTAAAGATATACTTTGCTTTGTAAATATTTTTTTTTGTACTTAATGAAGTTTCATTCAAAGTAGAATTAATTCCTGTTATATTTTCTTGGGAAAATATAACATTTTTAAATTTTTCAGCATATTCAATAACAAAATTATAAAAATGGATTCCCTGAATCATTTTGTAGGTATATGGGCCTAAGTCTAACTTTTTACTAAAGTCATTAGAAATAACCTCTAAAGTGTTCCATTTAGTGTGAACAATCGACTCGAACAAGCCATAGTCTTTTTCCCAAAAACACCACGTTCTATCATTGTGTTTTTTCTGATCTTTATCAATGACTAAAATAGATTTACTTTGTAATGAGGGTGTTTGTAGTATTTTGTACAATAGACTTAATCCTGAACAACCTGCCCCAGCAATAATATAATCGTATTTCACATTACTTTTATTTAAAATATTTGAAAGGAACAATTAACATCCCAAAACATTCGCCTTTTTCTTTACTAATATTTTTGTGATGTATCTTATGTGCTCTTCTAACTCCTTTTGCATACCAGTTATTAGCTTTTCTAAAAAACTTAAATCTTTGATGAATAAAGATATCATGTACAATAAAATAGGATGCCCCATACGCCATTATTCCAAACCCAATTGGTAACCCATACCAGAAACCTTCATAGCTTGATAGGTAAAAGCAACTCATACTAACAACAGCATAAAAAATAAAAAAAAGATCGTTTCTCTCAAACCAATTATCATGATTTTTATGATGATGATCCTTGTGTACACTCCATAGAAAACCGTGCATTATATATTTATGGCTAAACCAGGCCATAAATTCCATTATTAAAAATGTGATTAAAAATATAAGTAGCCAAAAGATTATATGCATAACAGTTTATAATAAATTAAGTTGGTATTTAACATAGCTTCTAGTAAGTAATTCAATCTTTTTATAATTAGGTACTCTTATTCGAGTATTTTTTATATCTAAAGCTGGAGTTTTTTTGAGTTTTTTTAATAACTGACTATAATATCTATAAGCCATAAAAACACCAAACTTAGCTTCTATTGGTAACATTTTTATTCCATTTAATCCTTCTTTAAAATCACCTTCAATTTCGTCAATAATTTTAATTTTTGATTCTTCATCTAATTGGTTTAAATCAGTATTTGGAAAGTATGTTCGATTTAAAACTTCGAAGTCATCTTTTAAATCTCTTAAAAAATTGACTTTTTGAAATGCAGAACCAAGTCGCATTGCAAATGACTTTAGTTCTTCATATTTTTTTGTATCTCCATTTACAAATACTTTTAAACACATTAGTCCAACAACATCAGCAGAACCATATATGTAATCTTCGTATTCTTGATTTGACATATATTTCTTCTTATGTAAATCTTTTTCCATGCTACTCATAAAAGAGTCTACAAGACCTTTATCTATATTAAATTTATGGTATGTGGCTTGGAAAGAATTTAGTATAGGATTTAAATGAATTTTATTTTCAATACATTTTTCTAAGTCAGAAGAAAAATCTTTAAATAACAATTCTTTATCGTAATCATGAAAGGAGTCGACAATCTCATCTGCAAATCTTACAAAACCATAAATATTATAGATGTGTTGTCGTATACTTTTAGATAACATTTTTGTAGCTAGAGAAAATGAAGTACTGTAAGTTTTGGTTACAATTTTACTACAATCATTAGAAACATCATCAAAAATACTTTTCATAATAACATCAATTTGGGTTAAAGCTAATACAATTTATTTATTATTTATCAAATCAGCAACTAGTTTACCAGAAACTATTGCAGGTGGTACTCCGGGACCTGGTACAGACAACTGTCCAGTGAAATACATATTTTTAACTAATTTACTTTTTAATTTAGGTCTAAGAAATGAAGTTTGTAAAAGCGTATTTGCTAATCCGTAAGCATTTCCTTTATATGAATTGTATTCTTCAATAAAATCACTCACACAAAATGATTTTTTATAAATAATACTTTCCTTAATTTCCTGCTCTGTTATTGACTCAATCCTATCTATAACTAGATTAAAATATTTTTCTCTAAGTTCTTCAGTATCATTTAATCCTGGTGCTAATGGAATTAAAATAAACCCATTTTCACATCCTTTTGGGGCTGTGTGTTTATTTGTAATTGAGGTAAAGTTAGCGTAAAATAAAGGTTCGGACGGCCATTGTGGATCTTTATATATCTGTTTAGAATGTAGATCAAAACTAGTGTCAAAAAATAGGTTGTGGTGAGCAAGATTATTTAACTTTTTATCAAAACCAAGATAAAAAAGTAAAGATGAAGGGGCTAGTACTCTATTTGACCAATATTTGTCAGAGTATTGTCTTAAATTTTTAGGCAGTAATTTCTCAGTATGATTATAATCTGCACCTGATAACACTATATCAGATTTAATTATAGCTCCATTTACTTGAATTCCAGTTGCTATATTTTTATCAGTTATTATTTTATTAATTGTAGAATTATTGTGGTATTTTACTCCAAGGTCTTTGCCTATACTAATCATGGCAGTAACTACATCGTAAAAACCATTAGTAGGCTGCCATGTTCCTAAGCCAAAATCTGCATAATTCATAAAATTATAAAAAGCTGGTGTGTTAGAGGATTCAGCTCCTAAGAATAATACTGGAAATTCTAATATTGATCTTAATTTCGGATTCTTAAAATATTTATGGACTTCTTTTTTAATATTAGTAAAGAAATACCCAGCCCTTTTAATTGTATCTATCGAGATTAACTCAAGGGGAGTTAATCCAGGCATTTTATAAAGCATATCAGTTACAGCAATTTTATAATTATCTTCTGCTTTAGAGATAAACTTTTTAAGTTGTTTTGCACTGCCGGATTCTTCATTTTCAAACACCTCACATATTTTATCCAATGAATCAGGGATAGCTATAAAATCATTTTTTCCAAAATATACGTGATAAGCAGGATTTAACTTTTTTAGTGAATAGAAATCTTTGGCTTCAGCATTAAAATCTTTAAAAAATCTTTCAAATACATCAGGCATCCAATACCAGCTAGGTCCCATATCAAATGTAAAGCCGTCTTCTTTAAATTGTCTAGCTCTGCCTCCAAAATCATGATTTTTCTCAAATACTTCAACTTGATGCCCCATTTTTGCTAAGTAACATGCAGCAGATAATGAAGAAAATCCAGAACCAATAATTGAAATATTTTTTTTCATAAAATATATATTCTGTGCGTACGAGAAGACTCGAACTTCCACAACTAATTAAGTCATTAGGCCCTCAACCTAACGCGTCTACCAATTCCGCCACGTACGCTAAAAAATTAGAATAACAAATATAAAATATATTATACCACTACTTGGTATGATTTTATCTAAATATACTTTTTTTATTATTTATTTAACATTATAGAATATTTCTTAAATTGCCATCAAAATTAATGCCTAAATTATGAAAAAATACATATTTATAACTTTAATATTA
This sequence comes from uncultured Flavobacteriaceae bacterium, assembly GCA_964275595.1. GTDB lineage: Bacteria > Bacteroidota > Bacteroidia > Flavobacteriales > Flavobacteriaceae > SGZJ01. Next base: position 34,086 of record CAXYDM010000028.1, read on the forward strand.
TTATGTTCTACTAATTCTTTTGCCAAAAAAGATAAAAATAAAAATCATCATTACCCACTAGACAAAATTAGTTTGAGTGGTCTTTCATGGAGAAGTATTGGCCCATCTCTAACATCAGGTAGAATTTCAGATTTAGCAATTAATCCTGATAAACCATTTGAATATTATGTTGCTGTTTCATCTGGTGGTGTATGGAAAACTTCAAACTGGGGTTTGGATTATAGGCCAGTATTTGATAATGAATCTTCCTACTCAATTGGTTGCGTAACAATTGACTCTAATAATACCAATATTGTTTGGATTGGTACTGGTGAAAATAATAATCAAAGATCTGTTGCATATGGAGATGGAATTTATAAATCTGTCGATGGAGGTAAGTCATGGAAAAACATGGGACTTAAAAAATCCGAACATATTGGAAATATATTAGTACACCCTGAGAATTCCGATGTAGTGTATGTTTCCGTATACGGACCTTTATGGAGTAAAGGTGGAGATAGAGGTATTTATAAGACCGAAGATGGAGGAAATACTTGGAATAAGATATTAAATGTTGATGAGCACACTGGATTTAACGAGATTCACATGGACCCTAGAAACCCTGACGTTCTATATGCTGCAAGTCATCAAAGAAGAAGACATGTTTACACCTATGTAGGTGGAGGTCCAGGATCTGGTTTACATAAATCAACCGATGGTGGTTTAACATGGAAAGAAATAAATAAAGGGCTTCCTGATGTTGAACTTGGAAGAATTGGAATGGATATTTCTGATGCAAATCCAGAAATCATTTATGCAATTGTCGAGGCGGCCGAAAGTAAGGGTGGTTTTTACAAATCAACCGATAGGGGAGAAAATTGGGTAAAGCAAAGTAGTAAAGTTACAAGTGGAAATTATTATCAAGAAATATTTGCCGACCCTGTTGACCAAGATGTTGTTTATACAATGGATACTTGGATGGCAGTAACTCATGATGGAGGTAAAACCTTTAAAAATGTTGGAGAAGATTTTAAACATGTAGATAACCATGCAATGTGGATTAATCCTAACAATAATTCTCATTGGTTAGTAGGTTGTGATGGTGGTATATATGAAACATTTGATAATGCAAAAAATTGGGATTTTAAAGAAAATCTTCCGGTTACTCAATTTTATAAAGTAGCAGTAGATAATGCTGAACCCTTTTATAATATTTATGGAGGTACTCAAGATAATTTTAGTATGGGGGGGCCTTCAAGAGTTAAAACCGCTCATGGAATAACTAATCAAGATTGGTTTATTACTCATGGAGGAGATGGGTTTGAATCTCAAGTAGATCCAGATAATCCAAATATTGTTTATGCGCAGTCCCAGTATGGATGGTTAGTTAGATATGACAAATTAAGTGGGGAAGAAGTTGGTATTAAACCAATAGCAAGAAAGGGTGAGTTAGATTATAAATGGAATTGGGATGCACCATTAGCTGTGAGTAAGCACAAAAGCGGAAGATTATATTTTGCAGCAAATAAAGTCTTTAGATCTGATGATTATGGTAACAGCTGGGAAGTTATAAGTGATGATCTTTCTAGAAAAATTAATAGAAATAAACTTGAAGTTTATGGAAGAGTCTTAAGTATGGATGCTGTAGCAAAAAATGGCTCAACTTCACCTTACGGAACAATTGTAACATTATCAGAATCTCCAATAGATTCCAATTTTATTGCAGTTGGAACTGACGATGGCCTAATTCAAATCACAAAAAATGGTGGTCAAAACTGGATTAAAATTGACAATATTAAAGGTGCTCCAAATTTGTCTTACACAAATAGTGTTTATTTATCTAAACACGACATAAATGTGATGTATGTTGCATTCAATCACCATAAATTTGGAGATTTTAAACCTTACATATTTAAATCTTCTGATCAAGGAAAAACTTGGGAATCAATTTCAAACAACCTTCCTGAAAGAGGTAGTGTATATTCTATAGAAGAGGATCATATTAACAAAGACTTGATATTTTGTGGTACAGAATTTGGAGTTTTTTTCTCCCCAAATTCTGGTGAGAGATGGAAAGAGCTTGGTAATGGGTTGCCTACTATTGCAGTAAGAGATATTGCTATTCAAGAAAGAGAAAATGATTTAGTACTTGGTACATTTGGAAGAGGTTTCTATGTTCTTGATGATTATTCATCACTAAGGTCCATTACAGACTATTACACATCTGGAAATTCTAATATTTTTAATGTTAGAGATGCATTAATGTGGGAAAAAAGTATGCCTTTAGGGCTTCCTGGTAAAGCTTTCCAAGGAGATAACTTTTATTCAGCTACAAATTTAGGATCTGTTGCAATGATAACATATTATCACAATGATAATTTTAATTCCTTGAAATCTAAAAGACAGAAAAGTGAAAAAGAATTAATTAAAAATAAAAAAGATGTAAGTTATCCTTCTTATGATAATTTATACAGTGAATCAAATGAGTTTAAAAATAGGTTAATTTTTACGATCAAAGATTCAGATGGATTAGTTGTAAAAAAAGTTTTTAAAACTCCCAAAAAAGGTCTCCAACGTTTTCAATGGGATTTGAGGTATGAAGAGAAAGTTCCAGTTTCTTTCAATAAAGCCTCTTTTTATAACCCTTTTGCTGGTGTTTCAGAAGGAACATTAGTTAATCCTGGTACTTACACAATTGAAATGGCTTTGTTTAATGGCACTGATTTTAATAAATTAGGTAATCTTGTTAGCTTTAATGTTAATGCTTTACAAATCGCTACTATGCCTGCAAAGGATCGAAGTAAAAAAGTCTTATTTCAAAGATATGTTTCGGAATTAGAAGGTGAGATGTTGTCAGCTGCAAAAATGTTAGGTGATGCTAAAAATAAAATTAAATATTTCAAGAAAGCAATTGAATTAGTTGAAGCCCCTTACTATGAGTTATCTAAATTAATAATTGATACCGATTTTAAAATAAAATCTATTAATACTAAATTATACGGAAATTCTTTAAAAACTAAATTAGATATTAAAGAAACTCCAACTGCTTACAGTAGGCTTATGTCAATTCTCTATGAGCAAAAGTATTCTACATCATCACCTACTAATACTCATCTTAAAAGTTTTGAAATTGCGAAAGAAGAGTTTGCACCTTTGTATAAAGAAATATTAGATTTATTAAAAAATGATATAAAAATTATTGAGGATAGATTAAAATTAATTAAAGCTCCATATACACCAGGAAGGTTAATGCCAAAAAATTGATCATTATATATTTTAAATGAAAAAATCTCATCAAGTTTGATGAGATTTTTTGTGACCTGGCTGGGGCTCGAACCCAGGACCCTCTCCTTAAAAGGGAGATGCTCTACCAACTGAGCTACCAGGTCTTATTTATTTCAATAAGGGTGCAAATATAAAATGTTTAATTTATATTACAATGATTTTTTTAATAATATTAAATATTAATTCTATTGTATATTTTTGCATATGTAAATAAGCTCAAAAAATTGATATGAATATAGTTTTGTTAGGTTATATGGGTTGTGGTAAAACAACAATAGGAAAAATATTATCCAAATTAACTGGCAAAAAATTTATTGACTTAGACTCTTACATTGAATCAACAAATAATCAGACCATTTCTGATATATTTTCTTCAAAAGGTGAGATTTACTTTAGGAAAATTGAATCAGATAGTTTAAAAGTGATAATGACTAAGTATGACAATATTGTTTTATCCCTTGGAGGTGGTACTCCTTGTTATTCAAATAATCTGACAATAATTAAAAACTCCAGATCGTTTTTTTTAAAAAATTCAATTAATACTTTATCAAATAGATTAATCAATATTAACTCATCTAGACCTATCCTCTCAAACATTGATAATCTAGAGACAATGAATGATCATATCGCTAAGCATTTATTTGAAAGAAACTATTACTATAATCAAGCTTCTAATATAATCCAATGTGATTTTAAAGATCAGGACGAAATTGCTATTGAGATAGTAAGTTTATTAGTTTAAAAATGCCTCTGCTTTATTATTTGTAAATCTAACTTTAACATGGCTTATTGTAGTTGTAGATAAAGAGATTCCTTTGAAATCTGCTTTTACTGGATATTTTTTATGATTTCTATTAATTAATACTGCTGTTTTGAATTGCTTTATTTCTGTATTTAAAAAATGTTTTACAGCATATATTAAAGTAGCCCCAGAATTTAATACATCATCAACTAATACTAGGGATTTATTAAAGTAATAATCTTTACTTATTGAAGTAGTTACTTCATCTAGGGGATTTTTTTTATTTATTTTAACACTACAGGTTGTTATTTTTATATCAGAAATATTTGAAAGATTTTGTTTAAGTTTGGATGCTATTATAAATCCATTTTTTTCAATTCCTGCAATAATAATTTCCTTTTCATCAATATTGCTTTCTATAATTTGATGTGCAATTCTTGCAATTTTTTGATTTATTTGCTCATTATTAAGAATTATATTTTTTTTCATGAATGCTACATTTTTATTTAATTAAGTTAATTTAAGAAGATTTTTTTCTTAAAATGTGGTTAAACCTAATATAAAAAAATTATTTAATTGTATCTTGCGATATCAAAATTAAATAATAATAATGAAGAATAAGATTTATTTTTTTATTGGCCTAAGTTTAACATTTATTTTGTTTTCTTGTCCGCCTGATGATGATGGGCTTACTTCTATTCCAGAAGTGGATAGAGCTATTCAACAAGTTGTTGATGATTCAATATTAAATAATTATTTAGAAACTCATTACTATAACGCTGGTGAGCTTTCACAAATGTCTAGTTTTACTATTAACGATATTGTTATTTCTCCACTTGATGAAGATGGTGTTTTACCAAATCCAGATGAAAATACATTGTTAATTGACGATGTTATTACAGGTTCAACTGTTCATGAAGATACTGAGTATGATTATTATTATTTAAATCTAAATCAAGGAGGAGGAGATAATTCTCCTAATTTTTCGGATAAAGTTAGAGTTAATTATGAAGGTAATCTTCTTGATGGTGAGGTATTTGACAACACATTTGCACCAGTAGTTTTCGACTTAACTGCTGTAGTTGCTGGTTGGGGAAGGATTTTGCCTGAGTTTAATACAGCTGAGGACTATTTTGTTAATTCTGATGGTACTGTCAGCTACACAAATCCAGGAATCGGTGTAATGTTTATTCCCTCAGGATTAGCTTATTATTCTAGTGCTGCTGGTTCTATTCCAGTTTATTCTTGTTTGTCGTTTAAGTTTTCTTGTTTCCAAATGGAAAGTAATGACCATGATACAGACAATGTACCATCCTATTTAGAGGACTTAAATGGAAATTTAGACTTAACAGATGATGACACTGATGGAGATACTTTTTACGATTTCGTTGATAGTGATGATGATAATGATGGAACTTTGACAATTGATGAGGATTTGGAACCAGATACAGATCCTACTGTTGATCGAGACGGAGATGGAGACCCTACTAATGATATTGGAGATGGAGATCCTACTAATGATGATACTGACGGAGATGGAATTCCAAATTACTTGGACGAAGACGATTCAGCTTCAAGAAATGATTAATTAGTGAACAAATATATATTTTCTTTTTTATATTTTATTACGTTTAACTTTTATGGACAGTGTAATGGTTCATATGATCTATGCAACAAAAGATATAATGAAGTGGCATATCTTACTACCCATAATGCTTTTAATTCAAAGCAAGACAGATATCTTTTTCCTAATCAAAAAACGAATATAACCGAACAACTTAATAACGGTGTACGGGGACTAATGATTGATGTATACGAGGATAATGAAAGTATTGTTGTTTATCATGCTTATAAATTTTTAGGGTCACAACCATTATCTGTTTATTTAAATGATATTAAATATTTTTTAGATAATAACCCAAATGAAATATTAACTATAATATTAGAAACTTATACTTCTTCTAATGCTATAGAAAATGAAATTAGTAAAGTCGGATTATTAGAATATTTACATACCCAAGATGTTAATTCTTTATGGCCAAAGCTACAAATGATGATTGATTCCAATAAAAGGCTTGTTATACTTTCAGATAAAAATGATGCAAATGAAAATCAAAGTTGGTATCACTATATGTGGGATTTTGCTGTAGAAAATAAGTATGGACAGATCAACTGTGAATTCAATAGGGGTAATCCTGAAAATAGTCTTTTTATCTTCAACCACTTCATTACTTCATTAACTGGTAATAAAGATAATGCCAACAAAGTAAATTCTTTCAAATACTTTATGAATCATATTACAAAATGTAAAGATTTAAAAAATAAGTTCCCAAATTTTATTACAGTTGATTTCTATGAAATTGGAGAAAGTTTAGATGTAGTTAGTAAATTAAATACAATAGAATTTACAAGAAATTTAAATTGATAAATTAATTTTAAATTATTTCCTTTTTAAAACTTTATTTACTTTTTCTATAATTGAATTTGCATTTAAACCATACTTTTCCATAAGTTGAGCTGGTGTCCCAGATTCTCCAAAAGTATCATTTGTAGCAACAAACTCTTGAGGAGTAGGGTGTTCAGATGCTAAAACTCTTGAAACAGATTCACCTAAACCACCAAGATAGTTGTGCTCTTCAGCAGTTACTATGCAACCAGTTTTTTTTACAGATTCCAAAATAGCATTTTTGTCTAATGGTTTTATAGTATGAATATTTATTACTTCAGCAGATATTCCTTTTTCAAATAATTTTTCAGAAGCTTGTAATGCCTCCCAAACTAAGTGGCCAGTAGCTATAATAGTAACATCTTTACCTTCAGTTAAATTAATAGCTTTTCCAATTTCAAAGGTTTGATTTTCTTCTGTAAAAATAGGTACAGCAGGTCTTCCAAATCTTAAGTAAACGGGTCCTTTATATTTAGCAATGGCAATTGTTGCTGCTTTGGTTTGATTGAAATCACAAGTGTTGATAACTACCATTCCTGGAAGCATTTTCATAAGTCCAATATCTTCTAAAATTTGATGTGTAGCACCATCTTCACCTAATGTTAAACCAGCGTGTGATGCACATATTTTTACATTTTTATTTGAATATGCAATAGATTGTCTAATTTGATCATATACTCTACCAGTAGAGAAATTTGCAAAGGTTCCAGTAAATGGAATTTTTCCTCCAATTGTTAGTCCAGCAGCAATTCCCATCATATTAGCTTCAGCAATTCCAATTTGAAAAAACCTTTCTGGGTTTTCATCTATAAATTGATTCATTTTTAAGGAACCTATTAAATCTGCACATAGTGCTACAACATTAGGGTTAGTTCTACCGAGTTCTGCTAAACCAGCACCAAAACCGCTTCTGGTATCTTTTTTTTCTGTGTATGTGTATTTTTTCATAGTCTATTTTGCAGTTTTATTAATAGTCTCCTAAAGTTTCTGGGTTTTGTGCTAATGCACTTTTAAGTTGATCGTCATTTGGAGCCTTTCCATGCCAAGCATGAGTATGCATCATAAAATCTACACCATTCCCCATCATTGTTTTTAATAAAACACAAACAGGCTTTTGGTTTTTTGATAGACTTTTAGCTTTTTGCATACCTGTTATGATATCTTGAATATTATTACCATTTTCAATTTCCACAACAAGCCACCCAAAGGATTCAAATTTATCTTTAATACTTCCCATTGGCAATACATCATCTGTAGCTCCATCAATCTGTTTTCCGTTCAAATCTACTGTAGCAATAATATTATCTATATTTTTTGCAGATGCATACATTATAGCTTCCCAATTTTGACCTTCCTGTAATTCTCCATCACCATGTAAACTATAAATTATATTATTATCATTGTTGAGTTTTTTTGCTTCAGCAGCACCTATGGCAACTGATAAACCTTGTCCAAGAGAACCAGAGGCAATTCTTATGCCTGGAAGACCTTCGTGGGTAGTTGGGTGCCCTTGAAGTCTTGAGTTTAATAATCTAAAGGTATTTAGTTCTTCTACATCAAAATAACCCACCCTAGCAAGAACACTGTAAAATACTGGAGATATATGTCCATTTGAAAGAAAAAATAAATCTTCATCATGACCATTCATCTCAAAAGTTGTTTTTCTATTCATTAATGATTTATAAAGAACCACTAAAAACTCAGCACAACCTAACGATCCACCGGGGTGACCTGAATTTACTTTATGTACCATTCTTAAGATGTCTCTTCTGACTTGTATTGTCAGTTTCTGAAGTTCTTCCATTTTTTGTTTTTATATAATGGTAAAAATAATTTAATAAATAAGTATTGTATAATTATGAGTTATCCTTTTATCAACAATGTATTTGATTTACTAACATTTAAATTTTATCGAATGTATATTGAATTTATGTTATTTATATTTGTTTAAACTAATCTATATGAAATTTGACCTAATCAAAACAGACTCTAATTCATCAGCTAGAGCTGGATTAATTAATACAGATCACGGAATTATTGAGACACCAATCTTTATGCCAGTTGGAACTATTGGTAGTGTTAAAGGTGTTCATCAAAGAGAGCTTAAAAATGATGTGAATGTAGATATAATTTTAGCGAACACATATCACCTTTACTTGCGACCTAATACAGATGTAATACACAAAGCAGGAGGTATTCATAAGTTTATTAATTGGGATAGAAATATTTTGACAGATTCAGGTGGTTATCAAGTTTATTCCTTAGCAGCAAATAGAAAAATAAATGAAAATGGAGTTAAGTTTAAGAGTCATATTGATGGAAGTATTCATGAGTTTACTCCGGAAAATGTCATGGAGATTCAACGAAAAATTGGTGCGGATATCATAATGGCATTTGATGAATGCCCTCCTTACCCTTGTTCTTTTGACTATGCAAAGAAATCAATGCATATGACTCATAGATGGCTAGACAGATGTATTGAAAAATTAAAAACAACCCCTTTTTTATATGATTATGAACAAGCTTTTTTTCCTATAATTCAAGGGAGTGTATATAAAGATTTACGAAAAATGTCTGCTGAATATATTGCTGAAACTAATTGTTTTGGTAATGCAATTGGAGGCTTGTCTGTAGGTGAGCCTGCTGAAGAAATGTATGAAATGTCTGATTTGGTTTGTCAAATTTTACCAAAATCAAAGCCAAGATATTTAATGGGTGTTGGCACACCCATTAATCTTTTAGAAAACATCAGTTTAGGAGTTGATATGTTCGATTGTGTAATGCCAACTAGAAATGCAAGAAATGGAATGTTATTTACTTCTGAAGGAACTATAAATATAAAAAATAGCAAATGGAAAAATGATTTTAGTTGTATAGACAGTATGTCACACACATACGTCGACACAGATTACTCAAAAGCATATTTAAAACACTTGTTTTCTGTAAATGAGTTATTGGCTAAACAGATTTCTACTATTCATAATCTTGGGTTTTATAATTGGTTAGTTAAAGAGTCTAGACGCAGAATTATTGAAGGAAATTTTGTAGATTGGAAAAACAATATGATTAAAAAATTAAGTAATAGATTATAATTAATGAAGATTTTAGATTGGTACATATTAAAAAAGTACTTAAGGACTTTTATTACTATTCAGTTATTATTTATACCCATTGCTATTGTAGTTAATCTTGCTGATAATATTGATAAGATTTTAGCAAACGAAGTTCCATTTAATCTTGTGGCTGAGTACTATTTTAATTTTACAATTTATTTTTCTTCTTCATTACTACCACTTTTTTTATTCTTATCTGTTATTTGGTTCACATCAAAATTAGCTTCTGATACTGAAGTTATTGCTTTTTTAAGCTCAGGTATATCTTTTTTTAGATTTTTAAGACCTTACCTTTTAGGTGCATTAATTATAGCTATAATTGCCTTTTTATTTGGATTATTTATTGTTCCTAATGCAAGTAAAGATTTTAATGAATTTTCTTATAAATATTTAAAAGGCTCTAAAAAGAGTTATGATAGTCAAAATATCTACAGACAAATTAGTCCAAATGATTATATTTATTTAAGTCAATTTAATCCAAAGAGTAATGTTGGATCTAATTTTACTTTAGAGCATTTCGAAGATAATATATTAAAATATAAAATTGAATCTAGTAATATTCGTTACCTGCCTTCAGATAGTCTATTTAGACTCTCTAATTATACAAAAAGAATAATTGGTATAGAAAATGATATATTAATAAAGAAAAGAAAACTTGACACTTTATTTGCTTTTAAATTAAAGGATTTACTTCCAATAAAATATATTGCAGAAACGTTGAGCTACCCTGAATTAGTAACCTTTATTGATCAAGAAAAGCTTAGGGGTTCTTCCAATATTGGAAGATATCAACTTGTTAAATATAAAAAGTGGAGTACTCCTTTTTCAGTTTTTATTTTAACAATTATTGCTTTTTCTGTTTCTTCAGTCAAGCGTAGGGGAGGAACCGGAGTTAATTTAGCTTTTGGGATAGTTGTTGCTATGATATTTGTTTTTTTTGATAAGGTTTTTGGAGTAATGGCTCAACAGTCTGATTTCTCTCCATTTTTAGCTGTTTGGTTACCAAATATCTTATTTGGTGTTTTAGCAATTTATTTATTATACCATGCAAAAAAATAACCTAAAACATTATTTTCATCTACATTTTTTAGTTTTCATAGCTGGATTTACTGCTATATTAGGAGAGGCTATTTCTTTAAGTTCTATTGCTTTGGTTTGGCATAGAATGCTTATTGCTCTTGTTCTTACTTTTTTATTTCTCTTATACTATAGATATAATTTAAAAATTGATATAAAAGATTTTTTTAAATTCTCTCTAGCTGGTATTATAATTGCACTTCACTGGATTACTTTTTTTGAAGCGATAGAACAATCAAATATATCCATAACTTTAGCGATGTTTTCTACTGGCGCTTTCTTTGCATCTCTAATTGAGCCTATATTTTTCAAAAGAAAAGTCAGGCCTGTGGAGATTATCTTAGGTTTAATTGTTATATGTGGTGTTTTTATAATCTTACAGGCAAATATTGATAGTTTTTTTGGGGTATTATTGGGTATTGTATCCGCTTTACTTGCATCTCTATTTTCAGTATTAAACGGTAAATTAGTTCAAAATAATAATCCGTTTGTAATATCTTTTTATGAATTTTTATCTGGTGTGGTCTTTATATTATTATACTTAATTTTTTCTGGTAATTTAATAGATTTAAATATTGAATCCTTTTTTAGTTATGATTACTTGTATGTATTTATTTTGGGTTCTATTTGCACAGCATATGCCTTTATTGCCTCGGTACATATTTTAAAATTTTTAAGTCCATACACATTAGTTTTAACTTACAATTTAGAGCCTGTATATGGTATCTTATTAGCCATTTTTATTTTTCCTGAAACTGAAAAAATGGAGTTTTCATTTTATATAGGTACACTAATTATAATCTCGACAATTATTATTAATTCTACTCTTAAAATTATGAATAATAAAAAAGTATCTTCATAATAACTAATCATCATTAAAGTTTTTATATTTGTTCTTAATACTATTTATATGAATTATTTAGATTTTGAATTACCGATTAAAGAATTGGAAGATCAGTTAAATGACTGTAAAGTTATTGGTGAGAAAAGTGATGTAGATGTTTCTGAGACTTATGAGCAAATCGAAAATAAATTAAAGAAGACCAAGAGAGAAATATATAACAATTTAACTCCATGGCAAAGAGTACAAATGTCTAGACACCCTGATAGACCTTACACTCTTGATTATATCAGTGCTATTTTTGGGGATTCTTTTTTAGAACTTCATGGAGATAGAAATTTCAAGGATGATAAAGCTATGATTGGAGGGCTTGGGAAAATCTTTGATCAGTCCTTTATGTTTATTGGTCAACAAAAAGGTTATAATACTAAAACAAGACAGTATAGAAATTTCGGAATGGCAAACCCTGAGGGTTACAGAAAAGCATTAAGACTAATGAAGTCTGCTGAGAAATTCAATATTCCTGTTGTAACTCTAATTGATACCCCTGGTGCTTATCCAGGCTTAGAGGCTGAGGAAAGAGGACAAGGTGAAGCCATTGCTAGAAATATATTAGAAATGACAAGATTGAAAGTCCCTATTATTACTGTTATTATTGGAGAAGGTGCATCCGGAGGAGCATTAGGTATTGGAGTTGGTGATAAAGTGTTAATGCTAGAGAATACTTGGTATTCAGTAATCTCACCAGAATCTTGTTCTTCAATTTTATGGAGAAGCTGGGAATTTAAAGAGCAAGCAGCATCTGCTTTAAAATTGACTGCAAAAGACATGAAAAAAATGAAATTAGTTGACCATGTTATCAAAGAGCCTTTGGGTGGTGCACACAGTGATAGAGAAAAAACATTTCTTAATGTACGTGATGCTATAGTTAAAGCTTACTCTGAATTTAAAGATTTATCTTCTAAAGATTTGGTTAATAAGAGAATGGATAAATATTCGTCTATGGGTGTTTTTAATGGTTAATATAAATCTAACCTCTATTAACAATTTCTAACTTTTATTAACAACGATAATGTTTATTATTAGTTAAAAAGTTAAGTTTTATATTCTATTTTTCATTTCATTATTTAAGTAACTTAGCTTTATGAAGCAAACAAAACCTTATCAAAATTTAAGAGTTGACAGAAATTCTATTATTAATTTAGAAAAAGGTAAAATACCTCCCCAAGCAATTGATCTCGAAGAAGTTGTACTAGGTGCTATGATGATTGATAAAAAAGGTGTCGACGAGGTGATAGATATATTAAATTCCGAAGCTTTTTATAAAGAAAGCCATCAATATATATTTGAAGCTATTCTTACTTTGTTTGAAAATAGTGAACCTATTGACTTACTAACAGTGTCCTCTCAACTAAAAAAAGATAACAGATTAGAACTAGCTGGTGGAGATTTTTACTTAATATCTCTTACTCAAAAAGTTTCTTCTTCTGCTCATATTGAGTTTCATGCTAGGATTATTTTACAAAAATATATCCAAAGGAGTTTAATTAAAATTTCTAATGAAATTATTGAAGAATCTTATGATGAAACTAAAGATGTTTTTGATTTGCTAGATAAAGCTGAAGCTAAACTATATGATGTTACTCAGGGAAATATAAAAAAATCTTCGGAAACTGCTCAAAGTTTAGTTATTCAGGCAAAGAAAAAAATTGAAGCTATTTCAAATAAAGATGGTCTTAGTGGTATTCCATCTGGATTTGATAAAATTGATAAATTAACCTCAGGTTGGCAAGAAAGTGATTTAATCATTATTGCAGCCAGACCTGGTATGGGTAAAACAGCATTAACACTCTCAATGGCTAGGAATATTGCAGTTAATCAAAATATCCCAGTAGGATTTTTCTCTTTAGAGATGTCCTCAGTTCAATTAATCACAAGATTAATTTCATCAGAAACAGGTTTGTCATCTGAAAAGTTAAGAACTGGTAGATTAGAAAAGCATGAGTGGGAGCAATTAAATGTTAAAGTAAAGAGTTTAGAAAAAGCTCCTCTTTTTATTGACGACTCACCCTCTTTATCTGTATTTGATTTGAGGGCAAAAGCTAGACGATTATCTTCCCAACATGGAATAAAATTATTGATTGTAGATTATTTGCAATTAATGACTATTGGAGGTAATAATAAAGGAGGTAATAGAGAACAAGAAATATCAACTATTTCTAGAAACCTTAAGGCATTAGCTAAGGAATTAAGCATCCCTGTTATAGCGCTTTCTCAACTTTCTAGAGCTGTTGAAACTAGAGGAGGGAGTAAAAGACCGATTTTATCAGATTTACGTGAATCTGGTGCAATTGAACAAGATGCTGATATAGTTTCGTTTATTTACAGACCAGAATACTATAAAATCGATGAGTGGGATGACGATGATAGATCCTCAACTGATGGACAAGCTGAGCTGATTGTAGCTAAACACAGAAATGGTGGGTTGGACAATTTAAGGCTTAAGTTTATTAAGGAATTAGGTAGGTTTGAAAATATTGATGATTTTGATTCTCCGTATGAGTTTCATTCAAAAATGAATGCAGCAGCAAATGATGATACCTTCAAACCAGATCCAAATCAGGCATTTAATTTACCTGATAATTCAGATCTTCCTTTTTAATTTATTTTATCAACAATTGCTTTAAAAGCCTCTGGATTGTTCATAGCTAAATCTGCTAAAACTTTTCTGTTTAAGTCAATGTTTTTTGACTTCATTTTACCGATAAATTCAGAGTAAGACATTCCATGTAAACGAGCACCAGCATTTATTCTCATAATCCACAGTGCTCTAAACGATCTTTTCTTGTTTCTTCTATCTCTAAATGCATAAAGCATTGCTTTATCAACAGCGTTCTTAGCTACTGTCCATACATTTTTTCTTCTACCAAAATATCCTTTGGCTTGTTTTAATACTTTTTTTCTCCTAGCTCTTTTAGCTACTGAATTTACTGATCTTGGCATTTTTTTTTTTTTTTTTTGAGTTAGGCGGTTTTAAAAACTCTTTATTGCCCAATTCATGGTTAATATTACACCTTTTTTAAACTATTTTAATCTTAATTGTTGTTTAATATTATCTTCATCACTTTTGTGTACTAATGTACTGTGTGTTAAAGCTAATTTTCTTTTTTTAGATTTCTTAGTTAAAATATGGCTTTTGAAAGCATGTTTTCTTTTGATTTTTCCAGTACCCGTTACTTTGAAACGTTTTTTGGCACTAGATTTTGTTTTCATTTTTGGCATATTTAGTCAATTTTAATTATTACTTACTTATTTTTTTGGAGCTATAAACATTATCATTCTTTTGCCTTCTAATTTTGGCATTTGTTCAACTTTCCCTATTTCTTCAAGATCTTGGGCTAATCTTAATAACAAAATTTCACCTTGATCTTTATAGATAATAGACCTTCCTTTAAAAAACACAAAGGCTTTTAACTTAGCACCTTCCTTTAAAAATTTTTCAGAATGTTTCTTCTTGAATTCATAATCATGATTATCAGTTTGAGGTCCGAATCTAATTTCTTTGATAACTACCTTAGTTGTCTTAGATTTTAATACTTTATCTCTTTTCTTCTGTTCATAAAGGAATTTTTTATAATCCACTATTTTACACACAGGAGGATTTGCTTTAGGCGAAATTTCTACAAGATCTAAGCCTAAATCATCTGCAATTATTAATGCTTTTGATTTTGAATATACCCCAATTTCTACATTCTCACCTACCAGCCTTATCTCTGGTGCTAGGATTTTACTATTTATTCTATGTTCGTCAACTTTGATAATCCTTGCAGGACCTCTTGGTTTTCTTCTTCTAATTGCTA
This sequence comes from uncultured Flavobacteriaceae bacterium, assembly GCA_964275595.1. Lineage (GTDB taxonomy): Bacteria > Bacteroidota > Bacteroidia > Flavobacteriales > Flavobacteriaceae > SGZJ01. The sequence goes on from CAXYDM010000028.1 coordinate 49,429, forward strand.
TAGTGTATAATTTTAGTTATTAAATATATTTTTTATTGAATTATTTATAATTTTTACAAAATCTTCAACACTCATTTTACCTAAATCTTCTCCACCGTGTTTTCTTAATGAAATACAGTTTTCTTTTTCTTCGTTTTCTCCAATAATAATCATGTATGGAGTTTTATTTATTTCTGCATCACGAATCTTTCTTCCCATTGTTTCACTTCTATTATCAAGCAGGGCGCGAATTTCGTTAATTTCTAACAAATTTAAAACTTTTTTAGTGTATTTCTCGTATTTATCGCTAATACTAAGTATTGCAACCTGTTCAGGAATTAACCAAATAGGTAAATTACCGGCTGTATTCTCCAATAAAATTGCTATAAATCTCTCTAAGCTTCCAAAAGGTGCCCTATGAATCATTACGGGTCTATATAATTGGTTATCATTTCCTTTATAAGTTAGTTCAAATCTTTCAGGAAGATTGTAGTCAACTTGAATGGTACCTAATTGCCATTCCCTGTCTAGTGCATCTTTGACCATGAAATCTAGTTTAGGTCCATAGAAGGCGGCTTCACCTTTTTCAATCTTATATTTTAAGTTCTTTTCTTTAACTGCTTTTAAAATCGCGTTTTCAGATTTTTCCCAAACCTCATTAGTTCCAATATATTTTTCAGATTTTTCTGGATCTCTTAGTGAAACTTGAGCAGTGAAATTATCAAACCCTAACGATTTAAAAACATAAAGTACTAAATCAATTACGTTTTTAAATTCTTCATCCAATTGGTCTTCAGTACAAAATATGTGAGCATCGTCTTGAGTAAAACCTCTAACTCTAGTTAGTCCATGTAACTCTCCACTTTGTTCATACCTATAAACAGTACCAAATTCAGCATACCTAACAGGTAGGTCCTTATAACTAAATTTATCTGAGTTATAAATCTCGCAATGATGGGGACAATTCATAGGTTTTAAAAGAAATTCTTCATTTTCTTTAGGAGTTCTAATTGGTTGAAAACTATCTTCTCCATATTTTTCATAATGGCCAGAAGTCATGTATAGTTCTTTCTGACCAATATGTGGTGTAATAACCATTTCATAGCCAGCTTTCTTTTGAGCATCTTTTAAAAAATTCTCTAATCTTGACCTTAAATCAGCTCCTTTAGGAAGCCAAAGAGGTAAACCTAATCCGACTTTTTGAGAAAAGGTAAACAACCCTAGTTGTTTACCTATTTTTCTATGATCTCTTTTTTTTGCTTCTTCCAAGTTATCAAGGTACGCAGTTAGTAACTTTTGCTTAGGAAAAGATATTGCGTAAACTCTTGTTAATTGCTTGTTTTTCTCATTTCCTCTCCAGTATGCTCCGGCTACACTTAATAATTTAAAAGCTTTAACGATTCCAGTGTTAGGAATGTGTCCACCTCTACATAAATCTGTAAAATTTGAATGATCACAAAATGTTATTTCACCATCGGTAAGATTTTGTATAAGTTCAACTTTATATTCATTTTTTTCAGATGAGTATAAATCAAGAGCATCACTTTTACTTACAGATCTCATTTTAAAATCATGTTTCCCCCTTGCTATTTCAAGCATTTTAGATTCTATATTTTTAAAATCTTTTTCAGAAATAGATTTATCTCCAAAATCAATATCATAATAAAACCCTTTATCAATTGCAGGCCCTATGGTAAGTTTTACTCCTTCATACAACTCTTGAATAGCTTGTGCTAAAATGTGTGATGAGGAGTGCCAAAATGCTTTTTTTCCATTTTCATCCTCCCATGTATAAAGTTCCAAAGAGCCATCAGAAACTAAGCACGTAGATGTTTCAATAATTATATCATTAAATTTTGCTGAAATTACGTTTCTTGCAAAACCCTCACTTATACTTTTGGCTATATCTAAAACGGAGATTCCTTTCGAAAAACTCTTTTTTGAACCATCTTTTAGTGTGATATTAATCATAAAACTGCTTTAAAAAGTAAATATAATTGTATAATCTTATTTAATATAATTTATTATCTATCATTTTTGATAAAAAATATAATCTCCTATCTTTTTTACCCCTGAATATATTAATACAATAGCTAATACACAGACTAAAATTCCTAAAATTGAGTAAAGATTTATAAGATCTTTTGATTTAACAAATCCAATTTGAATCAAAATTGGTCCACTAATGATTGTAATTAAAGAAATACATAAAAGTTGAATACCTGTGTAAAGATTTTTTACCCTTAAATCATTTTTTTTTGGAAAATTTTCTACTATTTTTTTGTGGGTTTTATTCATTATAATTTTCAATTGCTTTTCTAACATTTCCATATTTTGTTATCAGTTTTTTAGCATCTGAGTAAGAAACGTTTAAAGAGCTGATTAACATATTGATTGCTCTTTCTATTAACTTATTGTTAGAAAGCTGCATATCTATCATTAAATTTCCTTTTACCCTACCCAATTTAATCATTACTGATGTACTAATCATATTCAAAACCATTTTCTGAGCAGTTCCAGCCTTCATTCTTGAACTTCCAGTAATATATTCCGGGCCAACAATTATTTCTATTGGAAATTTAGATTCTTTTGCTAATGGACTATTTTTATTACAGGTTATACAAGCAGTTGATATATTATTTTTATTGCATTTTTTTATTGCATCAATAACGTAAGGGGTAGTTCCTGATGCTGCAATTCCTATTACAATATCATTGTTATTAATTTTTTTTTCTTTCAAGTCAAGCCAACCTTGATTTGTTGAATCTTCAGCAAATTCTTGCGAGTTTCTAATGGCTTTATCTCCTCCAGCAATTATACCGATAACAACATTTTTATCCACTCCAAATGTAGGAGGACACTCAGAAGCATCTAAAATCCCCATTCTGCCACTTGTTCCAGATCCAATATAAAAAATTCTTCCATTATTTTTGAGGCATTTAATAGCTTCATGAATAACTTTCTCTATAGAATCTAATTCTCTCTTTATATTATAAGCAACAGATTGATCTTCACAATTAATCTCTTTTAGTATAAGATCAACAGATTTATTTTCAATAGAGTTATACTTTGAATTTTGTTCAGTTATTTTAATAAATTTATTCAATAGTATTAATTTACAGAGTATAGATTATTAATAATTTCATTAAAAATTGGACTGGGTTTCATGATTTTATTACTTGTTATCAAATCTGGTTTATAATACCCCCCTAAATCCACTTCTTTTCCTTGAACTTGAATAAGTTGTTTTAATATTTTTATTTCATTTTCAGAAAGAAGATTAAACACCTTATCAAATTCACTTTTCAAACTCAGATCTGTATCTTGATTAGCAATAGCTTTGGCCCAAAATAATGATAGATAAAAATGACTTCCTCTATTATCAATTTCTCCTTTTTTTCTCGATGGTGATTTTTTATTTAATAAGAGTTCTTCAACTGCTAAATCAAGACATTTTGCAAGTACAATTGCTTTTGAGTTTTTAAATTTAAGTCCTAGATGATTTAATGAAATACTAAGAGCTAAAAATTCACCAAGTGAATCCCATCTAAGATGGTTTTCCTTTATTAGTTGTTCAACATGTTTTGGTGCAGACCCACCTGCTCCTGTTTCAAATAACCCTCCTCCATTGATTAGCGGAACAATTGATAACATTTTAGCACTAGTTCCAACTTCTAAAATTGGAAACAAATCGGTTAAATAATCTCTTAATACATTACCAGAAACAGATATAGTGTCCTTCCCTTGTTTTAATCTTTCTAAGGTTACTTTTGTTGCTTCGTATGGAGATAAAATCCTAATGTCTAATCCGCTTGTGTTATGGTCGTTTAAGTATAATTCAACTTTTTTTATTAATTCAATATCATGAGGTCTTTGATTATCTAACCAAAAAATTGAAGGTGTCTTTGATAGTCGAGTTCTATTAACTGCTAACTTAACCCAATCTTGAATTGGCCCATCTTTTACTTGACACATTCTCCATATGTCACCACTTTCAACATTATGACTTAATAATATTTCTCCTTTATTGTTTTTTATACTAACAGTTCCATTTTTTTTAATTTCAAATGTTTTATCATGAGATCCATATTCTTCAGCTTTTTGAGCCATTAATCCTACATTTGGAACTGTTCCCATGGTGGTTGGGTCAAATGCTCCATTGTCTTTGCAAAAATCAATTGTTGCTTGATAAATAGAAGCATAACTACTATCGGGAATTACAGCTTTAGTATCTTTAGCTTTCCCACAAGAATCCCACATTTTCCCCGAATTCCTTATCATAGCTGGCATTGAAGCATCAATAATTACATCACTTGGAACATGTAAGTTAGTTATTCCTTTATCACTATTTACCATAGCTAACTCTGGTCCATTTTTATATGCATTGTTGATTTCAGATATAATTTCATTTTTCAACTCATCATTTAAATCGTTTATTTTTCCAGTTAAATGCCCAAAGCCATTATTTACATTTATTTCAAGTTTTTTGATAATATCTTCATATTTTTTAAAAACTTGTGAAAAATAAGTTTTGACTACATGCCCAAAAATTATAGGGTCGCTAACCTTCATCATTGTCGCTTTTAAATGAACTGAAAATAAAATATTTTCTTTTTTAGCATCATTAATACTTTGTTCTAAAAAACTTTTCAGAGCTTTAATACTCATTACAGATGCATCAATTATTTCATCTTTTTGTAAGTTAAATTTATCTTTTAGCAATATTTCTTTCCCATTTACATCAGTGTGAGATATATAAACATCAGTATTATTATCTAAGGTGTGAGACTTTTCATTATTTCTAAAATCTCCTTTAGACATTGTTGAAACATGAGTTTTCGAATTATTAGTCCATTCCCCCATTGAATGAGGATTGTTTTTTACGTAATTTTTTATGGCTATTGGAGCTCTTCTGTCTGAATTTCCCTCTCTCAAAACAGGATTTACTGCACTTCCCTTAATGGAGTCATATTTAGCCTTAATCTTTTTTTCAATTACTGAGTTTGCATCGTTAGGATATTTAGGGATTTTGTAGCCAAGCTTTTGTAATTCTGTTATTGCATTTTTTATTTGAGGAATTGATGCGCTAATATTTGGAAGTTTTATGATATTAGCATTTGGATGTTTCACCAAATCTCCCAGGAAATCAAGATCATTATTTATTTTTTGATCCTCAGATAAAAATTCTGAAAAATTAGCCAAAATTCTTGCTGATAAAGAAATATCCTTTGTTTCAACAACTATTTTTGAAGATTTTGTAAATGCTTTTACAATGGGTAAAAAAGATAGGGTCGCTAGGGCAGGAGCCTCATCAGTTTTGGTATATATTATTTTCGACATTATTATCTACTGATTGAATGTTATGTATTTTTTTCATACAAATATATGAATTGACTTGCGAAAAATTATATAAAACTCAATTTACTATTAAAAAACAAAAGCCATATTATTACAGATAAATCTGCATTAATATGGCTTTTTATGAATTCGAATTTCAGTGGTATATCTACCAATTATAATCAAGCTTGCACTTGTGAATAATTTTGAGTTATTCGATTCAATTGAAATATAAAGTAGTGTACTAGAAGATATTACTCTTTAGTGCCTTTATATCTCAGTTTAATTACAAGGTTATTTCCTATTCAGTTGTTTTATTTAACGCTAGTAGCAATAAATAATTTTGTTTAGGTTTAAGTTTATTTTCAGGCTTTCGCATTGAGATTAAACTTTCATTTTTTTGGACGTTACATGCTTTACTTTCGTTAAGTTTAGTAAACTTCCTCATGATTTTAGAGATAAATCTCTTTTTAATCATAACCAGGTAATTGTTTCAAAGAACGTCTTTAATGAATCAATCATTTCGTAAACGAAACTGCATTAAGCCATGATTCTATTACTAATATATAATATGAATTTAAAATAACAAGAAAATATCGTGTAAAGATCTTAACTACTTGTAAACCAGACTTATTAACAAATGTTTATAAGGAGTTTACTTTCTTCTTACTTCCTTGATTCTTGCTTTTTTACCAGTAAGATTTCTAAAGTAGAAAATTCTTGCTCTTCTTACCTTACCAGCCTTATTTACTTCGATTTTTTGCAATGCAGGTAAATTAATTGGGAATATTCTTTCAACACCAATAGATCCAGACATTTTTCTAATTGTAAATGTTTCTGAACTACCACTACCTCTTTTTTGAAGTACAACTCCCCTAAAGAACTGTGTTCTAGTTTTATTACCTTCTTTAATTTCGTAATAAACTGTTATTGTATCACCAGCTCCAAAATCTGGAAAAGTATTTTTTGGAACAAACTCGTCTTGTACAAATTTTACTAATGAAGTCATTTTATTTAATTTTAAAAAATTATTCTGAGACAACATGAACGATTATCGTTGAGAGGTTAGCTCGAATTGGCTGCAAAAATAAACATAATTTAATAACATGCAATATTTAACAGTTATTTATCTATATTTTTTTAATCAATAATATCTGGTCTTTTTTTCAATGTAGCCTCTATAGCCTTTTCTTCTCTCCATTTTTCAATTTTAGGAAAATCTCCACTTAACAAGACATCAGGTACTTTCCATCCATTATAATCTCTTGGTCTTGTATATATAGGTGGAGCTAATAGGTCATCTTGAAATGAATCTGTTAATGCAGATGTTTCATTACTTAATACACCTGGTATTAGTCTTATTATGGAGTCACACAAAACTGCTGCAGCTAATTCACCTCCTGTTAATACATAGTCTCCAATTGATATTTCTTTTGTAATTAAATAATCTCTAACACGTTGATCAACTCCTTTATAGTGACCGCAAAGAACAATAATATTCTTCAACAAGGATAGTTTGTTAGATATTTTTTGATTTAGCTTTTCACCGTCAGGAGATAAGTATATAATTTCATCATAATGTCGTTCATTTTTTAATTTATTGATACATTTATCTATTGGTTCAATCATCATAACCATGCCGGCACCACCACCAAATTGGTTATCATCAATTGTTTTGTAGTTATCTTTAGAGAAGTCTCTTAGGTTGTGTATGTGTAAATCTACAAGCTTTAAATCTATACTTTTTTTAAGCATAGATGTCTCAAAAGGACTTTTAAGTAAGTCAGGTAATGCTGTTATTATATCAATTCTCATCGCTCGAAGATATCATTAATAATTTAAAATAGTTTTTATCTAAAATTAAATCTTTCTATTTTGTTTTCACTATTAATTATCTCTATTCTGAGTGGATCATAATTATTCATTTCATTTAAAATATTTTGTACATCACTAATTGATTTAATTTTAACGCCGTTGATGCTGTTTATTATGTTGCCAATTTCAATTCCGTAATCAGTCCAATACTTTTCATATCGTCTATTAAAGTCAGATATTTTTACACCACTAGATTTATTATATTTTTTTAATTCTTCATCAGATAAGTTTTTTAAAATCCCAATTACATTAAAGGATATCCTTTCATTTTTATTTAATTTTACTTCAATTTTTCTTTTCTTTTTATTACTTATTAACTCAACCATTACCAAATCATTTGGTCTTTTTGTACTTAGATAGCCTTTTAGGTCAGAAAATTTTGAAATTTTTATATCATCAATATACTTTATGATATCCCCTTTTTTTATACCAGCCAAATCTGCTCCAGAATAATTTTCAACAGAATTTATATAAAAGCCTTCAATTTCATCTGTTGAAAGTTCTTTAGCAATACTGTTGTCTAAAGCAGTTCCAGTGACCCCTAAGAACCCATTCTGAACAATTCCAAACTCCATTAAATCTTCAATAACCTTTTTTGCAATATTACTAGGTACTGCAAATGAGTATCCAATATAAGAACCAGTTTGAGACTGAATCGCAGTATTTATTCCTATTAGTTGCCCCATTGTATTCACTAATGCACCTCCAGAATTACCAGGGTTAACTGCAGCATCGGTTTGAATAAATGATTGTGTAGTTCTTCCAGTTGGATCTAAGTTTCTAGCTTTAGCACTAATTATTCCAGCTGTTACTGTTGATGTCAAATTAAAAGGATTTCCAATTGCTAACACCCATTCTCCAATTTTAGTTGCGTCACTATCACCAAATATAGCATATGGTAGCTCATTTTCAGTTTCTACTTTTAATAATGCAATGTCATTTTGGTCATCGCTTCCAATTAATTTAGCTTCAAATTCTTTATTATCATTTGTTGTAATTAGAATTTTTTCAGCTTTGTCTATTACATGAGCATTAGTTATTATATAACCATCAGCAGAAATAATAACGCCAGATCCTGTACCAATTTGCATCTGATCTCGCCCCCTGCCAAACATCAGGTCTTCTAATGTAATTTTTTCAGAACTCGAAAGAGAATTTTTGACATGAACTACCGTGTTAATTGTATTTTCTGCTGTTTTTACAAAGTCTGGTCTATCTTGTATGAGATTTGTAGAGGCTATTAAATTATTTATTGGTAACTGTTCTGTTAAAACAAGGTTACTTATTTTTTCTTTTTTGAAAACTTCTGTGGTTAATTTTTCATACATGTAAACAGCTATTATTCCTCCAATTATTGACGATAATATTATTAATAAATATTTTTTCATAACTAATAAATTTAAATATTAACCTAAAATTAAAATAAATTGCAAATAGATTTAAAGCTTTTAACGTTCATTTAACAATTATAATTAACACTGTATTTTATATATTTGTTATTCATGACAGTTGAGTTTTATAAATACCATGGAACCGGAAACGATTTCGTTTTAATTGACAATAGATCGCTATTTTTTGACAAAAATAATACTGAACTAATTTCTAAAATATGTTCCAGGCATTTTGGGGTGGGAGCTGATGGTTTAATTCTTCTTGAAAATGATAATCTATATGATTTTAAAATGATTTATTTTAATTCTGATGGAAAACAAACTAGCATGTGTGGTAATGGTGGTAGATGTATTATTTCTTTTGCTAAAAAATTAAATATTATTGATGATAAAGCCAATTTTATGGCAATTGATGGGATACATGAGGGGATAATTAATAATAATTTAATTAAAATTAAAATGAATACTGTCTCTGAGATTCAAAATATTAATACTGGGTTTTTATTAGATACAGGTTCTCCACATTTTGTTAAATTTTGTGATTCCATTGATAATATTAATGTTTTCGAGTTTGGAAGAGAATTAAGAAACAATAAAGAAATAAGTGAAGATGGAGTTAATATAAATTTCACTGAAGTAATTGATAATTCCTCTATTAAGGTTAGAACATATGAACGTGGAGTTGAGAATGAAACACTGTCTTGTGGAACTGGAGTTATAGCTTCTGCCTTATCAGCTTACAAAAAAGGCCTTGTAGATACAAATAGAATTAAGATAAACACACTTGGTGGTGAATTATTTGTGTCTTTTGAATTTAATAATATTTATAAAAACATATGGCTAGAAGGACCAGCTATCGAAGTATATAAAGGACAAATATGAACACGTTAAAAGGAAAAAATATATTTTTAAGAGCCTTGGAATCTGAAGATATTAATTATTTGTTTTCAATAGAGAATAACGAAAAATATTGGAGCATCAGTGATTCTCAAATTCCATTCTCAAGATATTTATTAAATAGATATTTAAAAAATTCAAATATGGATATTTACGAAGCTAAACAACTTCGATTGGTTATAACTAATTTTCAAAATATTACAATTGGATTGATTGATTTGTTTGATATAGATTTTAAAAATAACAGAGCTGGAGTTGCTATAATTATTAATGAAAAAATGAGAAGTAAAGGTTTTGCTAAAGAAGCTTTAGAGCTTCTTATTCAGTATTCTAAAACCCATCTTTCTCTTCATCAGTTGTATTGTAATATATTAGAAGATAATAGTCATAGTATAAACCTCTTTAAAAGTGTTGAATTTAAACAAGTTGGTTTAAAAAAAGATTGGATAAAATTTGATGGAAAATATAAAAATGAATTATTATTACAATTGATATGTATATAAAAAAAATATTATTATTAATTTCTCTAATTGGACTTATTATACTTTCAATATTTTCTTATTTTGTATATGTTACTATGTTTGTTTCAAACACAAATTTTAACAATGATATTGCTTATGTTTATATCTACACCGATCAAACCTTTGAGCAGTTAAAGCAAGATCTAAATCCAGTTTTAAAAAATATAAATTCTTTTGAAAGACTAGCAATTAGAAAGGGATATGATGTAAAATTAAAACCTGGAAAATTTGCTATTAAAAAAGGGATGAATAATAACCAAATTATAAATACTTTACGATCGAACAAATTAACGGTTGATGTTATTTTTAATAATATAGATAACGAATATGAGTTAGCAGGTAAAATTTCTAGCCAAATTGAGGCCGATAGTTTGTCATTATTAAATTCTTTTAAAGATTTAGATTTTTTTAAATCAAATGGATTTAATAAATATAATTCTCTCTCTATTTTTTTACCTAATAGTTATAACTTTTATTGGGATACAGATGCAAATTCATTTAGATCAAGAATGCTAAAGGAATATAATTTATTTTGGAATGATTTAAGGAAGCAGAAATTAAAGCAAATAGGTCTAAATCAAAGCCAGGTGATGATATTGGCTTCAATAGTAACTCAAGAATCAAAAATGAAAAGTGAGTTAACAACGATTGCTGGGGTTTACATGAATAGGTTAAATAATAATTGGCTTCTTCAAGCTGACCCAACTGTAAAGTATGCTGCTTATCAATTACCAGAGTATAAAAATGAAATTATTAGAAGAATTTTATACAAGCATTTAAAAATTGATTCTAAATTTAACACATATAAGTACAAAGGTCTTCCACCAGGATTAATTGCATTGCCAGATATAAGCTCCATAGATGCTGTTTTAAATTTTGAAAAGCACAAGTATTTTTACTTTTCTGCTGACCCTAATAATATTGGTTACCATAATTTTTCAAGAACTTTGTATGAGCATAATAATAATGCGAAGAAATTTCATAAATACTTAGACTCTAAAGGGATAAAAAAATAAGGTCTAGTACTTGTGAATTATAAAAATGGCAGGTTTTTTATCAATATTAATTTTATTTTTCTTCCACTCATTAATTGATAAAGTTCTGATGTACTCTGTATTTAGAGTTATATCACAAGCTATACAAAGATTTGTATCTCCACTTAAAGTTTTTATTAGATCTTCTAACATTTTATTATTTCTATACGGAGTTTCTATAAATATTTGTGATTGATTTTTTTGATGAGATGTTTTTTCTAATTCTTTTATTTTATCTTTTTTATCTGCTCTATCAATTGGAAGATAGCCATTGAAAGAAAAATTTTGTCCATTTAGCCCTGAACTCATTATAGCCAGTAAAATTGATGATGGTCCAACAAGAGGTACCACCTTTATATTGGATTGATGAGCTATTTTTATAATGTCTGATCCAGGGTCCGCTACTCCAGGGCAACCAGCATCTGAAATTAACCCAATATTATAACCATTATAAATCGGATCTAAAAAAGAATTCAATTCTTGTGCTAAAGTGAATTTATTAATTAAATTCACTTTTAATGAACTTTGGGCTTTCGAAGGGGATATTTTCTTTATAAACTTCCTACCTGCTTTTTCATTTTCAAAAAGATAGTAGTTAGTTGATTCTATAATTTTTTTAACTGAAATAGGAAGAACCTCAAGAGGTTCATTATCACCAAGTGTATTCGGAATTAAATATAATATGCCTTTGATGATTGAGTTTTTTAAATAGAGAGTTTTTTCCCTAGATCTTCAACATATTTTCTGAACTGTTTATCAGTGGACGAAAGATTGTCTACGGTTTTACAAGCGTGTAAAACTGTTGCATGATCTCTTTTTCCAATTTGAGAACCAATGCTAGCTAAAGATGCTTTTGTGAATTTTTTTGCAAAAAACATAGCTAATTGTCTTGCCTGAACTATATGTCTTTTTCTTGTTTTGGATTGTAATGTGCTTACTTCCATTTGGAAGTAGTCAGAAACAGTTTTTTGTATGTAATCTATTGACACTTCTCTTTTAGTATTTTTTACAAACTTTTCTACTATTTCTTTAGCAAGAGATATAGTAATTTCTTTTCTGTTAAAAGAAGCTTGAGCAATTAGAGATATTATTGCACCCTCTAATTCACGTACGTTTGTTTTAATATTTTTAGCAACATATTCAATCACCTCTTCACTCATGCTAACTCCATCACGGTATAGTTTGTTGTTTAGAATTGATACCCTAGTTTCAAAATCAGGATTTTGTAGTTCTGCTGAAAGTCCCCATTTAAATCTAGATAATAATCTTAATTCAATATCCTGCATGTCAACTGGCGCTTTGTCACTGGTTAAAATAACTTGCTTTCCATTTTGATGTAGATGGTTGAATATGTGGAAAAACACGTCTTGGGTCCCAGACTTTCCAGATAAAAATTGTACGTCATCAACAATTAAAACATCTATAATTTGGTAGAAATGTATAAAATCATTTCTATTATTTTTCTTGATAGCTTCTATATATTGTTGAGTAAATTTTTCTGCAGTAATATATAAGACAGTTCTATCAGGGTATTTGTCTTTTATATCAATACCTATTGAATGGGCTAAATGAGTTTTACCCAACCCAACTCCTCCAAATATTAACAGAGGGTTAAATGAAGTTCCACCAGGCTTGTTAGCAACAGCTATACCAGCGTTTCTTGCTAATCTATTTGAGTCACCTTCTAAGAAATTCTCAAAACTGTAGCTAGGATTTAGTTGAGACTCGATTTTAACATTTTGGATTCCTGGAATAATAAATGGGTTTTTAAGCTCAGGAATTTTTTTATTAACTGAAGTTGTTACATTTTGATAATTACTTGAGTTATTATTTGAACTTGGAATTTTTTCGGTGAATGGTTGTGTATTGCCGAAAGTGTTTTCCATTTTAATGATGTAAACTAATTTAGCATCTTCTCCAAGCTCTTTACTTAAGGCTACTTTTAAAAGTTTTACGTAATGTTCCTCAAGCCATTCATAAAAGAATTTACTAGGAACTTGAATGCTTAGAGATTTGTCAGTTAACTTAACAGCTTGTATAGGTTCAAACCATGTTTTGTAGGCTTGAGGTTGAATATTGTCTTTTACAAATTTTAGGCAATTAGTCCAAACAGATTTAGCTGTAATATTCATTAACTGGTAATATTAATTGTAATTTAGTTAGTTTTTAATAGTTATCAGTCTATAAAAAAGCTATATAAAACTGAAAGACAAATATGTGAACAAAAAATGAAAAAAAAAAATTAAAAACGGTTGATTATTAACTTTTTTTTTTGCATGTTTCTTAATAATTAAATTTAATAATTAATTTTTAAAAAATCTATATTTTTCTAATGAAAAAAACAATTACTAAAATTAGAGTAAGATATGGTGAAACGGATCAAATGGGTTTTGTTCATCACGGCAATTATGCACAGTTTTTTGAAATAGGTCGACTTGACTGGATTACTAAAATCGGAGTTTCCTATAAAAAAATGGAATCTGATGGAGTACTTCTCCCTGTTGTATTCTTAGAAACTAATTATGTAAAATCTGCTTATTATGATGACGAATTAACAATTGAAACATTCTTGTTAGAAAAACCAACTGCTAGAATTAAATTTGCTTACAATATATATAATGAGAACAAAGATTTAATTACCAAAGGAATTACTCATTTAGCATTTATGAACAAGCAAACAGGAAAGCCTCAAAGATGCCCAAAATATATCTTGGATAAAATTTAAAATCAATTATTATGATAGGTGATTAGTTTATCTCCCATTATATTTTTTTCACTAGATTTTTCTAATTGAATTATTGGAGCATTAATACCATTAACTAATTTTTTATTTGATTTAAAAACTTTTATCTCATCCCACATATTTTCTTTTAAAAAAGTTTTAAGTGTTTGTGCTCCTCCTTCAACGATAATACTCGAAATATTATTTGATTTTAAGAATTTGCATATCTGTTTAGTAATATTTTTATTGTTGCTTATAGTTTTATTATCAATAATTAAAATCTCAGAACCTGTTTTAAAAACATTTAAATTTTTATCTAAATTATTTTTTCTATTTAAAACTACAACCTTTGGGGATCTCCCATGCCATTGCCTAGTATTTAAACTGGGGTCATCATCAATTATAGTTTTACTTCCTACTAAAATACAATCAAACTCAGACCTTAATTTATGAGATAGCTGTTGAGAATATTTATTAGAAATCCATACTGGCTTTGTATTTTTTTTCTCTTTTGGAGCTATGTAGCCATCAGCTGTTTCAGCCCATTTTAGTGTAATAAATGGTCTTTTTTTAGTGATGTTAGTTAAAAATATTTTATGATGATTTTTACATTCCTTTGCTAATATTTCAACTTCAACATGAACTCCATTTTCTTTTAATTTTTTTATTCCTTTTCCGCTAACTTTAGGATTAGGATCTTTAATTCCTATAAACACTCTTGGGATTTTATATTTTAAAATTAAATCTGAGCAGGGCGGAGTTTTTCCAAAATGCGAGCAAGGCTCTAAAGTTACATATAAACTACATTCACTTAAAAGATCTTTGTTTTTTAATGAATTGATCGCATTAACTTCGGCATGACTTCCTCCATATTCACTAGTGTAACCTTCTGCAATAATATTATTTTTGTGAACAATACAACAGCCGACAGCTGGATTTGGATATGCCAAAGGAATGGCATTTTTAGCTATTTGAATACATCTATTAATATATTTTTCGTGTATATTCACATAACAAAAATAGTATTAAAATTTGAAAGATTTTAGCTACATTATTAGAGAAATAAAACCTGAAGATAATTTGCATATTTGTAATGTAATTAGAGCTGTTTTTGTTGAGCTAAAATTGCCACTTGTCGGCACTGCTTACCAAGACGATGAAACTGAAAGTATGTACCAGAATTATCAAAATTCTAGAGAAAAATATTTTGTCATAGAATCTAATGGAATTATTTTTGGTGGTGGTGGAATCAAGCCTTTAAAAAATGGAGATGACAATATATGTGAGCTTCAAAAAATGTATTTTTCCAAATCAATAAGAGGAAAAGGATTAGGCAAAGAGATGCTGCTAAAATGTTTGAACTTTGCTGCTGAATCAGATTTTAAAATATGTTACTTAGAAACAATTACCCAACTCAAGTCAGCAATTACATTATATGATAAGTTTGGTTTTAAAAAAATCGATGGCCCCCTTGGCAATACTTGCCATTTTTCTTGTGATATTCATATGATTAAAAATCTGTAATGAAATTAAAAGATTTAAAAAAAGACTTTAAAACTAAGTTAGCTATCACTTATCCAAATGAAGAAATTCTGTCTATTTTTAAATTTCTATGCGAAAAGTATTTGAATATATCTCCAACCAAACTGTTATTAGCAGGCGAGGAGCTAATTAATAAAAAGCAGGTTGATATATTTTCAAAAGCAATTGTAAGGCTATTAAATGAGGAGCCTATACAGTATATATTAAAGACAACATCTTTTTATGGACTTGAATTTATCTGCACTCCTTCAGCTTTAATTCCAAGACCTGAAACAGAAGAGTTAGTAGATTGGATTATTAAATCAGAGACAAATGAAATTACAATTCTAGATATAGGAACAGGCACCGGTTGTATTTCTGTTTCATTAGCAAATCATAATGGTTTTGTGTTGGATGCACTTGATATTAGTAGTTCTGCATTAGAACTAGCTAAGCAAAATGCTAAAAAAAATAAGGTAAATATTAATTTTATTGAAGCCGATATTTTAGAATATAAATCGGATAAAAAATATGATTTGATAGTTTCTAACCCACCATATGTAAGAAATTTAGAAAAAAAGAAAATGCAAAATAATGTTCTCCATTTTGAGCCTGAATTAGCTTTATTTGTTGAAGATGATGATCCTTTGGTTTTCTATAGAGCAATTTTGAAGTTCGCTCATAATAATCTGATAGACAAAGGGAAAATTTATTTTGAAATCAATGAATATTTATATAATGACATTAAAGGCCTTTTGATTTTCTTTGGATATGTCAATATAGAGTTAAAAAAAGATTCATTTGGTAAATTTAGATTTGTTAAAGCGGCAAAATATGCTAAAATAGATTAATACTCACAAATTTAGTATTTAAATGAGGTTGGCTATTTAGTTTAAGAATTAGGACTAAATGGTTGTGTTAAATCAACTATTTTTTTAATTTTTTGTGGAGATCTGTCATTAAATTATTACATCTTAAAATTTCATCAATACTTGATACTGATTGCTTACTTTTTCTATCTTTAGAAAAAGAGCCATGTATTTCGTCTACATCAAGATTAATGAATTCCAAAATATTAGTTGAGTTAATCCCACTGCCTGGCATAATTTTAATTCTATTGTTGCTAAAATTGATTAATTTTTTTATCAAATTTATACCTTTAATTGCAGTATTTTTTTGACCTGATGTAAGTAGTCTATTAGCCTTAAGTTCAATCAATTGACGTAACCCATCAATTGGTTTTAAAACCTCATCAAAAGCTCTATGGAAGGTAAATTCAAGAGGTTTAGATAACTCTATCAATTCCCTAGTTCTTGTTACATCTATATTTTTATCTTTAGTTAATATTCCAGAGACAATTCCTTTACAACCAAGATCTTTAAATAGAATTATATTTTTTTTTATTTTTTCAAATTCTTCATTTGAATAATTAAAATTTCCATCTCTTGGTCTAATTAAGATAAATACAGGAATATTTAACTCATTTATTACTTTTTTAGCTAATTCAAAATTAGGGGTTAAACCACCAACAGATAAATTTTCACAAAGTTCAATTCTGTGTGCGCCACCTTTCTCAGCATTTATTGCAGACTCATATGAATTTGCGCATACCTCTAATATCATTTTGTCTCTTCATTTTCTAGATGTTTGGAATAATTAATATCTAGTTTATCTAATCTTTTAAAGTAGTTTTCAGCCCTTAATTTAAACTCTGTAAAATTAGTCCTATTACTACTCCAAAGAACTTCGGAAAGAGCTAATATTCTTGGAAATACCATATATTCTACATGCTCACTGGTTTTCATATATTCTGTCCAAACATTAGCCTGAGCACCAATAATATATTTCTTCTCGTTTTCATCTAATTCCTTTGGAATTGGGTTGTAATTATAAACTTCTTCAATAGGAGTGAAGCCTCCAATTGCTACTGGTTCTCCTTCATTTTTAGATTGATAATGATCAAAATATAAATTTGCATTTGGACTCATGATAACTTCATGTCCCATTTTAGCTGCTTTAATCCCCCCACTTTCACCTCGCCATGACATCACTGTTGCATTTGGAGCTAAGCCACCATCTAAAATTTCATCCCAACCAATTATTTTTTTTCCTTTTGCATTAATATATTTCTCCATTCTAGTTATAAAATAACTTTGCAATTCATGCTCATCTTTTAATTTTTCACTCTTTATCAAGTTTTGACAATCATCACATTTTTTCCATCTATTTTTTGGAGCTTCATCCCCTCCAATATGAATGTATTGACCAGGGAATAGATCCATAACTTCATCCATGACATCTTCTAAAAAACTAAATGTACTCTCTCTTGTACAATAAATATCATCAAATACCCCCCATGTTGATGCTACTCCAATTTGCTTTTGCTCACAACTTAAAATTGGATAAGAGGCTATAGCAGCTTGAGCGTGACCTGGCATTTCTATCTCTGGAATTATTAATATTTCTCTTGATTTGGCAAAAGCGACAATATCCTTGACTTCTTTTTGTGAATAATAACCACCATATCTTTTTTTATCATATGTAATGGGTTTGTCGGTGTAATGTCCTACAAGAGTTGAATCTCTATATGAGCCTACGGTATTTAATTTTGGATATTTTTTTATTTCAATTCTCCATCCTTGATCCTCAGTTAAGTGCCAATGAAATGTATTAAATTTAAGCATAGCCAAGGCATCTATATATTTTTTAATAAAATCTACGGAAAACATATGTCTACTTACATCCAAGTGCATACCTCTGTATTTAAATTTTGGGGAATCTTTAATTATTTGACATGGAAGTTTAAACTCCCTGATGCTAGATTTATTAGTCTCGAATTGAAATGGTAATAGTTGACGAAGAGTTTGAACGGCATAAAAAGCTCCTTTGTTATTTTCACTATAAATATTTATATTTTTTTCTAATATTTCTAAAATGTAACCTTCATCATTGTTAATGTCTTTATGAAGAAAATTAATTTGATTTGAGTATTTATCAATGTTTGTATCAATCATGAGAAAATCCTTCAAAAATTCTGCTGAAATTTTAAAATTATCTGAATAATTTATTTTTGTTTCTTTGGATAAAATAAAGTCACCAGTTTTAAAAATTCGAGAATCTGGATTAGGAATTATTTCACTAGAAAATCCAACAAAACAAGATAAATTAAAAATTAAAAAAAGAGTAAAAACAATTATTTTCTTGTGTGTCATTTTAGTATATTAGGTGTTCAAATATAATTAAAAATAGCTTATTGTCCTCCGTATAATTTATGAATGTTAAAGAGCAAATAGAATCTCTAAGAAAAGAATTACATAAACACAATTACAATTATTATGTTCTTGATAACCCTACCATTTCAGATTATGAATTTGATTTAAAATTAAAAGATTTAAAAAAATTAGAAGATTTACATCCTGAATTCTACGATTCAAATTCTCCAACAGTGAGAGTGGGAGGTGATATCACAAAAAACTTTGAAACAATTGTGCATAATTCTCCAATGTATTCTTTGGACAATTCTTACTCAATTGAAGATTTATATGCCTGGGAGAAGAGAATTAAAAAAATAATTGAAGGTAATATTGAATATACTTGTGAGTTAAAATATGATGGTGCATCTATTAGTCTTTCTTATGTCGATGGCAAATTTATGAAAGCTATTACTAGGGGAGATGGAGTTCAGGGTGATGATGTAACAGCAAACATTAAGACAATTCCAACAGTGCCATTAATTCTTCAAGGAGATTTTATTAAAAATTTTGACATAAGAGGTGAAATAGTAATGCCTATAGATGGTTTTAAGAAACTCAATTCACAAAGAGTATCAAACGGTGAAGAACCCTTTAAAAACCCTAGAAATACTGCTTCTGGTAGTTTAAAAATGCAGGACAGTAAAGAGGTTTCTAAAAGACCGTTAGAATGTCTTTTATATTCTATTGTAGAATCTACTGGCATAATTAAATCTCAATATGAATCTCTTGAAATTGCGAAAAAATGGGGGTTTAATGTTTCAAATGAAATTAAATTAGCCAAATCAATTGAAGAAGTTTTTGAATTTGTCAAACATTGGGAGATCAATAGAAGTAACTTGCCGTTTGAAATTGACGGAGTTGTAATTAAAGTTAATGATACTAATCAACAAAATGAATTAGGTTTTACTTCTAAGTTTCCAAGATGGGCAATCTCCTATAAATTTAAACCCGAGCAATCCTCAACAGTATTAAATTCTATTACTTATCAAGTAGGCAGAACAGGTTCTATAACTCCTGTTGCTAACTTTGATCCAATAGATTTGGCTGGTACAGTTGTAAAAAGAGCTTCTCTACATAACTCTGATTTTATAAAAAAAATGGACATTAGATTAAACGATCATGTTTATGTTGAAAAAGGCGGGGATATTATCCCTAAAATAGTTAAGGTAGATTTCAGCAAAAGAGATCATTTATCAATGGAAACTGAATTTATTTCAAATTGTCCTGAATGCGGATCTGAATTGAAAAAAAATGAAGGTGAAGCAAATCATTACTGTATAAATTATAACTTTTGTCAACCTCAGGTATCAGGAAGAATTCAGCATTTTATTTCTAGAAAGGCAATGGATATTGATGGGCTGGGAGCAGAGACGGTTAACTTATTAGTTGAGAATAAACTAATTAATAATTATTCAGATATTTATAGGTTAAAAGCTGAAGATTTACTAGGACTTGAAAGAATGGCAGAAAAAAGTTCTGAAAATTTAATTAATGGAGTTTTGACGTCAAAGCAAGTTAGTTTTCATAGAGTTCTTTATGCTTTAGGTATCCGACATGTTGGAGTTACGGTAGCTAAAAAGTTAGCTCAACATTATAACAATATTGATGCTTTGATGTGTGCGAGTTACGAAGATTTAGAGTCTGTTGACGAAATTGGAGGAAAGATTGCAGAAAGCATTATTAGCTTTTTTAATACCCAAGAAAATTTAATGATAATCAATGATCTTAAATTTTATGGTCTAAACTTTGAAATTGATGAAAGTCAAATTGTTAAATCCATTAAATTAAAAAACAAATTATTCGTTGTAAGTGGTGTTTTTTCAAAATTTTCAAGAGACGATCTAAAACTTGAGATTGAAAAAAATGGAGGAAAGGTAAAGTCTTCGATATCCTCAAAAACTAATTATGTTATTGCGGGAGATAATATGGGGCCAAGTAAAAGGCTTAAAGCGGAATCTTTAAATGTACCAATAATTTCAGAAGATGATTTTGTTCAGATGATTAATTAAACTTCAATCGAAACTCCATCATACATTTTGTTTTTAAATGAGTCAAAGTAAAAATCAATTTTACCTAAAAATAATCCATGACAACCTACTTGGTTGATAATCACCTTGTCGTTTTCTATATTATCAACAATTACTGGTTTTTTCATAAAAGTATGTGTATGACCTCCAATAATTAAATCAATGTCTTTAGTTGCTTTAGCTAATTTTATGTCTGATATTTTATTTGGTAAATTATCGTGTTTAAAGCCAAGGTGGGATAGACATATAATTAAATCACAGTTTTCGTCTTGTTTCAAAGTTTTTACTATTCCTTGCGTAATTTCAACTGGATCTAAGTATTTAGTTTCTTTGTACAGGTTTTTTGTTACCATTCCATCTAATTCTATTCCTAATCCAAATATTCCTATTTTAATCCCATCTTTATAAAACATTTGATAAGGTTTTACGATCGTATCTAAAATTGTATTTTTAAAATCATAGTTAGCAGAAACAAAATTAAAATTTGCATGAGGCAATTGTTTATAAAGCCCATCAATACCATTATCAAAATCATGATTACCTAAGGTAGCTAAATCGTATTTCAACATACTCATTAACTTAAATTCTAGTTCACCTCCATAATAATTAAAGTATGGGGTCCCTTGAAATATATCTCCTGCATCTAATAATAGAGTGTTTGAGTTTTCTTTTCTAATTTTTTCAATGATAGTAGCTCTTCTAGAAATACCTCCTTTAAATGCAAATTTATCATTGTCTTTATCAAATGGGTCTATGTGACTGTGAACATCATTTGTATGAAGAATAGTTATTTTTTTTAGCTTATTATTACTGCAGCTATTGGTCAAGATAGAGGTAGATGCTAGAGCTGCACTAGAATATAATGTGTTTTTAATAAAGTTTCTTCTTTTCATTATTTAGTTCTAATAAATCTGTTATCAATCTTAGGCTTTAAAGTATCGATTTTAATAAAATAATCAATTAATAAATCTCTTATTTTATAATTTAAAAATGTGTTTTCTGAACTTTTATTAAAGAAGTCCATTTTATCTCCCCCATTTAGTAAAAAATCACTTGTAGCTACATAGTAATATTTATTGATATCAATATTTTTATTGTTGATTTTCGCATTAATCAGCTCATAATTTTTATCCAGCTCTAAATTAAGTCCTGAAATTGGATGTGCTCTTTTAACTAACCTTAAATAATCAATTAATTTATAAATATCTTCTCCAATTAGTTTAGTGACAACAACTTCATTTTCAAAAGGCATTAAATTATAAGCGGTTTTTTCATTTATATTCCCTTTTGAAATTATTGATCTAATTCCACCATAGTTTAAAAGAACAAAATCTATATTTTCATCTTTTTGTAATTTAAAAACGGGGTTACTCAACTCGAATACTGCATCAGCCATCATATTTCCAATTGCAGTATTTAATTCTCCTTCTTTTTTGTCTAAAGTATTAGCGGAGTAGGCAAAAGTTGTATACAGATCCTTTTCAATATTTTTTTTATAGGGTTCTATAAATTTTAATATAGTTGAGTCAACACTAATTTCAGAATTTATTTCAACTCTACTTGTCTCAGCTTTAAATAGTTGCAAATTATCTCCACAACTTATAATAAGTAGTAAAACAGAAAATTTAAATAGCTTAATAATTGATTTCATTAGAGTTTTTATAGTTAAATCAAAATCATCTTTATTACATTTGTATAATACTTTTAAATATATGTTTTTTAAACTATTCAAGAAAAAATCAAACCACAAATATTTAAATAATATTCTAAATAATCGTAAATCTTCAGTTAATAATAATAAAATAAAGTCTGTTGGTATTATTATTAATCTTGAAGAATTTAATGATTATGATTCTCTAAGAAATATCTTTACTTATTTGGGTGTAAATGAGAATAAAATAAAATTTGTGGCTTATGTTACTGAGAAAGATGAAACCCTAACAAGCTGGGATTCGTATTTTACTCCTTTAGATTTTGGTTGGAATGGAAATATATCTAATTATGACATTAATGAATTTATCGAAACCGAATTTGATGCATTAATTAGTTATTATGATGAGGATATTCACGAATTGAACTTAATTACTGCTAAATCTAAAGCAAATTTTAAAATTGGAATCTCTAATAAAGATCAAAGATTACATGACTTTATAATCAATATTAAAAGTAGTTTTATTGATATTTTTAAAGTTGAACTAGAGAAATATTTAAAAGGACTTAATAAGCTATGAAAAACAATAAATTTATTGGTACTGGTGTCGCTTTAATCACTCCTTTTAACTCAGATTTTTCTGTTGATTATAACTCTTTAGAAAAATTAGTTGAATTCAATATTTTAAATGGAATAAATTATTTAGTAATTAATGGTACTACTGCAGAAAGCCCAACTATCAATTCTTTTGAAAGAGAGAGGATAATTAATACAGTTGTTGGTGTTAATAATAATAGAGTGCCATTAGTTTTAGGGATGGGAGGTAATGACACTATTCGATTAGCTAAAGAAATTAATTCACTAGATCTGACAGCCATTTCTGCTATTTTATCGGTATCTCCTTATTATAGTAAGCCAACACAAGAAGGTATTTATCAGCATTACAGTTATCTAGCAAAAAATATTTCTAAACCTATAATAATGTACAATGTTCCAGGGAGAACATCTAAAAATATTATTCCGAACACTATTTTAAGATTAGCAAATGAATTCGAATTAATAATTGGAGTTAAAGAAGCTGGCGGTAAAATGAGTCAATATTTAGAGTTAATTAATAATAGGCCAGATGATTTTCTAATTATTTCTGGTGATGATGATCTTGCCCTTAATTCAGTTATTTCTGGTGGAGATGGTGTTATTTCTGTAATAGGCCAGGCTTTCCCACAGATGTTTTCTAAAATGATAGATGATGGCTTAAATAATAATATATCAAGTGCAGAATCTATCAACAATGAGTTATGTAATATAATTTCTTTGATTTTTAAGGAAAACAACCCAGCTGGGGTGAAGTTTGTACTAAGCAAATTGAATTTATGTAATGATGTCTTAAGACTTCCATTGTTGTCTGTTTCTAATGAACTAAGAAGTCAAATTAATGAGGAACTGAACAATTTTAATCTATAATAACGTTATAAAGTCTATAAGAAGTATTTTTTTTAAATACATTAAATTTGTTTAATTTTGCAAATTGATTATAAATATGAAACGAGCTATACTTACATTATTGATATTATTAACATTTTTATCTTGTGGTGAATATCAAAAAGCTATAAATGGCGATGATATCGCTTCTAAGTTTTCCTTAGGAACATCATTATTTGATGATGGAAAATTTACTAAAGCGAATCGACTATTTGAACAAATTGTTCCTAAATATAGAGGAAAACCTCAAGCTCAAAAATTAATGTACATGCATGCTATGTGTTTTTATGAAACTAAAGATTTCTATACTTCTAATTATAGAATGGAAAAATTTGTAAATACATATCCTAATAGCGAAAAAAATGAAGAGATAGCATTTTTAGCTGCCAAAAGCTATTATTTTATGTCTCCTATTTTTTCAAAAGATCAAACCGACACTAAAGTAGCTATTGATAAATTGCAATTATTTATAAACACGTTTCCAGATTCTGAATATATTTCAGAAGTAAATGAGTTAATATTCGAATTAGATTATAAGTTAGAATTTAAATCTTACAGCAAAGCTTTACAATACAACACTCTCAATGACCACGAGTCTGCAATTAAATCATTTGATAATTTTATAGTCGAATTCCCAGGTTCAACTTTAAGAGAAAAAGTTTTGTATTTTAAATTTGATTCAGCATACAAATTAGCCATAAATAGTGTAAGTTATAAGATGCAGGACAGAATTAACGATGCTATGGGATATTATAAATCCTTTATGAAATATTATAATGAGTCTGAATTTATTGATGAATTAAATACAAAATTCAGCGAACTTGAGCAATTAAAAACAACATAGAAATAAACATAATGGATTTAAAAAAAGTAAAAGCACCAGTAAATACAGAGACTTACGACAGAAATGTTATTGACAAATCAACAGATAATATTTATGAGGCAATCTCAATTATTTCAAAAAGATCTGAACAAATTAATTCTGATATTAGAACTGAGCTTATTGACAAACTAGAAGAATTTGCTACCTACAATGATAGTTTGGAAGAAATTTTTGAAAACAAAGAACAAATTGAGGTTTCTAAATTTTATGAAAGATTACCCAAGCCACATGCTTTAGCTATACAAGAATGGCTTGAAAATAAAATCTACCACAGAAATAGTTCAGAGGAATCTTTAGAAAAATAAACTAATGTCAGTTTTAAGCGGAAAAAAAGTTTTACTAGGTATCACTGCCGGTATTGCCGCTTACAAAACTGCAAATTTAGTACGACTTTTTATTAAGTCAGGGTGTCAAGTTAAAGTTGTCATGACACCAGCTGCTAAAGAATTCGTAACCCCTCTAACATTATCCACTTTATCCAAGAATCCAGTTTTATCTTCCTTTACAACTGATGAAGATGACGAATTGTGGAACAATCATGTTGAGTTAGGTATTTGGGCTGACTTATTTTTAATATGTCCAGCTACTGCTAATACAATGTCTAAAATGTCTAACGGTAACTGTGACAATCTTTTAATTGCTACATATTTATCTGCAAAATGTAAAGTATTTTTTGCCCCTGCAATGGATTTAGATATGTTTAAACATAAATCTACTCAGTTATCTATTTCTAAATTAATTTCTTATGGAAATCTTTTAATACCACCAGTATTTGGTGAATTAGCTAGTGGTTTAGTTGGTGAAGGAAGGATGGCAGAACCTCAGGATATTATTGGTTTTATAGAAAGAAACTTATCTGTCAAATTGCCTTTACATGGAAAAACTTTTTTAATCACTGCTGGACCTACATTTGAATCTATAGACCCTGTTAGATTTATTGGAAATCACTCTAGTGGTAAAATGGGTTTTGCATTAGCTGAAACAGCATTTAAATTAGGGGCTAAAGTTATTCTAATCAGCGGTCCAACAAGTCAAAAATTATCCACTTCATCTATTGAACTTACTTTAATAACTTCATCTGATGAAATGTTTGAAAAAGTGACAGATAAATATGATGAAGTAGATGTGGTTATTATGTCTGCTGCTGTGTCAGATTTTAAACCTAAAACAATTTCTAATCAAAAGATTAAAAAATCGAATAAAACGCAATCAATTGAAGTTGAAAAAACAAAAGATATTTTATCCTACCTAGGCAAGAACAAAAAGAATCAACTTTTAATAGGTTTTGCTTTAGAAACTGACAATGAAATTGAAAATGCTAAACATAAATTGAATAATAAAAATTTAGATTTAATCGTATTAAATTCCTTAAACGACAAAGGGGCTGGGTTTGGAGTTGATACCAATAAGATTACCATTATTTTTAAAGAAAATAAAATTCTAAATTTCCCGTTAAAAGATAAGAAATCTGTTTCACTTGATATAGTTAATAATATAATTGAATTAATAAATGAATAAAATATTCTTATATATATTTATAATTTTATCTTTTACTTCTTTTGGACAAGAGTTAAATTGTAATATAGTAGTTAATGCAAGTCAAACTGGTGATGAAAATTTACAAATATTCAAGACATTAGAAAGTCAAATATCTGACTTTATAAATAATACCAATTGGACCAATAATTCCTTCACTTCTAAGCAAAGAATAAATTGCTCAATGGTTATAAATATTAGTAACTATGATAACGATACTTTTCAGGGGACTATACAAATCCAATCTTCAAGACCTATCTTTAATTCATCATATGAATCTTCTGTATATAATTATATAGATAAAGATTTTTCATTTAAGTATCAAGAATTTCAAAATTTTGTATTCAACCCAACTCAGTTTGAATCAAATTTAATCTCCGTACTTTCTTTTCATGTTTATTTAATTTTAGGAATAGATTCGGACACTTTTGAGCTAAACTCAGGAAAAAGACATTACCAACAAGCTAGAAGTATTTTAGATTATTCTAGTAGTACTAATTACCTCGGTTGGAATGCTAAAGATGGTCGTCAAAACCGTTATTACTTAATTGATAATATCTTATCTCCAACATTTAAAGAATTTAGTAATGTTTTATACGATTATCATCTTAACGGTTTAGATAAGATGTATGAAGATGCGAAAAAATCAAAATCAAACATTAGCAAGTCTATTATTTCATTAGAAAGAATGAATAGTAGAAGACCTAATTCTTACATTATGAAAGTGTTTTTTGATGCTAAATCAGATGAAATTCAAGACATTTTTAGTGATGGACCTAGTGTTGAAATAACTAATTTAACTTCTACATTAGCAAAATTAGCTCCAATGCATTCAAATAAATGGAGAAAGATAAAATTTTAATTAACTTTATGTAATAAATATTTATTGTGTTAAAAAACCTGTCCATAAAAAATTATGCCTTAATTGAAGATTTAAATGTAAATTTTAATAATGGTTTAACGATTATTACAGGAGAAACAGGTGCTGGTAAATCAATTTTAATTAATGCATTGTCGCTTGTTTTAGGAAAACGATCTGATAGTTCGTCGATAAATAATTTGAATAAAAAGTGTATAGTTGAAGCAACATTTGATTTAGCAAACTATAATCTAAAAAAAATATTTTCTGATAATAATCTTGATTACGACACAGATACAATAATAAGAAGAGAAATATTACCATCTGGAAAATCAAGAGCTTTTGTAAATGATTCTCCTGTTGTTCTAAATCAACTTACTTCAATTAGTCAATATTTAATAGATATTCACTCACAACATCAAAATTTAGATTTAGTTAATGTAGATTTTCAATTTGATGTTATTGATTCAGTAGCAAATAATTTAAAAACTCTTAGTGAATATAAACTTAAATTATCTGAATATAAAAGTCTTTTAGTAGATTTAAAATCTCTTGAAAATACAAAATATGAGCTATCTAAAGCTTATGATTACAATAACCATTTATTAAATGAAATTAATGAGTTAAATATTTCTAACGTTAATTTAAATGATTTAGAAAATTCATATAAAGACTTATCGAACTTTGAGGATATTAAAACTGATTTAAATCATAGTATTTCACTTTTGAATGAAAATGAACATGGTATTATTTCATTAGTTAATAAACTAAAACTAAGTTTAAACAAATTATCGGCAAAATCAAATACTTTTTTAAGTCTATACAATAGAATTAACTCTATTTATATTGATTTAGATGATGTTTCATCTGAAATTCATAATTCTAATGATAATCTTATTAATAATCCTGGAAAATTATCAAAAATTGGTGATTTATTATCCAAAATTAATAATGTTTTAAGAAAACACTCTGTAGCTAGTATTGATGATTTACTGCTAGTTCAATCTGAATTAATTAAGAAGGTTTCTAAGACTAATAATATTGATAGTGAAATATCTTCATTAAGTCGTTTAGTGACTAATTTTGAAGATGAATTATTGGGTTTAGCTAAACAATTAAATGCAAATAGGGTAAAAGCTATTCCGAAATTAGTTATTAATCTTCAAGAAATACTATATGAATTAGGTATGAAAAGTGCACAGTTTTTAATTGAGATAAATTCTGAAGACAGGTTTTTGAGTAATGGCATTGACAAGTTGGAGTTTAAGTTTAGTGCAAATAAAGGATCTGAGTTTAAATTATTAAAGCAATCTGCCTCAGGTGGAGAAATATCTAGAATTATGTTAGCAATTAAATCTATTATTGCCAACTATAGAAAATTACCCACATTAATGTTTGATGAAATTGATACTGGCGTGTCTGGCGAAGTTTCTAATAAGATTGGAGATATTATGAAAGTAATGAGTTCTAGGATGCAGGTATTCACGATTACTCATTTACCTCAAATTGCGGCTAAAGGTGAGTCCCATTTTAAAGTATATAAAACGGAGTTGGATAATTCAACTACAACTAATTTAATTAAGTTAAATAATCAAGATAGAATAGTTGAAATTGCAAAAATGCTAGAAGGTGATAATATTTCTACTTCTGCTGTAGCACACGCTAAGCAATTACTCAATTAATCTTATATTTGTAAAAAATTTATATTATGTCATACAATCTGTTAAAAGGAAAAAGAGGTATAATTTTTGGAGCATTAGATCATAATTCTATAGCCTGGAAAACTGCGGAAAGAGTTCATGAAGAAGGTGGTACTTTTGTTTTGTCAAATGCGCCTGTAGCTATGAGAATGGGAGAGATTGATAAATTAGCTGAAAAAACTGGTTCAAAGGTAATTGCAGCTGATGCTACATCCATCGAAGACTTAGAACATTTAATTTCAGAATCTACTAAAATACTTGGAGGCAAGCTTGATTTTGTTTTACACTCTATTGGCATGTCTATCAACGTGAGAAAAGGAAGACATTATACAGATCAAAAATATGATTGGACTCAAAAGGGAACTGATGTCTCAGCAATGTCTTTTCATAAAGTAATGCAAACTCTTTACAAAGCAGATGCTATGAATGAGTGGGGTAGTATAGTAGCATTAACCTACATGGCTGCACAAAGAGTTTTTCCTGACTATAACGATATGGCTGATAACAAAGCATTTTTGGAAAGTATTGCCCGAAGTTTTGGATATTTCTTTGGAAAAGATAAGAAAGTTAGAGTGAATACTATTTCACAATCTCCAACACCCACTACTGCAGGTAGCGGTGTTAAAGGTTTTGATGGTTTTATAAATTATGCAGAAAGAATGTCTCCATTAGGAAATGCAACTGCTTTGGATTGTGCTAACTATACCGTAACACTTTTTAGTGATTTAACCAGAAGAGTTACACTTCAAAATTTGTATAATGATGGTGGTTTTAGTAATATGGGAGTTAGTGATTCTGTAATGGATTCAATAACAAAATAATATAGTTTTTTTCTTTCTTCTTTTCCTACATTTGTTAAATGGCAATTATCGATGTTTCTTTTATTATTCCTGTTTACAATCGTCCTGAAGAAATTAATGAGTTATTATCTAGCTTTAATAATTTAGATGGTAATTATGATTTTGAAATTGTTATAATTGAAGATGGTTCTGTTAATTGTTCAGATAAGATTATTTCAAATTATTCTAATGATTTGAATATTTCTTATTATACTAAAAAAAATACTGGTCCAGGACATTCAAGAAATTTTGGAATGAAAAGGGCTAAAGGAAACTACTTCATAATATTGGATTCTGACTGTATATTACCGAACAACTATTTATTGAATTTTTTTACTAACATTAATAATAAATATGTAGATTGTTTTGGAGGAGTTGATGATTCGCATTATTCATTTACAAATTTTCAAAAGGCTGTAAATTTTACAATGACATCACTTATAACGACAGCTGGTGTTCGAGGAGGTAGATCAAAATATAAAAATTTTCAAGCCCGAAGTTTTAATATGGGTATATCAAAAAAAACTTTTGAATTGACAGGTGGTTTTGGTAATATTCACCCTGGTGAAGACCCCGATTTATCTTTAAGAATTTCTAAACTTAATCTAAATTCTGAATTATATAATAATGTTAAAGTTTATCATAAGAGAAGAGTTAATATTATTGCATTTTTTAATCAAGTTTTTAAATTTGGAATGGTAAGGCCTATTATCAATAAATGGCACCCGTCCTCAAATAAACTTACCTTTTGGTTTCCTAGTTTTTTTACTTTTTATTTACTACTTAGCATCGTTCTAGTTTTTTTTAAGATATATTTCCCCTTATATTCAGTTTTATTGTACTTATCATTAATTTTTTTTAATTCACTAATTAATAATAAAAGTATAGTAGTTGGATTCTATTCAATATTGACTTCACTAATTCAGTTTGTTGGATATGGTTTAGGTTTTGTTAAATCAAATATTATTTTATTATCTTCAAATAAAGATATAGAAGATAAATTTCCTTCTTATTTTTTTAAAATAATGTCAAATGACAAATCATAAATTAAACATGTTTAACTATAAAACATTCAATAATTTTCTTGTTTTTTTATTGATTTCTATTTTGTTTTCTACTATTGTTAAGTTAACTAAAGTACACACAAAAAGTATTAGTTATAAAATTAATTTAACAGATATTCCTGATAATAAAATTATAACTAACCAATCAGTTGATAGTATAAAATTAACCGTCTCTTCATTTGGATTAGATTTTATTAAATATTATTTATCTAATCAAGTAATTAATATTTCCTCTAAAGATATTTTAGATAATTCACAGTCTTATGTTATTACCCAATCCAACAGCTATTCTCAGATTGATAATTTTATTACTCCAAAATTTGAACTGATTTCAATTAATTTTGATAGTTTATTTTTTGATTATGATAGGTTAGGAACTAAAAATGTCCCTGTAGTTCTTAATTCTATAATAAACTTTTCACAAGGATTTGATTATTTTGAAAATTTTACTTTAATACCAGATTCTATTTCTGTGATTGGTCCAGAATTAGCCTTAAAATCAATAAATACTATTAAAACCAAGGAATTAATTTTAGATAATTTAAAATCTAGTTTTAATGAAGATTTGGAGCTTGATATTCAAAATACTACTAATTTGAAATATTCAACTAAATCTATTAAGCTTCTTATTGATGTTGAAAAGTCAACTGAATCAATGCTTGATATCCCTATTTCAATAATAAATATACCAAATGATATTAAGCTTAATTATTATCCCAAAATGATTAAAGTTTCTTTTACTGTTAGTTTAGATAATTACCAGAATTATTCTTCTAAAGATTTTAAAATTATTTGTGATTTTAATCAAATTAGTCAAAACGGAAAATTAACTCCTGAAGTAATGAAACAACCAAATCTTATCAAAAATCTTCGTTTGATTAATAAGGATATACAATATGTTTTTTTAAAATGAAAAAAGTAGCTATTACAGGTGGTATAGGTAGTGGGAAAACATATATTTCAAAAATGTTCTCCAAATTGGGTGTGCCCATATATAATAGTGATCAAAAAGCTAATTCTATTATTAAGTCAAATATTGTTGTCAAAAAGTCAATAATTAATGCATTTGGATCTGATAGTTTTATAAATAATGAATTAAATAAAAAACATATTTCAAAAATAATCTTCAATAATAATTCAAAACTTAGATTAATTAATTCAATAGTTCACCCTCTTGTTTATGAGGATTATAATAATTGGTTGTTAGGACAAAAAAATAGCTATACTATTTATGAATCTGCGATTATTTATGAAAATGATACAATTAATAATTTTGACAAAATAATTGGCGTTATTTCGGATAATGATTTAAAAATTTCTAGATTATTGTCAAGAGGTATGGCAAAACTATCTATTACAAATATTATGAAAAACCAAGCTGTTGACACAGAAATTATTAGAATTTCTGATTTTTTAATTTATAATAATTTAAATAATGATATTAATAAAGATGTTATGAGAATTCATTCCAATTTATTAGACGATTAAAATTTGTTAACTTATGGTTAAATGCATATATCATTACATTAATAATGTTAAATTAGATTAATGAATAAGAAATTTTTCATAATAATATTAATTTCAATGTCCTTATCTCTACTAGGGATTATAGCAGTACAAAGCTATTTTATTAAATCTAATCTTGAGAAAAATAATCAAGAATTTGAATTAAACATTAACCAAGTTTTGACTACTGTTTCAAATGATATCGAAAAAAGAGAATATTCTGAATATGTATATAAGTTTAATGAATTAATTAATTCTGGGGTTAATATAGATACTACTGCAATAAATAACCTTTATTTTATAAGTGAAAATAATGGTTCAAATGAAACTATTATCTATAGAAATGGAATAATAGAAGAAAGTTTAAAGCTACCTTCATTTTTAGATATTAATATTGATAGCATAAATATCACCAGAATATCAAACGAAAGAGAAAAAAAGTTTTTTAGTCTTTCTGATCCCCAAGATACTAGACAATTTACACCTGAACAATTACTTCTAAGAATAGGAGAAATCTCAAGAAGCAAAGAAATTTTATTTGAAACTGCTTATAAAGATTTAGCTAAAAGAAATCCAATTCATAGAAGAGTTTCAACCCAAGAGGTTGTGACTCTATTAAACGAAGCTTTATCGCAATATAATTTAGACTTGAATTACGAGTTTGGAATTTTTGATAATGACCTTTTAACAAGAGTACAATCTGAAAACTTTGATTTTTATGGTTTAAACCGTCAGACTGACATCTTTAAAATTCCCTTGTTTAAGGACAATGAAAATAATAGTGATTTTAACTTGAGTGTATATTTTCCAAATTTAAGAAATCAATTATTATCTTCTAGTTCATCATTTTTTGATATTGAGGCAATTATATTATCTATAGTATTTACTTTAATTATAGTTATGGTTTATATTAGTACTATTTCACAGTTACTAAAACAAAAACAAATCGCTCAAATTAAATCTGACTTTATAAATAATATGACCCATGAGTTTAAGACTCCTATAGCTACAATTAACTTAGTATTAGATTCAATAAAAAATCCAAAAATTATTGGAAATAAAGAAAAAGTTATTGGTTATTTAAATATGATTAAAGATGAAAATAACAGAATGAATGATCAAGTTGAAAATGTTCTAAGAATATCAAAATTAGATAAAAACGAATTAAATATTGAACAAACTAGTTTAGATCTACATAGTTTAATAAATAATGCAGTAGGACACTTAGACTTAATAATGAAAAATAAAGAAGGAAAAATTGAATTAGATTTAAATTCTAAATTTTCAATTATTAGAGCAAATCAAACTCACTTTACAAATGCTATAATTAATATCATTGATAATGCTATTAAATATTCAGATATCAATCCAATTATTAAAATTTCAACTCGAAATTTTGATAAAATATTAAATGAAAAAGGTATAATATTATCTATTTCTGATAACGGTCGTGGCATGTCAAAAGATGTTCAAAGTAAAATATTTGATAAATTTTATAGAGAACAATCTGGTGATTTACATAATGTAAAAGGTCACGGTTTAGGGTTGGCTTATGTAAAAAAGATTGTAAAATATCATAAAGGAGAAATTTCTGTCATTAGTGAGATAGGGAAGGGTAGTACCTTTGAAATAAAATTACCAATAAATAATAATAATAATAATATATAATTATGAGTGATACAAATAATAGAATTTTATTAGTTGAAGACGATCAGAATTTTGGAATTATTTTAAGGGATTATTTGATAATAAATAATTATAATGTAATCCATGCAAAAAATGGAATGGAAGGTTTTGAAAAGTTTAAAAAAAATGATTTTGATCTTTGCATCCTAGATGTTATGATGCCTTATAAAGATGGTTTTACTTTAGCGAAGGAAATAAAAGAAAAGAACCCTGATATTCCAATTATATTTTTAACGGCAAAGTCTTTAAAAGAAGATGTTTTAAAGGGTTACAAAGTTGGAGCTGATGATTATTTGAAAAAACCCTTTGATAGTGAAGTTTTGTTAATGAAAATCAATGCTATAATTAATAGAAATCTCAGAACTTCTGTTATTGAATCTTCAGAACATGAGTTTAATTTTGGTAGTTTTTATCTCAACTCTAAATTAAGGCATTTGTCATATTTAAATAATGCTCCAGTAAAGCTTTCTCCTAAAGAAAATCTTTTATTAAAAATGTTAATACTTTATAAAAACGACCTAATGCCAAGAGAATTAGCATTAACTAAAATTTGGAGAGATGATAATTACTTTACATCAAGAAGTATGGATGTTTATATTGCCAAATTAAGAAAATATTTGAAAAATGATGAATCTGTTGAGATTATCAATATTCATGGTGAGGGATTTAGATTAGTGACTAATTAAATCGTCTATACATTTAATAATATCTTCAATTTTATAATTTACTTTAAACCAAATTATGTTATTATTAGAATTAAACCATGTCATTTGTCTTTTCGCGTACCTTCTAGTATTTTTTTTAATTTCATTAATTGCATTATCTAGGTCTGATTTACCCTCCAGATAATCAAAAACTTCTTTATAACCAATAGTATTTAAGCTATTTAGCTCTTTGTGTTGAACTAAATCATTAACTTCATTGACTAGTCCGTTTGCAATCATTTTGTCAACTCTATTGTTTATTCTATTATAAATCAATTCTCTATCATCCTTTAGTCCAATTTCTATTGTTTTAAAATTACGTTTATTGTTTTTTTTCTTCAAAAATGAAGAATATGGTTTTCCATTAGAAATTGTAACTTCTAACGCTCTTATAATTCTTCGGGGGTTGTTTAGATCAATACTATTAAAAGAAATTAAATCCTTTTCCTTTAATTCATTTTGTATATGATTTAGACCTTTAAGTTTAAATTCATTATTTAGAAAATCTCTAATATTTTCATCACTTTTAGGAATTTGATCTAATCCGTAATTAATAACATCTAAATATAATCCTGACCCACCAACTAATATTGCTATATCTGCTTTTTTATGAATTTTTGTTATATTTTTAATTGCATCTCTTTCAAATTCTCCGATTGAGTAATTATCAATAACACTTTTGTTATTTATTAGATGATGTTTAACCCTATTTAAATCATTGTTTGAGGGTTTAGCAGCTCCAATATTCAATTCTTTATAAAACTGCCTAGAATCAGCTGATATTATTTCTGTGGAATATTTTTCTGCTAAATTAATAGCTAATTTTGTTTTACCAATAGCTGTTGGTCCAAGAATTGATATTAGGTATTTATTCATTGATTAAAGATTCCCCACATTTTGAACAAAACTCTGCATCATCAGTATGATTTTCATTCAAGCAATTAGAGCAAGATTGTGTGTTTAATTTTAATTTTTTTCTTTTAGATAAAGGCATATTTGATGTAACTATACCAATAGCTATAATACTATATCCTAATATCATTATAAATGATGAGAAAATTTGCCCAAAGGTGGTTGATGGAGCTATATCTCCATATCCTACAGTAGTAAGAGTTACAATTGCCCAGTATATACTTTTAGGAATATTTTCAAACCCTTCATTTACATTTCCTTCAATCAAATACATTATCGTTCCTGATATTACTGAGAAAATAATTATAAATAAAATAAAAACTATAATTTTTGCCTTACCTACAGCTAATAATCTTTTGAAATTAGTAGATGCCCCAATAAATCTATTCATTTTTAAAATTTTAAAAATTCTCATTAATCTTAAAGCTCTAAGTGCTGCCAATGAACTGGCGCCAAATACAAATAATGAAATATATTTAGGGAGTATGGACAATAAATCGATTATGCCATAAAAACTAAATATATATTTTAATGGTTTATTAACTGAAATTAATCTCAGAAGATACTCAATGGTAAATAAAATTGTAATAATCCATTCAGATATGTTTAAAATATTATGATATTTTAAATCATAGTATTCAACACTCTCTAATGTTACCAATATTACACTTATAGAAATAGTAATAATTAAAACTAAATCAAATAACTTTCCTTCATAAGTATCTGCTTCATAAATTATTTCATGAATTTTTTTTCTCCATAAGTTTGCAGGTTTGTTATTCATCTTCAATAATTTAAAATTTTAATCCCATTTGATTTCTTTAAAGAGCTTTGAATTATTTGTTGACTGTCCTTATTATGTTCCATCGAAATTAAAATTTTCTTCAAAACTTTAATATTATTTATTTGAAAGTTTAAGTTAAAATATCCTAATCCAATAAACAAGCCATTTTCTACTAATACAAAACTATTTTCTTCAATATTTCTACCTTTATCAATAATTGCAAAATTTTTATTTTCGAAATTTAGATATTTAATAGCTTTTGTAAGTCTATTGTTATATTGCTTAGAATCCTCAAGTTTTATACATGCACCTGAACATTCATTTATAGTATATCTAAAGCAACTATTATTAGATTTATATATTCCACAAAGCTTTTGACATAAATCATTTTCATTAATTAGTTTATTTAAAAACGAAATTGCGTTACTCATATTTTTAAATGTAGTCAAAGGATCATCACCAGCTTTAATTTTAGAAATACTTAGGTTTATATAATTGTTGACATCTGTATCTTTATAGATCCCAAAAGGGTAAATACTCTTACGTAATTTTCTGTTATAAATTGGTTTATGTAATTTAACCTGGTTACTTTCTTTAAGTAAGGCAATTAACTCACTTCCAGTTTCATCATAGCTGACTGAAATAGTATTGATTTGTAGCTTATGTGATTTAACGTCTTTTCCGGTAAAATGTTGATTAACTCTTTTTTTAATGTCTTTGCTCTTTCCTATATATATTATTTCAGAATTTTTATTGTGCATATAATATATACCTGTTGAATTGGGTAATTTACTTAAAATTTCATTTAGATTTTTTGGTAAATTAGATTTACTAGTGTTTTTTATATTACTAATAATAATATTTTTGTCTAAATCTTTATCTAATAATAACTTAAATAATTTCACTGTAGCTAACGCATCGCCACTTGCTCTGTGTCTTTGTGTTAGTGGAATTCCTAGTTGTTTCGTTAATTTCCCCAAGCTATATGAATTCATGTCTAAAATTAATTTTTTAGATAATTCTAATGTACACAAGGTGTTTCTTTTAAAGTTATAGCCAAGTCTATTATATTCTGTCTTTAAAACCCTATAGTCAAAAGAGGTATTGTGGGCTACAAATATCGTGTCTTCAGTTATTTCTAATATTCTTTTAGCTACTTCGTGAAATTTAGGAGCATTGCGAAGCATTTTATTATTAATACCTGTAAGATTAACAACAAAAGGTTGGATATTTTTTTCAGGATTAATTAAGGAAATAAATTTATCAATTACCTGTTTGCCGTCAAATTTGTATATAGCAATTTCTGTAATTCCTTCTTCATTGAATTTCCCGCCAGTTGTCTCTATATCTACAATGCTGTATATAATAACTTTTTATTTTCTTGCTCCAAATATGTTGCTTCCTACTCTTATCATATTACTGCCATTTTTGATTGCTAATAGATAATCATTACTCATACCCATTGATAAGGTTTGAAAGTTTGTTTTTTTATGCATGTTAAAAAAGTTATTTAATTTGCTAAATTCTTGAGAAAGAATTAATTCATTATTTGTATTACTTGCCATTCCCATAAAACCTGTTATTCTAATATTTTTAAAATTTAATAATAACTCTGTTTTTAACCATTCATTAGCATCTTTATAATCAATACCAAACTTGCTATCTTCATTAGAAATTTTTATTTGAATTAAGCAATCAATTATTCTTTCATTTTTTCTGGCTTGCTTATCAATTTCTTTCAATAATTTTATATTGTCAACCCCATGAATTAATGATATAAATGGTGCGATATATTTCACTTTGTTTCGTTGTAAATGTCCTATCATATGCCAATTAATATCTTTGGGGAGATTGTTTTGTTTTGAAACAAGTTCTTGTACTTTGTTTTCTCCAAAAACTCTTTGACCACAATCATATGCTTCTTTAATTTTTAATTCTGTTTTAGTTTTTGAAACAGCTACAAGGCATACATTTTTGCCAATCTGTGCTTTAATTAAATTAATTTGTTTTTTTATACTCATGGCTATTATTGGAATTGTTTAGAAACAACTTCAGCTTTTTTGTTATCAGAGTAGTCATAAAAACCTTCTTTTGATTTGACTCCTAATTTACCTGCCAATACCATATTTTTAAGTAGGGGTGAAGCTTTATATTTTGGACTCTTAAAGCCTTCATACATTACGTCTAATATGGACAGACAAACATCTAAACCTATAAAATCAGCTAATTGAAGTGGACCCATAGGATGCCCCATCCCTAACTTCATTATATTATCAATATTTTTTACAGAACTAACTCCATGATGTAAAGATTCAATAGCTTCATTAATCATTGGTAGTAAAATTCTATTAGCAATAAAACCTGGGTAATCATTAACCTCTACAGGAATTTTATTGATTTGTTTTGTAATATTATTAATAAACTCTAATGTCTCTAAATCAGTTTCATAGCCTTTAATCACTTCAACTAGTTTCATTATAGGAACTGGATTCATGAAATGCATCCCTATAACTTTATTAGGTCTTTTGGTAGATGAAGCAATTTGAGTTATCGAAATAGAAGAGGTATTAGATGCCAAAATTGTGCTCTGATCGTAATAATTGTCTAAATCGTTAAATATTTGAAGTTTTAAATCTAAATTTTCAGTTGCAGCTTCAATAACTAATACTGCATTTTTTGAAGTACTTCTTAAATTTGTTTGTTTGATAATATTTGCTAGTGTATTTTTTTTCTCTAATACAGAAATTTTTTCTTTAACTACCATTCTATCTAAATTATTGGATATAGTATGAATTGCTTTATCCAATGACTTAATATTCACATCTACCAGCTCTACTTTAAAATTGTTTTGAGCAAATGTATGAGCAATGCCATTGCCCATAGTACCGGCTCCAATGACTACAATATTTTTTTGCATTTGTTTTTATTAATAAATATAGTACAAATGTAATATTTTTATATGCATTATAAACTTAGAATTTTAATGTAAATATATTTACTTTTATAAACTTGAAAGACACATTCAAACATAAAGGATTAAGAAATAAATTAGCTTTTGAAGTAAAAGCTAAAGGAGTATTAGATATACGAGTTTTGAAAGCTATTGAATCAATACCGAGACATTTATTTATGGACTCAAGTTTTGTAGATCATGCTTATCAAGACAAGGCTTTCCCTATTGGAGCTGGACAAACAATATCTCAACCATATACAGTCGCTTTTCAATCTGAATTATTGAACGTAAATAAGGGAGATAAAATATTAGAGATAGGTACTGGTAGTGGTTACCAAACAGCTGTATTATGTGAATTAGGTGCCATTGTATACTCAATCGAAAGACAAAAAGAGTTATTTAAAAAAACAAGTTTATTTTTACCAAAAATTTGTTGTAATCCCAAAAAATTAATTTTTGGTGATGGTTATGATGGTTATGAAAATGAAGCACCTTATGATTCTATTTTGGTTACAGCAGGAGCACCATTTATTCCTAAGAGTTTGCTTAATCAACTAAAGATAGGAGGGAAACTTGTAATTCCAGTTGGAGAAAAAACACAAATAATGACATTAATAACAAGAGTTTCAGAAAAAAAATTTAATAAAATTGAGTTTGGTGAGTTTAAATTTGTACCTCTTTTGAAAGAAAAAAATTAATTTTTATTTTCTTTTTTAATTCGATCAAGATTTCTTTTGTTATCGCGATCAATCATGGTTTGCCTTTTGTCATAAAGCTTTTTACCTTTTGCTAAAGCTATTTCAATCTTAGCCAGTCCTTTATCACTTAAATACAATCTTAATGGTATTATTGTTAGCCCACTATTTTTAACACTTTTATTTAACTTTAAAAGCTCTTTTTTATTTAGTAATAACTTTCTAGTTGATTTAGGGAAGTGGTTAAAATTTGCAGAAAAAGAGTACGTTTCAATATTCATATTAACTACAAATAGCTCTACTGATTCATTGAATTCACAGAAACTTTCGGTAATAGATGCTTTACCAAGTCGAATAGATTTAATTTCTGTACCAGAAAGCACTATACCAGCGTTATACTTATCAAGAATTTCATATTCAAATCTTGCTTTTTTATTTTTAATAGTTATTTTTTCTTTCATTTTAATAAAACTAGTTATTGTTAATTAGTTTTTAATAACTAAGATACCAAATATATCTTTTTTGCATTGTTAAACCTCCCATTTGTTTATTTTTGAACAATAAATATTAATTAACTAATACATGTCAAAAGATCAAATAATCTTTGATTTAATCAAAGAAGAAAAAACTAGGCAAATAGAAGGTATTGAATTAATTGCCTCAGAAAACTTCACAAGTGATAATGTCATGAAAGCGACTGGCTCTGTCTTAACAAATAAATACGCTGAAGGTTATCCTGGAAAGAGATATTATGGAGGTTGTGAAGTAGTGGATAAAATTGAGTTATTAGCTATAGAGAGGGCGAAAAAACTTTTTGGTGCTTGTTGGGCTAATGTACAACCTCACTCTGGAAGTCAAGCTAATTCTGCTGTCTTTTTTGCTTGTTTAAATATTGGAGATAAAATCTTAGGTTTTGATCTATCTCATGGAGGGCATTTAACACATGGTTCTTCAGTTAATTTTTCTGGACAATTATACAATCCTGTTTTTTACGGAGTAGAAAAAGAAACTGGAATTTTAAACTACGATAAGATACAAGAAATTGCTACAAGGGAAAAACCAAAGATGATAATAGCTGGTGCTTCAGCTTACTCAAGGGATATAGATTATAAGAGGTTTAGAGAGATTGCAGATAGTGTAAATGCTTTATTATTAGGAGATATTTCTCATCCGTCAGCTTTAATAGCTAAAGGAATTTTGAATGACCCTGTTCCTTTTTGTCACATCGTAACTACTACAACTCATAAGACATTAAGAGGTCCAAGGGGTGGTTTAATATTAATGGGAGAGGATTTTGAAAATCCTTTTGGAATTAAATTTAAAAGCGGAAAATTAAAAAAAATGTCTTCATTACTGGATTTAGCAATTTTTCCCGGTAATCAAGGAGGACCACTTGAGCATGTTATTGCTGCTAAGGCTATAGCTTTTGAGGAGGCTCTACAAGATGATTTTATGTACTATATTTTAAATGTTAAAAAAAATGCCCAAGTAATGGCCGATGAATTCATGAAAAAAGGCTACAATATTATTTCTAATGGAACAGATAATCACATGATGTTAATAGATCTTAGAAATAAGGCTATTGATGGAAAGTCAGCCGAATATGCTCTAGGAATTGCTGATATTACGGTAAATAAAAACATGGTACCTTTTGATGATAAGTCACCATTTGTAACATCTGGGATAAGAATAGGGACTGCTGCTGTGACAACTAGAGGTTTAGATGCTAATGATATGATTAAAATTGTAGATTTTATTGATCAGGCAATTGTAAATTGTGGTAATGAAATTAAATTAAATGAAATCGGAAAAGAAGTTAATTCTATGATGAGTAAATACCCTTTGTTTTCAAAATAAATTAATCATTAATTGTAATGTGTTGATAGGCTCCTAAATCAGGTGAATTTTCTCTGTTGATGTTTAGTATATCTAATGGATATATAGCTGCCAAGATTTCATCTGCTAAATTAATAACTTCAGAATTCTGTAAAATAAATAGTTCATTATTGTATTCATTTTTAAAATCAGCATTAAGGTTTAAAAATATGTTTTCATATTTTTCTAAATTGGAAAAATTATAATTGCCTTGTCCCGTGAATATATCATTGAAGTCATTAAATTTAATCATACAATTTTTAAATTTAAAATTCAGATTAGTATCGTCATATTGTTCAACTAAAAACTCAATATTTTCATTTCCGCTAATTATACTATTGCTAATGTTGAAATTTAGGTTTGAATTATTTAATATTTCCCCGTCACTATCAATCCAATAATTAGTTATTAATAAACTAGGGAATTGTCTAAAGCTATTATTCCAAAAATTTGTTATTGTACAGTGAGTTAAGTCATATTCTCCCCCGTAAGTAGCGGCAAATGAAGATTGCCCACTTTTATTAATAACTAAATTACTAGCTGTAACAGATGATGATTTTGCAAAAATTCCAAAATTACTAGAATTGTATATTTTAGAATTATTAATAATTAGTTGATTGTTGTTAGTATTTAACTGATCTTCGGTGTAAATACCTATAGTTGAATTTTTTATCGTTGAGTAATTTATAATATTATTAACACTCCCACTAAATAGCCAAATAGTACCCCATTGACCGGGAATATTTTCAAAGCTACTTTCAAGTCTATCACCTTCAAAAATAACTTCATTTTCTAAGGTTTCTTGATCTTGACTATACTCGCCATTAACTTGTATCGATCCACCACTAGTAACTATTATTCCTGAGTTAGAGTGAAAATGAACCCTTGCTCCTTTATCAATTGATAAGATGTTGTTATTTGCAACTCCAGCATATCCATATATAACATATGGTTTTTCATTAGTAAAATTTAATTCATTTTCAGATAAAAATCTTCCTTGAATATTAGTTTCGTCTGAAATACCATCATTGTTTATATCGAAATTTAATGTTTCAATAATTACTTCTCCAGTGTCACTATCAGTATATTTGTTTGGATAAATAAAAACCGCATCTTTAACTAATGTTATTAGGTCAACTGTTTGTGAATTGTATCCCGTATTAAATTTTATTTTATCTGTATATAAAAATTGGTTGGATTCATTTGGAAAATTAGTAATATCTATAGTGGTTTCAATAAAAACAAACAAACTATCTTTTGCGAGTAACTCAATATTTTCAAAGTAATTATTAGAATTATTTTGATTACCATATAAACCATCCACATTTAATCTATAATAAGAGTTTTGACCGTTTTCAAGATTTATGCTAGGAATTAAAATATTTTCATTTGAATTATTGTAAACCTTTAGATTATATGTGCTTGATCCTATATTTGTAAAAACAGTATCTAAATAGACCGTATCTTTTGAAAAGTTTAATTGAGTTTCAGTGACATTAAAATTAAAATCGTCTCTACATGAACTCCAAAAAACTATAATAATAATATTTAAAAATAAGGAGAATAACTTTTTCATTTTATTTCTTTAGTATTTCTATTTCAAATATCTTATTCCACATTTTTCCTGTAACAAATAAGGTTTTACTTACTTTGTTGTATGCAATACCATTTAAAACATCTAAATTATCATGTCTTAGTACTTTTTCTCTTAAACCTGAAAGATCAATTACTCCATCAACAGCACCATTATCAGGATTGATAATTGCTACCCCATTAAACCCGTAACGGTTTGCATAAATTTTTCCATTAACCCACTCTAATTCGTTTAAGCCATTTACTTTTCCTTTATTGGTGTAAACTTGAAAATTATCAATCTCTTCAAATGTGATTGAATCTAATATCCA
Organism: uncultured Flavobacteriaceae bacterium; assembly: GCA_964275595.1. Classification (GTDB taxonomy): domain Bacteria; phylum Bacteroidota; class Bacteroidia; order Flavobacteriales; family Flavobacteriaceae; genus SGZJ01. The sequence continues at coordinate 93,020 of CAXYDM010000028.1, forward strand.
AATATTTTCAGTTCCATCACTTTTAAATATTTTATTTTTATTATTACACAACCCCCAACCTTCTTTACTTTTGTTATATTGAAAATCGTCGATTAACTCTAGTGTGTTTAAGTCATAAATAAGTCCGATATTTTCTTTCCAGGTAAGTTGAATTATTTTATCATCTATAATAGTTAATCCTTCAGCAAAGTACTTATTTGATAAACTAACTTCTTTAAAAGAGTCTCCAGTTTTAAGAATGACTTTTTTTAACTTAGATTTCCCGTATTTTCCAGTACTTTCATATAAATATCCCTCATTAAATTCTAATCCCTGAGTATAGGCATTAATTTTATGTGGGTATGTGTTAATTATCTTGTAGGTGTATAGAACTGGAGTTTGATCATTTAAAATGATAAAATTAATATCTTTTGATTTAATGTTATTTTTGTAATAAGAGATAACTTTGATATTGTTTTTTCCTAATCTAAACTTGTCAAGTTCAATATGTATACTTTGTGAATCATTTTTTTTAGTTTCATAAATTATTTTATCTCTATTGTGAATTTTAATAGAGTCAAATACCTCATTGATTGATAAAATAAATGTTTCATCAAGTTTCATCTTATTTTTTTTGTTAGATGTGATGTCTAAATTAGAATTATCAACATTACCACAACCAACTAAAAAAAGTAATACAATATTTTGAAATATTTTGAAACTCATAGTCATTAGAATAATGGCAATTTATTTATTTAAATTAACTTAAAAAAATCTTAACCTATTATAAATCATTTGTATATTTACAACGGCAAGTCCTACACAACTAGCTCCTGTTTAATCCTCCAGAGTGGGAACACAGCAAAGGTACACGGTTGTAGCAGTGTGATGTAGGTAGCTTGCCTTTTTTTTTTATTCTCTTATAATTTTTACCAGATGTCAAAAGTAATATTAATCACAGGTGCATCCTCTGGAATTGGAAAAGCAATTGGTGACTTTTTATGCACAAAAGATTTTAAAGTTTATGGTACAAGTAGAAATCCTTCTAAATATTTAGATTCCAAATTTCAATTATTTGACTTAGATGTTAATAATGCGGATAGCATTAAATTATGTATTGATAAAATAATTAAAATAGAAGGTGTTTTAGATGTTTTAATTAATAATGCTGGAGTAGGTATTACAGGCCCTTTAGAAGAAATTCCAGAAATAGAAATTAAAAATAATTTTAATACAAATTTTTTTGGTCCTCTTAATATTATTAAAAAAGTTTTACCTCTCATGCGATCCAAAAAAAGAGGTCTAATTATCAATATTACGTCTCTTGCAGCTTACGTAGGTACTCCCTACAGGTCTGTGTACAGCGCAAGTAAAGCTGCTTTGGATTTAGTGTCTGAAACCTTAAATATGGAAACTAAACCATTTAATATAAAAGTTGTCACTTTAGCCCCTGGTGAATTTTCTACTAATATTGCATCTAGAAGATACCACGCATCATCTGAGAAAAATTCCCCCTATCATTTGAATTATTCTAAAGCTCTAACTTTAATGAATAATCACGTTAGTGGAGGAGCAGACCCTAAATTAATTGCTAAGTTGATTTTTAAAATAATTAATTCTAAAAACCCAAAAAAGAAATACATTGTAGGTTCTTTTCTTGAGAAAATAGCTCCTTATTTAAAACTACTTTTACCTCAAAAATATTTTGAAAATTTAATAATGAAAAGTTATTAATAGATTTTCTTATTATGTTAATATATTTATTTTGATTATAATTTTTAAATCTTAATTTATTGTAGCTTAGATAAAAATTAATTAAACAAATGAAATTTTTTATAGACACAGCAAATTTAAATCAAATTAAAGAAGCTCAAAACCTAGGTGTTTTAGATGGAGTTACTACAAATCCGTCTTTAATGGCAAAAGAAGGAATTACCGGTAGAGATAATATCTTGCAACATTACAAAGATATATGTGAAATTGTTAATGGTGATGTTTCAGCAGAAGTTATTGCAACAGATTTTGATAATATGGTCCTTGAGGGAACAGAGTTAGCTAATTTACATAGCCAGATTGTAGTTAAGTTACCGATGATTAAGGATGGAGTTAAAGCGGCGAAATATTTTAGTGATAAAGGAATTAAAACTAATGTAACCTTAGTGTTTTCTGCAGGACAAGCATTATTAGCGGCCAAAGCTGGCGCTACTTATGTTTCTCCATTTATAGGAAGACTAGATGATATTTCTACAGATGGTTTGAATCTGATTGCTGAAATAAGACTAATTTATGATAATTATGGATTTTCCACAAAAATTCTGGCAGCTTCAGTTAGACACACAATGCACGTAATTGATTGTGCAAAATTAGGGGCTGATGTAATGACAGGTCCTTTAAGTTCAATTGCAGGATTGTTAAAACATCCTTTAACAGATATTGGATTGGAAAAATTTCTGAGTGATTATAAAAAAGGAAATTAATCAATAATTTCATCTAAGTTATCACTAAACAAATTTACATTTGATTCAATTATATTCATATTAGAATCTACTACAATTGTTTTTCTAATATATTGTATGCCTAAAAGCATTTTGGCTATATCTACATTACGTAATTTAAATTCATTAGCAGCAACATCGGTCTTGCAATCTATGCATGTACAGTAACTTGCATTAGTTTTTAATTTACTGAGCCATTTTTCAGTACTAATTTTATCAATATTCACAGAAATAAAGTCTATATCAGGATGATTTTTTTTAAGATCTTTAACTTTGTTATGACTATATTTATAAGAATTTTTAGAGTTTTTACTCCAAAAATAAATTATAGTTTTGTTATTAATAAGCTTATTAATATTAATAGAACTTTTGCTTGTATTAATTAGTTCAATAATTGGGAGTTTATTTCCTTTCTTTAACTTTTTTAAATTATTATAAAGATTAATCACTCTTTTTTGTTGATAGTTTTTGGAGTCGTTATCCTTAGTTTTATTTATCTCCAAATAATAATTGTATATTGAATGTTGCTTCATCTTGTGTTTTGCTAAAGGATAAAAATTTCCTGGTTATAAACGAAGTTAATCTGGATTTTATCTCTCTATTTGCAACAAGGCTATCAATTAGTTCTAATTTTATTAAATTGTAATCAATATTGTCCTTGGTAAATGACCTTTTGTTATACAGTTTTATAAACTTCTCATAAGCTAAATTATCGAAGTGTGGAAACAAAAAATTATAATATTGGTAGAATTCTTCAAATAAAGAGTCGTTGTAATCAATATTTTTTCTAAAGTCATAAAAATTTTCTGGATATTTTTTTTCAGAATTATTAAAATCTATAAAACGATAAGCCTCTTTCTTAGAATCAAAAATATAATTCACCGTACTTAAGGCAACCTGTTTAAATAATTTAGAAGGTGTAGTTGCTCCCGAACTAAACTTGTTCAATTGTTTGATTTCATTAAGTTGCAATGAATCAATAGTTTTTTTAAATTCAATTGGATCAAGTTTATATAATTTAGATCTATTGCTTTTGGAATTTTCATATTTTGTAAATAAGCTAACCAAGTAATTGTTTTTCTTTGAGCCAACTCCACTAAATGATAAAGATTCATCAAAATCTAATGTGTTTACTCTAATAGTAATACTGTCCTTTGGTTCTAATAAAATTAATTGATATTCATTTCCATGAGAAAATCCATAAAAACCAGATTCTGTTGATTCAATTTTAGTTAAAAATCTATTGTTAGAGTCTAATCTAATTGTGTCAATTATACTGTTTGATTTAAAAATAGTTAGTTTATTGCCTGTAGGGTTTATAATTTCACCACCTACATAACTATGACACATTTCTGTATGGTCTTTGCATCCATTTAGTAGAATAAATAATGACAAAAAAATTAAAATATTTTTCATTTCAATAAAACAATTATTCAAAAATATATATCAAAAATATTTATTTGTGTTAATTACCTGTTAAATTAAATCTATTTAATATAAGAAGATTGAGTATTTAGAGATTAGATTTTATATTTTTGCAAAAATAAATTAATAATATATGTTATCTGTTTCTAATCTTTCTGTTCAGTTTGGTAAAAGAATATTGTTTGACGATGTAAACACATCCTTTAATAATGGAAATTGTTATGGAATTATTGGAGCTAATGGTTCCGGAAAATCTACCTTTTTAAAGATATTAGCTGGAAAGTTAGATCCTACATCAGGAAATGTTCATTTAGAACCAGGAAAAAGAATGTCTGTTTTAGAACAGAATCATAATATATATGATGACAAGAATGTTTTAGATACTGTAATCATAGGAAATAAGCCTTTGTACGAAGTTAAAACTGAGATGGATAAGTTGTATGCAGATTACAATGATGCAAATGCAGATAAAATCGGTGTATTGCAACAACAATTTGAAGAAATGGATGGATGGAATGCTGAAAGTTCAGCTGCAGCTTTACTGTCGAATCTCGGTATTTTAGAAAATCTTCATTACACCTTAATGAAAGATGTAGATGCAAAGCTAAAAGTCAGAATTTTATTAGCTCAATCTTTGTTCGGTAACCCAGATGTTTTAATCATGGATGAACCTACTAATGATTTAGATTATGAAACTATATTGTGGTTAGAAAATTTCCTAGCAAATTTTGACAACTGTATTATTGTTGTTTCTCACGATAGGCATTTCTTAGATTCGGTTTGTACTCATATTTCTGATATTGATTTTAATAAAATATCACATTATTCAGGAAATTATACTTTTTGGTATGAATCTTCTCAATTAGCATTACGCCAACGTACACAACAAAATAAAAAAGCAGAGGAAAAAAAGAAGGAATTACAAGAGTTTATTGCAAGGTTTAGCGCAAATGTTGCTAAAAGTAAACAGGCTACTAGTAGAAAAAAAATGATCGAAAAGTTAAATATTGAAGAGATTAAACCTTCTAGTAGAAGGTATCCAGCTATTATATTTGAAAGGGACAGAGTTGCGGGAGATCAAATCTTAAATATTGAAAATCTCTCATTTACTTTAGATAATGTAAAACTTTTTGACAAAATAGATTTAAATATTACAAAAGGAGACAAGGTTGTTGTTTTTTCAAAAGATTCTAGAGCTACTACGGCTTTTTATGAAATAATTAATTCAAATGAAAACAAATGTTCAGGTAAGTTTAGCTGGGGTATTACTACTTCTCAGTCATATTTACCTATTGACAATCATGAGTTCTTTAACAAGGACTTGAGTTTAGTTGAGTGGCTAAGAGAATGGGCTACAACTGAAGAAGAACGTGAAGAAGTTTATTTAAGGGGTTTTTTAGGTAAAATGGTATTTAGTGGAGAAGAGGCTTTGAAAAAATGTAACGTATTATCTGGTGGAGAGAAAGTTAGATGTATGTTGTCAAGAATGATGATGTTTAGAGCAAATGTTTTGATGTTGAATGAACCTACAAATCATCTTGATTTAGAAAGTATAACAGCATTTAATAACTCGCTAAGTAAATTTAAAGGAACTGTTTTATTTACAACACACGACCATCAATTTGCTCAATCCATTGCAAATAGGGTAGTGGAGCTTACTCCAAATGGGATTATAGACAGATATATGAAATTTGACGAGTATATGCAAGATGCAAAAATTAGAGATTTAAGAAATAGGATGTACAACAATTAATTTCTTAACTCAGCACCAAAATTTGAATTTAAGTTTTTTATAACTTTACCCATAATATTATCTATTTCTTTATCGGATAAGGTTTTATCACTACTAGAAATAGCAAGGCTTATGCCATAGCTTTTTTTGTCAGCTGGTAGTTTATTCCCTTCGTATACATCAAATAGACTAATATCTTTAATTAATTTTTTATCAATTTTAATACAAGAGTTGAAAATTGATGCAAAATCGATATTTTTATCAATTAAAATTGATAAATCCCTGTTTACCTCAGGGTATTTAGGTATTTCATTTACATGAATTGGTTTGTAGCTAGTCATGGATATAATTGTATCCCATTTGAATTCTACATAAAAGACCTCTTGATCAATATTAAAGCTATCTAAAATCTCTTTTTTAACTGAACCATAGGTAACTATTTCTTTTTTGCCTAAAAATAATGATTCACCTTCTTTTAAGTTAGAAAGTGTGGTTGGTTTTGAAATAGTGTTTTTAATTGCTAATCTGTCAAGTAAGGACTTAACAATACCTTTAGTGTAATAATAGTCAGATTTAATTTTATCTGAATTCCAATTTTTCTTAAATAGGTCACCAGTTATGTAAAGAGATAATTTTTTAGCTTCAACCCTATTTTCTTCAATTATTTTGTAAGTTTTACCGAATTCAAATAGTTTTAAGTCAGACTGCTTTCTATTTATATTATGTGAGGTAACTTCCAGACCTGAAAATAACATATTTTGTCTTAGAACAGAAAGATCTAAACTTAATGAATTTAATATTTCTATATCGTTATCAGAGTGGTCATCATTACTTAAACTGCTATGTGCAGGTGAGGTTAGAGAGTTTGTCATTATCTCATAATAACCTTGAGATATTAATATTTCACTTATTGAATTTTGGACATTATGTTCTGAAAAAAGTTTTATATCATTTATAGAAGAGTTAAGCTTGTGTGTTGATTTTATGTTGTTATAGCCAAAAACACGTAATATCTCTTCAATAACATCTGCTTCCCTTTGAACATCATTTCTGTAATAAGGAATGCTTAATCCTAAGCGAGTTTCTGTAATACTGTTAATTTTTATATCTAATGACGTTAAAATTTCTTTTATAGTTTCGTGATCAATCTTTTGGCCAATTAATTTATCAATTTGATCGTAATTCAAAAGTACTTCAAAATCATCCAGTTTTTGAGGATATAAATCTTCAATTTCACTTGAAATAATTCCACCACAAATGTCTTTAATCAATATAGCAGCTCTTTTTAAGGCGTATTTTGTGATATTAGGATCAATTCCTCTTTCAAATCTATAAGAAGCATCAGTATTGAAGCCATGATGCTTTGCTGATTTTCTTATCGTTATCGGATCAAAGTATGCACTTTCTAATAAAATTGATTTTGTTGATTGGTTAACCCCAGAGTTTTCACCTCCGTAAATTCCAGCCATACAAAGAGGTTTATTTCCACTACAAATCATTAAGTCGGTGTCAGTTAGTTCTCTCTCAACACCATCTAAAGTTGTAAACTTTGTACCTTTTTTTAAAGTTGTAACCTGAATTTTGTCATCCACAATACTTTCGTAGTCAAAAGCATGTAATGGTTGTCCTAAATCGTGCAATACGTAATTTGTAATATCAACAACATTATTGATAGGGGTAATGTCAATTGATTTTAGTCTATTTTTTAACCATTCTGGAGACTCATTGACTTTAATGTTATTAATAACTATACCACAGTATCTAGGTGCTTTTTTGGAATCTTTAACATCTAACTTTAAATTAATGGCTCTATTGTCAATGTTAAAATCACTAACAGACGGAGTTATTAGCTCTAATTTAATTCCTTTTTGAATTAACCCAACTTTTAAATCTCTTGCCACACCAAGGTGACTCATTGCGTCAGCTCTATTTGGAGTCAAGCCTATATCAAAAACTTCATCATTTTCAATATTATATATTTTATTTATTAAAGTTCCGGGATTATGTTCTTTTTCAAAGACAATAATTCCATCATGAGAATTCCCTAATCCTAGTTCATCTTCAGCGCATATCATTCCCTCACTATTCTCTCCCCTTATTTTACTTTTCTTGATTGTTATTTCGTCATCATTAAAATAGAGTTTAGCTCCAATCATAGCTACTGCTACTGTTTGTCCAGATTCAACATTGGGAGCCCCACAAACAATTTGAACATTCTCATTTTCACCTACATCAACTGTAGTTACTTTTAGTCTATCAGCATTTGGATGTTTTTCACAAGTAATAACTTTACCGATAACTACATTGTTTAATCCACCTTTTATAGATTCAAATTTAGAAATACCTTCAACCTCAAGTCCAAGCTCTGTTAGTAGTTTTGATGTCTCATCACTATTGTCTTTGAGATTAATAAATTGCTTTATCCAGTTGTAAGATATTTTCATTATTTCTATTTATGAATACAAATATAATAATACTAAGTTTGTAATGAAATTGAATAAGTTTTTTTAATAATAAGTTTTTTTATGATCTTTAAAATAAAAATAACAATGCGATATATTATTTTTATAATTAGTTTTATTTCTTTAATATCCTGTAAATCAGAAATTAATAACAAATTAAAATTGACAAATTATATAGGTAATCTTGAGATTGAAAAAGATAAATATCTGCCATTTAACTTTTCTGTTATTAATGATAGTGTACTTGTTGTGAAAAATTCATCAGAATTAGTAGAGTTTTCGATCGAGTATTCGCGGGATTCAATTTTTATAAATTCAAAAGTATTTGAAGGGTATATTAAAGGAGTTTTAAATGATAACAAAATTGAGGGTGTTTTTGTTATTGAAAGTTTGGATAGGTATGTACCTTTTAGCTCTTATAAAAGTAAGAAACGATTTAATATTGATTTTGAAGAGAATAAAAAATTAATCTCAAATACATGGAAGTTTATTTTTAATCCAAATGAGGACAATGCGTCTGCTTCAATCGGTTTGTTTAATTCAATTGGGCAGAATGAGATTGGAGCCACATTCAGAACAACTACTGGGGATTATGGATATATGCAGGGTGGTTATAAAAACGGTAATATTGTTTTATCAACCTTTAATGGGGCCAGAGCTTACCTTTTGGAAGCTAAACTTAGTAATGATTCGATTAAAGGGATTTTATACGCTGGAAACCACTCTAAAACGATAATAGAGGGTGTTTTAGATAATGATTTTGAACTAGCTGATGAATATACTTTAACCTCTTTAAAAAAAAATAACCAAAAGTTTGATTTTTCTTTTGAAAATACCGCAAGTGAATTAATTTCAATAAATGACAACTTTTATGATGGTAAGTTTATGGTTATACAATTTATGGGTAGTTGGTGTCCTAATTGTCTTGATGAATCTAAGTTTTATGTCGATTATATTAAAAAGAATGATTTAAAAGATATTGAGTTTGTTGCTCTTGCTTTTGAATATGCAAAAACTAAAGAAAGAGCACTAAAGAGTATTTTGAAATTAAAAAAAGAGCTTAAAATTAATTATCCAATTTTATTAGCGCAGTACGGAAGTTCAGATAAAGAAAAAGCATCAGAGAAATTCCCAATGCTTAGTAAAATAATTTCATATCCAACTACTATTTTTTTAGACAGAAATAAGCAGGTAATTAAAATACATACTGGATTTAATGGACCTGCAACAGGTGAAAAATACATTGAATTTAAAAAGGAGTTTGACAGAACAATTAAAGAGATGCAGATTAATTAGCCAATATAACTCCACAGGTCTTTATTTTTAACAAGATGGTTGTAGGTGTTTAAAAGATTGCAATTTTTTTCTTTAGAGAGGTTTTTGTCATCATCTAAAATTTCCTTTGCAAATTTTCTTGCATAAGTTAATATTTTTTGGTCAGAGACTAGATCTGCTATTTTAAGATCTATAACTCCGCTTTGTTGTGTTCCCATAATATCTCCTGGGCCTCTAATTTCTAAGTCTTTTTCTGCTATTAAAAACCCATTATTAGTTTGTGTCATTGTTTTGAGTCTTAGCTTGCTTTGATTACTTAGTTTGTTTCCAGACATTAATATGCAGTAACTTTTATGAATTCCCCTTCCTACTCGGCCTCTCAATTGGTGTAGTTGAGATAAGCCGAATCTTTCTGAACTTTCAATAACCATTACAGAAGCATTTGGGATATTTACACCCACTTCAATTACTGTAGTGGCTATGAGTATTTGAGTTTCTTTATTTTCAAATCTTTTCATTTCATATTCTTTATCCTGAGCTTTCATTCTTCCGTGAACTATAGATATTTGGTATTTAGGCTTTTCAAATTCTCTAGTAAGACTTTCGTATCCATCCATAAGGTCTTTGAAGTCCATATTTTTACTTTCTTCAATTAATGGATATACAATATATATCTGTCTACCTTCATTAATTTGGTCTTTAATAAACTTAAATACACTCAATCTATTACTGTCATATCTATGTACAGTGGTAATTTCACGTCTTCCTGGGGGTAGCTCATCAATTAGTGATATGTCAAGATCTCCATAAGCGCTCATTGCTAATGTTCTTGGGATTGGGGTAGCTGTCATAATTAGTATGTGTGGAGGAGTACTACTTTTTGCCCAAAGCTTACTTCTTTGCGCTACTCCAAATTTATGTTGCTCATCAATTATAGCGAGGCCTAAATTTTTAAAAACAACCTTGTCTTGAATGAGAGAATGAGTTCCAATGATAATATCAATTTCACCTAGTTCTAAGGCTTTATATATCTCTTTTTTTTCTGAAGCTTTTGTTGAACCTGTTAGTATTAATATATTGATATTTAGTAATTTAGACATTTCAATAAAACCTTCATAATGTTGTACTGACAAAATTTCAGTTGGTGCCATTAAACAAGCTTGAAATCCATTATCTAGCGCTATTAAAATGGTCATAAATGCTATTATGGTTTTTCCTGACCCTACATCTCCTTGTAATAGTCTATTCATCTGTGCATTACTACCAAGGTCATTTCTAATTTCTTTTAAAACCTTTTTTTGAGCATTTGTTAATTCAAAGGGAAGGATTTTATTATAAAATTTATTAAAATTATTTCCAACTATATTAAAGTTATATCCCTTGATTTTATCTTTTCTATTTATATTTTTTTTTAATAGTTGAATTTGTAGATATAATAATTCTTCGAATTTTAATCTTCTTATTGCTTCTGATAATAATTCATTATTTTCTGGGAAGTGTACATTGTAGATAGAACTATTTTTATCTAATAACTTTAATTCTTCAATTAAATAATCAGGAAGAGTTTCTTTAAACTTTAATTTTACATCAAATAGCAAAGACTTTACTAGCTTAGAAATGACTTTATTGCTAATACCTTTTTTTACAAGATTTTCTGTAGAAGGATAGATTGGTTGAAGTTTTAATCTTTGACTTATATTTTCTGTATTATATAATTCAAGTTCTGGATGAGGAATAGATACTTTGTTGGCGAAAAAATTTAATTTTCCAAATGCTATGTATTTAGTATTTAGGAGTAAACTCTTCTTTAACCATTTTACAGATTTAAACCATACTAGTTCAATTTCTTTTTCTCCATCGTTGAAATGTGCTACTAACCTTTTTTTTCTTCCTATGCCTATTTCACTAATATTTGAAATTTCTCCTATTATTTGAACATCACAGCTAAAATTAGGGAGTTCTTTGATTTTATAATATTTAGACTTATCAATGTATCTGTTAGGAAATAGATTTACCAAACCTTTATAATCAAAGATCTTTAATTCTTTTTTTATTATCTCAGATCTATTAGCACCTAGTCCTTTTAAATAATCAATAGGTGTATTTAGTAAATTAGAATTCATTTAAATAAAAATAATATTTTTTAGCTGATTTCTGTAATTAATATGGATATTAAATTGTTCATAATTATTAGATATATATTATTATAATATCCATTACATTATCTAATTTCACTTTTAAATTTTAATAATTGAATAACTTACTACAGAATTTAAATCCTTCTCAATTAGAACCTACACTTCAGACAGATGGGCCAATGATCGTTATTGCTGGTGCTGGTTCTGGAAAAACCAGAGTTTTAACTTATAAAATTGCTTATTTAATGAGTAAAGGGGTAGATGCTTTTAATATTTTAGCTCTAACTTTTACTAACAAAGCAGCGAAAGAAATGAAAGAAAGAATATCTTCTATGCTAGAAGATAATGAATCTAAAAATTTATGGATAGGAACTTTTCATTCTGTATTTGCTAAAATATTAAGAATTGAAGCAGATAAATTAGGTTACCCCTCTAATTTTACTATTTACGATACTCAAGATTCCCAAAAACTTGTTTCTTCTATAATATCAGAGTTAAATCTCGACAAAGAGATTTATAAATATAAGCAGATATACTCTAGAATCTCTAGCTATAAAAACAGTCTTATCACTGTAAAAGCATACAACTCAAATAATGAATTAATAGAGGCAGATAGACAAGCCCGTAGACCCAGACTTATAGATATATACTCTGAGTATGTTAACAGGTGTTTTAAATCTGGAGCAATGGATTTTGATGATTTACTTCTAAAAACAAATGAGTTACTATCCAGATTTCCAGAAGTTTTATCAAAGTATCAAAATATGTTTAGGTATGTTTTGGTAGATGAGTATCAAGATACAAATCACTCACAATATTTAATTGTGAAAGCCCTTTCTGATAAGTTTCAAAATATTTGTGTTGTAGGGGATGATGCGCAAAGTATTTATGGATTTAGGGGTGCTAATATTAACAACATATTAAATTTTCAAAAAGATTACGATGATGTTAAATTATTTAAATTAGAGCAAAACTACAGATCTACTAAGAACATAGTGAAAGCTGCTAATAGCTTAATTGAAAAGAATCAAAAAAGATTAGAGAAGGTTGTTTGGACTGATAATGATGAAGGTAGTAAGATTAAAGTAAATAGACTATTAACTGATGGTGAAGAAGGGAGATTTGTAGCAAGTTCTATATTTGAAAATAAAAACTCTAAACAGTTACAAAATAAAGATTTTGCAATTTTATATAGAACTAATGCTCAATCCAGAGCTTTTGAAGATTCTCTAAGAAAAAGAAATATTCCATACAGAGTATATGGGGGACTTTCATTTTATCAGAGAAAGGAAATAAAAGATGTTTTGGCATATTTACGTTTAATTATAAACGAAAATGATGAAGAAGCTTTTAAAAGAGTTATCAATTTTCCGACTAGAGGTATTGGTCAGACAACAATTAATAAATTAGTTATAGCTGCAAATAACTTAAATATATCTCTTTATAATTTATGTAAAGAATTAGATAAATCAGATGTAAATATTAGTTCAGGTATAAAATTAAAAATTATAAACTTCATCAATATTATTGAAACTTTTAAAATTTCAGCAAAAACTAAAAATGCTTTTGATATTGCAAATGAGGTTGTAAACGATACAGGAATCATTAAAACGTATAGTGCTTTAACCTCAATTGAAGACCAAGCAAAGATTCAAAATATCGAAGAAATGTTGAATGGTATTAAAGATTTTGTTGAAATTCAAAAAGAAATTCCTGAATCAACTGGATCAATAAGTGAATTTCTTGAAGATGTCGCATTAGCAACAGATTTAGATAAAGATGATCAAGACACTAATAAAGTTGCTTTAATGACAATTCATCTAGCTAAAGGCTTAGAATTCCCTATTGTCTATATTGTTGGTTTAGAGGAAAATCTTTTTCCTAGTGCAATGAATTTAAATTCTAGGAATGACTTAGAGGAGGAGAGGAGATTATTTTATGTTGCTTTGACGAGAGCTGAAAAAGAAGCTTATTTATCTTATGCTCTATCTAGGTACAGATGGGGTAAATTAACCGATTCTGAACCTAGTAGGTTTATTGATGAAATAAATGAGGAGTATTTAGATATCTTAACTTCAATAAATGAAAATAAGTTTAGACCTTTAATTAGAACTAAGTCTAACAACGAACCTAGCTTTAATAAGCTTAGGTTTAAGAAAGTAACTCCAAAACCTAAGGGTAACTTTAAGAAACTTTTAGATAATTCAAATAAGAGTAATTTATTTGACAATAAGCTAGTAGTTGGTAATGTTGTAGAGCATATTAGATTTGGAAAAGGAGAGGTCATTAACATTGAAGGAAGAGGAGCCGATGTAAAGGCAGAAATCAAATTTGAAAATGGGGGATTAAAAAAGTTGCTCCTAAGATTTGCAAAACTTAAAATTATAGGATAAAAAAAAGAGGCTTAGCATATGTTAAACCTCTTTTTTTAAATAAAAGCAACTAAACTTATTCAGTCATACTTTTCATTTCTTTTTCAATCATATCATAAAACTGATCAATACTTGGCATTATAACAATTCTAGTTCTTCTGTTAATTGATCTATTTGTTGCCGTTTCATTATCCACTAAAGGAACATGGAAACTTCTACCTGCTGCAATTAATTTTTTAGGATTAACATCTAATGTTTCTAAAACACGAACTATAGATGTAGATCTTTTCACACTTAAATCCCAATTGTCTAATAAAACTCCTTTTTGAAAAGATTGGCTATCTGTATGTCCCTCAACCATGCATTCAAAGTCAGGTTTTGAATTTACAACAGTTGCAACTTTAGCAAGAATTTCTTTTGCTCTTTCAGTTACAACATAGCTACCACTTTTAAATAATAACTTATCTGAAAGAGAAATAAATACCACTCCTTTTTCAACATTAACCTCTATATCTGGATCGTTTATTCCAATTTCTTTCTTTAGGCTTGTTACTAAAGCGAAGGTTACACTATCTTTTTTGTTAACGGCATCTTGTAATCTTGAAATTTTTAGATCTTTTTCTTTCATACTTTCTAATGATCTTTCCAAATTATCAGCTCCTTTCGAAGTTAATATTGTTAAATCTTTTGTGCTAACCATTAAATCACGAGTAGTTCTTCTTAAATCTTCTACCTGATCCTTATAGGCAGTTGATAATGCAACAGCTGATGCTTTTTCTTCAATACAAGCATTCAATTTCACAGTAGCTGTATTTAATAAATCCTGAGTTTTTCTATGTTTATTTTCTAATGATGTGTATTCTTTTTTGGTAACACAAGAACTTAAAATCAAAACAGTTAGTAAACTTAATAAAATTGGTTTTTTCATCTGATATTTTTAAAAAAATTAAACTAATAATGTAAAAGTAAAAAAAAGCTAAACTTAATTACTAAAAAACTTAACAAATTTTAACTTAAAATACTTTATAATTAAAAAAGTAGATTCAAAACCTTTTAAGTTGGAATCTGTATGTTGTCTTTGTTTAATTAACCTTGGTATTTGACAATAAAACGCAAAGTGAGCTTTGATTATTGCTAATAGATGTTGAAATTTAAATGTCAACAGAAAGTAAAACCCAATTAATCCATCAACTATCATTTTAAATAAAAGTGTAATGAAAAGGTTTTTTTCCGAATTTTTTATAATTGTGAAAAGGCTATTTCTGAAATTATAAAATGTTTTTTTTGGATTATTATAATCTAGAGTAGCTCCTCCAACATGAAATACTTTGGATTTGTATACATATTTAATTTTGTATCCACTTTTTAATATCCTCCAACATAAATCAATCTCTTCCATATGATTGAAAAAGGATTCATCGAAGCCTTTTAATTTGATGAAAACATCTTTTCTTATGAATAAACAGGCTCCAGAGGCCCAAAATATGTCTTTGTTGTAATCATATTGCTTGTTGTCTTTTTCTATAATATTGTGAACACGTCCATCACAATAGGGATAACCTAAGCAATCAATAAAGCCTCCAGCTGCACCAGCGTAATCAAAATAATCTTTGTTTTTATAATTTAATATTTTAGGTTGAATAGCGGCTATAATAGGATTGGTTCCAAATTCATTCATTATGGGTTTAGTCCAATCTTGAGTTACCTCTACATCATTATTTAATAAACAGAAAATATCGGCATTAACTTTCATTAGACCCTGATTATAACCTTTGGCATAACCATAATTTTTTTTATTTTCAATAATTTTTATACTGGGAAAATTAGATTTAATATAATCTATTGAATCATCACTAGATTTATTATCAATTATATAAATTTCATTTTCACTGTCATTGTAGCGTATTAATGGGTCCAAAAACTTTTTTAAAAGTTTTATCCCATTCCAATTTAATATTACAATAGCTAATCTCATCTAATTTATAATATCCTTTAAAAAAGTGTAACATTTACTTTTGTAATTAATTTCACAATAGTAATGTTCTAATCCGTTTGTAACCATCAGTAGTTCAGATTTTAAATTCATGTTGTAAATAGCGATTTGGTCAAAAGTCTTTTGATTTATTTTAATTTCAGGTGATTTACACTCAACTAATAACTTAATTCCTCCATCTGGTTTATACACAACAATGTCATACCTTTTGGCTAGTTTATTTATTTTTATAGTCTTTTCAATATTAATTAATAAACTAGGAAAATTCTTTTCATTTATTAGAAATTTAACACAATTCTGTCTAACCCACTCTTCTTTAGTTAGCTTAATATATTTTTTTCTAATTTCATCAAAAATATAGTCTCCATTTCCATTATTTCTGATTTTAAATGTATAATTTGGAAATTCTAATTTCAACATAATACAAATTTCGTATTTTTTTATGAATTTAATTAAACAAATAGAAAATGATATAAAAAATAACACTTATTCACCTGTTTACTTATTTATGGGTGAAGAAGAATACTATATCGATTATTTAACGAAACTAATTCAAAATAATTCTCTTCAAGATCATGAGAAGGATTTTAATTTAAATATTCTCTACGGAAAAGATACATTAATAAGTGATATAATTTCAATATCTAAGCAATATCCTGTAATGTCTGAAAGAAAGCTAGTTATTGTTAAGGAGGCTCAAGATCTTTTAAAAAAAGACGCTGAAGGAAACTCTCTAGATGATTTAATTAATTATGTAAATAATCCTTTAACTTCAACTATACTAGTTTTAAATTTTAAACATAAGTCTCTAGATAAAAGAAAAGTAATTTATAAAGCCATTTTAAAAAATGGTTTGGTTTATGAAAGTAAAAAATTATATGATAATCAAGCTCATGAGTGGATTATCTCATATTTAAAATCTTTCGAATTTAATATTGATAAAAAATCTACCTTTTTAATCACAGAATTATTAGGTACAGAAATTAATAAAATTGCAAATGAATTAGATAAGTTAATTGTCTTAAAGGGAAAAAATAAAACAATTAATCAGGACGATATTGAAAAATACATAGGAATCTCTAAAGAGTTTAATGTGTTTGAATTAAGAAAAGCAATCGGCGAAAGAGATTTATTTAAATGCATGAAAATAATTGATTACTTTTCTAAGAACCCTAAGTCTAATCCTTTGGTTGTGGTTATATCTTTAGTTTTTGATTTTTTTATTAAACTATTTACATATCACAGCCTTCTAGACAAATCAGATAGATCAGTAGCATCTGCACTAAAAGTGAACCCCTATTTCGTTAAAGATTATTCTTCAGCTGCAAGAAATTACTCTATGAAAAGCATTTCTACTAAAATATCAATATTAAGAGAATTTGATTTGAAATCTAAAGGTCTAGGAGCTAATAATACATCTAATTCTGATATACTTAAAGAATTAATATTTAAATTATTACATTAATTTTGGATATTGATGAGGATTTGATTCATTCATCATCTCGTAAATTTTTTCAAAAACATCATCTTTTGAAGGTTTAGAAAAATAATCTCCATCAGTTCCGTAAGCAGGTCTATGGTTCTTTGCGCTTAATATTTTCGGTTCACTATCTAAAAAGTTATAAATATTTTGTTTAGAAATCAATTCACTTAATATAAAACCTGTACCACCACCAGGAACATCTTCGTCAATTATTAGTAATCTATTTGTTTTTGAAACACTTTTTGATATTCCTTTTTCGATATCAAAAGGGATTAGGGTTTGAACATCTATTAAATCTATTGATATGTTAAATTCAGATAATTCTTGTATAAGCTCTTGTATTAAGTTTAAAGTAGAACCATACGAAACTACTGTGATATCTTCTCCAGAGTTAATTGTTTCAACAACACCTACTGGTGTCCTTATCTCAGATAGGTTAGAAGGCTCCTTTTCTTTAACTCTATATGCGTTTAAACATTCAATTAACAGGCAAGGCTGATCACTATCTAACATTGTATTATAAAATCCTGCTGCTTTAGTCATGTTTCTAGGAACTAAAACGTATATACCTCTCAAAAAATTAACAATTCCACCTAAAGGTGATCCTGAATGCCAAATACCCTCTAATCTGTGCCCTCTAGTTCTTATGATCATCGGGGCTTTCTGTTTTCCTTTGGTCCTGTAGTGTAGTGTGGCTAAGTCATCACTTATAATTTGAATAGCATACAATAAGTAATCTAAGTACTGAATTTCAGCAATTGGTCTTAAGCCTCTTAACGAAAGTCCAATACCTTGTCCAATTATTGTAGCCTCACGAATACCAGTGTCTGCAACTCTAACATCTCCATATTTTTTTTGTAAACCTTCTAAACCCTGATTTACATCACCAATTTTACCAGTATCTTCACCAAAGATGATTACGTTTTTATTATTTTCTAATATTTTATCAAAATTATTTCTCAATATAATTCTTGCATCAACTTCCTTACAATCATAACTATATTTAGGTTTTACTTCTTTTATATTTAAAGGACTGTATATAGATTGACTGTATAGATGAGAGCTGTAATCAGAATAATTGACGCTATCATTAGCACCTATCCAATTAATTAGCTCTCTTTTCATACTTAAATCGACTTTGTTTAAGTTATGAATTATTTTTCTAGCTGTTGAAATTACATCTTTCTTATTAGGTTCATTTATGCTTGTTAATGAGTTTACTAATATTTTTACTTTTTCAGAAATAAATCTACTATCTATTTTATGTATTATTTTCAATAATTCATCTCTATTATTTTTGGTTATTGAAATAATAGCTTTCCAAGCTTTTGCTTTGTCTTGCTTGACTTGTTTTTTTATTGTTTTTTCTAACTCTATTAACTTATCATCTGTGCTAATATTATTTGAAATTATCCACTCCCTCATTTTTGTGTTACAATCAAATCGATTCTCCCAATCTAAACGATCAACGTCCTTATATCTCTCATGGGATCCAGATGTGGAGTGTCCTAATGGTTGAGTCAAATCAGTAACATGAATTAAAACAGGTGTATGATTTTCTCTACAGGTTTTTTCAGCTTTTTCGTAAACTTTAATTAAGTTTACATAGTCCCAGCCTTTAACCTCCATTATCTCATATCCATCTTTTTCACTTGTTCTTTGGAACCCTTTAAGTATTTCAGAAATATTTTCTTTAGTTGTATGATGTTTAGCATGTACAGAAATTCCGTATTCATCATCCCAAATACTTGTAATCATAGGCACTTGTAATACTCCAGCAGCATTAATAGTTTCAAAAAACAATCCTTCACTTGTACTCGCGTTGCCTATTGTTCCCCATGCAATTTCATTACCATTTTTAGAAAACTTTTTGGAATTAAATTCTTTGTTATGTCTATATAATTTTGATGCTTGGGCTAAACCCAATAATCTAGGCATTTGACTAGCTGTAGGAGATATATCTGAACTTGAATTTTTTTGTGCAGTTAAGTCTTTCCATTCATAATGTTCATCTAAACTATGAGTAGTGAAATGTCCCCCCATTTGTCTACCAGCACTCATTGGGTCAAAATCTATATCAGTATGTGCGTATAATCCTGCAAAAAACTCTAAAGATGTTAGTTTTCCGATAGCCATCATAAAAGTCTGATCTCTATAGTACCCTGATCTAAAGTCACCATTTTTAAAAGACTTAGCCATTGCTAGTTGAGGAACTTCTTTTCCATCTCCAAAGATTCCAAATTTAGCTTTTCCAGTTAAAACTTCTCTTCTTCCAAGAATACTACATTCTCTACTTGTTACAGCAATTTTATAATCATTAATGACTTCATCAATAAAATCTTTGTAAGACAAGACTGGATTAACTTCTTTAGAAATTTTTGTCATTAATTTAGCTAGTTAAGATTTTGCAAATGTAGTTAATCTATCCCTTGTACGCAATTTCAGTAATTAACTTTAGTACCATTTCCTTCTAAATAATCCTAAAAGCACATCAGGTTCGAAAGTGAATAAAAATCTAATTTTCTCTTTATAATTTGGGCCTTTTATTTCAAGACCATTACTTGATTTGATTGGAAAGTAAATTTCAAAATAATCTGCTATTATATTAAATCGAACACCAGAGTCATAAACCATTTTAAAAGATTTATTTGTTTTGGAATTTAACACTCCCAAATCAACATATATTAATAAGTTTTTCCATAAAGTAGAACTTAAGTTGATTGTTGATATAAAGTTATTGGTACTTGATCTTGTCAGTTTTGATTTAAACCCACCTTCAGCCATTATTATTTGTTGACTAAAAAACCCATTATTTTCCGATCTACCATAATAATTATAATCATACAAATAATCTGTAGGGCGATCCAAAGAGAAATCAAAGTAATTGTTGTTAATATTTTTATTACTAATAAAATACCCAGAAAATAAGCGAATGTTTAATTCTCTATTACTTTTAAATAATTTTCTAAACTCATAACTGAAGGATATTTTAGAAAATTCTTTTGAAAGTTGATAATCTACAAACCATTTTTTGTGATTTATTACCCCTGACTTAAGACTTGTGTATTTCAGATTAAAAACCTGGTATTCTGGAGTGATATTTGAATCTCCATTATTAGATATTTTTAAATATCTAGCATTTAATGAATTTAACTTATTTTCTCTTAAATTGGAACTTTCTCTAAAATTAAAATTTATAAATGGGGTATATATTTTAGCTAATGAGTTTTGGTCATATGAACTGATATTTGCATAAAGTCCATAGTTTATCATAAACAGATTTTTGTTTCGAACATTTTTTGTTTTATAAACGATTGCAGATCCAGAAATCTCTTTAGAATTTACACTATAGAGCGGTTTAAATTTATAATTAAATTCTTTTTTAAAAATTGATTTATTATGAATTTGTGCTCCTATATTTACTCCATCATATATGTTTTTATAACTGACAATTGGAGTGATGTAGATATGGTTGAAATCAGGATCTTCAATATCTTTTCCTAATTTAAGCTTGTATGGTTTGTGTTTTGAATTTTGTGATTTTTTACTCTTTTTAGAAAAATAATTTAGATGATCAATTGTCTTTAACTTTAGGATAGAATCTATATAGGCATTATCGTAATCAAATTTCTTTTTTAACTCATTTTTAAAATATGAAACTGAATTTATTTTTTTTAATTTTAGAGTGTTTTTAATTATATTAGAAAAATCACTTTTTCTATCCTCCGGTACAAGGTTTTGTAGTAATAAACCAGATTTGTGTTTGTTTGCTATTTTTTCATTGAACTTCAACAATGAATCTTTAGGCGTTTCTAAACTCTGGGTGTTATTAATCCTGTCCATATGAGTAATACTAAGAAAGTATTTTTCATTGTATTTCAATTTTGAAGCGTATAAGCTTTTTAATCCTGGAAATTTAGATAAATTTCCAGCTAGCGTAATACTTGGATATTTCTTGTTTACATATTCAATCAACATGTATGTTTGAATTCCATCTTTTATCCAATATTCTTTTCTTGGATTAGTTATTAATAAGTTATCTAATATTTTACTAAGTAAAACTTTTAGTAGTTGCAATTCATATATAAATTCATTCGGATAAACTTCTAGAATTTCATTTAAAATATTTAAATCATATATTTTATTTTCTTTATAATCTGATTTATTAAGTATAAATTTATTCTCTAAAGTTATATTCAACTCATTTTTTAAAAATTCTATAACCTTAATATTGCTTTTCTCAGTTTGATTGTTACTTATTTTTTCATTACTTCGATTGTAGTTGCTAAATATATTTTTTGTTCCTTTTAGTTTACTAAAAGATTCCTTCTTCTCAATATATATTTTTGGATCGTAGAGTTTTTTAGATTGCCAGTAGGTGTATTTAAACCCATCTTTTAACAATTCATTTTTACTTTGTTTCAACTCAGTAGTAATCTTGTAGTTTTCAGGTGTTTTAATTTCTAGCTCTGTAATATTATATTTTGAGGTTGGAATGTCATTTAAATTTTTATTACTATAAAAGTTCCACTTGTCCATTTTGATAGATGGAACTAAATGCCAGTATTGCAAATAATATTCTTTCAATTTACTATATCCAAATCCGGTAAATTTTTTGCTTGGAATCTTAATTTCATATTCAACATTTAAAATTGAACTTGATGAATCTAGTTTTACAGCAATAACATCTTGATTAGTTTTTAGTCTAAAAAAATTCAAATTTTTATCATTGCCATTTTTAATAGATTTTATGTTTGTAAATCCACGTTCTTTTTTTTTGGCTAAATGATAGGTTTTAATGTATTCTTCTGTAAAACTTTTAGCTAAAGGAGTTTCTTTTGAATTAAAGCTATTATTCCAATCAAGAAGAAATATTAAATCTTGATTAATATTGTTTGATTGAATTATTTTTATTTCTTGCTCTAATTTTAAAGTATTTGTAATTGTATCTAATTCTGCTTTAATTTTTATGTCATATTGACTTAACAATATCAAGCTAAACAGCGTAAATAATGGGGTTAGAATTTTTTTCAAAATTTAACTTTTTAAAAGTTAGGACTAAGACCAAAACTTTTATGAAATTTCTCTAATATTTCTATAACTTCTTCTTTTGTATCAACTACATGAATCAATTCTAAATCTTTTTCACTAATGTTATTTGTTTCATTAAGTAGCGTTTCTTTAATCCAACTTAATAATCCAGACCAAAATTTAGTTCCAACTAAAATTATTGGAAATTTTTCAATTTTATGTGTTTGTATTAGAGTAATTGCCTCAAATAACTCATCTAAAGTTCCAAAACCCCCTGGCATGACAACAAAACCTTGTGAGTATTTCATGAATACAACTTTTCTAACAAAAAAGTAATCAAAATCAATTTTTTTATCATCATCTATGTACACGTTATCAAACTGCTCAAATGGTAACTCAATACAAAGACCAACTGATCTTCCATTATTTTCTTTAGCTCCTTTATTAGCAGCCTCCATAATGCCTGGACCACCACCAGTAATTACTCCGTATCCAGAACTAACAATACTTTTAGCAATTTCAACTGATAGCTCGTAATATTTATCTTCTCTTTTAGTTCTTGCTGATCCAAATATTGAAACACAAGGACCTATTTTACTCATTTTTTCAAAACCTTGAACAAACTCCCCCATAATTTTAAATATGGCCCATGAGTCATTGGTTTTTATTTCGTTCCATCCTTTTGGGTTTAATCTAGACATAGTTCTTTTTTCTCTAATTTAATTCTTTTTTTAAGAACTGTCCTGTGTAGCTCTTTTTATTCTTAACTATTTCTTCTGGTTTTCCTTCAAAAATAATATTACCACCTTTTTTACCTCCTTCGGGACCAATATCAATAATATGATCTACCATTTTAATCACATCTAAATTATGTTCAATAACTAAAACGGTATTTCCTTTATCTACAAGTTTATTTAACACAATCATAAGAACTCTTATATCCTCAAAGTGTAAACCAGTGGTAGGTTCATCTAAAATATAAAATGTATTACCTGTATCAATTTTGGATAACTCACTTGCAAGTTTAATTCTTTGTGCTTCACCGCCTGACAATGTAGTGCTTTGTTGTCCTAAGCTTATATAACCTAATCCAACGTCTTGTATTGTTTTTAGTTTTTTATAAATTTTTGGTATATGTTCAAAAAAGCTTACTGCTTCATTTATTGTCATTTGCAGCACGTCACTAATGGATTTTCCTTTGTACCTTATGTCTAATGTTTCTCTGTTAAACCTTTTTCCTAAACATACTTCACATTCTACAAATACATCTGGCAAAAAGTTCATCTCTATAAGTCTTAATCCACCTCCTTTGCAGTTTTCACATCTTCCACCGGTTACATTAAAACTGAACCTTCCAGGTTTATAACCTCTAATTAATGATTCAGGAACTTTAGAGAATAAGTTTCTAACTTCCGAAAACAAACCAGTATATGTTGCAGGGTTACTTCTTGGTGTTCTTCCAATCGGAGATTGATTTATATCGATAACCTTATCAATATGTTCCAGACCTTTTATCGATTTGTATGGCAGTATATCTTTGAAACCATTATAATAATAGTTATTCATTATTGGATATAAGGTTTCGTTTATAAGGGACGACTTACCACTCCCAGAAACCCCCGTTACACCAATCATTTTATTTAAAGGAATAGAAAGACTTACATTTTTTAAATTATTTCCCGTACACCCTGTTAATATGATTTTTTTTGAGTTCCCCTTTCTTCTTTTAGTTGGTTGAACAATTTGTCTAATATTATTTAAATAATCAGCGGTCAATGAACTACTTTTTTTAATATCACTTAATTTCCCTTGAGAAATTATTTCTCCACCATGTTTACCAGCAAAAGGTCCAATGTCTATTATATGATCTGCACTCTCCATCATATCCTTATCATGCTCAACAACAATAATAGAATTTCCAATATCTCTAAGGGATTCTAGAGATTTTATTAACTTCTCGTTGTCTCTTTGATGAAGACCAATACTAGGTTCATCTAAAATGTATAAAACTCCAACTAATTGAGAACCTATTTGAGTAGCTAATCTAATTCTTTGACTTTCACCTCCAGAGAGGGTTTTTGCACTTCTACTTAAGGTTAGATAATCCAACCCAACATTAATCAAAAACTGTAACCTACTTTTTATTTCTTTGTTTATATCTTCTGAAATTTTTCTTTGATTTTCAGAGAGATTATCTTCTAAATTATTGAACCAATCTAAAAGATCTGATATGTCTTTATTAACCAAATCGTCAATATTGAGATTGTTTAATTTGTAGTAGAGAGACTCTTTTTTTAACTTTTTTCCATTACATTTTTCACACTTAACGCTATTCATATAGTTTTTGGCCCATCTTTTAATAGACATCGATTCAGCATTATCAAACTGATATTTAATAAAATTAATAATACCTTCAAAATCAATCTTGTATTCCCTTTTAACTCCCAGCGATTTACTTTCAACTATGAAGTCATCTTTACCACCATAAAGAATCATCTCAATTGCTTTTTTAGGGATGTTTTTAATAGGGTCCTTTAAATTAAATTTATGTTTTTTAGCTATTGTTTCAATTTGCTTATAAATCCAAGACCCTTTCTTGTTTTCTAAAACTGAAATTCCTCCATTTTCAATAGATTTATTTTTGTCAACAATAATCTTGTCAATATTAACCACATTAACATTACCAATTCCATTACAATCTTTACAAGCTCCTTTTGGAGAATTAAAGGAGAAATTATTTGGCTCTGGATTCTGGTATGATAATCCCGTAGCTTCACACATTAAATTTTTACTAAAGTATCTAAAAGAGTTGTCCAATATGTCGACTAACATTATTGTTCCTTCACCATGATACATTGCCGTTTTAATACTTTCTAATAATCTTTTTTGGTTATTGATATCTTTATTAAGTTTTAATTTATCAATTACAATTTCAATGTCATGGATTTTATACCGGTCTAGTTTCAGGCCTTTTACTAAATCAA
The DNA here is from genome assembly GCA_964275595.1 of uncultured Flavobacteriaceae bacterium. Lineage (GTDB taxonomy): Bacteria > Bacteroidota > Bacteroidia > Flavobacteriales > Flavobacteriaceae > SGZJ01. Next base: position 118,389 of record CAXYDM010000028.1, read on the forward strand.
CAATTTCTCCATCAATTCTAACTTGAGTAAAACCTTGCTTACTTATTTGTTCAAATAATTCTCTGTAGTGACCCTTTCTAGATTTAATAACAGGTGATAAAAGAATAACTTTTTTGTTCGAATAATTTTCTTTAATTAATTCTATTATTTGATCGTCTGAATAGCTGATCATTCTTTTATTGGTATTGTAACTATAAGCTTCACTAGCTCTAGCAAACAGTAATCTTAAAAAATCATAAATTTCAGTAATGGTTCCAACTGTAGATCTTGGAGATTTATTTGTAGATTTTTGTTCAATAGCAATAACAGGGGATAATCCATCAATTTTATCAACATCCGGTCTTTCAAGATTCCCTAAAAACTGTCGAGCATAAGAAGAAAAGGTTTCAATATACCTTCTTTGACCCTCTGCATATATTGTGTCAAATGCTAAGGAAGATTTACCACTTCCAGACAAACCTGTAATAACTACTAATTTATCTCTTGGAATAGAAACATCAATATCTTTTAAATTGTGTGATTTAGCTCCTTTAATCTCAATTTTACCCACCATTTCTTTCATTATGTAAATCTACAATTTTATGCGATTTATTGTAATAAAATTAGGAGATTAAATTTTTAGAATCCAACGGCTTTGTCATCACCTCTTTTATCTGCGCCTCCTTCAATTTTGCCATCATCTAAAATTAGAATACCTTCAACTTTTGATGTTACTTTAGAGCTGTCAAAATGAGTTTTATACCCATCTGCAGCTAACTTATCTGTAGTTTTTTTATCAAATCCAGTTGTCTCGAATAATACTACATCAGGCAACCATTGGTGGTGAAATCTAGGTGCATTAACTGCTTGTTGCATACTCATTTTAAACTCATGTACATTTAATATTGTTTGTAAAACTGATGTAATGATAGTTGACCCACCAGGTGTGCCTAAAACCATGTATAAATCATTATTTTTTTCAACTATTGTTGGTGTCATTGAGCTAAGCATTCTTTTACCCGGTTCAATTCTATTTATTTTAGAACCAATAAGTCCATACATATTTGGAACACCAGGCTTACTGCTAAAGTCATCCATCTCATTATTTAAAAAAAATCCTAGTTCATCAGAATATAATTTAGATCCGTATGCAGCATTTAAAGTAGTTGTAACAGAAACCGAATTTCCAAATTGATCTAATATAGAGTAATGAGTAGTCTCATTACTTTCAATAATATTTATATTTCCAGGGTTTAAGTCTTTTGATAGAGTAGGTGAAGAAAATGAAAAATCTTTCATTCTTGACGACAAGTACTCATCACTAGTTATTTCTTTATATGGAATTTCATTAAAATCAGGATCTCCTAAATAATAACTCCTATCTGCATAAGCTCTTCTTTCTGCTTCAACTAATACTTTTATATAGTCTATATCATTGTGCCCATATTTTTGAAGATCAAAACGGTTAATCATTTTCATGATCTGCTCTAAACAAATACCACCACTAGAGGGGGGAGACATGGATATTATTTTTAAATCATCATATTCAAAAACTATTGGTTTTCTCCATTTTGGTTTATATAATTTTAAATCTTCCATAGTTATTATTCCTCCATTTTTCTGAACAAACTTAACTAATTCACTAGCGGTTTTACCTTCGTAAAACTCTTCTTTACCATTTAACATTATCCTTTTTAATGTTTTTGCTAAAGCAGTATACTTTATCGTGTCTTTTTCATTCCAAATCTTTTCCCATAAACTAGATTTATCGTACTGAATATTCTCAGTCCCGTTCCAAAAAGTTTTATTATTGTTAATTTGTGAATAATATTCTTTTAATCTAGCATCTTGTTTTTTTGTAACTATGACTCCTTTTAATGCTAAATCAATTACTGGTTGAAATATTTCTTCAATGGTAAGAGTACCATATTTCTCATAAACTTCGAATACCCCAGCAATTGTTCCGGGAATCCCAACTGCTAAACCACCAATAGTACTAAGCCCTTCAATCACATTATTATTCTTATCTAGATACATATCTTTTGTAGCTCCAATTGGAGCTTTTTCTCTGTAATCTAATGCTCCAACTTCTCCATTGTTTTTTCTAAAAACCATGAATCCACCACCACCAATATTTCCAGCATAAGGATATGCAACAGCTAGTGCTAGTTCTGTTGCTACCATTGCATCAAAAGCATTACCACCTTTTTTTAATATTTCAATCCCTATTTTAGAAGCTTCTTCTCTAGCAGTTACAACCATTGCATTCTCTGAAATAACCCCTCTTTCGATGGTATTTTTATTACAACTAAACTGAAAAAATATAAGTATTATAAATATGTATCGATAGGTCATGATTTGGTGCAATTTTCTTCTAAAATACTTATTCAAAATTAGAATTAAAACTATGATGTGTTATATTTGTAAAAAATAATAATAAATGACATTAATTAAATCAATTTCTGGTATTAGAGGTACTATTGGTGGGGTAGTAGGTGATAATTTAACTCCATTAGACGTTGTAAAGTTTGCTTCTGCTTATGGAATTTGGATCAGAAATCATTGTGATAACAATAAAATTGTAATAGGTAGAGATGCAAGAATTTCAGGATCCATGGTCCAAAATCTTGTTATGAATACATTGGTTGGTTTAGGTTTTGATGTAATAGATATTGGTCTTTCTACAACTCCAACAGTTGAAATAGCCGTTCCATTAGAAAATGCAAGTGGTGGTATAATTATTACTGCAAGTCATAATCCAAAACAATGGAATGCGTTAAAGTTATTAAATAGTAAAGGTGAATTTTTAAACTCTAATGATGGTGTTGAAATTTTAAAATTAGCTGAAAGCGCTAATTTAAAATACAATGAAGTGGATAGTTTAGGTAAAATCATTGAAGTCGATAACTATATCGATATCCATATTGATCAGGTTTTGTCTTTAGACATTATTAACGTTAATAAAATTAAATCAGCAAATTTTAAAGTTGTTGTCGATGCTGTAAATTCAACAGGAGGTATAGCTGTCCCAAAACTTCTAAATAAACTTGGGGTAGAGGTAATAGAGTTGTATTGTGATCCAAATGGACATTTTCCTCATAATCCAGAGCCACTAAAAGAAAATTTAAAAGATTTATCATCTCTTGTAGTAGAAAATAATGCTAATCTTGGAATTGTAGTTGATCCAGATGTTGATCGCTTAGCTTTTGTTTGTGAAGATGGTAGTGTTTTTGGAGAAGAATATACTCTTGTTGCTTGTGCTGATTTTGTACTTAGTAAAACTCCAGGATCTACAGTAAGTAACCTAAGTTCCACACGTGCATTAAGGGATGTTACTGAAAAACATGGTTGCTCATACGAGTCTAGTGCTGTTGGTGAAGTAAATGTTGTAGAGATGATGAAAAAAAATAATGCGGTGATAGGCGGAGAAGGTAATGGTGGTGTTATATATCCTGAATCACATTACGGAAGAGATTCACTTGTTGGTATTGCTATCTTTTTAAATTTATTGGCTGAAAAAAATATTTCAATTCTTGACTTAAAACAAGAATATCCATTATATTTTATGAGTAAACAAAAACTTCAACTAAATGATGATTTAAATTTTGATGCGATACAAGAGTTTTTAGTGAATAAATATTCAAGTGAAAAAATTGACACTGTAGATGGTTTAAAAATTGATTTTAAAAACTCTTGGGTTCAACTTAGAAAAAGTAATACCGAGCCAATTATAAGAGTTTATAGTGAAGCTTCTTCACAAGAATTCGCAGATCAATTAGCGAACAGTGTAATTACTGAAATTAGGGATAAATTTTTATAAGAATTTCTTTGGAGCTTTATCTTTATGCTTCCATCTTTTGTGCGTCCAAGTGTAGTTTTCAGGAGCTTTTTTAATTTGTTTTTCTACTTTTTTTATAAAGATATCTGATATTTCAAAATCTTTATAATCTTTAGGTGTTGTAGTAATTTTTTCAAATGTTGTCATGTAATAGCCTCTTTTAATCTTTTCAACTGATAAAAAAGCAATTGCTAGATTATGTTTTTTTGCAAGCATTTCAGCTCCAGTATGTATTGGTACTGTAACTCCCATGAATTCACCCCAATGAAAAGCTCTTTTTAGCTTTGGAGTCTGATCCGATGCAAATCCATAAAGACTCATGTTTTTATTTGCCTTTGCATTTTTACCTATTGTATAAATAGCCTCTTTTGTACTTATTAAAAAACCATTAAATTTACTTCGAGATTTTTTGATGATTTTATCAAAATATGGATTAGACAATTTCTTGTAAATACCATAAATATCATAGCTAACAAATCTATCTAATATAAACACCCATTCCCAACTTGCATAATGCCCACACATTAGAACTAAATCTTGTTTTGTTTTTTCAAGTTCTTTTAAAACTTCAACATTTTTGAACTGAAACCTTTTTTTTACTTCTTCTTCAGTCATTGTTGTAAATTTTATACCTTCCAAAAGCACATCTGATAAATTTCTATAGGTTTTTAGCTCAAGATCTTTTATCTCATGCTTATTTTTTTCTGGAAATACTAAATTTAGATTATCTCGAACAGTTTCCCTTCTGTATCTAATAACATAATAAAATATGTAAAATAAGAAATCAGATAATTTATAAAGAAGATAAAAATTTAGCTTAGATACCACCCAAAACAATGGGTATAAAAAAATAAAGGAAATTAAATGATTCAGCTTATTTATCATGTGGCAAATATAAATATATATTCTATAATTCAATTTCATTACTTTTGCTAAAAATTTATTTGTGATAAAAACCGATACAATAATAGCTTTAGCAACACCTCCAGGAATTGGAGCAATTTCTGTTATTAGACTTTCTGGTAAGGATTCTATAATGATTTCTAATAGTTTATTTAAACCAGTTAATAATGTAGAGCTTATTAATCAAACTACCCATACAATTAGCTTAGGTTATATTATTGATTCTAGTGTTACATTAGATAAAGTTTTAATTTCTGTTTTTAAAGCACCTAAATCTTACACTGGGGAAAATATCGTTGAAATCTCATGTCACGGAAGTGTTTTTATACAACAAAAAATAATCGATTTATTCACTGTCAATGGATGTAGATTAGCCGATCCAGGTGAGTTTACATTGAGAGCTTTTTTAAATGGTAAGATGGATTTAAGCCAAGCAGAGTCAGTCGCTGATTTAATCTCAAGTACAAGTGAATCTTCTCACAAAATAGCGATGGATCACATGCGTGGTGGATTCAGTAATGATATTAAACTTTTAAGAGAAGAGCTATTAAATTTTGCGTCATTAATTGAATTAGAGCTTGATTTTTCTGAGGAAGATGTTGAGTTTGCTAATATGAAAGCTTTTGAAGATTTATTAGTTAAGATTATTTCTACTTTAAAAAATCTAATTGATTCCTTTTCACTTGGTAATGTTATTAAAGAAGGAATACCTATATCCATAGTGGGGGAGCCGAACACTGGTAAATCAACTCTACTGAATTCTATTTTAAACGAAGAAAAAGCTATTGTAAGTGATATAGCTGGAACTACTAGGGATTCTATTGAAGATGAACTAGTTATTAATGGAATCAACTTTAGATTCATAGATACCGCTGGTATTAGGTCTACTAATGATGAAATAGAAACTATCGGAATTAGAAAGACATTTGAAAATATTGATAAATCAAATATTGTCTTATATGTTATTGACTCTTCTAGAGTTAATGACCAAAATTTAATTATTTACAAGAACAATATTGATAAAATTATTTCTGATTATTCAGAAAAGCATATACTGCTTTTAGCCAATAAAATTGACTTAAGTAATGCTTCATTTATAAAAGAAAATTTCTCTGACTATGATTTAATAGCTATTAGTGCTAAAGATAATATCAACATAGATATAGTTAAGACTAAAATCTCCTCATATATTGAATTAGGTATAGTAAATAATTCAAGTTCAGTAGTAACTAACTCAAGACACTTTAGTGTGCTTAACAATGCACTTACAGAGGTTCAAAACGTTTATAATGGCATGAAAGATGGTATTTCTAGTGATTTACTAGCAGTAGACGTTAGACAAGCTTTATATCATTTTGGAGAACTTACTGGTGAGATAACAAATGATGAACTCTTAGGTAACATATTTTCTAAGTTCTGTATTGGAAAATAACTTCATTTATATTTAGTTGCTTTTGTTTATATTACTTCTTATAATAGTATAATATCCTTTTATTTAATTATATATTTTTATAGATTTAGTGACACATAAGTGACACACCTTTAAAATGCGTGTCATTTTTAAAGTTATTATATGAAAGTTTTTAAATCAATTTTAACTGGTTTGTTACCAATTCTAATGACAATCGCAGGAGTCTTTGCTATGGTCTTTGGAGAAAATGATGATTCGCCTGGATTATGGTTAATAGGTATTATTATTATTGTTATGGCTTCATTGTATAACATAAAACGTAATTAAATTAACTAAACCATAGCTATCTTCAGATAGTTTAAGTAAAAACTAAATGTTGTAAATTGTGGGTATGAAAAAAAATCAGATTTAACATTTTTAATTATGAAAATTTCTCTTATTACATTTTTTCTAATAATCACTTCTACAATAAGTTCATATGGGGGAAATAAAAATGATTCCAATAAAAATATTTTATTTGGTGTAAAAATAGCTATGACTTTTAGTTCATCGAATGATATTAGTGATACTAGTGAAGAATTAAGTACAATCGATAACGCTAAAACAAGAGCTAATGGAGGCTCAATAGGTCTTTATGCACGAATTAAGATTTTTAGCTTTTATTTAAGACCAGAGTTACAGTATAGCGCTTATGACACTAATTATGAGAATATAGTTGTAGGAAATAAACGTTTTGAACTGCCGGTATCGTTAGGAATCCCATTAAATTCCTTTTTAAGTGTTTTTGCGGGCCCTACTTATCGTTTTAATGTAGGCCAAGAGGTTAGTGATATTAACATCGAAGATGTGGAAAAAAAAAGTACAATGGGAGTGCATTACGGGGCGCGTTTAAACTTTAAAAAATTAGCAATAGATATACGTTACGATAGAGGTATTACCAAAGAAGAAACCTTGTTGCTTTGGGATAATGATATAAGTATTGGTAGTATAGACCAAAGACCAAATTTATTAAGTGTTGGTTTGTCATATTCATTTTAACAAACCATAGGCATATCTTCTTCATATAGTTAAAGTAAAAACTAAATGTTGTAAATTGGGGGTATAAATTACATTTAAATATTATGAATAAGTATATAATCAAACGAGAAATTCCGCATGCTTCAGAAATTCCAAGTGAAAAACTTGATGAAATCGGGAATGGTTCAGCATCTGTTTTAACCGAAATGAGAAGTGAAGGACAAACACATTGAGCAAGAAGTAGACGCTACGTAGCTGGAAATAATGTTTTCTGTGTTTACAATGCTGACTCCGCAGAGACAATCAAAGAACACGCTAATAGAGCTGGAGTTCCAGCCAATGAAATAACCCTAGTTCCGCAATGTCTTAAGACACAATACCAGCAAAGGTTAAACCATAGCTATCTTCTTCTTTTAAATTATTGTAAATTGCAGGTATGGATATAAAAAAATAGTAAACCTTTAAGTAGGATTACATTATTTGTGCTGATTGTATGTGTAATTAATGAAATAGTCAAATTATATCAGGGAACTGGAGATGTGACCGATGTTATTGGGCTTATTTGTATTATAATATTCTTGTTTGTTATTCTGCCATTTTTTGGTAATAAAAAATCTAAACCATAGCTATCTTCTTCAGATAGTTTAATAAAATACCTAATTTCATAATGTAACGTTTGCGTATCATAAAAATTAATGTTACGTTTGCGTTACATTAATTAAAATATAATATTATGAACGGATTAGATTTTATTCCAATACTTGGCATACTAATGCCGGTTTTACTTGTATGGGTGATTTTTGCTTATAATACCAAAAGTGAAAAGAATAAGTATGAAACTATTATTGAGGTTTCTAAAAATATTAAGGACAGTGATGAAATTAAAGAGATACTTGAAAGCTTAACTGAAAGAAAAAAGTCTTCAACAGATTTAAGAAGAACTGGTTTAGTAACAATATTTGTGGGCATAGGTTTAGCAGCTTTGGATTATTTTGGACTTCGCACAGATGTTGTTTTAGGAGTAGGCTTATTGGTAATGTTTATTGGAATTGGTCAAATGTTTGCTGGATATGTTTATCCTAATCAACCTGATGAAATAAATAAAGCTGTAGAAGGTTTTGAAAAGGAATAAGTTTGGGAAGAAACCATAAATATCTTCATAATAATCTTGAGAAAATTAGAAAGTCAGCTGGCTTAACACAACAAACACTTTCGGAAAGTGCTGGAGTTTCAAGAAAAAGTATAAATGCTATTGAAAACGGGATTTATGTTCCTTCAACTGTACTTGCTCTAAAAATTGCTAAAACCCTAAAATGTAATGTTGAAGATTTATTTAAACTACCTAAAACATAGGCATATCTTCAGATAGTTTAAGTAAAAACTAAATGTCGTAAATTGGGGTATGAAAAAGCTAATACTATTACTATTTATTCCTTTTTTGATGAATGCTCAAGAAGATAAGTTTGAAGGACAGGAATTGGTTAATGATTTTATTAAAGCTTATAACAATGAGGATTATCAATCAGTTTTTGAATTATTTTCTGCTGAAATGAAAACAACATTACCGATAAACGAACTGACAGATTTTCTTAAAAATTTAAATTCTAATGCAGGTAAAATTTCTGAAAATGAATTTATTAGAGAAGAAAATAATATCTCAATTTACAAATTGACTTTTGAAAAATGGGTTTCACAATACAGCTTTTCAATTGATGACGATAAAAAAATAGCTGAAGTTTTTTACTTTGATACTTTTCGAGATGAGATTCTTTCAGGCTTGGCTATAAATAGTTTATCAAATAATGGCAGTTTAATTTCTGATAAACAAATTGAATTAATTTTTGAAAAGTCAAAATACTTTCCAAATAACACTCAAATTTCGTTAGCATTTATCAACAGTGACAAAGTAACTTATTACGGGTTAAAACGTCAAAATGACTCAATTTTTTATTTGTCTAACTATAAAGATATTTTTGAGATTGGTTCAATCACAAAAGTTTTTACAGCAAACATATTAGCGAAATCAGTAATCGATAATAAGATAAAACTGAATGAAAACATTAATGACTACTTAGACATAAAGTTTAAAAATAACTTTTCAATTTCTTTCAAAAGTCTTGCTAACCATACCTCAGGATTACCAAGAATGCCATCAAATTTTGAACAGGAGGCGTATTCTTCTGACAACCCCTACAAACATTATAATGATGAATATTTAAAAGATTATCTAATAAATTTTATGGAAATTGATGATAAAAATATTGGAAATTCAGAATACTCAAATTTGGGAATGGGATTATTAGGATTCACACTAAGTAATATTTATAATTTAAATTATGAGGAACTGTATGAGAAATATATTTTCTCAAAACATAATATGAAAAACACAACTTTCAATATAAACTTGGTAAATGAAAAACTTGTTAAAGGTCTTGATATTGAAGGAAATCATACATCAAATTGGGAATTAGCTTCTTTATCAAGTGCAGGGGGAATCTTATCCAATGTTGAAGATTTAACAAAATATGGAATCGCTCATTTTAATAAATTTAATTTGGATTTGATGTTAATGACAAAAAAAACAGTTAAGCTTAATGATCAGGTTGATTTAGGGCTCGGTTGGCATATAATAAACTCAGAAAAATCGGATAATAAATGGCATTGGCATAATGGAGGAACAGGTGGATACACTTCTTCAATGGCAATAGATATTAAAAACCAAACAGGCATTGTAATTTTATCTAACGTTTCAGCTTTTAATTCCTTTCAAGACAATATAGATCAACTTTGCTTTGAGCTTATGATGTCTTTACAAGACAAAAATGGTAAGCCTTACTATGACTAAACCATAGCTATCTTCTTCAGATAGTTTAATTAAAAATTAAAACATTAATATTTTTATTACAAATAAAAAGCAAATATTTATAATCTATTTTTTTAAAGACTCTTAATTTTAATATCATTAATCAAAAAAACTTTTATAAAATGAAAAAATCAATTTTATTATTATCCTTACTAGTGTCTTCTTTTGTGTTCTCGCAAAATGTATTCTGGTATGATGTTTTGTTAGAACTAGATTCAAAAAACGCTTCAACTGTTGCAGGTCTTGTTGATGGTTTCTATTCAAATCACACAAAGTCATCAAATGTAAATGTTGAATTTTCTTCTATACCTTTAAAAGGGGCTAGTGAAAAAGCTACGCATATTATTAGTATTACTAGTGAATCTTCTGAATCTCTTGCTGATTTCAGAAACTCACTAAAAGGAGATGATTGGGACTTGTACATTTCTAAAATGAACAATTATATAAAAAGTAGTAGGGCCTCTGCTGGGAAAGATTTAATTACTAATGGTTCTGAAACTCAATACCCTATTGGACAAGCTTGGATTTTTGAAGTAAAAAACACTCAATTAAGCTCAATAGTTCAAGCTTTTGGAAAGCTTATAAAATCATATAAATTTGATGGATTTGTTGCAATGGGGCAAATTGTTCACGGTACAGAAAACGGTGAGAGTCTTTATATTTATGGAACTTATTCTGATTTAAATGCAGCATTTAATTTTGGCCCACAAAGTGAAAATGACACTGCTGCCTTTGCAGAATTTTCAAAAGTACTTGATAATGCAAAGTATTTAAAATCATTTACCAGGGTACTTATAAAAAGGTATTAATTGTTCTTTGACATTAAATTAAAACCTCTCTATTAAATTCTAAGAGCTTTTAACAGTTATAAAATACCACACTAACTATTATGAAAAGAATAGACTCACTCGATATTTTAAAGGGTATCATTATTGTATTAATGTCCCTAGATCACTTTCGCGATTACTTTCACTCGGAAGCTTTTTTTTTCAACCCAACAGATCCTGAAAATACCAATGCAATCACATTTTTTATAAGATGGGTCACTCACTACTGCGCCCCAATATTTGCTTTTTTAGCTGGGGTTTCAGCCTATATTGTAGGAAACAAATACAATAAAAAATATTTGTCTAAATTTTTGCTAACCAGAGGTCTATGGCTGGTATTTGTAGAGATAGTTATTATTAATTTTGGATGGAGATTTGACATCACGTTCAGTTATATTGTATTAGGGGTCATATGGATGTTGGGTATTTGTATGATTTTGATGTCTCTACTTATTTGGATGTCAAATAAAAAAGTCCTAATTTTTAGCTTGCTGGTTATTTTTGGTCATAACCTTTTAGATTTATTTGATATTTCAGGTAGTTTTTTATGGGCACTGTTACATCAACAAGAGTTTTTTAAATTAAGCGAAACATCTACATTGGTAGTGGGCTATCCCTTAGTTCCTTGGATTGGAGTAATGTCCCTTGGTTATTTCTTTGGCTATTATTACAAAAGGGAGTACAACCAAGAAAATCGCATTAAAAAATTAAAAACTCTTGGGCTTTGTTTTGTAGGTGGATTCTTTCTTGTACGAATGGTAAATTCCTTTGGAAACTTTATACCTTGGACAAACTATGAAGTCTTTTCAAAAACCGTATTTTCTTTTATGAACCCACATAAATATCCTCCATCGTTGAGTTATTTATTGATGACATTGGGTCCAATGTTTTTGTTTTTGGCGCTGTTAGAACTCAGAAAAAAAACTTTTTTATCACAAGCCTTAATGGTTTTTGGAAGGGTACCATTTTTCTTCTACATATTACACATTTACTTTATTCATCTATTTGCAATGTTGGCCACAGAAATTTATGGTTTTGGTTGGGAAAGTATGATTTTAAAAACACCGATTTGGATGCTCCCCTCTAAGTTTGAAGGCTTTGGGTTTAGCACCTTATGGATGCTTATTTTATGGCTTTGCTTTGTTGTTTTTATGTATCCTATATGCAAGAAATTTGCTGATTATAAGATAAATAACAAACAAAAAAAATGGTTGAGTTATTTCTAATCTAAAGAATACCCAAAAGTATCCCAAAACTCTGTAAAACAATAAAAAAATAATTTAAGTAAAAACTAAATTTTGTATATTCAAATATTAAAAACTAAATATTATAAAAAATGAAAAATTTAATTTACATATTAGGAATTACAACATTGTTTTTTTCTTGTGAAAACCAAGAAAGGTCAGTTGGGTTTACAAATTGGAGTGATGATGGTACTCAGTACAAATTTCATCTTGGAACTGAAGCTTCAGTAGACATTGTTAAATCATTTGATAAAATGATTGTAGGAAAAAATTACGATGAGCTAAGATCAATATTTTCAGATACTGCTGTATTAACTTTTCAAAATGGTTATGATTCATCTTTACAGGATTTTATTAATATGAATTTAGGCAGAGACTCTACGTTGTTGGCTACTAATGCTACTTTAAAATGGGATCTTCAAAGAGCCTTTTCCGTGGATTTAGATCCCAAATCAGGGGGTGAGCACGTCTGCGCGTCTTATTTAGCAAAGTATCAGGATAAAGAACAAACAAATAGTTTCAATGCCGATTTGTGGTTTTATATTATTGATGGAAAAATAATTACAGTTAATCAATACAATCAGGACATTATTGATGAGTAATTAAACATAAACAATATTGTTAAAAGGCTTGCAATTTTGTAAGCCTTTTTTTTCATATATAGATTAAAAAATCTAAGACCATAGCTATCTTCTTCAGATAGTTTAAGTAAAAACTAAATGTTGTAAATTGGGGGTATGAAAAAACTACTACTCCTTTTATTGTATATTCCAATTCTTTCATTTGGACAAATTACCCTACAAGAAATCTTAGCTATTGATAGTGAAAACACTTTCAAAAGAACTATGATTGAAAATGGTTTCGAATTTTCTGAAGCTGATGAATCAGTAGTTACTTATCATAAAAAATTTCCTTATCAACAGATGATTAGTGCTAATTTTAGAAGGGGAGATTCATTAAGTACTGATGAAAGTATATATTTTATATTTACTGCTGATAGTGATGAAAAAAACGACATTTGGGATGGTATTTATGATTTAGTAAAAAAAGATTGTAGGTTTAATGAACTTAGAAAATATTCTTCAGAAGTAAACGACCCTGATGCTCAGGATGTAGCTATGTACAAATGTCCTGATATTGATCCAGACCCTAGACTTGTTGCTTTGCAGAAAAGAATCAAAGAAGAAGTTACGGCTGGCGATAAATCAATCGACTTAACAGAATTAGAAATTGGCTTTTTAGCAAAAGGTGGTTATTATTTAATAGAACGACCTTTGTCTGGCTTAAGTACTGACCAAATGGTTGAATTTACTTCAGTATTGTTGGATTATGCATTAGAAAAACAAGCTAAAGATTCAATTAATTAAAAATTATTCATCTTTTATTTTGAACAATATCCAACTATATATTTAATTGTTGTTTATATTTATTATGAGTTTATTTATGCTATAAATGACTTATAAGTGACACACATATAACTCTATATACTTAATTAACAGAGAAGAAAATTAATATATTATATTCTGTATTGGTAAATAAAAAAGGAACTACATTGCTGTAACTCCTTTTTTTTAATTTAAAAATCTTTAATCTTCAACTTTTAATAATTTGTATTCATTATTCAGGTATTCCATTCCCTTCTCCAAAAGGAGCCCAATTTGAATGCATTATTTTCCAACCATTTTCTGTTGAAACCCAAACTGAAGACGCTCTTGTGCTATAATCAACTTTATCTCCTTCCCCTACAGTGTAATCCCCTTTAGCGTAAAAGGTTAGTACAGCAGTTTCTGAATCTGGAGAGAGAGCTACATTGATATCATATAAATCAAATTCTCCCCATTTAGCTGTTGGTTCAACATCAAAAGTTTCTGTTCCCATCATATAAAACTTGCTTAAGTTTGAATCACCTGTTGAAAAAGCGATATTCTTATCAACATACTTGTTGAATTCTTCTGCGTTTTGTGTTAGAATAGCTTCTTGAAGATTTACAGCATTTTGTTTCAAAGCACTAGCAATATCTTCGTCAGAAATCCTTGGTTCAACTGATTGTTGACAAGCTGTAAATAATATTACAGTCATAAATAATAATAAATTTTTCATAATTTTTATTTTTAATAATTAATATTTTTTTTACAATATAAAAAAAAGAATTTCATAAACTATCTTTCCCTTTTTTTTAAAATATTAAACTATAGTTTTATCTTCTTCAGAAAGGAATATTTTTTATTTAATTTCTGTATTAGAAAATAAATTCATTTATATAACGAAAGATTAATATCTCCTTAACACTTTTAATAATTCTATATGTCGATATTTGTGTAGATGGCAGAAATGGATTTTAATTACGGGAAAGGGTTTACGTTTACTAAACATATAGAAAAAGATGTTTCGGATTTTGAACGGGTGTTTGGTGTATTTAAAGAACTACTAACACATACCTCAGGAGATATAGAAGAAGCTTTTGAGTGGCTAAACACACTGGATGCCGAATACAACATTTTTAATGACCATTATAACCTAGAAAATTTTGAAGAGGATCTTAAGAAACGAGGGTACATCAAAGAAGATATCGATCCTAATCAACTCAAGTCTGGAAATGGAAATGAAAAGGAAAAAATATACTTACTGCCAAACTTGAATCGGCTTTGAGAGACTATGCTTTAAACCAAATTTTTGGAAAGTTAAAAAAGAGTGGACTGGGAAATCATAGTACAACAAAAGTTGGGGTAGGTGATGAGCGAGATGGAGAAAATAGAACCTTTCAATTTGGAGATGATTTATCGACCGTAAATATGACCGAAAGCCTAAAGAATGCTCAAATTAACAACGGTATCTCTGATCTACGACTCACAGAAAATGATTTAATTGTTGAAGAAACAAAGCATAAAGCACAAATGAGTACTGTACTCATGATTGATATTAGTCATTCTATGATTTTATATGGTGAAGACCGAATCACACCTGCTAAAAAAGTAGCAATGGCACTTGTTGAGCTAATCCATCGAAAATACCCTAAAGACTCTATCGATATTATAGTATTTGGAAATGAGGCTTGGCCAATTAAGGTGAAGGATCTTCCTTATCTAAAAGTTGGACCCTTTCATACTAATACTGTTGCAGGACTAGAACTGGCAATGGATATTTTACGTCGGAAACGAAATACAAATAAGCAAATTTTCATGATAACTGATGGAAAACCAAGTTGTATAAAACTTCCCTCTGGAGAATTTTACAAAAATAGTAATGGACTGGACGATATGATCGTCTCTAAATGTTTAAATAAAGCAGCTCAAGCTAGAAAATTAAAAATTCCCATTACCACTTTTATGATTGCCCAAGATCCGTATCTACGTCAATTTGTAGAACTTTTCACAGCACAAAACCAAGGAAAAGCATTCTTAACTGGACTATCAGGTTTAGGAGAAATGATATTTGATGATTACGAAAAAAATAGAACTAAAAGAATATGAAAAAAGAGATAACCTTTAAGGAATTAAAAAACTCTGATTATGAGAGCAAAACCATTAACCAAGAGATTCAATCAAATTTAATTGCTAGAATCAAAGCTAAAAAACCTGTGTTCGAAGGGCTTTTTGGCTATGAAGATACAGTTGTTCCTCAATTAAAAAAAGCTATTATTGCTGGTCATCATATAAACTTATTAGGATTAAGAGGTCAAGCAAAAACAAAGATAGCTAGAAGCATGGTTGACCTTTTGGATGAATATATGCCAGTTGTAAAGGGTTCTGAAATTAATGATAGCCCATATGAACCAATTTCGAAATATGCACGAGATTTAATTGCTGAAATGGGTGATAAAACCCCTATATCATGGGTGCATAGATCTGGACGGTTTTTTGAAAAATTAGCTACACCAGATGTGAACGTTTCTGACTTGATTGGAGATATTGACCCGATCAAAGCGGCAACTTTAAAATTACCCTACTCTGATGAACGTGTCCTGCATTACGGAATGATTCCCAGGGCAAACCGATCTATTTTTGTTCTAAATGAACTACCGGATTTACAAGCACGAATACAAGTTTCTTTATTTAACATCTTACAAGAAGGAGATATTCAAATTCGTGGGTTTCAACTCAGACTGCCTTTAGATATCCAATTTGTATTTACTGCAAATCCAGAAGATTACACTAATAGAGGAAGTATCGTCACTCCTTTAAAAGATAGAATTGGATCTCAGATTTTTACTCATTATCCCAAAACAATCTCACTTGCCCGTGAAATTACAGAGCAGGAAGCAAAAATATCTAAAAAAGATAAAGCAAGTATCCTAGTTCCAAACTTAGCTAAAGATCTTTTGGAAGAAGTCGCATTTACTGCACGTAAAAGTGAATATGTAGATGCTAAAAGTGGGGTGAGTGCACGACTTACAATCAGTGCAATGGAAAATCTTATGGCTGCTGCAAAATTACGTTTAATTGAAACCGATTCAGAAAAAACAACTATTCGTTTAGTTGACTTTATGTCAATAATCCCTTCTATAACAGGAAAAATTGAACTTGTATACGAAGGCGAACAAGAAGGGGCTGATGAAGTTGCTAAATTACTTATTGACAGCGCAGTAATGGTGCAGTTTGAAAATCTCTTTCCGCGTATTTCTAAACTTAAAAAAGAGGGAATAAAGACTCCCTACACAGACTTGATTCATTGGTTTGACAACAACTTTATAGAGCTAAACTACACAGATACAGATGACGAATTCTTTTCAAGTCTTAGATCTATAAAACCTCTGACGGCACTTATTAAAGACCACGCAGGGAATTTAAACAGCCAAGACCAAGCCTTTTGCATGGAACTCGTTCTTTGGGGATTAACTATTAATAACAAACTAGATAAATCAGAAAAAAATACCACCTATAAATTTGACTCTGCAGTTATGGGCCAGTATTTTAACAGAACTAATTAAAAAAAATAATTAATAAATAATTTTTATGTTATCTAAAGAAGTTTTTTTTTTCCTAAAGTCATTAAAAAAACATAATAATCGACCGTGGTTCAAAGAAAATATCACTAATTTCAGAGCTGCTGAAACTAATGTAAAATTACTTTATAGTGAGTTGTATAACGAACTTAATCAAGTAGATTCGATTGATAAGTTTAAAGTTTTTAGAATTTATAGAGACGTTAGGTTTTCTTTGAACAAAACTCCTTATAAAACTCATTTTAGTGGTAGCTTCCATCGAACAAAACCGGATTTAAGAGGTGGTTATTATTTGCATCTGGCACCTAACAACGAAAGTTTTATTGCAACAGGATTTTGGAATCCTAATAAAGAAGATCTTTTTCGACTTCGAAAAGAATTTGAAACTGATTCTGAAGAGCTTAGAGTTATCATTGCTGACTCACGTTTTAAAGCTGTTTGGGGACATCTTGAAGGAGATGAACTACGATCTGCACCGCGAGGATTTGATAAACAAGATCAAAACATTGATTTGATTCGTAAAAAGCAGTTTATATTTAGTAAAAAATACACGGATAAACAGGTGCAGTCAGACGGATTTATTCTAGATGTGGTTGATAGTTTCAAGGCCATTCGACCCTATTTTGACTATATGAGTTCTGTACTGACTACTAATCTAAACGGAGAATCTATTTTATAAGAATATTTTTTTTATCAATATACCGAAACTCACTTTTTATTTATTAAGAAATAGCCAAAGCAGATAGAAAGTATTGATATACTAAAATATAATATATCTAACGGATCAGTAAAGTTTTCTGAAAACTTAAGAACTTTCTCAAAGAATTTTACAATCAAAACAATAATGATAACCTTAATTATTTTATTTTTTAACTGATCTAAGTCCCTTATTTTTAGAGTTGACTCATTAAATTTTGAATTAGCAAAATCAATCTCACTAACAAAAAGTTCATATATACCAAAGCCAAATATTAAAAGGACAATTCCAATTAGAAACAAATCAATTGCTGAAATTATTTTAAATAATAATTCATTGCTACTTGTTATAGAATCATCAAATAGTGGATTGTAAAATATAATTGCTTCAATAATTTCCCATCCACCTAGAACTAATAGTGCAACTGATGAAATTATTGATAGTAAAACAGGAAGAATGGTAATGTATCTAACACTCCATAATGATTTTTCAAATTTATTGCTCATACTATAAAATTAGTTAAAATAAATAAAACACTTTCTTGTATTTTACTTTTTTATAGATTTACAAGTGAAGAAACTAAACAAACGAACTTATATATTGTGAAATGTATAACAATAGAACTTTCATTAATTTATTTAGATACTTCTAAATCTCCTTAAGCCTGTCCAAGTAACTCTTTTAGTTCTTCCTAAATATGATTTACTTCCAACTCTATCGTTAAAATCATTTCTTGCTGAATTTAACTGAGCATTTCCGTTTTCCTGATTTTTCATTATATAATATTATTAAAATTTCGCGCAAAAATAATATCAAAAATTGAATTTACAAGCTTTTTTTTAAACAATTTTTACTTTTTTAATAAGTAGGTATTTACAATTGATTTTTATTAAATTATAATATCCCCAAGTTGATAAATAATTTCTTTTTCTAGTTTACCGTTTTCATCATAATATTTAAAAACTCCATTCTCTTTATTGTTTTTAAAATTACCTTCTCTAGAAACCATTCCATTTTTATGAAACCATTTTAAAATTCCATTGCGCTTTCCATTTTTTATATTCTCTTCTATTTCTAACTGGCCATTATTATTATAAAACTTAGTAATTCCATCTTGGACATCTTCATTCCAACTAACTTCTTGTTCTAATTGACCATTATCATTAAATACTCTCCAGAGTCCATGTTTTTTGTTGTTTACATAATTACCTTCTTGTTGTAATTCTCCATTTTGGTGATATGACCTGTATAAACCTTCAAGCTTATGGTTTTTAAAATTTGAATTTTTATTAGACATTTTTAATAAATTTAGTAGTTAATAGAATTTAATCTATTAACCCATTAATATTATATTTTGATAAAAAATTCCAAACTAATTCGCTAGTGTTTTGACCCTGAAAAGAACTGTTAAACCATTCATGACCTCCCTGGATATATTTATAATGTTCAACAGAAATATTATCATCTCCATTATTATATAAATAATGTTCAATACTCATTCCTTGGTCTGAATAAGTGTTTATTACTGGATTTACGGATGTATTGTTAAAATTAATCCAATAATCTAATGTACTTTGTACGGAGCTATATTCCGAACTTCCATTAAAAGGAATCACTCCATCAGACGTTCCATGAAGATGAATTACGGGTACTGGGCGACTTATTGTACCAGCACAATCTAGCATAGCTCCAGAGACTGAAGCTACGGCAGTAATTAAATTACTTTTATAATTTGCAAGCCCATATGCCATCATTCCACCATTTGAATATCCACTAGCATACACTCTTTCAGAATCAATATTATAATTTGATGATAATATCATCAATCATCGCTTCTACAAACCCTAAATCATCTGCTGTACTTTTATTATCTCCACCTGAAGTACATGGATTCCAGTGAGAAGCCCCATTTAAACAACTTCCTTGAGGGTAAACTAAAATAAATTGCTCAGACTCAGCTAACGAACGCATATCTACATAGTTCATGTATTCTTCTGCAGTATCACCAAATCCATGAAAATTAAATAATAAGGGAACAGCTTGATCGCTATAAGACTGCGGTACATACAAAATGTATTCTCTTGTAATGTTGTCATGAGATATAGTGATTGCGTTTTCATTTTGAGAACAAAATGTGTTACTGTCATTATTGTCGCAAGCTGTAATAAACAAACTAATTAAGAT
>CAXYDM010000029.1:0-28413 GCA_964275595.1 uncultured Flavobacteriaceae bacterium
TATGATGACCCTCATGGATATTGGATAAGCTCTGACTATCTTCCAAATACAATTCCTAACCAAGGAAGAAAAAGATCTTTAGTTGCTGGATGGTGGTGGTATAATATGATTAATAGAAATAGTATTAGAGATAAAGTAACATTTTTTCTTCATACAACTTTCACCACTTCAAAAGACGATGGAACTGGCGCATCGACTTATTACTTTGATCATTTAAAATTATTGGAGTTTTATTCAAATGGAAGTTTAAAAGAGCTTTCAAAAAAAATAACATTAGATAATGCAATGTTATTATATCTTGACAATACTACTAATAATGCAAATAATCCAAATGAAAATTATGCTCGAGAATTCTTAGAATTATTCACAATTGGTAAAGGTGAGCAAGTTGGTGATGGAGATTACACTAATTATACTGAAATTGATGTACAGCAGGCTGCAAGGGTTTTTTCTGGATTTAAAACACAGTTAGACAGATCTATCATTGATCCTGACACCAACATACCAATGGGTAGAACTAATATCAATCAGCATGATAGCGGTGATAAGCAGTTTAGTAGTGCTTTTAATAATTACATAGTAACTGGTTCGGAATCATCTGAAGGAATGTTTGAAGAAATAAATCAACTTGTAGATATGATTTTCAACCAACAAGCAACAGCTTTAAATTATGTTAAGAAGATTTATAGATTTTTCGTAAAAAGTGAGTGGAGTCAAGAAACAGAAGATACAGTGATTAATGATTTAGCTCAAGAATTAATTTCAACTAATTTTCAGATAAGCCCAATAATTAAAACATTATTAACTTCTACACATTTTTACGATTTAGACGATGAAAATTCCAATAATGAAATAATTGGAAGTATTATAAAAAGTCCTCTTCAATTAATGAGTGAAATGGTAAGTGTTTTTAATATAGCCATGCCAAACCCAAATTCAAACATTTCAGGTTTTTACAGGTTTTGGCATTTGTTTAACCATAATAACTTTTTACCAATGGCTGGGATGGGTGTTTTTGCTCCAGAAACAGTTGCTGGATACCCAGCCAACTATCAAAGCCCTAATTTTGACAGACAATGGTTTTCATCTAACACACTACTTGCAAGATATCGCCTAATAGAATGTCTGATTTCAGGAAGAAATAAAATAGCTAACAATGCATTAATCGGAACAGAACTAGATAGTATTAATTTTGTTGAGTTAATTTCATCTAATCCTAGTGATTTATATTCTTTAGTAAGTGAAATTGCTGAATTATTGTATCCAAATAATATTGATTACGACAGAATTAGTTATTTTGTTCAATTAATACTATCTGGATATCCGTCTTATTACTGGTATGATAGTTGGCAAGAATATCTTACCTCCAATGATGATACTATTATAAGGAATAGACTCGATTACTTAATTACATCAATGGCTAATGCTGCAGAAAATCAATTAATGTAAACAAAATGAAAAGAAGAAATTTTATAAAACTTACATCCACTGCTTCAGCAATTAGTTTACTTCCATCGCAAGTAACAGCATCGCTAAATATTGCTAAAAGCTTTTTGGATTGTACAATTTCAAATAGAAAATTAGTTTTAATTAATTTGGCTGGAGGAAATGATGGCCTAAATACAATAATCCCCATCAATTATTATGATATATACTCAAATTTAAGACCTAGCATAAAAGTACCTAGTAATGGTCTAAATTCATATATAAATCTTGATGATACATTAGACGAAGCTCAACAAATTGGTCTTCATCCATCACTCACTGGTTTTAAAAATCTATATGATAATGATTTATTAAGAATTATTCAGTCAGTTGGCTACCCTTCACAAAATAAAAGTCATTTTGCATCAACTGATATATATTCAACTGCAAATGATGGCAATAGCTGGGATAATGGTAACAACTCTGGCTGGATTGGTAGATTTATGGAATCTTATTATGCAGATTTAATACAAAACTCATACCCATTAGGAGTTGAAATTGGTTCTAAAAGTAATTCTTTAGGCTTTCATGGAGAGAGTGAACATGGATTATCTGTCAATATTAATGGACAAGATCCCTCTGGATTTTATTCATTGATTAGCGGAATGGCCGGAGAACCTCCAAATAATATTCCAATATCTGACTATGGTCATGAACTTGAATATATAATTCAAACTGATGCTTTGTCAAATATGTATTCAGAGGCCATATCAAATTCTTTTAATAACGGTCAAAATGCAGTAAGCTACCCTGATACAGACATATCTAATCAGTTAAAAACTGTAGCCAGATTGATTAGCGGTGGACTTGAATCAAAAGTTTATATGGTAAAATTAGCTGGTTTCGATACTCATTTTGGTCAAAACCAAGCTGAGAATGACATACTAGGTGATCATAACGACTTATTAACTAAACTATCTTCTGCTATAACAGCTTTTATGAGTGACCTTAGTGCTATGAATCTTAAAAATGATGTCGTAGGATTAACTTATTCTGAATTTGGACGAAAGGCTGCTGAAAATGGAAGTCTTGGAACGGACCATGGTGAAATAGCACCTATGTTTGTCTTTGGAGCACCAGTAAAAGGTGGAGTTTCAGGTTTAAATCCCAACTTAAATGAAGCTAACGAAAATAATGGATATCAAATACAAACTGTTCAGTTTGATTACAGAGATACACTCGGAACCTTACTTCAAGATTATCTAGGAGCAGATAATCTAGCTTTAGATGCAACCTTTTTTAACAATACATTAAATCAAAGTTTTTCAGAAACTAAAATCAACGATTTAATAAAAAGTGAGTTTTCTGTAGCAACTAACTGCTATTCAAATACTTTAACCAATAATAGAGACAAGAATAAAATATTCTATATAATCAACCCTGTCTATAATGATTTAATTATTAAATCAAAAAATCAAGAATATTCTAGTTTCAAATACGAGCTGTATGACATGAATTCTAAATTAGTTTCTAAAGGCACCTCATTGATAAACGAAACAATATCTATAAGTAATTTAATCAACGGTATATATATTTTAAATTTATCCACAAATGAAAAATCGGAGGCTCATAGGATAATAAAGCGTTAATAAATTTTATAAAAAGGCTTCATTTTTATTACCATTAGCTTCATAATTAGCATTGATATGTTTTTTATATTTAAAATAGTTTTGCTAAATTTCAATATAAATATCACGTATGTATTACTTAGGTTTTGATTTAGGAAGTTCTTCTATTAAAGTATCTATAGTTTGCTCTAAAACAGGGGGAAATATTCATACCCTAAATGAGCCATCTGATGAAATGCAAATTATTTCAAACCAAAATGATTGGGCAGAACAAGATCCTGATACTTGGTGGAGTCATATTTGCAATGGAACAAAAAGAGTTTTAAAAGAATCTAAAGTAAAAAACAAAGAAATTATTTCTATTGGCATTTCTTATCAAATGCATGGTCTTGTTATTATAGATAAAAATGGTAAATCACTAAGAAATTCTATTATTTGGTGTGACAGTAGAGCTGTTGATATAGGAAATACAGCATTTAATGATATAGGAGCACTAAAATGTTCTGAAAATCTTTTAAACTCCCCTGGAAATTTTACAGTGTCTAAACTAAAATGGGTTAAGGAAAACGAACCAGATATTTATAGAAAAATCTATAAATTTATGCTGCCTGGAGATTACATAGCATTTAAAATGACCAATATAGTTAATAGCACAAGAAATGGCCTCTCTGAAGGGATATTATGGGATTACAAGGAAAATAAAGTAGCAAAATGGTTACTTAATTATTACAAAATAGACACATCACTAACTCCAAATATTGTTGAAAATTTTACAAATCAAGGGGAAACAACATCAAGATCAGCGAAAGAAACGGGTCTTCCGGTCGGAATTCCAATAACGTACAGGGCTGGTGATCAACCAAATAATGCTTTATCTTTAAATGTTTTAAAAAATGGTGAAGTTGCAGCAACTGGTGGGACCTCAGGTGTTGTATACGCTGTGACCAATAAATTAAATTCCAAGGAGTCTACTAGAATTAATCATTTTGCTCATGTTAACTACTCAAACAATAACCAACTTAATAGGAAAGCTACTTATGTATAAATGGTGCGGGAATTATGTACAAATGGCTTAAAATAAACACATCTGCCTACTTCATACCAGCAAATGAATAATTTAGCTGAGAAGATACCCATTGGATCAAATGGCTTAGTAGTTATTCCATTTGGAAATGGATCTGAGAGAATGTTTAATAACAAAAACATTGGGACACATTTTTTTAACTTAAACTTAAACCTTCACTCTGATAGTCATTTATACAGAGCTAGCTTAGAAGCTATTGCTTTTTCGTTTGTCTATGGGATTGAAATTATGAAAGATGACGGAACTCAAATCAAGATTATAAAGGCTGGAAATGATAATTTATTTAGATCTGATATTTTCTCTAACACTGTGTCCACATTAATCAATCATGATATTGAAATTTACAACACTACAGGCTCTGTTGGAGCTGCTAGAGCTTCAGGTTTAATTGATGGTGATTTTGATAAATTTGGTGATTTTTTATCACAAAACAATCATGTTAAAACATACAAACCTAACAAAAACAATAAAGAATATATCAAAGCATACAAGAACTGGAAAAACGAATTAAAAACATTGTTAAATAAATAAATTATGATATTATTTGGAGATAAGGAATACTATAAAGGAATAGGGGAAATTAAGTATGAGGGAAAAAACTCTGATAATCCCGTTGGCTTTTAAATACTATAACCCTACTCAAGTTGTTGCTGGCAAAACTATGAATGAACACTTTAAATTCGCTGTTGCTTATTGGCATACGTTTTGTGGAGTTGGAGCTGATCCATTTGGTCCAGGTACTCAAAATTTTCCATGGGATCAATCAAATGATCCGATTCAAGCAGCTAAAGATAAAGCAGATGCAGCATTCGAGTTTATTACAAAAATGGGGTTTAATTATTTCTGTTTTCATGATTATGATTTAATTCAAGAAGCACCAAGTTTTTTAGAGTCTGAACAACGACTATCAACGATTGTAGAATACTTAAAAAACAAAAAAAACAAGTCTGGAGTTAAGCTTTTGTGGGGAACTTCAAATTGTTTTTCTAATCCACGCTATATGAATGGTGCGGCAACCAACCCAAATTTTGACGTTGTAGCAAGAGCTGGTGGTCAAGTAAAACTAGCACTGGACGCAACAATGGCTCTTGATGGAGAAAATTATGTTTTCTGGGGAGGTAGAGAAGGATATATGTCACTGTTAAATACTGATATGGGAAGAGAATTAGACCATATGGGACAATTTTTAACAATGGCTAGAGATTATGCTAGATCAAAAGGTTTTAAAGGAAATTTCTTTATAGAACCTAAACCAATGGAACCTATGAAACATCAATATGATTTTGATTCTGCAACAGCAATTGGTTTTTTAAAAGAGTACGGGCTAGAAAAAGACTTTAAAATGAATATTGAGGTAAACCATGCTACACTAGCTCAACACACAATGCAACATGAATTAGAAGTAGCTGCTAAAGCGGGAATGTTAGGGAGTATAGACGCTAATCGAGGAGATTATCAAAACGGATGGGATACTGATCAATTTCCAAATAATATACAAGAAACTACTGAAGCGATGCTGGTATTTCTAAAAGCTGGAGGACTTCAAGGAGGTGGAATAAATTTTGATGCGAAAATTAGAAGAAATTCTACAGATGTAGAAGATATATTCCATGCGCATATTGGTGGTGCAGATACTTTTGCAAGAGCACTATTGACCGCAGACAAAATTATTAGCTCCTCTCCCTTATGAAAAATTAAGAAAAGAGCGATATTCATCTTTTGATTCTGGTAAAGGAGCTGATTTTGAATCTGGAAAATTACAATTAGAAGATCTATATAAAAT
The DNA here is from genome assembly GCA_964275595.1 of uncultured Flavobacteriaceae bacterium. Classification (GTDB taxonomy): domain Bacteria; phylum Bacteroidota; class Bacteroidia; order Flavobacteriales; family Flavobacteriaceae; genus SGZJ01. Next base: position 5,921 of record CAXYDM010000029.1, read on the forward strand.
TGCAACCGAAAATGGAGAATTAAAGCTACAAAGTGGAAAACAAGAATTATTTGAGAATATTATAAATCAACATATTTAAAATATAAAAAATTGAATAATAAAAGTAATGGCTATTTAATAAAACTAACACTAGTTGCTACACTAGGAGGTCTTTTGTTTGGTTATGATACGGGAGTAATTTCTGGCACAGTAGGCTCTTTAGAGAGTTTTTTTGTAGATCCTAAAGGTCTCGCGGAATTTGAGTCAAGCAGACTAACTGGTTTTATAGTATCCAGTGCTCTAATTGGTTGCATAATTGGTGGGGCAATTGGTGGTTTAATAGGTAAAATGTTTGGAAGAAAAAACAGTTTAATTATAGCTGGGGTATTATTTTTTATATCAGCATTAGGTTCATCAATGCCTGAGATGTTTATCACCACAATTGGTCAAGGAGACCATACTTTATCTAATGTATTTATTTTTTATAGAATAATTGGAGGAATTGGAGTTGGAATAGCATCTATGATGTCACCAGTATATATTGCCGAAATAGCACCAGCAAATAAAAGAGGTAAGTTAGTCTCATACAATCAATTAGCTATAGTTGGTGGTTTTATGGTTGTTTATTTTGTAAACTACTTTATAGCTTTAAGTGGAGATGATAGTTGGTTAAATGAATTCGGATGGAGATACATGTTTGCTTCAGAACTTATTCCTGTTACAATATTTCTTATTTTGCTTTACACTGTTCCAGATACTCCAAGATCATTAGTTTATCATGATAATGAGGAAAAAGCATTAGAAGTGTTAAAAAAAGTAAATGATGAAAAAGAAGCAGTTGAAATCTTAAATGACATAAAAGATACTCTCAAAGAAAAAACTGCTCCCTTGTTTACGTATGGTTTTGGGATTGTTGTAATTGGGGTTTTACTTTCTGTTTTTCAACAATTTGTTGGAATAAATGTAGTACTGTACTATGCTCCTGAAATATTTAAAACCTTGGACTTAGCTACAGATACTGCTTTACTTCAGACAATTTTAGTTGGTATAGTAAATTTCTTATTTACAATTATTGCTATAAAAACAGTTGATATTTATGGAAGAAAACCTTTGATGATAATTGGAGCAATTGGAATGGCAATTTCAATGATAGCGTTAGGATTAACTTTTTATGGAAATGTAGGTGGTTATGTAGCGTTAGTTTGTATGATGATTTATGTAGCTAGTTTTGCTTTAAGTTGGGGACCTGTGACATGGGTGCTATTATCAGAAATATTTCCCAATAACATTAGAAACAAGGCCTTGGCGATAGCAGTAGCTGCTCAATGGGCATCCAATTATTTGGTTTCTGCAACTTTTCCAATAATGAATAACAATACTTATTTAACGGAAACATTTAACAATGGTTTTGCATATTGGATATATGGAGTAATGTCTATTCTAGCTGGGTATTTTGTATGGAAATTTGTTCCTGAAACAAAAGGGAAAAAACTTGAAGATATGGATAGTCTTTGGAAAAAATGAAAATTAAAAAAAAATATTACGGAACCACATCTCAGGGTGAAAAAGTCACATTATACACATTAACAAACTCAAATGGTATTTCTTTAGAAATCATCAATTATGGGGGTATTATAACTAAATTATTTTTTCCTGATAATAAAGGTGTCTTAGGAAATATTGTTCTAGGATATGATAATCTAAAATATTACGAGGACAACCAACCATTTTTCGGAGCAATTATTGGTAGATACGCTAATAGAATTAAAGACGGTAGCTTCAAAATTGAAAATAAACAGATTCATGTTGATAAAAATATAGGAGAAAATCATTTACATGGAGGTTTTTCTGGGTTCCATAAAAAAGTATGGAGAGCAAGATCCATCAAAAGAAAAAATTCTGTATCATTAATCTTAAATTATTTTAGTAAAGATCATGAAGGTGGGTTTCCTGGGAATTTAGATACTACTGTCTTCTACACGTTAAATAACAATAATGAATTAGAAATTAAATATATTGCAAAAACAGATAAAAAAACAATAGTTAATTTTACTAATCACAGTTACTTTAATTTAGGCTCTAGTTTAAATAATGATATTTTTAATCATAAGCTTTTATTAAAATCAAATAAATACTTAGAAGTATCTAGTGATTTGATTCCTACCGGAAAATTATTAAATGTAAGAGATACTAAATATGATTTTTCAAATTTAACTAAACTTTCATCTGAATTAGACCATTGCTGGGTATTGGATAAGTATTTTAAGAAAAAGATTGAACTAGCAGCAGTTTTAGTTAATGAAGAAACAGAAAGAAAAATTGAAGTTTATACAGATGAACCAGGGATACAAGTTTATACTGGTAACAATCTAAAATCTAAACATAAAAAAAATTCTGGGATATGTTTAGAAACTCAACATTTTCCAAACTCACCAAATCAACCTAACTTTCCATCTACTGAATTATTACCGGGTGAGATTTATGAGTCAAATACAGTCATTAAGCTTATGAATACATAAAAAAGTGTTAATTGAAGAAGTATTAACGATCTTCATATGGGTTTAGTGTAATAATAGAACCATCACTACGATATTTAATTTCTTTTACTTTTACACATCTTAAATGAGTTACACCTTTAGAAAGTGAAGAATCGTGATAAAACAAATAAGACTTTCCTTCAACTTCACAAATTGAATGATGTGAAGTCCATCCAACTACTGGATTGAGAATACGACCTTTATAATGAAATGGACCATATGGATTATCTCCAATTCCATAACATATAAAATGAGTATCTCCTGTAGAATAAGAAAAGTAATACTTTCCGTTATATTTATGAAGCCAGGCTGCTTCAAAAAATCGACGATCATTATCTCCAGCTAACAGAAGTTTACCATTTTCATCCAATATTTGAACTTCTTTAGGCTCTTCAGAAAATTCTAATAAACCATCATTCATTTTTGCAACAAATGGTAATAGAGCTGTCTCGTCATCATTTGGTATAAAGGCAGTTGGACTTTCTGGCTTATCTGCATTAAAATATCCTTCTCTCCATCTTTGTAACTGTCCACCCCAGAGCCCCCCAAAATACATGTAATAGCTATTATCATCATCTCTAAATACAGCTGGGTCAATTGAAAAACTTCTACTAATAGGTTTTGGTTGAGCAATAAATGGACCAGTAGGTGAATTACTTACAGCAACTCCAATCCTAAAAATATTATTATAGTCCTTAGCCGGAAAGAATAAATAATATTTCCCATTTTTTTCATTAGCATCAGGCGCCCACATTTGTTGTTTAGCCCAAGGAACGTCATTTAGATGTAAGGCTACTCCGTTATCGATTGCTTCACTAGAAATTGAATCCATTGAAATAACATGATAATCTTCCATTGCAAAATGGCTACCTAAATCATCAAATGCTTCTCCTGCATCTATATCATGAGAGGGATATATATATATTTTTCCATTAAAAACATGGGCAGAAGGATCTGCTGTATATATTTTTTTAATTAATGGTTTTGAAATTGAATTTTGATTTAATTTGTCAAAATCAATATGGTCAATATTATCTTCAGGCATATACTATTTATTAAGTCTTCTATTTCTTAAATCCATTTCAATTTGAGTTTCCATCTTTTTATTAATTTCATAGAAGTATAACAATGTAATTCCAATTAAAAATGGAATTGCAGGATATATACTAACCAATAATTTAACCCCTTGAATAACATGTTCAGATTGAGCTAATTCCTTATTTGCTTCATATCCGTAATTCCCTAAAATTTGTACTACTAAGCCGCCACCAATAGTTAAGCCTAACTTTAAACCTACCATCATTGCTGAAAAAATTATTGCAGTAGCTCTTCTATTATTTTTCCATTCAGAGTAATCTGCAACATCCGCTATCATTGCCCAAAGCAATGGGATAGTAATACCATAAAAGAAACCATGTAAAATTTGTGAACCAAACATCAACTCAACTGATGATTTATCAAAAAAGTAAAAAAGAATAATAAATATTGTAGATATAAATAAAAATAGTGCAAAGATATTTCTTTTTCCAAATCTGTCTGCAAGTGCTTTAGATAAACCAATTCCAAAAATCATAAATATTATCCCTCCTGCATTAAATAATCCAAATCCGGCAGAGACAGGGTCATTACCGAAAAAATTTATCTCAATAGATGTTAAATAATCAAGAATAGGGCTAATAAAAACAGTTAATCTTGACTCATCAATATAATTTTCAAAATAATACACGTACGAACCTCCTTTCATAGCTAAAGAAATGAAAGTTAATGTTGTTAAAGTTAACATTATCAGCCAAGGCTTATTTGTTATTAAATCTTTTAAATCTTCAAATACACTAGATTTTTGTTCTTCAGTAGGAACAATTCTCTCTTTAGTTGTAAAAAAAGTAATTAAAAGCATTATTGTTCCAATAACAGCGAGCCAAGTCATCACAATTTCAATTCCCAATGCTTTATCACCAGCACCAGAATATATTATTATAGGCAACATAAATACTTGCACAAAAAATTGCGCAAACATAACAGCTACAAATCGATATGAAGAAATACTATTACGTTCTTTCATATCTCCTGTAATAACTCCACTTAGAGCAGAGTATGGAAGGTTACTTGATGCATATAATAAAAGAAGTAATGTGTAGGTAATTACGGCATAAACAACTTTACCCTCGTAGCTAAAATTTGGAGTGCTAAAAGCCATAACTGAAATAATTCCTAATGGAATAGAAGTATATAAAATCCAAGGTCTAAACTTACCCCATTTTGAGTTAGTTCGATCAGCTAAAGCACCAATTATAGGGTTAAAACCGAATGCTGCAACTGTTCCTACTATAAACATAATAGCTGTAGCATCTGAAGCATTCAAACCGTATATGTCAGTGTAAAAATAAGCCAAATATGTCATCAAGGTTTGAAATACTAGGTTGGCAGCTAAATCACCTAAACTATATCCAAACTTTTCAAGTACAGATAATTTTTGAGATATATTATTCATGATTTGATTTATTAATGATTAATCTTGTTTGAAGAGCCTAAAATAATAAGTGATTTATGCGCTTCTTTTGCTTGATAATTTCTGTCAAATAATAATGGATAATTAGTTCTACCTTTTATTGGAAAATCATTTAACCAAGAATGTTTATCCATTACTCCCCAAAAAGTAACCCTACTAATTTTATCACTGTGCTTTATGAATAATTGAAAAATATCGTTGTAACGTTTAGCTAGTTTATTTTGAATAGATTTGGGTAATTTATCTGGGTAAGGGTTCATTTTAGCATCTCCTTCAAATCTTGAAAAGTTTTGACTAACCTCTGCTCCTACCTGCTCCCATGGACTGGGAAGAACTGAAATATCTAGCTCTGTAAACATTACATCAACTCCTAATTCAGATATATCAAATATAATTTGTTCGATTTCATTTAATGAAGGTTGATTTAAGCTCCAATGAGCTTGAACACCAATACCATCAATTTTAATTCCTTTTGACTGCATTTGTTTAACCATTTGGATAACTCCATCCCTTTTTTCTTTTTTATATAAATTATAATCATTGTATATTAAATCTGCATTTGGGTCAATTTCGTTAGCCAGTTTAAAAGCTTTCTCAATATAATTTTTACCTAAAAATTTATAAAAAACAGACTCTCTTAATGAACCATCTTCATTAAAAGCCTCGTTTACTACATCCCAAGCATCAATTTTTCCTTTATATCTTGAAACTACAGTATTAATATGATTCTCAAAATGCTTATTCATTTCAGCTTTACTTTTAACGTTTTGCATAAAGTCTGCTAATTGAGAATGCCAAACTAGGGCATGCCCAACAATATGCATTTTGTTCTTTATACCAATATTTACGTACTTATCAGCAACTGTAAAGTTGAAGGAGTTAGGATATGGTTGAACAAACATCCACTTTAATGAATTTTCAGGGGTTATTGAGTTAAATTGTGTTTCTACAATCTGTTTAGAGTCATTGTCAAGACCTAAAATAATATCTTCATTTATTGCAGCCCCTATATTAAAGAAACTACTATAATATTTTTTAAGTGAATCTGTTGAATTTAAATTATTTCCATAAGAGGAAGCACAAAAAATAACAGCAAAAAACAATATTATATTAAAATTATTTATGTTCTTTTTCATATCGTAAAATTAATCACTAATTTATTTTTTTAAGAGTTTCATTGTTTTAAATGAATTGTTTTGGGTATTGTGTATTCTTATTAAATAATATCCTGCTGAAAGTTTATTCACATTAATAGAAACAACTTTAGAATCCATATAAGTGTAGTTAACATAATACTTATTTCCTAATAAATCAAATAGATCAATTCTACTATCAGAATTCAACCCGTAGACAAATACTAAATCTTTGGCAGGGTTTGGATATAAAAATATATTTTTAAGATTCTCATCAATATTATCCATAGAAAAAGTTGAGTCTAAAAATTCATATGCTCCAATATCAACTACATCATCAATATTTGAAAAATCAATTGGTGCTGACCCTTGAGAAACTAATGAAAAATCATCTATAAAATAATCTCCCCCAATTCCATTATTAACTACTGGACCTTTTACATAAAGAAACATATTATCTGATGATTCGTGTGTGTAATCTGCACTAAGTTGTATCCATTCTTCATTAGAAGCATCTACGGAGGATGTTAAATTATTGTAAGTGTTTAGATCAGTATTTTTTATTGTCAATTGTGTTGTTCCAGAAACACCATCTGATAATTTAACCCAAACATTAAAAGTATAGCTCTCACCAACTGTCAATAAGTTTGTTAATACTAATTTTGGACTATGCCAATTTAGTGTTCTATCACTAATTAGTAAACTATTGCTTCCAGACAAAAACTCATCAGCACTAGGGCTTATAGTTGCACCAAAAGCCGTCCACTGATCAGTAGTTCCTTCAAAACTTGACGACGATACTGCATTAGGAGGAGTTGGCCTTATATTTCCAATAATATCAGTCAAGGGAGTATGATTTGGATTACCAGCATTAATTGCAGGTGAATTTGATGTAAGTGAAAAATCTGTAATTGAAATATCTATTAATCCATTTACTGTTGTTGGGGCTGAAACAAAAAGTGGATCAACATTGACAAGGTTATTGTCTACAGTCGCAGGCCATGCATACGTTCCATTTTGAAAAATATTATTAACTGCTAATCTAGTTCCTGTAATATCATTAAAAGCTAGTGCTGAATATTCATTATCTCTAGTAACTATAATATTGTTTACTACAGTAGCATTCAAAACACCGTTTGCTTTAATTCCAGCTACTTTATTATTACCAACATGTAATAGCTCTCCATGTTCTTGCATTTGGATAATATTATGAACTCCGTTAAAATAAAGTGTATTATTTCTATAAATAGCTGAGGCAGAATCAGAATGATCAAAATTAATACCATTTTTTCCATTGTTAACACAAATATTGTTTTCAAATAAAAAGATTCCTGCATAATCAGGGTCACTTCTTGTAACATAAAGGCCCTGTCCATCTAATATATAGTCTTGACTTGCAGTACCATAATTACCACCTACATTACCATTGTTATCTGGAAGCTGAGTGACATAGAAAGGAATACGATTCCAATTATTATAAATAATATTACCTCGCATTATCATTTTAATATCAGAGCCATTATCTCCTTCTGATGAAATAGATTCAGCATAAACAACAGCACTAGAAGCAGAAGAAGTCCACCAAGTAGTATTATAAACAGTATTATTTTCAATTGTAATATAATCACTATCATTAAAACGAATTCCTGATCCAGGAGTATTATAAACCACATTGTTTCTAATTATAATATTATTATGCGGGCCATAACCCCATATACCTTTTCCTGAAAAATAGTTGTGATTATATGATGTATTATCATCATCATCTTCAGAAACTAATATTTTGTATTCTCTATCTGCAATAGCTTGTTCATAGGTTATTGAAGCCGATGGTCCTTCAATCTCAAATCCTTCAACAATAATATTATTAACTCCATTAGGAAATTTAATACCACCAGCACCATCAAATTGAATCTTTGGAGAATGTCCATTAAGATTTTTTAAAGTAATTGGAGATCCTATTACTCCTGATTGATTAAAGTTTACAACAGGACTGTTATTTAATGAAGTTCCATTAAGTCCTGTTCCATAGTTATTATTTTGATACAAACCATCCATAACTAGAATAGTTGTTCCAGGAATAGACTCAGAAATTGCTTTATTTATAGTTTTAAATGGAGATGATTCCGAACCAGAATTTGAATCTGAACCAAGTGGCTGAGAGACATACAATTCTTGTGAATAAATTAAATTAACAGAGAACAATAACAACACAAAAACAATTGATTTTTTTCCATAAACTAAGATGTTAAAATTCATACTATTTTTTCTATTAAAAGATAAAATTATTTATTTTTCTAAATAATCTTTGTTCACAAAATCTCTCATTACTTTCAACTTCCTACTATATTTTTCAACTAAGTCTTTATTTATTGAAAGTTTAGATATATCGGTGTTTTGTTTTATGTCAGCATTCATATCGTAAAGCATATTGCCTAAGTATTTTTCGCCTCTATAAAATTCAGTGTATGAATAATCTTTATCAACAACTGCCTCACCTTCCTTGTAACGTGTATATATTTCATCCTTTAATGTAATTGTTGGATCTTCTAGTACTGGAGTCAAACTTTTACCTTGAAGGTAACTCGGTGGAGTTATCTTTGCTATTTCACATAAAGTTGGGTACAAATCTACAAGTTCTGTAAAAGAGTCTGCTGTCATGTTTTTCTCATAATTAGGGGAAGAGATTATAAATGGAATCTTAGCTGCCTCATGAAATGTACTGTGTTTACACCAAAACCCATGTTCACCTAGAAAATACCCATGATCACTCCATAGTACAATAGTAGTATTATCTCTTAAACCTAATTCATCAAGTCCTGCAATTAATTCTCCAATAAGTACATCCATATAAGTTACGCTAGCATAATATCCATGAATTAAATTTTTAGAAAGATCATCACTCAATAATCCTTCACTTGGAATATCTAAATACATCCCTCGTAATTCAGCAGAATCGTGCTGGGCATGCATTGCTATATATGGTGAGTTTTCTGGCTGATAAGGGTTGTCCGCTAATACAATTTCACTATGATCGTACATATCCCAATACTTCTTTGGCTGAATGAATGGTAAGTGAGGTGAAACGTAACCAACGGCCATAAAAAATGGTTTATTCTCTTCTTTTAAAACTTTTAGTTTATCTAAAGCTCTTTTAGTGACTTTACCATCATTGTAAGCATAATCGTCTACATCAGGATATTCGAAAGCAGGCCCCTTTCTGCCATGCTCCCCTACTTCTCCATTACGTTTACGATCTATGGAAATTGGATCCTGGTAATCAGCTTGATGAGCACCGCCATCAGATTCTGTCCAGTACTCAGCAGTGTCGTCTGGATGATGATATATTTTACCATAAGATATTGTTTCATATCCGTTTTCTTTAAAAATTTGATTTAATGAAATTGCATTTGGAGTATCAAGAGAAGCTCTTGTAGTATAATCATTAAAACGAGATTGACTTGGTCTAATTCCAGTCATTAAACTTGCCCTACTAGCGCCACAAACAGCAATGTTAGTAAATGCATTGTTAAATAATATTCCCTCTGATGCTAAATTATCAATATTTGGAGTAATCATTTTTTTAACTCCATATGAATTAATTTCGGGTCTAAAATCATCAACAGAAATAAAAAGAAAATTATGATTCTTTTTATCCTCTTGAGCTAAAAATGGTTGAATACTTAAAAAAAATGCAATAAGTGTTGGGATTAAATTTAATCTGTTTTTCATATTACTAAGATATATTAAGTAGATAAAAAATTATAGTAAAAATTGATCGATTTCTATAATATATGAGATTAAAATAGTTGATATAAAAAGGAATTTAAGTTTGTTTAATTAATATTTGTAATAGTTGAAGCTTTATAGCCAATTTTAATGGCTCTAACCGCTAATTTTTGATTGGGCAAAAGATTGAATGGTTTATTATATAAATTCCAGTTTTGAGATCCTATTTGTGATCCAGTCTGGTAACCAATAGATGCTCCGTCAGTATCACATTTAAGTGAAATAATGTTGTCTAAAACTGTAACTTTAACAGGCATAGTAAGTGGTTGAATCATGTTAGGCCAAAATTCATTTATCAACTCTGATTCATTTGTAAATCCCTTATCATCAATTTCATTTTGCCAAGATTTTAAAGCATCTCTTAATTCAATTAATTTATCATTATATTTAGGGTTATTGGCAATATTTTTAACCTCGTATGGGTCATATTTTAAATCATACAATTCTTCTATTTGTTTTGTTTTCATGAATATATATTTTGAGTCACCTATTAACTCATTATCATTACTCATCTGAATAATTTTTTTATTCATGGAAACTTGCTCTCGGTATTTATTTCTATAAATTAATGGGGTTTCTGGCATAAAGTTTTTAATGTAAACATACCTACCATCAATAACAGACCTTTGCATATCAGTAGATTCATCAAACCTATCTGCAGAGCCAAATGCATAAGATCTTGGTTTTGTTTCAAACTTGCCTAAAAAAGCTTTACCATCTAAAAATGAAGGTGGCTTAATTCCTAATAGAGACATTGTTGTCGGACCTAAATCCATTAACGATACAATTCTATCATCTTCCTCTCCAGATCTATAACCATCAGGAAACCTCACTATTAAAGGGACCTTTAATCCACTATTTCCAACAGCTCTTTTTTGTCTTAGAAGGTTCCCTCCATGATCACTCCAAAAAAATATTATTGTTTTATCCAAAAGGTTGTCTTGCTCTAAATCACTAATTATTTCACCGACTTGCCTATCCATCTCTTGAATATTAGAATATTTAATTGCTATATCATTTCTAACTTCAGGAATATCAGGATAGTATGCTGGTATTTTTAAAATATTTTTATCAACTGTAATTGGCTCATCCTTCCTTAACCATATTCTAGATTCATGGGTAACCATTAAGTTTTTAACATAAAAAAAGGGAGTGTTTACAGGCCTATCTTTATATGATACATTTCCACTAACTTCGTCCCAAGCAGTAAAAGGAGGATTAAATTGATAATCACATTTGTTGTTGTTTACACAGTAATAATTTTCATTTCTTAAATATTCTGTAAAGACTTTAATATTAGCTGGTGTAACAACTTCATATTCAGGAACATTTTCTCCCGTTTTATCTTTAACTCCTTTATTTTGTCTGAAAGTTAATTTATCTGGATCTTTATAAGTGTAAAAACTACCTGTCCTCATATTATGAGCTCCTAATCTGGCAGGGTACATTCCAGTGATAATAGAAAATCTACTCGGAGCACAAACCCCAACAGTTGAGTAGGCATTTGTATATTTAACTCCTTGCTCTGCTAATTTATCTATATTGGGAGTTGATATTTCATTAACCCCGTAAGTACCTAAAACGGGCCCCATATCTTCACATGAAATCCAAATAACATTTAATTTTTCATCTGTTGAGTTGCAATAAATGTTTATAGAATAAACAAAAAATGTAAATAGTAATACTTTTAAATTATAATTAGTAATGTAATTCGATATAATCATTTTCATTTAATTTATTTTCAAGCTCTAAGGAAACCTTATTCCATTTAGAATTTCTATCCAAAGGATGTAAAGTTGGTTTAATTAATGGCATCTTATTAGTTATTAAAATATCATCTTGAGATATCATCCATTTCTCAAGAGCTAATTCTAGACTGTTCTTAACTTGTAAGTGTTTATTGTCTTTAGCTAAATTATTTTTTTGAAATGGGTCTTTCTCTAAGTCATATAATTCCTCATAAGGTTTATTAGGAAATGATCTTGCTCCGATTTCTATAAATTTATTAATAATCTCATTTTCTCCCATATTATCCTTAAAAACCTCAAGAGAATTAAAATTTTTGATGTATTTATATTGTTTCTCTCTTATCATTCTAGATGGAAAAACTTTACATTTTTGAATATTTTGCATAGTGGATACGCCATATATGTAATCATGTATTTCATTCTCATCACCCAATAAGGTTTTATAAAAACTTAATCCATCAATATCTTTAGATACTTGGGCACCAATAATATCTAAAAAAGTAGGAACTACATCAACAAACGAAAGAATAACATCAGATTGAATATTAGGTTTAATCATTTCTGGCCAACGTACAATAAAAGGAGCTTTAAGACCTTGTTCAGAAAGGCCCCATTTTCCTGAAATACCATGATCTGCAGCATAAACAAATAATGAATTATTTTTTAAATTATGCTTATCAACTATATTTAAAATATCATTAATTTGATAATTATCTTCCTTTATGTTTTGATAATATCCCGTCTTGTAGTTTGGTATATTTTTGCCTGTGTAAGGAAGTTTGAAAATATCTTGATTGGTATAATCATTTGATTTTGGATATGGACCATGGGGAAATGTTGAAGCTATAATTAGACAAAAAGGTTTGTCTACTTTAGATAAATAATTATCAATTTTTGAAATAGGTAGATATCTTTGTTTAGAATTTCCGATTTTAATTAGATCTAAGAACTTTGACCATTTAAATACTGAATTAGGCTTAACATGGCTCTTTCCAGCTAAGACTACTTCATATCCTTCATTTTCTAAGTATGAAATTATAGTCTCCGTGTTAGGTTTTACACCAATATGGTTAACAAAACATCCATTTTTTACAGGATATTTTCCTGTAAAAATCTGTGACCTTGTGGGTGCACATATTGCTTGGCCTGTGTAAAAATTATTAAACTTTATTCCCTCACTAGCTAGTTTATCAACTGCTTTAGTGTCAACATTAGGATTACCGTAAGTACCATAATCCAATTTGTCCTGATCGTCAGCTAAGTAAAAAATAAAGTTAGGTCTATCTTCAACAGAAATTTTCTTAGAATCAATACTATTTGTAGAAATAAAGCTAAAAAAAGATAAAGAAAGAACAAATAATAATGTTTTATTAAACATTTTTCTAAAAGTACTTGTTAGCTTATAGTTTAAAGTTAATCTCATTTATATAAATATATTCAACGTTTTTATTAAAAGTAACAAATATTAATTTTCAATTAATATTTAGTTTGTAAAACATCTGTCAATATATATAATATATGAAGCAAACTAAAGAATTAATTATCTAATTAAAAAAAATGACATCATCAATTTTAATATCTCTTAATTTATTGGTTAAAAAAATTTGAATTTAGCTAAAAGATAATTATCATTGAGTAGATGAAAAATAATTTAAAATATAATATTTTCCTTGGCATATATATTTCCTTGATTAATATTATTTCTAGTCAGTATCAAAATAATTATGAATTTATACCATTAAGTGATGATATAAATCAAACTACTATTTCATGTATTGTTAAAGATGATGACGGGATGTTATGGTTAGGTTCCTCTGGAGATGGTGTTTTCAAATACAATAGTTTGGATTTTAAGGTTTATAAAAAAGAAGCTATCAATAACAAAAGCACCTTGAATAGTTCTTTTGTTCATAGCTTACTTAAAGATAAAAACAATAATATTTGGGCAGGTACTCAAGAAGGGCTAAATTTTTACAGTCGTGACCTAGACAAGTTTAATTCTATTACTTTTAATGAGGCTAATCAAAACATTAAGTTTGCTGTTCATGCTATTGAAGAATTCAATGACAGTACTTTACTTGTTGGTACTCATCAAAATGGACTTCTAAAACTAAACAAAAATGATTATAGTTTTAAAAGAGTCAATTACAAATCAAATAATTCTATTTCAAGTTTATTAATTAATTCAATTGTTAAAACAGAAGATGAGAAATTCATTGTTGGAACAAACCAAGGCTTAATGACTTTTGATCCCTACAATAGCACCCTACAATTAACTAAATTTGATTTAAATGATAAATATGAAACTGTTGAATCTTCTATTGAATCAATATTAATTGACAATAATAAAACTTTATGGCTTGGAACATCTAGTAAGGGTCTTATAAAAATAACTAATACAGATGATAGTTATAAAATTCAGAACTTAATGATAACTAATAAAAGAGTATTATCATTATCACTAAAGCAAGATGGCAATATATTATGTGGAACTGAGAATGATGGATTATTTGAAATTAGTAATGAAAAAAATGAAATAGAAAACTACAAGTTTGATAAAAATATTCAAGATGGAATAAAATCAAACTCTATTTGGTCCACCTATACGGATGAAAAGAATAGAATTTGGTTAGGTTATTATAATAATGGAATTGATGTATACAATGAGAATTACAATAAATTTAAATCTTTAAGAAGTATTTCAGGTTATTCAAATTCATTAAGCTCTAGTTCAGTAACAGGGATAATTAAAGACGATAAAGATAGATTATGGATAAGTACTACTGAAGGTGGAATAGATGTGTATGACAGAAAAACAAGTAGATTTACTAACTTAATTAATAATAAAAATAATATAGCTAATGGCTTGGACAAACTTGAAACTACTTCAATATTCAAAGACTCTAATGGAAATATTTTAATTGGTACATGGGAATCAGGCTTTTATATTCTAAAAAAAAATAGTAAACGATTTAAAAATATAAACAATTCCAATAGCAAGCTAAAATCTGATAAAGTAATGAGTTTTGCTGAGGATTCTAATGGAACTATATGGATAGGTACATTTTTTGGAGGTTTATATTCTTACAATACATACAATAACAAAGTATCTCATTACGATAGTTCGGCATTTGTTGAATATAATATTAATACAAGTAATATTCGTAAAGTAATAGTTGACAATAAGGACAATATTTGGATTGGAACAAGAGCAGGATTATATAGAATTAATAAAAATGAAGAGGATAGTTTTAGCATAACTTCCTTCAATGAAAGATTTAAAACAATCTTAGGAGAAAATATAAGCTCCACAATTGTATACAGTTTATTTGAAGATGAATTAAAAAATATATGGATAGGCTCATTAGACTATGGACTGTTTAAATACAATTATGATACAGATGAAATTAATTGGTTTAACAATGATAATGGTTTCATACATGAATCTATATCATCAATTGCTCAAGATCAAAATGGACATCTCTGGATATCAGGTAATAAAGGTCTGACAAAATATGACCCGTATAAAAATCTGTTTTATAATTTTAACAAAGACGATGGGTTATCATCAAATAAATTTAATTACAATTCCGTATTCACAGATAACGAATTATTATATTTTGGGGGTTTAAACGGATTAAATTATTTTAATCCAGATAAAATTCAATATAATGAAGAATTACCATTAGTTTATTTAAAGGACCTTAAATTATCCAATGAATTAGTAGCTATTGGAGATTTAAAATCTCCATTACAAAAATCTCTAAGCACCACTGACAAGTTAACCTTAAGTCACAATCAGTCATTTTTTAGCATCGAATATGTAGGAGTCAACTATACACGAAGTAAAAATAATCAATATGCGTATCTTCTTGAGGGTTTTGATGAAAAGTGGAATTATGTTGGGTCAAAAACTAATGCAACTTTTACTAATGTTCCAGCTGGTGATTATATTTTTCAAGTTAAAGCATCTAACAACGATGGACTTTGGAATGAAATACCAACAAAATTAAATATTAAAATTTTACCTGCATGGTGGCAAAGTAATCTTGCTTGGTTAATTTACTTACTAACCTTAATGACTATTTCATATATTTCTTATAAAGTTTTTATCGAGAGAATAAGAGAAAGAAGAATATTAAAATTTGAAAGAGAAGAACATAAACAATTAGAAGCGTTAAATTCAAAAAAAATACAATTCTTTACCAATATATCACATGAATTTCGAACTCCATTAACACTAATTCTTAATCCGTTAAATGACATAATTAAGGGAGATTTCAGTAATCTATCACTAACAACTAAAAATAAATTAGAAATTATTCATAAAAATTCAAACAGACTTTCTAGACTAATTAACGAGCTCATGGATTTTAGAAAACTTCAGTTTAATAAAATGTCTGTAAATGCTTCAAAAATAAATCTAATTCCATTTATCGAAGAAGTATCTAGTCACTTTGAAGGTGAAGCTACTGAAAAAAATATAATACTTTCTGTTGATTATTCTGAAAACCCAATAAATGTATGGGGTGACCCATCTATGTTAGAAAAAATAATATTTAATTTATTATCTAATGCATTTAAAGTTACCCCAACAAACGGGATGGTATCTATATACATAAATAAGAGTAGCAATAAAATAAACTTCCCATTAATAGATCCTGAAAAATTATTAGAATCTATTGAAATAATTATTGAAGACACTGGCTCTGGTATCAAGAAGGAGAATATTAATAAAATATTTGATAGATTTTATCAGGTTACAGAATTTGACAAGCAATATTACGGAGGTACTGGAATTGGACTTGAAGTAGTTAGAAACTTTATTGAGTTACACAAAGGAAAAATTGAGGTTTCGAGTAAATTAAATATTGGTACACAATTTAAAATACAATTACCAAACGGAAATAAGCACTTGGAAATTAAAAATAAGTATTACTGTTAAATATAATTCAAATGATAATTTACAAACAAAGTTAACTGCTTTTGAAAATTCAAATAACAAATCTAAAGATAAAACACTTCTAATTATTGATGACAATTCTGAACTAAGATCATATTTAAATAATGAATTAGATACTAATTATAATATTTTACTTGCAGAAAATGGTAAAATAGGGTTTGAACTTGCCAACAAACACATTCCGGATATTATTATTACAGATGTTATGATGCCTGTTATGGATGGTATTGAATTATGTGAAATGATTAAAAATGATTTAAGAACAAGTCACATACCCATAATGATGATTACAGCTAAAGGTATGGAAGTTGATAAAATTAAAGGAATTGATTCGGGTGCTGATGTATACCTTCAAAAACCGTTTAATATGAATGTTTTAAAATCTCATTTAAAACAATTAATATCAACTAGAAAAATCTTATTCAAAAAATATCTTAGTGGAATAGATTTCTCAGAAAATACAACTTCATTAGATCAAGAGTTTATTTTAAATGTACTTAACTACATAAATAAAAATATTAGTGATAATAATTTAAATGTAGAAAATCTTGCTGATGAGCTTTTGCTTAGTCGAAGTAAATTATACAGAAAGATAAAAGCATTAACAGGACTAACTGCTAATGAATTTATAAGAAATGTAAGGTTAGAAAAATCTAAAGAAATTCTAGAAAACTCAGAATTTTCAATAAGTGAAATTTGCTACAAAGTTGGTTTCTCATCACCCTCTTATTTCACAAAATGCTTTAAACTTCAATATGGTGTTCTTCCAAAAGAAATTAGAGAAGATAAAAACTAAATAAATATGAAAAATATATTCAAAGTAGTTATATGCATATTACTATTTGGTTGTGAATCAAACTTACCATCTTCTCCTGATGGAATGGTTTGGATTCCAGGTGGTACTTTTTATCAAGGTGCCTTAGATAATGACAAATATGCTATGGAGCATGAAAAACCTCGTCATGAAGTTAAAATTGATGGGTTCTTTATGGACTGAACTGTTGTGACTAATAAAAGATTTAGAGAATTTATCAATGAGACTGGCTATATAACTGTTGCCGAAAGAACAGTTGACTGGAACGAAATCAAGACTCAACTTCCAGAAAACACTCCTAAACCACATGATTCTATACTAGAACCTGGATCTTTAGTTTTTAAAAAATCTAACGTTTCACTAGATAATCTAAATGATTTTTTTCAATGGTGGAAATGGAAAATTGGTGCAAGTTGGAATAACGTTTCTGGTGATGGAATAGAATCATAATACACTGTACAGGACGATCTTCCGGTTGTTCATGTTTCCTATGAAGACGCTCTTGCATATTGCAAATGGGCTAACAGAAGGTTACCTACTGAAGCAGAATGGGAATATGCCGCAAGAGCTAATAAGAGAAGATAATATATTTACTTGGGGTAATAATATTAATGAGCTTCATACCAATGCTAATACCTGGGAAGGAGATTTTCCTGTTACAAACACACAAAAAGATGGTTATGAAAGACTAGCTCCTGTAAAAACATATCCAGCCAATGATTTTGGCTTATATGGAATGGCAGGAAATGTATGGGAATGGACTAGTGATTGGTTTAATGTTAATTATTACTCTGAGTTATCAAATACAAAAGGTGTTTGTGATAACCCAGGAGGTCCATTAAAGGCCTATAATCCAAATAATATATACATACAAGAGAAAGTTATTAAAGGCGGTTCTTTTCTTTGTAATCAATCATATTGTATCAGCTATAGAATTTCGGCTAAAATGGGTACTAGTCCCGACTCTTCATTGGAGCATTTGGGATTTAGAACAGTTGCTACTAAAAAAATGATTAATTAGGACTAAATTAATTATTCAGCAGTATACTAATTACGTTGTTTTAAATCGCTAATTAAACAGATAGATAGATAAGTCTACATATAACATAAGCTACAGTAGCTATCAAGATTTTTTTCCTATGTTTAAGGTACCATTCCATTTTCTAATTTTATAATCTTGAAGTTAATAATCTTTTATTTTAATTAGCTATATCTTAATTATTTTTAGGCTTTTTATAAAAATGAATACTAAATAGAATTAGAGCAGTAATTAAAAACAAAATCCTAATAGGCTTTGATGAAAAAGGTCCAATATCAAAAATTATATTTAAGGCTCTTTCGCTTATTAATAATATAGTTATGATGGATGCAATTAAATATAACGGTTTTTTCATAAGTTGAAATTACCTAAAATTTTCAACAATATTTAATGTAAACTTTAATCTTGTTTAAATGAAGAAGGATTATCTTATTAAATAAAACAAAAAAGCCGCTCTATTAATAGAGCGGCTTTTTATATTGGTTAAAGTTAAATTATCTAATCATTAATTTAGATGTTTTACTTTGTCCTTCAACTGTTACTTTCACTAAGTACATTCCTGAACTCATTGAACTAACATTTAAAGTATCTGCACTTAATGTTGTATTGATTAATCGCTTTCCAGTGATATCAAATACCTCAACATACTTCACACCATTTACTGGTGTTTGTATTGTTACATAACTTCCGTTTGAAGGGTTTGGATAAATTCTCATATCTAATACCATAGCATCAACAGTAGATAATGCATCTGCTGTTGTTAATCTATTGTACCAAGCATTTCCTTCTGATCCAACATTTCTTAAATATACAGTGTTATCTGTAGTCTCTAGTATCTGGAATTCTTGTCCAGCTACCGAAGTAAAGAAACCTAAGTTACCATTTGTAGCAAATGTAATAGTGTTATTTGTAGCATCTGCAACAAAAGTATCTGTATAGTCATCTTGAATGTAATACAAGTACTCATTATCACCATTATCAGCATCGTATGGAGTATTGTCTGGGAAGGCAGCATCAATTTCTGCTTTCTTACCAAATATTGCTCCATCATCTCCTGTATCTACAGTTAATACACCGTCAGCAAATGACCATCTGTCATCGTAAAGACCAGTATCTGCTTTATCATAAGCATTTGCATTCCACCATTCAGCATTTGTTGAACCACTTGGACCAACTCCTATATGACCAGCTGTTTCAGCTTCTGATCTCCAAGATCCTGATCCTAAGAACGCTAATAACTCTTCATTAGATACACCAGCAGTAGCAACACAAACATCATCAATCGTTAATCCATATCCATATCCTGCAGTACCATTAAAGGCTAAGTAGTAATCACTACTTGCATTAGGTAAGTCTAAAGTTACAGTTTCCCATGCTTGAGTATCAGCAGTATATTCTGCAATCTGAGACCATTCGTCTCCTGCTGCAGCTTTATACCATACTCTTAATTCATCTTGATCTCCAGCCCAAACAGGTTGTGCGTAACTAAATGTTACTTGTGGAGAAGCTAATGATGAAATATCCATAGGTAATGAAACTAAGTTAGAAACAGAACTGTTATCATATAAGTAAGCCATACCAGCTCCCGATAAAGGAACAACTGACCCATTATAGTTAGATGCAGCTGATGACCAGCTAGTATCTCCTGAAACTGATTCAGCAGTCCAATCTCCTAAGTCAGCATCAAAGCTTGAACAGTAAGGGAATGAATCAACTGCTAAAGCTGAACAGGTTCCATCTGTATCACAAGTACCAAAGCAATGTAATAAAGTAATATCACCTGTAACTTCTGCTAAGATTCTATCATTGTAGTTTGCAGCATCAGCACATTCTTGACCAGAAATATCTTCCTTAGCTCCCCAGTCGCCACCATCGTTTGGACTATTTAAAAGAGTGTAGTTACCTGAAGTACCAGCGGCTAAAGCTACTGTTACAGTCCATGTACCATCTCCGTCATCGTCTGACATAGCATAAGCATTTGCTCCTCCTAAGACACCACCACCTGCGTACATACCGTTTGGTCCTACTTCAATATTTGCAGTATTTACAGAGAATGTTACATCAAAAGTAGATACAGCACAACTAAATGCTAGTATTACGTCACCATTTTGAACAGAACCATCATTAGTTACATTAACAGAAATCGTTCCATCAGAAGATGAATAAACAGCGTCTGTAAATGATCCTGTAGTTTGATCTGCGTTAAGAGAATTTCCAGCTCCATCAGTTACATATATATAATCGTAGTTATTCTCCATTGTAGCATTAATAGTTACTGAGGCAACTTCACCAGCTGGTGCTGTTAAAGCAACAGTGTAGTCTCCGTTAGCAACCTGTGTATATGTTACAGTTTCACCACATGCAGCTGTTCCATCAAAAGTTGAAAATTCAACAGTAGCTTCAACAGCAGGATCCAAAGGTTGATGGTTTGCATCAACCAATGAGAATACTATAACATGATCACCATTTGGTAAAGGAGATAATGTTAAGATCATCAGTAGAATAAACCATTACATTATCATAAATTGGAGTGTTTAAATCTGAGGCTGAAAATATTGACCAATGGATGTGTCCGTCACCTTCTCCAGCAGCAGCACCAACCGTAAAGTTATCTACAGTGAAACTAAATGTTGCTGAACCACCATCTGTAGTTGCAGTAACTGACATTGCTGGTTCAGTTGCAGCAGCATCAACACATACATCATCAATTAAAACTCCATATCCGTATCCAGAAGTAGCATTAAAAGCAATGTAATAATCACTACTAGCGTTAGGTAAATCTAAAGTAACTTCAGAAAACGAAGTTGAAGAATCATCGTAAGTAGCTAGTACAGTCCATGCATCGCCTGCAGCAGCTTTGTACCATACTTGTAATGTTTCTTGATCACCTCCCCAAGCAGGGTTAGCCATTTGGAATGTCACCTGTGGATTTACTACAGAAGAAATGTCCATAGCAGTTGACATAAGTGTTGAACCATCTCCTGAATAATTATAAGCATAGTAATATGCACTACCTCCACCTGAATAAGCATCTACAGAACTTGACCCAGTCGTTGTGTTAGAGGCAGCTGAAGTCCAATCACTAGTACCTGATACTATTTCAGTTGTCCAATCTCCTAAGTCTGTATCAAAACTTGTACAGTATGGAAAAGAATCTACAGCTGAAGAACTCAATGCACTTGCGTAAGTTAAACTTGCATCATCAACATACATAAGCTTATCTGTGTTACTTCCACCGCCTGCAGCAGTACCACCATTTTTAGCGAACTTGATTCTAACATCTCTTGTTTCAGTATTAGTCCATGTACCTGAGTCTTGAACCCAAGTTAAAACAGTAGTAGGCTCAGTCATAACAGTTGCTTGATCAGCAACCCAAGCACCATCTGCATCTTGAACTAAGATAGTAAATTTAGGTTGATTGTCCCCTTCAGCACTCCAAGAAGGTAAGTTTCCAGGAGCAGTTCCAGTTGGTCCATTTGCGTGACCTGCATCACCCCATTGAGAATAGAAACTCCAGTTGTAGTTTCCAGCTGGAAGAGCAGTTATAGTCTGATTAACATACTGTCCGTCAGGTCCACCAACTTTAAAAAATTTAAACATTCTATCTGCAGAATGACAATCTCCATTTACTGTACTAGCTGAAGCGTAAGCTCCACCGGTTCCATTTGTCCAACCACCTAGATTGGCTGGGAAATTTCCACCACCATCTACACCAGTTTCTGGTGTTGTAGAATTTGCTCCAGTAGCAGTATTAATACCTGGATTTACCAGATACTCCTGCCCTACTTCCTGAGAGTTAATAGTTAAACTAAACAAAAACATGAAAGCAAATACATTGTACTTTGCCAGGCTTTTAGATTAGTTAAATTTTGAGTAATTTTTTTCATAATTTAATTTTAGGTTAATAATAGTTATGTGTGTAATTTATTTTTGAAATAAGAATACAATATAACAAAATTACTACTACTAAAAAAAAATAAGC